>JAGIBN010000010.1 GCA_017744315.1 Porphyrobacter sp.
CGTCCGAAGCCCGGCGAAGTCAGGACGGTCTGAACACGCTCAAGCGAGTAGATGCCGGTCTGACGGGCGAAGGTGTGCGATTCGCCGTGGTTGACGAAGGCTTCCCAGGTCCAGTCGGTGCCCGGAACCGAACCCTGCAGACCGGTCGTGATGTTGTAGGTCATCACGTCGGTGAAGGTTTCGCGATCGTCCGGCATCAGAGTCGAAAGCTGGAACGGCGCGTTCGGATTCGAACGGTTGTTCAGGATCGTCTGAAGCTCGGCGGGAAGGAACTGGCCGAGAACCTGGTTGTTCGTACAACCGCCGGTGCCACCAACCGCACCGCAACCGTAAGCTGCGGAATAGAGAGCAGCGAACGCAGGGTTGTTGGGGTTGTCGGCGAGGTTGCCCGGGGTCGCGTCGACATAGGACGAACCAAGGTAGGACATTCCGTTAAGAATGACCGAGCTCGGGTTGCCGGTGCCGATCTGCGAACCGTTCGACTGACGTCCGTCGCTGCCGACATACACGCCCGTGCCGTACGGCATGAACACGTCCCAACCGTTGGTGATCGGGCCCGGCTCGTTGCGGGTGTAGGTGTTGACTGCGCTGAAGGTCGCCTGACCGAACACGCCGATCCAGTCGTTGATCTCGTAGTTGCCGCGGGCGAGCGCGTTGTAGCGGGTCAGCGGCAGGATCAGGTACAGGTTGTTGTTGTTGAAGCCGATGTTGCCGGCTGCAGTCTGCTTCCAGGGCTGGCCGTCAAGCGCGCCCGAGTTGAAGCCCTGCGTACCGCGACGCTGGTTGAAACCAGTGCCGGTCCAGGCCGTGCCATCGGGATTGAAGTAGATGTTGTAGCCAGCGCCAGTCAGAGCCGGACCGGCCGAGGCATCGGGGAACAGCGTGTTGTTCAGGTAGTCCACACCAGCCTGGGTGAGCGGGTTACCGAACGACAGGATCGCCGAAGGCGAGTTGTTGAAGAAGCCCGAGCCAGCGATCAGCGGATCGTTGAACATATCAGAGTACCACTTGCGGTCACGCTGATAGTTGGCTTCGCGAGTGTTCATCGAGAGCGCGAGGCTGATGTTGCCGCGGCCATCTTCGAAGTCGGTGCCCATGATGCCCGACAGCTGGTATTCGAAGCCGTCACCTTCCTGAGTGATACCGGCCTGGGCGTCGAGTTCGAGGCCCTGGACGTTCTTCTTCAGGATGAAGTTGGTGACACCGGCGACGGCGTCAGCGCCGTAAGTCGCCGAAGCACCGCCCGAGATGATTTCGACGCGCTCGATCGCGGCCGACGGGATGGTGCTGATGTCGGTGACGCCCGAAGCGTTGGCCGGGGTCGAACGACGGCCGTCGACGAGGACGAGCGTACGGTTCGAACCGATACCACGGAGCGACACGGTCGCAGCGCCCGGGGTGTTGGTCGCGGTCGGCTGAATGTCGCCGCCCAGGGTCGGGGTCTGCGCCGGAACGAACTGCGGCAGCTTGTTCAGGTTGGCTTCGACCGCGGTGGTCGAGGAGTTCTGCAGCAGCGCTTCGTCAGCGGTGATGGTCGGGCTGTTCGACTCGAAGTCCTGGCGCTGAATGCGCGAACCCGTGACGATGATCGCGTCGTTGGCGACGGCGCAGGCCGGATTGTCCGGAGTGGCGTCGCAATCAACGGTTTGCGCAGCCGCCGGCATCGCCAGCGTTATGGTACCCGCGCATCCTGCCAATAGCAGGGACTTGTATACCCCCATGTTGTGTAGACTCCTCACGTCGTGCTCCCTTCACAAAGATGGCCCAAGCTTGTGAGCCCGGACCGGTGTTCGAATTCTTGGTTAGAGGCGCGCAAACGCGCAGGCAGCCGCACGCAGCGGCATGCCAGAGGCGCGAGTTTGCAAAAATGTCATGGACATTGTCACCCCTACCCTTTGCGGCCTCGCTCTTCGGAATCGGCAAGAGGTCCGCTTAGGGAGAACACATATTGACAGGCTTTGGCGGTGTCTAGCGAAGGAATCTGGCAAGGCCCCTGAAAGTGTCTCAATTCCGGCACTTCTGGCAGCATTGTTGCGCAGACTGAGGGAAATCCCTGAGAAGCCGATGATTAGCTAAGTCAACGTTTTTGGCGGATTTCTGCCGTTTTTTGACAATTCTCTTGGCTCCCAAGCGCCGCATGTGTTGCCAAGGTGCATCGCTTCGAAATTCGATGTCCGACGCGTACCTTTCAGGGGAGTAACAAGGTTAATCTGGGCGGTCAGCGCCATTTGGCCTGGTGACGAATCCACAACTCCGTCGGGTTGTCTGTTCATTCCCTGAATTAGGGCTATACATTCCAACTTAAGGGAAGAAACGGTCGGGAGAGACCGCACTAATGGACACGCGGCAGGCGCCGCCGGAAGGCAGTTTCGTGAGCAGTGGGCTCGATGGATCAACCGTCGAGGCGGCCGATTGGCGGTCGCTCTTGCGCCGTCGTGCCGAGGCGGCGTGGCATACTGCGAGCGGGAATAGGGCGAACGATGAACGCGATCTCTCGACGCTGACACTGGCGCTTGGGCCCTTGGTCGACGATGCGATCAAAGTGATCGAGGCCTATGCGCTCGGTGCTCGGGATTGGCCGAAGTCTGAAAGTACCCCGGCTTGCTTCACCAGTCGGCTCGATCTGATCCTCAACGGGATAGAAGCCTCCGCTCGCATGGCGGTGCCGCCCTCCGGCTCGGAAGTTTCTGCTCAGCCACATGTCATTCAGAGCGAATTGTGGCAGGTGCTGCACAAGGTCCGCGAAAGTGCCGAGCTCTCATACTCTCGCGAACAGTATTTGATCGAGCTCGACAGAAGACTGCTTTTCCTGCTGCAGAATGCGGGTGCGCTCGTGCCCGCGGATATTTCCAGCGCAGTTGGTGTGGATAAGGCCCAGGTCAGTCGTTCGGTGAAACGCTTGCTCGAGATGCGGCTAGTCGAAAGGGAACAGATCCGCGCACCGCTTCGCCTGACTCGTGATGGAGAGCGCCTCGGCAAGCGCCTTTCGCGAATGGCGGAGTTGCGAAATCGCGAACTGACTATCGATATATCAGAGGCTGAGCTTTCCGAGTTCTTTGAGGCCATCGAAATCCTGCTCGATCGGGCGATTGCACTCTACGATCAGGAGCGAGCATTGGTGCAGGGCGGCAAGGGTGCGGATGCCGGTGATCGAGAGGATGAGGACCGGCAGGCAGAGAAGGTCGTGATCGACCGCACACGGATTATCGCGCCATTGATGACTCTGAGTGCTTACTTCAGCAGGAGCGGAGCTCTAGCTTTCAAAAGGCTCACCGGATTGTCGACGTTTGAGGCGTTCGTGCTGTCCGAGATTGGCATGAATCCGCCCATTGAATGGAGTGCACTCGTGGCCGCCCTGGCTCGGGATCACAGCCAGGCCGCGCGGACCGTCAACGCTCTGGTCGACCGCGGCCTCGTGTCTCGCGAAGGTAGGCCCGGCCGTCGGCACGGCCGCTTCTACCCGAGTGTGGAGGGGCAAAAGCTCGTCGAAGTGATCCAGGAAGCGGGCCGCCAGCGCAGCACCTTCTTGCTCGCGCCTCTGGAGCCCGGCCACAGGGCCAGGTTCCTGACGACGTTCGATAAGGTGCGCAGGAACGCGGTTGCTCAACTCGCGCGCGAACGCGCCTTTGCCGAGATCGACCGCGCCTGAATTAGCGCATCCGCCGGACGGGAACTGGTTCTTGTCCGTCGATGCGCATCAAGTAGCCTCCCATGCCACCGCGCTCGATTTCGATCGTCTGTCCGCGTTTCGGAGGGCGGAAGCCGAAGTCCACACCATCGGCAAAGAGCCACTGCGCGCCGTCTGACAGGGTGACGAGGTAAATCCCTGGCTCACGTTGCGCGGCAGAGGCCACAGTCGCTGTGACCTGCTTTTCCGATGGGGCGACAGGGGTGAAGCGCTCTTCACGGCGCTTGACGCTTTCAAACCCGAAACCCTGAGGTCCAGCCTGAGGCGCAGGTGCTGCCCCGCCGCTCACACCCGCTCGATCAGTGGGAGGAGGCAGGGGAGCACCGGGGTCGATATTGCGGATGTTGTTGTCGTAGCAGGCGAGGCGGGCCGTCGGGTCGCCGATCTTGGAGCACTCGACCATGATGCTGGCCGCGGTGCGCTGGTCAATCTGGGCCAAGGCAGGACCGCTCGCGACTACCAGCGATCCGGCCGCAGCAGCCATGATCGTTGCGCGGTACCTGATGATCGACATTGAAACTCCCCTCTCATTCCTTGCCCGCTTAGTGGCGGGAACCCGGAGAGGGCGCAATAGGCTTGCGCCGGTCGGAAGGGGGAAAACCCCGACCGAGGTGCTAGTCTGAACTCAAAGCCCCTCGTTCAAGCTGGTCGTCCTCCATCGACTTGAACAGCGCGCTGATGTTGCCTTCGCCGAAGCCTTCGTCGCCCTTGCGTTGGATGAACTCGAAGAAGACCGGGCCGATCATCAGCCGGCTGAAGATCTGCATCAAAAGCCTGGGATTGCCGCCTTCTGTCGTTCCGTCGACGAGAATGCCGCGCTTCTGGAGATCCTCGACGGGTTCACCGTGATCGGGCAGGCGCCCCTCGAGTTGGCGATAGTACGCGTCGGGTGGGGGCGGGGCGAACGCCATTTCACGCAGTGCGAGACTGTCGAGCGAGGCATAGAGATCATCGCTAGCCAGGGCGATGTGCTGAATGCCTTCGCCATTATAGGCGCGCAGGTATTCGGCGATCTGACCTTTGCCGCCAGCCTCTCCTTCCTCGTTGAGCGGAATGCGGATCTTGCCGTCGGGCGCCATCATGACCTTGGTGTTGAGTCCGGAGTACTCTCCGGTCACGTCGAACTGGCGAAATTCGCGAAAGCCGAAGATCCGTGAGTAGAAGTCCTCCCAGTGGCTGGCCCTTCCGCTATAGACGTTGTGAGTCAGGTGATCGATCGTGTGGAAGCCTGCGCCGACTGGATAGCGCTCGACCCCATCCAGAAAAACGAAGTCGATGTCGTAGATGTTCAGGTCGTCGTCGTAGCGATCGATGAGATAGATCAGCGAGCGTCCGATGCCCCTGATCGCGGGGATATTGAGTTCCATCGCACCAGTTTTGACTTCAACGGGTTCCGCTCCTCGCTCGATTGCCAAAGCATAGGCCCGGCCGGCATCTCGCACCCGAAAGCCCATTCCGCAGGCGGAAGGACCGTGCTCAGCCGCGAAGTAAGCGGCGGGGCTTCGTGGTTCGTAGTTGGCGATGAGGTTGATGTGACCTTGACGCCAAAGCTGCACATCCTTGCTTCGGTGTCGCGCAACCTGGCTGAAGCCCATGCGTTCGAAAGCCGGTTCCAGCAGGCCCTTTTGAGGAGCAGAAAACTCGAGGAATTCGAACCCATCGAGTGCGAGCGGATTGTCGAAAAGATCGGACATGGTTGCGATTGTAACCGCTTTGGGTCCGCTGGACAATGATGCTCCGCGGGGGCCTGGTTGCGGATAACTCGAAGAATACGACGAAAGCGCTTGAAATGCGGAGGTGACTGTGATTCTCTCCGATCATGAATCCGTCGGTAACCAAGCGCGAAATTGTCAGGGAAAAGGTTGCCCGGTTCGGAGCATTAGGCGTCCTCCTGCTGCTGGGCGGTCTCACGTTCGTCGGTCCGTACGGGGTCCTGGCGTGGGGGGAAAACCTCGCGTTGCTTCAGCAGAGGCAGGAGCGAATTACCAAGCTCAAGGCCGAACGGGATGAGCTGGAAAACCTGGTGGACCGCCTCGATCCCAACCACGTCGATCCAGATCTGGCGACGGAATTGTTGCGCAAGAACCTCAACGTGGCGCATCCGGACGAATACGTCGTCGAGCTCGACAAGGCCGATAAGGTCAACTGACCCGCAAGCCGGCGGTTACCTCAAAAATAGCGACAATCGGGGCGTTGCCAGCCACGCGATCTATTGCCTATAGGCGGGGCTCATCCTGCGCCAACGTGGCGCCATCAGGGGAAGAGGCCTTGGCACGAGCCGCCAGTTCAAGTTCCGGAAAGACCAAGCGGACGCCGGCAAAAAAGCCTGCCGCAGAAGCTTCTGCAAGTGTCGGAAATTCGGGCGATAATTTTGCCCTGCATAGCCTTCAGGAGTCGTTCGAACAGGACAGGCGCTTTGACGCCTCTACCGACGAGCTTCTGGCTTTCTACGAAAGAATGCTGCTGATCCGGCGCTTCGAGGAAAAGGCTGGGCAGCTTTACGGCCTGGGTCTGATCGGCGGGTTCTGCCACCTCTACATCGGCCAGGAAGCCGTAGCCGTCGGACTGCAGGACGCCCTGCAGGCAGGAAAAGACAGCGTCATCACCGGTTACCGCGATCATGGCCACATGCTCGCTTACGGCATCGATCCCAAGATCATCATGGCCGAGCTTACCGGACGCCAGGCTGGCATTAGCCACGGCAAGGGCGGTTCGATGCACATGTTTTCGACAGAGCACGCTTTCTACGGCGGCCACGGTATCGTTGGGGCCCAGGTGCCGCTCGGCGCCGGCCTGGCCTTTGCGCACAAGTATCGCGGCGATGGCGGGGTCTGCATGGCCTACTTCGGCGATGGTGCTTCGAACCAGGGGCAGGTCTACGAGACGTTCAACATGGCCAGCTTGTGGAAGCTGCCGATCGTGTTCGTCATCGAAAACAACCAGTATGCCATGGGCACGTCGGTCAAGCGCAGCTCGGCCGAAACCGAATTCTACCGTCGCGGGACTGCGTTTCGCATTCCCGGCATGAAGGTGAACGGCATGGACGTGCTCGAGGTTCGCAATGCGGCCGAGATCGCAGTTGCCCATGTGCGCGATGGCAACGGACCGGTGCTGATGGAACTCAACACCTATCGTTACCGCGGCCACTCGATGTCGGATCCCGCCAAGTACCGCACTCGTGAAGAGGTGCAGGGCGTGCGCGATCACAGCGATCCGATCGAAGGCGCCAAGGCTGAACTGATCAAAATGGGCATCGACGAAGAAAAGCTGAAAGATCTCGACAAGCGCATCCGTGCGCAAGTGGCAGAGGCAGCTGATTTCGCGGAAAGCTCGCCCGAACCCGCCCCGAGCGAGCTCTATACCGACGTCCTGGTGGAGACTTACTGACCATGGCGATCGAGTTGAAAATGCCGGCCCTTTCCCCGACCATGGAAGAGGGCACTCTTGCCAAGTGGCTGGTCAAGGAAGGCGATACCGTCTCCGCTGGCGACGTGCTTGCCGAGATCGAGACCGACAAGGCGACGATGGAGTTCGAGTCGATTGACGAGGGCACCGTGGGCAAGATCCTCGTGCCCGAAGGCACTGAAAACGTTGCAGTAGGAACCGTAATCGCGGTTCTGGCGGGCGAGGGCGAAGACGCCACGGCCGTAGCATCTGCTTCCGCTGTGACCGAGCCGAAGGCGGAAGCGCCCAGTGCAGTTGCGGCAGTCGAACGGCCCGTTGCCAAGTCCCAGCCTGCAGCCGATCCCGAGATTCCCTCGGGCACGAACATGGTCAAGCTGACTGTGCGCGAGGCCCTGCGCGACGCCATGGCCGAAGAGATGCGGCTCGACGATCGCGTGTTCGTGATGGGCGAAGAAGTCGCCGAGTATCAGGGTGCTTACAAGGTCACTCAAGGTCTGCTCGAGGAGTTCGGTCCCCAGCGCGTGATCGACACCCCAATCACCGAATACGGCTTCGCCGGTATCGGTACCGGTGCTGCCATGGGCGGCTTGCGTCCGGTGGTCGAGTTCATGACCTTCAACTTCGCCATGCAGGCGATCGATCACATCATCAACTCTGCGGCCAAGACCAACTACATGTCGGGCGGGCAGATGCGTTGTCCGATCGTGTTCCGTGGTCCGAACGGTGCGGCGAGCCGCGTTGGCGCGCAGCACAGCCAGAACTATGCCCCGTGGTACGCCAGCGTACCGGGTCTGATCGTGATCGCGCCGTATGATTCCTCTGACGCCAAGGGCCTGATGAAGGCGGCGATCCGCTGCGAAGATCCGGTCGTGTTCCTCGAAAACGAGCTGGTTTACGGGCGGACTTTCGAGGTCGCGCAACTCGATGATCACGTCCTGCCGATAGGCAAGGCCCGTGTGGTGCGCGAGGGTAGTGATGTGACCATCGTGTCCTACTCGATTGCCGTCGGCCTGTCGCTGGAGGCGGCTGAAGCGCTCGCTGCAGAGGGCATCGACGCCGAAGTCATCGACCTGCGCACGCTGCGTCCGCTCGACAAGGAAACGGTCCTGGCGAGCCTCGCCAAGACCAATCGCCTCGTCGTTGCGGAAGAAGGCTGGCCGGGCTGCTCGATCGCCTCGGAAATCATCTCGATCTGCATGGAAGAAGGCTTCGACGATCTCGATGCCCCGGTTCTGCGCGTTTGCAACGAGGACGTGCCACTGCCTTATGCGGCCAATCTCGAAGCGATGGCGCTGATCAGCACCGATAAGATCGCTGCAGCCGTTCGGTCGATCGTCAGCCGCTAGGCTTACTAACGCGGTGACAGAACGGTCCCTTGGAGGCGATTGACTGCACCAAGGGACCGTTCGGTGCCTCCTCTTGAGTCTTACGTTCAAGAGGCAGTGCTGGCGGATCTCAAAACGTGTTGAACTTGTCGCACGTAGACGGAGTGTCAGTCGGCGCGGGATTGTAGACCTTGGTCAGGTCTCGATCGTCCCGGACGTAAAACGCAGCTTCGCGCCGCAGCCGGACCTTGCCGAGGACCCAGTCGCCGAAGGTCGGTTGATAGTCGTAGGTGACCTCACTGAAAATGATTGCGCTGTTCGCTTCGGCCTGAACACGTTGCGTCCCGACGCCCATTCCCTGGAATCCACCGGTTCCGCTGCTGGGTTGAGTGGCGCCTTGCGCGCCATATGCCGAAGCGACATTGAGCTTGCCCTTACAACGTTGCCATAGGATCGTTTGCCGTCCCGAGGAATTCTGCTGCAAGCTTGAAACAACGATCCGCCCCTCCTTGAGGATTTCCAAGGTACTGCCACCTTGGACTTGAGTGCCCAACAGCGCGTCGTTGATATCGACTTCACGAAGCTGGGGCAGGCCCAACGGGACCGTCTGTTTGGCGCGAGACAGGTTGTCAGCCACTGTCATTGCGATCTGACTTACGCGCATATTGGCTATCGCCAGGTTGGCGACTTCCACTCCTAAGAATGCGAAGGCCACGAAAATTGGCATCGCGAACGCCATTTCAATCATTATGACGCCGCTTTGGTCGCCCTTGAGGCCCGCCAGGATTTCTCGCGGCGTTCGCACAAACGGTTTCGGGTTCATGGACATATGGCTACCCCTACCCGTGCCGCCTGGGCGGAGAACGGCTGATTGCGAAGAAATGTCGAAGCGGAGATCGTGTAGTCCTGCGACTGGCCCAGCATGGCCCAAAGCGGGAAGATCCGCTTGTAGGTAACCTGAGCGTGGAGCCACACTACGTCCTGAGCTCCACCACGACCGCCAAGGCCGACGTCTAGATCATACGATCCGTTGCCGTTGCGATCGACGTAGCATTCATTCGGGTCCCATTCTCCGTCGCCGTCCTTGTCGGTGAAGTCTTCCGGCAGATTGACGTCTTTGTAGTTGGCGTAATAGCTCGGGTCGAAATCGAAGCTGATATCGGTTGACGCATTTCCCACGGGGATGACCGCCTTCACCTGTCGGCTTACGCGCTCTTTGATGGTGGTCCATTGCGTGTTCTCAAGCGACGCCGAGCGTGCACCCTCATCGACCGCTCCCTGCAAAACGGACTGGGCGTAGAACAGGAAGCCGACGTCGAATACGGCCATCAACATCATCAGGAATACAGGCGCCACGAATGCAAATTCGATCGCCGCCACGCCTGTTTCATCGGCCGCCAGGCGCCGCCTGGTGAAGGGTCCTAGTTTCATGATCAATCCACCAGCCTCAGGTCGGCGACTTGCTTTGCGATGCTCTTAAATGCGTCGCGAAGCTGGGTCGTGTTGTTGGCTTGGAACGCGCGGCCAGGATCGGCGCAAGTTGACAGGTTGCCGGAGACCGAGGTCCCGAACGCGATGGCCCAGATGCTCACGGCCCCTCGCTGAGCGTCGCAGAGCGCCTGGAAGCGCCGGGCGTGCAGCGTTGCGACAGATACACCCGTTGAGCCGGCGATCCGTTTTTCCAGATCCTCTACTCCGTAGGCGGTAATGGAGCCCGTGGCTTCGGCCGGTGTACCGTCGGTCAAGAAGATGATGTGGCGGCTGATTTGGCCGCCATTCGGGCCAATGAGATTGCGGTTGGAGAACATCCCTTGCGGGTTGATCAATCGCAGGCCCCAGATCATTCCGACATCAAGGTAGGTATTACCGCCTGCCGAGAGCGAATTGATATAGTTGTCGAATTGGGTCTTCGTCATGACATTCAGGTTGCGAATGCTGACGCCCGGGCATGTCAGGCTGTGCTTCTTTGCGGTGTAGCTGTTCCCCGTATAGGTCTGGCTGGCTGACCCCTTATCGCGCTCATAGCTCAGCTCGCGCAGGATCGGGCGCCACCTGCGAGAGGCCGAAGTGCCGCCATCAATGTAGTTGAGATCGAGCGCACCGGTCGGAATTGGCGAGAAGCTGCTCACGGCAACGGTGTCCCGCTCCTCGATGCATCCACCCCAGGTAGTGCTCGAAACGCTGCCGATACCCATGGCCTGAAGAGCAACCGGGTCGTAGGACCCACTCGTCGCCACCCGGTCGGTATCACTGACGCTGCTGGTGTAGTTGAGCGCTGTAGAAGCCTTATAAGCGTCCACGGCGTAGGTGACGGGCTGGTGGGTCCAGCTCGTGATCTTGTAGCCCTTATCCTTGATATATCGGGTTTGTATCACACGGCGCGTACAGGCGGCGTAGGTGCTGTTTGTCGCGCCAGAGACCTTCTCGAAGCTGACCTTGGTATAGGACTGGCCGGTTGTCGGCTCGCCGGTCTGAGCGGTGCTTGAACCCTCGGGTATATAGAGAATAGAGCTACCCAGCGATTCGCCACTCCATGAACTGCCAATGCGCGGGAATAGATTAACCTGAACGTTGGTCCCGTCGTCGATTTGGAAGCTAAGGTTGCCGCCGTATTGGTCGCAATCGAACTGCGAAATATTGGTGCCCGTAACGCTCACCGCGGTATAGGGGTTCTTCGAGTTGTCGTTAGACTTGTTGAAGACCTGCGTAAATTTCACCGGTGTGGCGCTGGAATCCACCTTCCAGCCATTGTCGACCAGAGTATTGAAATTGGCGACGCGCGACTGAACCACCATCGTATCCGAAAGGTGGCTGAGCGGCAGTTCGCCTTTGCTCGCATCGGGAGAGCTCTTGAAGATATCCTTGACGTTTACCGCCTGGCTATAAGGCACGAAGCCGTAGCGAACTTGCGACTGGGTATTGCCCACCATCGCGGTCGCCAGGGTATCGTAAAAATCCTTTGCAGCCAGCTTCAGCGAGTCGATCTTCTTGGTGCCATTGATGGGATCGTCCATCGACCCAGTGACGTCGAGCACCAGCACGACATCGATGTTTGGAATCTGAAGGTCGGCGCTGCAGGTTATCGAAAGCTGCTTGGGGTCGGCGCCAAACATTCCCATCACGACCATGGGAACTGTCGTCTTCGCGATGCCGCTGACCTTGCCTTCCGAATTGGCGCTGCTGACGAACGACGTGTTCCTGGTGCCGTAGTCAGCATCCTGGAAGTTGAAATTGAACATGCTGTTGGCGCGATTTTGCGCGGCCGTGGTGTAGGTGTTGGTCGACATGGCCTTGCGACCCGCGAGCACCGCGGAGTCACAGGCTGCCTGGACGCGGCCCTTCGCGAGGTACACGCGGCTGATGTCGACGGCGCCGCCGATAACGGCGAGCATAGGAAGCGTGGCCGCGGCGGTAATGGCCATGATGTTGCCCGCATCGTTGCGCAACAATCGGCGGAGCACGCCTTCTCGGCTGCTCGTGCTATTTTTCCGCGATGCGCATTGCTTGGCATCAAGCATGGAATTGACCCCGAATAACTCGACCCAATTCCAGCCAATAGTGTTTTACGGTGACTGGACCCTCAAAGATGAGGGTTAATGAAGTGTTGCCATTCGGACGTGGAACGCGGCGTTTTGCGAGGTAGGGCTTACCTCTGTTATGCCACTAAGAATTACCAGTGATATCAGATGGAAGTCGATCAATCCTGCGTCGCAGCAGGCCCCGTATTGAAGCCCGGCGACAGACGCTCAGCCTTCACGAACAAGTTGAAACGTCGTCTCCGTCGGTATTGTAAACCTCACTGAGATCGCGATCGTCCCTGACGTTGAACGCAGCGTAGTCGGTAATCTCGCCGAGGGGGAGGCTGATTAGCGGGACCAGAGGTTTGTACTCGTAGGCGATTTCGACCACCATCACCGCGGTTCCAGGCGCGGCCATGACCTTGTCATTCGCTGGGCCCATTCCGTCTGCTGGGGTGTCTCCCTCGACGCCATACGAGGAGGCGTGAGTAAGGTCCCCGAAACAACGCTGCCACTTGATGAGCTGTTGATCGCTCCCATTGCGTTGCAGGCTGGACAGAATGATCCGGCCGTTCTGCGCGAGATCAATCGATCCGGCCTGCAGGTTTGCGCCGACAAAGACGTCGTTAATTTCGGCTTCGCTGATCGGCTTGTTCCGGATCGCACTTTGCGCGCCCATGCGTGAGGCATTGTCGGCCGTTAGGGCAGCGATTTCACCGATACGCTTGAGCGTGATTACGTAGTTCGCGAGCTCCAGGCCCGAACTCATCAGCACCAAGAGAATTGGCAGCGTCACCGCGAACTCGATAAACGCCACACCTCGTTGATCTAGGCGAAGGCGGCGAGTGAGGCCGGCGGGAAGGAGCTTGGCAAGGGTCATGGTCCCAATCCTACGGGCAGGTGCGGATGGCCGGCTCGGCCTGATTGGCGAAGGGCTGGTTGCGCATGATCGCGCTCGCCGTGACAGTTGCCACCTGGTCCCAGCCAAGCAGTCCTGCGACCGGGAACAGTCGATCGTAAGTGAGCGTGGCGGTGTAGACCACGGCGTCTTTGGCTCCGCCGGTGCCGGCCGTGCCCGTGTCCCTGTCCCTCACCAGGTTGTTATTGCCGTCGACGAACGGTTCGCCATGATTGCACTCCCCATCGCCGTCTATGTCCTTGAAAGGTTCCAAGCCGCTGGCGAGAGCGTACGACTTGAAGGCCCTGCGCTCGAAAGAGAGGTTGCCGTGAGGGACGAGTCTGTGAACTTGCTCTGTGACGCCGGCATCGACCGCGGCGACGTTGGCCGCTGTGGCGGTTTCTAGGGTGGAAGCGCGGGCGGCTGCGTTGACTTCGCCCGCCAGGATCGAGCGTGCGTAGAGAAAATATCCTGTGTCGAACAGGAACATCAGCAGCCCGGCGAACACGGGCAATATGAAAGCGAATTCGACAATCGTCGCTCCCCGCTCGTCACTCACAAGCGCGCGTGTGAAGCGACACAAACTCCTGCGCATCATTTCGTAATCCGCAACTGGGCAATCTGTGTCGCGATCTCGGCGAAAGCCGCGTTCAATGCCGGAGCATCGGCTGCTGCATAGGCACGTCCCGGCGAGGCACAATTCTTGAGGTTCGGCGGCACGGCCGCCACACCGCCGTCCTTGAACTCATCACCGAAGGCGATGACCCACACGGTGATGTTCATGTGGTCCTTTGCGTAAGTGCACAATTCTTGGAGACGATCCTCGGTGATTGCATTTTGTGTCGGATCGTCGGGAACGGCGTCGGTCGGTGTACGCCGCCGATCCATCGCCGAAACGCCCCATGCGTCGTAGGCGTTAAGTTTAGTCTCGGTGTTTCCATCCGTCATCAAGATCAGATGACGGGCCACACGACCGGTCGCCTCCGCAGCACGATTTTCCGCAGCGAATAGACCGTCCGGCGACATGAGGCGCAAACCCCATACGAACCCGATGTCGTGATAGGTGAAACCGTTCGGGTTGAGCCCGTTCAGGTAGGTGGTCAGCTCGCCTTGGGTCGGTATCGCACGAAGCATGCGGGCGGCCCTGGGGCAAGCAGCGTAGAGCGAATAATTGCCATAGGTGAAGAAGGAACTGTTGCTGGTGTTCCCCCTCAATATCGTGCGGGTCTCTGGGTCATTCGTGTACAACCAGTTCGCATTCGTATCCGTTGGCGAGTAAGCTATGCGCGCATAGACCAAGGCCGGCAGAAAGGGCTTCCACTGGGTTTCGGGCTTGGATCGGTCGGGCACCATTTCGACATCCATGTCAAGGCGAGGGACACCTGAACCTTCGTTGGTGCGGCGTGTGGCGCGTTCCTCGATACAGCCGTTGGCCGCTCCCCAATTGACCGTTACGTTGGCTGCACCGTCGCCCGTTGAATTCAGGAGAACTGGCGCCGTGAGACTTCCGCCAGTAACCGTTCCAGCGCCAGACGCGGTCTTCAAGCTCGTCATCGAATACGATACGGGCCTGTATATCCAATGAGGATACTTCCCGCCGGGTATCGGTTTACCGGCATCGGGATTTTGAATTATCCTCTGCAGCCATTTGTATATGACCCCGTCCCAGACCGCCTTCGTGATAGTACAAACACCACCAGCGGTGCTCGCAGAATAAGTGTTTCCGGTGTACACCTGAGTACAAGTACGCTCTCGCGGGACTCCGGTTGCTGGAACCCAGGGGGTGCATGTCGAAGATTGCGTGCGAGTATTGGGCGGCGCGACGCAGTTCTCGAGCGAACGACTCGTGTCCGTGGTTACGACCGGAAGACCGATTTGCTCTCCTGGAGGAGTCTGATCATATATCTCGCCCGGCTGGGTACTGCCCGGAGCCTGATAGACCGTGTCAAAAACGCGTGAGTCGTATACTGCGTTGTCAACGATCCAATCGGGCCTGAGTAGTGTTCCAACGTTTACCGTGGAGGAATAGGGCACGAATCCATAGCGGATGTTGCTTCCAGCAGGTTTCAGGCCTTCCAAGGTGTCATAAAAGTTTGTCACAGAGCTGCGCAGAACCCTGATGCGAGACTGGCTGTCGCCTTGGTTCGTCTGATTCATCGACAATGTCGTATCGAGAACGAACATCACGTCCGTGTTCGGCAACTGAAGGTCGGCCGTGCAGGTTGCCGAAATCTCTCGTTCCGGCTGACCGAACAGGGTCATCAAAGTCATGGGCACCGAGACGGTGGCGGTACCGGTGACCGCGCCAGCGCCGGACGCCTCGTACTCAACCTCAACGCTTTCCGTGCCGTACTTCCCTTCCGGGAAATTGCTGCGGAAGAACTCTTCCGCAGTGCCTTTGTCGGCGGTGGTGAAGTCCAAACCCACCATGGACTTTCGCCCCGCGAGCGAGCCCGCGTCACACGCCTGCTGCAAGCGGGTCTTGGTCAGGTAGAGACGGCTCATATCGATCCCGCCGCCGATCATGGCCATCAGCGGGAGGAGAGACGCGGCCGCAATCGCCATTACGTTGCCACCATCGCTGTAGCGGAGGCGGCGAAGTAGGCCGCGGTTGCTATCGGCGGCAAGCTCCTGCAGGTGATGCGGCGAGGTGTCAGGCATTGAAGAATTCCCGGAATTGGACGATCACTTCCGGCCCGCGCACCTTTACGGTTAACCAAGTTTCGATGAGCGGATTTGCGGTGATCATAAGGCTATCAAGGGTCAGGCTTTGGCCCCTCCGCCGTCGTATATTCTGCGGCTTCGAGGTGGCGTGATGGCCGGGGAACAGGCTTTGCTTGACGGTCTACTAGAACCAGAAAGGCTTGCGCTTCACTACGTAGATGGCCGTAGTCGCAAGGAGTGGTTAACCATATTGGCGCTCGATCAGCGCCTGGGTGCGATCCTGCGCACACGTCGCGAACCGATCATGGCGCAGGTCCGCTTGGCCTGGTGGCGAGAGATGCTCGAGCGCGACCCCATGCAGTGGCCTCAGGGTGAGCCGGTGCTGGAGGCGCTACGGGAATGGGGCGACCCGTCCGGTCTCGCAGCGCTCGTTTCCGGATGGGAGGCGCTGCTCTCTGAGGAGCTCTCAAGCGAGGTAATTGCCGAGTTCATCGCCGGACGCGGGGCGGCGTTTGCCGGTCTTGCACGAGAGCTGGGAGTGGATGCCATCGAGCCAGCGCGTCGGGCTGCGGAAATCTGGGCGCTGGCGGACCTGGCTGCCAATATCTCCGACGAGGCCGAGCGCGCGCGCGTCGTGGTCTACGGGAGAGATTTGCGTGTTCCGCGGTTGCCTCGGGCACTCCGGCCCCTCGCGATCCT
Source organism: Porphyrobacter sp. (assembly GCA_017744315.1). GTDB lineage: Bacteria > Pseudomonadota > Alphaproteobacteria > Sphingomonadales > Sphingomonadaceae > Croceibacterium_A. Next base: position 16,198 of record JAGIBN010000010.1, read on the forward strand.
GGCGGGATTGGGCGCGGAGGCGCTGCGAAAGGGGGGCGCTCCGTTGATTAGCGGAAGGGCGAGTGCGCTTCTGGTCTTGCGGATTGGATTGTTCGGGCGGTAGTTAAGTCCCTGAATCAAAAGGGGACGTCGTGAATCGCTTGGTGCTCGGTGCCTTTGGCGCGCTGGTATTAGTCGGCATTGGCTTGTTCTGGCTGCAGGGCAGGGCGGAGGTTGAAGAGGCCGCTCCTCCGCCGTCGATCCCTGAGGAGGTGCCAACCGGTTTGCCGAGCGCCGATGTCGCTGGACTGCTTGGCCCGGCACCTCCCGAAGCGAGCGAGCTCAGCCAGGAACAGCGCCGGTTCTTCCGCTATGACCGCAACCGGGATTTGAAGATCACTCGCGAGGAAATGCTCTCGACCCGCACCAAGGCCTTTCGCGATCTCGATGTCGACGGGAACAACCTGCTGACGTTCGAGGAGTGGGCGGTTGCCACCGTGACCCGCTTCGAAAGCGCGGACGCCGACGGCAATCGCTCGCTCACCCAGAAGGAGTTCGCGGCGACGGCGCCCAAACCGTCGAGCACTCCGCGTTGTAGCTGCTGACCCGGCGAAGGGTCAGGCGGGGACCGTTTCGCTCGATGCGAGCCATTCGCCGAACTCGGCCTTGCCCCGTTCGGTATACGCCTCTTTCCGCTGCTTCTTCTTCACATCGTGAAGCGGCGGGAAGAGACCGAAGTTCACGTTCATGGGCTGATAGTGTTCCGCTTCCGCGTCGCCAGTAATGTGCGCGAGGAGGGCACCCATGGCGCTCGTGCGGGGAGGGGAGGTCCATTCCCGGCCTGCGACTTCCGCAGCCGTCATAAGGCCCGTGAGGAGACCGACAGCCGAGCTTTCAACATAACCCTCGCAGCCGGTGATCTGTCCGGCGAAACGAATGTGCGGCGCGCTTTTCAGGCGAAGCTGGCGGTCGAGCAGGGTGGGGGAGTTCAGGAAGGTGTTGCGATGCAACCCGCCGAGCCGGGCGAACTCGGCATTCTCGAGGCCTGGGATCGTGCGGAACAGCCGGACCTGCTCGGCATGGCGGAGCTTGGTCTGGAAGCCCACCATGTTCCACAGCGTGCCGAGCTTGTTGTCCTGCCGCAACTGGACCACCGCGTAAGGCCAGCGGCCGGTGCGGGGATCGTCGAGCCCAACTGGCTTCATCGGGCCGTAGCGCAGCGTGTCGACGCCGCGTTCGGCCATAACCTCAATCGGCATGCAGCCGTCGAAATAGGGGGTGTTCGCCTCCCACTCCTTGAACACCGTCTTCTCGCCCTCGACCAGGCCCTGGTGGAAGGCGAGGTACTGCTCCTTGTCCATCGGACAGTTGATGTAGTCCTTGCCGTCGCCCTTGTTCCACCGCGACTGCATCCAGCAAACCGACATGTCGATGCTCTCATGGTGCACGATCGGGGCGATGGCGTCGAAGAAGGCCAGGCTGTCGCTGCCGGTGGCGCGGCCGATGCTCTCGGCGAGGGAAGCGGCAGTCAGCGGGCCGGTGGAGACGATCGTCAGTCCGCTTTCGGGGAGGACGTCGACCTTTTCGCGGACGATCTCGATGTTCGGATGGCTCTCGAGCGCCTTCTGCACTTCCTCGGAGAACACATCGCGGTCCACGGCCATGGCCGATCCCGCCGGCACGCGTGCAACTTCGCCGGCGCGCATGATGAGCGAGTCCAGCCGCCGCATCTCGTGGTGCAGTAGGCCGACGGCGTTGCGCTCGTCATCGTCGGAGCGGAAGCTGTTCGAGCAGACGAGTTCGGCGAGGCCGTCGGTCTGGTGGGCGGGCGTGGATCCGCCGCCGCCGCGCATTTCAGAGAGGCGCACCTTCACGCCGCGATTGGCGAGTTGCCAGGCGGCTTCGCTGCCGGCGAGGCCGCCGCCGATGATATGGACTTGGTAGGTCATGCAACGGGCGCTTGCTCCCGGGCGTCCGCCGCGTCAAGGAAAGGCATGTCCCGCCGCGCGCTCGCCGAGAAACGTCCGCTCATTCTGGCCAGCATCGTTGCGGCGCTGGCCTTCTTCTACTTGCGCTGGGGGCCCTGGCCGGAACTCTACCTCATCCCCGTGAAGGGCGCCGCGGTCGGTCTTCTAGCTGTGTACCTGTGGCTGCGTCACTCAAGTCCCGACGCGAGGCTGATGGCCTGGGCCTTCGGCGCGGCCGCGCTGGGCGACGTAGCGCTGGAGGTCACGGCGGATCGGACAATCGGCGGGCTGATGTTCTTCGCCTACCACGTCATGGCCATGGGCGTTTACTTGCGCAATCGGCGCGAGGACCTCTCGCCAAGCCAGAAGGGCGCGGTGGTGGCGATGCTGGTTCTGACGCCATTGATCGCTTGGCTGATGCCGGCGGATCGAGCTCAGGCGTTGAACATGGGCCTCTATGGCCTGGCGCTGGGAGCCATGTGCGCAAGCGCCTGGGCAAGTAGTTTTCCACGTTATCGGGTCGGGGCGGGCGCGTCGCTGTTCCTGCTCTCCGACCTGCTGCTGTTTGCGGAGATGGGACCGTTGCAGGGCAGCATGGTGCCCCAAGTGCTAATCTGGCCGATCTACTACCTGGGGCAGCTCCTGATCGCGACTGGCCTCGTGAGTGCCTTGCGCAAACGCGATCCGGAGCTGCGCCTGGTCAAGAACGGCTAGGCAGCAAGCCGTGCAGCGTAGGCCTTCATGGCCGTCGTCAGCCAATCGGTGAAGCCAGCGCCGCTCTTTTCGAAGTTGGCCCGAAAGTCAGGGTGCTCAAGGTACAGGTCGGCCAAGCCCGCATAGGCTTCCGGCGGGCAAGCCCGCTCCCACATCATCGCGATCCAGGCATGGTGGCGCGCCAGGAGGGGATCGTTCGCGGTGTCATCTGCCGCGGCCCCTGACTTGAAAGCCTCCGCCAGTGCCACCCCTGCTGCTTCGCCCTCCGCGAGCCGGGCAGCCATGCCATCCTTGCCAAGCGCGGCCAGCTTGGCCTTGTTCTCCTCCAGCCGCTCGCGCATGTTGCTGCCGAAGCGATCGACCAGCCAGTCTTCGTATTCGGCCTGCTTTTCGGGCGCGAAGCCCTTGTAGAGTTCGTCGTCCTTCATGGTGCCTTCTCCGTTCAGTTCCGCAATCGTGCGGTCGATGGTGCGGAGGAGTTGGCGAGAGCGCTCTACGCGTTGAGCCAGCCATTCGCGATGTTCGCGCAAGATAGCTGCACGGTCGCCACCCTGCAGCTCGAGCAACCGTGCGATCTCCTGCAAGGGGACGCCCAGTTCGCGATGGAACAGGATGTCCTGCAGGCGCAGCAATTCCTCGCGCCCGTAGTAGCGATAGCGGTTCTCGCCGATGAACGCCGGCCGGAGCAGCCCGATCTCGTCGTAATGATGCAGCGTCCGGACCGAGACTCCGGAGAGCCTGGCCAGTTGCTTGACGGTGTAGTTGCCCATGTCGTCGTCCTTCCGCAGGGCGACTCAATAGTCCCTCACGCCGCGTGAGGGTCAAGGCCGAAGAGTGCGATTACTCTTCGGCCTCGCTCTCGTCTCGATCAGAAGTCGGTTCGGGCGGGATCTCGGTGCTGTCGCGACCGATGATTTCTTCGATCACGAGCTCTTCGGCCTCGTTCTCGGGCTCTTCCTGCTCGTCCAGGCGCACGGCGCTGACCACATGCTCGTTGTCGGCGACGTTGAACAAGCGGACGCCTGCGGAACCACGGCCGATCACGCGCAGAGACTCGAGCCCGATGCGGATCAGCTTGGCCTGGTCGGTCACCAGCATGAGCTGGTCGGCCTTGGTAGCCGTGAAGCTCGCCACCACCGGCCCGTTGCGGGCGATGTTGTCGATGTTGGTGATGCCCTGGCCGCCGCGGCCGGTGCGCCGGTACTCGTAGGCCGACGACAGCTTGCCGTAGCCGTTGGCGCAGACGGTGAGGATGAACTGTTCTTTCTCCGCCAGCTCGGCAAAGCGTTCGACCGAGATGTTGGGCTCGCCTTCCTTCTCGGCCTTCCACGGGGCGAAGCGGAGGTAATCGTCACGCTCGTCCTGGTCCCTCACGCCGACGCGGTGAAGGATCGACAGCGATACGACCTCGTCATTCGCCTTCAGGCTCATGCCGCGAACACCGGTGGAGGTGCGCGACTGGAACTCACGGATGTCGTCTGCTGCGAAGCGGATGGCCTTGCCGTCGCGGCTCGCCAACAGGACGTCGTCGCCGGAATCGAGCAGCGCAACGCCGATCAGGCGATCCTCGCTGTCATCCTCGAAGCGCATGGCGAACTTGCCGTTCGACGGAATGTTAGCGAACGCATCCATCGAGTTGCGGCGGACGTTGCCCTTGGCGGTGGCGAAGACCACGCTGAGGGCGCCCCAGCTATCCTCGTCCTCCGGCAGCGGCAGGACGGCGGCGATAGTTTCGCCCTGGTCGAGCGCCGGCAGCAGGTTGATGATCGGTCGACCGCGCGTGGCCGGGCCGCCTTCGGGCAGCTTCCACACCTTGATGCGATAGACCTTGCCCGCGGTGGAGAAGAACAGCACCGGATTGTGGGTGCTCGTGACGAACATCTCCGACACCGCGTCCTCGTCCTTCGTCGCCATGCCTGCGCGACCCTTGCCGCCGCGGTTCTGGGCGCGGAAAGTGGAGAGCGGGGTGCGCTTGATGTAGCCGTCGAGGGTAACGGTCACGACCATCTCCCCGCGCTCGATCAGGTCCTCGTCCTCGATCCCGTCCCACGCCGGCGCGATCTCGCTGACGCGCGGGGTGGCGTATTGCTCGCGGATCTCGGTCAGTTCCTGACGCATGACTTCGTAGAGCCGGCGGCGGTCGCCGAGGATCGCGAGGTATTCCTCGATCGCGATCGCCAGTTCCTTGAGCTCGTCACCGATTTCGTCGCGGCCGAGGGCGGTCAGGCGGTGCAGGCGCAGGTCGAGGATCGCCTTCACTTGCGTTTCCGACAGGCGATAGGTGCCCTCGGAGGCGCCAAGGTCGGGTTCTACTGCTTCGACCAGCTTGAGGTACTGCTCGATTCCCGCAGTCGGCCATTCCTTGGCGAGCAACTTGGTGCGCGCTTCTGCCGGATTGGACGATCCACGGATCAACGCGACCACTTCGTCAAGGTGCGAGACCGCGACCACCAGGCCGAGCAAGACATGCGCCCGGTCGCGCGCCTTGTTCAGCTCGAACTTGGTGCGGCGGGTGATGACCTGTTCGCGGAACTGGATGAAGGCCTGGATGATCTCCCGCAGTGCGAGCGTTTCTGGGCGGCCGCCGCGGATCGCCAGCATGTTCGCCGGGAAGCTCGACTGAGCCGGCGTGTGTCGCCAAATCTGGTTGAGCACGACTTCGGCCGTCGCGTCGCGCTTGAGGTCGATGACCACGCGCACGCCCTGGCGGTTGGATTCGTCGCGGATGTCGGAGATGCCTTCGATCCGCTTGTCCTTGGCTGCTTCGGCGATCTTCTCGACCAAGCCCGCCTTACCGACCTGATAGGGGATGCTCGTCAGCACGATCGACTGTCGATCGCCGCGGCCTTCCTCGATCGAGTGGCGGCAGCGCTGCAGGATCGATCCGCGGCCGGTGGTATAGGCAGAACGGCTGCCGGCGCTGCCGAGGATCAGCGGCGCGGTGGGGAAGTCGGGGCCGGGGATGAACTCGATCAGTTCCTCGGACGTGATGCCCGGGTTCTCGATCATGGCCAGGCAGCCGTCGATCACCTCGCCGAGGTTGTGCGGCGGGATGTTGGTCGCCATGCCGACCGCGATACCGCCCGTGCCGTTGACCAGCAGGTTCGGGAACCGCGCCGGAAGCACCGAGGGTTCGTTGCGCGAAGCGTCGTAGTTGGGAACGAAGTCGACTGTATCCTTGTCGAGATCGTCGAGCAGCGAGTTCGCCACCTTCGCGAGGCGCGATTCCGTGTAACGCATCGCCGCCGGCGGATCCGGGTCCATTGAGCCGAAGTTGCCCTGGCCGTCGATCAACGGCACGCGCAGCGACCACGGCTGCACCATGCGGGCGAGCGCGTCGTAGATCGCGCTGTCGCCGTGCGGGTGGTATTTACCCATCACGTCACCGACGATGTTCGCCGACTTGCGATAGGGACGACCGGCGACATAGCCGCCTTCCTGGGCGGCGTAGAGAATGCGGCGGTGAACCGGTTTGAGGCCGTCGCGAACGTCGGGCAGCGCACGGCTGACGATCACGCTCATCGCGTAATCGAGGTACGAAGTCTTCATCTCATCGACGATGTCGATGCGTTCGAAGTCACCCGGCTGGGATGCCGGGAGCTCAGAGGTATCGGTAATGTCGTTCACCTGCGCGGTTAGCCCGTCTTGCTGTCGTTTCGCTTTGTCTCAAAGGCCCTAGGACAAAGGGCCCTGTCAGGCCAGTCGAAGGGTATAGGGTGAACGGCAGTCTGGCTCTTTATCCACACTTGCCGCCGCTATTGGATTGATCCTCTGAACGGACTGTCCGGAGGGAAGGTCTGCATGTGGTTAAATGGGCATTCATGCCGCGATTCCTAGGATGAATTGCAAACTTCGGAGTTTCCCGGCAGTAGCGCGCCAACTAATTGCTATGGCCCACGTTGAGCCGGACCAAGCCCCCCTAAGGAGAGTTTTGAAACATGTTCCCCAAGACTGGTAATGCATGCCGCAAGTCTCGCGGCGGACTGGGTTCCGCCCTTGCGCTGGCGCTCGCCCTGACGGGCGGTGCCGTCGTCGGCACGGCAGTGACTGCGTCCCCTGCGCTCGCGCAGAATTCGAAGGGCTTTGCCGCCGTTTACAAGCCGGTAGCGGACATCACCAACGCGCCCGACGGCGATCTGGCGGCTGCCAAGGCTCAACTTCCGGGCGTTATCGCCGCGGCCCAGACTCCGGATGACAAGCATGTCGCCGGCAACCTGGCGCTGATCCTGGGTAACAAGCTCAAGGATCCGGTCCTGCAGCGTCAGGGCCTCGAACTGATGCTCGCCAGCGGAAAGGTCGACCCGGCCCAGGTAGGCGAATTGCAGTTCCTCGTCGGCAACCTGGCTTACAACGCCAAGGACTTCCCCGCCGCACGGACCGCACTTCAGGCTGCGATTGCGGCTGGCCGCACCGCCGACAACCCGGAAGGGCTCGTTGCCGAGTCCTATTTCGGTGAAGGCCAGAACGCCCAGGGGCTCGACTTCCTGAAGGCCCAAATCGAAAAGCGGGTCGCTGCAGGCCAGCCGGTGCCCGATCAGTGGCTGCTGCGCGGTCTTCAGGTGGCTTACAACGCCAAGCTGGACGATCAGACGCTTGAATGGTCGACGCTGCTGGTCACCCATGGCACCTCCGACAAGAAGTGGCTTCAGGCTCTCCAGGTCGTCAACTCACTGACGACGGCGGACAAGCAGGCCCAGCTCGATTTGCTGCGCCTGATGGTGCTGACCAACGCGATGAGCGATCGGCGCGAATACGTCACCTACATCGAAACCGCTGATCCGCGCATCATGTCGAACGAAGTCGCGCAAGTTCTCGATGCGGCAGTTCAAGCCGGCGTCATGACCACGGGCGATGCCTACTACAGCGACGTCAAGCGTGTGGTTGACGAGCGTGCCGCCGCTGACCGCAAGGACGCTCCGCAACTTGCCGCCGATGCTCGCAAGTCGGGTTCCGGACGCGACGCGCAAGTGGCCGGTGACGTGTTGCTTTCGATCGGCTCGTACGCAGAAGCGGAAGAGATGTTCAAACTGGCCTTGGACAAGGGCGGAGTGGATCGCGACCTGACTTTGACCCGGCTCGGGATCGCCCAGGTTCATCAGAACAAGTATGCCGAGGCGAAGGCGACCTTTGGCCAGGTCAGTGGGACCCGCACAACCGTTGCCCGCATGTGGGGTGCCTACGCCAACTCCCGCGCCTGATAGCGTAAGGGACTAATGAAATTGCGGCGCGGAGGGCTATGCCTTCCGCGCCGTTTTCGTGCCAGCGGTGCACGCCCACAGGATCACGCGAGCGCCGAACCCATGGCCATGGGGACATCTCCACATTGAGGCTTGGCAGCCGGACAAATCTTTTGCAGTTTGCCCTATCTGGTTGATCTGGGGGGGTAATCAGAATGCCTGGTTTTGCGCGTCTACTTGTTTTGGCACTCGCCGTCTTGAGTGTTCCGGTTTCTGCCACTGGGGAGGAAATGCCTCCCGAAGCCAAGGCATTCCTGGAATCGCTCCATCCAAGAACCGGCACGATACCTCTTCCAGAAGCGAAAGCGACGCTGGAACTGGGTGACGACTACCTGTTCTATGGCCCCGCGGATGCAGAGCGAATAATCGTCGACGCGTGGGGAAACCCCCCGACTGCGGGCGATGGCGTGCTAGGGCTGGTCATGCCTGCAGGGACTACGCCTCTGTCGGACGCATGGGGCGCGGTGGTAACCTATGAGAGCACCGGGTACGTCTCTGACGAGGATGCGGCCGATGCCGACTATGCGGCCATTCTCGCCGAATTGAAGGAAGGCACTGCCGCGAACAACGCTGATCGGCGCGCGGAAGGATATCCAGAAATCGAAGTAATCGGGTGGGCCGAGGATCCGAAGTACGACAAGCTCAGCCATTCTGTGGTCTGGGCCAGAGATCTCAAGTTCGGCCGAGACGAGACTCACGCCCTGAACTACGACTTTCGGTCGCTCGGTCGACATGGGGTCCTGAGCATCAACGTAATTTCATCGATGCCCGAACTGGCCAACGTCAGGATCGCCGCACGGGACTTCGCCAGCCACGCTCATTTCGATGCGGGCGCCCGCTACGAAGATTTTGATTCGACGATCGATCGCAAGGCCGAATACGGCATCGGCGGCCTGGTGGCTGCCGGTGTGGGTGTGGCCGCAGCCAAGAAGGCGGGGCTTCTCGCACTTCTCCTGAAGTTCCTGAAGCCGATCCTTGTGGGGATTGCCGTGTTGTTCGGCACATTCTTCAGAAAGGTGAAACGTCTGTTCGGCCTGGATGATTCGCCTTCGGATGCGGAATGGGAGGCTTACGCCAACGATCCGGCAGAAGGCGAATTTGAGGCGAGCGAGGCTCAGGCAACCCAACCGTCGGATGCCGACGGAGTCACCTGAGCCCCAATACTAGACGTTGAACTTGAACAGCATGACGTCGCCGTCTTGCACCACGTATTCCTTGCCTTCCTGGCGCAGCTTGCCGGCTTCGCGAGCGCGGGCTTCTCCACCGAGCGTGACGAAATCATCGTAAGCGATGGTTTCGGCGCGGATGAAGCCTTTCTCGAAGTCGGTGTGGATCTCGCCTGCCGCTTGGGGGGCCTTCGCGCCGTTGTGGAAGGTCCACGCGCGCGCTTCCTTCGGACCGGCGGTGAAGAAGGTCTTGAGGCCGAGCAGATCGTAGCCCGCGCGGATGACCCGGGCGAGGCCGGTTTCCTCAAGGCCCAACTCGCTCAGGAATTCGCCACGATCAGCGGGATCCATTGCGACGATCTCGGCCTCGATGGCGGCCGACACGACAACAGCCTGTGCCCCTTCTGCCTTGGCCTTGGCGAAGACCTGGTCAGATAGCGCATTGCCCTTGGCGGCATCCTCTTCGGCGACGTTGCACACATAGAGGACCGGCTTGGCGGTGAGCAGCTGGGCCTGGGCGAAGACGCGGGCTTCTTCCTCATCTTTGGGCTCAGTGAGCCGCGCAGGCTTGCCTTCGCGCAGCAAGTCCAGCGCCTGGCCTAGCACGCTCGCCGCGAGCTTGCTTTCCTTGTCGCCGCTCGTCGCGCGCTTTTGCGCAGCCGGGACGCGCTTCTCGAGGCTTTCGAGGTCCGACAGCATCAGCTCGGTCTCGACCACTTCGGCGTCGGTCAGCGGATCGACCTTGTTCGCGACGTGCTGGATGTCGTCGTCTTCGAAGCAGCGCAGCACGTGCACGATCGCATCGACTTCGCGGATATTGCCAAGGAACTGGTTGCCGAGGCCTTCACCCTTGCTAGCGCCCTTCACCAGGCCGGCGATGTCGACGAAGGCGAGTTGCGTTGGAATGATCTTGGCCGAACCGGCGATCGCAGCGATCTTGTCGAGCCGTTCGTCAGGCACGGAGACCTGGCCGACATTCGGCTCGATCGTGCAGAACGGATAGTTGGCCGCCTGGGCAGCCTGCGTCTCGGTAAGCGCGTTGAACAGGGTCGATTTGCCCACGTTGGGCAGGCCGACGATCCCGCAGCGGAATCCCATGAAAAGTGTCCTCTGGTCTGGTGTGCGGCGCGCCTTAGCGGGGCTGAGCCTGAAAGGCCAGCCAAGCTGCTCAACGCGCTACAGCAGAAGCACCGTGGCCAGCGAGAGGAAGATGCCCATGCTCGCCACGTCGCTGGCGGTGGTGAGGAAGATGCTCGAAGCGGTTGCAGGATCGGCACCGAGCTTCTTCAGCGTTAGCGGAATTAGCGCACCGGCAATGCTGGCGACCGTGCAGGCGACGACCATCGACACAGCCACCACGGTCCCGAGGACCCAGGGTTCGGCCTCACCCTGCATCGTGGCGTAAATGATCATCCCGATGCCAGCGGTCGCGCCGACCAGAAGGCCGTTGCAGAAGCCGAGCGTGCCTTCCTTGATCACCAGGCTTCGTTCCGATCCCGGTTTGAGGTCACCCAAAGTCATTCCTCGCAGCGTCACGGCCAGGGCCTGGCAACCGGTATTCCCGGTCTGTCCAGCCATGACCGGCAAGAACACCGCAAGGATCACCAGCTTGCTCAAGGTTCCCTCGAAGATGCCGACAACCGCGGCCGCGACGAAGGCGGTGAGCAGGTTGATCTGCAACCACGGATGGCGCAGCATCAGGCTGCGTCGCAGCGGGGTTTCGAGGCGTTCCTCCTTCTCGACACCGACCATGCTTCCCGCTTGGCCGCTGATCGCGATGGCTCGGTTCGCGAACAGCGTTTCACCCCGCACCAGCCCGGCGAGCGTGCCGTTGGCATCGATCACCGGGTAGACCGGATAATGACGCACCAGAGCCGCCTTGAGCGCTTCATCGAGCGGCATGTCTTCCTGCAGCGTGAAGGGGTCGCGCAGCATGATGTCGGACAGTTTGTCCTCGGGCTTGGCCAGCAGCATGTCGCGCATGACCACCAGGCCTTCGAGCCGGTTATCCTCGTCGGTGATGTAGCAGTACGTGATGAAGGCTGTGCGCGTGGCTTCGCGCAGCGCCTCGGTCGTTTCGGCTACCGTCGCGCTCCCGCGATAGACGCCGACGGGCGGCGCCATGATGTCGCGCACCCGCGCGTTGCGTTCCTGAGCTTTGGCCGAGATGACGGCAGCGGGTGGTGCCGAAGCCGGTGTGTTGCCGGAAACTGTCTCTTCCGTAAGAACCTGGTCCATGAGCCCCCCAGATCTGTGCGAGGGAAGGATAAGTCCGAAGTCCCTCTCCGCAAAGGGCAATATCGGCTAGTCTAATTCTCCGGAGGTAGGGCGCGAGCCCCTTGAAACAGCGGGCCAGTGCTTTGCGATAGCCATCGGCGTGTTTCGCGGGGAGAGCGCAATGCTATTACAGGCACGCCGGATTCTGCGATCCTGGCCGCTCGCCGGGGCTCGACGTCGATGCGATAGCGCCAGGTATAGCGCCAGAACTCAAGGTCGAAGCGCTCGGCGCAGCCCGGCGCCATGTCGGGGCGGGTGCGGCCCCAGTTCTTGATCAGCCGCAAGACCATTCGGGGAAAGAAGACCCGGCGCCGATAGTCGAGGTTCAACACGAGGTCCGCGCGTTTGAGCCTGCGCTCTAGCGATCCGCCGTAGTTACCGTCCATGATCCAGCGAGGCCGGGCGATCAGGTCCTCGACTTTAGCGTCCCACTCCTCGCGCGGCGGTTCGATCCAGCCAGAGCGCCAGTATTCCGCATCGAGATGGATGACCGGAAGGCCGAGGCGCTTGCCAAGCTCGACGGCCAAGGTGCTCTTGCCTGCGCCACAGGGGCCGAGCACCAGGATCCGCTCCATCGCCTAATCCTGTTGGCGCAGCGCCACGTCGTTCATGAAGCGGGCGTCGTCGTCCTGCGCCAGCCACTCGGCCTCGGAACCTATGGCTCCAAGCATATCGGCGAGCGGGTCCATTTCAGTCTTGGAGTAATTGCCCAGAACGTAGCCGGTGACGCGGTCCTTGTGGCCCGGATGACCGATGCCGATGCGCACCCGCCGGAAGTCGGGGCCAAGGTGTTGGTCGATCGAGCGCAGACCATTGTGGCCCGCGGTGCCGCCGCCGTGCTTGACCTTGACCTTGAACGGGGCGAGGTCGAGTTCGTCGTGGAACACGGTCAGGGCGGAGATGTCGAGCTTGTAGAAGCGCAGCGCTTCGCCGACCGAGCGACCGCTCTCGTTCATGAAGGTGGCGGGCTTCAACAGGAGGACGCGCATGCCCGCGATCCGGCCTTCCTGGAGCCAGCCCTGGAACTTCTTCTGCACCGGGCCGAACGAATGCATGTCGGCCAGCACGTCGAGCGCCATGAAGCCGACGTTGTGCCGGTGCATGGCGTATTGCGGACCGGGATTTCCGAGGCCGACCCAAAGCTGCATCACGGTTCCCTAAAAGCAAAACGCCGGCCCTGCTAGGCAAGGCCGGCGCTTCGTTGTTCGTTTCCGGGGGCTGAATTAGCCTTCGGAAGCTTCCTCGGCGGCTTCGCCAGCTTCTTCCGCGCCTTCGGCAGCGGCAGCAGCTTCGCTCTGCTTCAGGGCCGACGGAGCGACGATCGTGGCGATCGTGAAGTCACGATCGCTGATCGCGCTTTCCGAACCCTGCGGAAGCGAGACGTTGCTGATGTGGATCGAATCGCCAACGTCGAGGCCGGTGACGTCCAGCTGGACTTCGCTCGGGATCTTGTCGGCTTCGCAAACCAGTTCCAGCTCGTGACGAACGACGTTCAGCACGCCGCCCTTCTTGAGGCCGGGGCTCGCGTCTTCGTTGACGAACACGACCGGCACCGCGACTTCGACCTTGGCGTTCTTGGCCAGGCGGAAGAAGTCGACGTGCAACGGACGGTCGCTAACCGGGTGCAGCGCAACGTCCTTGGGCAGGGTGCGCACGGTCTTGCCATTAACCTCGAGCATGACGATCGAGTTCATGAAGTGACCGGTGTTGAGCTGGCGGGTAAGCAGCCGCTCCTCAACGTGAATTGCAATGGGTTCGTCCTTGCCGCCGTAGATTACAGCGGGGACACGACCGTCGCGACGCAGTGCACGGGAGGCTCCCTTGCCAGCCCGTTCGCGCAACTCGGCCGGCAGGGTCAGAGCATCGCTCATGTCATTTGCCTTTCGAAAGCGTTCAAAGTTAAGTTTCCCGCCACGCCTCCAGGGATGACCATGGCCAGGAAGGGCGCGCCCTTACGGGCAAAGGCCCTGCGATGCAAGCGGAAGCGGCCCGTTACTGGATCCGCTTCACCTCGTACCCGCGCTTGGCGAGCAGCGCCGGGAGCCCGTCCGAACGCAGCATGTGGGCTGCGCCCACCGCAACGAACGGCTTGCGGCCCTGTTCGAGAGCCGCCGTGACTTTGGCGGCGAACAGGTTGTTGCGATCGGTCAGCAGCGCCTCTCGCAGTGCCGGGCTCATGAGGTAGCCCTGGTTCATCTGCTTCTCGAGACTTTCGACGTCTCCGGTCAGCCAGGCCTCAATCCGCACGTCAGTCTGGTCGAGTGCGGCCTCGTGAGCGATCCCGGCGAGCAGATCACGCTGTTGCAGAGGGCCGAGACCGTCAAAGCGGGCGAATTGACCTGAGAAGGTCTCGAATGCCTGTACCGGCTTGCCCTTTTTCAGCAATGCGCGGTCGACACCGTTCCCCGCTTCGCTGTCGCGCACGGCGTTGGCCAGCATCAAGGCCGCCGCCCAGGTCTTCACATTCCAGAAGTCATCGTCCGACATCCCGGCCTGGGTCATGAGAGCCTCGAGGGCAGGGCGGTCTTCCGCGGCGACCCGCGAGCTTAGCTTGGGTTGCGGCGTGGTCTTGGCAAAGGCCTGGAAGGCGTCAGCAGCTTCTTGCGCGTCCCCAAGATTGCCGATCTCGACCATCATCAGGTCCGATGCGGCGAAGGCCTTCTCGAAAGCCGGCGTCTGCCATTTGACGCCGTCGGGCAGCGCATGGATCGTACCGAAGAGCCAGCCTTGCTCTCCGTTCATGCCCGTCACGTGCCACAGCGCGGGCGAGGGCGACGGCCATTCGCGAGCAGGTTGGGGCGGCGCTTCACTCTGGCATCCAGCCAGGGCGAGGGCGCCGAGTACGGCTAACAGGAAACGCAGCATCACCAGATACGTTTGACCTTGAGTCCGCGCTTGCGCAACTGGTCCTGGACGCTGCCTTTGCCGGCGAGGTGTCCTGCGCCAACAGCAATGAACACCGTTCCGGGCTGCTCCATCCGCTGCACGATCCAGCCTGCCCAGTTCGCGTTGCGCGAAGTCAGCAGCCGCTCGTAGAGCACCGGATCGCTCATCTCGGAATTCATCAGCGTAGCGAGCTGCTTGGCATCGCCTTCGAGCCATTCGGCAACCATCGCGTCGAGCGAGTTGGTCGAACTTGGAACGGCGTCGACGGTCTGGTCGAGGAAGGCGAGTTGAGCTTCGACCGGCATTCCGTCGAACAAGGCGATCTGCTGGTCGATCGTTTCGAGCGCGCCGCGCTTCTTGTTCTCACCGGCGAAGGTGCCCAAGGCACGTTCCACGCCGGCTTCGGTGTCGTAGCCGGAGCGCAGGACCGGAAGCAGCGACAAGGTCATGGCTGCAAACCAGGGTTCGAGCCTGTCGAGCGCCTCGACCGGCAGGCCGAGCGACACCAAGGCCGCCTCATAGTCCTTGCGATTCTCAGGCGACATCATGTCGCGCAGCGATTGCCCTTCGGGCAACATTCCTGCGGCCTGCAGCGCGCTGGTCGAGCCTGAAACGTCGGTCAGATCGACTTCGGTTACCAGTTCGTCCGATGCGTTGAACGCTCTCTCGATACGGCCATCGAACCAGTTCTTGTCTTTTGGCAAGGCGTGGACGGTGCCGAACAGATAGATAGTGGTATCGGCATCAGAGACGGCCCACAGCGCCGGCCCCGGCACCGCGCCGGCCGGCGGAGTGTCGACAGTCGCGCAGCCGGAAAGTCCGAGCGCGAGGGCAGTAACGCTGGCAACAAGGCGCTTGAATGGCATCGGGAAGTAGACCCCTGGAAACTCCGCCTCATTTAGAGGGTTGCGGGCGCGTTCGCCACTGTTTCGCGCATTCTTCCACGCGGGTGTGATATTGACGCTACTGTGACCGTCCGCCATGGCCGCCCGCGATGAACCGCGACCCGTCCAAGAGCTTTCAGGACATGATCCTCGCGCTCCACGATTACTGGAGTGCTCAGGGCTGCCTGATCCTGCAACCTTACGACATGCGCATGGGGGCGGGCACGTTCCACACTGCGACCACGCTGCGCGCGCTCGGCCCCGAGCCGTGGAACGCGGCGTTCGTGCAGCCGTGCCGCCGGCCGACCGATGGCCGCTATGGCGAGAACCCCAACCGGCTGCAGCACTATTATCAGTACCAGGTGATCTTGAAGCCAAGCCCGCCGGATTTGCAGGAGCTCTATCTCAAGAGCCTGGAAGTGATTGGCATCGATCCGCTGAAGCATGACATTCGCTTCGTGGAAGACGACTGGGAAAGCCCGACGCTCGGCGCCTGGGGGCTGGGCTGGGAAGTCTGGTGCGACGGGATGGAAGTGACGCAGTTCACCTATTTCCAGCAAATGGGCGGTTTTGACTGCAAGCCGGTCGCGGGCGAGCTGACCTACGGGCTCGAGCGCCTGGCGATGTACATCCAGAACAAGGACAACGTGTTCGACCTCGACTTCAACGGCCGCGGCGTGACTTACGGCGACGTGTTCCTGGAGAACGAGCGGCAGATGTCGAAGTGGAACTTCGAAGTCGCCGACACCGCCTCTCTGTTCGACCAGTTCGCCAAGGCAGAGGCAGAATGCCGCAATTGCCTCGCCAACGACGTACCGATTGCCGCCTATGAGCAGGCGATCGAGGCGAGCCACGTGTTCAACCTATTGCAGGCCCGCGGCGTGATCAGCGTGCAGGAGCGCGCGAGCTACATGGGCCGCGTGCGCGATTTGGCTCGTGGTAGCTGCGAGGCCTACATGGCCAAGGAAGCTGATCGCTGGGCCCGGGAATACGCGGGGTGGTCGGCATGAGCGACTTCCTGCTCGAGCTGCGCTGCGAGGAAATCCCCGCCCGCATGCAGGCCGGCGCGCGCGCCGATCTGGAGAAGCTGTTCCGCAAGGAGCTGGAGGCGGCCGGTGTCACCCCCGGCGCGATCACCGTGTGGTCCACACCGCGCCGCCTGGCACTCATCGCCAGCGGGGTGCCGGAAGCGACCGAGGCCGTGCGCGAGGAAACCAAGGGTCCGCGCGTCGGTGCTCCGCCGCAAGCGCTCGAAGGCTTCCTGCGCAAGAGCGGCCTGACGCAGGATCAGCTCGAAGAACGCGACGGCGTGTTGTTCGCCGTGGTCGAGAAGCCGGGTCGAGCGGTCAAGGCCGTGCTGGCCGAGGCGATACCGGCAATCGTGCGCGTGTTCCCGTGGCCCAAGTCGATGCGTTGGGGGGCGGCTTCGCTGGCAACCGACAGCCCGCGCTGGGTGCGTCCGCTTTCAGGCATCGTGGCGATCTTCGGCGAGGAACTGGTCGAATGCACCGTGGGCGATGTCGCCAGCGGCTACATGACACTCGGCCATCGCTTCCATCATCCGGGCCCGATCACCATCGGCGGCGCGGCCGATTATCAGGAGAAACTGCGCGCCTGCCACGTGATCGTCGATCATGTCGAACGCCAGGACCTGATCCGCGCCACGGCCTCGAAGGTAGCGGCCGAGGCTGGCCTGACCCTGGTCGAGGACGAGGGGCTGGTAATCGAGAACGCCGGGCTCACCGAATGGCCGGTGCCGCTGGTCGGCCGGTTCGATCCGCAATTCCTCGAGGTGCCGCCCGAGGTCATCCAGCTGACCGCGCGCATCAACCAGAAGTATTTCGTATGCGAGAAGGACGGCAAGCTCGCCGACGCCTTCGTCTGCACCGCCAACATCGAAGCGAACGACGGCGGCGCAGCGATCGTCGACGGGAACCGCAAGGTTCTGGCCGCGCGTCTCAGCGATGCGCGGTTCTTCTGGCAGCAGGATCGCAAGACCCCGTTGGCCGAGCAGGCCAAGAAGCTCGCGCGGATTACGTTCCACGAGAAGCTCGGGACTGTAGCCGACAAGGTTGAGCGGGTGGCCAAGCTTGCTCGCTGGCTGGTCGAAGAAGGCATCGTCAAAGGTGCGGACGCCGATCTCGCCGAGCAGGCCGCGCGTCTCGCCAAGGCCGACCTCGTCACCGACATGGTCGGCGAATTCCCCGAACTGCAGGGCCTGATGGGCGGCTACTACGCCCGCGCCGAAGGTCTTCCGGACGCGGTGGCCGACGCCATCCGCGATCACTACAAGCCGGTCGGTCAGGGTGACGAAGTGCCGACGGCACCGGTGACGGTGGCGGTGAGCCTGGCGGACAAGCTCGATACTTTGGTCGGCTTCTTCCTGATTGACGAACGCCCAACCGGTTCACGCGATCCGTTCGCGCTTCGGCGTGCTGCACTTGGAACTCTTGAACTTCTAGGTCGGAATTCATTGCGGGTCGGGCTCTGGGAAGCGATCTTCCGGTCTTTGGCGGGCTTCAACAGCCAAAAGCTATCGCCGCAGACGAGCGACGAGACGTACGAAGCGCATACGGCCGAGGCAAAAGCCGTGTTCACCACGCTACCGGAATTCTTCGCCGACCGCCTCAAGGTCCAGCAGCGCGAGGCCGGCGTCCGCCACGACCTCATCGACGCCGTGTTCGCGCTGGGCGGAGAGGACGACCTCGTCCGCCTCCTCGCCCGCGTTCGTGCGCTGCAGTCGTTCGTCGGCACTGAGGACGGAACGAACCTCCTCGCCGGCTACAAGCGCGCCGCCAACATCCTCAAGAAGGAAGACTGGCGCGGGATCGAAGGTGAGATCGCTCGTACCGGGGAAGAAGACCCTCTGGCGCTGGTCGATGATCCCGACCTGGCGCCGGTGATCGCTGCGAAAATGGCCGAGCGGCATGGAAAAGAACTTTCCTACACGCCCGAACCTGCAGAGAAGGCCCTGATCGACGCGCTCGATTCAGCCGAACCGAAGGCCAGCGCTGCCATCGAAGCCGAAGCCTTCGAAGGCGCCATGGCGGCCCTGGCTTCGCTGCGTGCGCCGATCGACCGGTTCTTCGACGAAGTGACGGTCAACGACGAGAACGCCGAGAAGCGTGCCGCCCGCCTGGACCTGCTTGCACGGTTCCGTACTGCAGTGCACAATGTGGCGGATTTCTCACGCATCGAAGGGTAAGTTTACACCGCGGGGGACCGTGTCACCCCGTCACCCCCTGACAGAGTATCGGGAGTTAAGATGAACAGGACGGTCTACACCTTTGGCGGCGGCGCGGTTCATGATGATCCGCGAGCCAAGGACAAGACCGTCACGGGCGGCAAGGGCGCGAACCTGGCTGAGATGGCCGGGATCGGCCTGCCGGTTCCGCCGGGCTTCACCATCACGACCGAGGAATGCCTGGCCTACAACGCCGAAGGGCGCACGCTCGGGTCTGAGCTCCAGGCGGAGATCCGCCAAGGCATCGCGCACATCGAGCAAGCGACCGGCTGCCGCTTCGGCATTCCGGGGTCGGGTCTGCCGCTGCTGGTTTCGGTCCGCTCGGGCGCCCGCGTCTCGATGCCGGGCATGATGGACACTGTGCTCAACCTCGGCCTCGACGAGGACGCGGTGGTGAGCCTCGCCCAGTCGAGCGGAGACGAACGCTTCGCATGGGACAGCTACCGCCGCTTCATCCAGATGTATGCCGACGTCGTCATGGGGGTCGATCACGGGCTGTTCGAAGAGGCGCTCGAGATCGCCAAGGAAGACCAGGGCGTCCTGCTCGACACCGAACTGGGCGTCGAGGACCTCCGGGGCCTGGCCCAGCGCTACAAGGCCATTGTCCGCGAAGAGAGCGGGCGTGAGTTTCCGGACGATCCCTGGGACCAGCTGCACGGCGCGATCGCCGCGGTGTTCGACAGCTGGGAATCCGATCGGGCGAAGGTTTATCGCCGGCTCAACGACATTCCGGGCGACTGGGGCACCGCGGTCAACGTCCAGGCGATGGTCTTCGGCAACATGGGCGATACCAGCGCCACGGGCGTTGCCTTCACCCGCGACCCCTCGACCGGCGAGCGCGCATATTACGGCGAATGGCTGGTCAACGCGCAGGGCGAGGACGTCGTCGCGGGCATCCGTACGCCGCAATACCTGACCCAAGTCGCGCGTGAGAGCGCGGGCGCTTCGGCCCCTTCAATGGAAGAGGCGATGCCCGAGGCCTACGCCGAGCTCGCCAACGTGTTCGATCTGCTCGAGCGGCACTACCGCGACATGCAGGACATCGAGTTCACGGTGCAGCAGGGCAAACTGTGGATGCTGCAGACCCGCAGCGGCAAGCGCACCGCCAAGGCGGCGTTGAAGATGGCGGTCGACATGGTCGAGGAAGGCCTGATCGACGAGAAGACCGCGATCCTGCGCGTCGACCCGATGGCGCTCGACCAGTTGCTCCACCCGACGCTCGACCCCGACGCTCCGCGCGATGTCCTGACCAAGGGTCTGCCGGCCAGCCCCGGTGCGGCGAGCGGCAAGGTCGTGCTCGACGCCGATACCGCCGAAGCCTGGCGCGCTCGCGGTGAGAAGGTGATCCTGGCCCGCGTAGAGACCAGCCCCGAGGACATCCACGGGATGCATGCCGCGCAAGGCGTGCTCACCGCTCGCGGCGGGATGACCAGCCACGCCGCCGTGGTGGCTCGCGGCATGGGCAGGCCCTGCGTCTCGGGAGCCTCAGCGGTCTCGATCGACCTTGCAAACCGTAAGCTGCGCATCGGCAGCCGCGAGTTGATCGAAGGCGACACGCTGACCATCGACGGCGCGACGGGCGAAGTCATGGCCGGCGAAGTGGCAACTATCGAACCCGAGCTCGCCGGTGACTTCGGCACCTTGATGGAATGGGCCGACCGGCATCGGCGGATGAAGGTCCGCACCAACGCCGAAACGCCGCTCGACTGCCGCATGGCGCGGCAGTTCGGTGCGGAGGGCATTGGCCTGTGCCGCACCGAGCACATGTTCTTCGACGCCGACCGCATCAGCGCGGTCCGGCAGATGATCCTGGCCGACGACGAGGCCGGTCGTCGCCGGGCGCTGGCCAAGCTGCTGCCCGAACAACGGGCAGACTTCGCCAAGATCTTCCGCTCGATGGCGGGACTGCCGTGCACGATCCGTTTGCTCGACCCGCCGCTGCACGAGTTCCTGCCGCAGGAAGAGCACGACTTTGCCGACCTTGCCGAAGCGAGCGGTATCGGCGTCGACCACCTCAAGCGCCGGGCGGAGGAACTGCACGAGTTCAACCCGATGCTCGGCCACCGTGGCTGCCGCCTCGGCATCACCTTCCCCGAGATATACGAGATGCAGGCGCGGGCGATTTTCGAAGCGGCGTGCGAAGTCGCCGAAGCCAGCGGCGAGGCGGTTGTGCCCGAAGTGATGATCCCGCTGGTCGCCACCCGCAAGGAACTCGCCATCCTTAAGGCGCTGGTCGACGAGACTGCGGCTAAGGTCTTCGCCGAGAAGGGGCGGACCCTCGATTATACTGTCGGCACAATGATCGAGCTGCCGCGCGCAGCGCTGATGGCGGGTGAGATTGCCGAGGAGGCCAAGTTCTTCTCGTTCGGCACCAACGACCTGACCCAGACCACTCTCGGCGTCAGCCGCGACGACGCCGGGCGGTTTCTCGAGACCTACGTGGATCAGGGCATCTATCCGCGCGATCCTTTCGTAAGTCTCGATGTCGACGGAGTGGGCGAACTGGTGAAGCTGGCGGCCGAGCGGGGCAGGGCGACCCGGCCCGATCTCAAGCTCGGCATTTGCGGTGAGCATGGCGGCGATCCGGCCAGCATCGCGTTCTGCGAAGCGGTCGGTCTCGATTACGTCAGCGCGTCGCCCTACCGCGTGCCGATCGCCCGGCTTGCCGCGGCCCAGGCTGCTCTGAAAGGCGCTTAGCCGAGGTTCTTCGAAGGATGCCGGCCGCTGAGCGTGACGATTTCGAAGGTCTCGACCACGCGGCCGCGCTCATTGGCATCGGCGGCGAAGGCGGCCCGAGCTCGCTCAAGGCCAGCCTTTCCCAGCGGCGGTGTGCGCGAGGCGAGAACGTTGCCGAGCCCTTGCGCCCTCAGGTCCGCGGCCAACTGCTCGAGCGAACGGTAGGCAACGGTCAGGGCACGGCTATCGGCCACTGGATCTGCCCACCCGGCTCGTTGGAGCAGCTGCGCGCCAGCTCGAACGTCGACCTGCGGATGAAGCCGCGCGGCGGGCCGGTCGCCGTCCGCTGCCAGCATGATCCGGCGAAGCGCGGGCAAGCTGCCCGCTCCGACAAAGCTCGCGATAGCCAGGCCGCCTGGCTTCAGGGCCCGGCGCATGTGAATCAAGGCGCCGGGAAGGTCGTTCACGGTATCGAGCGACGAGAGGCTCGACACGAAATCGAAGCCGTCGGACGGGAAGGGGCGTTCTTCGTCGAATCCAGAGGCAGCGTCGGCCTCTTCGACTTCGACACCTTGTTGCCGAAGAGCGCGGGCAAGTTCACCCGTCCAGTCACCGATCACCAGCGCTCGCTTTGGTTCGTGACGCAGGAAAGCGAGCCGCTCGAGTACGTCGCTGACCATGTCCTCGATTACGAATCGTGCAGGGTTAGGTCGCTGCTGCAGTCTGCCGATGCGGCGCCTTGCTGCGATCCGGCGGGCGGACGAGAAGATGGTCGGCGGTGCGTTGGACATCTGCCGCTCCTGCATTGCGCTGGGGAATCGCGCAAGGCTGCGCGCGGATGAAGCTCGCCGAGGCCTTCGCACCGCTGGTGGACCTCGTCTATCCGCCGAGGTGTCCAGCCTGCGGTGACGGCATCACCAGCCAGGACGGCCTTTGCCCGGCCTGTTGGAGCGAACTGGTCATACCGGGAGAACCTGCCTGCATCTTATGCCAGCGTCCCTTTGACAGCGAGACGGTTGCCCGAGGCTCGGTTTGCGCACCCTGTTTGGCTGAGCCGCCCCGTCACGACGGCATTGCCGCGGGGACGTTGTACAACGACGCTTCGCGCAAGCTGGTCTTGGCGTTCAAGCACGGACGGCGGATCGCGTTGGCATCGATGCTGGCGCGCATGGCGACCGCCCGGTTGCCTGAGCTCGAGGGCGAATGGCAGGTCGTCCCAGTGCCGCTGCATCGTTGGCGGCTATGGCGGCGAGGATACAACCAAGCTGCGCTCCTGGCACGCGAAGTCGCCGGCTTGAGAAGTCAGCAACTCTTCGTGGACGCCCTGGTCCGCCGAAAATCCACGCCCTCACTCGGCGGGCTCGGCCGCAGCGCTCGGGCGCGTGCCTTGTCGGGGGCGATCGCTATCAATCCGCGCTGTGTCGATCGCTTGCGGGGCGCCAAGATAGTGCTGGTCGACGACGTGATCACAAGCGGGGCCACGACAGACGCCTGCGTCCGAGCGCTCAAACGGGGCGGGGCCGAAAAGGTGATCGTCACCTGTTTCGCGAGAGTGCTCAACGAAGCGCTCTAGCCATACGCAAAACGCCCGGGGGTTGGCCCCGGGCGTTCGCGTGACGAAGTTCGCTGGACCGGTTCCCGCATCGCCCCCCAGCGGATGCGTCGGTCCAATCCCTCATGTTCCCGGCCCGCCTTTCAGGCTGTTGCCGAGACCCCCCTTCCTTGGCCCGTTTCACCGGCCTCCGGTCGGTCGCGGCCCGTCAAAGCCGCTGACACATTCATCCCATCGAAAGGTTCTGTTACAAAGAGCCATCGCGGCGCAGCATGGATTTTGGGCCAGGTCTGTGGTTATCCTGCAACAAGCGACATCAGCGCTCCGCTGTTTTGTCCATTCAGGTCAAGAGGATAGATCCGATTTCTAAGCCAGACAACGTTGCCCTCGTTGAGCAAGGGACCCTCTTCCAGCCCAAGTTCGACGCGAATGGCTTGCTGAGCGCTATCGTTCAGGACGCCGTGACTGGCGAAATCCTGATGTTTGCCTTCATGGATCGCGAGGCGCTCGAAAAGACGCGCGAGACGGGCAAGGCGCACTTCCATTCGCGCAGCCGCGGGCGCCTCTGGATGAAGGGCGAATCGTCGGGGCACGTCCTCAACGTCGAATCGATTCTGGTCGACTGCGATCAGGACGCTCTTGTGCTCAAGGTTCGGCCCGCCGGCCCGGCTTGCCACACCGGTGCGCGGAGTTGCTTTTATCGAGCGCTCGAAGGTGAAAGCCTGACTCGCATCGGCGACTGAGCGGCGCTAGGCGGCACTCATGTCCAGCTACACTCCGCCGCTCCGCGATGTCCGTTTTGTTCTAACCAACCTTCTCGACATTGAAGGCTACTCTTCACTTCCCGCCTTTGCGGCCGTCGACGCAGACCTGATCGATTCGATCATCGAGGAAGGTGGACGATTCTGTGCAGAGGTTATCGCCCCCATCAACCAGGTGGGCGATCGCGAGGGCTGTACTCGCCACGCCGACGGCTCGGTAACGACGCCCCAGGGCTTCCCCGATGCCTATGCTCAGTACCGCGACGCGGGCTGGGGCGGGCTCGCGATGCCTGAGGAGTTCGGCGGTCAGGGCTTGCCGCACGTCTTGGGCACGGCCGTGGAGGAATTCCTCAACTCCTCCTGTCACGCCTTCAACATGTACACCGGCTCTATCATCGGCGCGGTCCTTACGCTGGCAGCCAAGGCCTCCGACGAACTCAAGGCCGAGTGGCTGCCGAAAATCGTCTCAGGCGAGTGGCTGGCAACCATGGCACTCACCGAGGCTCAGGCGGGGACCGATCTCGGCCTGATCCGCACGAAGGCTGAAGCCAGTGACGATGGCAGCTTCGTCATCTCCGGGGAGAAGATCTTCTGTTCGGGAGGCGAGCACGACCTCACGGACAATATTGTTCACCTCGTCCTCGCGAAGTTGCCGGGCGCTCCCGAGGGTTCGCGCGGGATTTCGCTCTTCCTGGTGCCGAAAGTGCTCCCCGACGGCTCGCGCAATGCGGTGAGTTGCGGAGCTATCGAGCACAAGATGGGCATCCGCGCGAGCGCGACCTGCGTCATGAACTTCGACGGTGCCAAGGGCTGGCTGGTCGGCGCGGAGAATGAAGGGCTGGCGGCCATGTTCATCATGATGAACGCCACGCGCTTAAGCTGCGGCAACCAGGGCCTCGGTCACGCCGAACACGCCTACCAGAAGGCGGTGAGCTACGCGCTCGATCGCAAGCAGGGCCGGGCACCCGGCAGCGATGCGGTCGCTGATCCGCTTGTGGTCCATCCTGACGTGCGCCGCATGCTGATGGATGCCCGCGCGTTCACCGAAGGTTTCCGCGCGCTCGTGCTATGGACCGCGCTGCAGATCGACCTTTCTCACGGCGCAGCTAGCGAATCCGAACGAGCCGAGGCTGATGCGCTGGTCGGCCTGCTGACTCCGGTGATCAAGGCCTATGGTACCGACCGCGGCTTCGAGACGGCCGTGGCGATGCAGCAGATCTTCGGCGGTCACGGCTATATTGCCGAGTGGGGCGTCGAACAGATCGTTCGGGATGCCCGTGTGGCCATGCTCTACGAAGGCGCGAACGGCGTTCAGGCGCTCGATCTGGCTGGCCGCAAGGTTGCACGCGATAAAGGTGCCGTCCTTGAGCAGTTCCTTGCGACGGTGGGGAGCGATTGCGGAGATGCCGACGAGGCTCTCGACTTCATCTCGGCACCTCTAAGCGATGCCGTTCGCGAAGTACGCGAAGCCGCAGTTGCGCTCATGACCCTGGCGAAGGCTGACCCCAACAATCTTGGCGCCGGTTCTTATGCCTTTCTGCAAATGATGGGTGTGACCGCCATCGGATGGATGTGGTTGCGACTGGCAAAGGCGGCTTTGCCTGATCGGGAAGAAACCTTCTGCGCGGCGAAGCTCATCACTGCGCGGCACTACGCGCTGCATACACTGCCGCAGGTTGGGATGCTGCGCCAGAAGGTCGAGGCTGGAGCTGAGGTACTTATGGCGCTCCCGGCGGAAGACTTCCTACGGGGGTGATCCCGCTCCTTGGCTAAGCAAACACTTCGTCGAACAGTTCGAGCATGGCCGCCCAGCTCTGTCGGTCGGCGCTGGCGTCGTAGGCGGTAGCAGGGTTGTCGTTGGGGGCGGGGTTGGTGAAGCCGTGCTTCACGCGGCTGTAGGAATGGAAATGCCAGTTCGCCTGAGCCTCATCCATCTCCTCCCAGAAAGCCAGAACCTGGCTACGTGGAACCATGGGATCGGCATCGCCGTGGCACACCAATATCCGCGCGCTGATGCCGTCCGGTTCGGCCCGGAGGCCGGTGTCGAGCAGGCCGTGAAAGCTAACTACCGCCTCGAGAGGAGCTCCGTCGCGGGCGAGTTCAAGCGCTGCCTGGCCGCCCATGCAAAAGCCGATGGCCGCTAGCGGAAGTCCGCGGGCCTCAGGTTGTGTTGCCAAGGCCTTCAGCGCGGCTTTGAGGCGGCGGCGATAGATGAGCGGATCAGGGCGAATTTCCGCAGCAGCTGCACGGGCCTCGTCGAAGTTTCTCGGCTGCCTGCCGTAGAAGTCGGCAATCAGAGCTAGATAACCCTCCTCGGCCAGCGCCAGTGCCTTTGTTTCCACCACGGGTGTCGAATTCATGATGGTCGGGAAAACCAGAATGGCCGCGCGGGGAGTGGCAGCTGGATTGGCGACGCAGCCGGTAAGCTGGGTGGTGCCGTCGAAGTAGGTGAAGGGTTCAAGGCTCATCGTTAACCAATAGCCACAGAGTAAAAGCGGCGAAAGTCCGGACATCCCGCCGGTTCTCATCAGGCAATTGTTGGACCGCCAGGGATTTGATAGACTAGCCCGATGCAAATCTCGGGCCTTCTAACTCTGGCCGCGGCTGCTGCGACCTCGATCGTATCTTCGCCATCGTCGGACCGAACGGGCCAATGGTGGATTCGGTTTTCGGCGCCACTGACTGAGCTGAGTCAGGATGCCTCGGCATCTGTCGCCAAAATCCCGCTCAATCTCGACGCGTTCCCCGGATCGTCGTTGATACTTTGCTCAACCAAGTCGGTCGGGGAGTTCGGGGAGGCACGCCGCGCAAAGGTCTTTGACGCCCTTGCTACGGCCGGCGTGCCCCGTGATCACATTCACGATGCTGGCGATTGCGGCTTCGAAGGCGATTCTCAATCCTTCGACAACGCCGAGTCTGTGCTCATCATCATGCAACGGGTCGGTTGACCCGACGTCCTACTCGGTGGGCAGGAAGTCTGGCACGGAGAGATAGCGCTCGCCCGTGTCGTAGTTGAAGCCGAGCACCCGGGTTCCGGCTGGCAGTTCAGCGAGCTTCTGTTGAATGGCGGCCAGCGTAGCGCCGGAGCTGATTCCAACGAGGAGACCCTCTTCGCGCGCGCAGCGGCGAGCCATCTCCTTGGCATCCTCCGGCTCGACCTGAATAGCGCCGTCGATGGCCTGGGTGTGGAGGTTCGCTGGAATGAACCCCGCGCCGATCCCCTGGATCGGGTGAGGGCCAGGCTGACCGCCGGAAATGACCGGCGAAAGTGTCGGTTCGACAGCGTAGGCCTTGAGTTCCGGCCACGCCTTCTTGAGTTGCTCGGCGCAAGCCGTGAGATGGCCGCCGGTGCCTACGCCCGTGATGATCAGCGCTGGCGGCGCATCGCCGAAATCACGCAGAATCTCCTGCGCCGTCGTTTCGGCGTGGACCTTGACGTTGGCAGGGTTCTCGAACTGCTGCGGCATCCACGCGCCCGGTGTTTCGTCGACGATCTGCTGCGCCCGCTCGAGTGCGCCCTTCATGCCCTTTTCCTTGGGCGTGAGATCGAATGTCGCGCCGTAGGCCAGCATCAGGCGGCGGCGCTCTAGCGACATCGATTCAGGCATGACCAGAATGAGCTTGTAGCCCTTGACCGCAGCCACCATCGCCAGGCCGATGCCGGTGTTGCCGCTGGTCGGCTCGACGATCGTGCCGTCGGGCTTCAAGGCACCGGATTGCTCCGCTGCCTCCACCATGGCCAGGGCGATGCGATCTTTGATCGACCCACCGGGATTGGACCGTTCGCTCTTCACCCAGACTTCATGGTCGGGAAACAGCCGCGACAGGCGGATGTGCGGGGTGTTGCCGATGGTTGCGAGGACGTTGTCTGCTTTCATTTGGCGGGTTCCTTGCCGGTCTCTTCGTGCAGAAATGTCGGGGCGAACGTCCTTGCTTTACGCAGCTCAGGAAAGATCCAGGCCCAGATTGCGGTAATTACTATCGCACCGACACCGCCAAAGGCAACCGCTCCGGCGGCTCCCAGGAGTGCGGCCGCCAAGCCCGACTGCAGTTCGCCTAATTCGTTGCTCGCGGAAACCGCCAGGCCCGAAATGGCCGAAACCCGGCCGCGCATGGTGTCGGGCGTGTTGAGCTGGACGAGCGAGTTGCGGATGAACACGGAGATCATGTCCGCCGCTCCGAGCACGGCCAGCGTGCCCATCGAGAGCAGGAAATTGCGTGACAAGGCGAAAGCTATGGTCGCGAGGCCGAAGACGACCACCGCCCAGAGCATCTTGACCCCGACGTTGTTCGCCAGTGGCCGCCACGAGAGCCATGCGGCTACCAGCGCAGCACCGACGGCCGGGGCTCCGCGCATCAGGCCGAGGCCCTCAGGGCCGACGTGAAGAATGTCGCGCGCGAACACGGGCAGCATCGCCGTGGCCCCGCCAAGCAGAACCGCGAACAGGTCGAGTGTGATGCATCCGAGCAGAAACCGCTCGCGGCGCACGAAGGTGAAGCCATCGAGGATCTGGCGCAGCGGATGAACCGGCGGCCCCTGGTGAACCGCACGAACCGGGCGGACGCTCGATATGAGCAGGCCCGAGAGCAGCAGCAGTCCGGCTGCGATAAAGTACGGCAATGCTGGTGTGTGCGCGAACAGGAAACCGCCCACCGCTGGGCCAGCCACTGTGGCGACCTGCCAGGCGATTGAACTGAGCGCGATCGCCTTCGGCAGCAGGGCCGGCGGCACGATATTGGGAGCAATGGCGCTGAGCGCTGGCCCATTGAAGACTCGGGCCGATCCGTGCGCAGCCGCAAGGCCGAAGAGAAGTGGCAGACTCAGCGCATCCGCAGCGGTGGCGAGGGCAAGCGTCACGGCGATGCCGCAGTCGATCACGTTGGCGAACAGGACCACGCGGCGGCGGTCGAATCGGTCTGCCGCCACACCAGCCACGGGAGTCAGGAGGAACAGCGGGACGAACTGCGCTGCTCCGAGCAGTCCGAGCATGAAGGCTGCATCGCGAACGCTCATGCCATAGTCGGCGCGCGCTACGTCGTACGTTTGGTAGCCGATCAGGACTACCATCGACAGGGTAGCAAACACGGCGAGGAAACGGGCCAGCCAGAAGCGCCGATAATCGGCGATCTGAAGCGGGGAGGTGGGCTCAACGAGAGGCGCAGTCACTCGCGCCCCATGGCAGGTGTGCGCGGGGGCGCCAAGATACTAGCGCTTATCAGCCTTCAAGTGGTCGTTGTAGCCCACGACTGAGCGCGAAGCTCAGCCCCGGCGACGCACGCGTGAGTTGGGCTGTATCTGCTCGATCATGCCGACAAAATCGTCGAGCCGCAGGATGCGTTCGAACTGGAAACCTGCGCGATCGCCGGTCCGCCAGATGCAGTAGGCTTCGATTCGACCGATGACGGGCAACCGGACGATTACGCGGTCTCCGCGGGCCGGCGTGGGAGTGTCGACCTCGATGGCGTCGACCATGAAGCCGTGAGCCGAAAGATTGCTGATGTGCAGCTTGATATCACCGACGGTCCGATGTTCTCCGATCGTCGGAAAATCAACCGGATGCCGCGCCGCGCGACGCATTTCCGTCACAGAAAGCTGGGCTCCACCTGCCATAGCTCTCACTCACCCCTTAATTCGTTGCAACCCCAAGGAAGCAAATGCCAGCAAAAGCTGGACAAAGGGTAAAGGAGGGGGTGGGGAGTTGTTCAGGCCCCCCGCAGGATCGCGTGTCGCTTGCGCCCGAGGCTGAGCTTACGCTCCTCTCCCGGAGATAGCTCGATCAGCAAGCCCGGATCGGATTGCGCGACATCGTCAACTCGCACTGCACCCTCGGCGATCTTGCGTTTCGCTTCTCCGTTGGAGGCCGTGAAGCCGACAGCCGTGCAGGCCGCACCCAGACGGACACCCTCGGATGTGACTTCGAGAACCGGCAAATCCTGGCCCATCCCGCCGCCGGCAAAGGTCGCCGCTGCGGTGGCCTCGGCCGTGCTCGCGGCGTCGTCGCCGCGGACGAGCTTTGTGACCTCATTGGCGAGCACGATCTTGGCCTGATTGATCTCGGCCCCTTCCAAAGCCTCGAGGCGGGCGATTTCATCGAGCGGCAAGTCGGTGAACAGGCGCAGGAACCGGCCGACATCACGGTCGTCTGCGTTGCGCCAGTATTGCCAGAAATCGTAGCTCGGCAGTTGATCCTCGTTGAGCCACACGGCGCCCGCGGCGGTCTTGCCCATCTTTGCGCCGTCTGCCGTGGTTAGCAGTGGAGTGGTCAGGCCGAAGACTTCGACCCCGTCCATGCGGCGGGTGAGCTCCACCCCGTTGACGATGTTGCCCCACTGATCCGATCCACCCATCTGCAGTCGGACGCTCTGGTCCTTGCACAAGTGGCGGAAGTCGTAGCCCTGCAGGATCATGTAGTTGAATTCGAGGAAGGTCATCGGCTGTTCGCGTTCGAGCCGCAAGCGGACCGAGTCGAAGCTGAGCATGCGGTTGACGGTGAAGTGCGTGCCCACTTCCTGCAGCAGCTGGATGTAGCCGAGTTGGCCGAGCCAATCGTGGTTGTTGACCATGATGGCATCGGTTGGGCCGTCGCCGAACTTTAGCAATTTGGCAAAAACCGTTCGTATCGAGGTTATGTTGTCCTCGATCGTCTGGTCGGTCAGCATCTTGCGGCTCTCGTCGCGGCCGGTCGGATCGCCGATGCGGGTCGTGCCGCCGCCCATCAGGACGACAGGCTTGTGCCCGGTCTGCTGCAGCCGGCGGAGCATCATGATCTGCACCAGGCTGCCGATATGGAGCGATGGCGC
Source organism: Porphyrobacter sp. (assembly GCA_017744315.1). GTDB lineage: Bacteria > Pseudomonadota > Alphaproteobacteria > Sphingomonadales > Sphingomonadaceae > Croceibacterium_A. Next base: position 46,342 of record JAGIBN010000010.1, read on the forward strand.
CGTGGCGTCGAAGCCGATATAGCCGGGCACGACCTGCTTCGCCGCGAGGGCATCGAGTGCCTCCGCGTCCGTCATCTGGTGGATGTAGCCTCGCTCGTCGAGAAGGCGGAGAAGGTCGGACTTGTACTGGCTCATAGCGCTTCCTTGATCGGGGCGGGCGCGTAGCACGGGGTTGAACGCTTGCAAACGCATCTGCTGACCCCGCACCCCGATCGTCCTGCTTCAGCCGTGAGCCGGATCGAGGCTCGCGTGATAGGATCGGATGCCAACTGGCTCCGCGTGCGCTGGCGTATCGAAGGGTCGCAACAGCTCGTCGTGCCGCCGTTTTCCGGCAAGGGAAGGGCGGACGGGCTGTGGGAAACCACATGCTTCGAGCTGTTCCTGAAGCCCGAAGGCCAGAGCGCCTACGTCGAACTCAACCTCTCCCCGTCCGAGCGCTGGAACGCCTACGATTTCGAGGCCTATCGCTGGGGCATGGCCGAACGCCCGTTCCCGCGCGAGCCTGAGTGCACGATGCGGCTGGGAAGCACCTTTGCGATCTTCGATGCCGCGATTCCCATCGGCGGCCTCCCCCAAACCGAATGCGCGATGGGCATGAGCGCCGTCATCGAAGAGCAGGGCGGGGTGAAGAGCTACTGGGCGCTCGCCCACCCCGAAGGTGCACCAGACTTCCACTCACCCGCTTGCTTCACCGCCACGCTTCCGGCACCGGGAGCAGCATGAAATTCGGGATCGACCGCCTGCTCGCGGAGCAGGAGCTGAGAGCACCTCTGGAAGGCAAGAGGGTCGCGCTGGTGGCGCATCCCGCCTCTGTGACCGCCAACCTGACCCATTCGCTCGACGCGCTCTTCGCCGCCGGGATCAACGTGACGGCGGCCTTCGGACCGCAGCACGGGATCAAGGGCGACAAGCAGGACAACATGGTCGAGACCGTGGACGAGACGGATGCCCGCTACGGCATTCCCTTGTTCAGTCTCTACGGAGAGGTTCGCCGGCCGACTGGGCAGATGATGAGTTCTGCCGACGTGTTCCTGTTCGACCTGCAGGACCTCGGCTGCCGCATCTACACCTTCTGCACGACCTTGCTCTATCTGCTCGAGGAAGCGGCCCGGTACGGCAAGGAAGTCTGGGTCCTCGACCGTCCGAACCCGGCGGGCCGACCAGTCGAAGGGACACTCCTCATCCCAGGCCAGGAGAGCTTTGTCGGCGCCGGCCCCATGCCGATGCGCCACGGCCTGACGATGGGCGAGATGGGGCACTGGTTCATTCACCGCTTCGGGCTCGACGTCGAATATCGCGTTATCGAGATGCACGATTGGCTCCCCGAGGCAGGCCCCGGCTTCGGCTGGCCTGAGAGCCGCATCTGGATCAACCCGAGCCCCAACGCGGCCAGCCTGAACATGGCGCGGGCCTACGCCGGCACGGTCATGCTGGAAGGCACGACCCTGAGCGAAGGGCGCGGCACGACTCGGCCGCTCGAAGTTCTGTTCGGGGCGCCCGATGTCGACGCGGGGGCTGTCCTGGCCGAAATGCAGCGTGTGGCACCGGACTGGCTGGCGGGCTGCGCCATCCGCGAGTGCTGGTTTACCCCGACCTTCCACAAGTACGCAGGAGAGTTGTGCAACGCCTTGATGATCCACGCCGAAGGCGGGTTCTATCAGCACGAGGTGTTCCGCCCCTGGCGGTTGCAGGCCCTGGCGTTCAAGGCCATCCGCAACCTCTACCCCGACTACGAGATCTGGCGGGATTTCCCCTACGAGTATGAGTTCGAACGCCTGGCGATCGACGTGATCAACGGCGGCCATGTCCTGCGCGAATGGGTCGAAGATGCGGCCGCAAAACCAGGCGACCTCGACGCTCTGACGAGCGCAGACGAGGCCGAATGGCGTGAGGACGTGAAAGACCTGCTGCTCTACTGAGCAGCATCGGGTCTATCGAAGCGGGCGGACCTGCGCGGGCTCGTTGATCTTCGGTACCGGGCGGATGTCGCTGGTATCGTTTCGCATGACCATGACCGAACAACCGCTGACCCTTTGGTCGACCGCGGCGATCAGCAGCCCTTCCTCGGTCTTGTCGGCGTCCCGCTGGAGCGCTGGTTGGCCCCGTTCCTGACGGACCAGTTCTATACGGCCAATGCAACTATCGGCCATTGTGTTGGCCAGGGCGTGCGTAGCGCCGGGCGCCGGCGCCAGCGGGACTTCCTTCGGCGCCGTGGCGCCGGTGGTGAGTGCGAGTGCGATAAGGGCAATGGCGGTGCGCAACAGGTCCTCTCCTTTTGACTCGGTTGTATCACGATTCCGCTGTCTTCAAAATCCCGCGCTCGCTGCTAAGCCTTGGTCAAACGCAAGGAGAGACGGATGCTCAAGCTTTACAGCTTCGGACCGGGCGCGAACTCGCTCAAGCCGATGCTCACACTGTTCGAAAAGGGCCTCGAATACGAACAGCATCTGCTGAACCCGGCCAAGTTCGAGCACCATTCGGACTGGTACAAGGCCGTCAATCCGCGCGGACAGGTCCCGGCGCTCGATGATAACGGACGCATCGTCACTGAAAGCACGGTGATCTGCGAATACCTCGAAGATGCCCATCCGACCGCGGTGAAGCTGCGTCCGGACGATCCCTACGACCGCGCCCAGATGCGTGTCTGGACCAAGTGGGTCGACGAATACTTCTGCTGGTGCGTCTCTACCATCGGCTGGCATCGGGGCGTCCGGTTCATGGCCCAGCAGCTCAGCGATGCCGAGTTCGAGGAGCATCTGAAGAAGATCCCGATTCCCGAGCAGCAGGTGAAGTGGCGCCGGGCGCGAGAGGGCTTCCCGCAGGATCTGCTCGACGAAGAGATGCGCAAGATTGGCGTCTCGGTGCGCAAGCTCGACGATCATCTGGCAGACAACGAATGGCTGGCCGGCGGGATGTTCTCACTGGCCGACATCTGCAACTTCGCGATCGCCAACGGCATGGAAGTCGGGTTTGCCGATCAGGTGAACAAGCAGGACACGCCGCACCTCGTCCGTTGGATCGAACAGATCAACGCGCGCCCGAAGGTGCAGGAGATGTTCACCAAGGTTCCTCGTGAACGGCTGGGTCCGCCCAAGGATAGCTGACGCGGCGGCGAGCCGCGGTAACGGAGTGGCAAGGCCCGCGTGGTTAATGGGCGGTCATGACGTGGCACTTTTTCCGCAAGGCTGACTGGCTGGATAGGTCGCGGGCCACCGTATACCTGGCGCTGTTCGCGGCGATCAACGTCGCGAGCCTGGTACTGCTCGTGGCGACGTCACAGGGCGGGATCGATCGCAACGGCTCCTTGCTTGGCACCGATTTCTTGAGCTTCTGGGCAGCCGGCCAGATGCTCCATTCGGGGGCGCCGGTATACGATGCGGCGGCACACATTGCCGCGCAACGGGCGTTCTACGCCCCGGAAAACGGCTACATGGCCTTCTTATATCCGCCCTCGTTCCTGCCGTTTTGCTGGCCGCTCGGACTTGTCAGCTATTTCCCGGCGCTGGTCGGGTGGCTGCTAGCGACGGGTTCGCTCTACGTTTTCGCAGTGCGCAAATGGCTCGACGAGATGGCGGTCGATCGCCCGACCTGGCTTCTCTGCGCCGCATTTCCTCCGGTCTTGCTGACCATTACGCACGGCCAGAGCGCGTTCCTGGTTGCGGGCCTGCTTGGGCTCGGTGCCTTGCTGGTGCCGCGGGCGCCGATACTGGCCGGCGCGCTGTTCGGCCTGGCAACGATCAAGCCGCAGTTCGGCCTCCTGCTCCCCCTGGCCTTGCTGATGACCCGCGAATGGCGCGTCATCCTTGCGGCCGGGGTGACCGCTCTGGCCGTGGCGATTGCGAGCGCGGCCCTCTTTGGCTGGACCATCTGGGCCGATTGGTACCTTGCGAGCGACCGTGCGCAGTCAGCGTTGGTCGCGGGGGAAGTAGCCTACGCGAAGATGATGAGCCCGCTGGCAGCGTTGAAACTACTCGGCGCGCCAAACGGCGTAGCCTTCGCTGTGCAGGGTATCGTGGCGATCTCCGTCGCAGGTGCCGTAGTGTGGGCGGCCTGGGGACGACGTTGGAACAGCGCTCTCGCTGCCCTGGTGCTCGCCGGGGCGCCGTTGGTCACCCCCTTCGTACTCGATTACGACATGGTCCTGTTGGCGTTTCCGTTGATCTATCTTGCCGCGACCGGGTTTCGCGATTGGGAGCGGCTGGCCTTGGTATTCGGCTTCGCTGGAGCGGCCTTGGCTCGGCCTCTGGCCCTGCACGCGGGAATACCTGTAATGCCGCTGATAACGGGATTTTTGTTCGTTGTTCTGGCTCGCCGGGTTCTCGGCGCGGCGTCAGTTCCCTCGCTGGCAACGGAATAGCCTTAACGTCTCGCTAACCAAACTAATGATACCGCTATCTCTACAAGATAAGGGGTGGGGGTTAGAATGCTGCAAGAGACCATTCGCGTTCCCGATGGGGACGCGATTGAGGGCATTTCGGAGGCGTGTGGCGAGGTTACTGTCGGTTGCTCCGACGTTTCTGGCCTGATCCAGTCGGTCATTGCGTCGTCCGAACGTCTGCGGGCCGAGCATTCCGCACTGCTTGGCACCGTCGAAACCCTCAACTCAGATCAGGATCAGGTTGCCCAGGCCTGCGATGAATCGCGGTTGCTGTCGCAGCGGGCGATCGATCAGCTGGGCGAAGGCACGGGGCACATCCGCTCTTCGCTGGCCGAGATCGGCAACCTCCTGCAGCTGGTCGACAAGCTGACCCATCATGTCACCGGATTTGCGGCTGCGATGGAACAGGTCCGCCGGTGTTCGCAGGACATCGACAAGCTCGCCCAGACCACCAACATTCTCGCGCTCAATGCCACGATCGAAGCGGCTCGCGCGGGTGCGGCAGGCCGCACCTTTGCGGTGGTGGCCGGTGAGGTGAAGAGCCTGGCGAACGACACCCGTCTCGCCACCGATGAAATCATGCGCACGATCGACGCGCTCGGCGTCGAAGCCGAGCAGGTCATCGTCGAAATCGAGAAGGGCGTGAAGGTTCGCGACGATGCGCGCAATTCGGTGTCGCGGATCGAAGACACGCTGATCAGCGTCAGCGAAGTCGTGACCGAGGTCGATCGGCAGAACGACCAGATTTCCCGCGCAACGGGCGCGATCAGCGGTCACGTCGAGCAGCTCCAGCAGGTGCTGGCCTCGTTCAACGAGGCGGCCAAGGACAACGAGGGAAAGCTGAGCAGCGCGCAGCACTGCATGGGCGACCTCGAGGAAATGGCGAGCGTGATGTTCGACCGGATCGTCCACGCGGGGCTCGCGCCGAAGGACAGCGAGATGGTCGAACGCGCGCAGGCTGCCGCCGAGGAAGTCGTCACTCTCGCCAAGGAAGCAATTTCGAGTGGCAAGCTGAGTGAAGCGGCCTTGTTCGACGACAACTACATCGAGGTTGCGGGCACCAACCCGCAGCTCTTCCGCAACAAGTTCTGCGATTGGGCCGATGCCAATTGGCGTCCCGTGCTCGACCGGATCAAGGCTTCGGACACCCGCATCGTCGCTACGGTATGTGATGACCGCAATGGCTTCCTGCCGACGCACCTTTCGGACCGTTCGCGGAAGCCGACGGGCGACTACCAGCACGATCTGCAGTACTGCCGCAACGGACGCATCATCTTCAACGCCATCGACAGGCGCATCAAGAAGAGCGCTGCGAGCTTCTCGATGGCGGTTTACCGCTACGAGGGCGACGGCAAGCAATACCGTGTCGTGCGCCTCGCCAGTGTGCCGATCGTGATCAACGGGCGGCGCTGGGGCGACTACGAGATTTCCTACGCGCTGTAAGTGAGGTCCGGCTCGGCTCTCACCCTTTGATTTCTGCGTTGCAGCATTGCTGTTGCATTGCATGATGCGGTGCGGCATCGTCAGAGACCTATGGGGGAATTAGCAGTTTCGATCCGACCTGAGATCGAGGGTCTTCTCGCGCAACTGGGCGAGCAGGCGGGGGATATCTCGGTCCAATGCAGCGACACCGGCGGTATCGTCGGCAAGCTCAATCGCCAGATTTCGGCCGAGGCTGTCCGGCTTGAACATCTCGTGGAAGCGATGGCCTCGCTCAACGCCAGCCAGGCGGAAAGCCGCGGGGCAACCGATGAACTGCTGCAAACGGCAACCGTGGCCTTCGACGTGCTTGAGCGCGGTAACAAGGTTGCGCAGGTTTCTCTCAATGAGGTTTCGCGCCTCGTCGCTGACGTCACCGGCATCGACGGCCAGCTCCAGGGCTTCCTCGAAACCCTTGGCACCATTGGCGACGTGACCCGGACGCTCAACCAACTGGCGGAGCAGACCGAACTCTTGAGCTTCAATGCCCGCATCGAGGCGGCGCGCGGCGGGGAAGCGACGCGGCCGTTCGAGGTCTTGGCGACGGAGATCCGGCGACTGGCGCACACCACCTCGGATTCCTCGACCCAGGTCGGACGCAGCATCACCCGGCTTGAGCAATCCGCCGGGACGCTGATCGGCTCGCTGAAAGCCAATATCGCCAGCGGCCGGGAAACGACCCGCCATATCGAAGCGCTGAGCGAATCCTTGTCCGAGATGGCGGCGCTGGTGCACCAGTTCCGCGACAGGTCCCAGGCGATCGCTGCCAGCAACAAACGCGCCGAGATCGACGTTGCGACGCTCGACGCCGGGCTCGTCGAATTCGGCGAGGTCGCGGCCGAGAGCGCTCTCCGGGCGAAGCAGGCCTGCGAGCAACTCGACGATCTGGAAACCCGAGCGAACGACATGCTCAACCAGGTCGCCCATGGCGGCATTGAGACCCGCAATTCAGCGCTGATCGAGTTCGCGCTCGCCGGCGCGCGCGAAGTCACCGCGCTGATCGAGCGTCACCTCGGCGGCCCAGAATTGCGCGAGGCTTCGCTGTTCGACACGAACTATTGTCCGCGCTCGGGCACCGATCCCGTGCAATACGACAACGACTTCGCCGACTTCGCCGACCGCCTAATCAGGCCCTTGCTCGACAATCACACCCGATCGCAGCGCGCGGTGGTCGGCTGCTGCCTGATCGACATGAACGGCTACCTGCCGACCCACATCACCGAGCGAAGCCAGGGCCAGATCCCGGGCCAGCGCCTGCGCAACCTGGAATTCGCGCGCAATCGCCAGATCTTCATGGACAACCAGACCCGTCGAGCGCTCGACGGGGAGGGCGAGTTCTTCCTGTTCGCCTATCGCCAGGACTTGGGCGACGGACGATTCCGGGCGCTGCGCAGCGTGTTCGTGCCGCTCACGTTCGCCGGACGCCGCTGGGGCCTCTACGAAGTCGGGTTCCTGCTCTAAGCCAACCGATCAGGCGTCGATCAGGTCGCGATCCAGTTCGCCCGCGCGGTTCTGGATGAAGTTGAAGCGATGCTCCGGATTGCGGCCCATCAGCTGGTCGACGAGTTCCTTCACGGCGAAACGTTGCTCGTGCTCTGCAGGTAGCGTGATGCGGGTCATGGTCCGTGATGCCACGCTCATGGTCGTCTCACGAAGCTGCTGAGGGTTCATCTCGCCGAGACCCTTGAAGCGGCTGACTTCGACCTTCTTGCCCTTGAACAGGGTCTCTTCCAGCTCCTTTCGGTGCGCGTCGTCACGGGCGTAGCGGCTCTCTTTGCCGGCCGTGAGGCGATAGAGCGGGGGTTGCGCCAGGAACAGGTGACCGTTCTTCACGATCTCTGCCATTTCCTGGAAGAAGAACGTCATCAACAGCGTGGCGATGTGGGCGCCGTCGACGTCGGCGTCGGTCATGATGACGACCCGGTCATAGCGCAGCTGGTCGGGGTTGCAGTCCTTACGTACGCCGCAACCGAGCGCGAGGATCAGATCGGCAATCTCGCTGTTGGCGCGGATCTTGTCGGCCGTGGCGCTGGCGACGTTGAGGATCTTGCCGCGGATCGGCAGGATCGCCTGGGTCTTGCGGTCGCGCGCCTGCTTGGCGCTGCCGCCGGCGGAATCGCCTTCGACAATGAACAGCTCGGTCTCGGCATCGCCTTCGCCCGAACAGTCCGTCAGCTTGCCCGGAAGGCGCAGCTTGCGGGCGTTGGTCGCGGTCTTGCGCTTGATCTCTCGCTCGGCCTTGCGGCGGAGGCGCTCGTCCATCCGCTCCATCACCGAACCGAGCAGAGCCCGGCCTCGCTCCATGTTGTCGGCCAGGAAGTGATCGAAGTGATCGCGCACCGCGTTTTCGACCAGGCGCGCGGCCTCTGGGCTGGTCAGGCGGTCCTTGGTCTGGCTCTGGAACTGCGGCTCGCGAATGAAGACCGAGAGCATGATCTCGCTGCCGGTGACGATGTCGTCGGCCGAGATGTCCTTGGCCTTCTTCTGCCCGACAAGCTCACCGAATGCGCGAATGCCCTTGGCCAGCGCTGAACGCAGGCCCTGCTCATGTGTGCCACCATCCGGGGTCGGAACCGTATTACAATACCAACTGGTCGAGCCATCGGACCACAACGGCCAGGCGACCGCCCATTCAACGCGGCCCTGCTCGTCCGGGAAGTCCTGCCGCCCGGCGAAGAATTCGGTGGTGACGCATTCGCGCGTCCCGACTTGCTCGGCCAGGTGATCGCTGAGGCCACCGGGAAACTGGAATACCGCCTCTTCGGGCACGCCATCCGTCGCCAGCGAGGGCGCGCATTTCCAGCGGATCTCAACCCCGGCGTACAGGTAGGCCTTCGAGCGCGCGAGCTTGAACAGCCGCATCGGCTTGAACTGCCGATCGCCGAAAATCTCCGGATCCGGAGTGAATGACACCGTCGTGCCGCGGCGGTTGGGCGTGGCACCGATGCGCGCAAGGGGAGCCAGAGGATGCCCGCGCGAAAACTCCTGCGCGTAGACCTCCTTGTTCCGCGCCACTTCGACCCGCACGTTCTCGCTGAGCGCGTTGACCACGCTGACGCCGACGCCGTGCAAGCCACCGCTCGTGGCGTAGGCCTTGCCCGAGAACTTGCCGCCCGAGTGGAGCGTGGTGAGAATGACTTCGAGCGTCGACTTACCCGGAAACTTCGGATGCTCGTCGACCGGCATGCCGCGGCCGTTGTCGCTGATCGTCAGCCGATTGCCGACATCGAGAGTGACCTCGATCCGGTTGGCGTGGCCGGCCACCGCTTCGTCCATCGAGTTGTCGAGCACTTCGGCGGCGAGGTGGTGCAGCGCGCGCTCGTCGGTGCCGCCGATGTACATGCCGGGGCGGCGGCGAACCGGCTCGAGCCCTTCGAGGACTTCGATCGCGGAGGAGTCATAATCTCCGCCACCGGCGGGCAACTTGTCGAACAGGTCTTCGGACATGATCAGGCTATAGGGTGCCGCTTTGCGCGGGTTCAAGCGACAGGCGAGAAGTTATCCGCTCCCGCCTGTCGCCAGAAGCGCTCAGAACCGCGTTGGAGCGGGATCGACGACGGAGACGGTTCCGTTTCCGACCTGCCGCACCTCCATCGCCCGCTCGCCGACACCAGTGCTGCGGAAGCGGAACGGACCGTCGAGGCCGAGGAAGCCATCGTCAGCCAGCATCTGACCAGTCGGGAAGTTGCGGCCCGGCTGCCAGTCGCGGGCAATGCGCAGCGTCAGCAGAACCGCGTCATAGCCGAGAGTGGCAACGCGGAACGGCTGTTCTCCGAAACGCGTCTGATAGCTGGTTGCGAACTGGCGGTAGCGGGTGTCGGACACCGAGGAATACCAGGCGCCGCGAAGCGCCGGGGCGTTGGCGATGCTTGCTTCGCTGCTCCACAGCTCGGTGCCGAGCAGACGGAGGGTGCCCCCATCCTTGAGCGCATCGGCGGCCATGATCGAGAGCCTGGCGCCCTCGGCGATGAGGACCGCGTCAAACCCGCCACGGGCCTTCAAGCGCTCGGCCGCGCTGACGATCGAGGTGTTTCCGCGATCGTAGCGCTCGGTGGCGACCACTGTGCCGCCCGCGGCCTGAACCGCCGCGGTCAAAGCCTCTCCCGAGCGGCGGCCGTAGTCGCCGTTGGGAAGCAAGGCGGCGAAGTTGCGGGCGCCTTGGGCGCGTGCATAGGCGATCGTGCGGGCAATCGATTGCTCGGGCACATGGCCCATCACGAACACGTCGGGCTGGGCGACCGAGGTGTCGTTCGAGAAGGAGACCAAGGGCACGTTGGCCGGACGGGCGCGGGCCAGCACCGGCTCCACGTCTTCGCGCAGCAGCGGGCCGAGGATGAGCTTGTTCCCGTCACGAATGGCGTTGGCGGCGGCGGAGCTCGCTCCGGTCGCCGTGTCATAAGTCGTGATGCGCAGGTTCTGCGCGCTGGTGTCGAGCAGGGCCATGGTGGTCGCGTTGGCGATGGATCGGCCGACGGCCGCGTTTTCCCCAGACAGCGGGACCAGCAACGCGACGCGATGGCGCGCGGTGTCGGTGGGAAGGACGTCTTCGCTCGGTCCCGGGGCCGTGGTCGGCCCAGGCGCCGGTCCAGGACGGCCACTGTCGGGCACGACCTTACAGGCAGCGAGGAGAACGGTGAGCAAACCAACGGCGAGAACTCGCCTGGTCATTGCCAACATGCTTGCGGCTCCAACTTGAACTGGGCCACAAGCGTCGCGTGAACGACACCGACCGACCCGAACCTCTCTCCCATGGCCTCTATATTGTTGCCACCCCGATTGGCAATCTCGGTGACATAACGCTGAGGGCAAAGGAGACTCTTGCGCGATGCGATGCGGTAGCGTGCGAGGACACCCGCGTCACGGCCAAGCTCCTGCGCCACCTCGAAATATCCAAACCGCTGTGGCGATACGACGATCATGCGGGGGAGAAAGACCGGGCGCGGCTGCTCGATGCGATGCGCAGTCAGGCGGTCGTGCTGGTCAGCGACGCGGGGACGCCCTTGATCTCCGATCCCGGATACCGCCTTGTCAGCGAGGCGAGGGCGGAGGGAATTCCCGTGACCAGCCTGCCCGGACCGAGCGCGCCGATCATGGCCCTGACGCTGTCCGGTCTGCCGAGCGATCGATTCCTGTTCGCGGGCTTTCTCCCGAACAAGGACAAGGCCCGGCGCGACGTGCTCGAGGAGCTTGCCTCGGTGCGGACCACGCTGGTGTTCTTCGAGACCGCCCCGCGCCTGGGTAAATCGCTTGAAGCCATCGGTGAGGTGTTGCCCGGCCGCGAAGTGGCGGTCGCGCGCGAACTGACCAAGCTTTACGAGGAGTGCCGGGCGGGCAGTCCTGAGGAACTGGCGCGCCACTACGAAGCAAACCCGCCGCGCGGCGAGATCGTGCTGCTGATCGGCCCGCCAGTCGCCGAGGAAGCGAGCGAGGCTGATGCGGACGCGCTGCTTCGTGAGGCGCTGACGACGATGAAAGCTTCGCAGGCGGCAGGGCAGGTGTCCAAGCTGACCGGGCTCGATCGCAAGGTGCTTTACGCGCGGGCAATGGAGTTGCGCGGCGAGTGAAGCGCGAGGTTGCGGAACGTAAGGGCCGGCGTGGCGAAGCGTTGGGCGCTTGGTTGTTGCGACTAAAGGGTTGGCGCATCGTCGGCAGACGCGTGAAGACCCCGCGTGGGGAAATCGACCTCGTCGCCCGGCGAGGCAGCACGGTGGCCTTCATCGAAGTCAAATGGCGCGCGGGCGACGCCGGGCTGGCGACCGCAATCGACGAATATCGCTTGAGAAGGGTCGCCGCGGCCGCCGAAGCCGTGGCGCACAGATATTCTTCTGCGGGAGAGAATATTCGCATCGACGTGCTCCTGCTTGCGCCGGGCCGCTGGCCGCGCCACATCGTCAACGCCTGGCAGCCCTGAGGGGGATCGAATGAGTTTGCGTGTCGCGGTCCAGATGGATCCGCTTGAAAGCATCAATATTGCCGGCGATTCGAGTTTTGCGCTGATGCTCGCCGCGCAGGCGCGCGGCCATCGGTTGTGGCATTATGACGTGCGCTCGCTCGCCTGGGAAAATGGCCGGATCACCGCTTGGGCGCGTTCGGTGCGGGTCCAGCGCGTGGAGGGACAGCACTTCGGGTTCGAGGGCGACGAGGCGAAGATCGACCTCGGCTCCGACATCGACGTTGTGCTGATGCGGCAGGATCCTCCGTTCGACCTTGGCTACATCAGTGCCGCCTTGCTGCTCGACCGGCTCAAGGGCGAGACCCTGGTGGTCAATGACCCGCGCAGCGTGATCAACGCGCCGGAAAAGATGTTCGTGCTCGACTACGCGCGGTTCATGCCGCCGACGCTCGTCGCGCGTCGCGTCGAGGACGTGCGGGCCTTCCAGCAGAAGCACGGCGCCGTCGTGATGAAGCCGCTCCACGGCAATGGCGGCAAGGCGATCTTCAAGGTCGAGGCCGACGGGACCAATCTGTCCGCCATCACCGAGCTGTTTGGGCAAGTCTGGCCGGAGCCGTTCATGGTTCAGCCGTTCCTTCCCGAGGTTTCGGAGGGCGACAAGCGCATCGTCCTGGTCGACGGCGAGTTTGCCGGGGCGATCAATCGCAAGCCGGGCGAGGGCGAGTTCCGCTCCAACCTGGCGCAAGGCGGCTATGCCGAGGCGACCGAGCTTACCGCCCGGGAAGAGGAAATCTGCGCCGCGATGGGCCCTGAGCTCAAGCGGCGCGGTCTGGTCTTCGTCGGCATCGACGTGATCGGGGGCAAGTGGCTGACCGAGATCAACGTGACTTCGCCGACCGGCATCGTCGCCATCGACAAGTTCAACGGCACCGATACCGCGGCTTTGATCTGGGATGCGATCGAGGCTCGGCACGGAGCGATGTAGGCCTTCCGCCGTTGGGGGATTCTCAGAACCCTTCGGCTCTTCGGCACGTTTGACCCCCAATGCATGAGTTCATCATCGATGCCATCGCGCTAGGTGGGTACTGGGGGATCGCCTTGCTGATGGCGATCGAGAACATTTTCCCCCCAATCCCTTCCGAAGTGATCATGGGCATCGGCGGCCTGCTCGTCGGGCGCGGGGAGATGGAGTTCTGGCCCCTGCTGATTGCCGGGACCGTGGGTTCCACGGCCGGCAACTACGTGTGGTTCTGGATCGGCGACAAATGGGGCTATCGCCGCCTGGCGCCCCTCATCGAACGCTATGGCCGCTGGCTCACCCTTGAGTGGGAAGACATCGAGAACGCCACCCGCTTCTTCCAGCGGCATGGGCAATGGGTCGTGCTGGTGCTGCGCTTCTCGCCGTTCCTGCGCACGATGATCTCACTGCCGGCCGGGCTGTCGCACATGAAGGCGTGGAAGTTCCTGGTGTTCACGTTCGTCGGGGCGGGCATCTGGAATGTGCTGCTGATCTACGGCGGCCAGTGGCTCGGCCGCTATTTCGAGGAGTCGCAGGACGTGCTGGCGTGGATCGTGATCGGCGCTTTCGGTCTCGCGATCGTCGCGTACTTCTGGCGTGTCTTCACCTGGAAGCCGCGGGCCGAACGCTAGGCCTTCTCGCGCGGGTGGGCGGAGCGATAGGCTTCCAGCATCGTCGCCGCGTCGACCCGGGTGTAGATCTGCGTCGAACCCAGGCTCGCATGCCCAAGCAGCTCCTGCAGGCTGCGCAAATCAGCCCCGGCGCCGAGGAGGTGCGTCGCAAAGCTGTGGCGTAGCGCGTGCGGGGTTGCGGTAGCTGGCAGGCCCAGAGCGATACGCGCTCGCGCCATGGCCTTCTGCACCATGCCCTGGCTCAGCTGCCCTCCCTTCGCTCCGCGGAACAGAGGTTGCGAAGGCTCAAGGGGGAAGGGGCAGCGCGACACGTAGTCGGCCACGGCCGTCCGAACCAAAGGCAGGATCGGCACGACGCGCTGCTTGTTGCCCTTGCCTGTCACCACCAGCGTCTCGCCCAAAGGAGCGCTCGATCCCTTGAGCGACAAAGCTTCGGCGATACGGAGGCCCGCGCCGTAAAGCAGCAACAGCACCGCCCGATCGCGCGCGCCGATCCAGTCCTCGGCCGAGGTTTCCCTGACCGTCTCGGCCAGGTTAGCGGCTTCGTCGGGAGTGACTGGGCGGGGCAGCCCCTTCTTGATCCGTGGACCGCGAAGCCGGGGAGGGGCGGCATCCGCGAACCCCGCCTGTTCCCGCGCATAGGCGAGGAACGCCTTGAGCGCCGACAACTCGCGCGCGGCAGATACGTTGCTCAGTCCCTCGGCTCGCCGTGTCGCCAGCTGCATTCGCAAGTCTGCGGGACCAAGCCGGGCAAGTGCGCCCCAATCCGTCGCGTCGATCCGCTCCAGCCAGCGCTGCGCCGTCGCGACATAGGCCCTGACCGTGTGCGGAGACCGACGGCGGCCCAATGCGAGGTGCTCCTGCCACTGGTTCAGGAGCGCCCCCTCGCTCATGCGGCCGCCAGACTGTCGGGCACCAGCTCGGCCAGCAGCGCATCGAGCACCGGCATGCCTTGGCCTGTCACTCCGGCCCGACCCTCGCGGCTCCACACCAGGCCCAGAGTTTCGAACAAGGCCAGCTTCTTGCGGTCGAGCAGATCCACCTCGCCCAGGCCGAAACGCTCAGCGAGCTCGGCGATGCCAACCCCTTCGCGCAATCTCAACCCCATCAGCAGAGCCTCAGCTGCCTGTTCACGCCTGTCGAGCTGACGTTCCTCCACAAGGCCGTTACCCTTGCGCTCGATGGCCGCGAGGAAGTTCTCCGGTTTCTTGTGCCGCTGCGTCGCCATAGCCGCTCGCCGGCCGTGCGCGCCGGGCCCGATCCCGGCATAGTCCTGATACCGCCAATAGGTGAGGTTGTGGCGGCTCTCCTCACCCTCCCGCGCGTGGTTGCTGACCTCGTAGGCGGGCAGCCCAGCGGCCTCGGTGAGTTCTCGCGTTACCGCGAACAGATCCGCAGCCGGATCATCGGCCATCGGCTCGAATATTCCGCGCCTGACGTCGGTGGCGAAACGCGTGTTGGCCTCGATCGTCAGCTGGTAGAGCGACAGATGCCCGGTGCCGAAACCGAGCGCTCGCTGAAGCTCTGAATTCCATTGCTCCGGGGTTTGCTCTGGGCGCGCATAGATGAGATCGAAGCTAATCCGCGCGAAATGCTTCTGGGCGACAGCAAGCGCCGCGAGGCCCTCGTCAACGTCGTGCAGGCGCCCGAGGAATTGCAGCGCTTCATCATCCAGCGCCTGCAATCCGAGCGAGACCCGGTTCACACCCGCCGATGCCAGCGAAGCAAAGTTCGCCGCCTCGACCGACGACGGATTGGCCTCGAGCGTAATCTCGATGCCGGGAGAGAAGCCCCACAGCTTCTCGGCCTCACCGAGCAGCGTCCCGACCAATTCCGGGGGCATCAGCGAGGGCGTGCCACCTCCGAAGAAGATGGAGTCCAGCGGCTCCCCGGCCGCAAGAGTGGCCTCGTGGCGCATGTCCGCCAGCAGCGCGTCACGCCAGGCCTCGTTCTCCACCTGCTCGCGCACGTGCGAGTTGAAGTCGCAGTAGGGGCACTTCTTCAGGCAGAAAGGCCAGTGAATGTAGAGCGCGCGAGCCACGCGGCTATCCTACTGGTCGAACTGGTCCGCGACCAGCTTGGAGAACGCTCTCGCACGGTGGCTGATGCGGTGCTTCGCTTCCGGGTCGAGTTCGGCGAACGTCACCTCGTGGCCATCCGGCACGAAGATCGGGTCATATCCAAAACCCTTCGTTCCGCGAGGCGGCCAGGTCAGGGTGCCGTTGGCGCGGCCTTCGTATACTGCATGACCGCCATCGGGCCAGGCGAGGGCGAGCACGCAGGTGAACCAGGCCTCGCGGCTAGTGCCGGGGCCTTTCGCCCGGATCATCCCTTCGACCTTGCCCATCGCCATGTACCAATCCCGGCCTGGCTCGCCTTCGAACCACTGCCGTTCGGCCCAGTTGGCGGTGTAGACACCCGGGCGTCCGCCCAGCGTAGCCACGGAAAGCCCGCTGTCGTCGGCCAGTGCCACCAGACCGGAACTTTCCGCAGCGGCGCGGGCCTTGATCAGCGCGTTCTCGACGAATGTCTGGCCGGTTTCGTCCGGCTCCGGCAGACCCAGGGAACCCGCCGAGATGCATTCGAGCCCGAAAGGCGCGAGCAACGCGGCGATTTCCTTCAGCTTGCCCGCGTTATGCGTGGCAATGACGAGCTTGCCGGAGCCGAGCTTTTTGCTCACCGGCCGACTGCCGCCGCCTGTGCGGTGAAGATGCGCTCGCAACCGATGCGGGCGAGGCGGAGCAGCCGCAGGAGGCTTTCCTCGTCGTAGCACGCGCCTTCGGCCGTGGCCTGAGCCTCGGCGATCTTGCCGCCTTCGAGCAGCACGAAGTTGGCGTCGGCATCAGCCGAGCTGTCTTCGATGTAGTCGAGATCGAGCACTGGGGTGCCTTCGTAGATGCCGCAGCTGACCGCGGCGACCTTGTGGATGATCGGATCTTCGGTGATCGCGCCGGATGCCATGAGCTTGTCCACGGCAAGGCGCAGCGCCACCCAGGCGCCGGAGATGGCGGCGGTGCGGGTGCCGCCGTCAGCCTGGATCACGTCGCAGTCGAGCACGATCTGGCGCTCGCCGAGCTTCTTGAGATCTACCACTGCGCGCAAGGAGCGGCCGATAAGGCGCTGGATCTCTTGCGTTCTGCCGCTCTGCTTGCCTTTGGCGGCTTCGCGGCTGCCACGGGTGTGAGTGGCGCGGGGGAGCATCGAATACTCGGCGGTGACCCAGCCCTGGCCCTTGTTGCGCAGGAACGGCGGTACCTTGTCTTCGACGCTCGCCGTCACGAGCACGCGGGTGTCGCCGAACGAAACCAGCACCGAGCCTTCGGCGTGCTTGGTAAATCCAGTCTGGATGTCGATAACGCGCATTTCGTCGGGCGCGCGGCCGGAAGGTCGCATGATATACTCCGTTGCCGGGGGTTCGGCTTTTCTGAAGCCGCCGTAGCGACTAGATAGCCGGCTGTCATGCCCACACCCCCGCTTACCGAACTTAGCGAACGCGCACGGGAGATCTTCCGCCTGGTGGTGGAGGGCTACCTGGAGAGCGGCGTGCCCGTCGGGTCAAGAACTCTGGCGAGCGAGGGCGTACTCAATCTCTCACCAGCTTCGATCCGCTCGGTCCTGAGCGAGTTGGAGGCAAGGGGCTTGTTGGCTGCTCCCCACACCAGCGCCGGGCGCATGCCGACCGAAACCGGATTGCGGCTGTTCGTCGACGGGATGATGCAGGTCGCTCAGCCGAGTGCGGAAGAGCGTGCGGCGATCGAGCGGCGCCTGGCGCAGCCCGGCCCCATCGAAGCGGCAATCGAGCAGACTAGCGCGGTTCTCTCGGAGATTTCCGGAGCAGCCGGCATGGTCATGGTTCCGCGGCGCGATTCCCGACTCGCTCAAATGAGCCTGGTGGCTCTCGATCAGGGGCGAGCGCTCGCGGTGCTGGTGGGACAGGATGGCTCGGTCGAGAACCGGCTTCTGCTGTTGCCGGCGGGAACGGGCACCTCCGCGCTCCAGGAGGCGTCGAACTATATCTCGGCCCGCCTTGCCGGACGGACCCTTTCCGAAGCGGCGCAGGCGATGAAAGCGGAGATCGCCTCAGGCCGGTCGGCGCTGGATTCGGCGAGCCGTGACCTTGTCGAACGCGGCCTCGCGATCTGGAGCGAGGACGCGGCGCGGCGTCCGGTCCTGATCGTGCGCGGCCAGGCCAAACTGCTCGACGAGACTGCCCTGGGTGACATCGATCGGGTTCGTTCGTTGATCGACGATCTGGAGAACAAGCAATCGGTCGCCGAACTTCTCGACAGCGCGCGGGAGGCGGAAGCGACTCGGATATTCATCGGCAGCGAGAATCGACTGTTTGCCCTGTCGGGCTCGTCGGTGATCGCCGCGCCTTACCGCGATCGCGACGGCCGCGTCGTCGGTGTGCTCGGGGTGATCGGACCCACGCGGTTGAATTACGCGCGTATCGTGCCCATGGTGGATTTCACTGCCCGATCGCTGGGCAGACGCATTGGCTGAAAACCGGAAATTATGACGAACGAAAACGAAAATCCGCGCGACGAGGCGGTCGAGAAGGAATTGGCCGGGGTGCCGGACGAACTGCTCGACAAGGGCAAGGACGGCGCTGAAGAAGGCCAGGCGGGTCACTCGCTCGAGAACGCGCTCGCTTCGCTGAGGGGCGACCTCGAACAGGCGCAGCAGGACATGCTCTATGCCCGTGCGGAGGTGCAGAACGTGCGCCGGCGGATGGAGAAGGACGTCCAGGATGCGCGCGCCTACGCCGCGACGGGTTTTGCCCGGGACATTCTCTCGGTGGCCGACAACCTTTCCCGCGCTATCGATCACTTTCCAGCCGAACTGCGCGAAGACGAGAAGCTCAAGAACTTCTTCGCGGGAATCGAAGCGACCCAGCGTGAGCTCGACAAAGTGTTCGGCGTTCATGGCATAACGCGCATCGCCGCCAAGGGTTTGCCGCTCGATCCCAACCAGCATCAGGCGATGTTGGAGATTCCCACCAACGACGCCGAACCGGGCACGGTCGTGCAGGAGATGCAGGCCGGTTACATGATCAAGGACCGCCTGCTACGGCCCGCGATGGTTGGGGTGGCCAAGAAGCCGGACTAAGTCCGGCTCACCTCACAGGTCTTCGTGAACCATGTCGATTTCGCGCACGCCGCGCTGGCGGCGTGCCGTATCGACCAGGCGGCGAAGGGTCTCGCGCCGCGCCTGAGCTTCGCCGATGTGGCGCATTTTCAGCTCGTTGATCCGCGTGGTTTCGTCGCTTGATGTGATGGTGATCGTGCCTAGCCCGACCCACTGGTTGAGCAAGGTGAAATCGATCCGCACGTCCTTGATACGGTAGAGTTCGATCTCGTCGATGCTCTTGAAGATGATCCCGCGCCGGACGATCAGTCGCTCAGCGGTCAGCTCGTACTTGGCAGCCATCGTCTGAAGCCACTTGGCGAAAACGATCACGAGCGCGAGCAGCGTCAGCAACAGCGGCCAGGCACCCCAGTTGCCGGCCTTGGCGATCAGGATGGCAAATCCGGCGATCCCGAGCAGGATCGTCCCCAGACCGAACGCCGTGCCTCTTAGCCAACCGCTCAGCGAAGAGCGGAAGCTGTCGAGCAACGTTTCGGTCATTGTCCATCCCCCAAAGTCAGGGGGAAACGCTAGCACGGCTGACGGCGATTTGAAGCAGGCTTTCGCCGCTGGCTAAGCTTCGTCCACCGATGGGATTGCCGCTTGCGCCGCTTCTTCCTCGGTGATCCGCGCGATCCTGAAACCGGTAAAGCCGTAGACCATATCGATCGCCGGGCTCATGTAATTGAAGATCGCGTAGGGCAGGTAGGCGAGGGTTGGAACGCCGAGCACGGCTGCCATGTACGCGCCGCAGGAGTTCCACGGCACCAGCGGCGCGGTGACGATGCCCCCGTTAGACACCGCCCGCGAGAGATTGACGCTGGCCAGCCCTCGCTTCTGGAACTCCACACGGAAGAGCCGCGTGGGCAGGACGACGGCGACGTATTGGTCGGCGGTCACCACGTTCAGTCCGATCGCCGTGCAGACCGAGGTCGCGATCAGGCTGCCCGTATGCTTGGCGCGGGTGAGCAGGGGGGTGACTAGCTTGGAGAGGAAGCCGAACTCGTCGAGGATCGAGCCGAAGGCGAGCGCGGCGATGATCAGCCATATCGTGAGCAGCATGCTCGCCATGCCCCCGCGGGAAACCAGGTCGTCCACCGGTCCGATGCCGGTCTGGGCGTCGAAGCCGGTGGCCATGACCTGCCACACGCCTGCGATGTAGGACGCGATGGGGCCACTGGCGGACTCGCTTGCCATCAGCAGCACTGCCTGGGGTTGGGTGAAGCAGGCCAGAACCCCCGCGAACAGCGATGAGATCATCAGCGCCAAGGCCGCCGGGACCTTACGGAACGAAAGCACGATCAACAGGACGAGCGGCAACAGGTTGAGCGGGGAGATCCAGAACAGCTGATCGAGCGCACCCAGCTCCGAATAGATCAGGTCCTGCCCGGCTGTGGGCGGGGCGGCGGCGAAACCGAGGGCGATGAAACCGATCGCCGCGATCAGGAAGGCGGGCGCGCTGACCAGGGCCTGGTATCGCAAGTGGACGTAGAGATCGTTGTTGGTCAGCTGCGCCGCCAGAATGGTTGTCTCCGACAGCGGCGAGAGCTTGTCGCCGGTATAGGCGCCGGCCACCACGGCACCGGCGGTTATGGCGGGCGAGACGCCGGAGAGCAGGGCGAGGCCCATCAGCCCTACGCCGACGGTGCCGACGGTCGTCCACGAACTTCCGATCCCGAGCGAGATCACCGCGCAGACGATCAGGCTGGCGACGTAGAACCAGTTGGGATTGATCACCGCCAGTCCGTAATAGACCAGGGTCGGGATCGTGCCCGACATGTTCCAGGTGCCGATCAGCCCGCCTACTGCGAGCAGGATGAAGATCGCGCTGACCACCGATGCCACGCCCCGTCGACTGGCCTCGGACACGGCCTCCCACGAATGGCCTTTGCGTAGCACGATGATCGAAGCCGTCATCGCCGAGAGCAGCATGGCGACCTGGAGCGGCCCCTCCATCGCGTCCAGCCCGAACAGCGCCACCGAACCACCGACGAGGATGGTCAGGACGACGAGCGGCAGGACCGCTTCAAAATAGCTGGGTTGCTTGTCCGGTGGGACGATGGCGACGATGTCCTCGACGCTCATGCCGCCGATGTCCTGCAGCGTGGCAGCCGTTCGGGCTTTTCCCAGAGCATTTGCGCCATCGCTCTCCTTCGCCGGGAGAGTAGAGCACGGAGGCTAGACCGCTAATTGGGATAAACCCGTCAAGCGCGGGATGGACCACCCGAGGTCGCATCGTGGGTGAAGGGCAAGGTCTGCTCCAGCTGGGCGAGCTCGACCACGCCCTCTGGCCTCATGTTCCTTCGCTGGAGAAAGGCGTGGCGTACGATCTCTGCCTGCTGCTCGATCCCGTAGCGATCGAACCGGCGCGCCGGGTCGAAGGTGTAGTGATACCGGCAGAATGGATGGCGCATCAACGGCAGGTACCATTTGCCTTTTCGCTGCGCCTGCCAGACGTGGGTCATCTCGTGGACGAACAGTCCCTGGAGACCGATGGGCGCGCGCGAATAGTCGTCGCTCCAGTTGGGACTTTGTGGGTGCACCCAGATGTGGCCATCGGGTGCCATGACGATCCGCCTGGGCTGGAACGGCCACCACTTGCGCTTGTGAATGCGGACCGCGTCGTAATCGATCGCGCTCCCGAACATGGTCTGGGCGAGGGCGACCTCTCCGTCTGTCAGCCGTCGTTCACCGCCGGCCGGACAGGTCGCCCCCTCAGTCGTCAGCGGTCGTCGCCAGCGGCGCGGATTTCAGCCGGGAAGGTGACCTTGTCGCCGCCGACGAAGGTCAGCGTCACATCGGTCTTGGTGCCGGCCTTGGCCGTGTCCGGAAGGCCGTCCACCATGACATGGAGGCCGCCGGGTTCGAACTTCACGGTTTCGCCGCCCTTGACCATGACCTGCAGCGTTTCCTGCATCGATCCGCCGTCGGTGACATGCATGGTCGAACCCTTGGCGCCTTCCACGGAGGTGGCGCGGATCATCCAGTCGTGGTCTCCGCCGTTGGTCACATCGAAGTACGCGGCTGCCGGATTGCCCGACACGGCAGAGAGCATGATCCGGCCGTTGGCGGCGCTGATTCCCGCCGGTCCGACAGGTTTTGCTTCCGCCTCTGTGGGCTGTTCGCCACACCCGGCGGGGCCGACTGCAAGCACTGCCAAAGCCAGGGCGGCCCAAACTCTTCTTTTCATTTCTCTCTCCCCCTCATGAACCCCTGTGGAGAAGCTATACCGATGGCGCTCTTGTGCCAAGCCAAAGCCCACCTATATCCGCCGCGTAATCGAGCTGCCGAGTGGTCTCGCCCAATCCGGGGAGGCCGATAGGCGGCGTCCAAGTCTTAAGAGGATGTGGGGAACATCTATGGCAAAAGTAATCGGTATCGACCTCGGCACGACCAACAGCTGCGTTGCGGTGATGGATGGCGGCAAGCCCAAGGTCATTGAAAATGTCGAAGGCGCGCGGACCACTCCGTCGATCGTCGCCTTCACCAAGGATGGGGAACGCCTGATCGGACAGCCGGCCAAGCGCCAGGCCGTCACCAACCCCGACAACACGATTTTCGCGGTGAAGCGCCTCATCGGCCGCCGCTACGACGATCCGGTGACCAAGAAGGACACCGAGCTCGTCCCGTACACCATTGCCAAGGGCAAGAACGGCGACGCATGGGTCAAGGCCGGCGGCGAAGACTATTCGCCCAGCCAGATCTCCGCGTTCATCCTGCAGAAGATGAAGGAAACCGCCGAGAGCTATCTCGGTGAGACCGTCACGCAGGCCGTCATCACGGTCCCGGCCTACTTCAACGACGCGCAGCGCCAGGCGACCAAGGACGCCGGCCAGATCGCCGGCCTCGAAGTGCTGCGCATCATCAACGAGCCGACCGCGGCCGCGCTCGCCTATGGCCTCGAGAAGAACGACGGCAAGACCATCGCTGTCTATGACCTCGGCGGCGGCACGTTCGACGTCTCGATCCTCGAGATCGGCGACGGCGTGTTCGAAGTGAAGTCGACCAACGGCGACACTTTCCTCGGCGGTGAGGACTTCGACTCCAAGCTGGTCGAATGGCTGGCGGACAAGTTCAAAGCCAAGGAAAACATGGACCTGAAGACCGACAAGCTCGCTCTTCAGCGCCTGAAGGAAGCGGCCGAGAAGGCCAAGATCGAGCTTTCGAGCACGGCCACGACCGAGATCAACCTGCCCTTCATCACCGCGCGCATGGAAGGCGGCAGCACCACTCCGCTGCACCTGGTCGAGACGGTGACCCGTGCGGACCTCGAAAAGATGGTCGCGGGCCTGATTGAGCGGACCAAGGAGCCGATGAAGAAGGCGCTCGCCGATGCGGGCCTCAAGGCCAGCGACATCGATGACGTCGTGCTCGTCGGCGGCATGACGCGCATGCCCAAGGTCCGCGAGACCGTGAAGGAGTTCTTCGGCAAGGAACCGCACACCGGCGTGAACCCGGACGAAGTCGTGGCCATGGGCGCCGCGATCCAGGCCGGCGTGCTGCAGGGTGACGTCAAGGACGTGCTGCTGCTCGACGTGACCCCGCTTTCGCTGGGCATCGAGACGCTGGGCGGCATCATGACCAAGATGATCGATCGCAACACCACGATCCCGACCAAGAAGAGCCAGGTCTACTCGACTGCCGAGGACAACCAGCAGGCGGTGACGATCCGCGTGTTCCAGGGCGAGCGCGAAATGGCGGGCGACAACAAGCTGCTCGGCCAGTTCGACCTCGTCGGCATTCCTTCCGCTCCGCGCGGTGTGCCGCAGATTGAGGTCACGTTCGACATCGACGCCAACGGCATCGTCAACGTCAGCGCCAAGGACAAGGGCACCGGTAAGGAGCAGCAGATCCGCATCCAGGCCTCGGGCGGTCTCAGCGATTCCGACATCGACCAGATGGTTCAGGACGCCGAGAAGTTCGCCGAAGAGGACAAGAAGCGGCGCGAGTCTGCAGAGGCGAAGAACAACGCCGACAGCCTCGTCCATGCGACCGAAAAGCAGCTTGAGGAACACGGCGACAAGATCGACGGTGGCCTCAAGTCGGAGATCGAGGCTGCGCTTGCCGAGACCAAGACCGCCATCGACGGCGGCGATGTCGAAGCGATCAAGGCCAAGGCCCAGGCTCTGACCGACCTCGCGATGAAGATGGGACAGCAGATCTACGAGAAGGAGCAGGCTTCAGCGGCCTCTCCGTCGGCCGACGCCCCGAGTGGCGCCGATACCGGTGGCGAGGAAGTTGTGGACGCCGAGTTCTCGGAAGTAGACGAAGACAACAAGGGCTGATGTCCTGATGGACGCCCGTTTCGCCACCGATGCCTTCCGCGTCGGTGGCGGATAGGGTTTGGGGGTTTTGGACGTGCCTTCGATGGAAGTCGATTATTACGAAGTGCTTGGCGTCAGCCGTGACGCGGACGATCGTACGATCAAGTCCGCCTATCGGCGGTTGGCTATGGAATTCCACCCGGACCGTAACGGCGGGTGCAAGGATAACGAAGCCAAGTTCAAGTCGATCAGCGTTGCCTACGACTGTCTGAAGGACCCGCAGAAGCGGGCTGCTTACGACAGGTACGGCCATGCCGCTTTCCAGCAGGGCATGGGCGGCGGCGGACCGCAGGCCGATTTCGGCGATCTCGGCGATATCTTCGAGACGATCTTCGGCAGCGCGTTTGGCTCCGGCGGCGGACGTAGTCGTCCCCGGCGCGGCGCCGATTTGCGCTTCGACCTCGAAGTGACGCTTGAAGACGCGTTCCATGGCAAGACGACCGAAATCAAGATGGAAGTCTCGGTCACTTGCGAACCCTGCCAGGGCTCGGGCGCAGCCCCGGGCACCTCAAAGCGGGGCTGCGACTTGTGCGCCGGACGCGGCAAGGTTCGCGCGCACCAGGGCCTGTTCGTGATCGAACGCCCCTGTCCCAACTGCCACGGCAGCGGAGAGGTGATCGAAAGCCCGTGCCGCGAATGCCGCGGCGAAGGGCGCGTCGACAAGGTTCAGGCGCTGGCGGTGGAAGTTCCGCCCGGCGTCGACAACGGCACTCGCATTCGCCTGTCGGGCAAGGGCGAGGCCGGACCGATGGGAGCGCCCCCAGGCGATCTCTACATCTTCGTGCACGTCAAACAGCACGCGGTGTTCGAGCGCGAGGGAACGGCGCTGTTCACTCGTGCACCGATCAGTTTCACGGTCGCGGCGCTCGGCGGCACGATCGACATTCCCGGTCTCGATGGTGAAACACACTCGATCGAGATTCCTGCCGGCATCCAGTCCACCCGCCAGCTGCGCAAGCGCGGTGCGGGCATGCCGGTGCTTCAGGGACGGGGCAGGGGCGATCTGGTGGTCGAAATCCAGGTCGAGACCCCGACCAGGCTCAGCGCCCGGCAGAAGGAACTCCTGCGCGAGTTCCAGGAAACCGAGACCGGGGACGAATGCCCCGAGAGTGCGGGCTTCTTCGCCAAGCTCAAGAGCGCCTTGAAGGGTTGATCGCGAGGGGTGCGGTCGGTTTTCCACACGCCCCTTGCGTTCCCTTTTCGTTCCGGATACTTCCCACGGCATGGCCAAGCCCAAACGCCGCTATGTCTGCACCGAATGCGGCAGTGTCGCGACACGCTGGCAGGGCCAGTGCGTGGACTGTTCCCAGTGGAACACGCTGGTCGAAGAAGTACCCGGGACCGTCTTTTCGGCGAAGCATGATCTCTCGACCGGTGGACGGCCCGTCGAGCTTGAATCGCTCAACGCGCCGTCCGAGCCGCTAGTTCGGCGCACCACCGGTCTCGCCGAATTCGACCGCGCGCTGGGCGGGGGCATCGTTCCCGGCTCGGCGATCCTGATGGGCGGCGAACCGGGGATCGGGAAATCGACGCTCCTGCTTCAAGCGGCTGCGGCGATGGCCAAGTCTGGCGCGCCGACCGTATACATCAGTGGAGAGGAAGCGACCGGGCAAGTGCGGTTGCGGGCGGCAAGGCTGGGTCTGGCCGACGCTCCGCTCGGGCTCGCCGCCGCGACATCGGTGCGCGATATCCTGACCACCCTCAACTCCGCTCCGCCGCCGGCTTTGCTGGTGGTCGATTCAATCCAGACGATGCATTCGGACACGATCGAAGGCGCCCCCGGTTCGGTGAGCCAGGTGAGGGCGAGCGCGTTCGAGCTGATCCGCTATGCCAAGGAGAACGGCGTGGCGCTCGTGCTCGTCGGTCACGTCACCAAGGACGGTACGATCGCGGGCCCTCGCGTGCTCGAACACATGGTCGATGTGGTGATGAGCTTTGAGGGCGAACGCAGCCATCAGTACCGAATTCTGCGCGCGCTCAAGAACCGCTTCGGCGCGGTCGAGGAGATTGGCGTGTTCGCGATGGAGGGGCACGGCCTCGCCGAAGTCTCGAACCCCTCGATGCTGTTCCTATCGGGTCGCGAGCAGCCGTTGGCTGGAAGCTCGGTCTTTCCGGCGCTGGAAGGGACCAGGCCTGTTCTCGTCGAGGTGCAAGCGCTCATCGTGCGGCTTCAGTCGGGTGCCACGCCGCGGCGCGCGGTGGTCGGGTGGGACAGCGGCCGGCTGGCGATGCTGCTGGCCGTTCTGGAGGCGCGTTGCGGGCTCAGCTTCTCATCGGCCGAAGTCTATCTCAACGTTGCCGGTGGCTACCGCCTGACCGATCCCGCCGCGGACCTGGCGGTAGCGGCGGCTCTCGTCTCGGCCCTGGCCGACAAGCCATTGCCGCTTCGTTCGATCTGGTTCGGCGAAGTCTCGCTATCTGGAGAGGTGCGCCCGGTCGCCCACGCAGGTCTGCGCTTGCGTGAAGCTGCGAAGCTTGGATTCGACACGGGCTGTGGGCCCGATGACGGGGCTAAGGACGCCGCAGGATTGCGTTATTTCGGGCTGGAAAGCTTGCCCAAGCTCGTTGACCGAATAGTCGGCTCAGCCTAAATTCGGCACCGATGACGGGTTTCGATATTTTGGTCCTGCTAATCGTCGGCGTGGGGGCGATTGGCGGCTTCATGCGCGGTTTCGTGCAGGAAGTGCTTTCGCTCGGAGCGTGGATCCTGGCCGTGATCGCCATCCGCTTTCTCCATACCGACCTTACCAGCGCTCTCTACGGGTTCATCGGCACGCCGTCGGGCGCCGCGGTCCTGGCTTTCGTGATTCTGTTGCTCGTTCCCTATATCGGGATGAGACTGATTGCTGGGCGTATCGGTCAGGCGAGCCGCAATTCCGTGCTCGGCCCCTTCGACCGAGTGCTGGGTTTCGGGTTCGGCGCGGTCAAAGGCATGGTGATTGTCACCCTGGCGTTTTCGCTGCTGGTTCTCGGTTACGACTCGGTTTGGGGCCCGGCGGGGCGGCCCACCTGGATGACCACCGCGCGCACGTATCCCTTCGTCAGCGCCAGCGCCGACGCGATGGTGAAATTGATCCAGGAGCGCGAGCAAGCGTTTCTGGGCTCGGACGCGGACGGGGAGGAAAGCCCGGATTGAGCGTCATGAGTTCCGCGCGCCTCTATACGCCCGAACTGCTGGCCCTTGCGGTTGAGTTGAGCACCTGGCCCCCGCTGGAGAATGTCCCGCTTCATGGTGAGGCAAGGTCGCCGACTTGCGGAAGCACTCTCGCGATGGATATCCTCCTCGACGAAGCTGGCGCAATCGACCAGCTGGGCATGCGGGTCAGGGCCTGCGCCGTCGGCCAGGCTTCGGCCGCCATCTTTGCCCGGCACGTGCGGGGCCGAGATGCGGATAGCCTCGCAAGCGATTTGCGAGGGCTGGAGGCCTGGATTGCCGGAGAGGGAGCGGCGCTCGATTGGCCCGACCTTGAACTGATCGAAGCAGCACGCGCCTATCCCGCCAGGCATGGGGCGATCCTGCTGCCGTGGAAGGCCGCACTGGCCGCCCTTTCCAGCACTCCTGACGCAGGCTAACTAACCCGCCGGGAGAAGGTAGGGGTAGTAATGGCCAGTATTTCGGCAGCGTCGCCGGTCGCAGAACCGAACACCAAGGAAATCCGTCTCGTCATTGGGGCTTCGTCGATAGGCACGGTGTTCGAATGGTACGACTTCTTCATCTACGGAACGCTCGCGGCTTACATCAGCCATGCGTTTTTCCCTGCTGACAACGAAACACTCTCGCTGCTGCTGACCTGGGCGGGCTTTGCCGTCGGATTCGGCTTCAGGCCGCTCGGTGCGATCCTGTTCGGGTATCTCGGGGACAAGCTGGGGCGGAAATACACCTTCCTCGTGACGGTCACCCTCATGGGCGTGGCGACGGCCGGCGTCGGCATGGTGCCCAGCGCCGAGACGATCGGTATGGCGGCGCCGCTGATCGTCCTGCTCCTGCGCATTCTCCAGGGCCTGGCGCTGGGCGGCGAGTACGGGGGTGCGGCGATCTATGTTGCCGAACATTCGCCTCCGGGTCGGCGCGGTTTCTTTACCAGCTTTATCCAGGCGAGCGTGATCGGAGGGTTCGTTTTGAGCCTGCTGGTGGTCCTCGCCTGCCGGTTCCTGATCCCCGACGAGGCGTTCAAGGAATGGGGCTGGCGGGTGCCTTTCCTGCTTTCGATCGCCTTGCTCGCCGTGTCGCTGTGGATGCGCTTGAAGCTCAACGAGAGCCCGGTGTTCAAGGCGATGAAGGCGGAGGGAAAGACTTCCCGCAATCCGTTCATCGAGAGCTTCACTTATCCCGGCAACAAGCGGCGCATCTTCGTGGCGCTGTTCGGCGTGGCCTGCGGCTTGACGATCATCTTCTATACCGCACTCTTTTCGGCTCTCTCGTTCCTCAAGGGGCCGATGCGGGTGGACGACACTGTGGCCGAACTGCTGGTCGGTACCGCCTCACTCGTGGCGGTGGTGTTCTTCGTCTACTTCGGATGGCTGTCCGACAGGGTGGGTCGCAAGAAGCCGATAGTCTGGGGTTACTTCGTCACCTTGCTTGCGCTGTTCCCGGCGTTCTGGGGTATCGCGGCCCTCGCCAATCCGCAGCTGGCCGAGAGCGCGCGCAACGCCCCGGTGGTGATCTCCGGCCCGCAGTGCAATTTCAATCCATTCGCGTCCAAGCAGGCGACGCCGTGTGGTCAGTTGCTGGAGGACCTGACGGCGATCGGCATCGCCTACGACGTCGTGACCGCGCCCGACCTAAAGCTGTCGGCAGGCCAGTCGGTCTTCGCGCTAGATCAGGAGAACTGGGCCGACCGCGACGCGCGCCGAGCGGCCATGCGCGAATGGCTGACACAGAACGGCTACAACCTCGAAAAGCAGGTGCCGCCGCTCGCGAACATGATCGGCATGTGGGTGATTCTCGTCGGGCTTGGATCGCTATCGGGCGCCACCTTCGGTCCCGTGGCGGCTTTGCTGTCGGAGATGTTCCCGCCGCAGATCCGCTATAGCTCGATGTCGATCCCCTATCACATCGGTACGGGCTATTTCGGCGGTTTCCTGCCCTTGATCGCCGGATCGATCGTGGCGCTTACAGGGAATATCTTTTCGGGGCTCTGGTACACTTGGGTCTTGCTGGTTGTCGCGCTAGGGGTCGCTGCATGGGGTCTCCCTTCCGGTCCACCACGCGATTTTTCCGATGAACTCACCTGACCTGCCGCCACCGACACTTCGTCTTCAACTCGACAGCGACGCGCTCGCCGACAATTGGCGAGCCCTGAACGAGCTCTCCGGTTCAGCCCGGGCCGGGGCGGCGGTAAAGGCCAACGCCTATGGCTTGGGCGTCGACAAGGTCGTGCCCATCTTGCGCAAGGCAGGTGCAACAGACTTCTTTGTCGCCCACTGGAGCGAGGTCCCGGCGGTACTGCGCCACACCGCACCAGAGTCGGTGGCAGTGCTGCACGGACCGATCCGCTCCGACGACGCCCAGTTCGCTCGGGCGGCCGGGGTTCGCCCGGTCATCAACAGCCTGCACCAAGCCCGGTTGTGGATCGAGAGCGGGGGTGGCCCCTGCGACCTGATGGTCGACACCGGCATCAACCGGCTCGGTTTGCCGCTCGGGGCGATTTCGGATCCACTGGTCGCGCAGCTGGAGGTCAATGCGCTGCTATCGCACCTCGCTTCGGCCGACGAGGACGTGGCGCAGAACGATCGCCAGCTCGCCGCATTTGAAGAGGCGGCGAGACATATCCCGGCCAAGATGCGCAGTCTCTCGAACAGCGCGGGCATCGCCCTTGGAAAGAACTTCGCCTTCGACCTGACCCGACCGGGGATCGCGCTCTACGGCGGCGTTCCGCGGCCCGAGCTTGCGTCTGTCATCCGGCAGGTGGCCCATCCCCAGGCGGCGGTGCTTCAGGTGCGCGATCTCACCGTGGGCGACAGCGTCGGCTACAACGCCACCTTCACCGCCAGCGAACCCATGCGCGTGGCGACCGTATCGCTAGGCTATGCCGACGGGTTCCTGCGCTGCTGGTCAGGCCGGGGCTCCTTGCGTTTCCGGGGCGCTGAGCTGCCGCTGATTGGTCGAGTGTCGATGGATATGGTCGTTGTCGATTGCCGCACTGCACCAAACATTTGTGAAGGCGACTGGCTCGACGTGCCATATAGTCTCCCGGAAGCATCTGCGATTACGGGACTTTCGCAATATGAATTACTTACGACGCTGGGCCGCAGGTACCTGCGCGAATAATTATTGCGGCTCCCGTTGCACAAATCTTGTTGCAAGTGCAAACTAGCGCGACCGGGGCAGAATGGAGAAGATTGATGGACGACGCGGCGGCCGGCGCAGAACCCGTCATTATCAAGAAGTACGCCAATAGGCGGCTCTACAATACCCAGTCATCAAGCTACATCACGCTTGAGGACCTTTCGCGGATGACGCGCAACGGCATCGACTTCCAGGTCCTGGATGCAAAGACCGGTGCCGATATCACGCACGCGATCCTGACCCAGATCATCATGGAAGAAGAAGCCAGCGGGGAGCAGATGCTGCCCATCAGCTTCCTGCGACAGCTGATCGCGATGTACGGCAACTCGATGCAGTCGCTGATGCCGCACTATCTCGAAGCGACGATGGAAAACTTCCGCAATAACCAGCGCAAGATCCAGGAGACCTGGACCACGAGCATGGGGCCGGACGCTTTCGCCAAGTTGGCCGAAAGCAACATGGCGATGTTCAAGGCTGCTGCCGGTGCCTTCATGCCCGGCGCCAACGGCAAGACTCCTGCCGAGCCGACGGCTGCTCCCAAGCCTGCACCGACTTCGGGCGACGACCTGGAAGCGTTGAAGGCGCAGATGGCGGCGATGCAGAAGAAGCTGGACGAGCTGGGCAAATAACGATGGCGGTGGCTGGCGGAATACCGTCAGCGCCGCACCGCCGGAAGCTTCCATCCTGGCGGGATAGGCTCTAGGGGCCGGGCGAACCATTCACTGCAGGTAGTCCCATGTCCGCCATTCGCCACGCCCTGACCATCAAGCGCGAAGACGATTTCGCCCAGTGGTATCAGGAAGTTATCTCAGCCGCCGACATGGCCGAGGAATCGGGCGTGCGCGGATGCATGGTGATCAAGCCCTGGGGCTACGGCATCTGGGAGCGCATGCAGCGTCTGCTCGATGACCGGATCAAGGCGGCCGGCGTGCAGAATGCCTATTTCCCGCTGTTCATTCCGCTTGGCAACTTCGTGCGCGAGGCCGCGCATGTCGAAGGGTTTGCCAAGGAGATGGCGGTCGTCACCCACCACCGGCTGATCGCCGATGGGAAGGGCGGGCTGATTCCCGACCCCGAGGCCAAGCTCGAAGAACCGCTGGTCGTGCGCCCGACGTCGGAAACGATCATCGGCGACGCGATGAGCCGCTGGGTCCAGTCCTGGCGCGACCTGCCGCTGCTGCTCAACCAGTGGGCCAACGTGGTCCGTTGGGAAATGCGCACTCGCATGTTCCTGCGCACCAGCGAATTCCTCTGGCAGGAGGGGCACACCGCCCACGAGAACCGCGAGGACGCCAAGCGCGAGACCATGCGTGCGCTCGAGATGTACCGGGAATTCGCCGAACAGCAGCTCGCGCTGCCGGTGATCGCTGGCGAAAAGCCGGAGAACGAGCGCTTCCCGGGCGCGGTCGAGACCTGGTCGATCGAGGCGATGATGCAGGACGGCAAGGCGCTTCAGGCCGGCACCTCGCACTACCTCGGCACCAGCTTTGCCGATGCGGCCAACATTCGCTTCCAGGATCGTGAAGGCGGGCAGCAGCTCGCGCATACCACCAGCTGGGGCGTCTCCACGCGCATGATCGGCGGCGTGATCATGACTCATGGCGATGATGACGGCCTGCGCGTGCCGCCGGCAATTGCACCGTTCCAGGTGGTGATCCTGCCGATGCTGCGCGACAATGAGGGCGATGCAGCCCTGCTCGACTATTGCGACGCGCTGCGCGCTTCGATCGCGACGCAGAATGCGCTCGACGAAAAGGTCCGGGTACTGCTCGACTCTCGTCCGGGCAAGGCGGCAGCCAAGCGGTGGGACTGGGTGCGCAAGGGCGCTCCGGTGATCATCGAGGTCGGCCCGCGCGACATGGACGCAGAGACGGTCAGCCTGTTGCGCCGTGACGCCCTGTGGGGGCCGGACGGCAAGCCGGCGTTCCAGTCGCCGTCGAGGGATGCCGTGGGCCAGGCGATTGGCGGCTTGCTCGAAGAGATCCAGCAAGGCCTCCTTGCCGAAGCCACCGAGCGTCGCGAGGCCAATATCGTCCGCGATGTCGAGAGCTTTGATGCCCTCGCGGCCTACTTCGCCGAAGACCGCAAATACCCCGGTTGGGTCGAGGTGCAGTGGTCGAAGCCGACGGGCGAAGCGCTCGACAAGGTCGTGGAGCGGCTCAAGACCTTGAAGCTGACCTTCCGTAACGTCCCGCTCGATGCCGCTCCGGCCAATGGCAAGTGCCTGTTCACCGGTGAATCGGCGGTTGAGCGGATCTACGTCGCACGCTCCTATTGATCGGGTCCAGGAGCCTTCCGGCTCCTGGCACTTTCACTTGCCGCGCGAGCGGTAGGCCGGAATAAGCAGCGGATGCGCCTGCTCCTCCTGCTTTCCGCCTCCGCTGTTCTTGCAGTTCCCGCTCATGC
Organism: Porphyrobacter sp.; assembly: GCA_017744315.1. Classification (GTDB taxonomy): domain Bacteria; phylum Pseudomonadota; class Alphaproteobacteria; order Sphingomonadales; family Sphingomonadaceae; genus Croceibacterium_A. The sequence goes on from JAGIBN010000010.1 coordinate 78,888, forward strand.
CCAGGAGGAAGCGGTGTCGGAAGCGCGCTTGCGCTCCGATGTCGAGGCGCTGGTCGGGTTCGGAACGCGGCATACGCTTTCAGTGCAGGATGATCCCAAACGGGGCATCGGGGCTGCGCGCACCTGGGGCGAAGAGCAGTTTCGGGCGGCGAGCAAAGCCTGCGACGGCTGCCTGGAGATCGTGCTGCCCGAACGCATGGTTTCGGGCACTCGCGTGCCGCAACCGACACGGCTCGTGAACGTTGTCGCGATCCAGCGCGGGACGGAACGACCGAACGAGGTCGTGATTGTGCAGGGCCACATCGACAGCCGCGTGACCGACGTGATGGACGCAACGAGCGATGCTCCGGGAGCCAATGACGACGGGTCGGGCACGGCGCTGGTGATCGAGGCAGCGCGGGTCCTGTCGCAGCACAAGTATCCAACGACCATCGTCTACGCGCTGCTCTCGGGAGAGGAACAGGGACTCTACGGCGGGCAGCTGCTGGCCGATTATGCCCAGGAGCAGGGTTGGACCGTCAAGGCGGTGCTCAACAACGATATCGTCGGCGGCTCCTGCGGTTCGGATGGATTCTGTGATGCGGCGCATGTGCGCCTGTTCTCCGAAGGTCCGCGCGCCGACGTGAACGAGAAAGTGCTCGCCGACATGGCACGCTTCGGTGGCGAGAACGACAGCCCGGGGCGCAATCTCTCTCGCTACATTGCCGGTCTCGCCGAAGGGAACGACCTGGCCGTACGGCAAGTATGGCGTACGGACCGGATGGGAAGGGGCGGCGATCAGTTGCCCTTCCTCGACAAGGGCTACCCGGCGGTTCGCTTCTCGGTGGCGGTCGAGGACTACGACCACCAGCACCAGGACCTGCGGGTCGAGAATGGCGTGACCTACGGCGACACGATCGATGAGATGGATTTTCCCTATCTCGCCAAAGTCACGCGCCTCAACGTGCGAGCGCTCGATGCTCTTGCCAAAGCGCCGCTTCCCCCGGCCTCGACGGCTGAGGCGGCCGTGCAGACATTCACCACCGTTCGTTGGACTCCCGTGCCGGGCGCGATGGCGTACAATATCTGGCGCCGGCGCACCGACGCGCCGGGCTGGGAGTCTGCACCGGTGGTAGCGCGCTCCACGCAGACCGAGGCCAAGCTCGAAGGCGTGCGTGGTGACGACTGGCTGTTCGGGGTGAGCTCGATCGCTGCCGATGGTTCTGAAGGACCGATTTCAAGCGCTGTCCCCGGCGGAGCTTACGCGCCGCTTGAGACCAAGTGAGGTCGCGCCCATATAGCCGCGATGCCGCGTAAAATCGTCCCAGGCTTGCCATCGCGCGAGCAAGTCATCGAATTCATCCAGACGTCCGAGGCCCCCGCGGGCAAGCGGGAGATCGCCAAGGCGTTCGGGCTCAAGGGCCAGGAACGGATCGCGCTCAAGCGCCTGCTCAAGGACATGGCCGAAGAAGGTCTGATCGACGGCAAGAAGACCGCCTTCCATCGCATGGGCGGGGTGCCCAAGGTCACCGTCCTGCGGGTGGTCGATGTCGACGATGGGGAGGCGATTGCTATCCCCGATACCTGGCACCCTGACGACGCGACGCCGCCCCCGCGTTTGCGCGTGATCGAGGGCAAGAAGCAGGCGGCGCTCAAAGTCGGGGACCGCGTGCTTGCCCGCACCGAGGAAACCGGCAGCGGTTGGACCGCTCATTCGATGAAGAAGCTGCCCGCCCGCGACGATGCGGTGCTGGGCGTGGTGGAACTCGACGGCTCGGGCAAAGGCTGGCTCGCGCCGGTGGACAAGCGGGTGCGCAATTCCTCCCCGATCGCCGATCTTGGCGGGGCCGAGGCCGGCCAGCTCGTGCTAGCCGAACCTGCCGGGCGTTCGCCGCGGGCGGGGGTCAAGGTGGTCGAGGTGCTGGGCGACCCGCTCGCGCCGCGCTCGTACAGCCTGATCGCGATTCATAAGTACGGGATCCCGCATACCTTCCGCGAGGAAGCGCTGGCGGAGGCGGAAGTGGCGGCCAAGCTGCCGCTTAGCGAGGATCGTCGCGAGGATCTGCGGCACTTGCCAATCGTCGCCATCGACCCTGCCGACGCGCGCGACCACGACGATGCGATCTGGGCTGGCCCCGACGGCGAGGGCGGGTTCCGCGCAGTCGTCGCGATTGCCGACGTCAGCTTCTACGTCCGTCCCGGCGGCATGATCGACCGCGAAGCGCGCCGGCGCGGCAACTCGGTCTATTTCCCCGACCGCGTGGTGCCGATGCTGCCCGAGGTGCTCAGCGCCGATGTGTGCTCGCTCAAGGAAGGCGCGGACCGGGCGGCGATGGCTTGCCATCTGCAGATCGATTCGCATGGCCGGGTGCGGGACTGGCGCTTTACCCGCGCGCTGGTGCGAATTTCCGAGGTTATTGCTTACGAAGACGCGCAGGCGCGGATCGATGCCGGAGAGGCGGGGGAGAACCTGCAGAACCTGTGGGCAGCCTGGCGCGCGCTGTACAAAGCTCGCGAGGCCCGCGACCCGCTGGAACTCGAGTTGCCCGAACGGCGCGTCATGCTCGACGAGAAGGGCCGGATCGCCGAGATCGCCATTCGCGAGCGGCTCGACGCGCACCGCGTGGTCGAGGACTTCATGATCGCGGCCAACGTCGCCGCGGCCAAGGCGCTCGAGAGCAAGGCCTCTCCTGTGGTCTACCGCGTCCACGAGCCGCCGAGCCGCGAGAAGCTGATCGCGCTGCGGGACTACTTCACCAGCATCGGCAAGAAGCTGGCGCTAGGGCAGGTCATCACGCCGAGCCTGTTCAACCGCATGATCAAGGACATCGCGGACGAAGGCGAAAAGGCGCTGGTGATGGAGGCGGTGCTGCGCAGCCAGACGCAGGCCTACTACGGCCCGCAGAACGCCGGGCACTTCGGCCTGTCGCTCGGCAGCTATGCTCACTTCACCTCGCCCATTCGCCGCTATGCCGACCTTTTGGTCCATCGGGCGCTGGTCGACGCTTTCCATCTCGAGCAGCCCAAGCCCAAGGACAACCTTCCCCCGGCCAGCGGCTTGTCGGACAAGGATCGCGAGGACCTCTCCAAGGTCACCGACGCGATCAGCCAGACCGAGCGGCGGGCGATGGAAGCCGAACGCGACACGATCGATCGCTACGTCGCCGCCTGGCTTTCGGGCCGTGTGGGCGAAACGTTCAAGACCCGCATTACCGGGGTCCAGAGCTTCGGCTTCTTCGCCACGATCGTCGGGCTGGGTGGTGACGGGCTGGTCCCGGTCTCCTCACTGGGCCGCGAATATTTCCGCTATGACGAGGGGGCGAGGGCGCTGATCGGTGAAGATACCGGCACGCGCTTTGCGGTTGGCGACATGGTCGACCTTCGTTTGGGAGAGGCCAATCCGCTCACCGGCGCGCTCAAATTTGAACGCATCGATGGCGAAGGCGGACAACGCATCGAACCGCGCGGCGCCCGGCCCGAATCGAAGAAAAAGGGTCACTTCAAGCACCCCACCGGCAAGCGCGGGCGTCCAGGCAACATCCGTCATCAGGGAAGAGGCCGGAAGAAGTAGGACAAGACTCCCTCTCCCAAAGGAGAGGCGCTTGTTCTCAGCTGATCCGGTCGATTTCTTCTTCGCTGAGCCCGCCGGGCACGATGAACAGCGGGCAGGGCAGATTTCCCGCCCCGGCGGAGAAGTGAGCCACCAAGGGCCCGGGTCCACCCTCGGCAGCGGCGCCGAGAACGAGAGCGGCTACCTCCGAGTGTTCCGCAAGGTATTGGTTGATGACGGTCGTGGCATCGCCGACGCGCACGGCGATCTGCGGCATGATCCCGCTTTCGCTCATCAATTCGCCCCCGGCGCTGTTCGCCAGCACCTCGGCGCGGTCGCGCGCTTCTTCCTCGATCGTGGCCTGGACCTGACCGAAGGCGCTGAATTCCTGCTTGGGAACGAGGGCCAGCAAGTGGACAGTGCCATTGGTATCGGCCGCGCGGCGTGCAGCAAAACGCAACGCGCTGTGCGCTTCCTGCGTGTCGTCGATGATCACCAGATAGACGCGCATTGCCTTACATCCCCCTGCGGCGCGATATCTGATGAAACCCTTGGTCGCGCAAGGACCTTGCTCCCAGCACACAAATTGGCTTTAGACGAATTCGCTCTAGCCCTCCTGAAGGATACCGCGAACCGCCATGCCGATCGCCATCAAGATGCCCGCCCTCTCGCCAACCATGGAGGAGGGCACGCTCGCCAAGTGGCTGGTGAAAGTCGGCGACAAGGTCAGCTCCGGCGACATTATGGCCGAGATCGAGACCGATAAGGCCACCATGGAATTCGAAGCGGTCGATGAGGGAATCATCGCCGAAATCTCCGTGCCCGAAGGCACCGAAGGGGTGAAGGTCGGCACCGTGATCGCCACTCTGGCCGAGGAAGGCGAAGATCTTTCGAAGGCCAAGGCGCCTGCGGCCGAGGAAGCCAAGGCGGCTCCTGCGGCGGCTTCGGCCCCGGCTCCCGTTGCAGCGAGCGCTCCTGCGGCCGCTCCGGCAAAGCCGGTTCCTGCAGCCGTCGCCAAGCGCTCCGGCGACCGCGTGATCGCATCTCCGCTCGCCAAGCGTATTGCCGCCGACAAAGGTATCGACCTTGCGAGCGTCAAGGGCTCGGGCCCGAATGGCCGCATCGTGAAGGCCGACGTCGAAGGGGCCAAGCCTGGTGCCGCTCAGGCAGTTGCACCGACCGCGGCTGCCCATGCGCCCGCAGCCGCTCAGGATTTTGGCATTCCGCACGTCGAGGAAAAGCTCAGCGGGATGCGCAAGACCATCGCGCGCCGCTTGACCGAATCGAAGCAGCAGGTGCCGCACATCTACCTCACGGTGGACATTCGCCTCGACGCGCTGCTCAAGCTGCGGGCCGAGCTCAACTCCGCGCTCGAAGCGCGCGGGGTAAAGCTCTCGGTCAACGACATGCTGATCAAGGCGCTGGCACAGGCTCTGCTGCAGGTGCCGAGCTGCAACGTACAGTTTACCGGTGACACCCTGCTCAAGTTCAGCCGCGCCGACATTTCGGTGGCGGTTTCGATCCCGGGCGGCCTGATCACCCCGATAGTGGCCGATGCCGGCAACAAGTCGATCAGCACGATCGCCAGCGAGATGAAGGATCTCGCCGCTCGCGCTCGCGAGGGCAAGCTGGCGCCGCATGAATACCAGGGTGGCACGGCCTCGCTCAGCAACATGGGCATGTACGGAATCAAGCAGTTCGAAGCGATCATCAACCCACCGCAGGCCATGATCATGGCCATCGGTGCGGGCGAGAAGCGTCCCTATGTGATCGACGATTCGCTGCAGATCGCCACCGTGATGAGCGTTACCGGCAGCTTTGATCACCGCGCCATCGACGGTGCCGACGGGGCCGAGTTCATGAAGGTGTTCAAGGAACTGGTCGAAAAGCCGCTGGGGCTGGTGGCCTAAGCGCTGTCCGGCCGAGGCGAGGGCATGACCCAGCACCGCGATCCCGCCATCCGCGTCACCGCCATGCCGGCGGACACCAATGCCTATGGTGACATCTTCGGCGGATGGCTGCTCAGCGTGATGGACAGCGCCGCCGGTCTTACCGCGGCGCGGCGCGCGAAGGGTCGGGCGGTCACCGTGGCGATGGACGGAATGGTGTTTCACCAACCCGTGAAGGTCGGTGACGAAGTTTCGGTCTACACCGAGATCGAAAGAGTCGGCCGCACCAGCATGACCATCGGCGTCGAGGCCTGGCGGCGCGAACGCACCGGCGAAGAAGCCATGAAGGTGACGGAAGCAAAATTCACATTCGTCGCCATCGACGACGACGGGCACCCGCGCCCGGTAGACGGTTAGGAGCAAGCCGAAGTGGCTGAGAATTACGATGTTATCGTCCTTGGTTCCGGCCCCGGTGGCTATGTCGCGGCGATCCGCGCGGCGCAGCTTGGGCTCAAGACGGCGATCGTTGAGCGCGAGTTGCTCGGCGGCATCTGCCTCAACTGGGGCTGCATCCCGACCAAGGCGCTGCTGCGTTCGGCCGAGATCTATCACTACATGCAGCATGCCAAGGATTATGGCTTGGTTGCCAAGGGGATAGAGGCCGATATTGAGGCTGTCGTGAAGCGCAGCCGCGGCGTGGCCAAGCAGCTCAACCAGGGCGTCACGCACCTGATGAAGAAGAACAAGATCGCCGTCCACTTCGGCACCGGCAGCTTCAAGAGCGCCAACACGCTGGAAGTGAAGGGCGAGAAGGGCACCGAAACGCTCACCGCCAAGCACATCATCGTCGCCACGGGCGCGCGAGCGCGCGACCTGCCGTTCGCGCCGGCCGACGGAAAGCGCGTGTGGACCTATCGCCATGCGATGACGCCGAGCGAGATGCCGAAGAAGCTGCTGGTGATCGGCTCAGGCGCGATCGGGATCGAATTTGCTAGCTTCTACAACGACATGGGTGCCGAAGTGACCGTGGTCGAAATGCTCGACCGTATCGTCCCGGTGGAAGATGCCGACGTCTCGGCGTTCCTTGAGAAATCGCTGACCAAGCAGGGCATGACGATCAAGACCGGCGCCGCCCTGGAAGAACTCAAGGTCGGTGCGAACAGCGTCTCGGCCAAGATCAAGGGCAAGGACGGCAAGGTCGAAAGCGGCGAGTTCAGCCACGTGATCGTCGCGATCGGCATCGTGCCGAACACCGAGAACATTGGGCTCGAAAAGCTGGTCGAGATGGACCGCGGGTTCATTCAGATAGATCCTTATGGCCGGACGAAGACCAAGGGCGTCTGGGCTATCGGCGACTGCGCACCTGGTCCCTGGCTGGCGCACAAGGCGAGCCACGAAGGCGTCACCGCGGTCGAGGCGATCGCGCAGGAACTCGGCAACAAGGACGTCCACCCGCATCCGCTCGACCGAAGCGCGATCCCGGGCTGCACCTATTGCCACCCGCAGATCGCCAGCGTCGGCATGACCGAGGCGAAGGCGAAGGAAGCCGGCTACACCATCAAGGCGGGCACCTTCCCGTTCATCGGCAACGGCAAGGCCATCGCGCTGGGCGAGGCCGAGGGCTTCGTGAAGACCGTGTTCGATGCCAAGACCGGCGAACTGCTCGGCGCGCACATGGTCGGCGCCGAGGTGACCGAGATGATCCAGGGCTACACCATCGGCAAGGTGCTCGAGACCACCGAGGCGGAGCTGATGAACACGATCTTCCCGCACCCGACGATCTCGGAATCGATGCACGAAAGCGTGCTCGCGGCGTACGGCCGCGCAGTCCACATCTGACTCGCAGCAATCCGTTCGTCGAAATTGCTTTTCTCACCCGGAACGCGCCGATTTTCGGGGCGTTTTACGGGTGAGGAGAGCATCGATGGAATACGAGATCGAAGACGAACAGAGTTTGTTCGATGCGAGCACGAACCCGAGCCTGAGACACGGCCAGAAGGTTCAAAAGCGCCCGACGGTCGCCCGTCAGGGCGATCCGAAGAACAGCCACAAGTTGCAGAGAGCTGAGCAGATTCCCGAGGAAGAGGATCAGCCGGCCTAAGGGTTAGACCGGCTCCATTGCATAGCCGGCGGAACGCACAGTCCGGATCGGATCGGCCAAGCCTGGAACTGTGACGGCAAGCCGCAGACGGCGAATATGCACGTCGACCGTGCGCTCTTCGATATCGCTGTCGTTACCCCAGACGGCATCGAGCAATTGCCCGCGCGAGAATACCCGGCGCGGGTGCTCCATCAGGAACTTGAGCAGGCGGTACTCGGTCGGGCCGAGCCGCAGCTGACGGCCGCGGCGCTCGACGCGGTGCGCAACCGGATCGAGCTGCAGGTCACCGACGCGGATCGTCTCGCCGGCCAAGGCCGGACGCACCCTACGCAGCACCGCCGCCACACGGGCGAGCAGTTCGCGCGGGGAGAAAGGCTTGGTCAGGTAGTCGTCCGCGCCGGTTTCCAGGCCGCGGACCCTGTCGTCCTCGGCCTCGCGGGCGGTGAGCATGATGATCGGGACGTGAGCGGTCGACTGCTGGCGGCGAAGGCGGCGGCATACTTCGATGCCGCTCGTCCCTTCGATCATCCAGTCGAGGATCACGAGATCGGGAAGCGCTTCGGAAGCCATGACGAGGGCATCGTCACCGTCCGCAGTGGTGCGAACGTTGTAGCCTTCGGCCTTGAAGCGATATTCGAGGAGTTCGGCGAGGGCAGCGTCGTCCTCGACCAGCAGGAGCTTTGGTTCTGACATCGATCCGTCCTAAAGCCCCCCAATATTACCGGCTTATGACAATTATCCTCGATCCGGTGGATATGTGCCAAGCGCGGCGAAGTGCACCATTTCCGCAACGTTGGTTGCGTGGTCGCCGATCCGTTCGATGTTGCGCGCTACGAACAGCAGCTGCGCGGCCGAGCTGATAGTCGACGGATTTTCAACCATATAGCTCACGAAGTTGCGGAAGATGCTGTCGTAGAACGCATCGACCTTGGCGTCGCGCTCGATCACCTCGCGGGCGAGTACGGGGTCGCGGGCGGCGAAGGCGGTCAGCACGTCATGCACCATCTCAGCGGCGACTTCGTTCATGGCCGGCAACAAGGTCAGCGGCTCGAAGCGATTGCGCCCTTCGATCTTGCCGACGCGCTTGGCGATGTTCTTGGCGTAGTCACCGATCCGTTCGAGGACGCCGGCGATCTTCAGGGCAGCAATGATCTCGCGCAAGTCGTCGGCCATGGGGGCGCGAAGGGCGAGCGTGCGCACTGCCATCGCGTCGACTTCGCTTTCCAGGGCATCGAGCTTCTGGTCACGTTCGACCACGGCCCGGCCCAGCTCTTCGTCACCGGACAGGAGCGCCTGCATGGCCTCGGCAATCGCCAACTCAGCAATGCCGCCCATTTCGGCAATCAGTCCGCGCAGGCGGGTAATGTCGTCGTCGAAAGCCTTGACGGTATGCTCTGCCATTTAGCCGTACCTACCTGTGATGTAGTCCTTGGTCCGCTCTTCGGTCGGATTGGTGAAGATATCGGACGTGTGCCCGTACTCGACCATGCGGCCGAGGTGGAAGAACGCGGTGCGCTGCGAGACGCGGGCCGCCTGCTGCATCGAGTGAGTGACGATCACGATGGCATAGCGGCCGCGCAGCTCGTCGATCAGTTCCTCGATCTTGGCGGTGGCAATCGGGTCGAGTGCCGAGCAGGGCTCGTCCATCAGGATCACCTCGGGCTGCACGGCGATCGCTCGGGCGATGCAGAGGCGCTGTTGCTGGCCGCCCGAAAGCGCGGTGCCGGATTCGTCGAGGCGATCCTTGACCTCGTCCCACAGGCCGGCGCGGCGGAGGGACTTCTCGACGATCTCTTGTAGCTCGTTCCGGCTTTCGGCGAGGCCGTGAATGCGCGGGCCATAGGCAACGTTTTCGAAGATCGATTTCGGAAACGGGTTGGGCTTCTGGAACACCATGCCCACCCGCGCGCGGAGCTGCACCACGTCCATCGAGGAGTGGTAGATGTCCTCGCCGTCGAGCTCGATCGAACCTTCGACGCGGGCGCTGGCGATCGTGTCGTTCATACGGTTCAGCGCCCGCAGGAACGTCGACTTGCCGCAGCCCGAGGGGCCGATGAACGCGGTGACGAACTCGGTCGGGATATCGATTGAAACCCCGTCGACCGCCTTCTTCTCTCCGTAGAAAACGGAGACATCGCGGGTGCGCATCTTGGGCTCGGTGGAGAGTTTTTCCTGGATCACCATGTCTTCTCGAAGCGGTTGCGCAGATAGATGGCGAGACCATTCATCAGCAGCAGGAACAGCAATAGCACGATAATCGCAGCGCTGGTGCGCTCGACAAATCCGCGGTCGATTTCGTCCGACCAGAGGAAGATCTGAACCGGCAGCACCGTTGCTGGATCGGTGAAGCCGTGCGGCGGTGTCGCGACAAAGGCGCGCATGCCGATCATCAGCAGGGGGGCGGTCTCACCCAGCGCACGAGCCATGCCGATGATAGTACCGGTCATGATGCCCGGCAGCGCCAGCGGCAGCACGTGATGGAACACGACCTGGATAGGCGAGGCGCCGAGGGCCATGGCACCGTCACGGATCGAAGGCGGCACGGCGGAGATCGCGTTGCGGCCCGAGATGACGATCACCGGCATGGTCATCAGTGCCAGCGTCATACCGCCGATCAACGGCGCCGAGCGCATGTTGGGGAAGAGCGTCAGGAATACCGCGAGACCGAGCAGGCCGAAGATGATCGAAGGCACCGCGGCGAGGTTGTTGATCGACACCTCGATCAGGTCAGTCCAGCGATTCCGTGGCGCGTACTCCTCAAGGTAGAGCGCGGCCAGCACGCCGATCGGAAACGCGAAGACCAGCGTTATCAGCATGGTCAGCATCGAACCCTTGAGCGCCGCCCAGATGCCCACTTGCTGCGGATCCGTCGCGTCCGAGCGGGTGAGGAACCCGATGTCGAACGCCTTGGTGAGCTTGCCTTCGCCCGACAGCTTTTTGGCCAGCGCCTGCATTTCGGGCGAGCCTTCACGTGCAAAGCCAGCGGCGAGGTTCTTGCCAACGGGGAGGGCGAATTCGGCCTTTCTGGTCAGGAGGCTCGGGTCGTCGACGATGTCCTCGGCAACCACGCGCCAGGCGTCGTTGCTGACCTGGGCGGCGGTGTCTGCGCCAAAGGCTGTCTCGGCACTGAAGCGGATGAGATCGGGCAAGCCCTGGCTCTCGAGCGCCCGGATCGCTGCGTTCCGTTCCATGTGTCCCGGCGGCACGCTGAGGCCGACGGACGTGAAATCGACCGGGGTCTTGAGCACCGTACGCTGAAAGCCGCCGATGCCGTTGATCAGCATCGAAGCGAGCAGGAACACCAGCACTGCGACGGACAACAAGATCGCTGACAGGCCGGCAATGCGGAACCGCCGCTCGGCCGCGTAGCGCTTCTTCAGGCGCGCTTCGAAGGCCGGGGTGCGCGTGGGGGAGAGACGCTCACTCATAAGCTTCACGGAACCGTTTCACGACGCGCAGGGCGATGAAGTTGAGGGCCAGGGTCACCATGAACAGCACGAAGCCCAGGGCAAAGGCGCTCAAGGTGGCGGGGTGATCGAAGCTGCCTTCACCGGTCAGCATGGCGACGATCTGGAAGGTCACGGTGGTCATCGCCTCGAACGGATTGACCGAGAGATTTGCTGCAGCGCCCGCGGCCATGACCACGATCATCGTCTCCCCGATCGCGCGGCTGATGGCGAGCATCACGCCGGCTACGATGCCAGGGAGGGCTGCCGGGACGAGCACGCGGCGGATAGTCTCGTTGGTGGTCGCGCCCATGGCCAGGCTGCCATCGCGCATCGCCTGAGGGACCGCGGCAATGGAATCGTCGGCCATCGATGAGACGAAGGGGATGATCATCACGCCCATGACGAGGCCCGCCGCGAGCGCGCTTTCGCTCGAGGCATTGGCGATACCGACGGCCTTCGCAATGTCGCGGACGAACGGTGCCACCGTCAGAGCAGCAAAGTAGCCGTAGACCACCGTCGGCACGCCGGCGAGCAGTTCGAGTGCCGGCTTGAGTACCTTGCGCCATTTGGGCGCGGCGTATTGCGTCAGATAGACCGCGCACATCATGCCCAGTGGAATGGCCACCAGCATGGCGATGATCGCGCCGATGTAGATCGTTCCCCAGAACAGCGGCAGCGCGCCATAGCGTGACGGGTCGGGGTTGGTGGCGCTGCTCATCGGGTCGGGTCCCCAATGGGTCCCAAACAGGAAGTCTGCGGGGCTGATCATGCCGAAGAAGCGCGTGGTCTCGACGACGAGGCTAAGGAAGATGCCGAACGTCGTCAGGATCGCCACCAACGATGCGAGCAGCAGCACGACCATGACCATACGCTCTACCCGCGTGCGGGCCGTGAAATCGGGCCTAAGCCGGAGGAACGCCCAAACGCCGGTCCCGAAGGCTAGGACGAGGGTCACGGCAAGGCCGATCAGATTGTAGCGGGTGAGAGCTTCGCGAAACGGTTCGACCAGGTCACGCGCGGCGGGATTGAACACCGCCGGAGCCGCGCCAGAAGCCACATTGCGGGCCTCTGCCAGCATCGTTTCGCGCTGCATCCCGAACGGCGGCAGATCCGCCGCGGCGGGGCTTGCCAGCACCGCCTGATTGACGAGCTGGGGCGCGATCACGTTCCAGCTCAGCGCGAACAGCGCGACCGGCACCACCACCCACAACGCGACATACCACGCGTGGTATGAGGGGAGCGAGGCGAGCCGAACGCCGGGTTCGGCTCGCCGGAAGTTCCACGCACGGGCGCGCGCCGCCAGCCAGCCGGCAAGTCCGAGCCCTAGGGCCAGGAGGAGCAGGAGACTTGGCGGCATCGCTTGTCCTGACCTTGCTTACTTCAGTTCCGCGCCGTTCAGCGGCGTGAACGCCGTCGAAGCGGCCTGGCTGCGCGCGGCAACGTCGTCGGGGCTGGCAACGAGGCCGATCGCCGTCAGCGGCCCATCACGGCCCCAGGACTTGGCCCACTCTGCCACGAACTCACGCAGGCCGCGGATGGCGTCTAGGTGGGCGTTCTTGACGTAGATGAACAGTGGCCGGGCGCCCGGATATTCGAAGCTCGCGATGTTCGCGTAAGTGGGCTCGACACCATTCATGCGCAGGCCATGGACCTTGTCCAGGTTCTCCTCAAGATAGGAGAAGCCGAACACGCCGATCGCGTCGGGGTTGCCCTCGATCTTCTGCACGATCAGGTTGTCCTGCTCGCCCTGGTCGACATAGGCGCCGTCCGAACGCACTTCGGTGCAGAGCTGTTCGTGCTTGTCCTTGTCGCTGTCCTTGAGCGCCTTCATCTCGGCATTGGTTTCGCAGCCGTGAATCAGGATCAGTTCCTTGAGTGCGTCGCGCGTGCCGGAAGTGGAGGGCGGCCCGTAGACGAGGATCGGCTTGTCCGGCAGCGACGGATCGACATCGCGCCAGGTGCGCGCGGTCTGTTCCTTGCCGAACGGCTTGGCGGCAAGCGCGCGATAGACGATCTCCGGCGTCAGGTTCATGTCGATGCCGCCCTTTGCCGAAGCGAAGGCGAGACCGTCGAGGCCGACCTGGATCTCGGTGATTTCCTTGACGCCATTGGCTTCGCAGGTGGCGAACTCGCTGGCCTTCATGCGGCGCGAGGCGTTTGCGATGTCGGGGGTGTTGGCGCCGACGCCGGCGCAGAACAGGCTGATGCCGCCGCCCGTGCCGGTGGATTCAATGATCGGCGATTTGAAGTCAGGGTTCGAGCGGGCGAAGTTTTCCGCGACCAGCTTTGCGAACGGATAGACGGTAGAGGACCCGACGGCGCGGACTGAATCGCGCGTGTCGCTAGCACCGCCGCTACATGCAGCGAGCGAGGCCGCGCACAAGGCGGCGACCGAAATGTGCCATTTATTCGTCATGTTAAGTCCCTTCCAAGATTGGCGGGTGGCTACGGCCTGGGTGTTACAGCTTTAAGACAAGAACCGGTCACATCCCGGACATTTTTGACGTCAGAAGTCGAACTGCGCACGCATCCCGAAGGTGTCGACCTGGTAGTTCGGATCAGTGCCGGCGGGGACTGCGGCATCGCTGACCCACAAGTGCCCGTAATTGAGGATGAAGCGCACGTAGTCCTCGGGGATCCAGATGGCCGAGAGGCCGGCGGCCTGCTGCAATCCGCCAACGATGTCCTCGTCGTTGAGGTCGATCCTGTCGTAACGCACGTTGAGCTGTACCGCGCCGATTCCCCCCTTCGACACCGGGTTTTCAGGGCGAATGCGATCGTAGGCGCCGCCCCTGTAGGTGGTGTTGTCACCGGTCACGATCATGCCCAGTTCCGCGTATCCGCCCTGGAACGTCGGGTTGCTCAGGCCTGGGCGTAAAGTGGTAATCTGATGGCCTTCGATAGTCGCGTGGAACGGACCCTGGACGTAAGCCAGTTCTGCTCCAAAGCTTCGTTCGCCAGTCGCCGGAATGTTGCCTGTATCAACCAGGCGCACATCAGTGGTGTGGAAGAACGGGCGAGCGCGATAGCGGACCGAGGTCGCGGCATCGTTGAGGTCGCGGAAGTGCGCCGAACCACCGATGTGAAGACGGCCTTCGCCGATTTCGGGCGCATAGACGACCCTACCATCGAAGCTGTAGCTGTTGTTGCTGTCCGAGTTCAGGTCCTTGGCGTTCCCGGTGAACGCTCCGAGCTGAACCAGCAGGTCCTTGTTGGCGTAGACCCCGCTTAGTCCGACGCGCCGCTCGAAGTTGAACGCAGAGTTGAACGCGGCCCGCTCCAGCATCGAGGTGAACAGGTCGCTGGTGAGCTCTTCAAGGCCCCAGAAGGGCTTGTGCTGGCCGACGGTCAGGGTGAGCTTGTCGGTCGGCTTGTAAGTCAGGAAGACGTCGGTCAGCTCGATCGCCGACGTGGCCACGTCGACTTCCATTCGGTATCCGAAATTACCCGGCAGGCTGCCTTCGACGCCGAGGAAGGCGCGGCGGAATTCGGTTGCGAAGCCGAGGCTGTTTCCCGCTTCCACAGACGCCGGGGCGTTGATCGTCGCGCTGTCGATCTGCAACCGACCGCGGGGCTTGAACGACCAGCCGCCCGGGGCTGAAACTTCAGGCGCTCCCTTCCAGGAGATCCGTGGCGCGTCCGGTGCGGGAGCAGGAGTCGACGCAGGGGCAGGAGCGGCGGCGGGGGCCAAGGCCTGTGCGGCCGGCTCGGCCTCGGCGGCGTCGCGAGCTTGCTCTTTCGCCTGAAGCTCTTCCACTTTTCCGGCGAGGCGGGCGATCTCCGCCTGCATGGCCGCGATCTGCTGTTGCAGCTCGGCAACTTCCTGCGACTGGGCGAACGCAGGCCCAGGTGCGACCAAGGCGGAACCGGCAAGGAGGGCCGGCAATAGTGAGCGCATGGGAGAAGAGTCCGTTTACAAACGTGTCTGTTACATAACCGTGCTATGACCGGACTATTACAGTACGATGACACCCCTTCTGGTTGTCCACAGCCCTGCAATATTTGCGGAGCTCTGGAGTTGCTTTAGTCCGCAATCGGCAACGATACCTTGACCGTAGTCCCGTCTCCGACACGGCTGGCAATGTCGAGGCGTCCGCGATGACGCTCGACGATATGCTTCACGATGGCGAGCCCTAAGCCAGTGCCGCCGGCCGCTCGGCTGCGGCCTGGGTCCGTTCGATAGAAGCGCCGGGTGAGGTGCGGGATATGCTCAGCCGGAATGCCTTCGCCATGGTCGCGTACGGTCAGCACCGCCATGTCGCGCTCGCCGCGCGTAAGGTCTACCGAAACTGGGGTGCCAGCCTCGCCGTACTTAAGCGCATTGTCGACCAGGTTGCGAACCAGCTGTTCGAGCTGCTTCTCATCGCCGCGCACAAGTATTTCGCCATCGAGCCCGGCAAGGTCGAGCCGCTCAAGGCGGTCGAGCCCCGCTCCGTCGCGTGCCGAACGCTGGGCTAGTGCTGCGAAGTCGAGTTTTTCGCGCGGGTGATCGTGCTTCTCGGCCTCGACACGTGAGAGCGACATGAGGTCGCTGACGAGGCTTTGCAGACGCTTGGCTTCGCGCAGGACCGTGGCGTGAAAGCGGTTAGCTTGTTCCGGGGGCAGGTCCGCGCCCTCGTCGACGAGGGTTTCGACGTAGCCGATGATCGAGGCGAGGGGGGTGCGCAATTCGTGGCTGGCATTGGCGACGAAATCGGTGTGCGCGCGGCTGACGTCGATTTCGGCTGTCCGGTTGACCAGCTCGATCAGCGAGTAACGCCCATCGATCGGCTGCCGCGACATCTGCCAGCTGCTGCCGGGGCCGGTCAGACCCTCGATCGTCGCGCTTCCGCCGTTGGGTTCAGACAGAAGCTCCACGGCAGTGGGATGGCGAAACAGGACGCGCGCGTCCTGCCCCAGGGTATGCGATCCAACCGCTTCCCTTGCCGCTGCATTGGCCACGACGATGCGCTCTCCGTCGAGCATGAACATCGGGAGTCCGGAATGCTCGATGAGATCGGCCATGCCGGTTGCCGTAAGCTGGACGCCCTCGCGTGATTGCGGTGCGGCCATCGGCGGGGGTGTGGCGACCAGCCAGAAGGATGCAATCCAGACGAGCATCGCCGCCAGGACGAGAAGGATGCTCGTCCCTGCGAAAGCCATGACCACCCCGGTGAGGAGCGCGATCACAATTCCGGCGAGGGGAATGTTTCGACGGTTGGTCATTGGCCGCCGGCTTTATCGGTAGGATATGACATGTTCCAGTCGGATTGGTGACCGATCTGAGAATTGTGGGACATGCCTGGCTTCAACCATTGACCCTATTCCGTCAGGCGAAAGACCTTCGGTACCCAGGCATAGGTCAACCGACTGCACGCCCAGTCGCGGGTGGCGAGGCAAGATGAACGCGCTATCAGCTAACCAGCCCGCTTGTCTGCGTGCGAGCACGAACGTAGGCGCGCTCCTCAAGCAACGCAGGCTTACATGATCACATGAACTCTCTCATTTCCCGTGGCTTGGCTGGCCTGGACTTCGGAACGACCAACTCTGTCGCGGCCCTGCCTGGTGGAATTGGTCACGAGCCTCATCTCGTCCCACTCGACGGCCCGGGTGGTCCGGCCGATGTGTTTCGGTCGGCCTTGTGCTTCTGGCGCGACGAGGACGTGCGGGGCGGCTTGGCTGTGGAGGCCGGTCCGGCCGCGATCCACGAATACCTCGAGTTTCCTAGCGACAGCCGCTTTCTTCAATCGTTCAAGTCAGTCGCTGCCAGTCGGTCGTTCGAACGAGCATCAGTGTTTGCGCGCCCGTACCGCTTTGAGGAGTTGGGCCGACTGTTTCTCGATAAGCTGGCATCGCACGCAGGGGGATTGCTGGATGGGCTGGACAGGATCGTGGTGGGACGACCGGTAAACTATGCCGGTGCGAGCCCTGATCCGAACCTTGCACGGCAACGTTACGACGCGATGTTCCAAGGCTTCGCGCGGGAAATCCACTATGTCTACGAGCCATTAGCAGCCGCGTTCAGTTATGCATCGCGCCTGACGGAGCCCGCGACGCTGTTGGTCGCCGATTTCGGAGGCGGCACCAGCGACTTCTCGGTAGTTCAGGTGCGGGAACCTGGTACGCAGCAGCGTTGCATTCCCCTCGGTCATGCCGGCGTTGGACTTGCGGGCGATCGGTTCGACCAGCGTATCATGGATCGGCTCTTGCTGCCGATGCTCGGCAAAGGCGGGCGCTATCGCTCGTTCGATAAAGAACTTGAGATTCCGCCGGGATATTTCGCCGACTTCTCCGACTGGTCCAAGCTCGCGTTAATGCGGAATCGACGCACGCTCGACGAACTCGAACGGCTTCGCCGCAGCGCGCTGGACCCCGAGGCGATCGCCCGCATGATCGCGATGATCGACAATGAACTTGGTTTTCCGCTCCACGATGCGGTGACGCGGCTGAAACGTGCGTTGACGGTTGAGGACAGCTCGACGTTCAGCTTCTCAGGTGCAGGCTTGGAAATCGAGGCGGTAGTGACGCGTACCGAGTTCGAGAGCTGGATAGCCAATGACGTCGCCCGGATGGCTCAGGCAGTGGACGACGCCCTCGCAGATGCCGGAGTCGACCAAGCAGACATCGATCGCGTGTTCCTCACCGGCGGGACGTCGCTAGTACCGGCTGTCAGACGGGTGTTCACCAGCCGCTTTCGCAACGAACAAATCATGTCGGGCGGAGAGCTGACTTCGATCGCGCACGGCTTAGCCTTGGTGGCACATGAGGAGGATCCATCCGCTTGGCGCGCATGAGCTTGCCGGTGGCCCGAAGGACTGCTTCTGTTTTGCAGGCCAAAGTAACGTCACCAGTTGTACCTGACCCCAATCTTGGCGTCGTAGGCCTTGCTGTCCCCGTCGAAGGTCGAGTTGTAACTCCCCGCTCCGAACAGCGTGGTGTTGCGATCCATACGCCAGCTGACCC
>JAGIBN010000011.1 GCA_017744315.1 Porphyrobacter sp.
TATCCTACGGTGACACCCTCTGACGATGTCGAGAGAGCGCCGGCCATCAGTGCGGGAGTGAGAGCAAGCGCTTACGCCCCCGCACCCGTCGCTGTGTCAGGTGTCAACTGACGGCGGGGCATATAACCTATTTGGTTAGCAATGTCAAGATAAAGTGCCAATACTTAACCGACCGGCACGCCACCCTTCCACAAGGCGGTAACACGCCCCTGAACCGGCTGATGATCGAACGGCGTATTGCCGGCGGTCGATGCCATCTTCGAGGTATCGACGATCCAGGGCTTGTCCGGATCGATCAGCGCGAGGTCGGCCTCGGCTCCGCCGCGCAATTCACCGGCCTGCACCCCGATCAGCGCGGCGGGGTTGCGGGCGACAAGGTCAAACGCACGCTCCATCGGGATCACTCCGTCGCGCACCAAGGTCAGCACCAGGGCCAGCAGCGTTTCCGCTCCCGCCATTCCGGGCGTGGCATCGGCGAAGGGAAGGCGCTTGTCCTCCGGTCCGTAGGGATCGTGGCCCGACGCGATGACGTCGATCGTGCCGTCGCCTATCGCCTCGATCACCGCTTGCCGGTCCGCCTCTTCCCGCAAGGGCGGGGAGAGACGTGCGAACGTGCGGAACCCCTGCAGGGCCAGATCCGAAAGCATGAAATGCGCCGGGGTCACCCCGGCCGTCACCGCGACGCCACGGGCCTTGGCCTTACGGACAAGGTCGAGCGCGCTGCGTGTCGTAACCTGGCGCAAGTGCAAGCCGGCGCCGGTCAGCTCGGCCAACGCAATATCGCGCGCGACCGCGAGGGCTTCCGCTTCGGCGGGCGCGCTGGGCAGCCCGAGGCGAGTGGCCATTTCGCCAGCCGTCGCCGCCGCGCTGCCCACTATCCCGCCGTCCTCGGCGTGGGTGACGACCACCAGACCCAGCATGGCCGCGTATTGCATCAGGCGCAGCATCACGCCGCTATCGGCGATCCAGGACCGGCCCGTAGCTACAGCACGCGCGCCGGAGTCGCGCATCAGCGCCAGCTCGGCGAGGTGCGCGCCCTCCAGCCCCACGGTGGCGGCGGCCAAGGGATGCACCCAAAGGTCGGGCTTGCCGCTCGAAGCGGCGAAGCGCACTCGCGCCGGATGGTCTAGCGGCGGAGACTGGTCGGGCATCAGCGCGGCGCGGGTAATGCCCCCGAAATGAAACGCCGGCTTGTCGATCGCGAACACGCCGAAATCGACCAGGCCGGGGGCGACTAGTCGTCCACCGGCGTCGATGACCTCGTCACCGTCCTGCGGCGAAACCTCGCCAACGGTTTCGATCATGCCCTGGACGCAGCGGATTGATCCGCCTTTCACGCCCGAGGGAGTGACCAGCAAGCCGCCGGTGATCGTGAGGGGGCGCAGCTGCTTCATGCCCAGCCCTCCACACCGCGAGCTCGTCGCGTCAGCACATCGAGGCAAGCCATGCGAATGGCGACCCCCATCTCGACCTGATCGGTGATGATCGAACGACCGGCCAGATCGGCGACGGTGCTGTCGATCTCGACCCCGCGGTTCATTGGCCCCGGATGCATGACGATGGCGTCGGAGGCGGCGCGCGTCAGACGTTCGGTGGTCAGCCCATAGAGGTGGCGATATTCGCGCGGGCTGGGAATGAACTGGCCCTGCATCCGCTCGTTCTGCAGCCGCAGCATCATCACGACCTCGGCACCTTCAAGCGCAGCGTCGAAGTCATGGAACGGCGTAACCCCCATCGCCTCGATCCCGGCTGGCATCAGCGCTGGCGGAGCACAGACCCGCACCACCGCGCCCAGCGCCTGAAGGCAGAGGATGTTCGATCGCGCGACGCGGCTGTGGAGGATGTCGCCGCAGATAGTCACCACCAGGCCGTTGAACTCGTTCCGCCCCCGCGTGCGCAGCGCGTGACGCAAGGCCAGGGCGTCGAGCAGGGCCTGGGTCGGATGCTCGTGCTGGCCGTCACCGGCATTGAGCACCGGGCAGTCGACTTGCTCGGCGATCAACTGGACCGCGCCCGAACTGCCATGGCGGATCACGATCGCGTCGACGCGCATGGCGTTGAGCGTCATCGCCGTGTCGATCAGCGTTTCGCCCTTCTTCACGCTTGATTGAGCCGCGTGCATGTTGACCACGTCGGCGCCGAGGCGCTTGCCCGCGATCTCGAAGCTCAGCAGCGTCCGCGTCGAGTTTTCGAAGAAGGCGTTGATGATGGTGAGCCCGGCCAGCCTGTCGGTATGCTTCTTCGGCTGCCGGTTGAGCTCGACCCACTGTTCCGCTTCGTCGAGCAAGTAGTGGATCTGGTGGGTTTCGAGATGGCCGATGCCCAGCAGGCTACGGTGCGGAAAGGCCAGCGCACCGGCCGGATAGCGGCCTGCGACAGGAGGGGTGTTCGCCGATGTCATTAAAGCCGAGCCCATAAGGCCCGCCCCGGGGACTGGCAAGCTACCTCATCGGGACAATACCGTTTCGACTGGAACCGGAGACCTTGGCACTCTAGATTGCCATTTGACGGAAGGTTTGCGGAAACAGGGGCATAGGATGAGTTTTGCAGGCAAAGTCTGGCGGTTGCTCGTCGGGATCAAGGACGCGCTCGCCCTGCTGTTCCTGTTGCTGTTCTTCGCAGGACTGTTCGCGATCCTCAATTCGCGCCCGAGCCCCGGCGTCGTCCGCGAGGGAGCGCTGCTGCTCGACCTTGATGGCGCGGTGGTGGAGGAAGTCTCGCCGATCGATCCGTTGACCTTGCTGCTTTCCTCTGCGGTGCCGACCCAGGAGTTCGCCGCACGCGATGTAGTCCGCGCAATCGATGAAGCCGCGAAGGACAAGCGGATCAAGGCGATTGCGCTCGACATGTCGACCTTCCTCGGCGGCGGCCATGTCCACATGCAGGAAATCGGCGAAGCCCTCGACCGCTTCCGCGCGACCAAGAAGCCGGTGCTGGCTTATGCCGTGGCTTATAGCGACGACTCGATGATGCTCGCGGCCCATGCCAGCGAGGTCTGGGTCGATCCGATGGGCGGCGCGGCGATCACCGGACCGGGCGGCGAACGGCTGTACTATGCCGGCCTGCTCGACCGGTTGAAGGTCAATGCGCACGTCTTCCGCGTGGGGACCTACAAGAGCGCGGTCGAGCCCTACATCCTGGGCGGCATGTCACCAGAAGCGCGCGAGAACTACGAACAGCTCTACGGTTCGCTGTGGCAGGAGTGGCAGGCAAACGTCCGCCAGGCGCGACCGCAGGCCAACGTTCGCTTGGCCACCACCGACGTCCCCGCCTGGCTCACCGCGAGCAACGGCGATCTCGCGGCGGCGGCCGTCGCCGCGGGCCTGGTCGACCGCACCGGCACTCGCACCGAGTGGGGCGAGCGCGTGGCCCAGATCGTCGGCGAGGACGACTGGGACGATACGCCCGGCGCCTTCGCCAACACCGATTTCGAAGCCTGGCATGCCTCGATCGAGCCCAAGACCCCCGGAGCGCGGATCGGCGTCATCACCATCGCCGGAGAGATCAGCGATGGGATGGCGGGGCCTGGAGAGGCCGGGGCCGAAAGGATCGTCGAACTGCTCGACGATGCGCTGGATGACGATCTCAAGGCTCTGGTCGTGCGGGTCGATTCACCTGGCGGGACCGTCACCGGCTCCGAAGCGATCCGACGCGCCATCCTGCGGCACAAGGCGCGCAACATTCCGATCGTGGTCTCGATGGGCAACGTGGCCGCGAGCGGCGGCTATTGGGTCTCGACTCCGGCCAACCGCATTTTCGCCGAGCCCGAGACGATCACCGGCTCCATCGGCATCTTCGGCGTGCTGCCGACTTTCGAGGACGCTCTGGGCCAATTCGGCGTGACCACCGATGGCGTGAGGACCACTGGGCTGTCCGGCCAGCCGGACCTCTTCGCTGGCCTTACGCCGGAGGCGGAGGCCGTACTGCAAGCAACCGTTGAATCGGGCTACCAACGCTTCCTGACGCTCGTGGCAGAATCCCGCAACATCACTCGCGAACGGGCCGACGAACTCGGCCAGGGCCGCGTGTGGGACGGCGGATCGGCAAAGCAGCTTGGGCTTGTCGACCAGTTCGGCGATCTCGACGCCGCGATCGAATGGGCAGCGAAGCAGGCCCAGCTCAAGAAGGGGGACTGGCACGCCGAATACCTCGGCCGGGACGTGGATCCCTTCGCCTCGGTCTTCGAGCGGCTGATGCAGGTCGAACGCGGCGAAGCGAGAGGGAGCGACATGTTTGCCTTCTTCGCACGCAACGATCGCCAACTCGGCGCGCGCGTCATCTCCGACCTGCAAGGCCTGCTGGAAGTGCGCGGCGCTCAGGCCCGCTGCCTGGAATGCCCCGCTCCCGAGGCTCCGCTCAGGCGAGTGACACTCGATGGCGGAACGCAATCGGCTTACGGCTGGCTCGCCAGGCTATTGCTCGACTGACGGCTTGCCAGCGGACGGCGCGCGTGGCAAAGGCGCGCCCCTGCCGCGGGGCCATGTCCCGCCGAGCGGGCGCGTAGCTCAGTGGTAGAGCACACCCTTCACACGGGTGGGGTCGCAGGTTCAATCCCTGCCGCGCCCACCAGGCCTTTGGCGCCTGACCCAAGGTCCTGCGACTCATTCTGGTAAGAGCGTTTTCCTGCAATCGCGGCCTCTGCCGTCTGCTCCCAAGCCGTCACGATCGGGCCTGGCGTAAAGCGCTCCGCCGATCGACGCGCCTCTGTCGCCAGGCGTTCGCGCAGGGCCGGGTCGTCCATCATCTTGGAAAGAGCGGCTGCCAGCGCCGGCACCTCCTCCGCCCGCACAAGCAGACCGTTGACGCCGTCCTTGACCATCTCGCGCGGGCCCCAGGGGCAGTCGAACGAGATCGACGGGATTCCGGCAGCGAGCGCTTCGAGCAGCACGTTGCCCCAGCCTTCGTAGCGCGACGACATCACGAACAGGTCCGCGCCGCTCGCCCAGCCTCCCGGTTGCGCGGTAATGCCTGGCAGCCGCGCGCGCTCTTGAAGGCCGAGCCGCACGATCTCCTGCTCAAGCGCAGCACGTTCTTCACCCTCGCCCCAGATCACCAAGTTCCAGTCCGGATGGCTGGGGGCGATTCTGGCGAAGGCGCGCAAGAGCAAGTCGAAGCCCTTTTGCGGGACCAGTCGGCCAACGGCGACGATAGTCTTGGTGGCCGAGGGTTGCGTTGGGTCCTGCACGGCCGGGGGCATGACCGGATTTGGGATCACCCACCCACGCCGCCGCATCTTCTCGGGAAAGAAGTCCATCGCGTCCTGGGTCATCGTGACGAGACCGAAAGCGGACGGATAGAGCTTGGCGCGCAGGACCGACCAGATCCGGCCGAAGTTCTGCGCCTCGGGATTATTGCGCTCGGAGACGACCACCGGAACCGTCATCCCGGTCGTGGCCAGCAAGGCGACCACGTTGGTGCGGGTGAGAAAACTCAGGACCACGTCGGGCTTCAGGCGCCGCAGGGCTTGGCGCAAGACGTGAATGCGGGCGATGGTGCGCAAGGTGCGCTCGATGCTGGGCCGCCGCGCCGGCGCATAGCCGATGGTGACGATCTCAACCGCGGGGTCATACTCGTAGTAGGAACGCGAGGCGGGTTCATCGAAGGCGATGACCGTGACACGCCAGCCGCGCTTCACCAGGCCGTTCGCGATGATGCTTACGACACGTTCGGCCCCGCCTGCACCCAGGCCTGGCAAGGCGAACGCAATATGTCCTCGTGCGGCAATGCGGCCGGCGTCGCTCGCGACGCGTGCCGACAGCCCTTTCTGTCCCTTCACGGATGCCCCAACTTTGACTGCTGTGCCCCTTGCATTGCCAGCCCCACACCAAAGACTGACATAGCCATTTTGCTAATTCAAATGGGCGAAGGGGTTAGGCCGACCGATATAGGGCGTACGACATAGGCAGATATGTCTAGCCACACTCTGCCTTCGAAACGCGCTCGCCACTGGACAAAATCCGGGGCCACGGGGCATAGGCCGCGACCATGCATGATCTACGCGCCATTCGCGAAAACCCGCAGGCTTTCGATGCCGGCCTTGCCCGGCGCGGAGCGGAGCCGATTGCGGCCCGCATCCTTGAGCTCGACGAGCGTCGCCGCTCGGTAACGACGCGGGTCCAGGAGTCCCAGGCGCGCCGCAACGAAGCCTCTAAGGCCATCGGCGCCGCGATGGGCAAAGGCGACACCGCCACCGCAGAAGCGCTCAAGGCGGAAGTGGCCCAGCTCAAGGACACCCTGCCCGCGCTGGAGGAAGAAGATAAGGCGCTCGGTGTCGAACTCGATGCTGTGCTCGCTGCCCTGCCCAACATTCCGGCCGACGAAGTTCCCGACGGTGAGGATGAGACAGGCAACCTCGAAGTGGGACAATGGGGCGAGCCCCGCGCTTTCGCCTTCGAGCCGAAGGAACACGCCGACCTCGGCCCGCCCCTCGGCCTCGATTTCGAGACCGGCGCGGCAATGAGCGGCGCGCGCTTCACTTTTCTGCGCGGATCGATGGCTCGTCTGCACCGCGCGCTGGCGCAGTTCATGCTCGACTTCCACACCGCCCAAAGGGGGTATGTCGAGTGTGCTCCGCCGCTGCTGGTGCGTGACGAGACCGTCTACGGCACCGGACAGCTGCCCAAGTTCGCCGACGACTTGTTCCGCACGACTGACGGCCGCTGGCTGATCCCCACCGCCGAAGTGTCGCTGACCAACTCGGTGCGCGAGCAGATCCTCGACGACCTGTCGCAGCCGATCCGCCTTACCGCGCTCACGCCCTGCTTCCGTTCGGAGGCCGGTGCGGCGGGCAAGGACACGCGCGGCTTCATCCGCCAGCACCAGTTCGAAAAGGTCGAACTGGTCACGATCTGCCGCCCCGAAGACTGGCAGGCCGAACACGGGCACATGGTCGAATCCGCCGAAGCGATCCTCGAGACGCTGGGTCTGCCTTATCGCAAGATGCTGCTCTGCGCCGGGGACATGGGCGCGGGCGCGAAGAAGACCTTCGACCTCGAAGTCTGGCTGCCCGGACAGAACGCCTATCGCGAAATTAGCTCGATCAGCTGGTGCGGCGACTTCCAGGCGCGGCGCATGAACGCGCGCTACCGGCCGGAAGGGCAGAAGGGCACCGCCTTCGTGCATACCCTCAACGGCTCGGGCCTGGCGGTCGGCCGCACGCTGGTCGCGGTGCTGGAGAACTACCAGCAGGAAGACGGCTCAGTCGCGGTTCCGGCTGCGCTGACGGCTTACATGGGTGGGGTCGACAAGCTCGTCCCGGCGGCCTGATGCGCATCCTCCTCACCAACGACGACGGGATCAATGCTCCGGGGTTCGAAGTGCTGGAGGCGATCGCCCGCAAGCTGTCGGACGATGTCTGGGTCTGCGCTCCGGCAGAGGAGAACTCCGGCGCAGGACACTCGCTGACGCTGCATTTGCCGGTCAGGCTGCGCGAGCATGGCGAGCGGCGCTTTTCAGTGACAGGCACGCCGACGGACTCGGTGAACCTGGCGCTGCGCAAGCTGTTCCCCGATCGCCCGCCCGACCTCGTGATCTCGGGGGTCAACAACGGCGAGAACCTTGCCGACGACGTGACTTATTCGGGCACCATCTCCGCCGCGATGGAAGCGGCGCTCGCGGGCATCCCTGCGGTGGCGCTAAGTCAGGCCATGCGTGACGCGGGCCATGGCTTCTCGGCGGCGGAGGCTTGGGCCGCCAAGGTACTCGCCCCGCTGCTCGACCTGCAGATGGCCAAGCGGACGGTGATCAACGTCAACTTCCCGGCGGTGGACGCTGCCGACGTTAAGGGCATTCGCGTCGTTCGGCAGGGCTTCCACGACTACGCCCGCGGGCTGCTGCTCGAAGGGACCGACCCGCGCGGGCGGCCCTACTACTGGTTCGGGCTGGAGGACATCGAGCACACGCTCGACCACGGGACGGATCTCGAAGCGGTGGCGGAGGGTTATGTCTCGGTGACCCCGCTCCACGTCGATCTGACCCACCATGCTTCCCTCGGCTCTCTGGCGGAGCAGTACCCGGCATGATCGGGGGGCCCGAACCGACAGTGCAGAAGCACACTCAGTCGGTCAGGGCACGCAAGTTCACTCCGCTGCGCCGCGCGGTGAAGGTGCCGGTCTGGGCCGATGCGGGCCTGCGCCTCGGCGCTGCCCTCGCCCTCGTGTTCATCGTCGTGCTGATCCACTGGATCGGCCGCGACGGACTGGTCGACAGTCACGACGGCCACGTCAGCTTCCTGGACGTGTTCTATTTCACGATGATCTCGATCACCACGACCGGGTTCGGCGACATCGCCCCGGTCAGCAACAGCGCGCGGCTGGTCGAAGCGGTGATCGTCACCCCGATCCGCGTCCTGGTGCTCTTCATCTTCGTGGGCGCAGCCTATAATTTCGTCATCAAGCACGGTTGGGAGAAGTGGCGCATGGCCCGCATCCAGGAACAGCTATCGGACCACATCGTCGTGCTCGGCTACGGCATCTCCGGCTCCGAAGCAGTGGCCGAACTGATCGCCCGCGGTACCGATCCGGATTGCATCGTGGTCATGGATACCGATCCCGAACGGCTCGAAGCCGCCGAGGAACTCGGCTGCAACGTGATCGAAGCCGATGCCACGCGTGACGAGCATCTGATGGCGGTGCAGATATCCAAGGCGCGGTCGGTGCTCGTGTCCGCGGGGCGTGATGACGCCTCGATCCTCATCGTCCTGACCGCTCGCCACCTGGCTCCAGGTGTGCCGATCAGCGTGGTCATTCGCGCCAGCGACAACGAGATCCTGGCGACGCAGGCTGGGGCCGACAACGTCATCAATCCGGTGCGTTTCACCGGGCTGCTTTTGGCGGGAAGCTCGCAAGGGGCGCACGTCGCCGAGTATCTCGCCGATCTCGCTTCGGTGGGCGGCAGGGTGCAACTGGTCGAGCGGCCGGTGAGGCCCGAGGAGATCGGCAAGTCGCTCCACGACCTCGCCAGCGGCGGACAAGGCCTGCGGGTCTATCGCGGGGGCAAGCCTTACGGTTTCTGGGAAGCCGAGGCGAAGTCGCTCCAGGCCGGCGATCTGGTGGTCGAGATCAAGCCGACCGAAGCGACTGAGTGTGAGGTGGATCCCGCCTAGCTCAACAACACATGAACCGCGCCCATCGCGCACGTGCCGACGATGAAATGGCCCGCATCGATCAGGAACAGCTTCAGCGAGCGGTTCTGGTAGAGATAGTTGATCCCGATCGCGGGCGTCATCAGGAAGGCGCCGAACCCGAACGCAAACATCATGATCACATGCGGCGACGGGCTGGTGCGAGCGACCAGGTGCCCCAGCATCCACGATACGATCAGTTCCAGCACCAGCGTCAGCCCCATGACCATGGCGAAGTGGCTGCCGCCCTTCGCTCTGGCTGCGGCAATCTCGGGCGAGCCCATGCCGACTTCGCGTTGCCAGGCCTTGCTGAACAGGAAGCTGTACCAGACCGCACCCACCGCGAAGAACGCCACCGCGCCAAGCACGACGGCCAGCCAGTTCACAGGTCCCATAAGCCCCTCCCTTTCCTGATCGCAGCCCCGCCTTCGGCTAGTTGAGCGCGGAGCCTCTCACCACCCTAGCGCAAAGCACGGTTTCGGTGTAGGGGCCCGGCCATCGTGGCATCTGCAACCTCAGACGTTCGCTCCATTCCGGAGGCGAAGAAGATCGGCATGGTCAGCCTTGGCTGTCCTAAGGCCCTGGTCGATTCCGAGCGCATCCTCACCCGGTTGCGCGCCGATGGCTATGCCATGAGCCCCGATTACGAGGGTGCCGACGTGGTCGTGGTCAACACCTGCGGCTTCCTCGATTCCGCCAAGGAAGAAAGCCTCGAGGCGATCGGCGAAGCCATCGCCGAGAACGGCCGCGTGATCGTGACCGGCTGTATGGGTGACGAGGCCGACGTGATCCGCGCCCGCTTCCCCGAAGTGCTCGCCGTGACCGGCGCCCACCAGTACGAGCAGGTGGTCGAAGCCGTCCACGAAGCCGCGCCGCCGACCCAGGGCCCGTACGTCGATTTGATTCCGCAACCCGATGAGGGCGGCATCAAGCTCACCCCTCGCCACTACAGCTACCTCAAGATCTCCGAGGGCTGTAACCACTCCTGCGCGTTCTGCATCATCCCGCAGCTGCGCGGAAAGCTCGCCAGTCGCCGCATCGATGCGGTGCTGCGCGAGGCTGAGAAGCTGGTCGCTGCCGGGACCAAGGAGCTGCTGGTGATCAGCCAGGACACCAGCGCCTATGGCGTCGACATTCGCCACCAGGAGCAGATGTGGAAGGGTCACCCGGTCCGCGCGCACATGACCGACCTCGCCCGCGAGCTCGGCCAGCTGCGCACGCCGCAGGGTGAAACGCCGTGGGTGCGGATGCACTACGTCTATCCCTACCCCCACGTCGACGCGGTGATCCCGTTGATGGCGGAAGGGCTTTTGACGCCTTATCTCGACATCCCGTTCCAGCACGCCAGCCCCAAGGTGCTGAAGCTGATGAAGCGCCCGGCCAACGAGGCCAAGGTGCTCGAACGGATCAAGGCCTGGCGCGAGATCGTGCCCGACCTCACTATCCGCAGCAGCTTCGTGGTCGGCTTCCCGGGCGAAACCGAGGAAGACTTCGAATACCTGCTCGACTGGCTCGAACACGCCCAGCTCGACCGCGTCGGAGCGTTCCGCTTCGAACCGGTAGCTGGCGCCGCAGCGAACGACCTGCCCGACCCGGTGCCCGAAGCGATCAAGGAAGAGCGCTACGCCCGGATCATGGAAGTGACCGAGCGGATCAGCGCGGCCAAGCTCCAGGCCAAGATCGGCCGCACCCTGCCGGTGATCATCGACGAAGTCGGCGAAGCTGACGAGGACGGCGACATCGGCGCCACCGGCCGCAGCCAGGCCGACGCGCCCGAGATCGACGGGGCGGTGTACCTGCGCAACGTGCCGGACACGCTGCAGCCGGGCGACATCGTGCAAGTCACGGTCGAGGATGCCGACGCGCACGACCTGTTCGGGGTGATCAACTAATCTCCCGCGCGGCCAGCGGTCACCGCAAGTTCGCCGCGAGGAAGTCCACGAAGACCCTGATGCGCGCCGGTATCGACGGGCCGCCGACGAACACCGCGTGGATAAGCTCGACATCGCCGGGATTGAATTCCTCCAGCACGCGGACAAGCTCGCCGCGGCCTAGCTCCTCGATGACGCTGAAGCAGCCGACCCGCGCAAGGCCGACCCCGGCCGCCGCCAGCTGGCCGAGGGTCTCGCCATTGTTCGCTTCGATATTGCCTTTGACCGACAAGGCCAGGTCTCGCCCGTCGATGCGGAATGGCCATACCGGCTCGACGCGGCGGAAGTTGAAGTTGAGGCAGTTGTGTCCGTGCAGATCGTCCGGGACCCGCGGTGTGCCATGTCGAGCGAGATAATCCGGCGATGCGATAATAACCCGGCGGTTCTCTCCAAGCTTGCGGGCTGTCAGCGCGCTGTCGGCAAGCGGACCGAAACGGATCGCCACGTCCGCCTCCCCAGCCGCCACGTTCACCAGCGTATCGGTCAGCGCAATGTCGATGAGGATGTGTGGGTAGAGCGAGGCGAACTGGCCCAGGAGCGGCACGACACATAACCGGCCGTGCGAAAGCGCTGCGCTGATCCGCAGCCGCCCTCGCGGCGACCCTTGGTCCGCGATCTGCTGCTCGGCGTCGTTGAGATCGGCGAGGATGCGCCGCGCGGCCTGCAGATAGGCCTGCCCTTCCGCCGTGAGCGAAAGCGCCCTTGTCGAGCGCAGCAGGAGCCGGACGCCGAGCCGTGCCTCGATCCGATCGATGGCCCGGCTGACGGCAGAAGGGCTCATCTCGAACAAGCGGCCCGCGCCCGAGAAGCTGCCTTGCTCGACCACCGCCGCGAACAACGCCAGGGCGCGCGCCCGATCCGATCCACCAGCCAGCTTTGCATCCATCGCAAAAATCCTTCGCGTCCGGGGCTGGTAGTCTGCCGCACAGCTCGTGTCCATTTATGCGCCGCAGTTAGAAAAAGGTGACTTATGGAATATCGGCAACTTGGAGCTTCCGGCCTGCGCGTTCCGGCGCTGAGCTTCGGCACAGGCACCTTTGGCGGCAAGGGTCCGCTGTTCAGCGCCTGGGGCCAAAGCGACGCGATTGAAGCGCGGCGACTGATCGACATTTGCCTCGAAGCCGGAGTGACCTTGTTCGATACGGCGGACGTCTATTCGAACGGCGCCTCCGAAGAAGTTCTGGGCGAAGCGATCCGCGGACGCCGTGGTGAGGTGCTGATTTCCACCAAGACCGGCCTGCCGATGGGTGACGGACCGCAGGATTGGGGCGCCTCGCGGGCGCGCCTGCTGCGCGCCGTCGACGCTTCGCTGAGCCGCTTGGGCACAGACTATATCGATGTGCTTCAGCTTCATGCCTTCGACGCCCATACACCGGTGGAAGAGCTGATGAGCACGCTCGACCAGCTGATCGCCGCGGGCAAGGTCCGCTACGCCGGGGTTTCCAACTATCCCGGCTGGCAGCTGATGAAGGCCCAGGCCGCTGCCGAACGCCACGGCTGGCAGCGTCTCGTTGCTCACCAGGTCTACTATTCGCTGATCGGCCGCGCTTACGAGGCCGACCTGATGCCGCTGGCAGCCGATCAGGGGATCGGCGCGCTCGTGTGGAGCCCGCTCGGCTGGGGCCGCCTGACCGGCAAGATCGGGCGCAATCGCCCCATTCCGGAAAACAGCCGCCTGCACGAAACCGAACAGTTCGCACCGCCTGTCGAAACCGAGCTGCTCTATCGCGTTATAGACGCGCTCGAGGGCATCGCGGCCGAGACCGGGAAGACCGTGCCGCAGATCGCCATCAACTGGCTGCTCCAGCGCCCGACCGTGTCCTCCGTCATCATCGGCGCCCGCGACGAGGTCCAGCTTCGGCAGAACCTCGGTGCCGTTGGTTGGTCTCTTACACCCGAGCAAGTGGCCACGCTCGACGCGGCCAGCGACGTGCTCCCTCCCTACCCGCATACGCCCTATCGCCAGCAAGAGGGCTTTGCCCGGCTGAACCCGGCTCTGGTTTGAGACTGGGCAGATGAAGCTCAACTCCGGACTTATCGCCCTCTCGGTGGGCGCCTTCGGCATCGGCGTGACTGAGTTCGCGCCGATGGGGCTGCTGCCGGTCATCGCCAAGGACCTCGGAGTTTCGATCCCGGCCGCCGGGCTACTGATCAGCGCCTATGCCCTGGGCGTGATGATCGGCGCACCGCTGATGACGCTGAGCACAGGCCGAGTGCCGCGCAGGACCCTGCTGATCGGCCTTGCCGCCATCTTCACCCTGGGCAACGCGCTGTCCGCGGTGTCGCACAGCTATGGGCTGCTGCTGGCTGCCCGCATCCTCACCTCGTTCAACCACGGGGCGTTCTTCGGCGTCGGCTCGATCGTGGCCGCAAGCCTGGTGCCGCCTCACCGCCAGGCGGGGGCCGTTGCGGCGATGTTCATGGGGCTGACGATCGCCAACGTGGTCGGCGTACCGCTAGCAACCTGGGCCGGCGAAAGCCTCGGTTGGCGCACGTCGTTCTGGGGCATTGCCGGCCTTGGCGTTGTGACCATGCTCTCGCTGCGCTTTACGTTGCCAGATCTGCCGGCGCCCAAAGGCACCAACGCCATGGCAGAGCTGCGGGTACTGACGCGCGGCAAAGTGCTCGGCGCGCTGGCCCTGACGGTGGTTGGATCGAGCGCTATGTTCACGGTCTTCACCTACATCGTGCCGATCCTGCGCGAGGAGACTCACGCTTCGCTTGGCTTCGTAACTGCCATGCTCGTGACCTATGGCGTCGGCCTCACTGTAGGCAATTGGCTCGGCGGCAAGTTCGCCGATCGCTCGGTCGACCGTACGCTTATCGTCACTCTGGCTTCGCTCTCCGCCATCCTGATCGCCTTCGCGTTGCTCATGCCGCAAGCCGGACCGACGGCCGTGCTGATCTTCCTGTGGGGCGTGGCGAGCTTCGCACTGGTTCCCCCGTTGCAGGTGCAGGTGATGAGCGCCGCCGCAGATGCGCCTAACCTCGCCTCCTCGGTCAATATCGGCGCCTTCAACCTCGGCAATGCCATCGGCGCTGCGCTCGGCGGAGGGGTCATTGCGGCGGGGCTTGGCTATCCAGCCGTCGCACTGGCGGGAGCGGCGACCTCGGCGCTGGGATTGGTGGGTGTGCTGGTCACTAATCGGCGACCTAAGGTAGCTGTGGGGCCGGAACTCTGCGGCTCAACGTGAGGCAACATGAGGAGGGGATGCGCATCCCCTCCTCATTTCGGTAAATCCGAGCGGATGGCGATGTTAACCTGCTGCCTGCAGGAAAGTCCGCCAGGCGTCACGCAACCGCTGCCGCGATGGAGCGTCAGTCGATTTCGGGAAGCAAATCGTAAGGTCGCCGTCATCGCCTTCGCAACGCCAGATCCCGCGATCGAGCTCTATGACATCCGATGGTATGGCACTTACGATCCTGCCACCCCGCAACCCCAACAACAGATCGGGAGAAGGGGAGCCATCCACAAAAGCAGCGCAGAGTTGATCGAACGGCAAGCTGCCTTGTTCAGGCTCATGACAGTCCTCGGCCGGGTTCGGAATCAGGCTTTGGAATAGCGCGCGGCCCGCGGGTGTGTTCGTATCGAAGCTCGCAGACGCATGCGGCGCAGTGCGGCGGGGCGTCAGGGCCATTCCGCTACCACAAGAGAGCGCCAACACGAGCGCAATAGCGAAGCCCGTCCGATGCCGGGCAGGCCACCAAGAAATAGACATGTCAAAAATTCCCTTTGAATTCAGATTCAGCTCTGCCGCGGCCCGACTGGACTACCGAACAATCAGCCCGGAATGGCTCCGATCGGGAAGTCACCGAGCGAGTCCTCAATCTCATCCGCTTCGTTGAAGCATGGGAGGTAAAGCGTGATGGCCTTCTCGCCATCTGCATACCAGTCAGCCCCTTGGACATCGGGGATGACACCCGACGAATAGCAAACCGCCGCCTTGCTACCGTCCATGGCGATCAGGATTCCCCAGTTCTCATCGCTGCCGGGTCCCGCAAACGCTCTGGAATAGAGGCGATCGTTCCCAACTTTGATGATGGGAGAAAACGTTGCCCGGGTGACGTACATCTGGTCCCGCACCTCACCCGGAGGAACCGCCGCATTGATTGCGGCGCGCACCAGCGGATGGTCGAGGAAGCGAACGCCCTGCACCTTGTCGAAGTTATATTTGCCCACATAGGCGCTGAGCGGCGGGGCTGCCTTGCGGGCAGGAGCCGCTGCGGCAACGGGCGCGGCGGACGAGAACGAGGATGGCGTAGAATTTTGCGCTGGCGCCGTAATCGCAGCCACCGAAGAATCTGCCGGCTTCGACACCAAGTAGGCCGTCGCGCCGGCCGTGACTGCGACGAGTGCTAAAGCCGAAGCGCCCAAGGCAACAAGGCTGGAAGTACGCATAAGACACCTGTCTAAAGGATAAGCCGAGACGGCCAGCCGATGCCGCAGGCACCAGTAGTTGCAGCATCTGAGGGAGCGCTCGCTCGGCGCAAATAGGTAGTTTCCGAAGGCCCGGGGCATTTCCCCGTCCTCCTCCTCCGCACTGCTATCGTCCGCCGACGCGAGCGAACGACAGCCCCGCGTGCAGTGCAAGAAAGTCACATAATTCTCACGCTCGTTATAATTCCGCGATTCCGTGATTGATAATGCAACTGGTTCTCATTAGTGGCGCACCGCAAGGGGCCCGGCATCAAGCAGGGCCGGGTCAATGAGGTCTCCATGCGTATCGCCCGAGTGCTGCTGCTTTCCGCCACCATGCTGTCCGCCATTCCGGCGTTCGCCCAGGACGATGCCCAGGGCGGCGGAGACGACGAAGACCGCATCCTGGTCACGGCCGATTACCTGCGCAGCGGAACTTCGACCAAGACCGACACCCCTGCGATCCAGGTTCCCCAGCCGGTCACGGTCATTTCCAGCGAGCTGTTCAACGCCCAGGGCGCGGTCTCGATCAGCGACACGCTGAACTACGTCGCCGGCGTCCAGGCCAACCCCTATGGCCCGGACAGCCGCGTCGACGGCGCGATCATCCGCGGCGTCAACGCCATGCAGTTCCGCGACGGCATGCGCGACATCTTCAGCTACTACGCCAGCATCCGTTCGGACCCGTACAACTTCGACAGCGTGCAAGTCCTGCGCGGCCCCTCCTCGGTGCTGTTCGGCGCCGGTTCGACGGGCGGCATCATCAACATGAACTCGAAGCTGCCGGAGTTCACGGAATCGGGTGAAGTCCTGGTCCGCTACGGCTCGTTCGACCGCCTGGAAGCCATGGCCGACTACACCGGCCCGATCAGCGACGACGTGGCCTT
This sequence comes from Porphyrobacter sp., assembly GCA_017744315.1. Taxonomy (GTDB): domain Bacteria; phylum Pseudomonadota; class Alphaproteobacteria; order Sphingomonadales; family Sphingomonadaceae; genus Croceibacterium_A. Next base: position 16,357 of record JAGIBN010000011.1, read on the forward strand.
CCGCGTGGTGGCCCGCGCACGCGACGCCGGGACCCAGACCGACTACGTGCCCGACGACCGCGTGCTGTTCGCGCCCTCGATCACCTGGTCGCCGGACATGGACACCTCGATCACCTTCCTCGGCATGTACCAGGAAGACGATGGCGGCTCGACCGCGCAGTTCCTGCCGCTGGTGGGCACGATCCTGCCGAACCCGAACGGCCAGCTCCCCAATGACCTGTTCATCGGCAAGCCCGGCTGGGATCGCTACGACGGCCGCCTGCTCGAAGGCACCATCCTGGTCGAGCATCGCTTCTCCGACGCGTTCAAGATCAACTCGCGCGCCCGCTACATCGACAGCGACCTGACCTACTTCACGCACTATCCGGACAGCTATTCGAACCCGACCAACCCGTTCGTCGACGCGGACCAGCGGATCATCGGCCTCTATTCGGACGGCAGTGTCGCGCGGATGGAGATCTTCACCACCGACAACAACGCCCAGTTCAATTTCAACACCGGCAGCGAGATCGAGCATCTCACCCTCGTCGGTGTGGACTTCAGCTGGAACCACGTGCGCAAGGTTGGCGGTTACGGATACGAGTACATCGATATCTATGACATCGACTACGACGCCATCTCCGACCACAACGGTGGCATGCCGCAGCCTTCGGGTCCGGCCGAAGATGTCGAGCAGCAGCAGATCGGCTTCTACCTGCAGGACCAGATCCGCCTGTGGGACCGTGTCTCGGTGGTACTTGGCGGGCGTTATGATGACGTCTGGTCGACCACCTTCAGCGGGCCGCGGGTGAAGGACAACGCCCTGACGCTCCGTGCCGGGATCATCGGCGACGTGATCAAGGGTGTCTCTCCCTTCTTCAGCTACACCGAGAGCTTCGAGCCGATCGCCGGCACTGCCAGCAACGGAGAGGCCTTCATCCCGCAGCGTGGCAAGCAGTTCGAGCTCGGTGTGAAGCTGCAGCCGAACGAAGCCAGCATGATCACGCTGACGGCCTATCACATCAAGGAAACCAACCGCCCGATCTCGGACGACAGCACTGCCGATCCGTTCGACCAGATCCAGGCCGGCGAGATGACCTCGAAGGGCTTCGAGTTTGAAGCGACCACGGTTCTGCCGGGCAAGTTCCAGGTGATCGCCAACTACAGCTACAACGACGCTACGCTCGACGGCAGCAACGTGCAGCTCGACGATGTGCCGAAGCACAACGCCTCGCTGTGGCTCTCGCGTCCGTTCGACCTGACCGAGGATGCGACCCTGACGCTGGGCGGCGGTGCGCGTTACCAGGGCGCTCACACTTCGTACGGGTTCGCCTTCCCCGACGGTATCCGCACCCCGGACAACCTGTTGTTCGACGCCTACGCCTCGATCGACTGGCAGAAGTGGAGCTTCTCGCTCAACGCCACCAACCTGACCGGCAAGGACTACTATTCGGCCTGCCTGGCGCGTGGTGACTGCTTCGTGGGTGCGGCACGCAACGTGTTCGCGACCGTGGGTTACCACTTCTGATGGGGGGAGCTTCGCCGATGCTGTGGCTGTCAGTCGCACTCGGCGTGGCTGGCGTCGGGGCGCTCCGCTACGCGTGGTCGCTGCCCCGACGCTCTCCCATCGCGAATGGAGCCGGGTGGGCCCTGCTAGGGCTCGCCGTGATCCTCGCTGCGGTGTCCGACGGCGCCTGGGGCGTATCGGTCGCCGCGCTCGCAGCGATGCTGACGGCCTTCGCCGCCCTGACCGTGGCGGGCGCTCGTTCGCCCAGCAAGCAGGGCAATGCCTCCAACCGGCGCGTGGGCATGTTGCCGGAAAGTGGTGAGCCCAAGCGGATCGGCCGCCGCGTCACGACCTTCCTGCTGCTGATCGTGGCCGGCTTCGCCGTCTCAGTCGGTCTAGGGCTCGCCGTGCGCGGCCTCGGCACCGTGCTGGGCTGGAGCGAGTCCAACGCCAACGTCCTCGCGCTGTACTCGGTGCCGGTCACGTGGTCGGTGCTGGTCACGGTGATGCTTATGCAACAAAGTCGCCGTAGCCAGGTCCTGACCTTGCTGGCCTGCTGCGTCCCCGTGTTGCCCGTGCTCTTGAGTGGAGTCATCCAATGACCGTGGCGCCCGAAACCTCGACCGTGAAACGCGCGCTCTCCGCCCATGCCGCGATCGGCTTACTGGCCGGAGCGCTGCTCTACCTCGTGTGCCTCAGTGGCAGCCTGCTGGTGTTCTACGAGGAATGGCAGCGCGTCGAAACGCCGGCCGCCCCGCAGATGACCACGATCTCTCCCGAGGCCGTCCAGCGCGGCATGGAAGCGATGATGGCGCGCGAGGCGGGCAAGACCCCCACGACCCACTTCTACGTCGACATGCCGCTTGAAGAGTTGCCGACTGCCCGGGTCATCACCGACACCGAAGCGTTCCACATCGACTCCCAGGGCCAGCTCGTCGGCACTGAGGACATCGAGTGGTCGAACTTCCTTTACGCCCTGCACTACACGCTCAACATCACCGCCGCGAACGGCCTGCTCGGGATCACCCTGGTCGGCATCCTCGGCATGTTGATGCTGGCGCTCGCGATCACCGGCGTGGTTGCCCATCCCAAGATCTTCCGCGACGCCTTCCGGCTACGCACCCGCCACAGTGGCGGAGTGGCGATGGCCGATTGGCACAACCGCCTGAGCGTCTGGACCCTGCCCTTCGGCATCGCGCTGTCGCTGACCGGGGCGGTCATCGGGCTCAGCTCGATCAGCGCCTATGCCGCCGCCGCGGTGTTCTACAAGGGCGACGTCGAGGCGATGTACGCGACGATCTTCGGCGAGGAAGGCGAGCCCAACGAAGCCAAGGCGCCCCTGCCCGACGTCGTCAAGCCGCTGCGCTACATGGCGGCGAACTATCCCGACGTCCGCATCACTTACGTCACCGTTCACGAGCCCGGAACCGCGGGCCAGCAGATCCAGATCGTCGGCGAGCATCCCCGCCGGCTGATCTTCGGCGAGTATTACATGTTCGACGCCAAGGGCAATTTCACCGGCACCGCCGGCCTGTCCGACGGCGAGCTCGGCAGCCAGGCCGCGGCCTCGAACTACAGCCTCCACTTCGGCAACTATGGCGGCCTGACGGTCAAGATCATCTACGCGCTGCTCGGCCTCGCCCTGACCGCCGTAGTCGCGACCGGCAGCTACATCTGGCTCGGCAAGCGCCGGCGCCGGGGGATAGTCGAGCCGCGGCTTCATGCCGCATGGAGCGCGGTGGTCTGGGGCTCGCCGCTGATGCTGGCGCTCACGCTGGTCGCGCGCTTCACCATCGGCCACGAGGCGCCGTTCGTCGCGATCTTCTGGATCGGCCTCGCGATCCTGATCGTCGCCGCGCTTATCGCGCCGAGCCGGCTCCCCCGCGCTTTACGCCTGCAGCCGGCCGCCTGAGCCGGCGCACGCCCATCCACACGCCCAGCACGCAAAGCAGCGAGACCCCGATCAGTAGCGGCACGGTGACGATGTCCCACACCGGCCGCGCGCTCAGGACGGGGAAGTCCAGGCGGTGCAAACCGTAGTGCAGCCAGCGATAGGCGCGGCGCGGACCATCGACGAAGTTCACCATCTCCCCGGTGCGCGGATCGAAATAGAGCCGTGTCGCGTCCGCGTTGGCGTAGATCACGCGATAGGCGGGCAGGACCGGCTGCTCGGCCTTGTGGCCATAGTGATAGTTGTCTGGCGCAGTGATGATCTGCGCCGAGGCGATGCGGGTGGTCGGTTTGGCGAGGCGCGCCTTGGCCGCAAGCTCTGCGTCAGCCAGTGGGGCTGGCGTTAGCGCGGGCAGCGAGAAGCGCTCTCGCGAACCGTCCCGGCGCACAAGGATCGCCCAAGGCTTGCCTTCCTGCACCGCGACTTCCGCCGAGACCACGCCCGCTTGCGGGTTCGCCGCCAGTGCCCGGTAAAGCGCTTCGACATCGGCATTCTCGAGCGGGCGGCCTTCGAGGTTCGGGATCACCTCGCCCGGCCCGTCGCTTTCGAGCCAGCCCCAGGGGTTCATCGAGAACAGCCCGCTGGCGACCCAGGTCAGCGTCAGCACGCCGAACACCAAGCCCGTCCAGTGGTGCCACAGCGCGATCCCGCGGAACGGCGACCAGCGCTTGCCCTTACGCCAGGTGATCAGGCCGACATACATGCCGGTGATGGAAAGGAATACGCCCAGGACCGAGGCATAGACCACGAGGTTGTACCACAGCGGCTGGATCTCTCTCAGCGCGGTGAAATAGAGCCAATGCGGCACCGCGCCGAGCCAGTTCCAGAACCGCTCGTGCGTGGTGGTGTCCTGCACGATCTGGCCGGTCAGTCCGGAGACGTAGAGAACGGTCCCGCGCTCATCGGCGAAGCTCGCCTTGTAGAGCGGCCGGTGCTTCCGGAATTGGCCGTAGACAGTCCACTGGTCGCGATCGATTTGCTCGACGCTTGCCTTCGACGCGCCACCGAACGCGCGGGCCATGTGCCCTTCGGCGATCCTTCCCGCAGCCGCAGCATCGATTGCCAGAGCCGCCGCCTGGTCGAGGCTCGCGAGGCCCTTTCCTTCGGCGCCGGTCCAGCGGACTACGGGGCGCCCATCGACCATCTCGACCGTTGCGGCTTCGATCCCCATCCCTCCGGGCAGCAAAGCATGCGCGCAGCAGCCCGACAGGTCGAGCGGCTGCAGCCCGGCGGCCTGTTCCTCGGTGCTCGTATCGGGGAAGGCGACGTACATCATCGTGATGCCGCTGATCGCCCAGACAGCCATCAGCAACGCCAGCGCGATGCCGAGCCAGCGGTGCGTCAGGAACATCATGCGCCGCGCCCAGCGAGCTATCCTCGTGAAGAGGGACTTGCGGGGCGCGGCGCGCGGTGCGGGAGAGAGGCCCGCGCCGGTGTTAGAGGGAGACTGAGTAAGTGACATGCAGGGTGCGCGGAGTACCACGGAAGCCGGCGGCGTAAGAGGCGTTGGTCACGTCGTCGCGGACCCGCGTCATCTGCGTGTTATAGTCAGCGTCCAGCAGGTTCTCGAGCCGCACGCCGATCCGATGGTGCTGCTCACGATCGATGAAGGCATAAGCCGCGACGTCGACCACCGCGTAGTTGCCGTAGTTCACCCGCCCGACCGCGGCGACGTTGGCGAAGATGTCTCCGACGTAGTTCACCGAAGCCGTACCGCCGAAGCGGCCGTCATCGGTCTGCGCGTTGAAGATCGCCTTCACCAGGTCGCGTGGGATGTTGACCAGCTGGAGATCGCTGCCCGCAGGCGTGGCTTCGGTGTGAGTCCAGTCGAGCGTGCCGCCGAAGTTCTTGCTTAGCTGCGCCGTGACCACCGCTTCCCCGCCCCACATCGTCACCTTCTCGGGCGTGTTGATGATGAAGCCGTCGGGATAGGCCGGCAGGTCGTAGGTGATGCCGATCAGGTTATCGACCTTGCGGTAGAAGCCCATCAGCTCGGCGTTGAGCATGTCGTTAGTGTAGCCGACGCCGCCCTCGACGTTGAAGCTCTCCTCGCCCACGAGATCGGGGTTGCCGCGCTCGCAGCAGGGATCGATCACGTAGAGCTCGTAAGCCGTCGGAAGGCGGAATGAGGTGCCGACCTGGCCGCGACCGTAAAAGCCCTCGGACGCACCATAGCGTCCTGAGACATTCCACACCGTCGCATCCTGCCCGTCGTCCGGCGCGTTATAGCGCACACCGGCGGCCAGGCTGAGGTCCCCGGAATCGAACTTCACCTGAGCGAACGGCGCGTGGACGCTCTCGCTGGAGGGCGCGATCAGGAACACGTCGTCGAAACCGCTGTAGGTCTGGAAGTCGTAACCGCCGACCAGGGTGAACTGGTCGTTGGCGTGGAATTCGCCGAGGACGTTGATGCCCTTGTCGTCGAAGCCCCACATCTCGCCGTCGTTGATGGTAATGATGTTGCCGGTAAGCGCACCGCCCACCACCTCGGGCCGCAGGTCGAGGTAGGTCGAATCCCAGTCGTGCCAGTAGCCCTTGACGTAGACATCGAAGTTTTCGGCCGGTGACCAGTCGATCTTGAGCGAGGCGATGTCCTCGTTGCGCTTGTTCCAGTTGCGATAGATGTCCTCCGCCTTAGCGAAGTCGAGCCGGCCTTCGATGTGCTGGTACGAGGTGCTGAGGCGGAAGTTGTCCGAGGGTTCGAAAGCATACTTGCCGCCGATCGAGGCGACTTTGTAACCGCGGTTGCGGTCGAGCGCGCTCGGCTGCGTGTCCTCATCGCGGAAGGGCTGGAAACCCTTGGCCTCGTCGTAGGAGCCGAAGGCGACGAAGTAGTGATCGCCCACGCCGCCACGGAAATAGCCGTTGCCGTGATAGCCGTCGTTGGTGTCGTAACCAATCTCCAGCCGGCCGTCCGGCTCACGCGTGAAGGACTTGGTGACGACGTTGACGATGCCGCCCACCGCCTGCGTACCGTAGTAGAGGCTCTGCCCGCCTTTCAGCACCTCGATCCGCTCGATCATCCCCGCCGGGATCGTATCGAGCGGCGTGGTCGAGGCGTAAAGGCGGTTGTTGATGCGCACGCCGTCGACCAGGAACAGGACCTCGCTGGTGCGCGAGCCAGTGAGTGAGGCCTGGACGTAATCGAAGGCGCCGCTCTTCTGGCCGATGTAGAGGCCGGGCACGAGATTGCGCAGCGCGCTGGAGGTATCGACGTAGCCCGCCTTGTCGATCGCCTCGCCCTCGACGATCTCCAGTCGCGAGCCATACTTCTCGAGCGTCTCAGGAGTGGATTCCTCCAGCTTCTGGCCAAGGACGACAATGTCCTCGGCGTCGCTGGTGCTGTCGTCGGCGGAGGTGGAGGCCTGCGCCTCTTCCTTGTCCTGTGCCATCGCCGGAGCCGCCACCATTATTGCGAGCGTGGCTGCCCCAGCGAGATATGAAACCCTTCCCAACATTCTCATGACCCTGGCTTTCCCCATCTGTGCCGTCTTGTTGGAGGCGGACCTATGGAGCGGGGTCGGGGTACGTCAGTTATTTACGGTAAAGCGCCTGTTACAGCGACGTTACATAGCGTGAGATGGCGAGCCACTCCTCCCCATCGCTACGCGACAGGGAGGATTTGGGTGCCTCAAACGTGCTGGCCGAGAATCCGCTCAACCTCTTCCTTCTGGTCGGGATACCAGAACTCCAGATGGCAACTCTCACACACGCCATCGAGCTGATCGATCAGCGGTCCGACCGCTGCGGCATCGTGCTTGCGCGCGCCGGAGGCGATGTCTCCCATGTGCCGCGCCAGCGTGTTGGCGAGGTCGCGCAGCTTCTGCGGATCCTTGTCGATCTCTGCTTGAACTTGCGCCGCGGTATGACCGCCGACGAGGCCTTCGTCGCCGATCTTGACCCCCGGCTTGGCGACGACGATCGGATCCATCATCGCGATGCGGAGCGCGGCCTGCTGCACCTTGTCGGCGCGCATCGCGAGCTCATCCCACTTCGCGTCGGTCATCTTCGAGGCATCGATACCGGCCTTGTCGCCGATCGCCGAATTGCCGATTTCCCAAACTTCGTCGGCGTGGAGGTCGACGTCGTTCTTCATTTCCTCGTGGAAGGTCAGCTGCGTCGGCTGCGCCGGCTTCTCTTCCTTTTGCGACGAGCATCCAGCCACGATCGCCAGGGCTGGCAGCAGCCACAATCCCGTTGTTTTCATATTATATGCTCCACCCGAGAATCCCCTACGGATCTCCGAGCGCTATTTGGACCTGACGCTGATGGCGGTCAGGTTAATTACGGTAATCGCGGGCGTTACACCTGCTGCAGATTCATTCCGCGGGCTCTGCGAGGACCTTCTTCGGAGCGGGTCGCGTCAGCGGCTTTGCAGGTTTGGCGAACCAGAAGCTCCAGGTCGCGAGCGTCCCGAGCAAGACCAGCACAAGACCGGCAAAGGTCAACGCGATCCGCCACAGCACTCCGCCAACCTTGCCGGCGTGAAGCGGATAGTACTTCTCCGAAATCGCCGACGCCGTGTCGCCACTGGCCGAATCTTCGACCGACAGCACCTGCGCCGTCGCACCGTCGAGGTAGACGTAAGTGCGGCCATTGGGCGTCCACTCGAACTCCTGCCTCAGCCGAAGGGTAACGGGCTTGCCCGGCAGCATCAGCCGCCGCGGAGCTGCGTCGGGGAATGCCGCCTGGGCGTTGGTCATAAGAACCGGCCAGTCCGTGCTGGGCCCAGGGTCACCACTTGCCTGAGGCGTATCGACCTCCTCTACCGCCGGCTTCGCCCAAGGGGAGAGCAAGGCATCGGACAGGGCCGGGAAGATCATGAACGTTCCGGTAAGGGCCGCGAGCAACAGCAGCGGGCTTGCCACGACGCCGATGTCCCGGTGCTGGCGCACGATCGCGCTCTTGGTCATGCGGGCGGGCCAGAGACGGAACTTGAAGGTCTTGCGCGTTCGCCACCACAGGATCACGCCGGTCAGGGTGAAGGCGAACAGCAACAGGCCGAGCACGCCGGTGATGTATTTCCCGGTGTCGCCAAGGAACAGATAGTGGTGAAGATCGAACAGCCAGAGCTCCGGCCGGCCCCACATCGAATCCCACTGATCGACCACTTGTCCTGCCTGGGTCAGGTAGGCGCCACCGCCGTCGGCATAGGCCGCCTGGTGCAGGCCCAATCGTTCGTCCGCGAAGGTAATTCGCGAGAGCGTCGGGTCGACAGCAATTGCCGCCTCAACCGCTCTGCCCATTTCGGCCGCATCGACGCGCAAAGGATCGTTCGCGCCGGGCAAGCCGATCCACGACTCTTCCCACACCAGCACCGTGCCCGACAGCCCGAGGACCGCGAGCAGCAGACCGGCGATGCCGCCGGTCCACCGGTGCAAGAGGGCAAGCACGTTCATCAGAACGCGCCGCGCCAGCTCAGCGTGAAAGTGCGGCCACGTCCGGCAAAGAAGCGGTCATTGCTGGTCACCTGCACGGTGTCGCTGTCGTAGGTGATGTAGAACTTGTCGGTCAGGTTCTGCACCGCCAGCGCAAACTCGCCGACACTGGTGTCGTAACCCACGTAGGCGTCGATCAGCTCATACCCTTCGAAGTCGGTCGCCGTGGCCACGTCATTGAAGGTCCTCGACAGGTAGAACCGCGCCTGCACTCGCGCAGAGAACGGACCGCTGCGATAGTCGGCGGCCAGGTTCAGACGGTCCGGGGCGATGTTGGCGCCGTCGAGGTCGTTGTTGACCAGATCGTCGGCGTCGTTGTTGTCGGTCTGGCCCTTCAGGTCCGCGTATGCCGCACTCAACAACAGGCCCGGGAGCGGCGTTTTCCACGCGATGCTGGCCTCGAGCCCCTGGATCTCGATCGGCTGGCGCGAGACGTTAAAGATCCCGTCCGGATTGGCCACCAGGACCGAACCCAGCTTGCTCGACGACCAGAAGTAGCTGACGGCTGCTTCGATCGGGCCCTGCTTGACCTCCAACCCGAGCTCCCGATTGTTCGAGATCACCGGTTCGAGCGCCAGATAGTTGTCGATGTCGACGTTCGGCTCGTCGACTGCGCGCAGGATGCGGCCAACGTCGGCGATGGTGTAGCCCTCGGCATAGCTACCGTAGGCGCGCACGCCCTGCACCGGCTCAAGGATCACGCCGCCGTTGAGCAACACATCGCTGAACGACGGGCTACCGCCAGAGACCTGCACGCGCTGGTAAGTCGAAAGGTCGGCAGGATCCGTCGCCCCATTTGCCGCGAGCGTCTCGTAGTCGCCGACCTTGAGCTGGACGTTCTCCCAGCGACCACCACCCGCGAAGCGGAGCACGCCATCGAACAGCGCAAGGTTGGCCTGAGCGAAGGGAGCGAGGCTGCGGAAATCAGTCTGCGGCACCCAGGTACGGTCGGTCTGGACCAGGTACTGTTCGGTGCGATCGAACAGCGCGTCGAAACCGCCGGTAAGGACGAGGTCTTCGAAGCCCGGCACCTCACGCTCGTAAGTGATCTTGCCGCCAAGCTTGCGCGATTTGTTGGCCGACTGGTCGAACAGCTGCCCGGTCGGATCGATGGTCGGATCCTGGAAAGTGCTGGTGACCAGGCCGCCGAAAATGTCGCGAGTTCGGCTGAAGAAAGCCTGCACCGAGAAGGTACCGCCACCCAGCGCATCGTCGGACAGTTCGGCCGAAAGCAGATCGGCGCGGTTGGACGGCGGCTCGCCCTTGATGTCGCCACGGCGGCTGCTGGCCGGAATACCTTGCGCGCGATTGCCCGAAACGAGCACGTAGTTTCCGTTGCCTTCGAGCTCGAAGTGGTTCGCGACGACCTCAAAACGCGCGCTGTCGGTCAGCTGATAGCCGAAGCGGCCGAACAGCGACCAGGCGTCGCTATCCTGTACCTCGCCCTGTGTCCCGTCGACACCGATGTTGTTGCCGTGGCCGTCCTGATAGACACCGCGACGCTCGAAGGCGAAACCACCGGCGGCGTCGAGATCGCCCGAACGGTATCCAGCCAACGCCGCAACCTTGCCGCCCATTGCCGAACCGTCGAAGCTGGTGGGGACCGTCCCTTGCAGCAGCGTGCGCACCGCAAGTCCGTCGCTCGTGGGTGCACCGACAGTGACCTGGTTCACCACGCCGCCTGTGGCGCCAATGCCCTGCAGCGCGTTCGAACCGTAAATCACCTCGACCCGGTCGATGAAGAACGGATCGATCGTATAGCCATCGCGCGAGCCGTCGCGAACCGGGGTGGACTGCGGAATTCCGTTGATGGCGTAGAGCGGCGAGCGGCCGCGAAGGCTTTCGCCCGAACCCGAGAGCTTTTCACGCGTCGGCGAAAACGACGGCGAGAGCGCCGAGACCGCATCCACCGTGGAGCCCGAGATCTGCACCTGCTGTTCGAGCGCTTCGGAATTGATCACGTCGATCGTCATCGGCAGCGCACTGGCAGGAAGCTGTGTGCGGGCCGCGGTTACGACAATGCTGGAATCTCTTTCGACATCCTCGGCCGCGGTGGACTGGGCGCAGACGGGCAGCGGAAGAGCGAGGCAGGCGATTCCGGCAAGAAGACGTGAGCGAAGCAAGTGAGGACCTCCCTGATAACCGGAGGCCCGCTAGAGTGATTGCGACTTATTATCAATAGCCATTGATTAGCCGGAGCAACTTTCAACGCTCCGCTTGACGATCCGCACTTTCGACGGGAATTGAGGCTGGCGAGGCGTGACCAAGAGCGCGCCCCTGGATGGCAATTCCAGCGCGGCCACGGATGGCGTCCGACGCGCTGCCTATTGAAAGCTCGATCATTCCCGGTTCGATCACCCAGCCGCCGTCCTGCCCCCAGAACGCGAAATGCGCCGCATCAAGCTTGAAACTCACGATTCGAGTTTCTCCCGGTTCCAAAGCCACCCGGCGAAATCCGCGAAGCTGCTGCACCGGACGCGAAACCGAGGCGACGGGATCCCGCATGTAGAGTTGGACGACTTCGTCACCTGCGCGAGTTCCGGAATTCGTGACAGGCACCGAGACCGTCACTACCCCGCCCTCTGCCGCAATGTCAGCGTGGTCCACGGTCACCGGCCCGTAGCTAAACGTGGTGTAGCTCAGGCCGTAGCCGAAGGCGTAAAGCGGCGAGATCGGCAGATCCATGTAGCGCGCGGTATCCTTGGTGAGGTCCGGGTCGGCTGGCCTGCCGCTCGGCAGGTGGTCGTACGAGTACGGCACTTGCCCCGTGGTGCGAGGAAAACTTGCGGGCAGGCGGCCGGCGGGGTTCACGTCGCCGAACAGGACCCGCACGACTGCCGGGCCCGCCTCGTCGCCAAGCAGCCAGGTCTCGAGCACGGCGTCGGCCTTTTCGGCGACCTCGGGAATAGCCAGAGGACGACCGCCCATGAGCACCACCACGATCGGCTTGCCGGTCGCTGCCACCGCTTCGAACAGGTCCTTCTGCGCTCCGGGAAGGTCCAGGCTGGAGCGGCTGCGCGCTTCTCCCGACCAGTCGAAGTCCTCGCCCAGCGCCATGACCACGAGATCGGCCGTCTGGGCTGCGTCGACGGCCGCGGCGATCCCGCTCGTCTCCGGGCTGCGACTGTCGGCGCCGCGAACATAGGACACTCCTGGGTGAGCTGCTTCGAGCGCCGCGCGAAGGGTGACCACATCCTCTTCAACCCCGCGGGCCCGCCACGAACCGAGTTGCGAGCGTGCATCGTCGGCCAGCGCGCCGATCAGTGCGATGCTTCCGGGCGTCCTGGCCAACGGCAGGACACCACCCTCATTCTTGAGCAGCACGATCGAACGCTCGGCAATGCGGCGGGCCTCGGCGCGGTGTTCGGGACTGAGCATGACCGCCGCCTCGCGGGCCACGTCGTGGTACTTGTAGGGATCGGCGAACAGGCCGAGGTCGCGCTTCACCTTGAGGATGCGCATCACGGCTTCGTCCAATTGAGCCATCAGCGCGGGATCGGACTCGACCGAAGCCAGCAGGTCCTGGCCGTAGACATCGCTGACCATGTCCATGTCGATGCCCGCCTGAAGAGCCAGCCGCGCGGCCGCTGCCCGGTCACCCGCGACGCCGTGGGCCATCAGTTCCTCGATCGCGTGCCAGTCGGAAAGGAGCACGCCGTCATAGCCCCATTCGCCGCGCAAGATGCCGCGCAGGAGCGCAGCGTTGCCGGTCGTCGGCACTCCACCGAGGGCGTTGAACGCCGTCATGAAGCTGGCGGTGCCCGCCCGCGCCGCTGCTTCGAACGGTGGCAGGTAGGTCTCGCGCAAGGTCCGTTCGGAGAGATCGGCCCCAGCATAATCCCGGCCACCTTCCGCAGCGCCATAGGCCCCGAAGTGCTTGGTGCCGGCCATGATCGTATCCGCCGCAGAGAGGTCCGATCCCTGGAACCCCCGCACTTGCGCCGCCGCCATCGCTGCACCGAGGAACGGGTCCTCCCCCGCCCCTTCGACAATCCGCCCCCAGCGCGGATCGCGCGCGACGTCGACCATCGGGGCGAAAGTCCAGTGCAGACCAGCGGCACTAGCCTCTCGCGCCGCGATCCGGGCATGGCTCTCGGCCGCTTCAGGGTCCCAGGTGGCCGCCATCGCCAGCGGCACGGGAAAGATCGTGCGATAGCCATGGACCACATCCATCGCGAACAGCAGCGGTATGCCGAGCCGGCTTTCCTCGACCGCCACGCGCTGCAGTTCACGCAGCGGCTCGGCACCGGCGACGTGGAGATAAGAGCCCACCTCCCCGCGCCGCACCTTGTCGAGCTCTTCGGGCCCCAGCCGCGAATTGAGGGCCCGTTGCCGGCCACCCATGCGCTGCACGAGTTGGCCGATTTTCTCCGCCGTCGTCATCCGGCCGAGGAGTGTGTCGAGGTCGACTTCGTTCGCAGTTGCGATCGAAGGAGATTCGCGCTCCTTGGCCAGCGCCGGGACAGCGGAAAGAACAAAAAATGATAGCGCTACCAGAAAAAGGCGTGAGAACATTTCGATGAACCCCTTCCCTGAAACGTCCCGGTATTCCTAACCGCCCGGCGACCCATGCGCTTGGGCCAGCTCCTGCCGCCGCAGATAGGCGATCGGTACGAGGCTGTCAGGTAACAAACGCACATACCTCAAGGCCGTCTCGCGCAAGTCGTCGTTGGCCAAGACGACTTCGCGTGCGTCGGGTAGAACTGAAGGTGTGTAAAAGAGGCTAAACCGTTCGTCTTGCAGCTCGTCAACGAACCCGAGTCGCGCGATCGGGTCTTTAAAGGCGCGCGCAATGCGCTGCTCCACCTCGTCCTTCCGACCAAGGCAAAGCAGACCGCTTGCAGCCACGGGCGCGCTCTCGTCGAAATTCTCGACCAAGAACTTTGCCTCCACTTCAGCCTCGGCGGTGCGACCCAAGTTGTGCAAGGCGCAAGTGCGATCCCGCGCAATCAACAGCTTCGCATAAGTCGTGCCATATTTTTCCGCCGCAGATCGAGCAAGATCAGTCGCTACAAGGCCCTCTTCCCAGCGCCCATACCCCACCAGTCTCGACGCGCGGTTGATGACAAAATTTACGACCCAGGGATATTGGTCAGCGGGAAGTGTGGCCAGATCGTCGAATACCTTGTCAGCCTCGCCCGGTCTCCCGAGGGCATCGAGCGCATAAGCTTCAATGTTGAGCGCCCACGCGTTCCCTTCAGGCAGGTTCTTGAGCGAGCCGTCGGCCGGGAGCCAACCCTGTGCCAAATCCGCCGCCTCCTGAAAGCGCCCCGCAAACAGGAGCGCATAGGAATACGCCGACAGGCGATCTCGATCTTCCGGTTTCTCGGCCAGATTTTCGGCAGTCGATTTCACATGGGCATCACTTACCTTGACGAGGTTTTCGCCCACGTGCTGCTCCACCAGTGGCCAGGCTGGCTCGAACGTTCGGTCCGCGAGGATTTCAAGCAAGCCGTTCGGGTCGTCATAATATTGCAGCAAGTCCTCGATGCGAGACGTATCCTTCACTCTCGCGGCGTGTCGAATTGCGCTGAACGCGATCATGGCCTGATTTTCGGAGCCATAACGCGCGAAGGTGCTTTTGGTCGCTACGCCATAGAGGAATTCGTCCAGCTCTACCTCTCCACCGCCGCGCCGGACGACCCGCATCGCCGTGCCGAGGTGTTCTCTGGATATTGTCTGCAATCCCCCTGCGCTTTCGACTTGTCGCAAGCGCTTCATGGCCTCCGGCCCATCGTTCAGGACTAGGGCAAAATAGAGGGCGACCGGCCCGAGTATTGGAGCGGGACCCATGCGCTCCAACCGTTTCATCAGCTTGGTGCCAGTAGCAGCGTCGTCATGTTCGGCTGCGCAGTAAATCTGGGCGAGAAGGTGACCTCTCTCGAGCTCCACTGAATCGCGACGGCGGCGCATTTCTTCCAGAAGCGGCGCTTCCAAACCACAGGGGTTCCTGAAGCCACGGTTTATAAAGTTCTGGAACTGGCCACGCAGATCCTCGTCGCTCATCTGTCGGAAGTCAGACTTCTCCGGCGGAGAATCCTGCGCCACTGCTGGGCTGGCAACCAACAAGGCGAGGCCAGCCAAAAAACCGTTCTTTATCATGAATCCCCCAATTCCCTCGACGCTAACGAAACAGTTGCGGAACGCAACAATCGAAAATCACAAGGTCTGGAAACCGGTCGCTATCCCGGATGCGGCACGGCTATAAGCCAGGCATGCACCAATCGCTCACCAGCCTCACCTGCGACACTCAAGGCACCGGCCTCTATGAGATCACCGACGAGATCGCAGACTGGCTCGGCGATACCGGCATCCAGACGGGCCTGCTCACCGTGTTCTGCCAGCACACCAGCGCCGGATTGCTGATCACCGAGAATGCCTCCCCCGCAGTTCACCGCGACATCGTGCGCTGGCTGTCGAAGGTCGCGCCTGAGAGCGACGCTTACGAGCATTCCGACGAAGGGCCGGACGACATGCCGGCGCATCTCAAGACTTTGCTCACCGGCAACAGCCTGAGCGTGCCTGTGGCGCAAGGGAGGATGCTGCTCGGCACGTGGCAGGGAATCTTCCTCGCCGAGCACCGTCGCCGTCCGCACCGGCGCAAGGTCGTGGTGCACGTTTCGGGCGACTGAGCGAAACATCCTAGCCCGGCGAGCGTTGCGCCGAGGCATGCCCATAGAGATCCAGTCCCGCTTTTCGTTCGCCGCAAAGCACCCGGCCGACGTGCTGCTGCAATTTGCCGCGGCCGCCATTCCCGAGCAGCAGGTTCTCGACGGCCAATCCACCCTGAGCCGGGCCGACCACATCGCCAACATTCCCGCGCAGGACGATATCGGAGAACGCGTCTGGCTCCGCCTGAGCGGCAAGTTCGAGGTGTCCTACTCGGCGACGGTGAAAGTGAACCGGCTGCTTGCCGACCTGGGCACTCTGGCCAGGCTTGAACCGCATGAACTTCCCGCCGAGACCGTGCAGTATTTGTTCGATTCCCGCTATTGCCCCGCCGAGCGGTTCCAGTCGTTCGTCGACGCGGAGTTCGGCGACCTCACCGGCGGCGCGCGGGTCCTGGCCATGCGGGACTGGATCGCCGGGCACCTAAGCTACGAACCCGGCTCCAGCAACGCCACGACCACGGCGCTGGACACCTTCGTGGAGCGACGCGGCATCTGTCGCGATTACAGTCACCTGCTCGTCACCCTGGCGCGGGCATCGGCCATTCCTGCGCGTTATTGCAGTGTCTATGCCCCGAACGTGGAGCCGCAGGATTTCCACGCGGTCGCCGAAGTGTTCCTGGCCGACCCGACGACCCCGGGCGGCGGCGCCTGGCATATCGTCGACGCCACCGGGATGGCGCATCCCGCCGATACGGTGAAGATCGGCGTCGGTCGCGATGCTGCCGACGTGAGCTTCATGACCGTGTTCGGAGAGGTGGAATTCGCGGATAAAATGGTAGCGGTATCAAAGGTCCCTTGACCTTTCGCCCAAACCATCTGCTATCGCAGTGCAGCGAAGGTCTCACGCATGTTGGGGGAAGGTTGTGATTCAATGAAGTCCAGGGCCGACACATTATTGCTCTTCGGCGCCACTGGCGACCTGGCCCAGCGGATGTTGTTACCATCGCTCTGCGCCCTCAACGCGGGCGGGCTGCTCAGTCCCGATCTGAAGATCATCGGCACCGCCCGGTCGGAGATGGACGATGCCGAGTTCCGGAATTTCGCCCGCGCCGCGCTGGAGAAGTTCCTTCCCGCAGAGCGCCGCGGTCCGATCGCGGAGTTCCTCAACCGGCTCCATTACCAGCCGCTCGATGTCACCGATCCGACGAGCTACGCCGAATTGGCCGCCAAGGTCGGTCCCGAAGGCAAGCGCGTCGCGATCTTCCTCTCGACCGCGCCCAGCCTGTTCGAACCGACCATCCGCGGGCTCGAAGGCGCGGGCCTTGCCGGCGAAGGCTCGCGCATCGGGCTTGAGAAGCCCCTCGGCCTCAACCTTGCATCGAGCCAGGAGATCAACGACGCGGTTGCGAGCGCTTTCCCCGAACGGCGCATCTTCCGCATCGACCACTACCTCGGCAAGGAAACGGTCCAGAACCTGCTGGCGCTGCGCTTTGCCAACATCCTCTTCGAACCGCTGTGGAACGCCCAGCACATCGAACACGTGCAGATCACGGTCGGCGAGACTGTCGGCCTGGAGAAGCGCGCCGACTTCTACGACCAGACCGGCGCGCTGCGCGACATGGTGCAGAACCACATGCTGCAGCTGCTGTCGCTAGTCGCGATGGAGCCGCCGACCAGCTTCGAAGCGGAAGCTGTGCGCGATGAAAAGGTCAAAGTCCTGCGCGCCCTGCGTCCGGTCGGCCGTGGCGAGAGCGTGACCGGCCAGTATCGCGGAGGCGCCGTCAGTGGCCAGATCGTGCCCGGCTATGACGAGGAACTCGGCCGCGACAGCGACACCGAGACCTTCGTTGCCATCAAGGCCCACGTCGACAACTGGCGCTGGAAGGGTGTGCCGTTCTATCTCCGCACCGGCAAGCGCATGCCCAAGCGTGTGACAGAGATCCTGGTCCAGTTCCGTGACGTTCCGCACTCGATCTTCAAGGGCGTGCAGACGCGCCCCAACAAGCTGCTGATCGGGATTCAGCCGGAAGAGAACATCACCCTTTCGCTGATGGCCAAGGTGCCGGGCCTCGACCGCGAGGGGATCGCCTTGCGCGAGGTTCCGCTCGACATCGCCATGCCGGACGCCTTCTCCGGCAAGGAGCGCCGCATCGCTTACGAGCGGCTGCTGCTGGACCTGATCGACATGGACCAGACCTTGTTCGTCCGCCGCGACGAGGTTGAAGCGCAATGGGGCTGGGTCGACAAGATCCGTGAGTTGTGGGGCGAAGAGCGCCTTACGCCCAAGACCTATGCCGCGGGAAGCTGGGGCCCGAGTGCGGCCATCGCCCTGGCCGAACGCGATGGAGTGACCTGGCATGAGTAGCCTCCATCCCACCGTCTCCCGCGTCACCGACCGGATCATCGAACGATCGCGCGAGAGCCGTCGGCGCTATCTCCAGTTGATGGATGCCGAGGGCGAACGGCATGCCGACCGCAATGTCGCCCTCCCCTGCTCGAACCTCGCGCACGGCTTCGCTGCGATGGAGCAGGACAAGGCCTCGATCGCGACCCGGCGGGGTCCGAACATCGGCGTGATCAGCGCCTACAACGACACGATCTCGGCGCACCAACCTTACGGCGCCTATCCCCCGCTGATGAAGGTGTGGGCCCGCGAAGTGGGTGCGACGTGCCAGGTCGCCGGCGCCACGCCGGCCATGTGCGACGGCGTGACCCAAGGCACCGACGGCATGGAGCTGTCACTGTTCAGCCGCGACGTGATCGCGCTTTCAACGACGGTCGGCCTCAGCCACGCGATGTACGATAGCGTCGCCATGCTCGGCATCTGCGACAAGATCGTGCCCGGCCTGCTGATCGGCGGCCTGCGCTTCGGCTGGCTGCCGACGGTGTTCATCCCCTCCGGCCCGATGCCGAGCGGGATCGCCAACAAGGAAAAGCAGCGCGTCCGCCAGCTCTATGCAGAGGGCAAGGCGAGCCGCGCCGAACTGCTCGACAGCGAGGCGAAATCCTATCACTCGCCGGGCACCTGCACCTTCTACGGTACCGCCAACTCCAACCAGATGATGATGGAGTTGATGGGCCTGCACCTGCCTGGCGCGGCCTTCGTCAATCCGGGGACACCCCTGCGCCAGGCGCTGACCCGAGCGGCAGTGCACCGGCTCGCGGAGATCACGCGCGACGGAAACGACTACCGCCCGCTTTCGCGCGTGGTTGACGAGAAAGCCGTGGTCAACGCGGCGGTTGGCTTGCTGGCCACCGGTGGCTCGACCAACCACGCGATCCACATTCCGGCCTTCGCTCGCGCAGCGGGGGTGATCATCGACTGGAACGACCTCGACGAACTCAGCCAGACCGTGCCCCTGCTGGCGCGGGTCTATCCAAACGGCGCGGGTGATGTGAACCACTTCCACCACGCCGGCGGCATGGGCTTCGTCATTCGCGAGCTGCTCGACGCGGGGCTCGCCCATCGCGACGTCATGACCGTCGGCGGCGACGATCTCGGCGCCTATGCGCAGGAGCCCTGGCTCGACGGCGAGCAGCTCGCCTGGCGCGACGCCGGACCGTCGGGCGACGAGGAAATGCTTCGTCCCGCGACCAACCCGTTCATGCCCGATGGCGGCATGCGGCTTGTCGAAGGGAATCTCGGCCGCGCCACGTTCAAGACCAGCGCCGTCGATCCAGACCGGTGGACGATCGAGGCGCCCTGCCGGATTTTCGAGCGGCAGGAAGACGTCGCCCATGCCTTTGCCGCCGGAGAGCTCGATCGGGATGTCGTGGTCGTCATGCGTTTCCAGGGCCCGCGTGCCAATGGCATGCCCGAACTGCACAAGCTGACTCCGGTGCTCGGCGTGCTGCAGGATCGCGGCTATCGCGTCGCGCTGGTCACCGACGGACGCATGTCGGGGGCCAGCGGCAAGGTGCCTGCGGCAATTCACGTGAGCCCGGAAGCGCTTGGTGGCGGGCCGCTCGCCTACCTGCAGGATGGCGACATGGTCCGCCTGTGCGCCAATCGCGGTGAGCTCTCAACCACTGCAGATCTCGCAGGACGCGAACCGGCCGTGATGCGTGAAGTCGAATTGGGAACGGGACGCGAATTGTACGCGATGTTCCGCCTGGGGGCCGACGAAGCCGAAAAGGGCGGCAGCGCCATGCTTGCTTTGGGGGGACTGTGAGGGAAATTGTCGCGCTCGATGTGGGCGGCACACATGCTCGGTTTGCGCTAGCCACCATCGCTGACGACGGTGCAATCTCGGTTGGCGAACCCGTCACGCTGAAGACCGGCGAATACGCCAGCTTGCAGACCGCGTGGGAAGAGTTCGAACGCCGTTGCGGCGCGCCGCTGCCTCGTGCCGCTGCCATCGCCATCGCCGCGCCGATCGTCGGCGACACGATCCGCATGACCAACAACAGCTGGATCTTCCACACCCAAGGGATCGGCGAACAGCTCGGGATCGATGCGGTGACGCTGATCAACGACTTCGGCGCCGTAGCTCATGCCGTGGCCAGCGTGCCTGAGGATCAGCTGGTCCACATCACCGGCCCCGAAGGTCCGCTGCCGGCGGCAGGAACCATCAGCGTGCTCGGTCCCGGCACCGGTCTCGGCGTGGCGCACTTCCTGCGTTATCCCGGCGGCTATCACGTGCAGTCGACCGAGGGCGGCCACATGGAGTTTGCCCCGCTCGACCTGATCGACGACCGCATGCTGACCAAGCTGCGTGCCCAGCACCAGCGGGTCTCGACCGAGCGAGTTCACTCGGGCCCCGGGATCATGGAAATCTACCGCTGCCTCGCCGATCTCGAAGGCCGCACTCCCGACCTGACCGATAACACTACCGTCTGGCAGAAGGGCATCGCTCGCGAAGACAGCCTGGCCGCCGCTGCGGTCGACAGGTTCTGCTCCTCGCTCGGCAGTGTCGCCGGAGACTATGCCCTGGCCCAGGGAGCCAGCGCGGTCGTGCTGGCCGGTGGCCTCGGCTTGCGTCTGCGCGGGCTTCTTCCCACTTCGGGCTTCGGCGAACGCTTCCGCTTCAAGGGTCGTTACACACAAATGATGTCGGGTATTCCCGTGAAGCTTATCATCCACCCTCAACCGGGCCTTTACGGCGCGGTCGCAGCTTTCGTGACGGAGCATCCCTGATGAGTTCGATCGACCAGATCATGCGTACATCGCCGGTCATCCCGGTGCTGGTGATCGAAGAAGGAACCGACGCGCGGGGCTTGGCCGAGGCTCTGGTGGCGGGCGGCCTGCGAGTGCTGGAAGTGACCCTGCGCACGCCGGCCGGTCTCCAGGCAATCCGCGAGATGAAGCAAGTGCCTGGCGCTATCGTCGGCGCCGGTACAGTCACCAATCTGCAAGAGCTCGACAGCGCGATTGAGGCAGGTTCGGAATTCATCGTCTCGCCGGGCCTGACCGACAAACTGGCGAGCGCGGCGATCGAGCGGCAAGTGCCCTTCCTGCCCGGCATTGCCTCGGCGAGCGACATCATGCGCGGGCTCGATCACGGGCTCGATCACTTCAAGTTCTTCCCCGCCACGGCCGCTGGGGGAACACCAGCCCTGAAGGCGTTGGCCGCACCCTTCTCCCAATGCCGTTTCTGCCCAACAGGCGGGATCACGCTGGAGACCGCGCCGGATTGGCTGGCGATTGACCCGGTCCTCTGCGTTGGTGGCAGCTGGATCGTAAAGCCAGGGGCCAGCTTCGAACAGATCGAGACGCTGGCCCGGCAAGCTGCGGCGCTGCCGCGATGAAGACGGTCGGTGAGCTGAGCGAGCGGATCCAAACGCTCCACCGGCACACCGAAGAGACGCCTCTGTTCAATCCGGTGTTCCAGCTCTCGCTGGACCTGTCTCGGCTGCTCGAGAACGGCGAACTGACCCTCGACGACTGTGAGCGTCTGATCGCCGAGCTTGAATGCGATGCGCTGAAGAGCCGGGCGGAGCGGCTGCACCGCTTGGTCGCGCCAGTGAGCCCTGAGGCGAACGCGGAGGGGTTTGCAGCTGAACTCGCTGGCGGTGACTTCGCTGCCTTCCGGGCGCGTTGGGAGCGCCCGCAACTCCACGCTGTCTTTACCGCGCACCCGACGTTCCTGCTCAGCCCGGCGCAATCCGAAGCAGTCGCCCAGGCGGCAAGCATCGATGAGCCGGTCGATTCCGCTGTCTGCGCGGTCCCCGCCGCCCGTCCGCAGATCACCCTCGCCTACGAGCACGAGCAGGCGATGCGCGCGATCGCCCATGCGCAGGACGCGCGCGACCTAATCGTCGCCGAGTTGCTCGGCCACGCCCGCCAGAACTGGCCTGATGAGTGGGCCACATTCACTCCGCTACCGTTCCGGTTCGCGAGTTGGGTCGGCTACGACATGGACGGCCGCACCGACATCGGCTGGGCCCAATCGATCGGCTTCCGCCTTGCCGAAAAGGCCGAACGTCTTGCCCGCTACGTCGCCTCGCTCGCCGCGATCGACCCGACCCATGCCCTGCTCGGCGAACTACGCCCCGCCGCCGACTATGCGGCAGACCGCGCCAAGGACTTTGCCGCCGACTTGTCCGACCCGGCCGCGATCTCAGTCGCCGCCAACCGCCTGACCGCCAACGATCCTCGCAAGCTTCTCTCGCTCGCGCGCTACATCGACGCGCTTGAGCAAGAGGCACAAAACGCGGAGGCCGAGCGGGCGATTGCCCTCAAGACCCTCACCGCCGCTATGCGCGCCGATGGCCTTGGCATGGGCTGGATCCACTTCCGCGTGAACGCCAAGCAGCTGCACAACGCGATCCGCCGCCGGCTCGACCCGGAAGGCGCGCTGGACCTCTCCAGCAAAAGCGCGGTTGTCCATCTGCGGCGCGTGATCGCAGAGGCCAAACCGCTGCGGTCCAACTTCGCCGCGCTCGCAATCGAGAGCTCCACCGCAATCCGCCAGTTCCTGGCGATGGCGCAGATCCTCCAGCACATCGATGCCGATGCGCCGATCCGCATGCTGATCGCGGAGTGCGAGGAGCCGGCCACGCTGCTCGCCGGGCTCTACTTTGCGCGACTGTTCGGGATTGCCGACAAGGTCGACCTGTCGCCGCTGTTCGAAACCGAGACCGCGCTCGAACATGGCGGCCGTTTTCTCGATGAGTTGCTCGCCGAAGAGGAGTACCGCGCTTACGCCCGGACCCGCGGCCGCGTTTCGATCCAGACCGGATTCTCGGACGCCGGCCGTTTCGTCGGCCAGATCCCGGCGAGCCTCGCCATCGAGCGGCTTCAGGGCCGACTGGCGCAAGCGATGGAGGCCAATGGCCTCGGAGATGTCGCGGCGCTGGTGTTCAACACGCACGGCGAGAGCATGGGCCGCGGCGCGCACCCGGACTCGTTCGCCGACCGGCTCGACTGGCCGCTCAGCCCCTGGGCGCGGCGGCGGTTCGTCCGCGCGGGTATCCGGCTTGAGCCCGAGGTGAGCTTCCAGGGTGGCGACGGTTACCTGCTGTTCGCCACGCCTGAACTGGCGCTGGCCACCCTGACCCGGATCGCGGAGCTGTGCCCGGCGGAAACCGACGCCGACGCTCCACCCGATCCGTTCTATCGCCGCACCGACATCAGCCTCGATTTCTACCGGGCGATCCGCGACCACCAGCACTCGCACCTCGAAAGCCGGACTTATTCGCGCGCGGTGACCGCGTTCGGTCTGGGCCTTCTCAACCCCACCGGCAGCCGCGTCTCGCGCCGCCAGTCGGACCTGTCGGCCGACCGCGAGATGAGCTTGCGGCAGATCCGCGCGATCCCGCACAACGCGATCCTGCAGCAGCTCGGCTATCCGGTGAACGTGATCGCGGGAGTGGGCAGCGCCGCGGACGGCAATTACGAGGAGATCGCCGCGCTACTCGCCTCGAGCGAGCGCGGCATGCAGCTGATCCGCCTGGTTCGCGCCGCGAACGCCCTCGCCAGCGTCAAGACGGTTGCGGCCTTTGGCGAGCTGTTCAACTCGGCCTACTGGGCCAGCCGCCCCTATCGCGGGACCGAAACCCACTTGTCGGAGCCGTGCCAGGCCCTGGCCGAATACTTGATCAAGGACGACCGCGCCGGAGTATTCCGCCGTCTCGCCTCGCGCCTCAGGGTCGATGCCCTCAAGCTGCACCGCCTTCTCGACATGCTGCCCGAGGGCGAAAGCCGCTCCAAGAACGAGTCGGTTCGTCGCGCGATCGGCGTGTGTCAGGCGCTGCGCCTGGCGCTGTTCCAGCACATGTTCATCCGCGCGGTCTCGGTCCCGGCCTTCAGCCGCGCCAACGACGTTTCGCGCGACGACGTGCTGGAGATGGTCTTCACCCTGCGCATCGACGAGGCGCTCGCGCAGCTACGGCGGGCGTTCCCGACCAGCTTCCCGAAGATCGGCGACTTCGATCTGGCCGAGCCGACCGACTACCCCGAAGGTGCAGACGAAGGTTACGAGGGGCTGCGCCGCGCTTTCATCGACCCGATCGATCGGGCCTATGCCCTCTCGCTGCGCATCACCACCGCCATCGCCAATCACTTCGGCGCGCACGGCTAACGCCACCCATCGCGTTAACCATTGCCGCCCACGCGTCTCGCTGCGGGACGCCTCGTTTTCCGCGCTAGCCGTTAACCATAATTGCCGCCAATATGAGGGGCATGAGCGAGGCGATTAAGTGGATCGGTGGAACGACCGTGGTGGCCGTGGTGCTGCTGGGCTCGGCCATTATCGCCGGCAACGCCCTGGAGGCGCGGAATAGCGCATCCCCTGTTGCGGCTGCCCGGCCCGCGCAAGTTGCCCTCGCCAGCCCCGCTCCCAAGCCCAGCCCGCGGCCCTTTACGATCAGGCGTGTCCTGCCGATCGAGGGGCCGATCAAATACGGCGAGTGGCACTGGAATGAGGAGGGCGCTCCGGCCGAAGGTCCGATCGTGATGACCGTCGACCTCGAGGCCCGAGTGATCTCGGTATTCCGCGACGGCTACGAAATCGGCGCAGCGGCCGTCCTGCTCGGCACGGACGAGCATCCGACACCTGTCGGCTCGTTCCCGATCCTGAGCAAGGAACGGCACAACGTCTCCGAGCAATACGGCAACGCCCCAATGCCCTGGACCCTGCGGCTGACCAACGATGGCGTCGCGATCCACGGCGGCTCGACGGTCGAGCTTGGTTGGGCCAGCCACGGCTGCGTCGGCGCGCCTGACCCGTTCATGGCCCGGCTGTTCGATGTCGCCAGCAAGGGCGACGTGGTGATCATCACTCGCGGCAAGAAGGCCGAAGTCGGGACGCCGCTCGCCTAATCCCTGCTGCGGCGTGAAGGTTCGGGCCGGAAGGTCCAATAGCCGTCCTCGGCCGTCACCAGGACCCCGGCGAGGTTCCCGCCGCCTCCGGCATCCAAGCGCTCAGCCAGCCTGGCAAGGTCGCCTCCCCTGGCCTGCCCACCGAGCCTGGCGATCGCTCGTTCCACCACCCGCAAGACGATCGCGCGCGGCGCATCCGAACGCAGATAGCGGAGCCCGCCGGATGTCTCAGAAACGCGCTCCGCCCACTCCCTGTCGGTGGCCCAGGCCAGCGCCTCGTCGGCATCGGCCAGATTAGCCGCAGAACGCGCGACCGATGGCACGTCGAGCCAGTCTGTCTCTGCCAGCGCCTTACGCAGCCGAACTCGATCGAACCGGTCGTCGAGATTGCTCGGATCCTGCACGGCGTCGAGACCACCGCCGGCGACAATCGCCTCAAGCTCTCGCCGCCGGAATTCTAGGAGGGGCCGCAGCACCGGGATCGAGCTCTCCGGCATAGTGCCGGCTTCTCGAACGCCCGCCAGGCCGGCCACGCCGCTGCCCCGGTTGAGCCGCATCAACAGCGTCTCGGCCTGATCGTCGGCGTGATGGGCGGTCGCAATCGCAGAGAGCCCGCGACGGACAGCCCAGTCCGCGAGCGCCCGGTAGCGCGCCTCGCGCGCCGTCGCCTGGACGTTTCCGCCTAGGACCGTCACGCGCAGCACCTCGCAAGAGATGCCCTGCTCTGCACAGACCTGAGCCACCATGGCGCATTCGTCAGCCGCTTCGGGCCGCAACCCGTGGTCGACGGTCGCGACTTCAAACCGTCCGGGGATCGACCCCTGGGCCAGCAGCAGCATCGCAAGGCTGTCGGGTCCGCCGGAAACCGCCAGGCCCAACCGCTCTTGTCCGGACCAAAGGCGCTGCAGCGCCAAGGAGAAGCGCTCGGTCAGCGCCTCCGGGATCGCGTCAGCTGCAGGAGACCTTGTTCTTGGTGCGGTCATACTGTTCTTTCAGCCGGCCGGTCGCGAGCGCCGGATAGCTGTCGCTGAATTCGGCGAGCGCGATGCATGCACGGTTGGTGTCGTTGATCGCGATCATCGATTCGGAGAGGAACAACAAGCTGTCACCGGCACGCGCGCCCTGCTTGTCGGACTGGTAGTTCTCGAAGAAGTGGGTCGCTGCTTCACGCGGCTGGCCATTGTCGAGATAGGCGCGGCCCAGCAGGTTGCGGCCGAAGCTGATGCGCGCATGGCGGGGGTACTTCTCGACGTAGAGCGCCAGCTGCTGCTGAGCTTCGGGAAAGAACCCGGCTTCCCATAGGCGGAAGCCGTAGTTGTACTCGTCATCGCCCGCGTCGGCAGTGGTGGGTTTGGTGATCGCGCGGACCGCTGCCAGGCGTCCCGCCGACGGACCGTTGCGATTGCCGCTGGCCGCGGGCGCGGGGGTTGGCGTGGGCGTACGCGAGGTCGTGGAAGCCGGCAGGCTGCCCGTGCGCCCGGTCGTTGCGGACGGGGTGGGCGTCGGAGCCGGAGTGCCGGTACGCGGCGGCGTGGTCGCCGGAGTCGACGTGCTCGGACGCGGGCCGGCGCCCTGCGCTGCCGGGGTCGACGGGCTCAGCGATGCCTGTTGCGGCAGGTTCGCCGACTCCTGCATGGCCTTGAGATCAGCCTCGAGCTTGGCGAGGTGATTGGCGTTCTCCTCGCTGCGAGCGGTAAGCCGGGCAAGCTGGGCTTCGAGGGAGTCGAGCCGCTGCAGTACGTCGGTCAGGGCGCTGCCCGAAGGCGCGCTGTTCGTAGCAGGCCGCGTTTGCTGAGGCGTCGAGGTGTCGACTTCCGGCGTGAAGAAGCGCCCGTCCCCGCCCGGGAACACCGCGCGCTGCAGGGCCTTGAGTTCGGATTCGATTTTCCGCAGCCGCGCATCGTCCTGGGCCGCGGCCGGTACCGGCAGCAGTGCCGCGGCGCTCATGCCTGCAAGCAGCAGCGCGGTGATGGTCTTGCGGGTGGCGCCGAAGCGGCTCCTCGTAACTTGCATTTGTTCCCTCTCGTCGCGTTTCATCGCGGTCATGTGGAATGGAATTCGAACCGCGGCTGAACTGCCTCCGCGGTCATTGTGCCAATGCGGGATTCGGTTGTCGAGGCGAACGCCCGGCTAGGCTGTGGGCGACGGTGACGGCGCAGGAGCGGGAAGTCCGCCCGCAGGCGCGGCAACCGGTGCCGCACCAGGCACAGGCGTCGCGCCAGGAGCAGGCGCCGGTTGGGCGCGAGCCAGGAGCGCTTCCGCGCTGACTGCGACGTTCTTCATCACCTGGTCGTCCTCGGCCAGCTTGGGCACCGCTCTGCCACCGACCGTTATCGCCAGCGCATCCGGCCGCCCGGTCCACAATTGCGGACCCTCGACGTCGACCGGCACCGTGTAGGTTTCGCCCTTCGCCATCAGCTTCTGCATCAGCTGCGTATCCGATGCGTCGGAGAACCGCACCCAGATGCCATCTTCAAGCGCGGTGAACACCACCGGCCCGGCCACAGGGGCGACCAGCGTCGGCGTAGTCGCCGCGGCGCGCTGGCTGGCTTCGGCGGCCTCGCGCGCTGCCTGTTCCTGATCGACCAGCGAAGGCAATTCGGCTGCAGGGGCGAAGAAGGTCCGGGCAGCGAAGAACAGGCCGGCCAGCACCAGCACGACCGCCAGAATCGAAACCCATGCGAGCGAGCGCGATGGTACCCGCGCCGGATCTCCCGGTTCGAACGTCGTCGGGCGGGGCCGCTGGTGCGGCTCCTGCGCGTCGAGCTCGGCCCGGACCATCTCGACCACGTCCTCTTCATTGAGGCCCACGAGCTTGGCGTAGTTGCGGGAGAAGCCCACGGCATATGTTCGCGCCGGCAGGGCAGCGAAGTCGCCGACCTCGATCTTTTCCAGATGCCGGAGCGGAATACGCGTCTCGGCGGCCACTTCCTTCAGTGACAGTCCAAGCTTCTCGCGGGCCGCACGCAATTGCGCGCCGACACCCTCGGATGCTGGCTGACCTGCTGTCTCGTCGGGGATTTCCTCTGCCATTCTACTCCAGCTCTGCGCTGGTCCTTGCGAACCTGAAATCGACAGAGAGAAGGCCGCGCGCCGCAAGTCAAGGCGCGTTCGCTCTCGGTCCTCTTATTCGACCTCGATTTCGCGCTCTTCGGCCCATTTTTGTAGCGCCAGACGCATGTCGGGAGGGGGATTGGCGAGCCAACTCGTCATGGCCTCCCCGATCTCGTTCATGTCGACCTTGCGCACCAGCTCCTTGATCGGGCCCACCGCAGCCGGAGTGATCGAAAGCCGCCGCACGCCAACGCCGAGCAAGGCCAGCGCTTCCAGGCGTCGTCCGCCCATTTCGCCGCACACGCCCAGCTGGACGGGATGGCCGACGGTGCCCGCCACGACCCGCCGCAGGAAACGCAGGATCGCCGGGCTTACCCAGTCGTAGCGCTCCGCCAGTTTGGGATTGGCGCGGTCCGCGGCGAAAAGGAACTGGGTGAGGTCATTGGTCCCGACCGAGATGAACGAAACTCGCGGCACCAGCACGTCGAGCATTTCGGCGAGCGAAGGTACTTCCAGCATGACGCCATAGCGGATCGCCTCGGGCAACGTCTTCCGGCATTGCCGCAGGAACGCCACCTGGCTCTCGAACACCGCACGCGCAGCCTCGAATTCCCAAGGTTCGGAGACCATGGGGAACATGACGTTGAGGCAGCGCCCCGCCGAAGCTTCGATCAGCGAGCGGGCTTGGACCTTGAGCAGCCCTTCGCGCTCCAGGGCGAGACGCAACGCGCGCCAGCCCATGGCGGGGTTCTCGTCCTCGCGGCTGGTCTCGCTGCGCAGATAGGGCAGCGACTTGTCGCCACCGATATCGACCGTGCGGAAGATCACCGGCTTGTCGCCCGCCGCCTCCAGGACGTCGCGATAGAGGCGCGTCTGGCGGTCACGCTGGGGAAGCGCGGCGGAGACCAGGAACTGGAACTCAGTGCGGAACAGCCCGATGCCGTCCGCCCCCGTCAGGCTCAGCATCGGAATGTCATCACGCAGGCCCGCGTTCATCATGACTTCGATGCGGGTGCCGTCGCGCGTGAACGGCTCGACATCGCGCATGGCGGCGTAAGTCGCCTGTTTCTCACGGTTGCGGACGAAGCGGGCATCGAAAGCATCGAGCACCTGCTGGGCTGGACGGATCGTCAATTGACTGGCGTCGCCGTCGAGCAGCAGCAAATCGCCTTCGCGGATCAGCCCGCGCGCGTTGCGCACGCGCCCGAGCACCGGAATGCCCATCGCGCGCGCCACGATCACGACGTGCGCCGTGAGCGACCCTTCCTCCAACACCACGCCCTTGAGCCGGCGCTTATCGTATTCGAGCAGTTCGGCCGGACCGAGGTTCTTGGCGATGAGGATCGCATCCCCGCGCAGACCCGCGCTGGCCGCGGTGCCGAGCTGGCCGGAAACGATCCTGAGCAACCGGTTCGCCAGGTCCTCAAGATCATGCATCCGATCCTGCAGCAGTGGATCCTGGATTTCGCGCATGCGCATCCGCGTGCGCTGCTGGACGCGCTCGATCGCCGCTTCGGCGGTGAGGCCGGAGTCGATCGCTTCGTTGATGCGCCGGCTCCAGCCTTCGTCGTAGGCGAACATCTTGTAGGTCTCGAGCACCTGCTCGTGCTCGCCGTCGACGCCGAACTCGGCCTGGCCGGCCATCTGTTCGATCTGTTCGCGCATCTTGTCGAACGCGAGGTAGACGCGCTGGCGCTCGGCCTCGATGTCCTCCGCCACCGTCTGTTCGATGTTTATGCGCGGCTGGTGGAAAACCGCATTGGCTACGGCGAGGCCCTTGACCAACTGCAGCCCGGTCAGGACTTCCTGCCCCGAGTGGGCGGCCTCGGCTGCGGTCGAGCCTTCCTCGTCGGCGAGGCCGGCGTTGTGGATCAGCTCCGCCAGCACCATGGCGACCGTCTGCAACGCCTCGATCTCGACTTCCTCGTACCGGCGAGGCTCGACATGCTGGACGGTGAGAACGCCGATCGAACGTTCGCGCCGCACGATCGGGACGCCGGCGAAGGAGTGGAACTTTTCTTCGCCCGTTTCCGGCACGTACTGAAACTCGGGGTGCGTGGCCGCTTCCGCGAGGTTCAGCGTTTCGATGTTCTGGGCAATGGTCCCGGTCAGCCCTTCGCCAATACCGAGCCGGGTGACGTGCACCGCGCTCTGGTTCAGGCCTCGGGTCGCGAATAGCTCTAACATCCCTTCGCGCAGGAGGTAGATCGAGCACACCTCGCTATCGAGAGTCTCGCCGATGACCTCCACCACTTGGTTGAGCTTGCCCTGCGCATGACTGCGCGAAGCCATCACATCGTGAAGCTGGTTGAGGATCGAACGAGCGGCTGCGACAGCTGACATAGCTATCGGTTAACGCATTGCCGCGGGTTTGAAAATGCGGGCGACGGCTCGGGAAAAGTTGTTTTGCCCGAGTTCGTCACCCGCGCAGAGATATCGTCAGCTAAACGACATCTCCTCCTTTACCTTGAGCTTTTGCTTCTTGAGCGTTTGGATCATCGAACTGTCTGGTGAAGGCCGGCTCATCTCTTCGCGTAGCCGGCGGTCCAGCCCTTCGTGTTTCGCTTGAAGGGCTGTGACGTGCGAGGATTCCATTCGCGTTCTCCTTTGCCTTTGGGGAGCAAGCTCCCGACGGGACAAGACCCGGAGCAACGACTCACTTCTCAGGCGGCGAGCCGCGCGATTGTCATCAAATCATAGAAGTCTTAAGTCTTCAAACCCTGGCTGCGATGAGCCGGTCAAACAACTCGATATTACGCTTGAGGGGATAGTCCGGTCGTGACCGAAGAGGAGATGCGGAAGCGGCTGGCGGGGCTACGAATCGAGCACCGGGATCTCGATGCGGCGATTGCTGCGCTGACCGCCGCGAACAATCAGGACCAGCTGCAGATCGCGCGCCTGAAGAAGCGCAAGCTGCGACTGAAGGATCAGATCTCGATTATCGAGGACTACCTCACGCCCGACATCATCGCCTGATTCCCCCGCCCAGCCGATCGTGCCTTCGCGGGACAAGAGCCGCGAGCGGCCGAAAAGGCGCGGTTGGGAACTGGCGCGTTTGCCTGATGTTAGAGTAGCATCTGAACGCACATGGCCGATACTGCCGATCTCAACCCGACGATCGTCGATGCGCTCTACAGCGAAGCGCTGGCGCTGGCCGACCGGGCGCGGGACACGTTCGACATGTCCGGCAGGATCACCACGGTCAGCGAAGACGAAGATCTCGCCCGCATCGCACTGTCTTGCGAGGCGCTGCGGACCACGACCCGAATGATGCATGCGATTGCCTGGCTGCTGAACCAGCGCGCCCATTTCGCGGGTGAGCTTTCGGAGATTCAGCTGCGGCGTCATGGTCGCCTGCCCCCTTCGCAGGCCGAGCCCGACGCCGATCAGCTGGCCCTCCTTTCTCCCTCGGTAAATGAACTGATCGAGCGCAGCCGCCGGTTCTATGCCCGCATCCAACGGCTCGACGATGCGACCTATCGTCAATCCGAAGAGCATCCGACGGTGCACCACCTTCGCGATCGTCTGGACAAGGCGGTCAACGCCCTCTGAGGGCCACGGCTCTCGACTTCACCACTGGCGCGCGCCAAGGCGGCAATATGGCGATGCCCCCCAGACCCTGGCCTACCGGGCAATGCGAACAGCTCGAGCCGCTCGTGCGCCGCGTCCTCGCGCCCAACGGCTCTCCGTTCACTTACACCGGCACCCAGACCTATCTCGTCGGCGCCAGCGGGGGAATCGCCGTCATCGATCCGGGGCCGGACCTGCCCGAACACCTCGCCGCACTCGAAGCGGCCATCGGCGATGCCGAGGTGCTCGCCATCTGCTGCACTCACACCCATCGCGATCATTCGCCCGCGGCCGCCCCGTTGGCCGCCAGCCGAAAGGCTCCTGTAATCGGATGCGCCCCGCTCGTGCTTGAGAGCGACGAGCCGCGCGCCGACGTGCCGTTCGACACCGACTATCGACCCGACCGCGTGCTGGCCGACGGCGAAAGCTTGTTGGGTCCAGACTGGACCCTCAGCGCGCTCGCCACGCCGGGGCACACTTCCAACCACCTGTGCTTTGCGCTCGAGCAGACCAAGGCTCTCTTCACCGGCGATCACGTCATGGGCTGGTCGACCACCGTCGTCGCTCCGCCCGATGGCGACATGGCCGACTACATGGCCAGCCTCGAACGTCTCTATGGGCGGGAGGATCGGGTCTATTACCCGGCGCACGGTCCCGCGGTGACCCGCCCAAGGCAACTCGTGCGCGGGATGATCGGCCACCGGCGCCAGCGTGAGCGACAGATCCTCCGGCTACTGCACCCGGGGCCCAAGGAAATAGCGGAACTGGTGCCGCTGATGTACAAAGGCGTGGACATGAGATTGTGGCCCGCCGCCGGTCAATCGGTGCGCGCCCACCTACTCGACCTGGAACAGCGGGGCGTCGTTGCACGTTCGGGAGAGAGATGGACAATCCCCACCTGATCAAGCGCGAAACATCGGGCGACCGGATGCAGCACGGACTTCACCGGGATAAGCCGCTTGCCCGGATCCAGGCCGTGCCCTGGATCCTCTTCATCCTCGCGCTGGCAGGAGCTCTGTGGTTTGCCTGGCTGGCCTATGGCCCAAGGAACCTCGGCGATCCGGTCGCCACCAGCCTGGTCGCGTTCGAGCGGCAGAACCGGCTCACAGTGTTTTCGGCCCAACTCTCCCCGGTAGTAGCAAGCCGCGATAGCCGCCTGTTCGGCACAATCCAGACCCGCCAGGTCGCGGTCATCCCCGCGCGGGTCGACTACACGCTCGACCTTTCCAAGATGGGCCGCGACCGGATGCGTTGGAATGCCGAGACCAAGACGATGGATGTCCAGCTTCCTGCCCTGACGGTCGGTCGCCCCAACCTCGACGAAGGACGCGCGCAGTATCTCCGCGAGGGGTTGTGGATCAGCCGCGACGCACAGGACAACCTCACCCGCCAGAACACCCGCCTCGCCGAACAGCAGGCGATGGAGCAGGCGGCGAACCCGGTCCTCATGGGCCTGGCCCGCTCGGCTGCGAAGGACGCCATCCGTCAGAACCTCGCCATTCCGCTCCAGGTAGCCGGCTATGGCGACGTGACGGTCAACGTCCGTTTCGACGGCGAAGCGCTGCCCGCCCGCTGACAGAACGCTTGTCCGGGCCTTGCGCCGTGGGCAACGGAGACAGCTCGAGCCGTAATCGGTCTGCACTCGCAGCATCGAGCCGCACAAGGATCGCCTCAGTGATTGAGGCGCGTGATGGATCGGTGTGCGTCCATTTCGAGATGGACACCCCCAATGCCTTGGCATCCACACCCTCTATCGACGCGTGCATCAGGATCAAACGCTGTGCATGAAATTCAAGCGGGTCGACGGTCCCATCGGCGCCCGTTGCGTAAAGCAGTGCCCCGACATCAGTCGAAGTTGGCTCCGGTCCTGAACAGTCGCTCATAGCCAGTCGACATTCCCATCTCTCAGCCCCCGCTCGGCCGCCGCTTCGATCCGCGACTGATTTCTGAACCTCGCCCCATATCTTCAATAGGTATGACTACCTGGGCCACAGTTCTGCGCCCTCCACCCCTGTTGCCCCGGCTGGGCCACGCTGATATTTCACTCGCCGGGTCGCCGGACGGGGAGTTCGGTCGATGGCTAGTGTGCCCTTTGCCCGCGGTGCGGAACGCGGTGAGGCCCGGTTCTTCTTCATCATGGCCTGCCTCATGGTGGCCACCATCCTGGCGGGCTTCTCGCTAAATTTCCTGCTCGGCCGATCGAGCCTGTCCTCGCCTTTGGTGGTTCATGCCCACGGCGTCGTGATGCTCACCTGGCTCGGCCTGTATCTGTTGCAGAACACGCTGATCTTCGGCGGCAATATAGCCCTCCACCGCCGGGTCGGATGGCTCGCAGCCGCCTGGGTTCCTCTAGTCGTCGCCATGGGCCTGCTGGTGATGCGCCACTCACTGCAAACACGAGGCGGACCGCCGTTCTTCGATCAGAACCAGTTCCTGATCAGCAATCCATTGCAGTTGTTCGGATTTGCCGGCCTGACCGCTTGCGCCATAGCCATGCGCCGCAACACCAGCTGGCACCGAAGGCTGATGTTCTGCGGCATGGCGATGCTGTGCGGACCGGGCATCGGGCGATTGCTGCCGATGCCGTTGTTCATACCCTTCGCCTGGTACACCTCTATCTTCGTACCGCTGGTTCTGTTCGTCGGTGCGGGCATCATCGCCGACATCCTGCGCTATGGACGCATCCACCCGGCGTGGTTCTGGGGCATCGGCGTTTCGGTGGGCCTGCAAGTCATTGCCGATCTCTTCGCCTACAGTCCGACTGGATACTCTCTCACCGAATGGTACCTGGCCGGAACGCCGGGCGCCGAGCGGCCGATGGCGGCGTTCGCAACACCTTGAACCCGCTATTGCCGGGACCGGCCATGGTGCCTATTTCGGCCGCACCATGAGCATCCAGACCAAGCTCCCGACGGGCGCCGACTTGCGCGCCGAAATCGAACGCCTCCGCAAGGAGCGCAATGCCGTGATCCTGGCGCATTACTACCAACGGCCGGAACTGCAGGACCTCGCCGACTTCGTCGGCGACTCGCTTGAGCTGAGCCGCAAGGCGGCCGACACCGATGCCGAGGTGATCGCGTTCTGCGGGGTCAAGTTCATGGCCGACACCGCCAAGATTCTCAGCCCCGACAAGATCGTGGTCCTGCCCGACATGGAAGCGGGCTGCAGCCTGGAAGACTCCTGCCCGCCGGAGAAGTTCAAGGCCTTCCGCGAGGCGCACCCGGATCACATTGCGCTGACCTACATCAACTGCTCGACCGAGGTGAAAGCCCTGAGCGACGTGATCGTCACCAGCTCCAGCGCGGAAACGATCATCAGCCAGATTCCCAAGGACCAGAAGATCATCTTCGGGCCCGACCGGCACCTGGGCGGTTACCTCAACCGCAAGTTCGGCCGCGACATGCTGCTGTGGCCGGGCGTGTGCATCGTGCACGAAGCTTTCAGCGAGCGCGAGCTGCTCAAACTCAAGGAGCAGTACCCGGACGCGCCGATAGCCGCGCACCCGGAATGCCCGCCGCACATCATCGACCACGCGGACTACGTCGGCTCGACCAGCGGCATCCTCAATTATGCCAAGACGATGACGGCCCAGACGCTGATCGTCGCCACCGAGCCGCACATCATCCACCAGATGGAAAAGGCGCTGCCGGCGAAGAACTTCGTCGGCGCGCCTGGGGCAGACGGCAACTGCAACTGCAACATCTGCCCGTACATGGCGCTCAACACGATGGAAAAGCTCTACATCGCCCTGCGCGACCTGCAGCCGCGCATCGAGATCGAGGAAGGCCTGCGCCTGGCCGCGAAGAAGAGCCTCGATCGCATGTTGGAGATGGCGAGCGGGACGATCGGGCTGGGGGATCTGGGGCGGGTTTGACTAGCCCCCTCGCCAGTCCCTTAGACCGCTCCGGTCTTGCGCGGCGCGGTTTCCTTCAGGAACAGCGCCACTACGAACCCTACGATCAGACTGGCAATCGTGAACGTAAACACGTGTTCGATACCGCTTGAACCCGCGATCCGACCGGCAATGATCGGCGCTACCCCGCCGCCAAATACCTCGCCCGCGCCAATGACCAGACCAGCCACCGAGGCCACCATACCGATGGGGGCCGCCTCCGCCGCGACCGGTCCGGCGAGGATGGCCAGCGCGGAAAAGTTGAACAGCGCCGCGAAGAACAGCAGCCAGAACAGGGTGCCCAAGCTGTTCGCTCCGGCCTGGGTGAAGAGATAGGTGAACACTGCCGCCAGCAGGTACGACAGCAGCGTTGCGAGCCTGCGGCCGATAAAGTCCGAAATGGTGGGCATGGCAAATTGGCCGATGCAGCCCCCGAAGCCGATGGCCGAGACGACCACGCCCATGTCCTGCAGCGAGAGATGCAGATAGTCGGTCAAGTAGTTGGGCATCATCGCCCCCATTACGAATACCCCACCCATGGCACAGACCAGTGTGAGCATGGCTAGCGGCACGTTGCGATGTCCGAACAGGTCGGCGAAGCCCGGGCGCGCCACCGGCGTGCTTCCTGCCGGTGGCAGCGCGGGTTCGCGAACCAGGAAGAACATTGCCGCGGCCATCAGCAGGCCCGGGAGGCCGACCAGCAGAAACACCGTGCGCCAGTCGGTCACCAGCAGCATCTGGGTGGCGATGATCGGGCCGATGGCGTTGCCGAACAGCGAAATCATGCATTGGAAGATGCCGTTGTTCATGCCACGCCGCTTGGGATGCGAAGCTTCGACCGCGACGGCGACACCGATCGAGGCGACCGGCCCTTCGGCCAGCCCCATCACGGCGCGGATCAGCAGCAAGCTCACGAGTCCGCCAACCATGCCTGAGAAGGCCGACATCAGCGAGAATACGATCACCGCCGGAATCAGCACCTTGCGGCGCCCCACCCGGTCCGACAGGAAGCCCATGGCAAAGGCCGATATGCCCCAGAACACGGCGAGAATCCCGACCAGGTTGCCAAGGTCCTGATAAGTGAGGCCGAGCTCGTCCATGAAGGCCGGAAACAGGACCGGCAGGATGAAGCGGTCCAGACCGACCAGACCAAAGGTCAGGCTGAGGACCAGGATAATCTTCCACTCGTAGCTGGTGTCCCAGCTCTTGGCTGCGATGTCGTGCATGTCCCCCCCGATTTCGACTTGGCTATTGCCAATGCCACGGCTCGATTTCCTCGAACCCGAGTTCTCCCTCAGACGATAGTTCTATCAGTGGGTTCGGGCTGCGTCGATTCCCCAGCCACCTTTGCCAGCACCAGCGCCGATCCCACCAGCACCACCCCCAGGAAATCGAGCGGCGCCAGCACCTCGCCGAAGCTGACCCAACCCGCGAAGGCAGCCACCACCGGCTGGCACAGCAAGGCGATGCCGATCACAAGCGGCGAGAAATGGCGCAGCGAGTAGACCAGCAGACCTTGCCCAATCAGCTGGCTGGAGATGAACAGCCCGATCAGCGGCCACCAGTTGGTCGGCCACACCGGCTCTCCCAGAGCAAGCGCGATGGCCAGCAGGACGGGCGCGCTGGCGCAGCATGACCAGGTCAGAAGGCTCCAACTTCCGAGCCCTTTTCGGGCGCTCTGCAGAATCAGGAGGTATCCGGCGTAGAGAATTCCGGCGAGCAGGCAGAACAGATCGCCTATAAGCGTCTGCGGTGAGATCTCGAACGAGCGGCCCATGAGGATCGCTGCGCCACCTAGCGCCGCGCCCATGGCCAGCCATTCGCGCCCGGCCGGCAAGCGACGCCAGGCGATGAAGCCCCAGACCATCAGGATCAGGCTCCCCGCATTGCCGAACAGCGCCGCGTTGGCGAGACGGGTGAAGCCGATGCCGATATGCCAGCTCGCAATGTCGAGCCCGAACAGCACGCCGCCCGCGAACACCAGCAGCATGGTCTTGCGCGGGATGCCGGTGAGCGGCTGCTTGTTGAGCCGGGCGAACAGCGCGAGGAACGGCAGCGCCAGGAACACGCGCCAGAAACCGGCCGAGACCGGCCCGCTGTCGGCCAGCCGCACGAACCACGGGCCCATGGCGAGCGCCGCATTGCCAAACAGCAGCGCGGCCAGCGGCAGCCAGGGTGTGCGGTGATGCGGGGCGACGGGGGCTTCCATCGGCGTCCGTCTAGCGCCGCCTGACGGCTTGGCTATAGGTAACGTGCACATAGGACATACGGAGGACGCCGCGATGGCGATGCGGTCATGGCTGTTCGTACCGGGGGACAGCGAAACCAAGCTCGGCAAAGTGGCGGGCTATGGGGCGGACATTTGCATTGCCGACCTGGAGGACGCCGTCGCCCCGCCCGCCAAGCCTATGGCCCGGACTATGGTGCGCGCCTGGCTTGAGGACGGCTTGCGCGCACCGGCGGGCGGGTCGGCTCGCTGGGTGAGGATCAACCCGCTCGACACACCGCTGTGGCGGGAAGACCTCGCCGCGATCATGCCGGGGCGTCCACACGGGATCATGGTGCCCAAGGCTTCGGGGCCGGAACAACTCCAGGCGCTTGCCGCCGAGTTGCAGCTGGCTGAGCAGCGCAACGGCGCCACCCCAGGTTCGACGCGAATATTGCCGCTGGTCAGCGAAACGCCCGCGGCGGCGCTCTCGATTCCCACTTACGCCAACGCGCAATTGCCCCGCCTGGCCGGGCTGACCTGGGGGGCCGAGGACTTGTCCGCCGCGATCGGCGCCAGCCGCAAGCGTGACGCTCAGGGCAACTGGACCGACACCTTCCGCCATGTGCGAGCGCAAGTCCTGCTCACGGCCCACGCCCGTGGCATCCTGGCCATCGACACGCTCCATGCCGAATTCCGCGACCTCGAGGGCCTACAGCGGATCGCGACCGAGTCTTATGCTGACGGATTTGCCGGAATGCTGGCGATCCATCCGAGCCAGGTCGCGGTAATCAACACCGCCTTCACTCCCGGCGATGACGAGATTGCCGAGGCCCGCGCGATCGTGAACGCCTTCAGCGCCAACCCCGGCGCGGGCGCGCTACAGCTTGAGGGACGCATGCTCGACCAGCCGCATCTTGAGCAGGCGCGGCGATTGTTGGAACGCCTCGGTTAGTTGGTCACCGCTGGCGGCGGAACAACGACTGGCGGGGTCTCCGCGCCAACCGGCGCAGCTTCGGTCGCGCCTTCAACGGCAGGCGTCTCTTCCCCCGCCGGAACCGCTTCAGTGGCACCGGCTGCACCAGTCCGCTCCGGCGGCGCGAACGGGGCTTGCGAGCGGACTTGATCGACCGGCAGCATGGCATCGCTGGCGGTCCCTTCGAGCACCTCGCCCGAAGCCGAGCGGCTGTCGTCCGCCGAGGTCTTGCCTCCGCCACAGGCCGAAAGCAGCGTAAGGGCTGCAAGAGCAGGGATCAGGCGCTTGTCAGTCATTCTCAGTCCGTTCCGAGGGCCAGCAGGTGATGAGCGCGGGCGCGCAAGGCCCCATCCCATTCCCCGGGCGTAACCGCAAGGCCGAGCCGGGCAAGGCTGGTGACGCCGAATTCGGCGATCCCGCACGGCACGATGCCCGAAAAGTGCGACAGGTCAGGATCGAGATTCACCGAAAAGCCATGCATCGTCACCCACTTTCGCACCCGCACGCCAATGGCGCCGATCTTGGCCTCTGAGCCATCGATGTCGCGCGTCCAGATGCCGATGCGATCGGGCACGGCCCACGCCTCGACTCCGAAGTCGGCAAGCGTCGCGATCACCCAGGCTTCGAGCGAATGCACGAAGTGCCGCACATCGCGCCCTCTCCGGCTCAGATCGAGCAGGACGTAGCCCACGCGCTGCCCGGGACCGTGATAGGTATAACGCCCGCCGCGCCCGGTCTCGACGACTTCAAACCGCGGATCGAGCAATTCGCCCGCCGGAGCGCTGGTTCCGGCGGTATAGACCGGCGGATGTTCCAGCAGCCAGATGAGTTCTGGGGTCAAACCCGCGGCGATGGCTGCGTTGCGCGCTTCCTGCTCGGCCAACGCCTCGCGATAGGGGATCAGTGTGTGGCTCTGCCGCCATTCGACGTCAGCCCCCGATGCAGTTCTCATGTCGTCCGGCATTTCACTTAGTTTGCTGGCGATTTGAAACATGCTTATCAAGTGCCCTTGAGTGACAAGGGGAATAACTGACGTGCAATTCAACATGAGCGACGCCTGGCGCGACGCCACGGCCATGATGGCCCGCAACCGCGAAGTTCTGCTGATCGTGGCGGGGTTGTTCTTCTTCGTGCCTAGCGCGGCGCTGGGTCTTGCAATGGGCGATCTGCAGGAGCTCATGGTAGCCAATCCCGAGAACGCTTTCGAGGTGATGTCCGCGTTCTACGCCAGCTGGTGGTGGCTGATCTTGATCATGTCGATCGCCTCCATTGTCGGTTACCTGGCGCTGCTCGCCCTGCTGCGCGATCACAGCCGGCCGACCGTAGGCGAAGCGATCAAGATCGGCCTGCGCGGGCTTCTTACAGCGTTTGCCGTCGCCATTCTGGTATGGCTTGGGCTCGGTATCTTGCTCGGGCTGTTGATTTCGATCTCAGCGGTCGCCGGAAACTCCGCGATTGCCGTGCTGGTCGGTGCTGCCGCCTTGGTGCTGACAGTCTACGTGGCGGTAAAGGTCTCGCTGACAGGCCCCGTGATCGCGATCGAGAAAATCTACAACCCGATCGCCGTGCTTTCCCGCGGCTGGCAGCTGACCAAGGGCAACAGCCTGCGCCTGTTCATGTTCTACCTGTTGTTGTTCGTCGCCTACATCGTGATCGCGACGGTACTCAGCGTCATCTCCGGGGTGCTGACCATCGCGCTCGGGCCAGACCTGGGATCGGCAGTCAATGCTGTGGTTTCAGGCGCCTTCAGCGCGGTCGTTTCGGTGGTGTTCGTCGCGGTCATCGCCGCCGCGCACCGCCAGCTTTCGGGGCCGTCGGTCGCCTCGGTGGGTGAAACCTTCGAATAAGGCTGGAGATCCCCCTCCTCACTGAAGGAGGGGGATGATCCTCAAGCGGCCTTCCAGCCCCAGGCCAGCAGGCACGGCGGGATGTTGAGCCAGGTGAAACCGGTGTCCACCTTCTCGAAATGGCGAGCGGTCAGGTCACGCGCCACGGTGCTGAACTGATAGGTCAGGAACGCGCCGCCCTGGCGGACCACGCGATAAGTCGCGGCGGCGATCGAAGGGCCAACGCCTTCGGGCAAGGTCGAGAACGGCAGGCCCGAGAGGACGTAGTCCGCATGCTCATGCCCAAGCGAGCGGACGATTTCCTCGACATCCTCGGCCGAGCCGAGCACCGCATGGAAGCGGCTGTCGCGGATGGTCTTCTTCAGATAGTCGATGAACAGGGGGTTGGTGTCGATTACCAGCAGTTCGCCACCGCGCGGTAACCGATCGAGCACAGGTCGGCAGAAGGTGCCGACACCAGGTCCGTATTCGACGAACAGCTTGCACTCATCCCACTTCACCGGTTCGAGCATTCTGTCGATGGTCGACTTCGATGACGGGATGATCGAGCCAACCATGCGCGGGTGTTCAAGGAACCCCTGAAAGAACACGCCCGCCGGCCCCAGCGCCTGCTTAACACGCTGCCGGAGCCCGGAGCGACGCTCCTCGGCTAACTCGCTGCCATTCATGAGTAGGAACGCGCCCCTTTCATTGCGCCAAGCGCGGCCAAGCTTTGTTTGAGCACGCTCATGTTCGCTGGGGACTGGCAAATAAGCCGGTCCAATGCAACCCGCAGCATTACTTATAGGACCTCTTCGACCCGCTCCGCAGGGCGGCAAAGCCTGACGCCCCTCTCGGTTTCCACAAGCGGGCGTTCAATCAGAGCCGGCTCCGCCGCCATCGCATCGAGCACCGTGTCGTCGCTCGCGGAAGGCAGTCCGCGCTCGTCGGCATCGGTGCCGCGCCGGCGCAAACCCTCGCTCGGGGCCATGCCCGCATCGCGATAGAGCTGCGCGAGCTTTTCACGGCTCGGCGGTTGCTTGAGGTATTCGACCACGGTGAGGTCGAGATCGCCCTGCTCCTGCAGCCGCGCGAGAACCTTGCGCGAGGTGCCGCAGTTGGGGTTGTGCCAGATCGTCGCTTTCACAAGTCGTTCCTTCGATTAGTCCGCGCGCATAGCCGGCACGGCCGCCGCCGCATCCTGGGCATCGATGCCCGGTGCCGGAGCAGCGCTGATCCGCTCCGCCCGGCGCGTAACCCGTCCCGCTCGCTGGATCGCCCGAACGAGACGGGGATAAACGCCGCAGCGGCACAAGTTGGTGATCGCCTGCTTGATCTGTTCTTCCGAGGGATCGGCATTGGTCGCCAGCAAAGCCGATGCAGCCATGACGATGCCCGGCGTGCAGAACCCGCACTGGATCGCCTGCTCTGCCACCAGCGCCTGCTGGACCGGATGCGAGCGGTCGCGCGACAGGCCTTCGACGGTGACGACCACGCGCCCTTCGCATTCGGCCAGCGTGACGAGACAGCTCCGCAGCGCTTCACCGTCGATCAGCACCATGCACGCGCCGCAGTCACCAACGCCGCAGCCATACTTGGTCCCGGTAAGATTCGCCGCATCGCGCAGCGCCCACAGCAACGGGGTCTGCGGGTCCATGTTGAAGCGGACCGGGCGGTCGTTGACGGTGAGATCGGTCATGCTTCGGAGGAACAGCGTCCGTCGGGGCTAAGCCTGGCCCTGTGCTTGGAACTGCTCACTCGCGCCAGCTCCGGTCGATGGTGTCGAGCTTGCGGGTCCATGCCTCGAAATCGGCCCTGCCGAAATCCTTGAGTGCGACCTGGTCGCGATCGCGCTGGTGTACCGCGACGACTTCGGGCGGAACGCGGATCGGCTTGCCAAGCGCGCTGGTCTTGACCTGAATCTCGCAGGCCCGCTGAAGCATGTAGTAGTTGAGGAACATCTCGTAGAGCGTCGCCCCCAGCACCACTGGCCCGTGATTACGCAGCATCAGCACGCGGTTATCGCCGAGGTTCTCGAGCAGGCGCACGCCCTCCTCGGCTCGCACGGTGATGCCTTCGAAGTCATGATAGCCGACGCTGCCTTCGAAGAAGCAAGCGTAGAAGTTCGTCGGCGTCAGCCCGTCTTCGCTCGAGCACACGGCCATCGTGTCGGGCGTATGCGTGTGGACGATCGCGTGCGCCCAATCGATGTTCTGGTGGAAGCAGGCGTGCTGGGTGAAGCCCGCCTTGTTCACC
This sequence comes from Porphyrobacter sp., assembly GCA_017744315.1. Classification (GTDB taxonomy): domain Bacteria; phylum Pseudomonadota; class Alphaproteobacteria; order Sphingomonadales; family Sphingomonadaceae; genus Croceibacterium_A. Next base: position 58,885 of record JAGIBN010000011.1, read on the forward strand.
GGATAGGGGCTGCCGCAGAGCTTGTTGCCCTCGGAATCGATCTTCACGAGGTTGGACGCGGTGACTTCCGACCACAGCAGGCCATAGGGATTGATGAGGAACGCCTCTTCGCCCGGCACCCGCACGGTGATGTGGTTATAGATCGACTCGGACCAGCCCATCATGTCGAAGATGCGATAGCAGGCCGCCAGCTCTTGCCGGGCGGTCCATTCCGCTTCGCTGCAATCCGAATTGCGCCTGAGTTGGGTAGCCATGGCTTACTTGCCTTTGATCAAGTTGAGGCCCGTCCATACGGCGAAGACCGAGGCCGCGGCCAGCATCAGGAAAATCGCAATCAACACCACGGTGGCCATGGACCTCTCTCCTCTTCGCATCCGATCTAGCACGGCGTGATTGACTTTGTCGCGCCGATTGGCGAGCGATGACGCCAACTGGCGCCCCGACGGTACGAGGGCCCGCGGGAGAAATGATGTCTGGTAATCTTGGTTACGGCCAACCGATGGGCGGCGTGGCGCAAACGGCGTTTATCGTCCCCGACCTGAAGCAGGCGATCCACCACTGGGTCGCCAACATGCGGGCCGGTCCGTTCTTCGTGCTGCCCAACTTCCTCGTTCCGGGGCAGACCTATCGCGGCGAGGAATCGCGCGCCGATATCACCATTGCCATGGGCTTCGCCGGGCACATGCTGATCGAACTGATCCAGCCGCTGGATGACGAGCCTTCGGTCTATCGCGAGACGATCGAGCTGCGCGGCTTCGGCTTCCACCACTTCGGCATCGCCTGCGCCAACGTCGACGCAGACAGCCTGGAATATCAGTCGCGCGGCTATCACGAGGCATTCCGCGCTTCGGTGCCGACGGGCGGCGAGGTGGTCTATCTCGACAACGGCACCGGAGCGCAGCTCGGCTTTGTCGAATTGCTGCCGGTGACCCCGGGCATGGACCAGACCTTCACGCGTTTCTGGGAAGCGAGCCTTGGTTGGGACGGGACCGATCCGATCCGCAGCTTCCTCTGATCAACAATCAAGAACGATAATTGCCGCACGAGAAGCGGTCGGGAGAATCGGAATGCAGCCAAGCGCCACCACCCAGACGGGGAACTGGGTGAACAATTCGGCCGGGTACCAGGTCCTGCTGGTATTCCTGCTGAGCCTCAACTTCGGGATCGTATTCTTCGACCGGCAGGCGCTCAACGTGCTGATGCCGTCGGTGCAGCCCGAGCTCGGCCTGACGCAGACGCAGATCGGCATCATCGCGGGCGGCCTCAGCTTCTCGTGGGCGATCGCGGCGTTCTTCTACGGCCGGCTGTCCGACTCGATCGGCAAGCGCAAGATCCTGCTGGTTCTCGCGACGCTGGCATTCTCGTTCTGCTCGTTCCTGACCGGCCTTGCCTCCAGCTTCGCGCTGCTGCTCGGCGCGCGGTTGCTGATGGGTGCGGCTGAAGGCGGCGTCATGCCGATCAGCCATGCCATGGTCGCGAGCGAGGTCGATCCGAAGCGGCGCGGCCTGGCGCAGGGCGTGGCGCAGAACATGGGCTCGAACCTGCTCGGCAGCTTCGCGGCGCCGGTGGTGCTGGTTGCCTTTGCCCACGCCTTCGGCTGGCGCGAGGCGTTCTTCCTCGCCGGTATCCCGGGCATCATCAGCGCGATCATCATCTGGTTCATGCTCAAGGAGCCCGTGCCGCTGCCGAAGCCGGTGGCAACCGAGACGTCGATGAGCATCCCCGAGGCGATCAAGGTCCGCAACATGTGGGTCTGCGTCGTGGTCGGCGTGTTGATGGTCGGCCACTTCGTGACCACCTGGGCCTTCATGCCGCTGTTCCTGGTGCAAGAGCGCGGCTTCGACGAAACCACCGCAAGCTGGCTGATGGGTTCGCTCGGTATCGCCGCGTTCGTCTACAGCTTCGCAGTGTCGGGCCTGTCCGACATCATCGGCCGCAAGCCCGTAATGGTGGTCCTGCCGTTCCTGTCGGTTCTTGGTCCTCTCGGAGCCCTGTACTTCGACGGGCCTGCCTATCTCATGGCCGGGATCTTCGTGGTCGGCTGGGCCGTGAACGGGATCTTCCCGATCTTCATGGCCACCATCCCGTCGGAGAGCTTCGACGCCCGCCACCATGCGACCGTGCTCGGCCTCGCGATGGGTTCGTGCGAAATCCTCGGCGGCGTGTTCGGCCCGCCGATCGCCGGCGCGCTCAACGACGCATTCGGCAACTCCACCTTCCTGTGGATGTTGCTGGTCCTTGCAGTGGTCAGCGGCTTCGTCGCCATGGCCCTCAAGGAAACCGCGCCGGCTGTGCTGGCGCGGCGCGGCCTCACCCCGGCCGTCGCGTAAGGAGATCCCCCATGCCTGAGACGCCAACAACCGAACCCTGGGCCGGAACTCCGCCAGTCCCACACGCCTTCCGCCCCGGCTCCAAGCCCGAGGCCTACTTCGCCAAGATCGCCGAGGGTGACGAACGCCTGTGGGTGCCGATCGGGCGGCCGATGGTGGAGGAAGTCTATTCGAAGCCGGTGTGGATCAGCCCGACGCTCAACATGTGGGCGGACGTGCTGATGGCCAAGAAGCCGTGCATCGTGAACCGGCACTATCACCCGAAGCCGATCTGGGCCTACACGATCAGCGGCAAATGGGCGTACCTCGAACATGAGTGGACCGCGACCGAGGGCGACTTTATCTTCGAGACGCCGGGCGAGAGCCACACGCTCGTCTCCTACGAGCATCCCGATCCGATGAAGGTGTTCTTCGTCGTGTCGGGGCCGCTGATGTGGCTCGATGAGCAGGGCAACACGGTCGGTCACTACGACGTGTTCGACTACATGCGCGATGCCCGTGCCCACTACAAAGAGGTCGGCATCGCAGATGACTACCTCGACAGTCTGATCCGCTAGAAGGAACCCGCCATGGCCACGCAGATGAAGGCCCCGCCGTCGACCAAGAAGGCGATCGTCGAAGTCCCGTTCAACTACCGCTCGCTGGTGGAAAAGTACTCTCCTGGTGGCCGCTATGTCGACGCTCAGACCGATGTCGACAGCCCCTGGGTCCCGTTCGGCGAAACCGCCGCAATCAAGCACCTGGCGTTCGACGTGCGGCGCAACCTGTTCTCGAACATCCTGTGGGTGAAGGGTCCGGGCACGATCGGCACGCACTTCCATCGCGGCACGATCACCATGGTCGTGCTCGAAGGTTCGGTCCGCTATCTCGAATACGACTGGGTGGCGACGCCGGGCGGGCTGATCCTGGAGGTTCCGGGTGAGAGCCATACCCTCGTCACCGAGCATCCCGATGGCGTGAAGCTGTTCGGCTGGATGGAAGGCCCGATCGAGTTCTACGACGAGAACGCAGTGCTGATCGAAACCACCGATGTGTGGTGGATGATGAACCACTACGAAAGCTACTGCAAAGAGAACGGCATCGCGATCAACCCGAAGCTCTATCTCTAAACATCAGCTCTGCATCCAAACGTCACCCCGGCGCAGGCCAAGGTCTCGTTAGGCAAAGTCCAATCTCATGCGAGGTCCCGGTCTTCACCGGGATGACGAAGGAAATCGAATGAAGACCCTCGACCAGTTCGACATCAAGGGCCGCTCGGCACTCGTCACCGGCGCGGCCAGCGGCATCGGCCTCGCTTATGCGGAGTGCATGGCCGAAGCCGGCGCCAAGGTGACGCTGACCGACATCGACGCCGAAGGCGCCGCGCGCGAGGCTCAGCGGCTGGTCAACGAAGGTTACGAAGCGCGGTTCGGCGTCTGCGACGTGTCCAAGCTCGATCAGGTCGCCAAAGTGTTCGACGATCACGTTCATGCCTATGGCGGCTGCGACATCGTCTTCGCCAATGCCGGGCTCGATGTCGGCAACGGCTTCTGGACCCCCGAGGGCAACCGCAATCCGGACGGGCAGCTTGACGTCTACGATCCCGACCGTTGGTACAAGTCGATCGGCATCAACCTGACGGGCGCATTCCACACCGTGCGCGAAGCATCGCGCGTGATGAAGGCCAACAAGCAGCGCCGCGGTGGCAGCATCGTGATCACCAGCTCGAACGCGGCCGAGGTCAACGAGGCGATCGTGGGCGTGCCCTACATGGCGGCCAAGGCCGGCGTGAAGCACTTCATGCGCCACGCCGCTTACGAGCTTGCGGCCTACGGCATCCGCGTGAACGCGATTGCTCCGGGGCCGTTCGTGACCAACATCGGCGATGGCTGGGTCAAGAAGAACCCGGCGGCCAAGGCTGCCTGGGACGAGCTGGTGCCGGTCGGCCGCATGGCGGAAACCTACCAGATCAAGCCGCTCGCGCTGCTGCTCGCGTCCGATGCCGGCAGCTACATGACCGGCGCCCACGTGATGATCGACGGCGGTATGCAGCTCGGTCCGGTGAAGCCGCTGAACGATTGATTCTCCCCAAGCGGGGGGATCGAAGGAATTGATGATGAAAGCCGTAACCTTCCAGGCCCTGCACCAACCGCTGGCCTTCGAAACGCTACCCGACCCGACGCCGGGAGCCGGCGAGGTCGTGGTCAAGGTCGGCCGCTGCGGCATCTGCGGCTCCGACCTGCACATGACCGAGGACGCCGCCTACGGCTGCAAGCACGGCGATGTGCTGGGCCACGAGTTTGCTGGTGAAGTGGTCGCGCTCGGCCGCGATACCGAGGGTTTGAAGACCGGCGATCTCGTCTCGGTCATCCCGCTGAAGAGCTGCGGCCAGTGCGCGCATTGCCGCAAGGGCGAGGTCCAGTGGTGCGACCACTTCGGCCTGCAAGGCGGCGGTTACGCCGAGTTCGCGGTCACGCGGCCAAACCAGTGCGTGAAGCTGCCGGTCGACGTCTCGCTGGCGGATGGCGCGATCATCGAGCCGCTCGCCGTGGCGCTGCACGGGGTCAACCTCTCGGGCATGAAAGCGGGCGACAAGGCCCTCGTCCTCGGTGCCGGCCCCATCGGGCTCGCCGTCGCCTACTGGGCCAAGCGCATGGGCGCGTCGCGCGTGGCGGTGCAGGACATCGCCGAGTTCCAGCAAGGCCGCGCGCTAGGCATGGGGGCGGACGTGTTCGTCGTCGATCCGCAGGACCCGATCGGCGGCGCTGAGCGCGAGCTGGGCGGCAAGGCGGACGTGGTGTTCGAATGCGTCGGCATCCCCGGCCTGATCAATCAGGCGGTGAGCCAGGTGCGCAACCGCGGCACAATCCTCCTGCTCGGCCTCTGCACCCGTCCCGATACGTTCAACAGCTTCGCCATGCTGTCGAAGGAAGTGCGTCTCGTCACCAGCGCGTTCTTCACACGCCAGGAATACGAAGCCTCGCTCGAGGCGTTGGCAAGCGGCTCAATCGAACCGCGCTTGCTGGTGACCGATACGATCTCGCTGTCGGCAACGCCCGAGGTATTCGAAAGCCTCAAGCAGCGCAGCGGTCAGTGCAAGGTGCTGATCGCTCCTTGATCACTCGCGCGTGAGCGGGGCCCGGCGGATCGCGGTTTCGAGAGTTTCGAAGCTGGCACCGGGCACCCCGTGCTCAACCTGCTCTGACAGAGCACGGTAGGCGCCGAGCGCGCTTTCGCCCTCGGCGGTCAGCTTGGCGCCGGCCGCCTGTCCGCCACCTGGGTGGGTTTCCACCAGCGGCGTGCGGAAGCAGCGGTTCATCGTGTCGACCAGAAGCCACGCGCGCCGATAGCTCATGCCAAGCGCGCGTCCTGCAGCGGAGATCGAGCCCTCGCGAGCTATGGCATCGAGCAAGTCGGCCTTGCCCGGTCCCATGGCGATCTCATCGCCGCAGTAGAGTTGGATCTTGAGTTTCAGGCGGGCCATCGCCCGCCTGTCTATCAAGAAAGCGGGCGACTGGAACCGAAGAATAGCGCCTGACTGATCGCCGCCCGCACCGTGTCTTCCTGGAACGGCTTGGTGATCAGATAGGTCGGCTCCGGCCGGTCACCTGTGAGCAGGCGTTCCGGATAGGCGGTGATGAAGATCACCGGCACGCTGTCGATGGCGAGAATGTCGTCCACCGCATCGAGCCCCGACGAACCGTCGGCCAATTGGATGTCCGCCAGCACCAGTCCCGGCGTGTTTTCCGAAACGACCTTCTGGGCCTGCGTGCGCGTCGCCGCGGTGCCGCAGATGTCGTGCCCGAGCGAGCGCACAAGGTCTTCGAGCTGCATCGAGATCAGCGGCTCGTCTTCGATGATCAACACGCTGGTCGTCGTCTCGCGCTCGATTTCCTCGACCGCTTCCTGGACCAGGGAGTCGACGTCATCTTCGCCGATTTCCATGATCCGCGCCGCTTCGCCGGGCGAGAAATCCTCGACCGTGGTCAGCAGCAGGGCCTGGCGGTTGACCGGCGTGATCCGGCGAAGCTGTTCCTGGGCGGCGTTCTCGTGAGCGCCACGGCCGGAATTGTCGTCGGCTACCTCGAGGTAAGCGCTCGACCACACCTTGGTGAAGGCGCGGTAGAGCGGCACCCGCCCAGCGCGTAGCGACTCGGCCAGGTCATCGTCGGCCAAAGCGGCCTCGAGCGTGGCGCGGACAAATGCATCGCCGGTCGACTGCGAGCCCGTGAGAGCGCGCGCGTAGCGACGAAGAAATGGAAGATGAGCGGCTACTTCAGCCCCAATCGACATAAAACCCCTTCCCGTTAGGCATCGTGCGTAGGAACGTGCGTGGGCGGTCCTGGTTCCGGGATGACCGCCGGGGGATGGATGTCACATTAACAGCCTAACACCTGCCGGAGAATGATCCTCAAGCGATCCATAGGCAAGCAGCATCGGGTCGCGAAAAAATTTTCCGGCGCTGGGAACTACCGTCCTGTCCGCTCATTGAGCAGATGTCACCGCCGAGACCCCCCCTCCCGTCCAAGCGGCTGGTGATACGATCCCGAAAGGCCTCCGCCCGAAACGGCGGAGGCCTTTTTTCATGGGCTTCGAAAAGCTTGCTTCTTAGCTGATTTGCCCTCTCCCCTTGGGAGAGGGAGGAGCGCCGGATCGCGGAGGATGAGGGTCTTCGCGGTGAGGTTTATCACCCTCACCCAACCCTCTCCCAGTGGGAGAGGGCTAGCGGCGGGCCTTACGAAATCGCGTTGCGCAGGCGGTCGAACAAGCCTTCCTTGTCGCTGGTCAGAACCTCGACCAGGCGCGCAGGATCGTAAGGCTTTTCGAAGACGGGCCCCATCTCCGCGATCTCTGGCGGGATGTCCTGCGGTGTTCCAGTGGAGAACACGATCCGCGGCGGTTTCGGCCCGATCAGGTCGACCAGCTCGGCGATGGCCCAGCCATCATCGCGGTCGGCAAGATGGACATCGAGCACGATAGCGTCGGCTGGCCCTTGCTCAAGCGCGTCCATCGTCTGGGCGATGCTGGGACATACCACGACCTCCGCCGTTCCCGCGTCGAGGAGCGCGGTCTCGATCGAGAGACCGAGGATCGGATCGTCTTCGACCACCAGAACTCGACCGAGCCTGTGCTTGGATACCTTTTTTGACTTTCCGCGGCGCATGTCTGTCCCTGGCGGGTCGACACTTTCTCGCCCGCCTCTCCTAACGGCGAGCACCCTACCACGGTTCCACGCCCTGTCGCAGCGCCGAGGCTACAGGTCCTTCGAATAGATCCGGTATTCGCGATTCATCTTGCTGCCGATGGCGTCAGCGATCGCGACCATGCCCTGGTTGTCCTCAAGCACCCAGCCCACCTCTGCGCGTTTCACACCGTGATTGGCGACCGCGTAGCGGCGGATGTACTCGATCATCATGAAAGCCAGCTGGCTGGCCATGCGCGAGTTCTGCAGCTTGGTGACCACGCCCATCAGCGGCACTCGGAAACCCTCGCTCTGCGGGTTGCGCAGCCACCAGAGCAACTTGGCCCAGTTGAATGGGAACAGCTTGCCGCCCATCGTCTTGAGCTTCGCGTTCACGTCAGGAAGCGAGAGCATGAAGGCCACCGGCTCGCCGTCGATTTCGGCGATCATGTTGGCACCCTCGATGATCATCGGCGCGAGCTTCTTGGCGCCATAGACCTTCTCGGTCTCGGTAAAGGGGACGAAGCCCCAGTTCTTCGACCAGGCGTTGTTGAGGATGTCGAGGATGATCGCGGTCTCGCGCTGCATCTGCTTCTTGTCGACCGGGCGCACCTTGATGCTGGCGTTCTTTTCGCCGAGCGCCACGATGCGGTTGATCAGCGGCGGGAAGCCGTCCTGGACCATCACGTCATAAGTCAGCAGTCGCTTGGCGACCTGATAGCCGGCGCTTTCGATCCAGCCTTCGTACTGCGGCAGGTTGTGGCCCATCATCACCATCGGCGAGTGATCGTGACCGTGCACCAGCAGGCCGGGCTCTTCCCAGATCGACAGGCTGATCGGCGCGAGGATGCGGGTCATGCCCTGTTCGCGCAGCCATTGCTCAGCACGCGCTATCAGGGCGTGGGCGACGGCTTCGTCTTCGGCTTCGAACAGGCCCCAGTTGCCGGTGCCCGGCCCCATGCCCTGCTCGATCGGCTGGGTGAGCGCCAGTTCGTCATAGTGGGCGGAAATGCGGCCCACGACCTTCCCCGCGCGGCGAGCGAGGAACAATTGGACCTTGGCGTGTTCGTGAAACGGGTTCTTTCCCGGCGTCAGCAACTCGACAACTTCGGCTCGCAGCGGCGGTACCCAATGCGGATCTTCGCTATTCAGGCGATAACTGAGATCGATAAACGCATTGAAGTCGCTCTTGCCCGAAACGGGCGCAATAACTACGTCGGCTGATGACACGGTTTCGTGGCCTTCATTCAGGGAAGGTTAGCCCTGCGTATGGTGTCGGTGGCTTGTCAAGCCGGACCCCTGAAGAAAGCCGCATGGCGGCAACTTGCCGTCGCGATTGCCAGGCGAGCGCCTGATATTGGAAAACTTGCATGACTGCCCAAGACTCAACGACCGTCCTCGGTGACGCCACTTCGCAAACTCGCACGCGGGCCAAGCCTGCGGGCAAGGGCGACGATATGGTTCTGCTGCGCACCGCGGCGGAAGTGACGCGTGACATCGGCACGGCTCGTCCGGACATCTACTGGCCCGACATGCTGATTTCCGCCGGTGTCGGCTATGCCGCGCTGGCCGGGGCCATTCTGTTCGACAACACGCTTCTGGCCGTCGTGTCCGGCATCGTCTCGATCCTGGCGCTCTATCGCGCGCTGCTGTTCATTCACGAGCTGACGCACATCCACCGCAACGCGCTGCCGGGCTTCCGCCTGGCGTGGAACGTAGTGGTCGGCGTTCCCCTGCTCACGCCTTCGCTGATGTACGAAAACGTGCACACGCTGCACCACGCGCGCACCCGCTACGGCACGGCGGAAGATCCCGAGTACCTTCCGCTCGCGTTGATGAAGCCCTGGTCTCTGCCGCTGTTCATCCTGATCGCGTTGCTGGCGCCGGTGGCGTTCCTGATCCGCTCGGCGATCCTGGTGCCGCTGGGCGCGATCATCCCGCCGCTGCGCAAGCTGGTGTGGGAGAAGTTCTCCGCGCTCTCGATCAATCCCGACTTCCGCCGTCGTCCGGCAGAAGGCGAGTTCGCGCGTCAGGTGTTCTGGCAGGAACTTGGCGCTTCGATCTGGGCCCTCGCCCTGATCGGCAGCGTCTTTGCCTTCGGGTGGAGGCCCCTCGTTATCGCTCTCATCGTGCTCTCGGGCGTGGCTGTCCTCAACCAGCTGCGCACGCTGGTCGCGCACTTGTGGGAGAACGAAGGCGAACAGATGAGCGTGACCGCGCAGTATCTCGACTCGGTCAACGTTCCGCCGCCCTCCCCGCTGGCGGTGCTCTGGGCTCCCGTGGGCCTCCGTTATCACGCGCTGCACCACTTGCTGCCGAGCCTGCCGTACCATTCGCTGGGTGAGGCGCATCGCCGACTGAACGAGCGGCTGGGAACGGGCTCGACTTACGCCGGTGCCAATCATCCGGGCATGTTCGTGCTGGTGGCCCGCATCGCCCGCAGCACCATGGTCAGAGGGGGCGATCGGCGCTCTGCCAAGCAAGCCGAAGCCGCCTGATCATCACCCCATTTGGCCGGCCGTCGCGGCCATAAAGAAAGGGCGCGCAAGCCAAGCTTGCGCGCCCCTCTTTTCGCGTAAGGCCGGGGTTACCCACCGGCCCACACGAAAGCTAATTACTTAGCAGCAGCGGCCGCGTCAGTAGCAGCAGCAGCAGCGTCGGTCGCGGCAGCAGCAGCGTCGGTCGCAGCGGCAGCAGCGTCGGTGGCTTCAGCAGCAGCAGCGTCAACAGCGGCGGTGTCGGTAGCAACCGGCTCAACAGCAGCGGCATCGGTCGCTTCGGTGGTGGCTTCTTCGGTCGGGGCCGAGCTGTCGCCGCAAGCCGACAGGGCGAGCAGGGCGGTGGCCGAGAAGGCAGCCAGAGCAATCTTCTTCATCTCAGTTTCTCCTAGAGGGGGACAGGCCCCACAGAAACTCGCAGCGCGCGAGCGGCGCCTCAAATAATGGCAAAAATGTGGCAGCGCAAGCGGCGAGTGAGGCACAATGTGTTCTGGCCCCGCTCTATTCCTCCGTTCGGATCAGCACTGTCTCCCCCAAAAGGAAGAACAGCACGAACGGGGCCCAGGCCGCGAGAAGCGGCGGATAGCCGCCAAAACTGCCCATGGCCAGTGCCGCGTTATCGACCACGAAAAACGCGAAGCCCAGCGCCATGCCGATTACGGCACGCGCGAGCAGGTGTCCGGAACGGGCGAGCCCGAATCCGGCCACGGCACCCAGCAGCGGCATGAGCATGGTCGACAGGGGACCTGAGAACTTGTGCCACCATTTGCCGCGAAGCTCTGCGGTGCGTCGGCCCGCGCTGTCGAGTGCCTGGATCGAACGGCGGAGCTCGCCGACCGACTCGGCATCGGGATCGACCTTGCGCTGCGCGATCTGGGCGAGCGTGATGCCCGGCCCCACGACGATCGGTTCGGCAACATCGCGGGCTTCGGCGGTTGCCACGTCGAACTGGCGCGCGTTCTCCAGGCGCCAGCCCGGATCGGCGAAGCGGGCGATAGGTGCGCGGTACTGCCGAACGATCATCCCTGAGTCGTCGCGCTGGTAGAACGACACGCCCTGCATGACGATGTTCTTGCCCGTGCCGCTGATCGACGAGGCCAGGAGGACGTCGTTGCCGTCGTTGAGGTAGATGTTGGCCCGAAGCGTTGGGTCGTCGGGCACGGGGCCGTAATCGTTGGCTTCCCACGCCTTGAGCGTCGCGCTCGAGCGAGTGACCACGCGTTCGTTGAACCCGAACGAGACCAGGGCAATTCCCATGGCCACCAGGAAAAGCGGCGCCAGGATCTGGTGCGCCGACAAGCCGGCCGCCTTCATCGCGATGACTTCGCTGTTCTGGTTGAAGGTCGCGAGCGTGAGGATCGTCGCCAGCAAGACCGAATAGGGCAGGAACCTCGCTATCAGCTGAGGTACCCGCAAGCCGACGTACTTGAGCACCTCTGCCTGGCCGTTGCCCGCATAGGCGAGGATCTTGCCGGTGTTGGTGAGCAGGTCGAGCATCATCAGCACCAGCACGAGCATGATGAGCACGGCCAGGATGCGGACGAAGAAGGTCTTGCCGAGATACCAGGTCAGGGTTTTCGACGGAAAGAAGTCAAACTGCACGCGCTGGCTCCTCGCCGTGCGCCGCAGCTTGTTCGCGCGCCTCGCGCTGGCGTTCGCGTCGTTTCAACAGGTCCTTGATGCGCCGGATGAGCTTGGCATAGGCCGCCTCAAGCGCGCCGATGGCCTGGCCGCCGGGCACGAAGGCGACGCGGTAGTACATCCAGGCGATCAGCGCCGCGAACAGCACGAACGGCCCCCACAGGGCGAGCAGGGGATTGACCCGACCCAGCTCCGCCACCGAGGCGCCGTACTGGTTGACCTTGTGATAGGCAACCACCATCACGATCGACACGAACACGCCGAGGGCCGACGTCGAGCGCTTGGGCGGAATCGCCAGCGCCACGGCCATGAGCGGCAGCATCAGCATCATGATGACTTCGACCAGCCGATAATTGAAGTTCGCCTGTCCCCCGGCCCGCTGCACGGAAGTGGACTGGTCGCTCCAGCCGATGTGCATGAGTTCGGGGAGGAGGTATTCCCGGTTCTCGTCACCCCGCGCGCGGAAGCGCTCGATGGCCGGAAGGTCGATCGGCAAGTCGTGCTGGGAGAAGCTGAGCACCCGCGGTGGCTTCCCGGGAACGTCCTGGATGATCGTGCCATCCTCCAGCCGGAAGATGATCGTGTTGCGGTTCTCGCGGTTGGCGAGGAAGCGTCCTTCTCGCGCGGAGATCGACAGGACCTGCCCCTTGTCGTCGGCGACGCGGGCGAAAATCCCCATCAGGCGGCGCCCGTCGTCGCGGCTTTCCTCGATCCGCAGCGCCACGCGATCCTCGATCGCGGTGAACTCGCCCACCTTGATCGCCGCGCCGAGCGCGCCCGAGCGGAGTTCGAACTCCATCTGCGCGTAGCTATAACGGGCCAGTGGCTGCCAGTAGCCGACGATCACGAAATTGACCGCCATGAGCAGCAGCGTGATCAGGTAGGGTACGCGCAGCAGCCGGGTGTAGCTCCAGCCGACCGCACGAAGCACGTCGAGCTCGCTCGTGGTGGCGAGTTTGCGAAAGGCGAACAGGATGCCGAGCATCAGTCCGAGCGGAATCGCCAGGCCCGCATATTCGGGCACCAGGTTGACCAGCATCTTGAAGACCACCCGCACGGGGCCGCCTTCGCTGGAGACGAATTCCATCAGCCGCAGCATCTTCTCGAGCATGAGCAGCGACGCGGCGAGCAGGAACACGCCGATCATCGGCATCAGCACGAGCCGGAATACGTAACGGTCGATCGCGGTAAAGAAGGTCAACCTGGGGGCAATCGCTTTTGAGGCGGAAGTTCGGGCGGCCTATAACCCGGTGATCGCCTCAGGTCATGTCCGTTATTTCGTCCGGCAGGCAACCCACCGGCCACAAACTAGGCCTTTTCCAGCGTGCACTGGAGCGGATGCTGGTTCTGGCGCGCGAAATCCATGACCTGGGTCACTTTGGTTTCGGCCACTTCGTACGGGTAGACCCCGCACACGCCAACGCCCCGCTGGTGGACATGGAGCATGACGCGCGTCGCCTGTTCCAGGTCCATGCGGAAGAAGCGCTTGAGCACCATCACGACGAATTCCATCGGGGTGTAATCGTCGTTCAACATCAGCACTTTATACTGGCTGGGCTTCTTCGATTTGGCTCGCGTGCGGGTTGCGACACCGATCTGGCCGTCCCCGTCACCCCCGAACGGATCGTCGTCCTGGCCGGCGGCACGCACGATATCGCGCGAGGGCGACCCGTGAAGGGGGAATGTCTGACGAGTCCGATGCATCGTGCTGCAATATCGTATCGCGCGGCGCCCCTGCAAGGTGTGAGGGCAAATTCGCGTCATTGGCGGCCCGGAATGGGGCGAAAAGCAAAACGGACCGGACGGCTTGCGCCACCCGGTCCGTCGTCTCGCCGCGGGGAGAGGAGAGCGCGGCGACTAGATCTTCGCTCAGGCGACCTTGGCGAGCTTTTCGGCAGCCAGGTTCACGCGGCCCGAAAGCGGAGCGAACGTTTCCTTGGAAAGCTTGAGCACCGCTTCGGTGTTCTTCGAACCGGTGGCTACGAAAGCTTCGAAATTGCGGCGCAGGATCTTGCTCTGCAGCTGGAACAGCTCGGTCGGGCTCTTGACCGCGGCCAGTTCCTTCACATCCGCAGTCGCGGTTTCGTAAGCCGACTTGGCCTCTTCCACGTAGGTCTTGCCAAGCGTCTGGGCGCCAGTGGCGAAGATCTTGGAGCTCTCGACGATTGCCTCGACATTGCCCTTGGTGAACTCGGTCAGCTCGGCCACGGCTTCGCCACTCTTGTCGTAGGCGGCCTGGGCACGGGTCTGAATCTCACCGAACGCGTCGGCGAACGGCTTGGTAAAGTCGGGGGTCTTGGCAGTCGCCATGATTTTTTCCTTCAATTCCGTAACTGTTGGTTTCGGTTTGAGTATCGTCACGGGCGCCGGAGCGGCCGCTGCCTTGGCGACGCGCACCGCGCGCTTTGCCGCCTTGGCTTTTGCATCTGCTGTCAGCCGCTTTGGAGCGGTCTTCTTGATCTTTGCCGGCTCGGCCGGCGTCGGTGGAGAGGCTTTGGCCGGAGCGGGCTTCTTCGGAGCCGCAATGACCTTCGCTTCCACCGTCTTGCTTTCGACCGGCGGAGGGACCGGTGCGGCCACTTCAACCGGGGCCTTCACCTCTTCGACCGGCTTCGCCTCAGCGGCCGCAGCCGCATAGGCTTTTTCGGCGCTCTTGGCGGCTTCGTCGGGGGAGTCGGCCATTCGTCTTCCTCGCTACGCAAGTGCGGCATTTGATTGCTGCATTGCACAAATAGGTGCGGGTGCGAATGGTGTCAATGGGTTTTTGTGCATTGCACAATGATGACAGTTTTGGGGCCTGAAACCGGGCCTCCGTCGTAGGTAGATAACCTAATAGAGCGACCGCACGTGCAGGAATAAATCCAGACCTTTCGTCAGCGAAGACATACGAAGGTTCCCTGCAATGCGTTTCCCGAATGCGCGTCAGATGGCGTCGATGCTGTTGATCGGGCTTGGCTGGTGTCTTTTGCCAGCGCAGGCGCAAGCGCAGGCCTATGTCTGTGGCTCAGGTCCCGGGCCGGGCGAACGGCAGGTCGGGTGGACGCCGGGCGGCAATGGCGTCGGCTCGGTGCCGCTGTGCATGCGTGATGGCTACGCGCAGCCCGCGTACCCCACGCCACCCCCACCTCCCCGCGAGGAGTATGCGGCGATCGCCGCGCACCCCGATGCGGCGGACGTGTGGGTCACCAATAGTACCATTTTCGCCAACTTTGATCACGTCAAAGGGAGGGTCCTTGAAATGTGCAACGCCGTAATGGGCGGCGGCTGCGTAGGACTGGGGGCCTGGCGGAATTCGTCGTATGTGGTGTTCCGCAACAAGACCGGCTCATTCTATACCGCTTGGCTGGATGACGGAGGGGCTGCACGCGAGAGAACGCTGGCCGAATGTTCGGCCGAGCAACTGCTGCCGTGCGAAGTCTTCGGCACCTTCAGCTCTGTCAGCTACCGTTCGCCTGACGCTTCCGCGCGCAAATTGTATGCGGCGTCAGCCTGGGTAGCCGCCCCGCATCCAGTTGATTACAAGCTCTATATCGCCAGCGGGCTCAGCAGCCCCGATGCCGCGATAGCAGCGGCGGTCAAGGCGTGCCAGGAGGCCACGTCGCAGCCTTGCGAACTCAACCAATGGACCGGCAACGGCTTTATCCAGACCTATCGACTGAATGGCGGCGACATAAGCGCGACTGTCGAAACAACGGCCGAGCGCGCGCAAGACGCGGCCTGGGAAAATTGCCGGAAACTGAGAAGCACGAAGTGCGAACTCCAGGCGTCGTTCGACAGCCGCAAGCCGGGGCTGTTCGTGCATGATTTCGTCGCAGCCTCGGCGGCGAAGTGACGAGCGTCATGGAACGAACTCTTCCGGCAGACCCCCTTCACCTTCAGAGAAAGTTGATGGCCATGACCCGTTACGCTGTTATCCTGCCCGTGTTGCTCGGTACGCTGGCCGCGGGCTGTCACGCAAAGGCGCCAGACGCTGCATCCCGCGACCAGACGGCAAGCACTTCGCAGAATGCGGCAAATGCCTCTGCCCAGTTGCAACGGCCGTCGCCCGCCCTCGTGCTTGGATCCATTTACCAGGCCGGAGGCTCCATCGGCGACACCTCACCGCTTCCGCTCGAGAACGGCAGCGAAGCGAACTTTTGGTATGGCCATGAGTTCGAATTGAACGGGAAGCGCTATTACACGGGCTTTGCCTACAACACGCCCGCAAAATATTCGAGGGAAGAGAGCTATCCGGCTCCGGACGCTCAAGTCACCCTGACTCAGGCCACCTTTGTGCTAAGGGAGAACGACGGTGAGCCTGCGTGGAGTTTTGAAGGGGCCGAGCCGTATATTGGCGAATTCGGCAGCTATGAAAACGCCGACACGGTCGATGCCGCGCGCCAAGTCAAAAGCCATGCGACAGTGGACGGGCGATTGCTACTGGCGATTCCCACCAAAGTATTCCATTCGGGGAACTCCTCACTGTCTTACGCCCTGTTCCTGTTCGTGCCCGGCGAGCAGCCCGATGTGGATGCCAAAAGCTGGACCTACCTGGGAAGCGTAGCGGCGGGTGAAGAGAATTCGGCCGCTTGCGACGACGGCATTGTGATGCCCTGCATATCCAGCATCGGAACGCTGACTTTCACTCAGAGGCGGGGTGGTGGTCTCCCAGACATCCGCATCGCGATGACCGGAACCACGATTAAAGCCAGGAATACCGCCCGCAAGCTTGGACCGGAGGACGCGGTTTCGTACTCCTATGATTCCCAAACGAAGACTTATCAGGTCCAATAGGCCGGATTCTCAGAATCGCGGCTGCACACGCTGATGCGATGACTGTAGGCGGGAAGGTGTTTCAGCGCTGCGCCACGTACCTGCCCGGAGCGTCCTCGATCACCTTGTCGCCGTTTCCCCCCGGTGCACGCTTGCCCTTGGCCGGGACTTTCGCGCCGCCCTGCTGCTCGAGCCAGTCGAGCCAGTCGGTCCACCAGCTGCCGGGATGCTCGGTCGCGCCTTTCACGAACGCGTCGAGTGATGTCGCCAGGTCGCCGGTCCAGTACTGATACTTCCCGGCGGAGGGCGGATTGACCACGCCCGCGATATGCCCGCTCCCCGCCAGCACGAAGCGCACCGGGCCTGACAAGTGGCCGAGCATGCGGAAGACGCTCTCGGGCGGAGCGATGTGGTCTTCGCGGCCGGCCTGGATGTAGGCAGGCGTCTTGATCAGCTTGAGGTCGATCGGCGTGCCATCCGCCTCCAGCGCGCCGGGCTCCACCAGCAGGTTGTCGCGGTAGCAGTCGCGCAAGTAGGCCTCATGCCACTTGGCCGGCAAGTTGGTGACGTCGCCGTTCCAGTACAGCAGGTCGAAGGCCGGATAGTCCTCCCCCAGCAGGTAGTGGTTGACCACGTAGTTCCAGATCAGGTCCGTCCCGCGCAGCAAGTTGAAGGTCGCAGCCATGTAGCGCCCGTCGAGATAGCCGCCCTGGCTCGCCTGACGGATCAGGTCGAGCTGGGTGTCGTCGACGAAAAGCTTGAGATCGCCGGCCCGCTCGAAATCGACTTGCGCGGTCAGGAAGGTGGCGCTCGCGACTTTGTCGGCCTGCCCACGCTGGGCGAGGATCGAGAGGGTCGCCGCCAAGGTCGTGCCCGCCACGCAATAGCCGATCGCGTTGACCCCCGGCACGCCGAGCCGCTCGCGGATCACGTCGATCGCCTCGATCTGCGCGCGGACGTAGTCGTCCCAGGTCACATCCCCCAAGCTCTCGTCGGCCGAGCGCCAGCTGACCATGAACACGGTCAGCCCCTGGTCGACCGCCCATTTGACGAAGCTCTTCTTCGGGTTGAGGTCGAGGATGTAGAAGCGGTTGATCCACGGCGGGAAGATCACCAGCGGCACGGCCAGCACCTCGTCCGTCGCCGGCGAGTATTGGATCAGCTGGAACAGTTCGGACTCGTGCACGACTTTCCCCGGCGTGCAGGCGATGTTCTCGCCGAGCCGGAACTGCGTCACATCGGTGTGCGTGAGTTGGCCGCGCTCGAGGTCGTGGGCGAGGCGTTCCATGCCCTTGGTCAGGTTCTCGCCGTGCGTCTCGATCGTGCGCTCGAGCACGACCGGGTTCATCAGCGGGAAGTTCGACGGGCTCATGGCGTCGAGCACGCTGCGGGTGGCAAAGCGCAGCTGTTCGCGTTCCTGCCCTGACAAGCCTTCGACGGCATCGACGGCTTCCAGCACTCGTTCGGCCAGCAGCAGGTAGGTCTGGTGGATCAGTGCGAACACCGGCTGGTCACGCCAGGCTTCGTCGGCGAAGCGCTTGTCGGCCCGCGGGAGGTGCGGCTCGGCGGCGGCCTGGCCGTCACTGCGGGGCCCGAGCCCGTATTGCGCCAGCACGTCTTCCCACAGCGCCATGCCATCGAGGAACAGCTTCTCCTGCCGTTGCGGATCGAGCAGCGGCATCTGCTGGTACCAGCCCTGCATCAGCCCCATCCACTGGGCAGGATCGACGAACAGCGGCACCGGCATCTCGGACGTTACGGCACTGTTGAGCTGCTGCTCGTGAAACTGGAGCCACATCGCTTGCAGCTTCTGCGCGCTCTCGCCCCAGTCGCGAATCTCGCTATCGGCGGGCACGACATCGGCCGCTTCGGGGAGAAAGGCCTGCATCATCTGGCGGGCGGTCTCACCCTGGATGCGGAGCATTTCGGTGAACATGTCCCCGGCCGATGGCGGAGAATCGTCGGTTGCTGCCATGGTAACGGTCATAGGACGCGGACCTTTCGATTGGGAAGGCCTCGCCTCGGTCTGACCGAGAATGCGTGCCCACCTCGCCATCGCGATTGCGCTGAGTGTCCTATTCCGCCACTATTACAGCGCCGCGTGCCCGATGGCCGCGGCGTTTCGTCAAAACCAATGGATAAACGAGGTCATGGAAACCGATTTCTACCGCATCAAGCGACTGCCGCCCTATGTCATCGCCGAAGTCAATGCGATGCGGGCAGCAGCACGCGCCAGCGGCAGGGACATCATCGACCTCGGCATGGGCAACCCCGACCTGCCCCCTCCCCAGCACGTGATCGACAAGCTGTGTGAGGTCGCCCAGAACCCCGACGCGCACGGCTATTCGCAATCGAAGGGCATCCCGGGCCTACGCAAGGCCCAGGCCAACTACTACCAGCGCCGCTGGGGCGTGGACGTCGATCCCGAGAGCGAAGTCGTGGTCACGCTCGGTTCGAAGGAAGGCCTCGCCTCCCTCGCCACCGCGATCACCGCGCCGGGCGACACGATCCTGGCCCCCAACCCCAGCTACCCGATCCACACGTTCGGCTTCATCATCGCCGGGGCGACCATTCGTTCCGTGCCGACGACGCCGGACGAGCACTATTGGGAATCGCTCGAAAAGGCGATGAGCTTCACCGTCCCGCGGCCGACTGTGCTGATCGTCAACTACCCGTCGAACCCGACGGCCGAAGTGGTCGATCTGGAATTCTACCAGCGGCTGGTCGACTGGGCGAAGGCGAACAAGGTGTGGGTCCTTTCCGACCTCGCCTATTCGGAGCTCTACTTCAACGGCAAGCCGACCCCCTCGATCCTGCAGGCCAAGGGCGCGAAGGACGTGGCGGTCGAGTTCACCAGCCTGTCGAAGACCTTCTCGATGGCCGGCTGGCGCATCGGCTTCGCGGTCGGCAACAAGACGCTGATCGCCGCACTGACGCGCGTGAAGAGCTACATCGACTACGGCGCGTTCACCCCGATCCAGGCGGCTGCCTGCGCCGCGCTGAACGGACCGCAGGACATCGTCGAAAAGAACCGCGAACTCTATCACAAGCGCCGCGACGTGATGGTCGAGGCGTTCGGCCGCGCCGGGTGGGACATCCCCGCCCCGCCCGCCTCGATGTTCGCGTGGGCTCCGCTACCGCCGGCGTTGAAGGAAATGGGCAGCCTCGAATTCTCGAAGCAGCTCCTCACCCATGCCGACGTCGCCGTCGCACCGGGCGTAGGCTACGGCGAGGACGGCGAGGGCTACGTGCGCATCGCGATGGTCGAGAACGAGCAGCGCCTGCGCCAGGCCGCGCGTAACGTGAAACGCTACCTCCAGAGCATGGGCGTCAACAGCTCGGCCGCCTAGCCGAGCTACCGACAAGGCCGGGCCGGCAAAGGAAACTTGCCGGCCCGGCTGCTCGCTTGCTCGTCAAAAAAGGCCGAACCAACGGCTTTGTGACCGGGAGTTTTGCTGTTACGCCGTCAATTAGATAGCATGCTACCGATCGGCCGAAGAGTCGCGGGCAGGCAGAGAGAGGAAGGGTTGTGATGGCGGACGGGATTTCCACGAGCGCTGCGCCAGGTGGCGGCAAAACGCTCGATGTGGCTGCGTTTCTCAAGGACCTGCCGTTCACGCGTTTCCACGTTCAGTTGCTGGTGATCTGCTCGCTCGTCACGTTCTTCGACGGGCTCGACTTCTCCCTCATCTCCTTCACCCTGCCCTATCTGCGCGACCAGATGCATCTCAGCGACGAGATGACCGGCTTCGTCAGCTCCGCCGCCTTCCTCGGGCAGATGATCGGCTCGCTGCTGGGCTCCTACATCGCCGACATCATCGGCCGGCGTCAGGTAATCATCTGGTGCACGATCCTGAGCGCGATCCTGACCTTCTTCACCGGCTTCGCCAACACGCCCGAAATGCTGATCATCCTGCGCCTGATCGGCGGCCTGGCGATCGGCGGGCTCCTGGCCCCGGCCTGGTCGATCAACATCGAGTCCATGCCTCCGGGCAAGAAGGCGCTGTCGGTCACCATCATCATGCTCGGCTTCTCCGCCGGTGGCGCCGCGGCAGGCCAAGTCACCAACTGGCTGGCGCCGCAATATGGCTGGGAAGGCGTGTTCTTCTTCTGCGGCGCGGCGACGGGCATCCTCGCGATCGCGCTGTTCTTCACCATGCCTGAATCCGCCCGCTGGATGACGGCCAAGAAGAAGCCCGCCGCCGACGTGATTCCGATCCTGAGCCGCTTCGATCCGAGCCTGGCCAATGCCGGCTATACCGACGTGGTGCTGTCCGACGAGCGCGACCTGGGCGACAAGGTTTCGCCCTGGGCCAAGTCGGCCGAGCTGTTCCGCGGCTCGCTCGCCTACATCACGCCGCTGATCTGGTTCACCTACTTCTTCTCCTCGTTCGCGATCTACCTCAAGGCCAGCTTCGGCGTGCTGTTCATGGAGCAGCTGGGGATCGAGCGCGCGACGGCTGCCAACCTCGCCTCCATCGGCGGGATGATCGGCGCGATCGGCGGCGTGGCGCTGCTGTGGTTCACCGAGAAGCGCGGCCCGGCCTGGATCGCCATCGCCCCGTTCCTCGGCATCCCGTTGGCGTTGTGGATCGGATCGGGCATCCTCATCGGAGGTCCGCTGTTCATTCCCGTCATCCTGGTGGGTGGCGTGATGATCGGCGCCGGCCACGCGGCGGTGATTTCGATCACCAGCATCTACTACCCCAGCGCCGTACGCGCGACGGGCGGCGGCTGGGCCAGCTTCATGGCCAAGTTCGCAGCGGTCGCGGCGCCGATCCTCGGCGGGTATATGTTCCTGGCCGACAAGCAGGCCGTGCTCGACGGCTACCTGTTCACCGCGCTGTGCCTTGCCGGCGTGGTCATCGGTCTGCTGGTCCTGTCGGTCTTCGCCAAGCGCCTGATGGCCGAACGCGCCGAGCAGGCCGATCAAGCCAACGAGGCGCCGGTGGAAGCCGAGCCCGTCACGGCCGGAGCCTGACATGACCCTTCGCAGCCTCGCCGCCAATTCGCCCGGCCGCCGCGCCAACTGGAAAGCGCTCGGCCTCTCGCCGGAGGATATGGAGAAGCCGAAGATCGCGGTGGTGAATTCCTCCAGCGAACTGGCGATCTGCTATGCCCACCTCGATGGCATCGCCAAGATGGTCAAGGAAGAGATCCGCGCGGCCGGCGGCATTCCATTCGAAGTCCGCACCGCGGCTCCGTCCGACTTCATCACCGGCGCAGCCAAGCGCGGCAGCTACATCCTGGCCGGGCGCGACATCATCGCCAATGATATCGAGGTCCAGGTAGAGGCGGCGCTTCTCGACGGGATGATCTGCCTGACGAGTTGCGACAAGACCCCTCCGGGCCACCTGATGGCGGCGGCGCGGCTTAACATTCCGACGATCCTGGTCATCGGCGGCTACCAGCCGTCGGGCGAGATCGATGGCCAGCCGGTCGATGTCGAGGACGTGTGGTCGGGTTCGGTGGGCGAGCGCTTCGGCGCCAAGCCCAAGTTCCCGGTCAAGGACATGGCCGAGAACGCGATCATGGGCCCCGGCGTCTGTGCCGGGATGGCGACGGCCAACACCATGCACTGCGTGGTCGAGGCGCTCGGCATGTGCCTGCCCGGCCATGCGCCGGTGCGCGGCAACAGCCCCAAGATGCAGGCCAACGCCCGCGCTGCGGGACGACGCATCGTGGAGATGGTTCACGAGGACCTGAAGCCGCGGCAGATCCTGACCGAAGGCGCCTTCCGCAACGCCATCGCCACGGTCCTGGCGGTCTCGGGATCGATCAACGCGATCAAGCATCTCCAGGCGACTGCGGTCGAGGCGGAATCCGACATCGACGTCTTCGCCCTGTGGGAAGAAATGGCCGACGTGCCGGTGCTGTCCGCCGTGCGGCCCACGGGCGACATCCGCATAGAGCGGTTCGAGGACGCCGGCGGTGCCCGCGCCACGCTCAAGCGGCTCGAAAGCCGGATCGACACCTCGGCGCTGACTTGCACCGGCAAGACGCTGGGCGAAAACCTGGCGGGCTACGAGATTCCGGGTCCCGATGTGATCCAGCCGCTGACCGATCCGGTCGGCCCCGGCCCGGCCATCGCCATCCTCAAGGGCAGCTTTGCGGAGACTGCCGTTGTGCGCCTGGGCATTCGCGACGGATCGCGCCCCGAGGAGTTCCGCGGACCGGCTCGCGTGTTCGAGGATGTGTTCGCGTGCATGGACGCGATTGCCGATGGCGTGATCCAGCCGGGCGACGTGATCGTGTCCCGCAACCAGGGCCTCAAGGGCGGCCCCGCCATGGGCGGTTCGGCGAGCCTCGTGCTGTTTGCCCTGGACGCCGCCGGCCTTGCCAAGACCACGGCCTTCGTAACCGATGGCCAGCTTTCGGGCCTGTGCTTGAAGGGCCTGACCGTGGCCGAAGTCGCGCCCGAAGCTGCGACCGGCGGACCGATCGGCAAGATACGCGATGGCGACGTGATCACGATCAGCGTCGAGAACCGCAGCATCGACATCGAGGTGTCGGCCGAAGAGCTCGCGGCTCGTTCGGGACCCGGCTTCGTCAATGCGGCTACCGGGTATCTGAGCAACTTCCGTGAAGCGGTGCAGCCTATGAGCACCGGCGGTGTGTTGTTGCCGGCGAAGGACTAAAGGGGCCTTTAAGATCCTCCCCGAGACCGGCTCGGGGAGGACTTTGCGCTGCCCTCAGGGCCGCCGCATCAGCAGCGATGCCCAACCTTCAACGATAAGCGACACGCCGAGGAAGATGCCCGGCATGAACAGCCCGAGGCTCGGCAGACGGAAGACCAGCCAGACGCCGCAGGCGAGCGTGATCACGCCCGCGACCAGCACCCATCCCCACGCCTTCGCCGGCTTGGCGGTAAAGGCCAGCCAGATCTCGCCGACGCCCTGAACGATCAGGAGCCAGGCCAGCAGAACGGTGAGCAGCACCGCGGCGCTGAGCGGGCTGAACCAGAAGCCGAGGCCGCCGGCGACGTAGAGTAGACCGAGCAGAAGGTGGAGGAAGAAGCTTCCCCAGCTCTTCGAGAACGCGTGGATGATGCGGGCGATGCCCGACACGATCAGCGATGCGCCGACGATGATCGTGACCGCCCATGTCGCAGCCAGCGGCGACAGAATGGCCAGGGTGCCGGCGATGATGAAGACGATCCCCATCAGCACGCTGGCGCCCATCCTCTTGTTGGGTGCGGCTCCTGCCGCGTCGGTAGCTGCGTTCATATTCAATCCTCCACTGGGTCACGGATGATTGGGCAGGTCATGCAATGTCCGCCGCCTCGGCCCCGGCCGAGTTCGCCGCCGGCGATGGTGATCACTTCGATCCCGGCCTTGCGCAGCAGCGTGTTGGCGTAAGTGTTGCGGTCATAGGCGAAGACGACGCCAGGAGAGACGCAGACGAGGTTGGCCCCGCTGTCCCACTGGGTCCGCTCGCGCATGTAGGCGGTGCCCCCAGTCTCGACCACGCGCATCTTCTTGATGCCGAGCGCCTCGCCGACGGTCTCGACGAAGGTACCCTTGTCCTTGTGCAACGAGACTGTGCCGGGCTTGTCGCCGGGCCGGTAGGAGAACGCCTGGATGCTGTCGACGATGTCGGGATAGAGCAGCACGCAATCGCGGTCCGCAAAGGTGAACACCGTATCGAGATGCATCGCCGCGCGCAGCTTGGGCATGGCGGCCACGATCACCCGCTCAGCCGCTCCCTGCTCGAACAGGGCGGCCGCCAGCTGGCTGATCCCCTGTCGCGAGCTGCGTTCGCTCATGCCGATCAGGACATTGCCCTTGCCGATCGGCATGACATCGCCGCCTTCGACCGTGGCGAGCCCGTGATTCTGGAGCGGATCGCCCCACCAGACTTTCACCTTTCCGGCAAAGTCCGGATGGAAGCGGTAGATCGCTGCGGCGAGGATGGTCTCTTCGTGCCGGGCCGGCCAGTAGAGCGGGTTGAGCGTGACCCCGCCATAGATCCAGCAGGTGGTGTCGCGCGTGTAGAGCGTGTTCGGCAGCGGCGGCAGCAGGTACTCGTTGACCCCCGCCGCTTCGCGAATGAGGCTCAAGGTCTCGCCACCTATGGCTTCGGGGAACTCTTCGGTCGAGAGACCGCCGATCAGCGTTTCCGCCAGCTCGCGCGCCGGCAAACCGTCGAGGTAGGAGCCGATTTCTCCGAGCAGTTCGAGACCCACCTCGTTGGCCACGATCTGGTGGTCGAGGATCCAAGCACGCGCCTCGGGAAGAGCGACGGTTTCGGCCAGCAGGTTGTGCATCTCCACCACGTCGACCCCGCGGTCGCGCATCTTGGCGATGAAATCGAAATGGTCGCGCTTGGCGACATCGACCCACAGCACGTCGTCGAACAGCAAGTCGTCGCAATTGCTGGGAGTCAGCCGCTGGTGCGCCCGCCCAGGGGCACAGACCATGACCTTGCGGAGCTGACCAACCTCGGAGTGGACGCCGAATGGTGTTGCCGTGGTCATCTACCTATACCTCCTAAGCCGCGTCGGCCCCTGTCAGATTGGCCCCCGTCAGATTTGCACCACGCCTTTGGCGAGCAGCACGATGCCGATCACTGCGAAGGCCAGGATGATCAGGAAAACGATGAGCCCCGCGGTGTTGAACACCGGCGCGTTCTGTTCGCGCCGCGCGATGAAATAGAGCGCGGTAGCCGGGGCCAGCAGAATGCAGGCGAGGAACAGGAAGACGTATCCCGCCGCCCAGATCAGGAACAACGTGTAGGCCAGCGAGACGGCGGCGATCGCCAGCTCCCGGTTCCGGCTACCCGCAGCCACTTCGCCGTATCCATCCCCGTTCAAGGCGATCTTGAACGCATAGGCGCTGGCGAGCGCGAACGGCGCCAGCGACAACGCAGCGGTGAGGTCGAGCGTGAAGTCGAGCGCGTTGTCCGCGAACTGCACGGCAAAGAGGATCACCGACACGAACACCGAGGTCCAGAAGACCGCCCGCTCCGGTACTTCGGCGCCGTTGAGCCGGGCGAAGTGGCTGGGCATGTCGGAGTCCTTGGCTGCGGCATACATGACGTCTGCCGCCAGCAGCTGCCACGCGAGGTAGGCGCCGAGCACGGAGACGATCAGGCCAAGGCGGATAAAGGTCCCGCCCCATGGACCGACGGCGGTCTCGAGCACGCCGCCGACCGAAGGCTGCGCCAGTTGCGCGATCTCGGCCGCGGGGAGGATGCCGTAGGAGAGGATCGAGATGGAGGCGAACAGCGCGAGCACGCTGAGGAAGCCGAGCACCGTCGCCTTGCCCACGTCCTCGCGCCGCTTGGCATAGCGCGAATAGACGCTCGCGCCCTCAATGCCGAGGAACACGAACACCGTGATCAGCATCGTGCCTTTCACCTGGTCGAACAGCGTATGCCCGCCCGGCAGGTCGTATCCCCCCGTCAGGTTGTCAGCAAAAACCTTGGCGTCGAAAAAGGCGATGACCAGCACGAGGAACAGCGCCAGAGGCACGAGCTTGGCGATGGTGACGATGTAGTTGATCCACGCCGCCTCCTTCACCCCGCGGCTGATGAGGAAGTAGTACCCCCACACCGCCACCACCGAGACGAAGAACGAAGGCCAGGTGTCGCCGCTTCCGAAGGTGCCCGACAGCTCGGGAAAGAGCTGCGAGACGGTGGTCATGATGAGCACCCAGTAGAAGGCGTTGCCCGCGCAGGCGGAGGCCCAGAAGCCGATGGCGGAAAGGAAGCCCGGATAGACGCCGAACCCGGCGCGGGCGTAGACGTAGACGCCGTTGTCGAGGTTGGGCTTCCGGATCGCGAGCGCCTGGAAGACGAACGCCAGCGCCAGCATGCCTGTGCCGGCGATCGCCCAGGCGATGAGCGCGCCGTAGACACCCGTGACAGTCGCAAAGCGCGCCGGAAGCTGAAACACGCCGGCCCCGACCATCGAACCGACCACCATCGCGGTCAGCGCAGGAAGGGTCAGCTTGTCGGCAGCTTTCTGGACTGTGTCATCCGGCATCGAGTGTTCCCTCCGTTGTCGATGTCTCCGTCACGAACGCGGCTGTGAGAACTTGTCCGCGCTCATCATCGTTTCGATGGCGAGCGCGGACAGAGTAGAGAGTGGCATTTCTCCATTGCGTCGGGTCCGGCATTCAGCGCCCCCTGGACCTGGACCCTTGGATTTGGTTTTGCCCCTCATGGACCACGATCGCGATCAGCGGCGATCCACTCTCGCATTCTCGGCCGTCCCTGTGACGCGCACCCGGTCACCGACGCGATAATCGCGCGCATTGCCCGGCTGGACGAGCGAGACCGTCTCACCCGAGTCGAGCTGGATCACGAACTCGACGCCCTGCTGGCGGCTCGCTCCCTGGACCGAGCTGCCCGCTGCGCCGCCGGTCACTGCGCCCGCGGTCGCCCCAGCTACGTTGGCCACCGTGCTCCCACCAATGGTGCTGCCCACAGCGCCGCCGATCACCGCACCGGTGATGGCACCAAGCCGGGTGTTTCCGGGCCGGATGTCGACCCCGCGAACCGAGGTGATGGTGCCGAACTGCACCGGCTGTATCTGGCCAGCCGTCGCGCCGCTGGCGTTGGTGGGCGAAGTCTTGCAGGCGGAAAGCGGTGCGACCAGAGCCAGGGGCACCGCGATCATCAGGAT
This sequence comes from Porphyrobacter sp., assembly GCA_017744315.1. Taxonomy (GTDB): domain Bacteria; phylum Pseudomonadota; class Alphaproteobacteria; order Sphingomonadales; family Sphingomonadaceae; genus Croceibacterium_A. The sequence continues at coordinate 85,894 of JAGIBN010000011.1, forward strand.
CACTCTTTTCATATCAGTCTCCTCACACAGAGTGGCCACTTGGCGCTGAAAGCGGCGGTCGCGAGCCACGGGAGACGATCGCCGCGGGTGATACCCACCCGCTGAGTGGTAACGGGAACTGGAACTCTCTTGCCCCGATGGAGCACGACCGCCGTTTGGGCGCTCAGCATGCGGCCACCGGGCCGCTCGGAGCGGAAGCTCCGGTCATTTCGGACGCCAGACATAATTGCCTGCATCCATCATGAGATTGAGGTGGAGCAGCCCGTCCTGAATTACGAAGGTCCGCACATTGGGCAGGCGCATCGCGATGTTGTCGAAGTTGCCGGGCGGACAGGCCGCCATCGATGAGAAGCCCATCTTGAGCTCGAGGCTGCCGCTGCTCTTGCGATAGTCGGTGGAAGTCCACTGCCCGCCGCCGCGATTGCAGGCGAGTTGCATGGTGATGTTGCCATCGGGATTGAGCGTCAGAGTATAGACCTCGTCCTGCTTGGGCCGGATCGTTCCGATCGAGTCATCCGACGACTGGAAGTGATCGAGGTGCCATTCGGTCCCGACCAGCTTCGGCCCAGCCGAAGAGCTGCCGGTGGAGTCCGTGGCGCAAGCTGAAAGCCCGAATGCGAGCGACACGGCAGCCACCGGCAGCAACCCGGATTTGCGAAGCAGAGTTTGGCGCACCGAGGGGCCCTTTCCCGACTAAACCTATGTGAATTCAGGGTTCTTTTTCGATTGGTTTATCGGGAGAATATCGCAGCCGGTATGGGCCGATCATCGGTATATACCCGCAAGTTGCCGGATCATTTCCCTGACAACGCCGCGGTCTGGCTCGATTTTTCGCTGCAGCCCGGTCGTGTTTGCGGGGCGGTGAAACATTAAATCGATTTAATGATCGTGACAGACTGAGGTCATCCGACGCGTGCAGAAGGCAATGGACCTACACACGCAAAGGAACTCTACGGAATGTTCGCACTATCGCATCGCAAGGCCCTGCTGGGAGCTGTGCTGCTGGGCACGGCGGCAGGCGCGTTTGCGGCCACGACCTCTCTGCAGGACCTCGGCAGCGGTCTCGTGGAAAGCGGGACTGGCGCGAGCGAAACGTTCTCCAACCCTTCCCCTGCCGTCGGTACCGGTTCTCTGGCTGACATGGTCGAGCGCGTCGGCCCGGCAGTCGTCCAGATCGAGGCCCGCATGGGCAACCAGACTTCCGAGATGGCGTTCGGCGGGCTTCCCTTCGGTGGCGATCCGCGCAGCCCGTTCGGCGGGCGCGGCGATGGCCAGGGCGAAATGGCCGTCGGCTCCGGCTTCGTCATCGACGCCAGCGGCATCGTAGTGACCAACAATCACGTTGTCGAGAACGCCCAGGTCATCACCGTAAAGCTCAGCGATGGGCGCGAGCTTCCCGGCCGCGTCCTCGGCCGCGACCCCAAGACCGATCTCGCTGTCGTGAAGATCGAAGGCGGCGGCCCGTTCGAAGCGATCGCATGGGGTGACAGCGATCACGCCCGCGTTGGCGACGACATCTTTGCCGTCGGCAGCCCCTTCGGCCTCGGCAATACCGTCACCTCGGGCATCGTCTCGGCTCGCGGTCGAGAGATCGGTGCGGGTCCGTATGACGACTTCCTGCAGGTCGACGCCCCGATCAATTCGGGCAACTCCGGCGGCCCGCTGTTTAACGCCGCCGGTCACGTGATCGGCGTCAACACCGCGATCTTCTCGCCGTCCGGCGGAAACGTGGGCATCGGCTTCGCGATCCCCTCGCGTCTCGCGCAATCGGTGGTGACCCAGATCGTCAAGGAAGGTCACGTTTCGCGCGGCCGGATCGGTGTCGCGCTACAGCCCCTCAACGCCGAGATCGCGCAGCAGCTCGGCCTCTCGGACGCCAGAGGCGCGCTGATCGCCGATGTCGAGACCGGCGGCCCGGCCGCAGCGGCAGGACTTCAGCGCGGTGACGTGGTGACCTCTTTCAACGGCCGACCGATCCCGGACAGCCGTGAGCTCGCCCGAGCAGTCGCGTCGGCCAAGCCCGGCTCGACCCTTACGGCAGACATTATTCGCGACGGCCACGATAGCAGGGTGAACCTGCGCATCGCGGAGATGTCGGACAGTTAGTTTGAATGCGTAACCCTTTCCCCTCTCCCCACTCAGGAGAGGGTGGGAGAGGGGTCGGTTAGCCCCGCGGTCGATCCCCCCGTCGATCGCATGTTTGGCAGTCCTCCCCCCGGCCCCTCTCCCTCCATTTTTTGGCGATCATTCCGGCTCCACCGCGCGTGGATCCGAGACGGGGAAACGCACCACCACCCGCAGGCCAGGTCCGTTGTCCTGAAGGTCGAGCGTGGCCCGATGGACCCGCGCGGCGGCGGCCACGATGCTGAGCCCGATGCCCACGCCCGGCATGCCGCGGCTTTCGTCCAGCCGCACGAACCGGGAAAGAACATCGGCTCGCCGATCGGGCGGTATGCCCGGCCCCTGGTCGGAGACGGTCAGAACCGCAGCATCCGCCTGCCGCTCGATCTCCACGGTCACGCTGCCGCCGGTGGGTGAATACTTGACCGCGTTGTCGAGCAGATTGATCAGGAGCTGACCGATCAAGGCCGGAGCCCCTCTGATGCTGACCGGCTCCGATCGCATCACCAGCGACACGCCCTTGTCCTCCGCGACCGGCTGGTAGAGTTCGACGGCATCTGCCGCGATCGCCGCGAGGTCGGCGTCGGCAAAGCTCACCGAGGTCGTCGCTTCGGCACGGGCAAGGTTGAGGATGTCCTCGATGATGCGCAGCAGCCCGGCGAGATCGTTGCGGCTATCGGCGATGATCTGCCGCAACTCTGTTTCGCTCGCACCGCGCATCTCGGCCAGTTCCAGCCGGGCGCTGATGCGGGTCAGCGGCGTCTTGAGGTCGTGCGCCATCCCATCGGTCGCCGCACGCAGCGATCGCACCACGTGCTCGATCTCGACGAAGCACGCGTTGATCGTCTCTGCCAACCGTTCGTATTCGTCGTCGCGTCCCGATAGCGGCACGCGTTCCTCAAGGTTACCGGCCAGGAAACGCGTGCCGGTGGTCGACACGTGCTCAACGAAGCCGAGCGCACGCCGGCTCAGTAGCCAGCCGAGCAGGAGGCCGAGGAAGCCAGTGATAAGCAGAGACCAGAACAGCGCCACGAGATATCTTTCGCGCAGGGCGATCCCGCTTTCGGCGATCTGACCAACGAGCAGGCGGTATCCGCCATCCAGCAGCACCGCGCGCGTTATCACCGTGCGGGAGTGAACGGTGCCGTCCGCGGAAATGACATTGGTCGAGAAGCGCTTGAAGCCTGGCTTGTCGACTTCGGCCGGCCAGGCCGTGAGGTTGCCGACCAAAGGCGTGCCATCGGGAGCGGCCAGGAGATAGAAGAACTCGTTCAAGCGCGACAAGGTCTGCTGCCGCCTGAGGAACGCCGCCAGCTCCACCGGCCCGCCCGCATCGAAGCGCTCGATAAGGCTCGCGGTCTCGTCATCGAGCAGGCCTCGGGTCTTCTCCTCGAGGAAAGAGCTGGTCTGCAAGTACTGGACGGTCAGCGCGATGGTCGTGGTCAGCAACGCGATCAGCGTGATCCACAGTGCTCCGCGGAAGGCAGCAGAATGGGTCGCCGTGCGAGGGTCAGTTGCCACCGAGTCGGTATCCGGCGCCGCGAATTGTGTGGATCAATGGCGCCTCGCCTTCGCCGTCGATCTTCCCGCGCAGCCGGCTGATGTGCACGTCGATGACATTGGTACCGGGATTGAAGCTGTAGTCCCAGATCGCCTCGAGCAACATGGTCCGCGTGACCACCTGCCCCGCGTGGCGCATCAGATAATCGAGCAACTGGTATTCCTTCGGCAGCAATTCGATTCGTCGATCGCCGCGCGTTGCCGTCCGGGTCATCCGATCGAGCGCCAGGTCGCCGGTCGTCACCACGGTCTCGGCTTCCTTGCCCCCTCCCCGCCGCCGGCTCAACGCCATGATCCGCGCGAGCAGTTCCTGGAAGGAAAAGGGCTTGGTCAGGTAATCGTCCGCCCCGGCGTTGAGGCCCGCGACTCTGTCGTCGACCTGACCGAGCGCCGAAAGCACCAGCACGGGCGTATCGCGATCCTCGGCGCGAAAGGCGGTCAACACCGTCAGTCCGTCCATCTGGGGCAGATTGCGATCCAGGATGATGGCATCGTAATCGTTGGTCATCGCGGCGGTGAGACCGTCGAGCCCTCCGCCGACATGGTCGCAGCTATGGCCAAGCTCGGCCAGGCCCTGCACGATGAAGGAGGCTGTGGACGGATCGTCTTCGATCAGCAGAAGTTTCAGGATCCTCTCCCACTCACTTTGCCGTTTGACAGTAAAGTACGATGATCGCGGGCGCGCGCCAAGAGCGGTTGCTGCTGGCGGGGGTGAAATGTCAGATTGTGAGTGGAGGCCCGAGCCGGAATCGAACCGGCGTGCAAGGATTTGCAGTCCTCTGCGTAACCACTCCGCCATCGGGCCGGAACGGGCGCCACTAGCGAAAGGGCGGCGGGGGCGCAACGGACATTCGACCTTGGCTTGCCGCACGCACACATAAAGATTAGCGCGCTCTCGAAATACAAGAGGACACGATGGCCGACGAAGTAAAGATGCAGCGAATCGCCGGGCACAGCGAAGAGCGATTCCTCGGCTCCGACGTGTTCGAAAGCTCGGGCCGCAATCTCCCTCCGCCGCGCAAGGGCGGAACGGTGCGCGAGGACGCGCGCGAGATCGACATCTACCACCAGTGCGACGTCGTTGTGATCGGCGGCGGCCCGGCGGGTTGCGCGGCGGCTTGGGCGGCGGCGAAGGCCGGTGCCGATGTGACGCTTGTGGAACGCTACAACTGCCTCGGCGGACTTTCGACGGGCGGCCTGGTCATGTGGATCGACCGTATGACCGACTGGCAGGGCAACCACGTCATCCAGGGATTCGCGCGCGAGTTCATCGAGCGGATGCCGCGCGAAGGAGTCGCCGGACCGCCCATGGCCGACTGGGGCAGCAAGGACCCCGCCAAGGTCCAGTACTGGGGCAACCGCACCACCGCGTTCCATGGCATCGTCCAGTGGGCCCCGACGCTCGATCCTGAGCGGATGAAGCTCAATAACCAGGAAATGCTGCTGCAGGCCGGTGTGCGCATCGTGTTCCACGCCTGGGCCGCTCGGCCGCTGGTCGAGAATGGCGCAGCCAAAGGCGTGATCTTCGAATCGAAAGCCGGGCGCAACGCGATCCTTGCCAAGGTCGTGGTCGACACGACCGGAGACGGCGACATGTTCGCTCGCGCTGGGGCGGACTTCGACACCGACATCGAAGAAGGCGACGTCCACCACTCGATGAACACCGGCTGGGTGCTTGGCGGGGTCGACATGGATCGCTGGCTCGACTGGAAGATCCACAATCCGGATCAATTGCGCGAGTTCATGGAAATGGGCCGCAAGGAGCTCGGCTTCTTCCAAACGCCCTATGTCAGCTGGCGGAAGGACATCGCGCTATTCCTCGGCCCGCGCCAATCCGGCCTCTCGGCCCTCGATGTCGACGACATGACCGAGGTCGAGATTCGCAGCCACCGCCTGATGGAAGGACACTGCCAGTTCTTCCGCCGCCACGCTCCGGGGTTCGAGGCGGTCTATAGCCTGCAAAGCGCCAGCCAGCTCGGCGTGCGCCATACACGACGCCTGGCCGGCATCGGCCGCATCGAACGCAAGAATTGGGGTGACGGCACCGCCGCGGCGGACGAGGTCGGCATCAGCCCGTCGATCAGCCCGAAGTTCCCGGTGGTCTCGGTCCCGTACGGCAGCCTTATACCGAGAGCCCTCGACGGACTTCTCGCGGCCGGTCGCCACATTAGCTGCGACGCGAACAGCCACGGCTTCATGCGCGAGATCCCGCAATGCTGGCTGACCGGCCACGCCGCAGGTGTCGGCGCCGCGGTTGCTGCAAACCGCGGAGTACAACCGCGCGAGGTCGACGTGAACGAGGTCCGCGCAATCCTGCGCCAGCAAGGCGCCCACCTCAGCGACGACGCGGCGGTTGCCGCTGCCGGGCAGGCCATAGCTGCGGAATAAACGGAGCGGCCGGGTCATTTCCGGCACTCTCTGCAATCTTACGCATTGCAGGGCACGTCCAAGGCCGATAAGGGCCCGCCGCAGTGCCGCTTTAGCTCAGTTGGTAGAGCACATCATTCGTAATGATGGGGTCACGTGTTCGAGTCACGTAAGCGGCACCATTTCCGGCAAACGGCGACATTCCGCCATGCTGCTCGCTCGCACTCTGGTCATAGGTGGGCACCGCCGCAGGCAATGGCCGGTAGCGGACTGTCCGGATTCGGTCACCGCAAATTAGCTTGGAGCCATTCAGCATGCGACCCAGTCGCCTCGACGCGCGCGCCATAGCCGCTTGGCAAATCGGCCGATCCGCTGCAGTTTCCTGGCCAAAGATAATAAGCGGGACGCGCGGTCCCGCCTGAGGGGAATCACCGCCATGCGCCTGGTATCTCGCGTGCTGCTCGTGTGTTTGCTTTTGCCGGGATCGCTGCTCGGCGCGGGTGGCGGAGCGGCCATCGCTCAGGACGACCATTCAACGCACATGAACGTCGTCGCAGACGCGGCGCCTGTAGCGATGCGCACGGTGCGCTGGTCCGATCCCGCCGCCTGGCCCGACCGTCAGGTACCGAGGGAAGGCGAGGCGGTCACCATCGCCAGGGACATGGACGTCATCCTCGACGTCACGCCCCCGGCGCTGCGCAGCATCACCGTGCAAGGCAAGCTGACCTTCGCCGACGAGCGCGATCTCGACCTCGTCACCGACTGGATCTACGTCCCCGGCGGCGAGGTGCA
>JAGIBN010000012.1 GCA_017744315.1 Porphyrobacter sp.
CATCTTCTTCGGCAGGCCGCACTGGTGCAGCTTGAGCTCGGGACCGGTCACGATCACCGAACGGCCCGAATAGTCGACGCGCTTGCCGAGCAGGTTCTGACGGAAGCGGCCCTGCTTGCCCTTGAGCATGTCGGACAGCGACTTCAGCGGACGCTTGTTGGCGCCGGTGATGACGCGGCCGCGGCGGCCGTTGTCGAACAGCGCGTCAACGGCTTCCTGCAGCATGCGCTTTTCGTTGCGGACGATGATGTCCGGCGCACGCAACTCCATCAGGCGCTTCAGGCGGTTGTTACGGTTGATCACGCGACGGTAGAGGTCGTTGAGATCCGAGGTCGCGAAGCGGCCACCGTCCAGCGGGACGAGCGGGCGCAGTTCCGGCGGAATGACCGGCACGACATCGAGGATCATCCATTCCGGGCGGTTGCCGGAATCGATGAAGCTTTCGACGACCTTGAGGCGCTTGATGATCTTCTTCGGCTTGAGCGTGGACTTGGTCTCGGCCAGCTCCTTGAGCAGGTCTTCCTTCTCCTGCACCAGGTCGAGGTCGATCAGCATGTGCTTGACCGCTTCCGCGCCGATGCCGGCGGTGAAGGCGTCTTCGCCATATTCGTCCTGAGCGTCGAGCAGTTCATCCTCGGTGAGGAGCTGATACTTCTCGAGCGGGGTCAGGCCGGGCTCGGTGACGATGTAGCTTTCGAAGTACAGCACGCGCTCGAGCTGCTTGAGCTGCATGTCGAGCAGCAGGCCGATGCGGCTCGGCAGCGACTTGAGGAACCAGATGTGCGCGACCGGAGCGGCGAGCTCGATGTGGCCCATGCGCTCGCGACGGACCTTGGTCACGGTCACTTCGACGCCGCACTTTTCGCAGACGACGCCCTTGTACTTCATGCGCTTGTACTTGCCGCACAGGCACTCGTAGTCCTTCACGGGACCGAAGATGCGCGCGCAGAACAGGCCGTCACGTTCCGGCTTGAACGTACGGTAGTTGATGGTTTCCGGCTTCTTGATCTCGCCGAACGACCACGAACGGATGCGCTCCGGAGAGGCAATGCCGATCTGGATCTGGTCGAAGGTTTCGGGCTTCGCGAGCTGGTTGGTGAATTTGGTCAGTTCGTTCATGTTTCAATTCCCTTGCGGGTGAATTCCCAAAGCGGGCAGGCTGGCGGAAGGAAGGGCGGCCGGACGGGCCGCCCTGATCCCGATTATTCCGCTGCCTCCGGCCACTGGTCCTCGTCATCGCCGTCGGTCAGCGACGACAGTTCGACGTTGAGGCCAAGCGAACGCATTTCCTTCACGAGCACGTTGAAGCTCTCCGGAATACCGGCCTCGAAGGTGTCGTCGCCCTTGACGATCGCTTCGTAGACCTTGGTACGGCCGACCACGTCGTCCGACTTGACCGTGAGCATTTCCTGCAGCGTGTAGGCGGCGCCGTAGGCCTGGAGTGCCCAGACCTCCATTTCACCGAAGCGCTGACCGCCGAATTGCGCCTTACCGCCCAGCGGCTGCTGGGTGACGAGCGAGTACGGACCGATCGAACGGGCGTGGATCTTGTCGTCCACAAGGTGGTGCAGCTTGAGCATGTAGATGATGCCCACAGTCACCTTGCGGTCGAACGCCTCGCCGGTGCGGCCGTCATACAGCGTCGACTGGCCGGACGTATCCAGGCCGGCCTTTGCCAGCATGTCCGAAACGTCCGGCTCACGCGCGCCGTCGAACACCGGGGTGCCCATCGGAACGCCCGTCTTCAGGTTGCCCGAGAGCTCCACGATTTCCGCAGTCGTGCGGGAGTCGATGTCGGCGTGGTACTGTTCGCCGTAGATGTCCTTCAGCTTCTCGACCACGGCAGCCGGCGGAGCCGATGCCTCCGGGTTCGGATTGGCTTCACGCCATTCCTCAAGCGCCGCGGAGATCTGGTGACCCAGAGCACGGGCGGCGAAGCCCAGGTGGGTTTCGAAGATCTGCCCGACGTTCATACGCGAAGGCACACCCAGCGGGTTGAGCACCAGGTCGACCGGGGTACCGTCCTCCATGAACGGCATGTCCTCGGCCGGCAGGATGCGGCTGATGACACCCTTGTTGCCGTGACGGCCGGCCATCTTGTCGCCCGGCTGCAGCTTGCGCTTCACCGCGACGAAGACCTTGACCATCTTGAGCACGCCCGGAGCCAGTTCGTCGCCCCGCTCGAGCTTCTCCTTGCGGTCTTCGAACTTGTCCTTGATGCGCTTCACGGCCTCGTCATACTGGCCCTTCACCGCTTCGAGCTGCGACTGGACGGCATCGTCCGCGACCGCGAACTTGAACCAGTCGTGGCGATCGACCGAGTCCAAAGTCTCGGCGTCGATCGTCGCACCCTTCTTGAGACCCTTCGGCGCGGCCGCAGCGACCTGGCCTTCGAGCATCTCGCGCAGACGGTTGTAAGTCGCACGGTTGAGGATGTTGCGCTCGTCCTCGCTGTCCTTCTTGAGGCGTTCGATTTCCTCGTTCTGGATGGCGCGGGTACGGTCGTCGATCTCGATACCGTGACGGTTGAACACGCGCACCTCAACCACCGTACCGGCAACGCCCGGCGGCAGCTTGAGCGAGGTGTCGCGAACGTCCGAAGCCTTCTCGCCGAAGATAGCGCGGAGGAGCTTTTCTTCCGGCGTCATCGGGCTTTCGCCCTTCGGGGTGATCTTGCCGACCAGGATGTCACCCGGGTGCACTTCGGCGCCGATGTAGACGATGCCCGCCTCGTCGAGGTTGCGCAGGGCTTCCTCGCCGACGTTCGGGATGTCGCGGGTGATGTCTTCCGGCCCGAGCTTGGTGTCGCGAGCCATGACCTCGAACTCCTCGATGTGGATCGAGGTGAACACGTCATCCTTCACGATCCGCTCGGAGATCAGGATCGAGTCTTCGTAGTTGTAGCCGTTCCACGGCATGAACGCGACGAGGCTGTTCCGGCCGAGCGCCAGTTCGCCGAGATCGGTCGAGGGACCGTCGGCGATGATGTCGCCCTGCTCGACCACGTCGCCCACCTTCACCAGCGGACGCTGGTTGATGCAGGTGTTCTGGTTCGAACGCTGGAACTTCTGCAGGTTGTAGATGTCCACGCCCGGGTTGCCGGCATCGACATCGCCGCTGGCGCGGATGACGATACGGGTCGCGTCGACCTGGTCGATCACGCCCGCACGGGTTGCGGCGATGGCCGCGCCCGAGTCACGCGCCACGGTCTCTTCCATGCCGGTGCCGACGAACGGCGCCTCGGCCTTGAGAAGCGGCACGGCCTGACGCTGCATGTTCGAGCCCATCAGCGCGCGGTTCGCGTCGTCGTTCTCCAGGAACGGGATCAGCGAGGCCGCGACCGAAACGAGCTGCTTCGGCGAAACGTCCATCAGGGTGACCGTTTCGCTCGGAGCCATCACGAACTCGCCGTTCTGACGGGCCGAGACCAGGTCTTCGACGAAGTGCTTGCTGTCGTCGAGATCGGCCGAAGCCTGCGCAACGGTGTGCTTCTGCTCTTCCATCGCCGAGAGGTAGGTCACCTCGCCGGTGACGGTCCCGTCGATCACGGTCCGGTACGGGGTTTCGATGAAGCCGTACTTGTTGACGCGCGCGAAGGTCGAGAGCGAGTTGATCAGACCGATGTTCGGGCCTTCCGGCGTTTCAATCGGGCAGATGCGGCCATAGTGCGTCGGGTGAACGTCGCGGACTTCGAAGCCGGCGCGCTCACGGGTAAGACCACCCGGTCCGAGCGCCGAAACGCGGCGCTTGTGGGTGACTTCCGACAGCGGGTTGGTCTGGTCCATGAACTGCGAGAGCTGCGACGAACCGAAGAACTCGCGCACCGCGGCGACCGCAGGCTTGGCGTTGATCAGGTCGTTCGGCATCACGGTCGAGACGTCAACCGAGCTCATGCGCTCCTTCACCGCGCGTTCCATGCGCAGCAGGCCGACGCGGTACTGGTTCTCCAGCAGCTCGCCCACCGAGCGGACACGGCGATTGCCGAGGTTGTCGATGTCGTCGACCTCGCCCTTGCCGTCCTTGAGGTTCACCAGCTCCTTGACCACCGCCAGGATGTCTTCCTTGCGCAGGGTGGTCACGGTGTCTTCGGCGTCGAGGCCAAGACGCATGTTGAGCTTCACGCGGCCAACCGCGGACAGGTCATAGCGCTCCGGATCGAAGAACAGGCCTTCGAACAGGGCTTCGGCGGTTTCCTTCGTCGGCGGTTCGCCCGGACGCATGACCTTGTAGATCGCCTCGAGGCCTTCCTCGCGGTTCTCTGCCTTGTCGGCCTGCAGGGTGTTGCGCATCCACGCACCGGTGGTGACGTGGTCGATGTCGAGCAGTTCGAGCTGGTCGATGCCGGCCTTGTCGAGCTTCTCGAGGTTCTCCGGCGAAACTTCCTCGCCCGCTTCGATGTAGATGCGGCCGGTGCTCTCGTCGATCAGGTCCTTGGCCGAATAGCGGCCGAACACTTCTTCGGTCGGGATGAGCAGGGTTTCGAGGCCATCCTTGGCGGCCTTGTTGGCTGCGCGCGGGCTGACCTTCTGGTTGGCGGGGAACACTTCCTCGCCGGTCTTGGCATCGACCAGGGCGAAGCCCGGCTTGGCGTTACGCCACTGCTCGGCGACGAACGGGATTTCCCAGCCGTCGGCACCACGCTTCCAGGTGATGGCGTTGTAGAAGTAGTCGAGGATGTCCTCGCTGTTGAGGCCGAGAGCGAACAGCAGCGCGGTGACCGGCAGCTTGCGCTTGCGGTCGATACGGACGTTGACGATGTCCTTGGCGTCGAATTCGAAGTCGAGCCACGAACCGCGGTACGGGATCACTCGGGCGGCGAAGAGGAACTTGCCCGAAGAGTGGGTCTTGCCGCGGTCATGGTCGAACAGCACACCCGGCGAACGGTGCATCTGCGACACGATCACGCGCTCGGTGCCGTTGATGATGAAGGTGCCGTTCTCCGTCATGAGCGGCATGTCGCCCATGTAGACGTCCTGCTCCTTGATATCGAGCACGGAACGGGTCTCGGTCTCGGTATCGACCTCGAACACGATCAGGCGCAGCGTGACCTTCATTGGAGCCGCGTAAGTGATACCGCGCTGACGGCACTCGGTGGTGTCGTACTTGGGGTCTTCCAACTCGTAGTGGACGAAGTCGAGCTCGGCCGTGCCGGCGAAGTCGCGGATCGGGAATACCGAACGCAGGGTCTTTTCGAGGCCCGAGACGTAACCAGTGCTCTTGTCGGAGCGCAGGAACTGCTCGTAGCTTTCGCGCTGAACCTCGATCAGGTTCGGCATCTGCACCACTTCGTGGATGTCGCCGAAGATCTTGCGGATGCGCTTCTTCTTGCTCGGGACGGTCGCAACGGACGTCGCGCCGGTGGCCTCTGACTTCTTCGCCATGGAGGGAGTTGCCTCTTCGCTATGCCTGGCCGGAATGGGTCCGGCCTGAATTTCTTGCCCTGTGCGGGGCGGCTCCACCGGAACGCCGAAAACGCCGCAGGCACACCGTTCCCCTTCCGGGACCGGAGCTGCAGCAATGGCGACGAACCGAGCGGATTACCCGACGCTTCCTTCCGTGGAGAACCCCCGCACATGGGCCCGCCTTGCTCGAAGCTGTCGAATGGATAGCGGATATAGGTGCGGGGTGGGCCGGAGTCAAACGGTCGGCGGGCATTTTCAGAGCGGTGAGGAGCCTGCGACTAGAATTCCCGCGCTGCATGGAGAACCCTCAGGATACGAATAGTGCAAGCATCCTCCGTATAGACGACGATGTAGTTTCCCCGCACCAGCATTTCCCTCGTGCCCTCGACTCTTCCCGTTCGGTAAATGCGCGGACGCTCGTAATCGTGCGACTTTGGCCTCTATATCGTGGCTTAGCTGCTGGGCAGCATCGAGATTGTGGTCGGAGATGTAATCGACGATCGCCAGCAAGTCCGCACGTGCAATCTCAAGCCATTCAAGTTTGGGCACGGCGCTTCCGGTCAATCAACGCCTGCACGTCGTCCATGACCTGTCGATGCGGCACGCCTTCACCGGTCTCCGCCAGCGCCTCGTGCACCTTGGCGCGAAACCAGGCGTCGTGCGCCTTCGGATCGGTCGTGAGCTCGACCGGCAAACCGCCCTCCTTGGCCACGCGGGTGAGGAACATCCGAACAGCCTCCGATAGAGTCAGGCCGTAGTTGGCGAGCGTTTCGCTGGCATCAGCCTTGAGTTTGTCGTCTACGCGAATGTGCAACATGGATGTCCGAGCGGCCATACGGGATCTTCCTTAGACGCCAAAGCGGCGCATCTCGATTGAGTTACAGTGTAGTCCGGCGACTATCGCATTTGAACCCCAACACCGCGCCAATCGCCTGCCAGAGACACTCCTCGGCCGATTTTCCGTAATTCGATCAGCTAAATATCGTTTTTCGATATTATCGATTGACGATATGCGCGAATCGGATTATTGAATATCGATATCTACCATATTGGAGATCGAGAAATGACCAGAGTGATCGAACATACCGCCGCCCTGCTCATCGCAGTGCTCCTCGTCACCGTTTCGTTTGCCGAAGTCGTGTCGGTACCGGCCGATCGGACCGGATCCGCCATCACCGCGCCGATCCTGGCTTGAGCGCCAGGTCCAACCTCAAAGGGGGAAGACCCATGACCACACTGACCAAGGATCCGCTGCTGACCACCGGCAAGGTGCTGACCATCCTGGTGCGGATCGGCCTCGTGATCGGCATGATCGGGCTGGGCATCGCCGGCACGGTCGTCGCCATCGGGGCCACCGGTCTGACCGAACATATCGTCGTCAAGACCACCGGAGTCGGCGAAGTGAAGTGGGCCGCCGTGCTCGTCATCTTCACCATGCTGATCTCGCTCGGCCTGATGTACGAGTTCGTGACGCGGCTGGCGCAGATCATCGACACCGTCGGCAAGGGCGATCCCTTCACGCTCGAGAACGCCGCACGCCTGACCCGCATGGGCTGGTTGGCGCTCACCGTGCAGATCCTGGCCATCCCCGTCACGGTGATCTCGTCCTGGCTCGAGACGCACGTCGACGAAGGCGTGTTCCAGCTTCAATCGAACATCTCGTTCACCGGCCTAGTGGTCGCGGTGCTGATGTTCATCCTCGCCCGGGTGTTTCGCAAAGGCGCAGAGATGCGCGAAGACCTGGAGGGGACCGTCTGATGCCGATCACCGTGAAACTGGACGACCTGCTCTACCAGCGCCGCATGACCCTGACCGAGCTCGCCGAACGGATCGACCTGACGCTCGCCAACGTCTCGATCCTCAAGACCGGAAAGGCCAAGGCAATCCGCTTCTCCACACTGGAGGCGATCTGCCGAGAGCTGGATTGCCAACCGGGGGATGTGCTGGGATACGAAGCCGACTAACGGATTTCTTGACTTCATCCCCGAAATAGCTAGAGGCCCGCCGCTGACTGGCGGGCCTCGGTTCGTCTGTCATCCGTCCGAGACAGTTGGTGCACCGGGTCTGCCGGCGCTTAATTTCCAGCCTAGACGGGGAAAAGAGATTTCCGGGCAACGCATTCGTGCGTGAGCCCAATTCGCGTTTCGGCGCAACTCCTTCCCCTTCAACGGACCAATGCCCGTGTCGATGATCGGCATGGGTCAATGTGAGCCGGTCGCGCGCACCAATACGCGTGCGGCCATTGTGAAGGAGTAAGGCATGGATCGTTCGCAGAAAGCCGATTCGGTCGCAGCCCTCAATGCGGTCTTCAACGAGGTCAGCGTGGTGGTCATCACCCGTAACCTCGGCTTGTCGGTGGGTCAGTCCACCGCCCTGCGCGGAAAGATGCGCGACGTGGGTGCGTCGTACAAGGTTGCGAAGAACCGCCTCGCCAAGCTCGCCCTGAAGGACACCCAGTACGAAGGCCTCGAGGTTCACCTCACCGGCCCGACTGCCCTGGCATGGTCGACCGATCCGGTCGCCGCTGCCAAGGCCGCGGTGGAATTCGCCAAGACGAACGACAAGCTCGAAATCGTCGGCGGCGCCATGGGCAGCACGCAGCTGGATGCCGAAGGAATCAAGGCGCTCGCCTCGATGCCTTCGCTCGACGAGCTGCGGGCGAAGATCGTCGGCCTGGTCAACGCGCCCGCCACCAAGGTGGCGCAGCTGGCCAATGCCCCGGCGGCAAAGCTTGCTCGCGTGTTCGGCGCCTATGCCGCCAAGGACGCAGCGTAAGCGGTTTTTCAAGTCTCGAATTCCCGTCCCGCTTGGGGCGGTCCATCAATTGAACGGAGTATTTTAACATGGCCGATATCGCCAAGCTCGTTGAAGACCTGTCGCAGCTGACCGTCATGGAAGCTGCCGAACTCGCCAAGGCCCTGGAAGAAGCATGGGGCGTTTCCGCCGCTGCTGCCGTGGCCGTTGCCGCTCCGGCCGGCGCTGCTGCCGAAGCCGTTGAGGAAAAGACCGAGTTCGACGTCATCCTGACCGGTGACGGTGGCAAGAAGATCCAGGTGATCAAGGAAGTCCGTGCCATCACCGGCCTGGGTCTGACCGAAGCCAAGACCCTCGTTGAATCGGCTCCGAAGCCGCTCAAGGAAGGCATCAACAAGACCGAAGCCGAAGAGATCAAGAAGAAGATCGAGGAAGCCGGCGGCACCGTCGAGCTGAAGTAATTCAGCCTCGATCCATTCGGATCAAACAGAAGAGGGCGGTGCCGCAAGGCGCCGCCCTTTTTTGTTGCTCCCATAGCCTATCCGCCTGGCAATGCAGGGGAGGGACATTGCCGCGGCCCCATGTATTAGAACCCTCCTGATCCGGAGGCATCGCATGGGACCCACGCTAGACACCGCTCGCCTGACACTGCGCCTCCCGCGTGAGGAGGACCTGGACGGTTGGGCCGACCTGATGGCGGACGAGCAGGCCGCGCAGTTCATCGGCGGACCGATCCCGCGCTCCGGCGCGTGGCGCGCAATGGCGACGATGGCGGGCTCCTGGTCGCTCAAGGGCTTCGGCATGTTCAGCGTCATCGAGAAATCGAGCGGCGAATGGATCGGCCGCGTGGGACCGTGGCGGCCCGAGGGGTGGCCGGGTCCAGAGGTAGGCTGGGCATTGCGCAAGAGCGCCTGGGGCAAAGGCTACGCCCGCGAAGCCGCAGAGGCTGCGATCGACTGGGTTTTCGAGACCCTCGACTGGAGCGAGGTCATCCACACCATCGATCCGGCCAATGTTTCCTCGCAGCGCCTGGCAATGGCGCTCGGCGCCGTGAATGCGGGACCGACACGGCTGCCGCCTCCGCTCGAGAACTTCCCGGTGGAGCTATGGCGCCAATCGCGCGAGGACTGGCGGGCTCGATCGCCGACCTAGGTCAGAAGCGCCTTTCCTGGCTTCCGGCTCGATCGCACACCCCATTGAACGCATAGTCGCCCGAGCCCCTGACCGAAATACGGCCGGTGCCACGATCGATGGTGATCTTCGGTTTGTTGAGGCCGTTGAGGTGATAGCTCGCGGTTATCACGTTCTGTCCGGTCGAGACGTTGTCCAGTTCCCACCAGCCGTCTTCACCTCGCGAATGGATAGGGGGAACGAGCTTCTCAGGAAGGCGGATGCGGCCACCATCGTCCCACAGCTGAATGGTGACCGACGCGTCGAAGTCCTGCGTCGTGAGTTCGGTGCTGTTGCCGTAGATGTAGCGGCCCTTCTCGGCATCCCAGGTGTAGCCATAGCGGGTCGCGGCGGCTGGCCTTTGCCCCTCGCCAAAGCAGATCAGGCCGATGTCGAACCAGTGCCCGCCCGCCTGTGACTGCGGCTGAGATGCCGGAGCTTGCGTTGCCGGCTCGCTATGCCGCTGGCAATCGGGCGCGGGCGACGTGGTGATTGAATCGTATCGGCCGTCTTTCGTCGCCACGGTCACGCAAGTGCGCGTGGTCGGGTTCCACCAGTAGGTCCACACGCGGTCATCCCCGGTCTCGCCACCGACGTTGGTGTAGCCCCGTGCCTGCATTTGCGTTTCCCCGCCCGCTCCCCGTGCTCCGACGAGATCCTGGATGTCGGCAGGCGTTTGTGCGGACGCTGCGGCGGCGGTGGTACCTAGGATCAAAGCGATCGTGACTTGAAGGCGCATTGCGATCTCCGGTCTGAGGAGATGACGAAACGCGCGACTGAGCGGAATGAGCCCGCGCGTCAGCAATCGCGAACAGCTGCAGCCCTCAGACCACGCGCCAGGTCACTGGCCTGATCGTCGCACAAGCGGGCGAGCCGTCCTTGGCCGTGCCGTCGAACGTGCCCACCAGCACACCGCCCTTCACCGCGCAGTCGAGCAAGCCCGGCTCGATATCGTGGATGTCGATCTTCATCCGCCGGGTCCACGGAGAGGTGCAATCGCCGGCTGCCGTACCGATGCGGATGTAGACGAAGCGGCGCTCGGGTCCTTCGCGGCGGACCTGCTTGCCGAAGTACTTCGCCCCGGCTTCGGTGCGCTCGATGCGAAGCGGGAAATCGAAAGCGAGCGGCTCGCCCGCTTTCGAGGTCTTGGGATCAAGCGGCGCGTCGTCTTCCTGCAGGCTGTGCAGGACGCCAGGCACCGGCTGCTCGATCACAAGGCGGGCGCGGATCTCAACTTGATCCGCGCGCGCCATGACGGGTCAGAGGCCCTTGATGTAGTCGATGATCGCCTGACGCTTGGTGGCATCCTTGACGCCGCCAAAGGCCATCTTGGTGCCGGGGACGACACCGCGCGGATCGGTCAGGTACTTGTCGAGCGTGGCCTGATTCCAGGTGAGGCCCGAATCCTTCATCGGCTGGCTGAATTCGAAGCCCGGAACCGCGGCGGCCTTTTCGCCCCAAATGCCGGCGAGCGAGGGACCGATGCCGTTCTTGCCCGGTTCGACCGAGTGGCAGGCCTTGCACTGCGCGAAGGCCGCGGGCTCGACTGGAGCGGCCGCCGCTGCGGTGGTGGCAGTGGCCTTGGCGGACGGGGTAGCGGTCGGCGTCGGGCTGGCCGTATCGCTCGGGGTCGCTTCGGGAGTCGGGGTTGCCGCCGGAGCCGCGGTGTCGGTCGCTGCCGGGGTTTCGAGCGGAGTTGCATCGGTGACGGACGCGGTCGGCTCGTCGGCTTCATTGGATCCGCCGCCGCAGGCAGCGAGAGTCAGGGCGAAGGCAACGGCAGTAGAGAAACGGACAGCAGTCTTGGGGGCGAACATCATCAATGCATCCCTGTAGGAGAACTCGCATGCCCTCTATCGCGTGATTTTGCGGATAGGAAGGGCTTGTGGCCCCTGGGCCGCACAAGGGTGCGAAACGTCTCTCTAAGGGTACACACGGGGTTTCGCCCCGCCCCCGCCACGCCTATCCGGGCCGGCTTCATGTTCGAGACCTCTCCTTCTACCTGGCGCGGCGAACTGACTGCGACCCTGCGTCTCGCGGGGCCGCTGGCGGCTGCCAACCTGCTACAGATGCTGGTCTACGCGATCGACGTGATCTTCGTCGCGCGCCTGGGCGAACAGGCCTTGGCCGCCGCGAGCCTGTCGATCTCGCTGTTCGGCCTGATGATGTGGTGCTTTTCGGGCATGACCGGAATGGTCGCCGCGCTGATCGCCGCCGAACTCGGCCGCCGCCGGCATGCAGTGCGCGAGGTGCGGCGGAGCGCGCGCATGGCGCTGTGGCTGGGCGTCGCCTGTGGCCTGCTCGGCATGACAGTCTGCTGGTTCGGGCACGAGGTGATGCTGCTGGCCGGGCAAGAGCCGCACATCGCCGAGCGGGCCGGACACTTCCTGCGCGTGATCATGTGGGCCATGATTCCCATGATCCTCGCCAACGTGCTGCGCTCGGTGGTCTCGGCCCTGGGCCGGCCGCTGTTCGCAACGGCGATTACGGGGCTGGCGATCGGCGTGGCGGCGCTCGGCAACTACGCTTTCGTCTTCGGCAATCTCGGTGCCCCGGCCCTCGGGCTCGAGGGGTCGGCGCTCGCGAGCGTGGTGACGGCGATCTTCATGTTCTTCGCCTACCTCGTGGCGATCTGGTCCGACCGTCGTCTGCGGCGCTATCGCCTGTTCGGCAACTGGTGGCGTTCGGAATGGAGCCGGTTCCGCGAACTGGTGCGCACCGGCACTCCGGTGGCGCTGACCATTCTGGCAGAGGCCGGGCTGTTCAGCGGCGCGGCCTTCCTGATGGGGCTGATCAGCTCGGCCCAGCTCGCCGCGCACACAATCGCGCTGCAGATCGGTGCCCTCGCATTCCAGATCCCCTTCGGCATCGGCCAGGCAGCAACGATCCGCGTCGGATATCACTACGGACGACGCGATCCGGCGGCGGTCGGGCGTGCGGGTTGGGTGGCCATTATCGCCGGGGGCAGCTTCATGCTGCTGACCGCGTCGCTCATGCTGTTCACGCCCAAGCTGCTGCTCGGCATCTACGTCGATACCGAGGCGCCCGAGAACGCGGTGCTGATGAGCTATGCCTTGAGGTTCATGGTCATCGCGGCCGCCTGGCAGATCGTCGACGGACTACAGGCCGTCGCCGGTGGTTCGCTGCGTGGATTGCAGGATACGCGCGTGCCGATGCTCTACGCGCTGTTCGGCTATTGGGTGCCGGGCCTTGGCACCGCGGTCTTCCTCGGCTTCTACACCGCGTTCGAGGGACTCGGGATCTGGATCGGCCTCGCCGTGGGCCTGACGGTGGTCGCGTCGCTCATGCTCTGGCGCTGGAGCAGGCGCGGTCGTCTCGGCTTAGTACCGGCCTGACGAGAATCTTTGCTTGGGGGTGTTGACGCCCCCCGACCCCCAAACCATATGCGCCCCGCTGGCACTCTCACCGCGAGAGTGCCAATCGTGTTTAACAACCCCAAATGGAAGAGGTCATACTCATGGCATTCCGTCCGCTGCACGACCGCGTTCTGGTCCGCCGCATCGAGGCCGAAGAAAAAACGGCCGGTGGCATCATCATCCCCGACAGCGCCAAGGAAAAGCCGAGCGAGGGCGAAGTCGTCGCCGTCGGTTCGGGCGCGCGCGCCGAAGACGGCAAGGTTACCCCGCTCGACGTGAAGCCGGGCGACCGCGTGCTGTTCGGCAAGTGGTCGGGCACCGAGGTCAAGCTCAACGGCGAAGACCTGCTGATCATGAAGGAAAGCGACATTATGGGGATCGTCGGCTGATCCAGCCGCTCCCTTAGCTTTCCAAGACAACCCATTCGCATAGAGGAAACAGGAACATGGCTGCCAAGGACGTGAAATTTTCGCGAGACGCGCGCGAACGCATCCTCAAGGGCGTCGACACGCTCGCCAACGCCGTCAAGGTGACCCTCGGCCCCAAGGGCCGCAACGTCGTGATCGACAAGAGCTTCGGTGCCCCGCGCATCACCAAGGACGGCGTCACCGTCGCCAAGGAAATCGAGCTCAAGGACAAGTTCGAGAACATGGGCGCGCAGATGCTGCGCGAAGTCGCCAGCAAGGCGAACGATGCTGCCGGTGACGGCACCACCACCGCCACCGTGCTGGCCCAGGCCATCGTGCGCGAAGGCATGAAGTCGGTCGCCGCCGGCATGAACCCGATGGACCTCAAGCGCGGCATCGATATCGCCGTCGGCAAGGTGATCGAGAACCTCAAGGCGCGTTCGAAGGACGTGTCGGGCTCCAACGAGATCGCCCAGGTCGGCATCATCTCGGCCAACGGCGACACCGAAGTCGGCGAGAAGATCGCGGAAGCGATGGAGAAGGTCGGCAAGGAAGGCGTCATCACCGTCGAGGAAGCCAAGGGCCTCGAGTTCGAACTCGATGTCGTCGAAGGCATGCAGTTCGACCGTGGCTACCTGAGCCCGTACTTCGTGACCAACGCCGAGAAGATGGTCGTTGAGCTCGAGAACCCGTACATCCTGATCCACGAGAAGAAGCTCTCGAACCTGCAGTCGATGCTGCCGGTCCTCGAAACCGTGGTCCAGAGCGGCCGTCCGCTCCTGATCATTGCCGAGGACATCGAAGGCGAAGCGCTGGCCACCCTGGTGGTCAACAAGCTGCGCGGCGGCCTCAAGGTTGCAGCGGTCAAGGCTCCGGGCTTCGGCGATCGCCGCAAGGCCATGCTGCAGGACATCGCGATCCTGACGCAGGGCGAGATGATCAGCGAAGACCTGGGCATCAAGCTCGAGAACGTGACCCCCAGCATGCTTGGCCAGGCCAAGAAGGTCACCATCGACAAGGACAACACCACGATCGTAGACGGCGCCGGTTCGGCTGACGACATCAAGGCCCGGGTCGAGCAGATCCGTGCCCAGATCGAATCCACCACCAGCGATTACGACCGCGAGAAGCTGCAAGAGCGTCTCGCCAAGCTTGCTGGCGGCGTGGCCGTGATCAAGGTCGGCGGTGCCACCGAAGTCGAGGTGAAGGAGCGCAAGGATCGCGTTGATGACGCGCTTCACGCGACCCGCGCCGCGGTCGAAGAAGGCATCGTTCCGGGCGGTGGTACCGCTCTGCTCTATGCCACCAAGGCTCTCGACGGCCTGGCCGGCGCTAACGACGACCAGACCCGCGGCATCGACATCGTCCGCCGCGCGATCCAGGCTCCGGTTCGCCAGATCGCCGAGAACGCCGGCCATGACGGCGCGGTTGTCGCCGGCAAGCTGGTCGAGCAGTCGGATGAAGCCTTCGGCTTCAACGCTGCGACCGACACTTACGAGAACCTCGTGAACGCTGGCGTGATCGACCCGACCAAGGTCGTTCGCACCGCGCTGCAGGACGCGGCTTCGGTCGCCGGCCTGCTGATCACCACCGAAGCGGCGATCAGCGAGATTCCGGAAGACAAGCCCGCGATGCCGGCAATGCCGGACATGGGCGGCATGGGCTTCTAAGCCCAAGCCTTCCGCAAGGAACGTAAAGGGGCCGGAGGAGCAATCCTCCGGCCCTTTTCTTTTGTCCGGACCCTGCACGCCCCTCGCCCGTTAGGCTGGCAGGACAGCAGGAGAGCGGAGTCATGAAGATCCCCCACCAGACCCTCGTCGCGCTGGCGAATGGCGAGCAGTTCGTGCTGATGCGCAACGTCGGCCAGGCATTCGAACCCAAGCTGGAGCGCGAGCAGGAACTGGATCTGGAACTCACCAATTTTAGCGCCGGGATCCGCCATCAGGATCGTCGGGGCCCGCCCAACAACAGCACTAACCTCGACGAGTTGGCCCACGGCGCAGCGATTGCCGAATGGCTTAACGCCAAGGCCCTCAACGGCGAGCTCGAGAAGCTCGTCATCGCCGCCGATCCGCGCACCCTCGGCCAAATCCGCCAGCGCTGCCACAAGGAAGTGCAGAGTCTCATTATCGGTGAGGTGGCCAAGGATCTGATCAACTCGCCGATCCAGGAGGTCGAGCGGGTCCTCGCCTCCGCACCCTGAAGACCGTCCCATGCTCTCGCTCGCCCAGCAACGTGCCGCCATGGTCGAACGGCAGTTGCAGGCGCGCGGTATCGTCGACGAGCACGTCCTCGCCGCGATGGGCGAAGTCCCGCG
Source organism: Porphyrobacter sp. (assembly GCA_017744315.1). Classification (GTDB taxonomy): domain Bacteria; phylum Pseudomonadota; class Alphaproteobacteria; order Sphingomonadales; family Sphingomonadaceae; genus Croceibacterium_A. The sequence continues at coordinate 15,428 of JAGIBN010000012.1, forward strand.
CGAAGTCTTCGTCCCCGAACGGCTGCGCGAATTCGCCTATGAGGACGGTCCGCTGCCCATCGGCGAAGAGCAGACGATCTCGCAGCCTTACATCGTCGCCTTGATGATCGAAGCCGCGGGCGTCGCGCCGGGCGACCGGGTGCTCGAGGTCGGAGCGGGCTCAGGATACGCCGCTGCTGTCATTTCGCGCATCGCGAGCGAGGTCTTCGCCGTCGAACGCCACCCGACCTTGGTCGAGAGTGCCCGCAAACGATTGTTCGACCTCGGCTACCAAAACGTCACCTTGATAGCCGGTGATGGCAGCGGCGGACTGCCCGACCAGGCGCTTTTCGATGCGATCCTGGTCGCCGCATGCGGATTTGCGGTGCCCGATCCGCTCAAGCAGCAATTGGCTATCGGCGGCAGGCTGGTGCTTCCCGTGGCCCGAGCGGGTCAGCAATCGTTGTTGTGCCTCCGACGCATTGGCGAAGCCGAGTGGAGCGAACACGACCTGGGCCACGTTCGCTTTGTCCCGCTGATCGGGGGCCACGGACCCTGATGCCCTCCGACGGACAGCTTTGCTTGCGAGGGTCCATCTCGGTGATAGGATGAGCTAAAGCAAAGAGAGGACGTCCTTATGCGCTCGACTATGGCTCTGTTCGCCCTGGCCCTCGCCGTCAGCGCTCCGGCGGCTTCGGCAAACGAACCTTCCGACTATGCCGCAGCGCTCGCCGATGCGCAGCGGCCGGCGGCTGACAAGGAGCGCGATGCCGCGCGGCATCCGGCCGAATTCCTAGCCTTTGCTCAGATCGATCCGGGCGAGAAGGTCGGCGATTACATCATGGGCGGCGGTTACTGGACGCGCCTGCTGGCCACCGCGGTCGGGCCGCAGGGCAAAGTCTACGCCTTCCAGCCGGACGAGTTCATCGCTTTCCGCGCAGCCTACGGTGACGAGCAGAACGCCGCTGTTGCCGGTCGCGCCAATGTCGCCGCGTTGCGCGGACCGGTCTCAGCTCCGCCCTTCCCGGAAAAGCTCGACACGATCATCACCGTGCAGAACCTGCACGACCTCTATCTGGGAGCCTTCCCCGCCGACACCGCCACCAAGTCGATCGCGGCACTGTTCGATGCGCTCAAGCCCGGCGGCACTTTGGTGGTGGTAGACCACAGCGCGGCCGACGGCAGCGGCACGACTGCGGCTGGCTCGATTCACCGGATCGACAAGGCTGCGGCGATTGCTGCGCTGACCAACGCGGGCTTTGTGGTGGAAGCGCAGAGCGATCTCTACAAGCAGCCGAACGACCCGCGGACAGCCAATGTTTTCGACCCGTCGATCCGCGGAAAAACCGATCAATTCGCGCTACGGCTGCGTAAGCCAAATTGAGCAAGTTCCGCCAAAATCAACTGTTTGCCGTCACCGAGACTCCGTTCGTCGCGAATCCCATTGCCGAGAGCCCGCTCGTGGTTAAGATTCTGACAATATAAGAGGGTCTAAAACAGGGGCATGACGTTGCGCTTCCTTGGACGGATTGCAGCCGGGTTATCGCTAGTATTGGCGATTCCTGCGCTCGCACAGGGCCAGCCTCTCGAGGCTCGTTTCGACAACGCTTTCGGCACAGAGCTCCGAACGCCTCGCGATTTTTCCGCGACCTACGATAGCGCGCTCGCCCAGCAGATCGCGCTGATCGCCGATGGCTCGCAAGGCCGCATCGGTGTCGCAGCCATCGACCTCACTACCGGACAGGAAATCGGCGTCCTCAGTGACGAGCGCTTTCCGATGGCGAGCACCAGCAAGATCGCCATCGCCGCGACCTTCCTCGAAGGTGTCGATCGGGGCCGCTGGTCTCTCGATAGCCGGTTCCCGATGATGATGCCGGTGGCCTCCAAGCCGTTCTCCAGCCGGGTCGCACCGGTTAAGGCCGGCGAGTCCTATAGCGCGCGGGCACTGATCGACATGATGATCACGCGCAGCAACAACCAGGCGACGGACGCGCTCCTCGCGGCTGTCGGCGGGCCGTCCAAAGTCAACGACTGGGCACGCCGCGCCGGCATCCAGAACTTCAACCTCACCCGCGACATCGCCACGCTCGTGCGCGACGACGGTGAGTTTAATCCGGCATCGCATATCGACATTCGCGACAGCGCCACGCCGCGCGACATGGTCAGGCTGCTCAGCGGCATCTACCAGGGCCAGTGGCTCAGCGCCTCCAGCCGCGGTGTGATCATCGATGCGATGGAGCGCTGCCGCACCGGAACCCGGCGTATCCCGGCACTCATGCCCGCCGATGTCCGCGTGGCCCACAAGACCGGATCGCTGAACAACACCTCCAGCGACATCGGCATCATCACGATGCCTGACGGCCGCGCGATCGCGCTTGCCATCTATGTCACGGGCCAGGGCACCCGCCTCAATCGCGAAGGCCGGATCGCCAATATCGCCCGGGCGATCTACGATGGCTACGGCACTCAGTCGACCCAATCGACCCGCCAGTGGACCAACGCCACTTACGCCACCAGCGCCGGCAAATAAGAAAAGGGCGCGGCCTCGCGGCCACGCCCCCTTCGAATAGCTGATTTCAAGCCGATTAGTCGGCCTTGGCAGCCTCGGTGGATTCGCCCTGAACTTCGGCTTCGGCCGTGGCAGCAGCGTCGGTCGCGGCAGCGCCGGCATCCGCAGCAGCTTCGGTCGCAGCGGTAGCGGCATCGCCCACGGCTTCGCCGGCGGCTTCCACATTGGCTTCAGCGTCGGCCATCGCCGAATCCGCGGTATCGCTAGCAGCTTCTTCAGTGCCCTTCGAGCAACCAGCGAGCGACAGAGCAGCACCGGCAATCGCGGCGGCGAGAACGATCTTGCGCATGTTTTTCTATCCTTAAACAGCGAAACCAGAACGCACACCCCCTTCGGAGCAGGCGCGGAAATCCACCGAAAGCGAATTTCGGACTTGAGAAATAATGGCAACTTTGTGGCAAGGCAACCCCGCGTGCCCCATTTGCGGGCATCGGCGTCCCCCGTTGCCCGGAACGATTGCCCGGAACGATCTCAACGCCTAACACTCTGGCATGGCCGACAAACAGCATCTCTACCTGGTCGATGGATCGGCCTATATCTTCCGCGCGTACCATCGCCTGCCGCCGCTGACCAATCCGCACGGCGTGCCGGTGGGTGCGGTCTATGGCTACACCACGATGCTGTGGAAATTGGCCGACGATCTCGACAAGGCTGACGGCCCGACACACCTGGCGGTGATCCTCGACAAGGGTTCGACCAGCTTCCGCAACGCGCTCTACGACCAGTACAAGGCCAACCGCCCGCCCCCGCCCGAGGACCTGGTCCCGCAGTTCCCGCTGATCCGCGACGCCACGCGCGCCTTCAGCCTGCCGTGCATCGAAGAGGACGATCTCGAGGCAGACGACCTCATCGCCTCTTATGCCAAGGAAGCAACGCGGCGCGGGTGGGACGTGACCATCGTCAGCTCCGACAAGGACCTGATGCAGCTGGTCGGCCAATGCGCCGAACCGCATGACGGGCACGAGGGCGGCTGTATCGACATGCTCGATACGATGAAGAACCAGCGGATCGACATTCCCGAAGTGGTCGAGAAATTCGGCGTCCCGCCTGAACTGGTGGGCGACGTGCTGGCGCTGATGGGGGACGCGGTGGACAACGTGCCGGGCATCTACGGCATCGGCCCCAAGACCGCGAGCAAGCTGATCCAGGACTACGGTAACCTGCAAGGCGCGCTCGACGCGGCGCCGGGGATGAAGGCCGGCAAGCTCAAGGAACGCCTGATCGAAGGTCGCGCGATGGCCGAGCTCAGCCGGGTGCTCGTCCAGCTCAAGGACGATTGCGAGCTGCCGATGCCGCTCGAAGATTTCGCGCTCAAACCGACACCGCAAGAACCGCTCGCACAGTTCCTGGAGACGCACGGCTTCACCAGCTTGCTCAAGCGCCTGGGCGACGGACGCGGCAGCCCGGACCGACCCACGCAACTCAACCCCGCCAAGCCTGAGACCGCCGGTGCGCCGGCCTCGCCCAACGGCAACCGCCAGCCGCTGCCCGAATGGCCGGCGGTGGATCGCGGCGCCTACGAATGCGTGCAATCGATGGAGCGGCTCGAACACTGGATCGGCCGCGCCTTCCACACCCGCCTCGTCGCGCTCGACACCGAGACCACGAACATCGACGCCATGCGCGCCGAACTCACCGGGATCAGCCTGGCCCTCGGTCCGAACGACGCCTGCTATGTCCCGCTCGGCCACGGCGGCACTGACATGTTCGCCGAGAAGCCGGTGCAGATCGAGAAGGCGGCGGCGCTCTCCGCGTTGAAGCCGCTGCTCGAGAGCGAGGCGGTGCTCAAGGTCGGCCAGAACGTGAAGTACGATCTAAACGTCCTCGCACGCAACGGCATCGCCGTGGCTCCGGTCGAGGACACCATGGTGATCAGCTTCGACCTCGACGCCGGGCGCTCGGAAGACGGGATCGGCGGCGGGCATGGGATGGACGAGCTGTCGCAGCGTCACCTCGGCCACACCACGCTGACCTACAAGGATATCTGCGGCAGCGGGAAGAAGCAGATCCCGTTCGGCGAAGTCCCGCTCGACAAGGCGACCCAGTACGCCGCCGAGGATGCCGACGTAACCTGGCGCCTCTACAAGACGCTCAAGCCGCGCCTCGCGACCGAGAGCGGAACGCGTATCTACCAGCGCGTCGACCGCCCGCTGATCCCAGTGGTTGCCCAGATGGAGCGGCACGGGATCAAGGTCGATCGCCACGGTCTTGCTCGCCTGTCGGAGGAATTCGCCACCGAGACCGCGCGGATCGAGCGCGAGATATACGATTGTTGCGGCCAGGAATTCACCATCGGCAGCCCCAAGCAGCTGGGCGACATCCTGTTCGACAAGATGGGCTACAAGGGCGGTCGCAAGGGCAAGAGCGGGCAGTATTCGACCGATCAGGCGATCCTCGAAGGCCTCGCCAACCAGGGTGCGCCGGTGGCCAAGCTGGTGCTCGAATGGCGCCAGCTGACCAAGCTGCGCAGTACTTACACCGAGGCGCTGCAGGCGGCGATCAATCCGGCGACCGGCCGCGTGCACACCTGCTATAGCCTTGTGGGTGCGCAGACCGGGCGGCTGTCCTCGACCGATCCGAACCTGCAGAACATCCCGATCCGCTCCGCTATCGGCCGCCGCATCCGCGAGGCTTTCGTGCCCGAACCCGGCAACGTTCTGCTGGCCGCCGACTACTCGCAGATCGAGCTGCGCCTGGCCGCGCACATGGCCGACGTGCCGCCGCTCAAGGAAGCTTTCGCCGCGGGTGAGGACATCCACGCCCGCACCGCGCAAGAGATGTACGGCTCGGTCGACCGCGACACCCGCGCGCAGGCCAAGACGATCAACTTCGCGATCCTCTACGGCATCAGCCGCTGGGGCCTGGCGGGCCGTCTCGGTGTTGAGGCGGACGAGGCGCAGGCGGTGATCGACCGCTACTTCCAGCGCTTCCCCGGCATCCAACGCTACATCGTGCACACCCTCGAAAGCGTGCGCGAGCGCGGCTATTCGGAGACGCTGTTCGGGCGCAAGACCTGGTTCCCGCGGATCAACGCCAAGATCCCGCACGAGCGCCAGGGCGCCGAACGCGCCGCAATCAACGCGCCGATCCAGGGCACCAGCGCCGACATCATCAAGCGGGCCATGGCGCGGATGCCCGCGGCGCTGGCCGATGCGGGGCTACGCGATGTGAAGATGCTGCTGCAGGTTCACGACGAACTGGTGTTCGAACTGCCCGAAGGCGACGTGGCCGCGGCCTCGCCGGTGATCGAGCGCGTGATGGCCGAAGCGGCGCTGCCGGCGGTGACGCTCGACGTGCCGCTCGGGATCGAGATCGGCACCGGACCCAGCTGGGACGCAGCACACTAGCATTTGAGATCCTCCCCGAGGCAAGCTCGGGGAGGATTGGAACCTCAACTCCCCGGCGTGTGCTTCCGCTCGCGGGTCGATTCCACCATGCCTTCGTGGATGAAGCCGATTGGCTGCACCTGCATGGCGCGCTTCTTCAACTCGCCGCGCATGCGGAGGTATTCCATCTCCATCTGCTCGGTCACCGTCGCGCGGCTGTCGGCGAGCGCTTCGGTGAAGTCCTGGCCGGTCACCTCAGTCGCGTTCTCACCACGCTTGCGGATGGCGATGAGACCTGCGCGGCGAACTACGTCTTCGAGGTCCGCCCCGGTGAAACGTTCGGTCTCGGCTGCGATCCCGGCGAGGTTCACGTCATCCGCCAGCGGCATGTCGCGCGTGTGGATGCCGAGAATGTGCAGGCGGCCTGCTTGATCGGGCGCGCCGACATAGACCAGTTCGTCGAACCGGCCCGGCCGCAGCAGGGCGGGATCGACCAGGCCCGGACGGTTGGTCGCGCCGATCACCACGATCGAGTTCAGCTCCTCCATGCCGTCCATCTCGGCAAGGATGGTGTTGACCACGCGGGCGGTCACTTGCGGCTCGTTGGCCTCGCTGCCCCTGGCGGGGACGAGGCTGTCGATCTCGTCGATGAAGATCACGCACGGCGCCACCTGGCGGGCGCGAGCGAACATGCGGCTGATCTGCTGCTCGCTTTCACCATACCATTTCGACAGCAGGTCGGAGCTCTTCATCGAAATGAAGTTCGCCTCGGCCTCCTTGGCGACGGCCTTGGCCAGCAGCGTCTTGCCGGTACCCGGTGGGCCATAGAGCAGGAAGCCCTTGGCCGGACGGATGCCGATGCGCTCGAACGCGGCGGGATTGCGCAGCGGCAACTCCACGCCTTCGCGCAGCTTCTCAGCGGCTTCATCGAGGCCGCCGATGTCGGACCAGCCGATGGTCGGGGCCTGGACCATGACCTCGCGCATGGCGCTCGGTTGGACGCGTTTCACCGCGGCGCGGAAGTCGTCCTTCTCGACCTGCAGGGTTTCCAGCACTTCCGGGGGGATCGTGCGCGCATCGAGATCGAGCTTGGGCATGATCCGCCGCACAGCTTCGATCGCCGCTTCACGGGCAAGCGCGGCAAGGTCTGCCCCGACGAAGCCGTGCGTGCTGCGGGCAAGTTCCTTGAGATCGACGCCCTCGCCCAGCGGCATGCCGCGGGTGTGGATTGCCAGGATTTCGCGCCGGCCCTGTTCGTCCGGCACACCGATGATGATCTCGCGGTCGAAGCGGCCGGGACGGCGCAGCGCTTCGTCGATCGCGTCGGGCCGGTTGGTTGCGGCGATGACGACGAGGTTGGAGCGGGCCTGCAGCCCGTCCATCAGCGTCAGCAGCTGGGCGACCAGCCGCTTCTCCGCCTCGCCCGTGACGTTCTGGCGCTTGGGCGCGATCGAATCGATCTCGTCGATGAAGACGATGGCCGGGGCCGACCGTTGCGCCTGCTCGAACACCTCGCGCAGCCGCTTCTCGCTCTCGCCATAGGCGGAACCCATGATCTCGGGCCCGTTGATGGTGAAGAACTCGGCGTCGCTTTCGTTGGCCACGGCCTGCGCCAGACGCGTCTTGCCGGTACCCGGCGGGCCATGCAGCAGCACGCCCTTCGGCGGATCGACGCCAAGGCGGGTGAACAGTTCGGGATAGCGCAGCGGCAGCTCAACCATCTCGCGCAGGGCGTCGATGGTTTCCTGCATGCCGCCGACGTCATCGTAGTTGATGATACCGCGGCTGTCGCTCGGCTCCTCGAACTCGGAACGCAGTTCGACTTCGGTGCTCTCGTCGATGTGGACGATGCCCTTGGGCACGGTGCTGACGACCTGGAGGCGGATCTGCGTCAGCGCATAAGCCGGGGCATTGTACATGCGCCGCACCGCCGCGGGCACGTCCTGCACGGGCTGCTGACCGGTCGTGGCGACGAGATCGCCCGCCACCAGCGGACGGCGGAAGAATACCCGCTTCAAGGCCTCGGTCGGTCCCTGAAGACGCATCTCGCGTTGCGCCGGAGCGAACACCACGCGCGTCGCGGGGCGCGATTCGACCGAGCGGATCTTGATGTGCTCGCCGGACGAGGTCTGCGCGTTGGCGCGCTGGAGACCGTCGAGCCGTACGACATCGAGAGATTCGTCTTCGGCATAGGCAGGCAGGGCAATCGCCGCCGTAACACGCTTGCCTTCGAGTTCGACTACGTCGCCTTCGGTGATGCCGAGAGTCTTGAACGCGCTACGGGGCATGCGGGCGACGCCGGTGCCGCTTTCTTCCTGGCGCGCGGCGGCAACTTGCAGCCGAACCTCGCCCTGTTCCACTTTCGCATCAACCGCGTCTGCCATCGCCCTCTCGCTTTCCGTTCTGTCCGATGGAGAGCTAGGTGCGCCGCCCCCCGATTGCAAACCGGCGAGCGGAAAGAAGGTGCCGGGAGGACGTAGAAAAGCCACGCGGAAAGCGGACAAAAAAAAGACCCGGACGTTGCCGGCCGGGCCTTGGAAGTTTGGGAGAGGATGCCTGAAAGGCCTGCTCCATATGCGGCGAGGGCGTTCATCTCGCAAGTGCGAAAAGCGCAAGTCATGTTGCGAAATGCGCAACATCGTTGCATGGCATTGAAATACTTAGCTTTCTAACTTACACATATGTTCGCCATTCACGCCACAAACTTGCCTATGTGTGCACATCTTTCCCATGTTGCGTTGCAGCATGAATTTTGGGATGGAGCGGGCTCGGGGATCGCGCTCGGTGGTGACAGCGACGCGCGCCTTGCCTAACCAATGCTGACGTCCAGCGGGAGTCGCTCATGAAGAAGCTCTACCCCGACGCTACTGCGGCCCTCGACGGGCTGCTGCGCGACGGCATGCTCATCGCCGCCGGGGGCTTCGGCCTGTGCGGCCTCCCGGAGCGCCTGCTCGACGCGATCCAGGCCAGCGGGGTCTCGAACCTGACCTTCGCCAGCAACAACGCCGGGATCGACAACGAAGGCATCGGCAAGCTGCTGCGCACGCGGCAGGTAAGCAAGATGATCAGCTCCTACGTCGGCGAGAACAAGGAGTTCGAGCGTCAGTATCTCGCCGGGGAGATTGAGGTCGAGTTCTGCCCCCAAGGCACCCTCGCCGAACGCATGCGCGCGGGCGGGGCGGGCATTCCCGGGTTCTATACCAAGACCGGCGTCGGCACGCTCGTGGCCGAGGGCAAGGAAGTGAAGGAGTTCGACGGACAGGAGTACATCCTCGAACGCGGCATCTTCGCCGACCTGGCGATCGTCAAGGCCTGGAAGGCTGACGAGACCGGTAACCTCGTGTTCCGCAAGACCGCACGCAACTTCAACCTGCCCGCCGCGACTTGCGGCAAGGTCTGCGTGGTGGAGGTGGAGGAGATCGTCCCCACCGGCAGCCTCGACCCGGACGGCATCCACCTGCCCGGCGTCTATGTGCAGCGGATGATCGTCGGCGCGCCCTACGACAAGAAGATCGAGTTCACGACCACGCGCGAGAGGGAGGCAGTATAATGGCCTGGACCCGCGACCAGATGGCCGCCCGCGCCGCGCTTGAACTGCAGGACGGGTTCTACGTGAACCTCGGCATCGGCATCCCGACCTTGGTGGCGAACCACATCCCGAAGGGGATGGAGGTGACGTTGCAGTCCGAGAACGGCATGCTAGGGATCGGGCCCTTCCCCTATCCTGACGAGGTTGACGCAGACCTGATCAACGCCGGCAAGCAGACCATCAGCGAGCTTCCGCAAACGGCCTATTTCGACAGCGCAGCGAGCTTCGCGATGATCCGCGGCGGGCATATCGACCTGACCGTGCTCGGGGCGATGGAAGTCTCCGAGCATGGCGACATTGCCAACTGGATGATCCCCGGCAAGCTCGTGAAGGGCATGGGCGGCGCCATGGATCTCGTCGCCGGGGTCAAGCGGATCATCGTGGTGATGGAGCACAACGCCAAGGACGGCAGCCCCAAGTTCATTCCCGAATGCACCCTGCCCCTGACCGGCAAGAGCGTGGTCGACATGATCGTGACCGATCTCGCGGTGTTCCACCGCTCCGACCATGCGAGCCCGTTTCGCCTGATCGAGCTTGCCCCCGGCGTGAGCGCGGACGAGGTGGCGCTCAAGACCACGGCGAGTTATCTTGCCTGACGCTGCCATGCGGTACACGCTGATCACAGCCAACCGGAACTATTCCAGCTGGTCGCTGCGGCCCTGGCTGCTGATGAAGGCGCTCGGGATTCCGTTCGATGACCGGATCGAGCCTTTCACCAAGCCCGACAACTACGAAGACTTCCGCCTGTTCTCGCCCACCGGGCAAGTACCGCTGCTGATCGATGGCGAGCGTCGGGTATGGGATTCGCTCGGCATCACGCTCTACCTGGCTGACAGGCATGGCGGCATCTGGCCCGAGGATCGCGACGCCCGCGCCTATGCCCAGGCCATTGTCGCCGAGATGCACGGCGGCTTCGGCGCCCTGCGAAACGATTGCACCATGAACGTCGGCGTGCGGGTGGAACCCAAGCCGATGTCCCAGGCCCTGCAGCGCAATGTCGCGCGGGTGCAGGAGATCTTCGAGGAAGGCCTAACCCGCTTCGGCGGCCCCTGGCTGACCGGCCCCTCGTTCACCGCGGCCGACGCCTTCTACGCACCGGTTGCCTACCGCATCCGCACTTACGGCCTAAAGGTTGGCCGCGGGGCAGAGTGGGTCGAGCGAGTCATCGCGCATCCGGCGATGAAGGACTGGGAAACCCAGGCCCTTGCCGAGGAATGGCGGGAGGAAAGCCACGAGGCCGAACTGCGCGACGCCGGCACGATCACGCAGGATTTCCGCAACGCGCGCTAATCGGCGCTCGCAAATCCCCGCAACCCTTGGCAATCTCCCCCCCAATCCGCCGACTGAGCGGAACCGGGAGGAATGGGAATGCCACTCAATACGCGCCGCGATTCGCCTTGGCTGGCGCTGATCCTGCTGATGTCGATCGGCACTGTGGGCTTCATCGACCGCATCGTGGTCAACGTGCTGGTCGAACCGATCAAGGGTGAGTTCCAGCTTAGCGACGCGCAAGTTTCGCTGATGGGATCGGCCTTCACGCTTCTAAACGTCGGCGTCGCCCTCATCGTCGCCCGCTATGCGGAGCGGGTGCGGCGCCTGTCGCTGATCGCGGCCGGCACGCTGTTCTGGTCCCTGGCGACCGCCGCTTGCGGCTGGGCTGCGAGTTGGACGCAGCTGCTGTTCGCCCGCATGGGCGTCGGCCTCGGCGAGGCGATAGGTTTGCCCAGCAACCAGTCGGTCATCTCCGACTACTTCCCGCCTTCGAAGCGCGGCCTGGCGATTTCGATCCTGATGCTCTCCCCGCCGATCGGCGCCTTCGTCGGTTTCGTCGGTGGCGGCTGGATCGCGCAGGAGTTCGACTGGCGCTCGACCTTCCTGATCGCCGCAATCCCCGGCCTCGTGCTGGCGCTGCTGGCCTGGCTGTTCGTCGCCGAACCTCCCCGAGGCCGCTACGACAAAGTCGTGACCGACGAGGTGCCGCCGATGAAGGCGGTGCTGCACCGCCTGTTCGTGCTCCCCAGCGCGCGCAATCTGGTGATCGGCTCGTCGCTGGCGGCCATGTTGGGGTTCGGGCTGAACTACTTCTTCACTTCGCTGATGATGCGCCAGTTCGAGGTGGGCCTGGCCGAGGCGGGTCTCTATTCCGGCATCATTGCCAGCCTGCCCGCAGCGATCTCAGTGGTCGGAAGCGGCTGGCTGGGAGACAAGCTGGGCGGCAAGAACCCGGCCGCCTATGCCCTGATCCCGGCGGTCTGCCTGATCATCGGCGGGCCGCTCTACGTATTCGCCATCACGCGCGAGAGCCTCGGCGTGCTGCTCGGCCTCATCAGCATCGCGACATTCCTCAACTTCGGCTACCTTGGCATCACTTACGCCGCGCTTCAGAACCTGATGCACCCGCGGATGAGAGTTTCGACCTTTGCCGTGCTCAACGTAGTTTATGGGGTCGCCAGCGCGCTCGGACCGTTCCTGTTGGGTTGGCTGAGCGACCACATGGCTGCGACACATGGCCCTGCGCAGGGACTATCCGTGGCAATGGCGATCACGGGAGCGCTCTACGTCTGGGCGGGCCTGCACTACCTGTTGGCAGCGCGCAGGTTGGGGTCGGACATGGCCAGCGTGTCGTCCCAATCCTCCTAGTACGGAGAAGCCTATCGAAAGGGAGGCGTGACGCCGGTGGCGTCGTGGTGGAGGGGCCAATAGCGTTACTGCCCCTCCGTCAGTCGCCTACGGCGCCTGCCACCTCCCTATCGGCTTCGCCGACAGGGAGGATTTCGGTTTGAGTTAGGCCAGCGCAGCCTTGAGGTCGTCGACCAGGTCGGTCTTTTCCCACGGGAAGAAGTCGCCTTCCGGCGTGCGGCCGAAATGGCCGTAGGCCGCGGTCTTGCGGTAGATCGGCTTGTTGAGGCCCAGATGCGTTCGGATACCACGCGGGGTGAGACCGCCGAGCTTGTCGATCGACTGGATCGCAGTCTCGATCTTGTCGTCCGGAACTGTGCCGGTGCCATGCGTGTCGACATAAAGCGACAGCGGCTTCGACACGCCGATAGCATAGGCCAGCTGGATCGTGCAGCGCTTGGCGAGGCCGGCGGCGACGATGTTCTTGGCGAGATAGCGGGTGATGTATGCCGCCGAGCGGTCGACCTTTGTCGGATCCTTGCCCGAGAACGCACCACCGCCGTGCGGCGCAGCGCCGCCGTAGGTGTCGACGATGATCTTGCGGCCGGTCAGGCCAGCGTCACCGTCCGGACCGCCGATCTCGAACGAGCCGGTCGGGTTGATGTGATACTCGGTGCCGTTGGAAAGCAGGTTCGCCGGAAGCACGTCCGCGATCACCTTCTTCACGTAGGTATGGAGCTCGGCTTCCTTCGCGCCTTCGTCATAACCCTTGGCGTGCTGGGTCGAGACGACGATCGCGGTGGCGGCAACGGGCTTGCCGTTTTCGAACTTGAGCGTGACCTGGCTCTTGGCGTCAGGCTCAAGGAACGGAGCTGCACCCGAGTGGCGGTCGGCCGCCATGTGTTCGAGGATCTTGTGGCTGTAGTCGAGCGTCGCGGGCATCAAGTCCGGGGTCTCGTCGCAGGCATAACCGAACATGATGCCCTGGTCGCCGGCACCTTCGTCCTTGTTGCCGCTGGCATCCACGCCCTGCGCGATGTGCGCCGACTGGCCATGCAGGTTGTTCTCGAAGCGGAACTCGTTCCAGTGGAAGCCGGCCTGTTCGTAGCCGATGTCCTTGACCGTGTTGCGGACGGTCTTCTCGATTTCCTCGAGAGCGCCAGGCGCCCACTCACCGTTCTCGAACACGCCCTTGCAGCGGATTTCGCCCGCAAGCACCACGAGTTGCGTGGTCGTCAGGGTTTCGCAGGCGACGCGCGCTTCCGCGTCCTTGGAAAGGAACAGGTCGACGATAGCGTCGGAGATCTGGTCCGAGACCTTGTCGGGATGGCCTTCGGACACGCTTTCGGACGTGAACAGGTAAGACTGACGCATTTAGGCTGGGTTCCCTCGGGTGAATTTCAGGCAGGAGGTCTAACGACGCCCCCGGCGGGACGCAATATAGGCAAGGCCAAGGAATACCATGGCCCAGGCAACCGCAAGCGTGTTGCCGAGCTGCGCGAAAGGCGTCGGTTGGGCGGCCAGCGGTATCGTGCCATCGATCCGGCCGGCCTTGTGCATCGGCAAGTAATGACGAACGACGCCGTGCGGATCGATGACCGCGCTGATCCCTGTCGTGGTCGAACGGAGCACGGGTAGCCCCTCCTCGATAGCTCTCAGTCGAGCCTGGGCGAGGTGCTGGGGCGGACCGAAACTTCCGAACCAGCCATCGTTTGAGGGGTTGAAGATGAAGTCCGGACGATTGGCGCGGTCGACCACTTCGCCGGAGAAGACGATCTCATAGCAGACCTGTACACCGGCCTTGCCAAGGGCGCCCAGATCGAGCGTACGCGGGCCGGGGCCGGGGATGAAGTCGATCGCACCCGGAACCAGACGGCTGAGCCCGATAGGCTCGAGGACTTCGCGCATCGGCAGGTATTCGCCGTAGGGGACCAGGTGCGCCTTATCGTAGCTGCCGAGGATGGTGCCGCTGGCATCGATGGCGCTGACTGCGTTGTAGGCCCCGACGGCCCGGCCGCCGCCGATCTCCAGCTCGACGGCACCGGTCAGTAACACGCTGCCCGGGCCGATCAGGCGTCCGATGCGAGCCCGCGCAAGCTCAGGATCTCCAAAAGCTGTCATGCGGTCGTAGTAGCGCTGCGGGTAACCCGGCTCGAGATAGTCGGCGAGGCCTGATTCGGGCCACAGGACAACCCGCGGCTGCCCCGGCTGACGCGGGTGGGTGAACTTGGCGAGGCGCAGGTAATTCGGCTCGTAGTAGAGCGGGTCGCTGATGCGGTATTGGCGGAGATCGGGCTGCACGAGCGTGAATTGCACCTTGCCATCGCGCTCTGCCGGGGCCGGAAGGTACATCCCGACACTCAGGAGAATGGCGACCAGCAGCGCCACAAGGTGCCGCCGCTCGCGCACCAACACGGCAAGTGCCGCGGCAAGGAATACCGCCACGCCCGAAAGCGCGTAAGTCCCCATCCAGGGAGCGAGCGCCGCTAGCCCAGGCCGGTCGAACGGGCCGAGCAAGACCATCGCGAAGGGGTTCCAAGCGTAGCCGCTGAACACGATCGCGCGCATCAGTTCTGAGAGAGCCCAGCACCCCGCGAAAGCCCAGGCCAGCGTCCAGCTCAGGCCCCCGCGCGAGACCGCACGGGCACCCATGGCCGCAAGCGCCGGGTAGATCGCCAGGTAAAGCGAGAGCAACGGAACCGCCGCCCAGCCGAGCACAGCGGGCATTTCCGCCTGGTGCGTGAAGGCGGTAGCGATCCAGTTGTTGCCGAAGGTGAAGTGGCCAACGCCAAAGAACCAGCCAAGCACGGCGGCCCGTTTGGCGTTCGGCGTATCGGCGAGAAGCGCTGTGAAAAGCGCCATCGCCGCCAGGGCCAGCGGCCAAATGCCAAGGGGCTGAAAGCCGGTTGCGGCCAGCACGCCAAGGCCCAGCGCGCTCAGGCGTGGACGGTCAGCCAGGTATCGCCATGAGCGTTGCACGAGCGCCATGGCATGCGTTTGGCGGGCCATGGCGCTGGGTGCAAGCGTGCTTAGCTTACGGCTTCAAGAGCCTCGTCGCCGCTGTCTTCGACAGGGCGGGTCTTGCGGGTGCGAGGACGGGGGCGAGGACGCGGTTCGGCTTCCTCTTCCCGAACGATCGACGGCGGCAGCAAGCCGGGGTCGAAGCTCGACACTTCCTCTTCCGAGGCCCGCTCGCCCGCATCGGCGTCGTTGGCCGGACGGCCACGGCCGCGAGCACGCGGGCGCGGAGCCCGGGTTTCGCGAGTGAACGGGTTGTCGTCCGGCGTCGTAGCGTCGTCGCCTTCGCTGGCGCGCACGCCCTCGCTGACGCGCGGAGCTTCGTCGCGGTCACGCGGGCGGCGATCGTCATTGCGATCCCGCTCACGGCCACGCTGGCTCTGCTGCTGCGGTTCGCGACCGCCCTGATCCTGCTGATCGTCGGATTCGAAGTCGTCAGCGTCGTAGCCATGCTCGCGATCGTCGCGATCATGCTCACGCCGCGGGCGCTGCTCATCCTTCTGCGTGCGGCTGTCAGCCACGACGCGGAAGTAGTGGTCCGCGAACTGCAGGTAATATTCGGTCTGCACGCGGTCGCCGTTCAGCGACGCGTCGTGCGCCAGCTTGCGATACTTTTCGAGCATCTGCGGAGCATTGCCACGGGCACGGCTATCGATCCGGTTTCCGGAATTGCCGCCACCCTGGCCGCCACGATTGTTGCCGCGACCACGCCGGCGGTTATTGTTGTTGCGATTCTGGTTCAAAGGAAATCTGCTTCCTCGATTAATGACCGGCCTCCCGGTCGCACATCCCCCATCCGCTGCGCCTCCTGGGCAAGGAAGAGCGCCTCGCGGTTCCCCATCTGCTCTTTCGGCGGGCGGTAGCCCCCGGGTACTTGGCAAATGATGGAGTTTCTGGCGCGGTGCCGGCTTTCGCCTCCCACCGCTGGCCTGAACTGAGAGTTAGTGAGTCGGATGGGGTTTGCCAAGCCCTAATCGCCAAGCTTTTTCAACACCAGCGCTCGGGCCCGCCCCCCAAGATCACGATGCAATTCGGAAGCAAAACCCGCTTGTTCGGCGATTCCAGCCACTTGGTCCGCCTGAGTGGCGCCGATTTCGAGGACGACCACTCCGTTTTTCGTGAGCAGGCGCAGCAATTGCGGGATGAGAACGCGATAGTCATTCAGGCCTTCGGGCCCGGCAAAGAGCGCTCCCTCAGGCTCCCAGTCGCGCACGGCAGGAGCAATCGGGGCATCCTCTTCCACATAGGGTGGGTTCGCCAGGATGAGGTCGAATTCGCCCAGCGCGTCCGCCCAACCCGGCTCGTTCCAATCGCCGCGCACCACCTGCGCGCGGTCGGACAGACCCAGCCGGGACGCATTGGCCGAGGCCACTTCCAGGGGAGCATCGGCCCGGTCGATACCGATGCCCTCTGCGCCCAGCGTTTCGGCGAGGACAGTGAGCAACAAAGCGCCTGAACCGACACCGCAATCGAGCACCCGACGGGCAGCTGGCACCGCGCTGAGCGCCGCGGCGACGGTAGTCTCGCTATCCATCCGCGGAATGAGAACGCCTGACGCGACTAGGAATTCTCGCCCGTAGAACTCCTTCCGCCCGACGATGTACGCGACCGGTTCATGCAGCTCCCGTCGCCCGACTAGACCGGCAAACGTATCGGGCACTCCTGCCTGCATGTGGCGCAGCAATAGCTCGGAGCGCGACGACCCGAGGGCATGGGCCATGAGTAGCTCCGCATCGAGCCGGGCCGTGTCTGAGACCGGTTCGAGCCGGGTCGCCGCTTCGCGCAGGGCTTGCGCGACAGTGGTCATTCGCCGAGCGCGGCCAGCCGCTTGGCCTGGTCTTCGGCGGTCAGCGCGTTCACCAGCTCCCCCAGCCCCGGACCTTCGAGCACTTCGTCGAGCTTGTGCAGGGTCAACCCGATGCGGTGGTCGGTCACCCGGCCTTGCGGGAAGTTGTAGGTGCGGATGCGCTCCGAACGGTCGCCAGATCCGACCATGGCCTTGCGCGCCTCGGCCTCGACCCCATGGGCTTCCTCGCGCATCTTTTCGTAGAGGCGTGCACGCAGCACCTGCATGGCCTTGGCGCGGTTCTTGTGCTGGCTGCGCTCGTCCTGCTGGATCACCACGATGCCGCTCGGCAAGTGGGTGATGCGGACCGCGGAATCGGTCGTGTTGACGTGCTGGCCGCCCGCCCCGGAAGAGCGGTAGATGTCGATCTTGAGGTCCTTATCCTCGATGTGCACGTCGACCTCGGTCGGCTCCGGCAGCACGGCCACCGTGGCGGCCGAAGTGTGGATCCGCCCGCCGCTCTCGGTTGCCGGCACGCGCTGGACGCGGTGCACCCCGCTTTCGAACTTGAGCTTGGCGAACACTCCGGTGCCCGAGACGTTGGCGACGATTTCCTTGAACCCGCCGACATCGCTGGCGTTCATCGAGATCGGCTCGACCTTCCAGCCCTGCTCTCCGGCAAAGCGTTCGTACATGCGGAAGAGGTCACCCGCGAACAGCGCCGCCTCGTCCCCGCCGGTCCCGGCGCGGATTTCGAGCATTGCCGGACGCGCATCGGCGGCGTCACGCGGCAGCAGAGCGATCGACAGCGCCCGCTCTGCCTCGGGCAGGGCCCGGCGCAATTCCGCCAGTTCCTCGTCAGCCAGCGCGCGCATCTCCGGGTCCTCGGTCAGCGCGGCTAGCTGGACGATCTCGGAGCGCATTTCGCGTACTTCCAGCGCCGCCTTGGCGACGGGCTCGAGTTCGGCATAATCGCGGCTGGCCGTGACGAAAGCCTCACCTTCGAGCTGGCCCGAGGCGAGCCGCGCTTCGAGTTCGGCAAAGCGGTTGGCAATCTGCGCTAGGCGCTCTTCGGGGATGGTCATTGGCCCTGGGCCAGGATCAACGGCAAGACCACCGCGTCGATCTTCTCCACCCAGTCGTCAGGGCCGCGCAGGCTCCGCACAATCTGATCCTCGTTGTGCGTGAAGCCGAGGATTACCCGAGCGTCCGCCTTCACGGCCTTGTCGAAGCGCTTCCGCGGAGAACCGCTGGCGATCATGTCGGCCGAGAAGCCGGCGCGGCGGAGCTGAGCGAGCGATTGCTGCGCCACCCGCAGGGCGCGATCGTCTTCGACCGCCAGAATAACGTCGAGCGTCTCGATCGCGACTTTGCCCGCAACCTCGACCAGCATCGCCAGCCGCTCGATCCCGGCAGCCCAGCCGACCGCCGGTGTCGGCGCGCCGCCAAGGCTCTGCATCAGCCCGTCGTAGCGCCCGCCACCGAGCACAGTGCCCTGCGCCCCCAGCCGGTCGGTGACGAACTCGAATGCGGTATGGCGATAGTAGTCGAGCCCGCGCACCAGCGCCGGATTGCGCGTCCAGGCGACGCCCGCGGCATCGAGGCCGTCGGTCACCTGCAGGAAGAACCGCTCGGCCTCGCCGCTGAGGAAGTCGTCGATGCGCGGGGCGTTGTGGACCAGCGCCTTGTCGCGCGGGTCCTTGCTGTCGAGGATGCGCAGCGGGTTCTTTTCGAGCCGCTCCTGCGAATCTTCGGACAGCGCATCGCGGGATTCGCGGAAATGCTCGACCAGCGCCGCGCGCCAGGCCTCGCGGCTCTCCGCATCGCCCAGCGTGTTGAGCTGCAGCGTCACGCCATCGGCAATCCCAAGCTCTTTCAGAAGCTGGTCGGCCATTGCGAGCAGCTCGACATCGGCATGCGGCTCGCCCGCGCCGATGATCTCGGCGTCGATCTGGTGGAACTGGCGGTAACGGCCCTTCTGCGGACGTTCGTACCGGAACAGCGGGCCGTGAGTCGCGACCTTGAGCGGCGCGTACTGCTGCCAGCCGTCGGTGAGGTAGGCGCGGGCGATACCAGCGGTGAATTCCGGACGCAGGGTCAGCGACTCTCCGCCGCGATCCTCGAAGCTGTACATTTCCTTCGAGACCACGTCGGTCGTTTCGCCGAGCGAGCGGCTGAACACCTCGGTCTTTTCGAACACCGGCATTTCGACGCGGCGGAAGCGGTAGAGTTTGCGCACCCGGTCGAAGGTTTCGACCACGTGTGCGAAAGCTTCGGCCTCGGCGCCGAAGATGTCCTGCGTGCCCCTGATGGGCTTGGGAGTTTCGATCCTGCTCATGCGCCCCGGCGCTTAGCTGCAAAGCGCGGGTTCGCAAAGACGCGTTGCTGGCGCCGGTGCCGGGAAAGGCGCTATGGTGTCGATGTGAACCCGGCGCCTACCCGTCTCTCGATCGGCAATCGTATTGCCCCGCCGCGGTTCCTGCTGTTCCTGGGCGTGCTTGTACTGTCCTACGCCGGATATCGATTGAGCTTCGAACAACGCGGCTGGCTCGATGGGATCGCGGTCGCGTTCGATCTCGCTTCGCTTGCGTTTCTCGCCTCGCTCGGCGGTCTGGTGCGTTATTCGACGCCCGACGAGATGCGCAGCCACGCGGCGGCGAACGATGCCAACCGGGTGCTGGTGCTTTTGCTCACCACCCTGCTGACGGCGGTGGCGATGGCGGCGATCATCGGCGAGCTCGACGGCGCGCGAAATGGCGATCCCGGCTCGGTCGTCAGACTAGTGGGAACTCTGATCTTGGTCTGGCTCTTCGCCAACGCGGTCTACGCGCTGCACTATGCCCACGCGTTCTATGCCAGCGCTACGGACGGCGGTGACTCGGGCGGCCTGGAGTTTCCGGGAACGCAAACGCCCGACTACCACGACTTCGCCTATTTCGCGTTCACGCTCGGGATGACGTTCCAGACCTCCGACGTGCAGATCACGCGCACCTCTATGCGCCGGATCGTGCTGCTGCACACCTTCGGCGCATTCCTGTTCAACATCGGACTGATCGCCTTCGCGATCAACGTGCTCGGGGGTTAGTTCCCCTCCCGCTCACGGGAGGGGAGACCACTTACTCCGCCGCCTCCAGGAAGCGATCGTCTATCGAGACCTCGGCTTCCCAGCTCTTCACCTCGGGCAGCACCTTCTCGGCGAACAGGTGCATGTTCTTGAGCGCCTCTTCCTGCGGCATGCCGCCGAAGTAGAGGTGCGGGAAGAATCCCTGCGGCTTGAAGGCTTCCTTGAGCTCCCACATCCGATCGAGGATCATCTGCGGGGTGCCGGTAACCGCGCCATGGCCGAAGTTCTGGCAGTATTCCTCCACCGCCTCGGGCGGCATGGTCATGTTCTCGTAGTTCTCGTAGCCCTTGATGTCCTTGAAGGTACCAGGCTTGTCGAGGCTGTAGTTCTTGACCGCGGCGCGCATCGTGTTGGCGAGGTACTTGTGGCCTTGCGCCTCCGCGAAGCCGGCATCCTCGTCGATGTAGAAGTTGCCGCTGACCATCGGCGCCGGCGGGCGGGTGCCCGGGCCATGCACTTCCTGCCATACCTCGTTGTACTTGTCGGGCCCGACCTCCTTGCCGCGCTGGGGCAGCATCAGGACCATGTTGCCGAAGCCGTGGCGCGCCGCCGCGAACATCGAGGTGCCCGAGAGCGAGCCGCAGAACTTGCGCCCCTCGAAGCTCCTGAACGGCCGCGGCCGCAGCTCGACTCGCGGCTGGCTGATGGTTTCGGTCTCGCCTTCGAGGATGCCGGTTTCGATCGCCGGAATGACCAGGTCGAGCACGTCGTTGTAGAGCGCGCGCGACTTGTTCTGGTCGATCCGCAGACCATGGAATTCGTCAGGGGAGAGCCCGCCGCCGAAGCCCAGGATCGCCCGGCCGCCGGACATGATGTCGAGGTTGATGATCGCTTCGGCCAGCCGCACCGGATCGCGCCACGGTGCGATGATGACCTGGGTCCCCAGCTTCACCCGCTTCGTTCTACCGGCGATGTAGCTCAGGAGCTGCAGCGGATCGTTCGACATAGAATAGTCGGTGAAGTGGTGCTCGGTGATCCACACCGAATCGAAGCCGAGTTCTTCGGCGAGGACGAGATTCTCGACCTCTTCGCGGATGAACCGGGTGTCGGAATAGCTGTCGCCGCGCTGGTGCGCGAATCCAGAGGCAAGGCCTACGTGCATCGGTTTCCTCTCATCCAGGGCTTGCGGCTCGTTATGCGCCCGTCTTGCCGCCTTGGTGGAACGGGTGATGCCGCAGATTTGCGCGCACGGCAATTCGCTCTCGCCAAGCCGCAGCCCATGCTCTAGGCGCCCCGAAAAAATGAGGGCCCGAAAAGGGCCAAGAATAGGGGGGGAGCCAGACTACCTGATGGAAGCGAGCCTTAATGCGTATCGAACACATTCCGACCGGCGATAATCCGCCCGAGAGCCTGAACGTCATCATCGAGGTTCCGACCGGCGGCGAACCGGTAAAGTACGAATTCGACAAGAAGAGCGGCGCCCTGTTCGTCGACCGCATCCTGCACACTCCGATGCGTTATCCGGCGAACTACGGTTTCGTGCCACACACCCTGTCGCCCGACGGCGATCCGCTGGACGCGCTGGTCATTTCGCGCTCGCCCTTCATCCCGGGCTGCGTCGTCCGCGCCCGCCCGATCGGCGTGCTGGTGCTCGAAGACGAGCATGGTGGTGACGAGAAGCTGATCTGCGTGCCGGTCGATTCGACGTTCCCGTATTATTCGGACGTCGGCGAACGCGAAGACCTGCCTTCGATCGTGCTTCAGCAGATCGAGCACTTCTTCAAGCACTACAAGGACCTGGAATCCGAAAAGTGGGTACGGGTCGGCGAGTGGGGCGATGCCGCCCAGGCACGCCAGGTAACGATCGAAGCCATCGAGCGTTACAACCAGGCAGCCGCCTGACTTTATTCGATTAGGCGGGGCGGCGCGGTCGCTGCCTCGCCGAAATCGACTTGATGACCAGCCTGCCCTCGACCGTGGGGTCCAGCGGCGGCTCGACCAGATCCAGCGCGGCAGCGATCAGCGATTCGACCTCGGGTCTCGCGAATTCGGCTGCATCCTGGAAGCGGATGTGGCGGATGATCGTGCCACTGCCCTGCAACAGACCCGCGGGATCGTCCAGCAAGGCTCCCTTGAAGAAGAACAGGCTCACCCACCGCGGGTAAAGCACCACCGAGATGATGACGCCCGAGGACGAATGGTCCCGGGCAAAGCCCACGCCAAGCGCGTTGTAGTTGTCGTAAACCAGGGCGTTGGCCTGGGGAATCCGCGCCCGCATCTGCGCGATGAGAGATCGGCCCAGCTCCGCCACTTCCGGCGAATAGCGCTCGATCATCCGTTCGAGCGCTTCGGCCTCGGTCCCCATGTCGAGTGACCCGGAGGCGCTACATCAGTAAAGGAAGGTGTAAGCGACCTTGAACAGTCCGGTAAGGACGAAGGGAAGTCCCAGCGCGCAAAGCCACAGAATCAGGCGGTCGCGCTTGAAGCGGTCGGCCAGCTCGGGATTGGCGGCGTCGTTGTCGCTCAGCCCGTCCCAGCGCTGCTCGAACATGCGGCAGGCTGGAATGATCGCGGCAACCAGGACTATCAGGGCGAAGTAGGGGAGGATCGAACTGTGGCCGCTCTTGAGCGCGCCCATCGTCACGAAAATCTGCAGGCCCGTGTATACCAGCAGCGCATAAGCGACGTGGTCGCTCATCTTGCGTCGCCAATCGAGCTTCTTACCAACTGACTTCTTATCGGCCGCCTTTGGCGTTGCCGCAGATTCCCGGAGCGTCTTGTTCACGCGCCTTTCCTCCTCTGCATTCCCGACTCGAACTATCTCACCAAGGTGACAGTGTTTCAAGAGTAGTAACCTTGTCACTCCGCCTTAGGTTCCGAACGTGTCATGCAGGAATCCTGCCAACGGGGTTCAAACCGCCGCAAGTCGTGCTAAAGGACTGAACCAGAAGCCATGACCCCGCTCGACGAAACCGCCCTCGACACCCACGCCCTCGCCTCCGCCATGGCAGAGGCGCCCGCCAATGCCGCGCCGCCGATCCCGCAAGGCGGGCTCGAGGTGGTGTCCATCGCCAAGAGCTATGACAAGCGCGCCGTCCTGTCGGACATCTCGCTGACGGTCGGCAAGGGAGAGGTGCTCGGGCTGCTCGGCCCCAACGGCGCCGGCAAGACGACCTGCTTCTATTCGATCATGGGCCTCGTCCGTCCGGACAGCGGCCGCATCCTGATGGATGGCGTCGATGTCACGAAGCTCCCGATGTACCGTCGCGCGATCCTCGGCCTCGGCTACCTGCCCCAGGAAACCTCGATTTTCCGCGGGATGACGGTGGAGCAGAACATC
Organism: Porphyrobacter sp.; assembly: GCA_017744315.1. Taxonomy (GTDB): domain Bacteria; phylum Pseudomonadota; class Alphaproteobacteria; order Sphingomonadales; family Sphingomonadaceae; genus Croceibacterium_A. Next base: position 38,718 of record JAGIBN010000012.1, read on the forward strand.
AATTGCGTGCTCGAGATGGTCGAGCCCGACAAGCACGTCCGCGCGGCCGAGCTCGATCGGCTGCTTGAGGAATTCCATCTCACCCGTTTGCGCGGCAGCCCGGCGATGGCCCTGTCGGGCGGCGAGCGGCGGCGGTGCGAGATTGCCCGTGCGCTGGCGGCCAAGCCTTCGATCATGCTGCTGGACGAACCGTTCGCGGGGATCGATCCGCTGTCGATTGGCGACATCCGCGAACTGGTCAAAGACCTCAAGCGCCGCGGCATCGGCGTGCTGATCACCGACCACAACGTGCGCGAGACGCTCGATATCGTCGATCGCGCCTGCATCATCTACGGCGGACAGGTGCTGTTCGCCGGAAGTCCCGAGGATCTGGTCGCCGACCCCAATGTGCGGCGGCTCTACCTCGGTGAGAGCTTCACCCTTTAGGTCGGGCTTGGGGGGAGGCTGATCGATGGCACTGGGGCCTCGGCTCGACCTGCGGCAATCCCAGTCGCTGACGATGACGCCGCAGCTCCAGCAGGCGATCAAGCTGCTGGCGCTGTCCAACCTCGAAATCGAAGCCTTCATCGGTGACGCGCTCGACAACAACCCGTTGCTCGAAGCGGGAGAACTTTCTCTCGAACGCCAGGCCGAACCTGACACGCGCGAAGAAGCGCCTGAGACCCCCTCGTCCGACGAACTCATCTTGCGCGGCCAGGGTGAAGCCGATGCGCCACTCGACATCGACGTCACCGCGCTCGACCGTGACCGCGACACCGGCGACTGGTCGGCCACCGCCTCGATGGGTGGGAGCGAAGCGGGGCCGGACATCGACGAACGCGGCGATGATGAGCCTACGCTCGCCGAGCATCTCGAAGCGCAGATCGGCGCCGTCACCTCGAACCACGAACTGCTGTTCGTCGCCCGCCATCTGATCGGGCTGATCGACGAGGTCGGCTATCTCACCACGCCGTTGCTCGAAATAGCGGACAGCCTCGGCGTCCCGCTGGCGCGCGTGGAAGAGGCACTTGCGATCGTGCAGACACTCGATCCGACCGGGGTCGGCGCACGCAGCTTGTCCGAGTGCATCGCCCTCCAGGCCAGGGAGGCCGACCGCTACGATCCCTGCATGGCGCGGCTGATCGACAACCTCGAACTCGTAGCCAGGGGTGAGTTCGCCCGACTCAAGCGCATGTGCGACGTCGATGACGAGGATTTCGCCGACATGCTCGTCGAACTGCGCGGCTACGATCCAAAGCCGGGCCTGCGATTCGGCGGCGGTGAGCGAGCCCCCATCGTGCCCGACATCCTCATCTCCGGCGATGGCGACAAGGGCTGGGAGATCGCGTTGAACCAGGCGACGCTTCCGCGCCTGATCATCAACCGCCCCTACTACGTCGAGCTGCGCGGTGGTTGCGTTGAACGCGGGGCTCGCCGCTGGCTGAGCGAGCGGTTGTCGGAAGCGAACTCGCTGATCAAGGCGCTCGACCAGAGGCAAAAGACCATCCTCAAGGTCGCTGCCGAGATCGTGAAGCAGCAGGAAGGTTTCTTCCGCCGCGGCGTATCGCATCTTCGCCCGTTGACCATGCGCATGGTGGCCGAAGCGATCGAGATGCACGAGAGCACGGTCAGCCGGGTCGCATCGAACAAGTACCTCAACTGCGGCCGCGGCACTTTCGAGCTCAAGTACTTCTTCACCAGCGGCGTCGCTTCGGCCGATGGCGAAGGGGCGGTGTCCGCCGAGACCGTGAAGGCGCAGATCCGTTCGCTGTGCGACGCCGAAAGCGCGGACGACATTCTTTCCGACGACAAGCTCGTCGAACTGCTCAAGGCCAAAGGCTTCGACCTCGCCCGCCGGACGGTCGCCAAGTATCGTGAGGCGATCGGGATCGGCTCTTCGGTCCAGCGCCGCCGGCAGAAAAAGTTGGCCCGCGTCGCATAGCGGAAATCCCGTATGACCCGAATCTCGCGAAATGGTTAAAGGAAAAATTAACCTTTTTCGTTGAGAGATGTCGTGGTTAATTCCGGGCAACACCTGTTAGCGTGACGTTACCAGGAGCTCTAGGGGGACAGCGATGCGAGTTCTGTTGATCGAGGACGAGCCGACGACCGCCAAGGCGATCGAGCTCATGCTCACGACCGAGGGGTTCAACGTCTATTCGACCGATCTGGGCGAAGAGGGTTTGGACCTGGGCAAGCTGTATGATTACGACATCATCCTGCTCGACCTCAACCTGCCTGACATGCACGGCTATGACGTGCTTAAGAAACTGCGCGTCGCCAAGGTGCAGACGCCGGTGCTGATCCTTTCCGGCATTTCGGAAATGGATTCCAAGATTCGCAGCTTCGGCTTCGGTGCCGACGACTATGTGACCAAGCCGTTCCACCGCGACGAGCTGATCGCCCGCATCCACGCCGTGGTGCGCCGCTCGAAGGGTCATTCGCAATCGGTTATCCGTACCGGCAAGCTGGCGGTTAACCTCGACGCCAAGACCGTGGAAGTCGATGGCGCGCGCGTTCACCTGACGGGCAAGGAATACGCCATGCTGGAGCTGCTTTCGCTCCGCAAGGGCACGACCTTGACCAAGGAAATGTTCCTCAACCACCTTTATGGCGGCATGGACGAACCCGAACTGAAGATCATCGACGTCTTCATCTGCAAGCTGCGCAAGAAGCTCTCGAGCGCTTGCGAGGGCGAAAACTACATCGAGACCGTCTGGGGTCGTGGCTACGTGCTGCGTGATCCGGGCGAAGAGGTCGAAGCGGCCTGAGAAATTTCTCCTAGTTAACTATCGTACTCCTAGAGACTTTCGGCCCGCTTCCCCTGGAGGCGGGCCTTTTTCTTTGCCGCACCGATTGGCGCCAATCGCGTGCAAGGCGCTGGACAACGCCGCCTGCTGCGGCCTAGCGGCGCGCCATGACTGCACACAAGTCGGGCGATCCGACCACTCTCAACCGTCTCTACGGCCGCTCCAAAGGCAAGACCCTGCGTGCCGGGCAGCAAGACCTGGTCGATACGCTGCTGCCGCAGATCGCGGTGCCGGTGGAGGGACCGGTCACGGCAGAGCGCCTGTTCGGCGAGGACTGTCCCCTGCATTTCGAGATCGGCTTCGGCGGCGGAGAGCATATGGCGGCGCGGGCCGACCTGCTCCCCGGCCACGGCTTCATCGGCTGCGAACCGTTCGTGAACGGAGTCGCCCAGGCGCTGGTCCATGTCAGCGGCGATCATGGCTCGCACCCACCGATCGCGAATATCCGACTTCATCACGGAGACGCGCTCGAAGTGCTCTCGCGCGTGCCCGATGGCGCGCTGTCGTTCGTCTATCTGCTTCATCCCGACCCTTGGCCCAAGGCGCGCCATGCCAAGCGGCGCATGATGAACGATGGCCCGGTCGACATGTTCGCAGCCAAGCTCAAGCCCGGCGGCGAATTCCGCTTCGGGACCGACCATCCGATCTACCTGCGCCATGCGCTGATGATCATGCGCCGCCACACCGACCAGTTCGAATGGCTCGTGGATGGGCCGCAGAGCTGGCAGAACCGACCCGGCGGCTGGAGTGAAACCCGCTACGAAGCCAAGGCACGACGCGACGGTCACGAGGTCTGGTACTTCCGCTTTCGCCGCAGGTAGGACCTTTGGAGAGGCCGCGACGCTTTTGGCTAACTTGACCTCTCTGCCCCAGTAAGGCCGTATTTCCCTCAAATAGCCAAACTTCTCTGCCTGAATGATTCTCTATCTTTTTGGTTGAGAATAGGTTCGATAGCCGGATCGCACGGAACAAAGGGGACTGCCGCATGCCGTTTGGCGATTTCGACCTTGCTGCTTTGCTACCATTTATCGCGGTGGGTTTTGCCGCTCAGCTGGTCGACGGTGCACTCGGCATGGCCTTCGGCGTCATCTCGAACACGCTGCTGGTAGGCGTGCTGGGCGTACCGCCCGCGCACGCTTCGCAGCGCGTTCACATCGTCGAGGTATTCACCACCGGCGTTTCGGGTCTCAGCCACCTGCTGCACCGGAATATCGACGCAAAGCTATTCGTCCATCTGGTCGTGCCCGGCATGATCGGCGGCTTCCTTGGCGCCTATGTGCTTTCGAGCCTCGATGCTGCCGTAGTGAAGCCGTTCGTGCTGCTCTACCTCGCTTCGATCGGTGTCTATCTGCTGTGGCGCGGCCTGATGTATCCGCCCAAGCTCAAGGAAGCGAAGCTCGTGGCTCCGCTCGGTCTTGTCGGCGGCTTTCTGGATGCTGCCGGCGGCGGCGGCTGGGGGCCGGTCGTCACCTCGAACCTGCTGATCCAGGGCGCCGAGCCCCGCAAGGTGGTCGGCACGGTCAGCGCGGCCGAGTTCTTCCTGACGGTGACGATCTCTGCGTCGTTCATCTGGCACCTCGGCGTTGAAAAGCTCGCCGGCGCCACGCTCGGCTTGCTGATCGGCGGCCTGCTGGCAGCCCCGCTCGGTGCCTGGGCGGCCAAGCACTTCCCCGCCAAGCAGATGCTGATCCTGGTCGGTATCGTCCTGACCCTGACCAGCGCTTACGGCGTATGGATGGCCTGGGGCTGATCGCCCCAAGGTGAACTACTAGGTGACTAGGCGACGGCGGAGGCCGTCGCCGTCATCAACACCGCCACAGCGACAATCACTGCAATGCAGGCGGCTTGCTTGGTCGTGACGCCCAGGCCTGAACGAACGATCAGCAGGTTCGCCGCCGCTCCGATCAAGCCGCCCACCACGCCAGCTAGGCCCGTGAGCTGATTGATCCGATACCACTCAGCCTCAGAGGCGCGGGTCGCCGCGGTCCGGGCGCCGTAGAAGGCGTTCGGACCGACCCACTCCAGCGCCATCGGCAGGCTGATTACCGCAAAGATCAGCGGCACCAGAACCAGGGCGCCGTACGCCCCGGCTGTCCTCATCCGACGACGCCGGCCGCCGCGAGTACCGCCAGGGTCAGCACGTCAGGCGCGTTCGCTGTCATCGGCGCGATCTGGACCGGCTTCTCGAGGCCGATCAGCATCGGGCCGATCGTCGCGTTGCCGGCGAGTTCGCGCAGCAGCTTGGCCGAAAGGTTGGCCGACTGCAGGCCGGGCATGACCAGCACGTTGGCCGGGCCCGAAAGGCGGCTGAACGGATAGAGCGACATCACGCGCGGATTGAGCGCGGCATCGGGTGCCATTTCGCCTTCGTATTCGAAGCCCGGATCCTCGGCGTCGAGAATGTGGACCGCGTCGCGGATGTTATCGAGCCACTTGCCCGACGGGTTGCCGAAGGTCGAATAGGACAGGAAGGCCACTCGCGGCTCATGCCCAAGCCGGCGCGCCACGGCGGCCGTTTCCTTGGCGATGTGGGCGAGTTCCTCGGCGTTCGGCCGCTCGTTGATCGTCGTATCGGCCAGGAACACGGTGTAGTTCTTGCCGATCATCATGTGGACGCCGAACGGCACCTGGCCTGGCTTCGGATCGATCACCTGGCTGACTTCGCGCATGGTCTGCGCGAAAGGCCGGGTGAGGCCGGAGATCAGCGCGTCGCCATGGCCGAGGGCCACGAGCAGCGAGGCAAAGGTGTTGCGGTCCTGGTTGACCATGCGGCGCACGTCACGCTCGGTGAAGCCGCGGCGCTGCAGGCGCTTGTAGAGGTAGTCCGCCATCTGCGGCACCAGGATCGAGTCCGCCGAGTTCTGGATTTCGAACTGCCGCGGATCCGACACGCCGAGCTCAGCCAGCTTGTCCACCACGGCCTGAGTGCGCCCGACGAGCACGGGGGTGCCATAACCGAATTCCTGGAACTGGATCGCGGCGCGCAGCACCACTTCCTCTTCCGCTTCGGCAAACACCACCCGCTTGGGGTTGTTCTTCACTTCGGCATAGACGCTGGCCATGACCGAAGTCGTGGGATTGAGGCGGCTTTTGAGCTCGAGGCGGTAAGCCTCGAAGTCCTCGATCGGCTTCTGCGCCACGCCACTTTCCATCGCCGCGCGGGCGACGGCCATCGGGACGACTTCCATCAGGCGCGGATCGAACGGGGCGGGAATGATGTAGTCGCGCCCGAACTGATGGCTCTTGCCGTAAGCCGCGGCGACTTCTTCCGGCACCGACTCGCGGGCCAGCTCGGCAATCGCGCGGGCAGCGCCGATCTTCATCTCTTCGTTGATCGCGGTCGCCTGCACGTCGAGCGCGCCGCGGAAGATGAACGGGAAACCGAGCACGTTATTGACCTGGTTCGGGTAGTCCGAACGGCCAGTGGCGATGATCGCGTCGGGACGTACGGCCTTGGCATCGTCCGGAGTGATTTCCGGATCGGGGTTGGCCATCGCGAAGATGATCGGCTGATCGGCCATCTTCGCCACCCACTCAGGCTTGAGCGCCCCGGCAGCCGAGAGGCCGAGGAAGATGTCGGCACCCACGAGCGCCTCTTCCAGGGTGCGCGCGTCGGTGTCGATCGCATGCGCGCTCTTCCACTGATCGACGTTGTCGCGGCCGCGGTAGATCACGCCCGAACGGTCGCACATCATGACGTTTTCGTGCGGCACGCCGAGCGCCTTGATCAGAGCGGTGCAGGCGATGGCCGAGGCGCCGGCGCCGTTCACCACCATGCGCACGTCCTTGAGATCGCGGCCGGTGATGAAGCATGCGTTGAGCAGGCCGGCGGCCGAGATGATCGCGGTGCCGTGTTGGTCATCGTGCATGACCGGGATGTTCATCCGCTCGCGCAGGGCCTGCTCGATCACGAAGCATTCCGGTGCCGCGATGTCTTCGAGGTTGATGCCGCCGAAAGTCGGCTCCATCAGCGCGACCGCGTTGATAAAGGCTTCCGGGTCCTCGGTGGCGAGTTCGATGTCGATCGAGTCGACGTCGGCGAAGCGCTTGAACAGCACCGCCTTGCCTTCCATCACCGGCTTGGAAGCCAGCGCGCCCAAATTGCCCATGCCGAGGATGGCGGTGCCGTTGGAGATCACCGCGACGAGGTTCGAGCGGGCGGTGTAGCGGGCGGCGTTCGCGGGATCGTCGGCAATGGCCTGAACCGGAACAGCAACACCCGGAGAATAGGCGAGGCTGAGATCGCGCTGAGTCGCCATCGGCTTGCTGGCGATGATCTCGATCTTACCGGGCCGGATCGTCTCGTGGTAAAACAGCGCTTCACGCGCGGTAAAACGGTCGGTTTGCTCGTCAGCCAAGGGCGATCCTCTGGTGCTTGAAGGTTACGCGTCGGAGCGCCCTAACGCCGAGAGGGCGCATGGCATAGCGTAAATCTTTGGGGGAATGCCGAGGCAGGCCACGCGGCGCTCTCGCGCCCCGAGATTACTCCTCGAGCTCGATGTCCCAGTAGAGCCAGTCCCGCCAGGTTTCGTGCAGGTAATTGGGCGGGAAGCTCTTGCCCTGCTGGATCAATTGCCAGCTCGTCGGCCGGATCGGTTCGATCAAGGGATGCATCTGCGCCTGGCGCGGGGTGCGCCCGCCCTTCTTCATGTTGCACGGTGCGCAGGCGGTGATGATGTTCTCCCACGTCGTCTTGCCGCCCAGCCGGCGGGGCACGACGTGATCGAACGTCAGGTGCTGCGGGCTGCCGCAGTACTGGCAGGCGAAGTGATCTCGCAGGAACACGTTGAAGCGCGTGAAAGCCGGAAACTCGCTCGGCTTCACATATTGCCGCAGAGCGATCACCGAGGGGATCTGCATGTCGAGCGAAGGCGAATGCACCATGCGCTCGTAAGTCGCGACCACATCGACCCGTTCGAGGAAGATCGCCTTGATCGCGGTCTGCCACGGCCACAGGCTCAGCGGGTAATAGGACAGCGGGGTGTAGTCGGCGTTGAGGACCAGCGCAGGACAATTTTCCAGCTTGCGCGTGGGATCCTCTTCCGCGCTGCGGAACCGAGTGGCCCGATCGATCAGTTCAGCCTTGAGCACAGCGTTATGCTCCCCTGATGTGTCGTAGGGGAGCATTTGCAGCAATTTGCGTCAACCCCGTTACGAAGACAGAATCCCCAGCGTTTTGCCGCAACTGCGCGATATTGTTAGGGAGTGCGGCATGACTGTCACGCGCTTTGCCCCCAGCCCCAATGGCTCGCTGCACCTGGGCCACGCCTATTCGGCGATCGTGGCGCACGACCTGGCGCAGGCTCGTGGCGGGCGGTTTCTGCTGCGGATCGAGGATATCGACGGCTCACGCTCGCGCGCCGACCTGGCCGAGGAATTCCGCGCCGACCTCGCCTGGCTCGGGCTGGATTGGGAGGAAGTCCCGGCCCAGTCCTCGCGCATCGCCAGCTACGAAGCGGCGGCGCAGGCTTTGCGCGAAATGGACCTGCTCTATCCATGCCGCTGCACCCGGGCGGAAATCGCCGCAGCGGCTCTTACGAAAGGGCCAGACGGGCCGGTCTATCCGGGCACTTGCCGCGGGGCCGAACGCGATTTCACCGGACCGGTCGCCTGGCGCCTTGATGTGAAGGAGGCCCTCGCCCGCACCGGCCCCCTGACTTGGATCGACGAGCTTGCCGGCGAACAGATCGCTCGCCCGGACCTCGCCGGCGATGTCGTGCTGGTGCGCAAGGAGGCGGACACACCCGCCAGCTACCACCTCGCAGCGACGCTTGACGATGCGGCCGACGGCGTCACGCTGGTCACTCGCGGCATGGACCTGTTCGCTGCCAGCCACGTCCACCGCTTGCTGCAAGCGCTGCTCTGCCTGCCGGTACCGGTGTGGCATCACCACGCTTTGCTGCTCGACGCCGTCGGCACCAAGCTTGCCAAGCGGCGCAACTCCCCCTCGCTCACGGACCGGCGCCGCGCGGACGAAGACGGCCGCGCTTTGGCCGATGCCTTGCGCCAGGGTCGCTTGCCCGCTGGCATTCGCCTTTCGGAAGGCCTAGACGGGACGCCATGAACACAGTCCTCGTCGTACTCCTCATCCTGGCCATGATCTGGGTGGTTATCTCGCTCGTACGCGGGATCGTGGCCTTCCTGCAAAGCACCAAGCTCGATCTCGAAAACGACGGCGATCGGGTCAAGGAGATGCAGCTTCGGCAGAACAAGATGATGTTCGCCCGCATCAAGTACCAGGCGCTGGCGATCGTCGTCGTGGTCATCCTGCTGATGATGAACAGCAAGTAGGCACGTCGGGCGAAGGGGGATCGATCGCCGCATGGTCCGGCTCACCAAGATCTACACCCGCACGGGCGATGACGGTACGACCGGGCTGGTCGACGGTTCGCGACTGCCCAAGCACTCGGCACGGCTCGAGGCCGTGGGCGCGGTGGACGAGGCGAACTCGGTGCTCGGCTGGGCGGTGCTCGCCCTGGAAGAGGCCGACGCCATCGTCCGTATCCAGAACGACCTGTTCGATCTCGGCGCCGACCTCGCCACGCCGGGCGATGACTTCGCTCCGTCCGACATGGTCCTGCGCATCGTATCGACGCAAGTGGACTGGCTTGAAAACCAGATCGACGCGGTGAACGAAAACCTCGAGCCGCTGCGGAGCTTCATCCTCCCCGGCGGTAGCGAGGCGTCCGCCCGCCTCCACCTCGCCCGCGCTCAGGCTCGCCGGGCGGAGCGGGCGATGACGGCGCTTGCAGCAGAGAGCCCGGTCAATCCCGCCGCACTCGCCTATGTCAACCGTCTGTCCGACTACCTCTTCGTCCTCGCCCGCGCGGTGAATTCCGGCGGCGCGGGCGACGTGCTCTGGAAGCCCGGCGCGAACCGCTAGCGTCCGGGACCGCGCCCCGCTACTCTGCTGCAACTGCGAAGGAGTGGCTCATGGAAGCGGTTGGCATCATCGGATCGGGACAGATGGGCGCGGGCATTGCGCAAGTCGCAGCGGCCAGCGGATACTCGGTGTTCCTGGTCGACCGAGAGATCGCCATCGCCGAGAAAGCGCGTGACGGGATCGGCAAACGCCTCGCCCGCCTGGTCGAAAAGGAGCAACTTACCGCCAGCGAGGCCGAAGCGGCGCTCGCCCGCATTCAACCCTTGGCGAACTACGGGCCGATGAGCGAGGCCAGCCTGATCATCGAAGCCGCCACCGAGCGCGAGGATATCAAACAGGCGATTTTCGAGCAGGCAGGCAAAGTCCTCGCGCCCGACGCGATCCTGGCGAGCAACACCAGCTCGATCCCCATCACCCGCATGGCCGCGACCACTACCGATCCTGCGCGCTTCATCGGACTGCACTTCTTCAACCCGGTGCCCTTGATGGAACTGGTCGAGGTGATCCCCGGCCTCGCCACTTCGCCCGAGACGACCGCCAAGACGCGGACGTTCGCCGAGAGCCTCGGCAAGCAGGTGATCCTGAGCGGGGACGAGCCCGGCTTCATCGTCAACCGCATCCTCCTGCCAATGATCAACGAAGCGGCGTTCGTGCTCGGCAGCGGGACAGCGGGGATCGCCGACATCGACAAGGGCTGCCGGCTTGGCCTCAATCATCCGATGGGCCCGCTGCAGCTGGCGGACTTCATCGGCCTCGACACCTGCCTTGAGATCATGCGGGTGATTTTCGCTGGGACCGGCGATTCAAAATACCGCCCCGCTCCGCTGCTGACCAAGTACGTCGAGGCGGGCTGGCTCGGGCGCAAGACCGGCAAGGGATTCTACGATTACTCCGGCCCGGAGCCCGTCCCGACACGTTGACGGGAACGCTCCTGCGCGGAGGAGGGTTGGAGGGCCGAAGGAGTTCCGCTCATGACCGACCGCCAGCACAAGTCCTCCGCCGAAGAAGCCCCTGAACTGCACAACGCCGAACAGGACGACGAGGAGTCGCAAGCCCAGACCGTCGCCAATGAAGCGCTGACCGCGGACGACGAGGACAGCCCGCTCGACAGCGAGAAGTCCGACGATCCAGGCGAAGTGATGGACGATTCCACGCAGGACCTGATCGATCACATGCGCGACATGGAACAGTCCGGCCGCATCGACATGGGCGCCTATCTAGGTGAGCCCAATATGGATGACGAGGACGAGACGCTGGGTGAAGGGCACGATCCGGACGAGGATTGAGCGTCGCGCCCAGGGACCCCTCCACCATCCGCTTTGCGGACGGTTCCCCTCCCCGAGGTGGCGCGTGCTGCAGGCACGTGACGGAGGGGCAAACGGCGCAACGGCGCCCCTACTCCCCAGCCTCACGCTTAAGCTCGTAAAGCAAGTCCAGCGCCTCACGCGGAGTCAGCGCGTCCACGTCCAGCCCCTGCAACCGCTCACGCACGGTATCGAGGCTTTCCTCTTCCATATGCGCCGCCGCGGCAAACAGCGGCAGCTCTCCAAGCCCCGCCGCCAACCCGCCAGTCTCGGCCCGGCCCTTCTCCAGCTTGTCGAGTACCGCGCGGGCGCGTGCCACCACCGGCTTGGGCACGCCCGCCAGCTTGGCCACGGCCAGGCCATAGCTGCGATCCGCCGCGCCCTCTGCCACTTCGTGCAACAGCACCAGGTCGCCTTTCCACTCCTTGGCACGGACGTGGTGGAGCGAGAGCGCCGGGCAGGTCTCCGCCAGGCGGGCGAGCTCGTGGTAGTGGGTCGCGAACAGGCAGCGGCAGCGGTTGTTCTCGTGGATCGCCTCGGCGACCGCCCAGGCCAGCGCCAGGCCATCGTATGTCGAGGTACCGCGCCCCACTTCGTCGAGAATGACGAAGCTGCGCTCGGTCGCCTGGGCGAGGATCGCGGCGGTCTCGACCATCTCGACCATGAAAGTCGAGCGCCCGCGTGCGAGATTGTCGGCGGCGCCGACACGGCTGAACAGGCGATCGACCAGCCCGACTTTGGCGCGCGCTGCGGGAACGAACCCGCCCGCCTGGGCCAGCAGTACCACGAGCGCGTTTTGGCGCAGGAAGGTCGACTTACCACCCATGTTCGGCCCACCGACGAGCCACAGGCGGTCGTTCGGACCGAGGCTGCAATCGTTGGCGACGAACCGCTCGCCCACCTGGGCCAGCGCGGCCTCGACCACCGGGTGACGGCCGCCCTCGATCTCCAGGCAAGCGTGCTCGACGATTTCGGGCCGCGACCAACCGCCCTCGGCCGCACGCTCCGCCTGGCCGGCGGAAACGTCGAGCCGGGCGAGCGCAGCGGCGGTGACGGCGATCCGCTCGCGGTCGGCGACGACTTCGCTTACCAGCTCTTCGAAGTGAGCCTCTTCAGCCGCCAGCGCATGCCCGCCGGCCTCGGCGATGCGGCTCGCTTCCTCGTGCAAATGCAGTGAGTTGAACCGCACCGCTCCCGCCATGGTCTGGCGATGAGTGAAGCCGCTGTCGGGTGCCATCAAACGATCGGCGTGCTTGGCCGGAACCTCGATGAAGTAACCGAGCACGCCGTTGTGGCGGATCTTGAGCGCCGCAATCCCGGTCTCGTCGCGATACCGCGCCTCGAGCGCGACGATCGCTCGGCGGGCGTTACCCGAGACCAGGCGCAATTCGTCGAGCGCGGCGTCGTAGCCTTCGGCGATGAACCCGCCTGAGGAGCGTTCGGTCGGCGGCGTTTGCACGAGCGCGCGCGAGAGGTGATCGGTCAGCGCGCCGTGGCCGCCCAGCCGGGGCACGAGCGCTTCGAGCAGCGCGGGCTTGTCGGGCTTACCCTGCAGGTGATCGTGGACCCGCCGCGCTTCGGTAAGCCCATCTCGGATCTGGCCGAGATCGCGCGGCGACCCGCGGCCCGCGACGATCCGTCCGAGCGCGCGGCCTAGATCCGGGAGAGCGCGCAGCACGTCGCGCAAGTCGGCACGCAGCAGCGGGTCGACATAGAGCCACTGCACCAGGTTGAGCCGCGCTTCGATGGCGGGCTTCTGCGCAAGCGGTGCGGCGAGGTCCTCAGCCAGTTGGCGGGCCCCTGCGCCGGTAACGCAGCGATCGACCGCGGCGAGCAGACTCCCCGCCCGGCCTCCGCCCTGCGATTCGACGATCTCGAGACTGCCCCGCGTGGCCTCGTCCATCGCCAGGACCTCGCCCGTGGCGCGGCCTTCGGGCGGCAGGAGCAGCGGCAGGTTGCCGCGGCCAACATGGTCGAGATAGGCGATCAGCCCGCACGCCGCCGCGAGCATCGGGCGGGTAAAGGTTCCAAAGCCATCGAGGGTGGAGACGCCGTGGATGCCCTTGAGCCGCGCTTCGCCGCCATCGCTGGAAAATTCGTGGGCGGAGCGCGGGATCGCGTCCGCCGGCAAGAGGCCTGCCGCCCCCCCTTCCCGCAAGCGCTCGGGGAGGTCTTCGGGCATGACCACTTCGCTTGCGGACAGGCGGGCCAGGGCCGCGCCCAGATCGGCGGGAGCGCATTCTTCCAGCTCCATGCGCCCGGTCGAGATATCGCACGCCGCGATGGCGGCCATGCCGCGCATTTCGCAGACCGCAGCCAGCACATTGGCCCGGCGCGGTTCGAGCAGCGCCTCTTCGGTGAGGGTACCGGCGGTGACGAACCGGACGATATCGCGCGCCACCAGCGCCTTCGATCCGCCGCGCTTCTTGGCTTCTTCCGGAGTTTCGACCTGCTCGGCGATGGCGACGCGGCAACCGGCCTTGATCAAGCGCGCGAGATAGCCCTCGGCCGCATGCACAGGCACGCCGCACATCGGGATCGGTGCGCCGTCATGCTCGCCCCGGCTGGTCAGCGCGATGTCGAGCACGGCGCTCGCCGTCTTCGCGTCGTCGAAGAACAGCTCGAAAAAGTCGCCCATGCGATAGAACAGCAGGCAATCGCCGGCCTCGCGCTTGAGCGCGAGGTACTGGGCCATCATCGGAGTCGGTGCGGAAGCCTGAACCATGGAACTTCCGCCGCTTAGCGCCTCGTGCCGGGAAGGTCATGGCCCCGGCAGGATAAGCTGCGGAAAGCCTATTGATTGATCAGGAGGCCCTGCTTTTCGAGGTGCTTCTTGACGATCTTCAGGTTGCGGCTGTTCGAACGGAAGAACACGTCGAACGCGTCACCGACGAAAGGAACCGCCCCGATCGCAGTATCGACTGCGACGTTGCCCGCCATGCGCCAAAGCTTCCACTTGGGCAGGCCGAGGTTGCGAGCCTCCCAGATGATGTAGCTGCCGAGGGCAGCGCCCACGAGGTCGCCGAAAATGGGGACGAGTCCGGCCACGGCATCGAGGCCGACGCGGAACTTGAGGCCGGGAATCACCAGGCTGCGTTCGAGCAGATGCTCGACGAGTTCGATCCGCCGGTAGATCGACGCGGTATCCATGCCGAGCGGCAGGTCCATCCGGCCTGGACGTTGAATGTGTTCCAAGGGGAAATCTCCTCCGACGCTTATCTGGGTATCTGTGCCAGCGCCGGCAAGGGATGGAATGCCCATTGGTTCGCGGTGAACCCATCGACATTGCTGCGGACGAGCGAGAATCGAAGCGGCGAACCGAACGGAATGTAGACGTTGGACTGGATCAGGCGCGTCTCGGCCTCGGCCAGGAGCTTGTCGCGCTCGACCCGGTCGGGCTGCTTCACAGCGTCGCGCACCAGCGCGTCGGTCTCGGCGTCGCACAGGCCGTGGCGCAGCGAGCAATTGAATTGGTTGAGGAACCAGCGCGGCTCGGCATAGCGGGCGACGCGGTCGATCAGGTCGAGATCGGCCGGGCGCCCCGGCGGCGCCCGATCGAGTATGATGCCGACCGCCGCAAGCTGCCTCACCAATTCCAGGAAAAGCGCGTCGAGGCCGGGATCCCGCATCAGGGCGATGGTCAGCCGTGCCTCTTCGCCGCCGTTGGCCCGGCGCCAGGCGGCAACGCGAGCCCCCGCGATCGCGCGGTTCTCTTCGATCGTCCGCTCGACCCAGCGTTCGGGAATCAGCCGGGTGTCATTGGGAAGACCCGGCGCCGAGATGCGCGTCGTCGGGACCCATCCGCCGATATTGAAGGGGGCGATCAGCGCCGGCCTGTCGATGGCCATGGCGAAGGCTTCGCGGCCTTGCTCGGTCGCAAGCAGGCCCCGCTCGCGCTGCACCAGCAGGCCGAACAGACCGATGGCAGGCTCCAACCGCACGGTACCGCGCGATAGCGGACCGGTGTCGACGAGCGGAAGCGCGCCTATCTGCCCGCCGAGCACGACATCGATATCGCCCCGGTCGAAGCGCTCGATCGCCGCCTTGGGGTCCGCAGGCCGCAATTCGATCTGGCGGACGAAGGACTGCCAGTCCCGCTCTTCGGGAATGCCCCGCTCGGCCGGCGGCTTCATCGTGAGCGTTGCGAGATTCCCGTCGCGTACGAGCCGCATTTCTCCGGCCCCGTCACCCTTCTGGCCGTGGCTCAACGCGAGTTCGGGTTGAGCCAGTATCTGCAACAGCGCGGGTACCGGGCTCGACAAGCGGATCTCGACCACCCGCCCAGCCATGGCCCGGACGTCAGAGATCGGCGCGAGGTCGAGGCCGAGCGAAGTCCCGGAAAGGGCGCGAATAGACCGCCTCAAGGCCGCGCGAGCATTTTCCGCGGTCAGGTCGGTCCCGTCGGGCCATTTGCCTTCGCGCAGGCGGAAAATGAAGCTGCGCCCGTCGTCGGTGACGATCCAGCGATCGGCCAGGGCCGGGACTACGTCCCCTTGCGCGTTGAAGGCGACGAGCCCGGCGTCGGTCGCAGCTCGCAAGTGCTGGGCACCGGGGGAGAGGCGCAGGTTGTCGGCAAACAGGCCTTCCGGCGTATCGATGAAATCGACCTGAAGCGCGCCCTCGTTACCCCGCCCACACCCCGTCAGCATCAGAGCCGCGGGGAGAGCAAGGGAGAGCCAGCGCCAAGCCATGTGCCTGTACGCTAGAGGCTATCTAGCCAGGATGGAAGCCGATCAGATCTTGCGCAGGCGCGCAGGGTTCGGTTCGTTGAACGATTGCGCCGAATGGGTGCGGGTAAAGCGCGGTGCGTCATATTCGGCAGCCTCGGCCGCCGGCGCCGGTGCACGCACTACGAGGGGATCGACCTCGTCGACGAAGGCGATGCCAAAGCGGGTATCCTGCTTCCACGCGACCGAGCCTTCGACCCAGCCGACGTTGCGCAATTCGACCGATACCAGCGATCCGCGCATCACCTTCACGTCACCTTCGGCCATCATCCCGCCCGCGGAAAGATTGCGGACTTTGACCCGATGCGTGAGGTCCTGCCCGTCGACCCGCAATTGGGCGAGCAGGAACAGGCTGTCACGGTTGACCTGGCGTGTGTCGATGTTGCTCATCGTTTGCGACTTTTCCGAATTTTCGAATCGTCCACGCGAGTGCCATCGGAAACGGCCGATGGACCCGCGCTTCAAGTCGGAGTGCTATGGCAATTCGTAGCTAATGAAGCGTAAATGCGGGACGACAATCACAGGCCTGTCCCAAACCGGATCAGTTCCGATTCAGTCGTCGCGCGAAACCTTCTCGCGGCGTTCGTGAGCCTGCTGAGCTTCGACGGTCATGGTGGCGATCGGGCGAGCGATCAGGCGATTGATTCCGATCGGCTCCCCAGTGACCTCGCACCAGCCATATTCGCCCTCGTCGATGCGGCGCAGGGCCGAATCGATCTTGGCGATAAGCTTGCGCTGCCTGTCCCGAGTCCGCAGCTCGATACCCCAGTCGGTTTCGCTGGAGGCGCGGTCGTTGAGGTCGGGCTCCCGAATCGGGCCGTCCTGAAGCAGCTGCAGAGTGCTTTCCGCAGCGCTGAGAATCGACTTCTTCCATTCCAGCAACAGCACCCTGAAATAATTCAGTTGCTGCTCCGACATGTATTCTTCGTCATCGGAGGGCGCGTAGTCCCTGTCGAGAGCACGCTTGGCCTTGGCGAGAATGTCGATGTCGTCATTCGGAATCGACCCCATTCACGAACTCCGCAAGCACGCCGTCTGAAAATCGGCCTTATCCATGTCCTTGCGACCACCCGCGGGCGCGGGCTTAGCAGGACTGGCGCGGCCTATAGTGGCAGGGGGAATCCCGCACAAGCCGCAATGCTGGGTCTAAACCCGACCAAGTTAAGTAGCCCCTAAGGTCGGCGTTTCCCCCGGCGCCATCCGCATGACCTGACCTACGTTAACAAACTCCCCATCGCGTTAACCATTTCTTGACCACAACTGCTCGAAAGTCCGGTGGCAGTCCGGGTTGGGGCCCGGTCACATAGGGGGTAACGATCATGGAACTGACCAGGATCGAGGATTTTGCGAAGATCCGACCGGCCGACGAAACGCGGGCGGACCTTCACATTGCACGTTGCCTGGCTGCTGCTGCAGCGGGCGATACTGATGCCTGCTTCGACCTTGGGGTCGCATTCTCAAGTGGAGCCGAAGGCGTGGCCTGCGACCTCATAGAGGCGCACAAGTGGTTCAACCTCGCAGCGGTCGCCGGACACGAAGAAGCCGCCTGGAGCCGGGCGGACATCTCCGACGAAATGACCGCACGCGAAATCGCGGAAGCGCAACGCCGCGCCCGCGAATGGCTTTCCGCCGGGGAGCGCCGGGCCGCCTGAGGCCGGGTCACCCGACGCAGAGTTTGTCCCTGCCAGGTCGCGGCAGGGACTTTTAACAAAAGTATATTTACCAGGCGTCGCCGGTCTGTTCGTCGAACGGCCGAGTGTCCGCCGGCGCCGACTTGTAGGGCGGCCGCTGCGGCAAGGTCCGCTCGCCCTTCCACGGAATCTGGTCCACCGCCGTCCAGGCGTTGACGTGGAGCCGGAAGAACTTCCACCGCCCATTGCGCTTCACCAGCCTGTCGTCCCGCGTGCCGATGCCGAACACGAAGTTGGTGTTGTAGTCGGCATTCCACTGGATGATCTGGAAGAAGCAGCGCACTCGCGCACCTTCGGGCTTCGGGTCCATGATGAAGTGGTTCATCAGGTGCTGCCGGCCGTACCACCAGTGCTGGCGATCATACCAAAGCTTGCGCAGGTTCTCGCGGATCGCCGCGTGGCCCTTCACCGTGCCCTGCCACAGGTGGTCGAACTCGGCGTCCTCGGCGAACGTGTTGATCGCCTGTTCCTCGTCAGCAAGGTCGATGCCCCAGGCGTAGCGGGCGAACAGCTCCTCTATCTCCGCGCGATCTTCGGCGGGCATGATCTCTGGCACGCCATTGGGCCACGGATTCTCGGACATCTTGTTCTCCCTCAATGCGCTCTTGCCAAAGGTCGGTAGGCGCTGTTCTTATTGCTGAATAACAAAGGACGAGAGAGATGCCCGAGATTTTTCATCCCTATGCGAGCTTCGGCCACCAATCAAAGATGCCGATGCGCTTCGAGGCCGATGTCTACGAATGCGAAGTCGAGGGCGAAATCCCGCCGGAGCTGGAGGGCGCCTATTTCCGCACCGGGGGTGACCGGCAATATCCGAGCCTGGAGGATGACATCATCCTCAACGGCGATGGCATGGCTTCGATGTTCCGGTTCGAGAACGGCCACGTCAGCTTCCGCAGCCGCTACGTCCAGACCGAGCGCTTGAAGCGCGAGCGCGAGGCACGCCGGCGGCTCTACGGGCACTATCGCAACAAGTTCACCGATGACGAGGCGGTCTCCAACCTCCCCGAGCGGGACAACACCGGCAACACCTACGCCTTCAATCACCACGGCGAACTGTACATGCTGCGGGAGGATTCGCGCCCCTATCGGCTTGATCCGGAGACGCTCGACACGATCGAGGTCGGGCGTTTCAACAATCTCGGCAGCACCGCGCTGACCGCGCACCCCAAGATCGATCCCAAGACCGGCGAGTGGTGGAGCTATGGTGTCTTCGCCCGCGGCGAACCGACCACCGACGCCTCGCTCCACGTGTTCGACAAGAACGGCGCGCTGATCCGCGAGGAATGGTTCCACACGCCCTACCCCGGCCTCAGCCACGACTGGGGCGTGACGCGCGAACACCTGGTGTTCCCGATCATGCCGCTGACCGCCGACGACAAGCGCGTGCGCGCGGGCGGGCAGTACTATCAGTATGATGCCGACCTGCCTTCGGCCTGGGGGATCATGCCGCGCAACGGCTCGGTTTCGGAGATGCGCTGGTTCCACATTCCCGGCATCGTCATGGGCCATGTGATGAACGCCTACACCGAGGGTTCGAAGGTCATCGTCGATACCCCGGTGAGCCCGGGCAACTGCTTCTGCTTCTTCAAGGACAAGCACGGCAACGTCCCGACGATGCCCGAGACGGTGACACAACTCACGCGCATCACCTTCGACCTGTCGAAGCCCGATGCCGAAGCGGTGACGCTCGAGCCGATCCAGGGCGCCTATGGCGACATGCCGCGGATCGACGACCGCTTTGCGATGGAGAAGTACCGCACCGGCTACTTCGCCTTCCGCGACTTCCCGCGCATGGGCCTGGCGCAGATCGACTGGGAGACCGGCGACCTCAAGTTCCACGATCTCGACAAGGCCGCCGCGCAAGAGCCGCTGTTCGTGCCGCGCAGCCCGGACTCGCCGGAGGGGGATGGCTTCGTCCTCGCCGTGGTGGACCGCTTCGTGGAGAAACGCACCGACCTGCTGATCCTCGACGGCAACGATATCTCACTGCCGCCGATCGCCACGATCAAGCTGCCGTTCGCGATGCCGATGGCGTTTCACGGGAGCTGGATGGCGGGGTGACCTCTAGATCCTCCCCGAGCTTGTCTCGGGGAGGTGGCGCGCTCCGCAGGAGCGTGACGGAGGGGGGAGCGGAACAACACAACGCCCCTCCACCACCGACTTCGTCGGCGGTCCCCCTCCCCGAGCAAGCTCGGGGAGGATCAGAAACGCTACCGCGTCACCCGCTTCACAAACCCTGCGACCATCCGCCCGATCGACTTGAGCTCGGACCCGATGCTCTGTGCCGGGCTCAGGTGGTTGTGCCCGGCGAGGTAGTGCATCTCCGGATAGGCCGCATGAGCCACGCCCCAGGCCCCGACGAACTGGGCCGCCTGGCGCTGGAAATCCTCCGGATCGAACTCCGACACCGTCACCATCAGCGGGATCTCGGTGTTGATCAGGCCCGCCATGCATGACGCCGGACCCCAACCCTTCGGATCCCCGCCGTAGTAGGCGATGTGGAACTGGTTGGGCGTGGCAGTCACCGTGTCGTAGATCCCCGACATCAGGATCGCCCCGGCAATGCCGCCGCCCGGTTCGGCATGATGCGCCTTGTGTGCGACGTAGCTCGCCACGTGCGAGGCGCCGGCCGACTGCCCCGACAGCACGATCTTGTCCGGATCGCCGCCGTAATTGGCGACATTGGCCTTGAGCCAGCGCACCACGGCGCCAAGGTCCTCGGGCCCGGAAGGGAACTGGCTGGCCGGCGCGAGGCGATAGTTGATCGTCACGCCGATGAAGCCCTGTTGCGCCGCGAATGTGCCGATGTTGTCGTAGAACGGCGTCTCGGTGGAACGCTTGTCTCCCATGACGAACCCGCCGCCGTGGACATAGACGAGCACCGGCGCACCGCTGACGCCCGGCTTGTGGAACAGGTCGAGCCGGTGGCGTTCGTGCTCGCCGTATTCGAGGTCGCGTTCAACCTCGACTTCCGGGTCCGAGCTGGTCGCCATGGCGGCAAAGATCTGGGTCGTTCCGCCGAGCATTTCCGGGGTCAGTTCCGCCCCAAGGCTCTGGAGGCGTTCTCGCAAGTCGGGCGTCATGCCTCTTCTCCTTCAATCAGCAAAACCGGCTTGATCACCTTGCCAGCATGCGCGTCTTCGAAGGCGCGGGCAATGTCGGCGAAGGGATAGAACGTCAGCAGCCGGTCGAACGGGAAGCGTCCCAGCTGCCAGAACTCGATCAGCATCGGAATGAAGCTGCGCGGCTCGGCATCGCCGCCAAGCACGCCCCGCAGCGAGCGGCCGCCGCTCAGCATCGGGAACATCGCCGGCGCCCACTCGCCGCGCGGCGCAGTGACGAAGGCGGCGGTACCGCGCATCGCCAGGCAATCCATCGCGGCGTCGAACACGTCGGGGACGGTAGTGGTGTTGAGGCTCGCATCGACGCCGCGACCCGTGACCGCGCGGATCTTGGTGACGAGGTCCGGCTCGTCGCCGCGGAAGCAATCGGTGGCCCCAAGGTCTCGGGCCAGCTCCAACCGTTCGTCCGACAAGTCGACCGCAACGATCCGCGTCGCTCCGACCAGGCGCGCGGCCATGATCGCGGACAAGCCGACACCGCCGGTACCGAACACCGCAATCGACTGGCCGGGTATGACCTCAAGCGATTCGAGTACCGCCCCCGCCCCGGTGATGATCCCGCAGCCGAGCGGGCCGAGCTTTTCGAGCGGCAGCTCTTTCGGCACCTTCACCGCCGTGCCTTGCGGTACGATCGAGTGGCTGGCGAAGCTCGACTGGCCGAAGAAGTGCGAGTGGATCGGGCCTGAGCCGCACGACAGCGAGGTCGAGCGATCCATCCGCCCGCCGCCGAAAATGCGCGGCATCGCGGTGTCGCAATAGCTCGGATAGCCGGCGAGGCACGACGGGCATTCGCCGCACGAGCTGCCCGACAGCACGACATGGTCGCCTACCTCAAACCCGCTGACGCCCGGACCCAGCGCCTCGACCACACCCGCGCCTTCGTGGCCGAGCACGATCGGCAGGGGCGAGAGACGGCCCGTATGGGCGTGGAGATCGGTGTGGCAGATCCCCGTCGCGACCAGCCGCACGCGCATCTCGCCCGCACGCGGTTCGCCGAGTTCGAGCGCTTCGATTGCGGGAGCGGCAGAACCTTCGCGGCTGACCGCGGCGGTAATCTTCACGCGCCCGGTTTCCCTAGGTGATGATCGTCCTGAATGTCGGCCACGGCACCATGCTGCGTCATCAGCGCCTTGCGGCGGACGAAGCGCAGGATCGATTCCAGCCCGGTGCGCGATCCGCCGAGGCCCGAGAAGCCGAAGCTGTGCGTGCCGATCGAGCGCATCTTGCCGAAGGTCAGGAAGGTGTCCTGCAGGAACACCGCCCCGGCATTGATCCGCCGCCCGATCGCCAAAGCCTCGTCCTCGCTCCCTGCGATCACCGAAGCGGTCAGGCCGAACTGGGTGTCATTGGCGAGGCGCACGGCCTCGTCGATGTCGGAGTAAGCCATAACCGGGACGCAGGGGCCGAAGGTCTCGTCCTGCATGATCGCCATGTCGTGGGTCACGCCCGTCAGCACGGTCGGACGCATGTAGAGGCCGCCGTCGATCGCCTCGACCTCGCCGCCGGTCAGCACCTTGGCGCCCTTGGCCTGCGCGTCCTTGAGATGCCCCTTCACGATCTCCGCCTGCGGAGCGAAAGTGAACGGCCCGATGTGGCCGGCACGGGGGTTGTCGGCATTGAGGCGGACGGCCTTGGCCTTCTCCACCAGCTTCTCGACGAAGGCGTCATGCACGCTTTCGTGCACATAGACCCGCTCGGTCGAATAGCAGACCTGGCCCGTGGCATAGACCGCGCCGCGCAGCACCGAAGTCGCCGCGCGTTCGAGGTCGGCAGTCTCGGTAACGATGGCCGGGTCCTTGCCGCCGAGTTCGAGGAAGCACGGGATCAGCCGCTCGGCACAAGCGACGGCGACCTTGCGGCCGGTCGGCACGCTGCCGGTGAAGCAGACGAGGTCGGCCTCAGCGATGACCGCCTGGCCGATGGGGCCGGGGCCGGTGACATAATCGAACACCGCCGCCAGTTCGGGCACGGCACGGACGGTCTCGAAGATCGCCTCGATCACGCGCGGGGTCACTTCGCTCGGCTTGAGCAGCACGGCCGAGCCCGCGAACAGCGCCGGGATCGCATCGAGCAGCGCCAGCATCAGCGGGGCGTTCCACGGGCTGATCACCCCGACCAGCGAATAGGGGACGAGCTGGCTGCGGATCTCCACGTCCGGCATCACGGCAGAGCGGGTGTGAACCTCGTAGTCGCCGAGCGCCTTGGGCGCGTCCTCGATCCAGCCGCCGATATTAGCGAGCGTGATGAAGCCCTGGATGTAGGAGGTGTGGCAACCGCCGGTATCGACCGCGTCCTGCTCCCCGATGTCGAGCGCCTTGGCTTTCACCTCGCCCAGCCAGCGCGCCATCACCCCGATGCGCGCCTGGAGCGGCATCGCGGCCCAGGCCTTCTGGTTCGCGCGAAGCCGGGCGGCTTTCTCGGCCACTTCCGACGGGCTCGAAACCGCCAGCTGGAAGTCCGCCTCGCCCGTGCGGGGATTGCGAACTGCAAGCATAGCTTCCTGCGCGGGAGCCGCTGACGCCATTACCTCTCCTTGTTTTTTGCTATCGTTTTTTCACTGCGTAACGCCCGAGGCCAGCCAGCGGAAGAGGCAATCCCCTCCCGCCGGAACGGGAGGGGAATTCACGATCAGAACCCGTAGCGGAACCCGCCCCACACGGTCAGCGGAACGCCGAGGTCCATCGATCCGCCCTGGTTGCGAGTGACGATGGTTTCGTCGAACAGGTTCTCGACCCGGCCGACGAAGCTCAGCTTGTCGACCAGCGGCACCTGCGCGAACAGGTCGACCGTGGTCGCGGCGGGGAGCGCGTCGTTTTCCTGGTCATCCTCGTACTGCAACCCGACATGGCGCAGCGTCGCGGCGAAGGTCATGCCCTCGGCCGGACGCCAGCTCAGCGTGCCGCTCGCGGCCCATTCGGGAGTCTGCGCCGGGCGGAAACCATCGAGCGCGGCCTGGACGCCGGAGCCCTGCATCTTCGCGTCGGTGTAGGCGAGCGTGCCATCGAAGCTGATCTGGCCGAACACCATCTGCGTCGCGAACTCCACGCCCTGCGCCTTGATCGCGTCGATGTTCTGGCGTTGGCGGATGTTCGGCGCGTTGACCGGATCGGGGGTGACGTTGGTGATGGCGTTTTGGACTTCATTGTCGAAGGCGGTCAGCGAGAAGTTGACGTTCTCGGCAGCCTGCCAGTCGATCCCGGCCTCGAACCCCTTGAGGCGTTCGTTGCTGAGTTCGGCATTGGCCTGCGTCGTCACCGGGAACACCACGAACGGGCGGTAGAGTTCGTTGAGCGTCGGCAGGCGCAGGCCGGTGTAGGCCGCTGCGCGCAGGCGCAGCCCTTCGGTCGCCTCGAACACCGCACCTGCACGCCACGACGCGGTCCAGTCGGAACGGTTGTCGAAGGTGTTGTCGATCGTGGTCACACCACCCGCCGTTTCGGAGCGGAAGTAGCCGTCTTCGATCTGATAATGGTCGGCCCGCACGCCGCCGGTCAGGGTCACCGGGCCCAGCTCCCAGTCGTCTTCAAGAAAGAAGCCGAGATCGGTGTTCACACCGCCGGCGAAGCGGTGCGCTGTCAGCACTCCGGTCGTGGCGTTGTAGGAATCTTCCGCAAGGTCACCCTCGGAGCGGCGGTAGTCTGCGCCGAAGCGCAAGGTGTGATCCTCACCGACCGGCGGGCGGATCTCCAGCTTGCCGCCGAGGCCGGTGGAAGGCGTGTCCTTCTGGTCGAGCGAGAGGTTGAAGGTGGTCGAGGAGATCACCTTGTTGGTGAAGTTGCGCCACTGGGCATAGGCGACGGCATCGACCTGCCACGAACCGCGGCTGACGATGCGGGCGCTGATATCCTGTCCTTCGCTCGAAGTGTCGGCGCCGTCGAAGCGGAGCACTCGCTGATCCTGGAAGATGAGGCCGCGCAGCTGCACTTCGAGGTCCTCCCCAATCGGCTGCACTACACGCGCGCTACCCGACCATGAATCGAACTTCGCCCGCACCGTGGCCGGAACGCGCTGGTCTTCCGGCGTGGTGTAGAAGCCCTTGCCGCGGTCCCAGCGTCCGCTGACGACCGCGAAACCCCGGCCGATCTCCGGCGCCACGGTGCCCGACAGCTCGGTCTCGGCCCGGCTGTTGATCGAGGCCTGGCCGCTCACCATGCCGAGCGTCGCGGCGTCGGCGCTTTCCAGCTCGATCGCGCCGGCCAGTGCGCCCGAACCGAACGGGCCCGAACCGCCGCCGCGCGTGACGCGAATGCTCTCCAGCCGCTCCGGCGCCACGGCCGAAAGCGGGATGTAGCCGAAGAACGGGTCCGAGATCGGCACCGCGTCGAGCAGGACCAGCGCGCGGCTGGTGGCGTTGCCGCCCAGCGCGCGCAGCGTCACGCCTTGCGCGCTCGGGTTGGAAGAGCGGCTGTCGGAGCGGCGGAACTGCTGGAAGCCTGCGACCGAGCCCAGCACGTCCTCGATCCGGCCCGAGCTGCCCGAAACGATCTTCTCGCGCTCGATCTCGATCACGTCATAGGCGGGCGTGGCGGGCGTTTGTTCAAGGCCGCGGCCGGTGACGACGATCTCCGGCTCGTCCTCCTGGGCCAGGGCCGGAACGGCCGGCAGCAGGAACGGCAAAACGGAGGCCATAGTGGCCAGGTTACGCAGGCGCATGAAGATATTCCCCAACTTCCCAAATTGCGTTTGTCCGGCTCTCTAACGAGTGATGCTTGCCGCGTCACCCCTCCTTTGGCAAAGACTGCAGAAAGCAGGGAGATACGAGGATGACTACCGCGATGCGCCGCGCATTAATTGCAATTGGAACGATCGCAGCCGCCTTTTCCGTCCCCGCTGCCGCTCAGGAGACGTTGACTATGTCTGTTCCGCCCGTCGTTTCTCAAGACCACGAAGCGCTGCTCGCCAGCCCCAATCCGCAGCTCGCGGCCAACAAGAAGCTGGTCTACGACATGTACCGCATCGTGCTGCAGGCGGGCTTGGCCGATCGGGCGCACGAATTCATCGCCGAAGACTACATCCAGCATAACCCCAACGCCGCGCAGGGCCTCAAGGGTCTGGTGGACTATGTCCGCGCCAGCCGGCCCGAGCGCCCGATCAAGGACAAGCTCGACTTGCCGCTGGTCCACCTGATGGCGGAAGGCAATTACGTCACCACCACTTTCGTCCGCCCCGAGAAGGATGCCAACGGCGAAACCTATTATTCGAGCTGGTTCGACCTTTACCGGATCGAGGACGGCAAGATCGTCGAGCATTGGGATCCGATGCTGAAGAGCGATCCGAAGATCGATCCGAACGACAAGCGGATTTAGGGGTCAGCGCCACTTCAGGCACTTTCTCTTGACATTTAGAACCAAATGGGTTATATTCCCCGCCGTCAGTTGACACCTGACACAGCGACGGGTGCGGGGGCGTAAGCGCTTGCTCTCACTCCCGCACTGATGGCCGGCGCTCTCTCGACATCGTCAGAGGGTGTCACCGTAGGATA
>JAGIBN010000013.1 GCA_017744315.1 Porphyrobacter sp.
GAGGTCGATGTAGTGGTTGTCGGTCTCGAAGTAGGTGGTGTGGACCACCAGCGTGTCGCCATCCCAGCGGCCGATCGACTCGCCGTTGTAGCTCGGCACCACCAGGTCCGGATCGCTGTGCTCGCGTCCATCGAGGTAGATCGTGCGGACCGAGTTGTTGAATCCGCTGATCACGTAGATCGCGGTCGGCAGTTGGATGAACGCGTGCGGCCACACCCGCGTCATCAGCATCGGCATACCCGGCGGATAGCACTGGCCGATCGCATCGCGGTAGGTCGTGCCGCGCGCCTGGGCCTTGGGCGCCTCGATCAGCGCCTCGACCCCCTCGGGCCCGAACTTGGGATAGGGCGGGCCGAACATGTAGTCGGCAAAGCCCTTCGACAGGTCGATGAACCAGGTGCCGGTCACATCGAACGGCGCCGCGGGCCGCGCCTTGTTGAGGTTCTCCGGCGCCAGCGCCCCCAGATAACCGGGGTGCTTGGGCACCATCTGCTCGAGACGATCCGCCGGAATCGGCGTCAGCGGACGGACTACCTCGGGTTGGGGCACCTCGGCCAGTGTATCGCTAGCTTGTGCTAAGGTCGCCGAAGGCAAAAGCGCTGCTGAGCCGAGCAGAATCGATGAAAGAACTACCCCGCGCACGCCCCACTCCCCAATGGCTCTTGCTGGCCGATGCCTCCCCGAAGAGAATGCAATACGGTCAATATCGCGAGTTATTTGATAGTGTCAATATGGTGTTGTCACGGCAACACACCCAATGCCGCGACGCAACCGCCAGTCCAAAACCCGTTATCGGTTCTTCCGGACCGCGAAGACGCTCGACCAGCCGCCCCTTGGGACGGCGGTGCGTTCAGTATCTATAATGAAGGAACTGCTTGGCGGAGAGGGTGGGATTCGAACCCACGTTACGGTTGCCCGTAAACCGCATTTCGAGTGCGGCGCATTCGACCTC
Source organism: Porphyrobacter sp. (assembly GCA_017744315.1). Taxonomy (GTDB): domain Bacteria; phylum Pseudomonadota; class Alphaproteobacteria; order Sphingomonadales; family Sphingomonadaceae; genus Croceibacterium_A. Next base: position 953 of record JAGIBN010000013.1, read on the forward strand.
TCTGCCACCTCTCCGAGAAGGGCTCAGGCACCCGATGAGGGCACCCGGACGGTCAGGAGCGCGGCGGTTAGCGGAACGTCTTCAGCTTGCCAAGCCCCAGACTTCGCGGAAAGCGAATGGACTGGGGATTCCCACAGCCGGAACCTTGCTGGCGCCCAGAGGTATCCTATATCCTAAGACAATGGACCGAGCTCAATTCTATTCGCCCAGAGCGGGCCGTCTGATCGAAGCGTCACAGCGCGTCGAAGCGCGTTTCGCGATCGGTGACGTGGTGAAGCACAAGCTTTTCGACTTCCGCGGCGTCGTTTTCGACATCGACCCGGTCTTTGCTCACACCGAAGAATGGTACGAAGCGATCCCGCAGGACATGCGTCCGCGCCGGGACCAGCCGTTCTACCATCTCCTGGCCGAAAGCGAGGATTCGTCCTACGTCGCCTACGTCAGCCAGCAGAACCTGATGGAAGACAGCGCCGGAGGCCCGGTGGATCATCCGAACGTCCCGCAGCTTTTCGAAGACTTCATGGCCGGACGCTATCGCCTGCGGCGCAGCCTCACCCATTGATCGACTGGCGGAAGGTCAGCTCTTGATCTTCCACCCGCTCTTGAGCAGTCGGTAGGTCACGAAACCCAGCACGAAATTCAGGACTCCGACGCCAATCGCGGCGCCGATCACCGCGTGGTTGGTGTTGCCGATGTCGCTTTCGCCGATGAAGCCGAAGCGGAAGCCGGAGATCATGTAGAAGAACGGATTCGCCCGGCTCAGCGCCTGAAATGTGGGCGAAAGGTTCTCAATCACATAGAACGTGCCCGAGAGCAGCGAGAGCGGCGCCACCACGAAGTTGGTGACGGCCGCGGCGTGATCGAACTTCTCCGCCCAGAGGCTGGTCATCAGGCCCATCAAGGCGAGCATCGTTGCCCCCATCAGGCCGAACCAGACGATCGCCCAGGGGTGCGCGGCCATCAGGTCGACACCGGGCCAGAGGGCCATTGCCAGCACTACTGCGCCCCCCACCATCACAGCCCGGGTGATCGCGGCCGCGACAATGCCGATCATCAATTCGGCGTTCGTTAGCGGCGGCATCAGCAGGTCAACGATGGTGCCCTGCAGCTTGCCGGCGAGCAGCGAGAAGCTGGAATTGGCAAAAGCGTTCTGCATCATGCCCATCATGACGAGGCCCGGGGCGACGAACGTGGCGAAGGAGACCCCGAGGACCACCCGGTCTCCGCGGCCCATCGCGACGGTGAAGATCACGAGGAAAAGCAGCGTGGTTATCGCCGGAGCCCAGACGGTTTGCGTCTGGACCTTGAGAAACCGCCGCACCTCCTTCATATAGAGGCTCCACAGCCCGATCCGGTTAAGACCCGAGATCAGTGGCTGCCCCTTGGGCGGAAACGTACGCCCAGCACTCGCGATGGGGTCGACAGATTCAGGTTGCTTGCCGGAACTATTCGGCGCAGCGGCTGGAGCGTGATCGGCCATGGTCCGCGCCTATCGGCCCGGCCCGGTGCTGGCAAGGTTTGTGCGGTCTCGCCCGCCCGGATTTGTAGATGGATTGCTGATGAGCTGGACCGACGAACGTATCGCGACGCTGACCAAGATGTGGGAAGGCGGCGCCACTGCAAGCCAGATTGCCGATGAACTTGGCGGCGTGTCGCGCAATGCCGTGATCGGCAAGGCGCATCGCCTTGGCCTCAAGTCGCGTCCCTCGCCCGTGAAGGCCAACGAGCCCAAGCCTGCGGCCAAGCCTAAGGAAGAACCCAAGGCCGCTGCAGCCACGCCCGCGGCTCCCAAGCCGAAGCCCAAGGCGCCCGCGCCTGAACTGACGTTCGAGCCCGAGGATGACGAGCCCGTCGCCGCCGCTGCGCCGGTGCAGAGCCAGCCGCTCCCCAATCGTGAGCCCGATCGACCGCGCGTCGTCTCGGTCGGTCCGGGCGGCTTCCTGCGTCAGGGTCCGGGCGACCAGCAGGCTCCGATCCCGCCGGCTCCGCCGCGGCGACTGGTACCGGCCCGGCCGAGCCCGGAGATTGCCGACAAGACCAGCCTGCTCGACCTCAACGACAGGGTCTGCCGCTGGCCGATGGGGCACCCGGGCGAGCCGGACTTCCATTTCTGTGGCGAGAAGGTGAACCCCGGGTTCCCGTACTGCGTCACGCACTGTGGCCGGGCCTATCAGGCTCAGCTCCCTCGCGGTGCGCGCCGTCCCCCTCCGCCCCTGCCGTTCGGCGGGCCGCGGGTTCGCTGATCAGAGCTTAATCCAAAAGAAGGCGCCCGCGATCGATGATCGCGGGCGCTTTTCATTGGGCCAATCTTAGCTCGCGCCGGCTCCGGCGTCGGCCATCTTCGCGACCGCGTCATCGATCGTGAAGCTGTTCGGCCGCTGGATCGGCGGGAAGTCCTTGAAGGTTTCCGCAAACTTCGCCGCGCCGACTTGCGCCGCGAAGATGAAGTAGTCGTTGTGCAGGAACCAATCGTAATACGTGTTCGAGGTTACGTCTGCGAACTCATAGGGATCGGTACGCAAGTTGAAGATCTTGGGTAAGCGTAGCCGCGTGAACGGTTCGGCCCACACCTGCATCGTGCCCTGGCAGCGCTGCTCCATGAACACGATCTTCCAGTTGTCGTAACGCATGGCGAGGATGTCGCCGTCGTCACTGATGTAGAAGAAGAAGTTGCGTGGGCTCTCCTTCTCCTTGCCGGTGATGTAGCCCAGCAGGCTCATACCATCGATGTGGTTCTTGTAATTGCGGCCGATGGCCTTGTAGCCCTTCTTGAGCTGATCGACGACGTCGAGCGCCCCGACCATTTCCATGAACGTGGGCATCCAGTCATGGTGCTGCACGATCTCGTTGGAGACAGCACCCGCCTCCACCTTACCAGGCCAGCGGATCAGCAGCGGGATGCGGAAGGCGCCTTCCCAGTTGGTGTTCTTCTCGCTGCGGAACGGCGTCATGCCGCCGTCCGGCCAGCTGTTGCGATGCGGGCCGTTGTCGGTCGAGTACATCACGAAGGTATCCTCCGCGAGGCCGAGCTCATCGAGCAGATCGAGCATTTCGCCGACGTTCTTGTCATGGTCGATCATCGTGTCGTGATACGGCGATTGCCACCGGCCGGCCTGACCCAGGCTTTCCTTCTTAGTGTGCGTGAACATGTGCATGTGCGTCGTGTTCAGCCACACAAACCACGGTTCGCCCGCCTTGTTCTGGCGCTTGATGAAGTCGGAGGCGGCGGCAACGAACTCGTCGTCGCAAGTCTCCATCCGCTTCTTGGTCAGCGGGCCGGTTTCCTCGATCTTCTGCTTGCCGACCTTGCCCCACCGCTCGTGCACCGTGGCGTCATCCTTGTCGGTCGCCCAGCTATGGACCACACCGCGCGGCCCGAGTTTCGCCTTGAAGCGCGGGTCCTTGGGATAGTTGTCCATCTCCGGCTCTTCCTCGGCATTGAGATGGTAGAGGTTGCCGAAGAACTCGTCGAAGCCATGATTGGTCGGCAGCATATGGTTGAGATCGCCGAGATGGTTCTTGCCGAACTGGCCCGTCGCATAGCCCTGCTCCTTGAGCAGCGCGGCGATGGTGACGATCTTTTCGCTCATGCCGATCGGTGACGCAGGTGCGCCGACCTTCGACAGGCCGGTGCGCAGCACGCTCTGCCCGGTGATGAAGGACGAACGACCCGCCGTGCAGCTCTGTTCGCCATAGCTGTCGGTGAACATCATCCCTTCCTTGGCGATGCGATCGATGTTGGGCGTCTGATAGCCCATCAGGCCCCGGGAATAGCAGCTGAGGTTGCTGATCCCGATGTCGTCGCCCCAGATCACAAGGATGTTGGGCTTTTTCTTCGGCATGATTCTCTCTCCAGAGGTGGGGGGAATGGAGGAGGCGAACCTGCAAGCCGGGGCCGACCGGGGCTATCAGGATAACCCTTGAAAGCGGCGGGGGATGACCTGATTGGGCCCTGACTAAGTGGTCGGGCGGATTGCGTTTTCGGCAACGCAAACGGCGCCGGACTCCGGGGAGCCCGACGCCGTGCGGAACGTCAGATGAAGCGCTTCTAGTTGCTGCTTGCGGCAGGGTTCTCGAGCTTGGCCATGGCGCTTTCGAGCGCCTTGTGCAGGCTTAGCGTGTCAGCCGCCTGGCGCGGTGGGTAGTTCTTCAGGCTGATCATGTGTTCGGCGAGGTAGGGCTTGGCCGCTGTCGCCGCCCACATCTTCTGCGCGAAGAACTTGCGCCCAACGTAGCCCCACTCGTGGCTCTCGGGGTCCATCTTCTCCATCGGGTCCATCCGCAGATTGAAGATGTACGGCACGCTCGGATAGCTCCGATCGTTCCACCAGCTCCCTTCCTTCTTGACGGCGATGTGCATCTTCCAGTTGCCGACACGCACCGCAGTCAACTCGGTCTCGTCGTAATAGAAGTAGGACTTGCGGGCCGATTCCTTGGTCTTGCCGGTCCACACGTCGAGCTGGTTGAAGCCGTCGAGATGCACCTTGTAGGTGATCCCGCTGTTGCCAAGCTTGGTGCCCTTGAGCAGCTTCTCCTTGATGTCCGTGAGCCCCGCAGCCGCTGCTAGCGTGACATAGACATCCTCGTGGCTCTGCAGCGCGTTGGAATGGCTGCCCGCCGGAATCTTGCCCGGCCAACGCGCCATCATCGGCACACGCACGCCGCCTTCCCAGGTCGTGCCCTTCTCCCCGCGGAACGGCGCATAGCCGCCGTCGGGCCAGAACAGCAGCTCGAAGCCGTTGTCGGTCGAGTAGATCACGATCGTATCGTCGGCGAGATTGTTGTCGTCGAGCCAGTCGAGCAGCGTCCCGATCTGCGCGTCATGCTCAAGCATCTTAGCACGGACGAGATCGCTTTCGGAGCGGCCTTCGGCGACCGCCTGCTTGATGTACTTCTCCTGCGGGTGCGACCAGATGTGGATCGCGGTGGTGTTGAACCAGCAGAAGAACGGGCCGTCCTTGTTGCGGTCGAGCCAGTCGATCGTCTTCTCCAGCACCTCGCCATCGAAGGTCTTCATCCGTTCGCGAGTGAGCATGCCGGTGGATTCGATCTTCTGCTTGCCACGCTTGCCGAAGACACCGTCCTCCGTGGCATCGTCCTTGTCGGTCGCCCACGCATGGAACGTGCCGCGGGGGCCATACTTCTTGGTGTATTCGGGATCCTTCTGCCCCGGATAGTCGAGCTGCTCGGGCTCTTCCTCGGCGTTGAGGTGATAGAGATTGCCGAACCATTCGTCGAAGCCGTGGACGGTCGGGAAGAACTCATTGCGATCACCGAGGTGGTTCTTGCCGAACTGGCCGGTGGCATAGCCGGCCTCTTTCAGCACTTCGGCAAGGGTCGGATCCTCTTTCTGGATCCCAAGCGTCGAACCCGGAATACCGATAGTCGTCATGCCGGTGCGGATTGGCATCTGGCCCATGATGAAGGCCGCGCGGCCCGCGGTGCAGCTTGGCTGGCCATAGTGATCGGTGAAGATCATGCCTTCCTTGGCAATACGGTCGATGTTGGGCGTCTCACCCATCATTCCGTGGGTGTAGGCTCCGACATTCCACATGCCGATATCGTCACCCCAGATGACGAGGATATTCGGCTTACCGTTTGGCATCACTTATTCCTTCCGGGTCAAAAAACCTCCGCCCAATCCTTCTTCATGCTGGTCAGCACGATCCCGTATTCGTCAGCCTTGTCGAGCGCCTCGGCGAGAGGGCTCAGGTGGAACTCCCTGTCGTAGGCGAACTCCCGCTCGGCATCGTCGTGGTGGAGCAGCAGCGCCAGGCGCGGCCCCTCGCCTCCAAGCGTGTAGCGCAGCATGGCCAAATCACCGTCGGAGTTGCCGAACGCCAAGATCGGCCGCCGTCCGATGTGCAGCGCGATGTTCGCAGGCTTGGCCTCACGGTCGTCGAAGCTGTTGAGCTCTCCCAGCTTCTTCACCTGCGTCTTTCCCTCGACGACTTCAAACTGCAGCTTGTCGTTCGAGCCCACGACATGCTCGCGCATAACGCCATACCTTTGCTCGGAGATGGCCCGGACAAACTCGATGCCCCCACCAGTGACGATGAAGGTGCGAAAGTCGTTGGCGCGCAGGAACTTGAGCAGCTCCACCTGCGGCCGATAGACGTTCTCCGAAAACAGCGTGCCGAGCTTGGGATGCTTGGCCGTTGCCAGAAAGTCGTGAGCGATCTCGCCGAACTCGTCCTCGCTCATGCCCGCATGGGTCGCTGCGAACAGTTCCATCAGGCCTTGTTTGCCGAGCGAATGAAGGGTTGCCGCATCGTGCTCGAGCAGAGCCTTGAACGGCTGCCTCTCGGCGATCGAGGGATCGGCCTGGCGCAGCGCCTTGACCCGATCGACCAGGAAGAAGACCTGCACCTGCAGCGGAAATTCGCACCACAGGGTGCCATCATTGTCGAAAGTCGCCACCCGCTCCGGTGGCGGAACGAAGTCCGTGCCGGATTGGTCGGTCACACGATTGACGAAATCGAGCAGCGCGGACTTGGCACGCCCACTGTTCCAGCTCGGCAGGGGGTCGGTCATCTCGGCCATGGCACGAAGCCTCCGGAGATCAGGCATCTAGAGTTTGGGATCGTTGTAATGACGATTCTCGCGCGACCGGCTGGCGTGCCATCCAAGCCGCGCGGCAGCCGTCCCGGAATCAGCAGAAACCCGGAAACGGCCGGTGGTTAACCCCTCTCCGAGGCAGTCGGCCCGTTTGGAACGACGAGTTAAGTGCGAGAGGCTGGTGGAACCTGACGGTCGACGATGAAGGCTGCGGCTGAGACAAGTACCGCACCGACGGCGAGAACCGAAAAGAACGGAACCACGCTGCCTTGGCCGGCATCGATAAGACGGCCACCGAACGCCGTAGCGGCAACCGCGCCCACGCGTCCCATGAAGATGCCGAAGCCGATGCCGGCCGAACGGCAAGAGGGCGGATAGGCGTGGGTCATGATCGCATACATGCTCGCGATCCCCGCACTGAAGAGCGCCGCTGCCAGACCGACGAGAGCGACCACGAGCAACCGTGTCTGGGCGTCCGGCACAGCGGGCATGGTCTCGATCACGTAGGCCAGCGCCAGCAGGGTCAGAAGCAAGGTCACGCTGATCCCGACCACCAAAACTCGCGAGCCTAACCAGCGCACCAGAAGCCCCGCTCCGATCGAGGCAAACACCGAGGTGATCCCGCCGACCGAGACCGCGTAGGACGCCTGCTCGAAAGTGAAGCCCTGCCCGGTAAGCATCGTGGTGGTCCAACTGAGCATCGCATAGGCCACCAGCGCCGCCGCGGTGAACGAGATGCCGACGCCCAGGTTCAGCCGGAAGTTGCTGCGATGGAGGACGCCGATCCTGGTCCCGCTTTCGCCCACGAGGTCGTGCGGCTCCGGCACCAGATCGACATCCTCGGTCAGGACCTTGCGCGCCGTCCGTTGCGCGGCGTCTTTCTTGCCGCGAGCGAGCAGGAAGGAGGGGCTGTCGCGCAGCACTGCAAGGATCAGCACAACCACCAGAAGCGTGGCCGCTCCCGAGACGACAAACGATCCGCGCCAGCCGTAACTTTCGACCAGCGCCGGTGCGAGCGCCGCGATCACGAAGCCACCTGCCGGCGTGCCTACCGACAAGGTCGTCACGCCTACCGAGCGCCAGCGATCCGGCAACCACTCGCTCGCGAGGGCGATGGCATTGGCATAAGCGGAGCCGAAGCCGATCCCGCCGACAATGCGCCAGGCGGCCATTTCCCACACGCCGCCAGCGGTGCTCGCAGCAATGGTCGACAAGGCGAACAGCACGGCGGCCACGGCGAGCGAATAGCGCCGCCCGATCCGGTCACCCAGCCAACCGCCGCCCCACGAGCCGAGACCAAAGCCCACGAGCGCGGCACTCATGGCCCAGCCGAACGTGCCCTTATCGACCCCGAAATCGGCGATCACGATCGGAGCAACGATGCCCAACAACTGCGCATCGATCCCGTCAGCGACCAGCACCAGCATGCAGATGGCAAACGTGACCCACTGAAAAGTTCGCAACGGCGCGCGAGAAATCGCTTCGCTGAAAGGTATCGCCACGCCCATCCTCCCGACATTTTGTTTTTTGAGGGGATGCCACGCGGTCACGCGACAGGGAAGCTCGAATACTGCTGAATTATCCTCGAAACCGGGACTTTCGACGTGCGGCCCGTGGCGCGTTTAGCGACGAGTTGAGCCCTCCACACGGCGGTTTGAATAATAAAATTCAATAAATTGCCGCTCAACGGACATGTTGCACATATTGTCGACTATTATTTGAAGTCCTTCGTTTTGAGGCCGAAGTTATCGCCAATTGATAAAAACGAATGAGGGACAGGCGTTCGCTGAGAAGCGTCAATCCCCCAATGTCCTCGCACGGTCGTCGCAAGGCAACTCCACACACGGAGTCGCAGTGCGAGCGAAGGAGAATACCATGAAGTTGTTTATGTACTCATTTGCTGCGTTAGTTTTTTCAACAGGTGTAGCTCAAGCACAGGACAGTGCCGCTCCCGCCGATGCGGCAGAACCGCCGGCTCCCGCTGCCGAAGGACCAGCCGCCCCCGCTGCTGACGCCGGTGCCGCTGTCGCCGTTTCGGATTCAGATATCGACAGCTTTGCCAAAGCTACGGTGAAGTTGCAGGCCATCCAGGCCGACACATCAATCGCTGACGATCAAAAGCAGACCAAGATGCAAGCCGCAGTGACGGAGTCGGGGCTTGATCCGGCAAAATACAATGAAATCGGCAAAGCCGCTCAGGCAGATCCCGCACTACGGGACAAAGTCCGGACGGCTATGGCCAAACATGCCGGACAGACCGAGGGCTGAGTAGAGCCCGAGGGTCGCAAGAACCGCGCGGTAACCTAACCCCAGGTTACCGCGCGGTTTTCTTATTACTGACCGCCAGCCGGAGAGGCGGAACCTAAATCCAGCGCAAAATCCCCTTCCTTCCGGTCCGGAACAGGCCGGTTGCCAGGGGCCATGAGGTCGCGAACCATATCTGCCCGCATCGTCTCGAACTTGACGCGACCGGGCGTGGCTTCATCCAGCGGGAACGCATCCTCGATCTCGCGGTGACGCTGCTTCACTTCCTCGAGGAACTCCCGATTGGTGAAGATGTAGAAGCGGTTCTGCTTGATCGCTTCGACCACGGCCTTGCCGGTATCGTAGGGATCGATCGCTCCGCGCATGGCGTCCCAAAGATCCTTGAGGAACTGCGGCGCCCCCTCTTCCTTGATGTGCTCGGGATCGTCTTCCGGAATAGGCACAAGCGCGGTGCGAGTGGCGCCGGGGAAGAGGCAGGAAACTCCGATCCCTTCCTTGGCTAGCTGCATCCTCAGGCTCTCAGAGAAACCGCGCACGGCGTACTTGGCCGTCGAGTAGGCCGCGAGCCCGGGCAACGGCACGACACCGGCCATCGAGCTGGTGTTGACGATATGCCCGCCCTCGCCCTGCTGGCGGATGATCGGCGCGACGATCTTGGTTCCGTTGACCACGCCGCCGAGGTTCACCGAGAGCGCGCGATCCCAGTCGTCGAAGTCGCCGCTCGCCGCGGTGCCCCCGCCGTTCACGCCCGCGTTGTTGCAGAGCACGTGGATCTTGCCGAACGCATCGAGAGTTTCCTGCACCGCGTTCTGCAGGCTCTCGCGATTGGCGACGTTGGTCTTGACGAAGTGAACCGCGTTATTGCCGGAGAGCTGTTGCTTGGCCTTGGCAATGTGATCGTCGCTCCAGTCGGCCAACGAGACTTTCATGCCTTCTTCGAGGAACGCCCGGGCCATACCGAGGCCGATGCCGCTGGCGCCGCCCGTAACGAAGGCGACCTTGCCGGTCAGATTTTCCATTGGACCCTCTTCCTATTCGTCGCGGAACTGCCCGAAGTCGGGCGTTTCCTCTTTAACGTCGGGCGTCGCTGCCAGAACGGCTTCGGCACGGGCGCGCATGGCGTCCTTATAATAGCCGTGCGTGACGATGTAGGTCTGGTTGGCGAGGATACCCTCCGCCACCAGTTCGCCCGCCTGTTCCGGCTCCATCCAGTTATCGCCGACGATGCGGCGCGAAAGCCGCTCCTCGCTGGCCTTGTAGCCGCTGCCTTCAAGCAGGTTCTTGGGCCGGTTCTGCTGGGTCTCGTGAATGTTGGATTTGACCGGACCGGGCAGCAGGATCGACACGCCGATCCCCTTCTCCGCCAGCGCCGGCTTCACCGCCTCGCAGTAGTGGCACACGGCCGCTTTGCTGGAGGCGTAGATCGCCAGCCATTCCGGCATCACCACTTCGGCGGCGAGACTGGCGGTCGAAACCACATGTCCGCCGCGTCCGTGCGCGATCATCTGCGGCAGGAACTCGACGAAACCGTTGATTACGCCGCCGACGTTCACGCCAAAGCCGAAGTCATAGTCGGCATAAGTCGCCTCAAGGACCGGCCCTTCGAGCCCGACCCCGGCGTTGTTCACCAAGATGTCGACGCCGCCGAACTCGTCCAGCATCCGCTTCGCCGCTTCGCGATATTGCTCGCGGTTGGTCACGTCGAGCTGCAATGCCGAAACGACATTCGAGCGTCCGCCGCCAGCGAAGTCGGCCAAGGCGTGGTCGATGTGATCCTGCCTGAGGTCCGCAAGAACGACCTTGGCGCCGCGCCCCACCAGGACCTTGGCTATACCCAGGCCGATGCCGCTGGCACCGCCGGTGATGAACGCGGTTTTCCCTTCGAAACTGCTAATGGGCATTGTCTCTCCCGCTACTTCGCCGCTTCCTTCAATCCTGCGGCGGCAATTCCTGCCCGTCCGCAAGCGACGTCTTCTGAGCTTTCCGCACCAGACACGCCTACGCCGCCCAGCGCTACCCCATTGTTGGAAAAAATCGGCAGGCCGCCCTCCCAGGTGGCGAGCCCGGGCGGTCCCTTGCCCCAGTTGGCGGTTTCGGAGGACGCCACGTGGACCGTGGCAGCCGAGCGGCCCTTCCACTGGGCGAACTCGCCGACCGCGCTGGCCGCGCCGTCCATGTGGCCAAATGCCAGCAGCCTTCCGCTCTCGTCATAGACGGCCACGGCGACGGCCAGGTTGTGTTCCTTCGCCCAGGCAACGCAGCCATCCCGGATCGCGGCAGCGGACGAGTATTCGAGCATCGGCCGCGGTACCTGCGCCGTGGCGGGCGACAAGGCGAAGCAAGCGGCAAGCAGGGTCAGGCATACCTTGTTCATGGCAGGCACCTCCGCGTCGATTTCGGTGGGCATCGCGCAATGCCGGTCAAAAGGAAAGAGGGCGGCGGCGGGATAGGCCACACATCTGGCGCCGGACCGCAAATCCGCTATGGCCGCGCGATCAGATCCATTGGGAGAATCTCACATGCCGCTTTCGCTTCACGCCGCCCTCGTCCCCAGCTGGCTCCAGATCCTCGGCGCAGGCCGCGGTTGGCTCGACAAGGCAGCGGGCTGCGGCATCGACGAAGCCGCCGTGGTTGACGCGCGCCTGATCGAGGACATGTTCCCGTTCAGCTATCAGGTGAAGTCCATGGCCGTGCACAGCCAGGGCGCCATCGAGGCGGTTCGCCAGGGCGTGTTCTCGCCCAATTTCGCCGAAGCCCTCCCCGGCTCGCTGTCCGAACTGCGCGAGCGGCTCGACAGCGCGATCGCGGTGCTTGAGAGCGTCGGCGAAGACGAGCTCGAGAGCTTCATCGGCAAGCCGATGCGGTTCGAGATCGGCGAGAAGCGCCTCGACTTCACTGCCGAAGACTTCCTGCTGACCTTCAGCCAGCCGAACTTCTACTTCCACGCCAGCATGGCCTACGCCGTGCTGCGCGCGAAGGGCGTGAAGGTCGGCAAGCTCGACTACCTCGGCAAGCTGCGCCTCGCTCAGCCGGCCTGAGTCTGACTCAGCCCGTCACTTCCAGCACCATGTTGGTCGGCGTCTCGGCGGCGCGACGGACAGAAGCGAACCCGGCCTGCTTGCAGACCTCGGCCAAACGCTTCTCCCCCGCCTGCGCCCCGAGACCCAGACCGACATCCTGCGACAGCGAGTTGGGCGTGCACACCGTGGTCGAGAACGCGTAGAAGATCTGCCCTAGCGGGTTGAGGTTCTCCGCCATGGTGTCGCCCGCCATGGGCTCAACCAGCATGAAAGTCCCGCCCGGCGCCAGCGTCTCGCGGATGTGCTTTGCCGCGCCCACGGGGTCGCCCATGTCGTGCAGGGCATCGAAGATGCAGGCGAGGTCGAAATCGCCGCCTGCAAAGTCCTGCGCGGTCGCCACCTGGAATTCGACATTGGTGACGCCTGCGTCGGCCGCCTTCTTCCGGGCCTCCTCGATCGAAGGCGCGTGGAAGTCGATGCCGTGGATAGTCGAGTTGGGGAACGCCTCGGCCAGCAATACGGTCGACGAGCCATGGCCGCAACCGATGTCCGCCACCTTGGCCCCAGCCTTTAGCTTTTCCTCGACCCCGCCGAGCGCCGGGATCCAGTTATCGATCAGGTTGGCCTGATAGCCAGGGCGGAAGAAACGGTCGGTGCCACAGAACAGGCACTGAGTGTGATCGCCCCATGGGCGCCCCTTGCCCGACTTGAAGGTGTCGACCGCCTTCTCGTGGCTTTCGTATTGCGAGACGATCGCCTGGATGAACCCCTGCATGCAGGCCGGCTGCCCTTCGCGGGCGAAGACGAGCGCCTGTTCGGGGTCGATCGAGAAGGTGTCGTCCTCAGCATGGTGGTTGACGTAACCCGCGCCCGCCACCGAGCCGAGCCACTCCTTGAGGTACTTCGGATTGAGCCCGGTCTTCTCGGCCAGTTGCGCGATAGTCACTCGGCCCGCGCCATCGAGCGCGTCGAACACGCCCGCGTGGTCTCCGAGATAGGCCAGGTAGAGGCTCATTGCGCCGGCCACGTCGCCGATCACTTTGCCGATCAGGTCGTTGAGCCGCGTTTCGTTGATCGTTTCGGTCATGGGTCATCCTCCTGCCAAACAGGTGAGAGGCGACCCGACTCGTTGTTCTCCGATTACAGGACTTAGTTACACTGCTCAGCTTCGCCGCGCGAACCAGATCGTATGGCGCGGGCCCTTGCCGTTGGGGCGGGCCCGTATCTCGACTTCCTCGACTTCGAAGCGTGCTGCACTGAGGCGGCGAGTGAACGCCGGATCACGGGCAGCGGACCAGATCGCCAGCACCCCACCGGGCCGCAGCGCCTCCCAGGCAGTATGGAGTCCGGATCGCGAATAGATCCGGTTGTTCTCTGCCCGCACGAGCCCGTCGGGACCGTTGTCGACGTCGAGCAGAATGGCATCGAAGCGACCCCGCCCCGCGCCAATCACATCCGCCACATCCTGCATCGCCAGCGTCACACGCGGATCGTCGAGGCATCCGGCTGCCAGTTCAGCCATCGGCCCCCGAGCCCACGCGATGATCTCCGGCACCAGTTCTGCAACGGTTACACGGCCGCCCTGCCCCAGCTGTGCAAGAGCCGCTCTAAGTGTGAAGCCCATGCCGTAGCCGCCAATCAGCAAGGCCGGGTTCGGCTGCTCCAATCGGGCTAGTGTCATCTCCGCCAGCGCCTCCTCAGAGTGGCGCATGCGGGTACTCATCAGCTCGTTGTGGCCGAGCACGATCATGAAGTCGCGCCCGTGAGAGAACAGGCGGAGTTCTTCTCCACCGGGCACCTGGGCCGTGCCGAGCAGTTCGCGTGTAATCATCGGACCTCGCCGCAAATCATTGAAAAAAGGGGCCGCGAAGTTTCCCTCGCGGCCCCCTCGTTAACCTATTTCGTCAAACCTCAATCATCCTTGAGGAATGCCGGAAGGTGGTCCGGATTGCCGCCTTCGTCGCGATCGCGACGCGGGCCACGATCACCACGATCACCGCGAGGGCCACGGTCACCGCCACGGCCACCACGGTCGCCATCACGACGCGGGCGACGGTCGCCGCCACGGTCGCCACGATCGCCGCGCGGTTCACGCGGTTCGCGCGGCGGACGGGTGTCCTCCAGCTCTTCACCGGTTTCCTGGTCGACGACGCGCATCGACAGGCGGACCTTGCCGCGGTTGTCGATCTCGAGGACCTTGACCTTCACGGCCTGGCCTTCGGACACGACATCGGTCGGCTTCTCGACCCGCTCGTTCTTCATTTCGGAAACGTGGACGAGACCGTCCTTGCCACCCATGAAGTTCACGAACGCACCGAAGTCCACGATGTTGACGACCTTGCCGTCGTAGATCTTGCCGACTTCGGCCTCTTCCACGATTCCGGCGATCCACTTGCGGGCCGCTTCGATCTGGCTGAGGTCGCTCGAGCTGATCTTGATCACGCCTTCGTCGTCGATGTCGACCTTGGCGCCGGTCTCCGCAACGATCTCGCGGATGACCTTGCCGCCGGTGCCGATGACGTCGCGGATCTTCGACTTGTCGATCTGCATCGTCTCGATACGCGGAGCGTGGGCCGACAGTTCGGTACGGGCCGAACCGAGCGCCTTGTTCATCTCGCCGAGGATATGCGCACGACCGGCCTTCGCCTGCTCCAGCGCCTTGCCCATGATCTCCTTGGTGATGCCGGCGATCTTGATATCCATCTGCAGGCTGGTGATGCCCGCTTCGGTACCGGCTACCTTGAAGTCCATGTCGCCCAGGTGATCTTCGTCACCCAGGATGTCGCTGAGGACAGCGAAGTCCTTGCCTTCGAGGATCAGGCCCATCGCGATGCCCGAAACCGGGCGTGCGATCGGCACACCGGCGTCCATCATCGCCAGACAGCCACCACAAACGGTCGCCATCGAGCTCGAGCCGTTGGACTCGGTGATGTCGGACAGGATGCGGATCGTGTAGGGGAAGTCTTCCTTCGACGGCAGCATCGGACGCAGCGCGCGCCAGGCGAGCTTGCCGTGACCGACTTCACGACGACCCGGAGCGCCGAAGCGGCCAACTTCACCGACCGAGTACGGCGGGAAGTTGTAGTGCAGCATGAAGCTTTCGTAGGACAGGCCATTGAGGCCGTCGATCATCTGCTCGGAATCCTTGGTGCCGAGCGTGGTGGTGCAGATCGCCTGCGTTTCACCGCGGGTGAACAGCGCCGAACCGTGCGTACGCGGCAGGAAGCCGGCAGAAATCTCGATCGGGCGAACCTGATCGAGCTTGCGGCCGTCGATGCGCGCGCCGTCCTTGAGGATCGCGGTACGGACGATGTCCGCCTCGACCTTCTTGGTCAGCTTGTTGGCGGTCATGCTGGTCTGGCCATCGGCCTCGGCATAAGCTGCCTTCACCTTGGCACGCGCTTCGTTGAGCGCGTTCGAGCGGGCCGACTTGTCGGTCAGCTTGTAGGCGGCGGCGATATCGTCACCGACCAGCTTCTTGATTTCGGCCTTCATCGCCGAATTGTCGGCGACTTCGAGATCCCACGGCTCCTTGGCGGCCTGTTCGGCCAGCTTGATGATCGCGCCGATAACCTTGCGGCTTTCGTCGTGCGCGAACATCACTGCGCCGAGCATTTCTTCCTCGGTCAGTTCCTTGGCTTCGGATTCGACCATCATCACCGCGTCCTGGGTCGCAGCGACGACGAGATCGAGGCGGCCTTCGGCCACTTCGGTCATCGACGGGTTGAGCTGGTACTCACCGTCCTTGAAGCCGACGCGCGCAGCACCGATCGGGCCCATGAAGGGAACGCCCGAAATCGTCAGCGCAGCCGACGCGGCGACCATCGCCACGATATCGGCCTCGGTCTCACCGTCATACGACAGTACCTGGGCGATGACGTTGATCTCGTTGTAGAACCCTTCCGGGAACAGCGGACGGATCGGACGGTCGATCAGGCGGCTGGTCAGCGTTTCCTTTTCGGTCGCTCCACGCTCGCGCTTGAAGAAGCCACCCGGGATACGGCCGGCGGCAGAGAACTTTTCCTGGTAGTGGACGGTCAGCGGGAAGAAGTCCTGCCCTTCCTTGACCGACTTCGCGGCGGTGACAGCGCACAGCACCACGGTTTCGCCGTAAGTGGCGAGGACCGCCCCGTCAGCCTGACGGGCAATGCGGCCGGTTTCCAGAGTGAGGGTCTTGCCGCCCCACTCCAGCGATACGGTTTTCGTGTCGAACATGTGTTTTCCTTACGAGATCCGCAGAGCCAGATTGCGCCGCGGGGCCTCAAGTGCCGGGTGTTCCGTCCCGGTCCGGTGCGGGGCCTTTTCCTGCCCCAAGGCTTCTTCGCCGAATTGCGAAGCATGCCCCATATGCGAAAAGCGGCCCACTGAGGGGCCGCTTCCCATCAAATTCTTACTTACGCAGACCCAGCTTCTGGATCAGGCTGTTGTAGCGCTCGACATCTTTCTTCTTGAGATAGGCGAGCAGGCTACGGCGCTTGTTGACCATCATCAGAAGGCCACGGCGCGAATGGTTGTCCTTGTGGTGGTCCTTGAAGTGCTCGGTCAGGTTGCGGATACGCTCGGTGAGGATCGCGACCTGGACTTCAGGAGAACCGGTGTCGCCCGGGGACTGGGCGTTGCTGGTGATGACTTCCTGCTTCTTTTCGGCGGTAACCGACATTCATTTTACTCCGCGGTATCCGTTAGGTTGAACCCCCGGACGACTTTCGCCGTACCGCCCGAAAGCTCCATCAACGCAACCGGAACATTTCCGGCCATTGCGAGGACGAGCCCATCGGGATGGGGCATTCCGGAAAGGACCCGACCCTGGCGGGCCGCCTGCGCGCTCTCCGGATCGAGGGTAAGGGCCGGGATACCGTCCAGCCCCGCCTCCAGCGGCAGGAGGTGGTCTTCAAGGCGCGCGCCGTTGCCGATTTCCTCCAGAATGTCCAGCGAAATCGCCTGACGTTCAGTGAAAGGACCGGCCTTGATGCGCCGCAGGTAAGTGACGTGACCGACCGTGCCCAGCGCATACGCGATGTCGCGCGCCAGGGAGCGGATATAGGTGCCCTTGCTGACGTTTGCCACCAGGGTGACGCTGTCGGCGAGTTCGAGCGGCGCTGCGGGGTCGAGCGGGTCCGGTCGGCCGGTCGTTGTACTGAATGATGAACTGAGCGGCTCACGCTCCCCGCCAACGAGTGGCTCCAGCGAATGGATCGTTACCTTGCGGCTCTTGAGTTCGACCTCTTCCCCCGCCCTCGCCAGATCATAGGCGCGCCGCCCATCGACCTTGATCGCCGAATAGGCCGGCGGCACCTGCTCGATCTCGCCGGTGAAGTGCTGACAGATCGCCGCAACGGCAGCGAGAGGCGGCCGATGGTCGCTAGTGGCAATCACCTCGCCTTCGAGGTCGAGCGTATCGGTCTCCTCTCCGAAGCGGATCGTGAAGGCGTAGGTCTTGCTGGCATCGAGCATCCGCCCTGCCAGCTTGGTCGCCTCCCCAAGAGCGATGGGCAGCACGCCCTCCGCCAGCGGATCGAGGGTGCCGCCGTGGCCGATCTTCACCTTGCCGTAGCCGGCCTTGCGCAACACGCGCTTGACCGCCGCCACGGCCTGGGTCGAGCCCAGCCCGCGCGGCTTGTCGAAGATCAGCCAGCCGTGGGGGTGCGGTAGGGTCATCCGGGAAACGCCAGCCTACGGCCGTGGTCGCGGATTGCGGCTGGCCAGTCGTAAGTGAAGTGATCGTAGCCGACCTGGTTCCCGGCATAGAGCTCACGCACGGCATCCTCGAACATCGGGAAGTCGCCGGCGATGGCACTGAGGAACCGGTAGGCCGCGTCGCGGGATTGCTCGGGGCTCTTGCCGTGCTTGCTGGCTTCCTCGACCAACCGACGAAGCGCCGCCGAAGCTCCGCCACGCTGGGCGTTGAGCCAATCCCAATGCCGCGGGAGCAGCGTCACTTCGCGCGCCTTGACGCCGAGCGAGGGGCGACCGCGGGTGCGAGGGCTTTCTTCTTCGCGCAAGTCGATGTCGATCTGGCGGCCGGTGTCGTCATCGAACACCAGCAGGTCGGACGCACGCTCAAGCGGTTCGAGTGCACGCATCTGGGGCGCAACCTCCTCCGCAGTGCCTCGCGTCAAAAGCTCGCCTTTGTGAAATACCGTAACGCCCATATGCGCCTCCTTGGGGAGGGACATTTATATACCCGGGTAAATTATGTCAATTAACCCGGGTGAAATTATTAGCCCGCAATCCAGGAGGCGAGTGTGATGAACCGGTTCTGCACCCATTCAACCGGCGGGACGACCACGCGTTCAACGATGCCGAGGCCCGGGAAGAAGTACGGAATGACCAGCAGGACCAGGAACAACAACATCAACCCGTAAGGCCGCAGCTTGTCGAACGCGACCGCCGCTTTCCCCGGCAGCAGTCCTTCCACGATATGCGAACCATCGAACGGCGGTATCGGCAGGAGGTTGAACAGCGCCAGGAAGATATTGATGAGGATGAACGAGTAGAGCGCGGTCACACCAAAGCCCAGCAACCCATCAGGAGGCGCCGTCAGGCCGCGCGCGAGCAGGCCCAGCATGATCGCCCCGATGGTGGCCAGCACGAGGTTGGTCAGCGGTCCAGCCGCCGCCACCGCCATCATGCCGAACCGCGGGTTATTGAGCCGCCATTTGTTCACCGGCACCGGCTTGGCCCACCCGAAGACCGGCAAGCCACTCAACGCCAGCAAGCCCGGCAGGATCAGCGTGCCGAACGGATCGACATGCCGGATCGGATTGAGCGTAAGCCGCTTGCGCTCCTTCGCCGTCGGATCGCCAAGCGCGAGCGCCACCCATCCGTGAGCGATCTCATGGAAGACGATGGCAATGACGAGCGCCGGAATAAGCGCGAGGGCAGTAAGGAGAGTGTCGTTCATTGCGGCTGAGATAGGGTCGAGACCGGCCTAGTGATAGAGGCCCGCCTATTCCTCCCCAAGATCGCGCGTGACTTTCGGATCGTTGAGCAGCCGCTCGATCCGGTCGGCCTCATCAAAGCTCTCGTCGGCGAGGAAGCGCAGCTTCGGCGCGAACTTGAGGCCGAGGCGCTGAGCGACCTCGCGCTGGAGGAAGGCGGTGTTCCGGCGCAAGGCGGTGAGCACTTCCTCCTCGTCCCCGCCGAGCAGCGGCTTCACGTAGACCTTGGCCTGCCGCAAGTCGGGCGACATGCGCACTTCGGTGACCGAGAGCGTGTGTGCGGTCAGGATGTCGTCGTGGACCTGCTGGCGGGCGAGCAGCTCTGACAGCAGATGGCGCACGCGTTCGCCCACTTTGAGCAGGCGTACCGAGCGGTCTTCGTTGCCTTGGGATTGGCGGGGCATGGTCAGCTATCCATCTTGTCGAGCATGCGCTGCAACGACCGCACATTGCGGGCCGTCGCGCGCGATTTGATTACCTTGGCCTTCTTCATCGCCGGATCGAGTTTCGACCGCCCGACCCCTTCGCGGAAATCGACGAAAAACTCCATAGTGCCGGCCGCCAATCGCTCGGGGCCGTCGTAGCTTTGAGCGAAAGCCTCGAAAGCCTCGCGGTCGAGCGGTGCAGCGAGAAACACCGTGTGGACGAAGTTCGGTTCGCCATCCTTGGTGAAAGGATTGCCCTCGATCGCGGCCTGCAACTCCGCCTTGCTTCGGACCGCCGCGAAGGTGTCGATGTCGAAGCGGTCGCGGATGATGTAGGCGATCTTTTCGGCCAGCCCCTCGGACGGCCGTTCATCGTGCGAGAACAGCACGTTGCCACTGGCCACGACCGTCTCGACGCCTTCGAAATCTTCGCGCTCGAGCGCCTCGCGCAAGTCGGCCATCAGCAGCCGATTACCGCCGACGTTGATCGAACCGAGCAGAGCCACGTAGCGCGCCATCCCTCTACTCCCACCCCGCGATCCACGAACGGAGCACACGCGCCGCGCGCGTCTCCAGTCCGGGGCCGTATTGTGCTGCGTCGGAACGGATGGCGCGAGGGTCGCGGCCGCTGGCGATCAGTTCGGCGCAATGGCCGATGAGCCAGCTTTCGATTTCGCGCGCGTCCGCCTCCAGGTGGCATTGCAGGCCGAGGACATTTGGGCCGATGGCAAAGGCCTGGTGCGGGCATTTCTCGGTCGAGGCCAACAAGGTCGTGCCTTCGGGCATGTCAAACTGATCGCCGTGCCAGTGCAGGACCGGCCAGTCCTCGATATGCCCGAGCGGCGAGGCCACGCCCGCCTCGGTGAGCTGGAGAGGTGAGAAGCCGATCTCCTTGTCCGCCATCGGCGCCACCCGTGCACCGAGCGCTCGCGCAATCAGCTGCGCGCCCAGGCAGATGCCAAGCAGCGGCTGCCGTGCAGCCAAGCGCCGTTCGATCAGCCGCACCTCTGCGGTCAGGAACGGATAGAGCTCGTCATCATAAGCCCCGATCGGCGCGCCGAGGATGACCAGCAGGTCCGGCTCCACCGCATCGACGGAATCGAGATCGTCGACTGTGGGATCGCAGTAGAAGACCTCGAACCCGAAGTCCGCCAAAGCGGCATCCCACACGCCCAGATGCTCGAACCCGAGATGGCGGATGGCGAGGACACTTGGCACCGTTCAGAAAAGCTCGCTCACATCGTAGTTCGGAAGGTCGATCTCACGCATGATTTCAACCAACCGAACTCGATCCTTTCGCAAGCGGGCCCGATCGAAATCGTCGATCAGTCCCTTGTGAAACAACCGCTCGTTGACGGTCATTCCACCAAGGCCCTCTTGCTCGCTCACAGCGTCCGTTCGCGCTCCTCGACCTCGAACACTTCGAGGTGGTCACCCGCCTTGATGTCGTTCGTGTCGGCCAGGACCACGCCGCATTCGAGGCCGGTGCGGACTTCGTCCACGTCGTCCTTGAAGCGCCGCAGCGAGGCGATGGTGGTCGCGCTGACGATGACGTCGGCCCGGGTGAGACGGGCGAACAGGCCCTTGCGGATGACGCCTTCGAGCACCAGCAGACCCGCCGCCTTGTCGCGCTTGCCGGCCGGGAAGACCTGCTTGACCTCGGCACGTCCGACGACGTTTTCGATCCGCAGCGGACCAAGCACGCCGGCCATTTCGCGGGCGATCTCTTCGGTCAGCTTGTAGATGACGTCGTAGTACTTCATCTCGACCTTGTGGCGGGCGATGAGTTCGCGAGCCTTGGCGTTCGGGCGAACGTTGAAGCCGATGATCGGCGCCTTGGACGCCGAAGCCAGGGCCACGTCGCTTTCGGTGATCGCACCGACGCCCGAGTTAAGCACGCGCACCTTGATCTCGTCGTTCGAGAGGTTGTGCAGCGCCGTCACGATGGCTTCGGCCGAACCCTGGACGTCAGCCTTCACGACGACCGCGAATTCCTTCACGTCGCTCTTGAGGCCGGCGAACATCGCATCGAGGTTGGCAGGCGCCGTCGCAGTGCGCTTGGCCGTCGCCTGTTGCTGACGATAGGACGCGACTTCACGGGCACGCTGCTCGTTCTCGACCACGGTCAGGTGATCGCCCGCATTCGGAACGCCGCCGAGGCCGAGAACCTCGACCGGCATCGAAGGACCGGCTTCCTTAACCTGCTGCCCCTTGTCGTCGACCAGCGCGCGGACGCGGCCGCTCTCGTTGCCGACAACGAACACGTCACCGCGCTTCAGCGTACCGCGATTGACGAGCACCGTGGCGACCGGGCCGCGGCCCTTGTCGAGCTGCGCTTCGATCACGGTGGCATCGGCCGGACGGTTCGGGTTGGCCTTGAGTTCGAGCAGTTCGGCCTGGAGCAGGATCTTCTCGATCAGTTCGTCGAGACCCGCGCCAGTCTTGGCCGAAACCTCGACATCCTGCACGTCGCCGCTCATCGCCTCGACCACGATTTCGTGCTCGAGCAGGCGCTCGCGAATCTTCTGCGGCTTGGCTTCGGGCTTGTCGATCTTGTTGATCGCCACGATCATCGGCACGCCTGCAGCCTTGGTGTGCCGGATCGCTTCGATCGTCTGCGGCATCAGGCCATCGTCAGCCGCCACCACCAGGATCACGATATCGGTCACGTTGGCGCCGCGCTGGCGCATCTGCGTGAACG
This sequence comes from Porphyrobacter sp., assembly GCA_017744315.1. Classification (GTDB taxonomy): domain Bacteria; phylum Pseudomonadota; class Alphaproteobacteria; order Sphingomonadales; family Sphingomonadaceae; genus Croceibacterium_A. The sequence continues at coordinate 22,863 of JAGIBN010000013.1, forward strand.
CTTCGTGGCCCGGGGTGTCGAGCACGGTGATCTTGTGCTTGTCCTTGGTGGTGATCTGGTACGCGCCGATGTGCTGCGTAATGCCGCCGGCTTCGCCCTTCACCACGTCGGTACCGCGCAGCGCGTCGAGCAAGCTGGTCTTGCCGTGGTCGACGTGACCCATGATCGTCACGACCGGCGGACGCGGCTGCAGCGTGTCTTCGGCATCGACGTCTACCGTCGTGTCGATATCGACGTCGCTGTCCGAAACGCGGACGATGTTGTGGCCGAATTCCTCGACCAGCAGCTCCGCCGTGTCCTGGTCGATCGTCTGGTTGACGGTGACCATCATGTCCATGTTGAACAGCGCCTTCACCAGGTCGGCGCCCTTTTCGGCCATGCGGTTAGCGAGTTCCTGGACAGTGATCGCCTCGGGCACGATCACATCGCGAACCTGCTTTTCGCGCGGCTGCGACATGCCGCCCATGTGCGCACGGCGTTCCTTCTCGCGAGCGCGCTTCAGCGCGGCCAGCGAGCGGGCGCGTGCACCTTCGTCCTCGTTGAGGGCGCGGTTGACGGTGAGCTTGCCACCACGACGGCGATCGTCGGCGGCAGCATGACCGCGGCCGGCAGGCTGCTGTTGCTGCTTGCGATCGTCGCGCTTCTTTTCCGGCCGCTTGACCTCGGGCCGAGCGACGGGCGTGAACTTGCGCGGTGCCGGGGCGCCCGGCGAGGTCGCTTCGGTGGCTTCACCTTCAGCGGTTTCGCTGGCCGCAGGTTCTGCGGCGGCTTCGGGTTCCGGCGCAGGTGCGGCGGCGGCAGCAGCGGCTGCATTTGCGGCAGCAGCTGCTTCTTCGGCGGCGATCCGGCGGTTCTCTTCGGCGCGACGCTTTTCGTCCTCGAGCGCCTGAGCACGCGCTTCGGTATCGCGACGAGTAGCATCTTCCATCAGGCGCAGGCGCTCTTCTTCGGCTTCACGCTGAAGGCGCGCGACACGCTCTTGCGGGGTTTCGCCTGCAGGCGCCTTGGCGACGGGCTTCTTCGGCGCGGGCGGCGGCGGCGGCGGCGGCGGCGGCGGAGCAGCAGCAACCTCAACCTCGACCTCGGTCTCGTGCGACGAGCCCTCTTCGCCAGGACGCTTCAGCGCACGGCGCCGTTTCACTTCGACCGTCACCTTGTTGGTGCGACCGTGACTGAAGGTCTGCTTGACCTCGCCGGCGTCGACCGACCGCTTCAAGCCAAGCGGCTTGCGGGTAAGCGTCGGTGTGTTTTCGTTATCGCTCATACGCCTTCAATAGTCCTTCAAAATTCGTTCGTCGCCATGCTTGCGGAGGCGGCATCGTCGCCAGCCCGGCAAGCATCTTCATCGAAAGAAGCCCCACCGGCTCCCAGAAAGTTCACGAGGCGCAGCAGCGGGATCGAGACCCGCTTGGCCGATGCGGCATCAGCCAACGCCAGATGGACGACATTATCACGGCCCAATGCCACAGACAGAGCCGCCCGGTCCAGTGGCAGGCGGGAACCGGAAAGGCCACTCCCTTCCGCGTCGCTACCCACACGCCAGGCTTGGTCGAGCTTGCGGCTGCCGTCATCCCTGGCGTCCGCAGCATGATAGAGCGCCGCCACACGGCCCAGACGAGCCTCGCCGGCGATGCGGTCCGATCCCAAGATAAGCCTTCCTGACCGCATTTCGAGTCCCAGCCGGTCCAAAAGCGCACGCGTCAGCGCTTGCTCGGCCAGGTCAGGCAGGTTTTCGGGAATCTCCAGCCGGCCGTTCTTGAACGCCCGCGCCAGCGCGCCCTTCAGCTTGCCGTTTGCAATCGCGTCAGTGAGTTCGGCTCGCGTCACGCCGATCCACGCACCACGGCCTGGGGCCTTGGCGTGGGCATCGGGCAAGACGTCACCATCGGGCGAGATCGCCAGGCGCAGGAGTTCGTCCCGCGAGGCGATCCGCCCGCTGAGGATGCAGCGGCGTTCCGGCCCGTTATCCGAGCCGGTCGCCTCCGCGATGTCGTGGTCCGCTAGCGGTTCATTGCGAGGATTCCGCATCGGCGGCCTCCTCTTGAACGGGTGCTTCAGCCGCTGCCGGAGCAGCTTCCTCTTCACCCTCGAACCAGTGAGCGCGGGCAGCCATGATGATCTCGTTGCCCTGCTCTTCGTTCAGGCCGAACTCACCCAGCACGCCGCCCTTGTCGTCGCTACGCTGCTGACGGCGAAGCGGCGGTCCGGCGTCGGCATTGCGACGGCGCGGAGCCTCGCGCTTCTTGGCGATCAGTTCGTCGGTCGCGAGATCGGCGAGATCGTCGAGCGTCTTGATGCCAGCCTTGCCGAGCACGACCAGCATCTGCTCGTTGAGGTGCGGCATTTCGGCCAGCGCGTCCTCAACACCAAGCTCGCGGCGCTCGGTCCGGTAAGCCTCTTCCTGACGCTCGATCGCTTCGAGCGCGCGGTTCTGCAGCTCTTCGGCCAGCTCTTCGTCGAAGCCTTCGATCGAAGCCAGTTCGGCGAGTTCGACGTAAGCCACTTCCTCGAGCTCGGCGAAGCCTTCGGCCACGAGCAGCTGCGACAGGGTCTCGTCGACGTCGAGCTCTTCCTCGAACATCTTGGAGCGCTCGGCGAATTCCTTCTGGCGCTTCTCCGAGGCTTCTTCCTCGGTCATGATGTCGATCTGGCTCTCGGTCAGCTGGCTGGCGAGGCGCACGTTCTGGCCGCGGCGGCCGATGGCGAGCGACAGCTGGTCATCGGGAACCACGACTTCGATGCGGCTCTCTTCCTCGTCGAGCACCACGCGGCTGACGGTGGCCGGCTGCAAGGCGTTGACCACGAACGTCGCGGTGTCTTCGCTCCAGGGAATGATATCGATCTTCTCGCCCTGCAGTTCCTGCACGACGGCCTGAACGCGGCTGCCCTTCATGCCGACGCAAGCGCCGACCGGGTCGATCGAGGAATCGCGGCTGATCACGCCGATCTTGGCGCGGCTGCCCGGGTCGCGGGCGGCAGCCTTGATCTCGATGATGTTGTCGTAGATCTCGGGCACTTCCTGCGCGAACAGCTTCTTCATGAATTCCGGATGCGCGCGGCTGAGGAAGATCTGCGGACCGCGGTTGTTGCGCTCCACCTTCATGATCAGCGCGCGGACACGCTCGCCAACGCGGGCGGCTTCGCGCGGAATCTGCTGGTCGCGGCGGATCACGCCTTCGGCCCGGCCGAGGTTGACGATCACGTGGCCGAATTCGACCGACTTGATCACGCCGGTGATGATCTCTCCGGCGCGGTCCTTGAACTCTTCGTACTGGCGCTCACGCTCGGCATCGCGGACCTTCTGGAAGATCACCTGCTTGGCGCTCTGGGCGTCGATGCGCCCAAGATCGACCGGCGGCAGCGGGTCGACAATGAAGTCACCGATCGCGGAGCCCGGCTGCAGCTTCTGGGCCTGCTTGAGGTCGACCTGCTTGAAGTAGTCCTCGACGAACTCGACCACTTCGACGACGCGCCACAAGCGCAGGTCGCCGGTGAGCGGATCGAGCTTGGCACGAATGTCGTTCTCGGCGCCGTAACGGGCGCGAGCGGCCTTCTGGATCGCCTCTTCCATCGCCTCGACGACGATCGCCTTGTCGATCATCTTCTCGGTGGCGACGGAGTTCGCGATTGCGAGCAATTCGGCCTTGTTGGCGGAAATCGGACTGGCCATCAGTCTTCTGCCTTCTCTTCTTCGAGTGTTTCTTCGATTTCGTCGACGCCGCTCGTATCGAGCGGACGGGTAGCGGCAATGAGCTTGTCGGTGAGGACTAACTTTGCCGAATGAATATTTGCCAGGGCTACTTCGACGCGGCCCGCCTTGCGGTCCTCTACGGTGACCGTATCGCCGTCGATCCCGAGCAGCTCACCGCGCAACTTGCGATGGTCGCCGACCGGTTCAACGAGCGAAAAGTTCGCCTCATGCCCGGCCCAGTTGGCATAGTCCTTGGCCCGGGTCAGCGGGCGGTCGATACCGGGAGAGCTGACTTCGAGGTTGTAGGCCCCGTGCACAAGCTCTTCGCCCTGGTCTTCGAGGAGATCCATCTTGTCCGAGATGCAGCGCGAAAGCGCCATGCATTGTTCGACCACCAGCTGTCCGGTGGCCGGATCCTCGGCCATGATCTGCAGCGTGCGCTCTTCGCCAGAGCCCGAGAGCTTCACGCGCACGAGATCGAATCCGAGAGCAGTCACCTCGGTTTCGATCACTTCAGTAAGGCGCGCGATGTCGGCCATAGAACTCCAAAATACCGGACCATTGTGACAAAAGGCTTCGGGCCGGCCCCCGAGGGCGCCAGCACCAGACCTTGTCACGACAATGTCAGGATGGCCGCTAGATAGGCGTGCCGGCTCGCAATTGCAACCGGCATTCGCCACAGCTTCCCACAGGCGCGTTCAGGCATTTGACAGCACCACTCCAAGATGACAGCATCGCATGATGAACAGCGCACACTTTCGATTTCACGGGGGACAGCTTCTCGAGGGCATCTAGCCCCGGGTCCGGTGCGCTCGCGCCCCGCGCCCGGGGCGAACATCAAGCCATTGCCGCGTCACACGCGCAAACTTCCCCTAATTTGAAAGTATCCACTCATGTCCGCCCAAAAGGCCGCCACCCGGCCTCCCATCGTGCTTATCGAAGACGAGGCCGACGCCCTCGCCGCACTCGCCATCAGCATTGAGGAGCGCCACCCCAATGTCAGCCGACTCCTGCTTGAGGAGATCGAGCGCGCCGAAACGGTACCGTTGAGCGCCATACCCGCCGATGTGGTCACCATGGGCTCGACCGTCGAATTCGTCGACGCGAAGACCGGTGATCGACGCACAGTGACGCTCGTTTTTCCCAAGGACGCCGACATTGCCGAGGGTCGCCTCTCGATCCTGACGCCAGTTGGCGCGGGACTGATCGGATTGCGCACCGGCCAGTCTATCAGCTGGCCCGACCGCAGCGGCGAAGAACGCCTGCTGACCATCGAGAGCGTCAGCCGCTCAAACTGACCGATCTATTCCGCTTCCCCGTTGCGCTCCGCGAGCCCGTGCTTGCGGATGCAATGGCGGAGTTGGTCGTAAGTCAGACCCAACGCCTTGGCCGTCTGTCGCTGGTTCCAGCGGTTGCGGCCCAGGTGGTGCTCCAGAATGGCCCGTTCGTGGGCTTCGACCGCGGTCCGCAAGTCTTCGACCGTGTCATAGTCGAGCCCACTCGGACGCATGCCGTGGCCGCTAGGCACGGATTCGATGCTTCTGGCGCTGTGAGCCACCACCGGCTTCCAGGGACTTTCGAACGGATCAAACTGGACGTAGCCGATCGCTTCCTCCCAGTCGCCCCAACGATAGACCGCGCGCTCCACCACGTTGCGTAGCTCACGCACGTTGCCCGGCCAGGGGTGTTCGTCGAGTTGCCGTCTCACATGGTCGGCGAAGCCCGGCCAGCGCTCCCAGCCGATCTCTGCGGCCATGCGGCGGCCGAAGTAGTCGGCGAGGACGTCGATATCGCCTTCGCGCACCCGCAGGGGCGGCAGGGTGATGACCTCGAAGCTCAGCCGGTCGAGAAGGTCGGCGCGAAACCGCCCCTCGTCCGCCATCTTGGGCAAGTTCTCGTTGGTGGCCGCCACGATGCGCACATCCACGCGGATCGGGCGGGAGGAGCCGATGCGGGTGACCTCGCCATATTCGACAGCGCGAAGCAACCGCTCCTGCGCACCCATCGACAGAGTCGCGAGTTCGTCGAGGAACAGCGTGCCGCGGTCGGCCTCCTCGAAGCGCCCCGCCCTCGCCCGCGTCGCGCCCGTAAACGAGCCCGCTTCATGGCCGAACAGTTCGGCCTCAATCAGCGTCTCCGGCAGGGCTGCGCAGTTCATCGTAACGAGCGGCTCTTCCCAGCGGTTCGACAGGCGGTGAAGGCGTTCGGCGATCAGTTCTTTGCCGGTTCCGCGCTCTCCGATAACCAGAACCGGACGACGCATGGGCGCCGCGCGACTGGCCCGCTCGACCGCGTCGAGGAAGGCGCCCGATTGGCCAATGAACTGGTTTTCCCGCTCCATTGACCAAGAGATAGCAAAAAATGCCACAAGGTGGCAATATGCGCCACATAGCCGCTTAAGATATATCCCAAAATTCGAGCAAGGCGGCGCATTTTCCTGATTTGGCATGCTCCTTGCTGATATGATCGCATAGGATTGGTCAGGGGAATTTAGACCATGTTTGACCGGGAGTTTTTCAGCAGCAAGTTGGGCCTCGCGGCGCTGGCGAGCATCATTGCGATGGTCTCGTTCAACGCCTTCGCGTTGAACCAGCAGATCTGCCTGACCGCCGACGCCAACCCCGTCGACGCGCCGTTGGTCGAGCTGGCATGAGCCCCAAGGACGACAACCCCCTGCGACCGATCGAAGAGGCGGCCTCTCGCGCCAGCTCCCGCATCGATCGCGAGATCGAACGGTTGCGTACCAGCCCCCAACCGGGGATGGCCAAACCGGCCGCTCAAGACTTTAATGCTGCCGTTAATTCATTCGTTTCCGGAGTACCCTGGATGGGCATTTTTTCCCGCACTCGAGACATCATCGCCGCCAACTTCAACGAGCTCCTGGATCAGGCTGACGATCCCTCGAAGATGATCCGCATGATCATCCTCGAGATGGAGGAAACGCTCGTCGAGGTCCGCGCCAGCGCGGCGCGGACGATTGCGGACCAGAAGGAAATGCATCGCCACACCGTCAAGCTGGAGAAGCTGCAGGCGGATTGGGGCGAGAAGGCTCAACTGGCGCTGTCGAAGGACCGCGAAGACCTGGCCCGGGCGGCACTCGTCGAGAAGAAGCGCGCTGCGGACATGGGCGACCAGCTCAAGCAGGAGATCGCCGTGCTCGACGACGCGCTTCGCGCCTACGAGCAGGACATCGCCAAGCTTCAGAACCGCCTGCGCGAAGCACGCAGCCGCCAGACGCAGATCGCCGCCCGCCTGGAAAGCGCCGAGAATCGCGTGAAGCTGCGCAGCCTGATGACCAACGAGCGTGTCGATGACGCTCTCACCCGGTTCGACCAGCTGGAACGCCGGGTCGACTACGCCGAAGGCCGCGCAGATGCGCTGAGCATCGCCGACGGCAGCGGCAAGCCAAGCCTCTCGGACGAGATCGCTGCGCTCGAAGGCGCCGACAAGATCGACGAGGAACTTGAGGAAATGAAGCGCGCGCTCGGCATGGGCGGCTCCGAGAAGAAGGAGGGCTGATCGATGGGTTCGGAAATCTTCGTCGTCCCGGCCATCTTCATCGGACTTCCGTGGGTGATCATGCACTACATCACCAAGTGGAAGACCGCCGCGACGATCACCACCGATGACGAGCAGCTGCTCGAGGAACTCTACAACCTCGCCAAGCGGCTCGATGAACGGATGGACACGGTCGAACGCCTGGTCGCGTCCGACAACCCCGAATTCAAGCCGGCCCGCATCGTTGCGGACCGCGAGATCGATAACGAGCCGCTGCGCGAACTCGATCGCCTGCTGGCCGAAAAGAAGGGAACCCGGAAGTGAACACCCCTCGCACCACGCTTTACCGCGACAAGCAGAACGGCAAGCTGATGGGCGTCTGCGCGGGGCTGGAGGACTATACCGGCATCAACGCCATCTGGTGGCGCCTGGCCTTCATCGTCCTGACCATTTCCACCGGCTTCGGCATTCCAGCCTACTTCGCGCTCGGTCTCCTGGCGTCGAAGAAGCCCGCCAACCTCTACGTCGACCGGGAGGAGCAGCAGTACTGGCAGCGCGTCCGGCAGTCGCCCAAGCGCACCGCCCGCGAGATCCGCTCGCAGTTCCGCGACATCGACCGCCGGTTGGCCGAGGTCGAAAGCTATTACGTCACCAGCAACCCGCGCCTGTCCGCCGAGATCGAGCGGCTGCGCTAGGGTAGTTTTCAAGAAGGGGTTTTGGGGATGGATCCGGCAATCTTGGGTGTGTTCATTCCGATCCTGGCGATCGGCATGGGAATTCCACTGGCCTTCTACGGCGTTTGGGTCGGCAACAAGCAGAAGATGGCGAAGCTCGAACTCGAAGCGCGCGCCCACAAGTCTGACGACGCCCAGGCGGCGCGGATGGACGCGATGGAAGACCGCATGCGGGTGCTGGAGCGCATCGTGACGGACCGTGGTTTCGACGTTGCTCACCAGATCGAGGCGCTGCGCGATCAGCGGCCGCTGGCGAGTGAAGCAAAGAACAAGGACAGCGTCCGGGCCGACTGAGCGCCGTGACTTGGAAGAGGGAATACGCTGATGGACTTCTCACCTTTCCTGATCCCGATCGTCGGCATGATGATCCCGATCGTCGCGATCATTTTGAAGCATCGCGAGAGGGTGGAACGGATGCGCATCGAGGCCGGCGATCGGTACGCGGTGCCTGACACCAGCAAGCAGGATGGACGCATCGAAATGCTCGAGGATCGCGTTGCGGTGCTGGAGCGGATCGTGACCGACCGCGGCTTGAACATTGCGGCCCAGATCGAAGCGCTCCGCGACCAGCGCGGGATTGACGACGCCCTCGCCGCACGCAGCGAAGCGCGCACTGCCGCCCGGTCCGCGGACCTCGGCTGAACGGCGCGAAAGCAGGAGCTTTTGAGATGGAAATCATCATCCCAATCTTCGCCATCGCAATGGTGCTGGGGTTCATTCCGGGCTTCGCCATCTGGCTGGGCCACCGCAAGGACATGATGAAGCTGCAGATCCAGGCGACCGCGGAAAAGGCCGCCCAGTACGCGGCCAGCAACAAGGCCCTGGAAGACCGCGTGGCGGTGCTCGAACGCATCGTCACCGACAAGGGTTACGACGTGGCTCTGCAGATCGAAGCCCTGCGCGATCAGCGCCGGGTCGAAGACCGGCTCGACAGCCGCAAGGTTGAGAGGAGCAACTGATGGGTGGAGGTGAAACCATAGCCGCCGTCGTTCTCGGTGGTGTCGTGATCGCGGTGATCATGACCCTTGGAGAGGCGTTCAAACGCTTCATGGCCTACAAGGAGCGCCAGGTCGGCGTCACCGCGAACTCCACCGCTGAAAAGGCCGCGCAGTACGCCGCTCACGTCGAAAGGCTGGAGGCCCGCGTCCGGGTGCTGGAACGCATCGCCACGGACAAGGGTGCCGACCTCGCCCAGAGCATCGAGGACTTGCGCGACGCGCCCGCAGTGACGGCGCAAGTCAAGGCAGAGGAGCGCGCCTGATGAACCCGATGGACCTACTCCAGTACCTTCCCTGGATCGTCGGCGGTGGGCTGTTGCTCGGAGCGGTCGGAATAATGGCTTCCGTCCACAACACCCGCCTGAAGATCAAGCACGGCTATCCGCTGGAAGGCATGTGGGGCCAATCGCTGAAACCGGCGGTGACCACCGAGGCGATGGAACGCGTCAAGCTACTCACGCAGGAAAACGCTCAACTGCGGGCCGAGATCGGCTCGCTGCAGGATCGCCTGATCAACGTTGAGCGCATCGTGACCGACAGCGGTTATCGCCTCGGCCACGAGATCGAGAACCTGCGGTCGGACAAGGGGAAAGTGCAATGAACATGTGGACCGCCATCATTGTCATCGTGGCGATCATCGCATTCGCAGAGGTCGTCAAGGCAAGGCACCGCGCCCGTCATGGCATCACTACTGACGCCATGGGCAACGAAAAGCCGGTGCCGCGCGAAGACGCTGAACTCAAGCGCGAGGTCCTCGAACTTCGCGAGCGGGTGAAGGTCCTCGAACGGATCGCAACCGAGGAGCGCCAGACCAAGCTGCTTTCGGCTGAAATAGACAGCCTCCGCGACAAGTAGCCGCGACGAGGCAGGGGAGAACGCGAGATGAGTCAGGAACTGTTGATCGCTGCCAGTGCCCTATCGGGCCTTCTGGTCGTGGCCATCACCTTTCTCAAAGGATGGCAGGACTGGCTGGCACTCAAGTCCCGAGAGCTCGATTCGGGACACGGCAAGCGCGAGATCGAAGGCGGGGCCCGTGAAGGGGCCGCGCGGATCGAGATCGCCGACCTCAAGGAACGCATCCGCAAGCTGGAAGCTATCGCCAGCGGGGTGGACCTGTAAGCACAATAGGCTCTAGGGGGCGCGTCATGCGCTCCCTGGCCGACATTCTCGAAGAGTACGAATTCCTCGACGCCGATGAGCGTTACCGCCTTCTCATCGAACTGGGCCGCGAGCTGGACGAAATGCCCCAGCCGCTCAAGACCGACGCCACCCTGGTGCGCGGCTGCTCGGCCAGCGTGTGGGTCTATCCGACGGAGCAGGACGGCAAGCTCCACTTCCTGGCGGACAGCAACGCGGCGATCACCAAGGGTATCGTGGCGCTTGTGATCTCGGCCGTGCAGGACAAGCCGGCGGCGGAAGTGGCCGAGTTGGACATCGCCGCCGCGCTCGCGCCGTTCGATCTGCGGAATCAGCTCAGCTCTAACCGCACCCAAGGCGTGCCGAACATGATAGCGCTGGTGAAGCAGCACGCGGCGCGGATTGCTGCAAGCTAGGCTTCCGGCGCCTCGCGCAGCACGGCAACACCTTCCTCCCGCTGGCGCTTGAGTTCTGCCTTGAGCCGCACCGGATCGGGCGCCCAGACGAAACCGAAGCTCACCCCGCCCTCCTTGCCGATCGTCGCGTGGTGCAGCCTGTGGGCTTGGACCAGCCGCTTGAGGTAACCGCCCCGCGGCACGTACCGGAACCAGCGCTGGTGCACGAGGCCGTCGTGGATCAGCGTGTAGACGATCCCGTATCCGAGAATACCCAAGCCAATCCACGTCCCCGGCCACCAGGCCTGCTCGCCCATGACCCACGGGCTCCCAACCGCGAACATCGAGATGCTCATCGCCGCGCCCACCAGCGCGAAGCGGTCGTTCTTTTCCAGGACGCCGTCATGGGGCTCGTGATGGTCGCGATGCCAGGCCCAGCCGAACCTGTGCATCACGTACTTGTGGCTCGCCCATGCGACCCACTCCATCGCCGCCATCGAGGCGCAAACGAGCAGCAATGGCAGCAGCCAATCCATGCCGACTAAATAGGCGCTTCACACGCCCAAAGACAGCCCCGCTTGCCATACCGGCATCGCGGCGCCATCTGCAGCCGCATGAACGGCAAACCCCGCACCCTCTACGAAAAGATCTGGGACGCGCACGTGATCGAACGGCGCGACGATGGCACCTCGCTGATCTTCATCGATCGCCACCTGGTTCACGAAGTCACCAGCCCGCAGGCGTTCGAGGCGCTGCGGCTGAATGGCCGCAAGGTCCGCCGGCCCGAGCTTACACTCGCCGTGCCCGACCATAACCTGCCGACCACCGCTCGCCTCGACGCCGCGGGCAATCGCATCCCGATCGCCGACCTCGAAAGCGCGCAGCAGCTTGAAGCGCTGGAGCACAATGCGCCGGAATTCGGTGTCCGCTACTTCGGCGCCACCGCTCGCGAGCAGGGTATCGTCCACGTCGTCGGTCCGGAACAGGGCTTCTCGCTCCCCGGCACCACGATCGTCTGCGGCGACAGCCACACCGCCGCCCATGGCGGCGTCGGCGCTCTCGCTTTCGGCATCGGCACCAGCGAGGTCGAGCATGTGCTCGCCACGCAGACGCTGCTGCTCAAGCAGTCGAAGACGATGGAAGTGCGCGTTGAGGGTGACCTCGGCCCGGGGATCACGTCGAAGGACCTGATCCTCCACATCATCGGCGTGATCGGCACCGCCGGCGGCACTGGGTACGTGATCGAATACCGCGGCAAGGTGTTCGAAGAGATGAGCGTCGAGGGCCGCCTGACGGTCTGCAATATGAGCATTGAAGGCGGCGCCCGTGCCGGCCTGATCGCGCCTGACGACACCACGTTCGCCTACCTCAAGGGCCGCCCGCTCTCGCCCAAGGGCGAAGAGTGGGATCAGGCGGTCGCCTATTGGCGGACGCTCAAGACCGACGATGGCGCCGTGTTCGACAAGTCTGTCGTGATCGATGCAGCGACCGTCGAGCCGACTGTTACCTGGGGCACCAGCCCCGAGGATACTGTCGCGATCGGCGGCGTCGTGCCCGATCCGACGAGCTTCGCCGATCCCTCCAAGCAAAAGGCCGCCCAGGCCAGCCTCGACTACATGGGCCTGGAACCTGGCCAGCGCATGGACGAAGTCGAAGTCCAGAACGTGTTCATCGGCAGCTGCACCAACAGCCGCATCGAAGACCTGCGCGCCGCCGCAGCGGTCCTGAAGGGTCGCCACAAGGCTGCTGGCGTGAAGTGGGCCATTGTCGTTCCCGGCTCCGGCCTAGTGAAGGAACAAGCGGAGGCGGAAGGCCTGGACAAGGTCTTCACCGAAGCCGGCCTCGAATGGCGCGAGCCGGGCTGTTCGGCCTGCCTCGGCATGAACCCGGACAAGGTCCCCGCCGGAGAACGTTGTGCTTCGACCTCCAACCGCAACTTCGTCGGCCGCCAGGGTCCGGGTGCACGCACCCACCTCGTCAGCCCGGCGATGGCGGCGGCAGCGGCGGTGACCGGCAAGCTGACGGACGTCCGCGAACTGGTCTAGGCCACACCGTCTCCGCGGAGATGGGCCAAGTGGTCGAACACATCGGACGCCTCGCCCGCCGCATTGACGGTCTCGAAGTAGTCGTGCCAGCCGACCAGCACGCTGCCCGATACGAGCGCATCGAGCGTTTCGCTGTTCGGGCAGCGCCAAACCGCAAAGAAGGATTGCGGTGCTGACTCCCGCTTCGACTGATCGATCCGGCCTATGGCGATCACTTCCACGCCCTGGGCCAGCAGATCGGGAAGTGCCATGCCGGCGGTGATGAAGAAGTTCTCCCGCTCTTCCCGCGTCAGGGCGCCCCATTCGGGCTTCGGAGTATAAAGTTTCGTCAGGTAGTGGGTCATTGCCTGCGCCCTGTTCGAGAACGGCTGGAGGGGATCGAGCGCAGCCCGCCCCACTCCCCGCCGCCTTCGCCCTCATTCGCCGATTAGAACTTGTATCCCAGGGTCACGCCGAACGTCCGCGGGGGCAGCCAGGTCGCGCCCAGCAGCCGGCCCGTCGCCAAGGCGAACGTGCTGCTCGGACGGAACACGTCGAACAGGTTCTTGACCCACAGTTGAGCGCGAATGTTGCCGTCGTTGGTCTCGTAGGCCAGCGATGCATCGACAATCGTGTAAGCCGCACTGCTTTCGATCTCGCGCATGAACTCGCTGAAATAGGTGCGGCTCTTGTACGAGACGTCCACGCTCGGTGTGAACGTGCCGATCGAAGCGTCGATGTCGTATTCGCCATGAAGGTTCCACGACCAGCGCGGGGTATTGCGGGTGTCGTTTCCAGCGAGCTGGATCTCGCCCCCGCCCGGCGCGCCATAGGCGGTCGGATCGGGATTGGTCACTGGATCATAAGGGGTTCCGCCTGCGATATTCACCGGGTTGAGCGGGTCGAGCGTCAGGTAGTCCACGAAGTGCGCGTCGGTGTAGGCAACCGCACCGCTGAGGAGCAACTTCGGCGCGGGACGCAAAGTGGCATCGAGCTCAAAGCCCGTGGCCCGGGTCTTCGCCGCGTTCTGAAAGATCGTGGTGTAACCGGTCGGACCGCCCGCGATCGTCTTGTTCAGCTGAAGCCCGTCCAGCGTGTAAGTGTAACCGGCGAGATTGAGGGTCAGAACACGGCCGAAGCTGGTCTTGATGCCAACCTCGTGATTGGTGATGGTCTCCGGGTCTACGATCGTAGAGCTTCCCGAAGCATTCTCGCCCGATCCGGCTTTGAAGCCTTCGGAGTAGGTGTAGTAGACTAGGATGTCGCGGGTTGGCGCCCATTCGAGGCCCAGTTCAGGCGTGAAGTCGCGGAAGGTCTTTTCCGCATGGGTACTCGCCGCTGTATGGCGCAAAACCGGACCCAAGCCATTGTTCGTAATCACAATCGACGGGTTCTCGGACTCGACATGCTCCACACTCCAGCGCCCGCCGAGCTTCACCGTGAAGTCCTCGAGCGCTTCGTTGAACAGGCCGAGGCCAACTTCATACTGACCGAAGATCGAGAACGCTTCGGTGCTCAGGTTCGACCAGGTGCAAACGCGCTTGGGTGCGATCACTGCGCTTCCGCCGGTCACGCCGTTGGGCGAAAAGCCGCACAGGGAATAGGCTTCGGCCAGATCGATGCCGGCCGCTTCCAGCACGGCGATATTCTGTTCCATGCCGTTACGGTTGGTGAGGCCGACGTTGTCCCTGGGGCGCTGACGTTCGTTGAAATAGAACAGGCCTATCGTGCCGTTCACCCATTCGGATGTCAGGCCAAGGCGCAGCTCGTTGCTCCATTGTTCGCTGTCGATGCGGCGTTCCTGCACAGTCGTCGGCTTGCCGTTAGTCGGCAGGCTGTTGATCACCGCCGAGAGATCGAGATCCTGAAACAGCGAACTCTTGAACGAACGGTAGTTGGCGACATTGGTGACTGTCAGTGCATCGTTGAGCGGCACATTCAGCGTACCGGTGAAGGAATAGGTCTCCGTCTCAGTGCCAGGGCTCGATTCCGTCGCCAGGTCGCGCGGTTTGGTCGCGTAGCCACCGACCCCGAGCGGGGCGAGACGGTCGACGCCCGGGAAGGATGCCCGGAGGTAGTGGATCGCACCCGATGCGTCGCTCTGTCGGAAGTATTCGCCTGATGCCAGGAACGTCGCGTCTCCGCCAAGGTCGAACTCCAACTGCGCGCGAGCCATGCGGCGGTTGAGGTCGTCCACATCCTTGCCGGACACCGGGTTCTTTCCGAAGCCATCCCGATCCTCAGTCTTGAACGCAAACCTCGCGCGGATATCCTCCGTGATGGGGCCGCTGATCGCCGCTTCGGTGGTCAGCGCATTGTAGTTGCCGTAAGTTACGCGGCCATACCCTTCGAGCCAATCCGTCGGCTTTGCGGTGATCAGGTTGATCGATCCGCCCACCGCGTTGCGGCCATAAAGCGTGCCCTGAGGGCCGCGGAGAACCTCGATCCGTTCGACGTCGAACAGCGAGGTGAGCTGCGCCTCTGCGCGGGCCACGTAGACACCATCGACATGGAAGGCGACGCCCGTGGAGCTGCCGGTGGTCGAGGTATTGGCGCCAACACCACGGATGAAGATTTTTGCCTGGTTGAAGTCGTTGCCAAAGTTCACCGACGGAACGATCGTCTGGAGATCGGCGATGTTGTTGACCTGGGCGCTGGCGATGCGATCCGCGCCGAGTGCGGTTAGCGCGGCGCCGACATCCTGCAACGACTGCTGGCGCTTTTGTGCGGTGACCATGATCACGTCGCCTTCGTCTGATAGCGCAGCTTCCATCGCAGCTTGGTAAGATTCCGCCGCAGCCTCGGCGGCTTCCTGGGCGTCGGCAGCCTTCTGAGCTTCGAGAGCCTCGTCATCGGCGGACTGCGCATGGGCTGGCAGAGCAAACGCACTCGTCGTTACAAGTAGGAATGCGGTGGCGGACGAAGCGGCCCTTTTCATTATTCTTGGTTCCTCATTTTAACAAAAGTTGCGCATGCGAAGACTGTTGGCTTTGCGTCCGGACGTCGCGGGTGTGGCTTGCACCGGCGTGCGCCATCTGTCGGGGCGGCGGGGCCGTCCCGAGGGGGTTCGGAGCTTTGGTGTGGTTTTCGCGCCGAGGGACCCTAGCCCGACGACACAGCTTCTCTCATCCGCAACATTCGCGCCTCCCTGCCCGTCTTGCCGGAAGGCGACAGGTTCCACGGCCGCGGGAACGGCTCAATAAGGATAGCTACGTAGCGGGGCGCTCAGGCAAAACGTCTGGCGCCGGCCACGCAGGCTACAACGATGAAAGTCGAGGAAATCATCGCCCATCCGATTGTTTCGTTTAGAAAGATCGCCGCCAGGACAAACCCGAAGAACGGCTGCAGCAACTGCAGCTGCCCCACGTTTGCGATCCCGCCGATGGCAAGGCCGCGGTACCAGAACATGAACCCCACCATCATGCTGAAGACCGAGACATAGGCGAGGCTGAGCCACGCCGGCGCACCGATGCTGCGCCAGGTTTCGGGGAGATTGAGCAGGCCGATCGCAACCATGATCGGCAAGGACAGGATGAGAGCCCAGGATATGACTTGCCAACCGCCGAGCCGCCGGGAGAGGGCCGCGCCCTCCGCATAGCCCAGTCCGCACACCAGGATGGCTGCAATCATCAGCACGTTACCCAGGACCGTCCCACCATCGCTACCGCACAAGGCGAAGCCCGCCACCGTCGCCGCTCCAATAGTCGAGAACAGCCAGAACGCCGGCTTGGGCCGCTCGCCGCCGCGCAGAACGCCGAAGATCGCCGTAGAGAGCGGCAGCAGGCCCACGAAGACAATCGAGTGGGCGGCCGAAATCTCCTGCAACGCCAGCGCCGTCAGCAAAGGAAAGCCGACAACCACGCCGAGCGCGATCAAGCTCAACGAAAGTACGTCGCGACGCGCTGGCCACTGCTGGCGCAACAAGAACAGACACGCAGCGCCGAGCAAGGCCGCAATCACGGCGCGCGCAGAGGTCAGAAACATCGGCGACATATCCGCCACCGCCAGACGCGTCGCGGGGAGCGATCCGCTGAATATGATTACACCCAGGAGTCCGTTGCCCCAGCCCGCAGTCGATCGTTCCATGACGCTACCTTTCCCGGGCGCCGTAGCGACCGGGGTTGGCTCTCGACAGGAACAGTGGAATACAATTTCAGCAAACTGTATGGGTATACGAATCCATACAGTGTGACGCAGAGATTGAAGCCCATGACCCGAACCGAGACGGTAATGACGGCGATCACCGACAAGATCGCCAACCGGGCTCTCAGTCCCGGTGACCGCCTGCCTTCGATCCGTTTGTTCGCAGACACGATGGGCGTTTCGCCCTCCACCGTCGTCGAGGCCTACGACCGGCTCGAAGCCGAAGGCCTGATCCGCTCGCGTCGAGGGTCGGGCTTCTATGTGACCGGCGCCAACCTGCCGCCGATGGCCCTCGCCGACATGGCCCCGCTACGAGAGCGGGACATCGATCCGTTCTGGGTGTCGCGGCAATCGCTCGATTCCGACGCCAGTTACCTCAAGCCCGGATGTGGGTGGCTGCCGGCAGACTGGATGCCGAACGCCGCAATCCGAAGAGGACTGCGAGCCCTGGCCCGGGCGGACGACCATCTGCTGTCAGACTATGGCGGCACGCGCGGATCGTTCGCGCTACGCCGGTTGCTGCTGAGCCGCCTCGCCGACGACGGGATCAGCGCCACCGCGGACCAGATCATGCTCACGTCATCGGGCACCCAGGCCATCGACCTGATCTGCCGCCTTCTTCTGCGTCCGGGCGACGTCGTGCTGGTGGACGACCCATGCTATTTCAACTTTCAGACCTTGTTGCGGGCCCATCAAGTCCGGATCGTCGGCGTTCCCTATACGCCCACAGGTCCAGACACGATTGCGTTCGAGCGGGCCCTGATTGACGAGAAACCGCGGCTCTACATCACCAACTCAGCCCTCCATAATCCGACCGGCGCCACTCTTTCCCCGCAAACCGCCCATCGCGTCCTGAGCCTGGCGACGACCCATGGCCTGACCATCGTGGAAGACGAGATCTTCGCGGACTTCGAGCCCGACTTATCGCCACGCCTCGCCATTCTCGATGGCCTAGATCGGGTCATCCGCATCGGCAGCTTCTCCAAGACGCTCTCGGCCTCGATCCGTTGCGGCTATGTCATCGCTCGACCGGACTGGATCGAAGGACTGATCGATCTCCAGATCGCCACCAGCTTTGCCGGCCCTGGTCAGGTGGTGACCGAGCTCATCGCCGGGGTCCTGGCAGGCGGGAGCTACCGCAAGCACATGGACGAAGTACGGCAACGCCTGGCGCGAGCGCGGCAGAAGGCGATCGACCGCCTGGAGCCGCTGGGTCTCTCCCCGTGGATCGTTCCCCGAGGAGGCTTCTACCTTTGGTGCCAATTGCCCGAAGATCACGACTGCATGGCCCTGACGCGGCGCTGTATGGACGAGAAGGTGATCCTTACGCCCGGGAACGTGTTCAGCGTCTCACAATCGGCTACCTCGTTCCTTCGCTTCAACGTCACCCACCTTGACGATCCGCGGGTGTTCTCGGTTCTGGAGCGCGCGATGAGGCAAACCGGCCCATGACCCGCAAGTCCTCCTTCCCCCCGGTCGTCGCGCCCGACACTCGCGTGCTCGTTCTCGGCAGCTTGCCGGGTGAGAGGTCGCTGGCCGTCGGCCGCTACTATGCCCATCCTCAGAACCGCTTCTGGCACCTGATCGGCAAAGTCATCGGCAGTCCGCTTGCGTCGCTCGACTATGAAGACCGCCTAGCGGCCCTGCTGCGCGCCAGGGTTGGGCTATGGGATACCGTCGCCACCGCCCTCCGCCCGGGCAGCCTCGACGCCTCGATCCGCGAGGCAGAGCCTACTGCCCTGCGCGAACTGACCGCGTCGTTACCCGATCTCCGCGCGGTCGGGTTCAATGGCAAGACCTCTGCCAAGATCGGCATGCCTCAGCTCACTGGGACCGGCCTCGCGCTGATCCCGCTACCCTCTTCAAGCCCGGCCCACGCCTCGATGCCGCTTGCCGAGAAGGAAAAGCTGTGGAGCGCATTAGGCGAATTTCTCTGTTGAGGCTTGCCTCTGCGGAGCGCTCGCCCCATTGAAAGGGGCATGACCAAGCGTCTCAATTCTGGCCACGCTGCCATTGCCGGAGCGATCGGGTCGGCTGCCGTTGCCGCCGCCCTGCTCTACGTCAACCGCCGCAAGGAAAAGGCCAAGCAGGCTCAGAAAGCTCCCACGATCCCCAGCGGCGAGCCGCCGGAGACCGACTGATGGAAGCCGTTCGTGAAGTCACTGGCCGAGCGGTTCCGTTCGGTCGCAAGAATATCGACACCGACCTGATCATCCCTGCCCGCTGGCTCAAGACAGTCAGCCGCGAGGGCCTGGGCCGCGGCGCGTTCGAAGCCGTGCGCGAAGATCCGGACAACGTGTTCGACAAGCCCGAGTTCGCCCGTGCGCCGATCATCGTCGCCGGCGACAACTTCGGCTGCGGATCGAGCCGCGAGCACGCCGCCTGGGCTTTGCTCGACATGGGCGTGAAGGCCGTCATCGCGCCGAGTTTTTCGGACATCTTTTCCGGCAACGCGTTCAAGAACGGCATCCTGACCGTCGTTCTGCCGCAGGACCAGGTAGACCGCCTGCTCGAAGTGGCCGAGAGCGATCCGATCACGATCGACCTTGAACACCAGACGGTGACCACCCCGTTCCAGGACCGCTTCACGTTCGAGATCGATCCGTTCCGCAAGCATTGCCTGGTGAACGGGCTCGACGAAGTGGGTCTGACGCTCGCTCGCGATGCCGCGATCGCCGATTACGAAACCCGCATGAAGGCAGAAAAGCCCTGGCTCGCCCGTGGGACCGGGCTTGCGGCCTGATACGGCGCGGCGCTATTTGCCTTCGGCAGCTTTTTTGAGGGAATCCTGACATGACCGACTTCAACGATCGCGAACGGGCGGAAGAAGCCAAGTTCGCGATGGACGCGACGACGGCCTTTCGTGTGGCCGCACGGCGCAACCGGCTGCTTGGCCATTGGGCGGCCGAGAAGATGAGCCTGACCAGCGAAGAGACCGAAGCTTATGCCAAGGCCGTGGTGCAGGCGGACTTCGAAGAAGCGGGGGACGAGGACGTGATCCGCAAGGTGCTCGGTGACCTCACCGCCGCGGGCGTCGACGTTGACGAAACCGCCGTGCGCGTGGCGCTCGAGGAAAAGTCGGTCGAGGCCAAGCGCCAGCTGATGAGCGAGTCCTGAGGACACCACCATGGCGATGCCGGCAGCGGAAATCGAAGCTTTGATCAGGGCAGCACTGCCCGATGCGACGGTGGTCATCGAAGACCTCGCGGGCGATGGTGACCACTACAAGGCCCACGTCAGCTCGGCCGCCTTTTCCGGCAAGAGCCGCATCCAGCAGCACAAGATGGTCTACGAGGCGCTTGGTGGACGGATGGGCGGGGAACTCCATGCCTTGCAACTGACCACTTCGGTTCCCAACTGACTTCCATACTCACTTCATCAGATCAGGCCTGCAACATGTCCGATACCAACGAGCGTCTCTCCAAGATCGTCGGCGACAACGATGTCGTCCTGTTCATGAAGGGCACGCCCCTGTTCCCGCAGTGCGGGTTCTCCAGCCGTGCAGTCGCAATCCTCGACCATTGCGGCATCGCTTATGAAAGCGTGGACGTGCTGCAGGACATGGAAATCCGCCAGGGCATCAAGGCCTTCTCCGACTGGCCGACCATCCCGCAGCTCTATGTCAAAGGCGAATTCGTCGGCGGCAGCGACATCATGATGGAAATGTACCAGGCGGGCGAGCTCCAGCAGCTGCTCGACGAAGCCCAGGTCGCGAAGGCGAACTGATTCCTCTGTCGATTAACCGGTGGCTGCCTAGTTTAGGCAGCCGCAAAATGCCGGTCTTTGTCGTACTTTAGCGTGCATTCAACCCGTCGCTTGGAAACCCTTTCGCGCAGCCATCGTTTTTCGAACGGGAGGCAAGCTGAGAAGGTTGCCAATGCGAAAAACTATCACCTTGGCTGTCGCGGGCGCGATGGCTCTCGTCACTAGCCCTGCATTCGCCCAGGCGTCGGGGCAGCAAACCACGTACCAGCAGGATCCCTTCGGGGCCATTTTCGGCGCCCTGTTCGGCGATCGTCTGGGCCAAACTTCATCGATCGAAGCGCAGTGGGCCGCGGGACGGACACCACTGGCGAACCAGCGGACCCAATTCGAAACTCGCGTCGATGGAGAGGTCCAGAAAGGCGCGGTTAGCCAGCAAACGGGTGTGCGGCTGAAGTCCGATTATGCATCGCTCGTGCAGCTCGAAAATCGCTACGGCGCGGATCGACGTTTCACGTCAAAGGAACGGTCCGACCTGGCCGACCGCTACGGCGCCCTCACCCAAGTTTTGGCAGTGGGCGGCTACGATGACGGACAGACCGTCCAAACCGCCTCCATTGCCGACGGTCGGGCCGACTTCGAGCGCCGAGTAGACAGTGCAGTCTATGATCGCCGGGTAAGCCGCACTCAAGGCAGCCGCCTCAAGACCGACTACGTCGCACTGATCCGCGTGGAGCAGGGGTATCTGCAGGATGGCGTGATCAGCGCCAACGAACGCGCCGATCTCGATTCACGGCTCGATGCCCTCGATGCACGGGTTGGCGATACCGGCTATGGCGTCGCGACGCTCACCCCCCGCCAGCGCCTGGACGCGATCGGACGCACGCTACCATCCAGTTCGCTGTCGACGACTGCGCAGGCGCAACTGCAGGTTGAGTATCAGGACCTTTCCCATCTGGAAGCGGCCTATGCCCGGACAAGCCCATCTTCCCAGGACCAGGCCTATCTCGACCAGCGCCTGACGGATCTGGAGTCTCGTCTGCTAGCGCGTCGCTAGGATCGAGGTCGTTCTTTTGGAGAGATCTTCGGGGAGGCGGAGCCGGGAGACCGGTGGGGACCAATTGGCGGCCCCGCCTCGTTCGAAGACTTGGTTGGGTAACAGATACTTTGCACGCGCCGTGCCAGTCTCATGAAGCCCAGCTTCTCTGCGAGTTTCAATGGTTAACGAGAAATGGAACTCGCCCCGACCTGTCAAGAATTCCGACAAGAAAGGGTGACTGGCGCGTTAGGATTTGCCTGCCTAAACTCCGGCAAGGCTCGCCGTTCGGGAGAAGTGCTTTGGTGAAAGATAACTGGACGAGCGGGGCCACCGCGGCGGACACGGCAGAGATGACAGTTGAGGCGGCAAGCGCGTGAAGGTCGATTTGTGGCGCAAGCCTGTCCTTGACTGGGCGGTCAACAACCTGATCGAAATCGCCATCGCGCTAGCGATCGCGGCGGCGGTCGTCGCCCTGCTTTATGGCGTGAAGGCGCTCGTCCTGCGCGCAGTCAAGAAGCTCGGCGCGCAGAACGGGCTGACCGAAGTCTTCTCCAGCGTCGTACGCAAGACGCGGCTGTGGTTCCTGATCGCGGTCGCCCTGCGGATGGTTCAGGGGTACCTTCATCCGCCCGAAGATGTCTCCAAGACCATCGTATTCCTCTTCACCGTCGCCGTTGCCCTGCAAGTGGCGAGCTGGGCCCGCGCCCTGATCCTCGGAGTCATTACCCACCGGACGAGAAACCTCGATGGCGATCCGAACAGCATGGCCAGCGCCATGGGGATCATCCGCCTGCTGGTCTCGGTCGTGGTCTTCGCAATCGCGATCATCGTGATCCTCGACAACCTGGGCGCAAACGTGACCGGCCTTGTCGCGGGCCTCGGCATTGGCGGTATCGCCATCGGCCTTGCGGCGCAGGGCATCTTCTCGGACCTCTTCGCCGCGCTTTCGATCATCTTCGACAAGCCCTTCTGCGTCGGCGAGACGATCACCTACCAAGGGAAGGAGGGCCCGGTCACCGGCGTGGTCCAGCGCATCGGGCTCAAGTCGACGCGCATCCGCTCCCTCTCAGGCGACATGCGGATCATCGGGAACACGCAGCTTTTGGCGCAAGAGGTGACCAACTTCAGCGGGCGCGAGATGTTTCGTTTTCAACTGCCGATCGGCGTGATCCACCAGACCCCTCACGACGATCTGCAAGCGATCCCGTCCTTGCTTCAGGCCGAAGTCGATCGCCTCGGCCACCGCTTCGTTCGCGCTGGACTGCGGGCCTTCGGGCAAAGCTCGATTGACTACGACTTCATCTTCGAAGTGACGACAAGCGATGTCCTTGAAGCTCATGCGGGATTGCAGGACGTTGCGCTGGCGGTGCTGGCCGTGTTCCGGAAGCGCGGGATCCGCTTCGCCTATCCGACCCAGACGAGCTTCACCGCTGCGCCTGACGGAGCCCTGGTCATGCCCTATCCGGATGTGATGCCGGTCATGCACCACGAACAGGTCGAAAGCTGATTCCAGCGCTATTGCAAAGACTGGCCCCCGACCGCGGCGAACGCTAGAGGCACCCCCGCTGGACAGCCTCCGACATGAACAACAGCTACGACGTAATCATCCTTGGCGCCGGCGCGGCCGGTCTGATGTGCGCGGGCCAGGCCGGCCAGCGAGGCCTTCGCGTGCTCGTGATCGAGCATTCCGACAAGCCGGGTAAGAAGATCCTGATCTCCGGCGGCGGACGGTGCAATTTCACCAATATCCACACGGCGCCGGAGCGTTTTCTCTCCGCCAACCCGCACTTCGCCAAGTCGGCGCTCAGCCGCTACACGCCGCAGGACTTCCTCGCGCTGGTCGAACGCTACGGCATCGCGTGGCATGAGAAGACCCTGGGCCAGCTCTTCTGCGATGGCTCCGCACGGCAGATCGTCGACCTCTTGCTAGACGAGTGCGCCACCGGAAATGTCGAGCTCTCGTGCGGCGAAACCGTCCGGCAGGTCGAACATGACAACGGGCGCTTCACAGTCACGACCGACCGGCAGATCGCCGATGCGGGCGCACTGGTGATCGCTACTGGTGGGCCTTCGATCCCCAAGATCGGCGCAACGGCATACGCCTACGAGCTTGCGCGCCAGTTCGGGCTGAAGGTCGTCGAACCCCGCCCTGCCCTGGTCCCGCTGACCCTGAGCGGCGACGACGCGCTGTTCCGTGAGCTCTCGGGCGTGGCGACCGAAGTGATCGCCCGTTGCGGCTCGGCTTCGTTCCGGGAAGCTGCGCTGTTCACCCATCGCGGCCTCTCGGGACCCGCCATCCTGCAAGTCTCATCCTACTGGCGCCGCGGCAGCACAGTGGAGATCGATTTCCTGCCCAACGACGGCGCGGGATGGCTGCTCGAGGCCAAGCGTCAAAACCCGCGCTCCACCTTGCGCAACGTCCTGCGAGCCAAGCTCCCCGACCGCCTCGCCGACGCCTTGAGCGACCGGCTGAAGCTCGAAGGTCCGCTCGCCAACATCACCGACGCGGCCCTGCAGACGGCTGAGAGCCAGCTCGGCAGTTGGCCCTTCAACCCCAACGGCAGTGAAGGCTTCGCCAAGGCCGAAGTGACCGCGGGAGGGATCAGCACTGCCGAACTTTCATCGAAGACGATGGAAGCCAAGCGCGTGTCCGGCCTCTATGTCATTGGAGAGGCGGTTGACGTCACGGGATGGCTTGGCGGCTACAATTTCCAGTGGGCCTGGGCCAGCGCCTGGGCTGCGGCGCAGGCCTTCTGAGGGCGAAACGGCGAACCGTTCCGGAGCCGCCGCAAGTCGTTAATTTCGTGCCCCATTCCTGCCACCATGCCTCAATAGCCATGGTCCGACAGGCAATGAGAAGGGTCAAAACCATGCGATGGAAACGAAGTCTCGAGCATCTCGAGCGACGGATAGACCGGTACTACCGCCTCGCGGCCGCCGCCCAGCTTCCAGACATTCGCCAGCGCTACATCGAACTGGCGCGCCGCTACCGCCTGCTCTGGGCGGAGGCATTCGCCCTTCGCGGCCTGCAACCTGCAATGTAGGGATGCCATCGGCTAAGGCACTGTATGATCGAAGGAAAGGTTAGCAACAAGTGAGTTCAGAGAACGCGAGCACGTTGGACAGAGTAGGCACTTTCAAACTGGGAAGCCGTACGGTTAAGCGGCTGGGCTACGGCGCTATGCAACTTGCGGGCCCGGGCGTGTTCGGTCCGCCGAGGGACAAGGACGCCGCACGCAGCGTACTTCGCGAAGTGATCGCGGCGGGCATCGATCACATCGATACCAGCGACTACTACGGACCTCACGTCACCAACGAGCTCATTCACGAGGCGCTGTTTCCCTATCCGGATGACTTGACGATCGTGACCAAAATCGGCGCGCGCCGCGGTGACGGTGGGTCGTGGCTCCCTGCCTTCAGTGCCGACGATCTAGGGCGGGCCGTCGATGACAATTTGAGGCGATTGGAACTTGAGACCATCGAGGTAGTCAATTTCAGGGTCATGGGCGATCCGCACGGAGGACCGGCAGAAGGATCGATTGCGGAGCCACTAAAGGTTCTCGCAGGTCTCCAGCAGCAGGGATTGGTCCGCCATATCGGCATTAGCAACGCGACCCCGACTCAGGTTCGAGAAGCCCGCGATATCGCCGAAATCGTCTGCGTGCAGAACCAGTATAATCTCGCCCATCGGGGTGATGACGAATTGATCGATGCCCTGGCCGAAGACGGGATCGCCTACGTCCCCTTCTTTCCGTTGGGAGGCTTCAATCCGCTCCAGTCGGCTACGTTGTCGGAGGTCGCGAGAAAACAAGAAGCCACGCCGATGCAAGTCGCGCTCGCCTGGCTTCTCCAGAGGTCGCCGAACATCCTCCTGATCCCAGGAACCTCATCGCTGGCTCATCTGAACGAGAACCTAGCGGCGGCTTCGCTTGTCCTTTCGGACGAGGCAATCGCCGCCCTCGACAGCATTGCTGCTTCCGCCAGCGGTTAGAGACAAATGAAATAGGAAATTGGCGCGCCCGGCAGGACTCGAACCTGCAACTCCAAGCTTAGAAGGCTCGTCAGACCACTTCCGATCCGCTGGTTGCGAACAATTGCTAATGCGCCGCGACGGAGAGCGATCCCGCGCGAATGGTCGGCATCTTTCGTCAGACCGGCCAAACCAGGCCGATCAAGGGTACGCCAAGGACGACAACCAGCAGGGACAATGGCAGCCCTAGCCGCCAATAGTCGCCAAAGCGGTAACCACCCGGCCCCATGACCAGCGTGTTGCACTGATGGCCGATCGGGGTGAGGAAATCACAAGCTGCACCTACCGCGACCGCCATAAGGAATGCATCGGGCCGATAACCCAATCCGGTCGCAAACTCCGCGGCGATGGGGGCCATGACAAGGACGGTCGCGGCGTTGTTGAGGAACGGGGTCAACGCCATTGCCGCAACAAGGATCAGTGCCAGGGCAGCCAGGGGTGGCAGACCGATCGCGGCGTGTGACAGGCCCTGGGCGATCAAGTCGGTGCCGCCGGTCTGCTGGATCGCTTCGCTGATCGGGATCAGCGCTGCAAGCATCACCAGGATCGGCCAATCAATCGCGGCATAAGCCTCGCGCAGGGGCAAGGCTCCCACCATGACAGTTGCTGCTGCTGCCCCGAAAAACGCGAGCTGCACCGAGACCAGGCCAAACGCGGTCAACGCCATTGCAACGGCCAGGATCAGCAAGGGCAGGATTGAGCGGCTCAGCTTGCCGAGCCTCACCTCGCGCTCGGCCAAGGGGAGGCAGCCCAGCTCCTGCAGCTTGGCAGGCAGGCGTGAGAGCACGCCTTGCAGCACGATGACATCGCCGGCCCGCAAGTTGATCCCGCGAAGTCGTTCGGTGAAGCGAACCCCGCTGCGGCTGACTGCGAGAAGATTGATATCGTGCCGGCGATGCAGTTCGAGCCGTCCGGCAGCCTCGCCGACGAGCACCGAACCGTGCGCAATCACCGCTTCGATCACGCCAACCTCTTCGCCGCGTTCAACCGCGAACGTGCGATCCTGCCCTTCCAGCTCAAGCGAGGCTTTGGCGATGATCCTTTCGAGGGCTTCAGGCGCGCCCTGAAGCAGAACGATATCGCCCGCCTTGAGGACGGTGTCGCAGCTCGCCTCCCGATCCTCGCCTTCACGGATAACCGCGGCGACCGAGACGCCCTCGGCCGCGTCGCCCAACTCCGCAATCGATTTGCCTTCGGCGGCCGAGCCGGAGACCACTCTGGCCTCGGTCAGATAGGCCTGTATATCCAGCACCTCACCAAGCGCCGCGGCCGGCTTCTGACCGGTTGGCAGCAGGCGATAGCCGACCGCTAGGAAGGCCAGTCCGACTGCGGTCAGCGTGGCGCCAACGGGAAAATAGTCGAACATCCCAAAAGGCGTGCCGGTCATCTCCTCGCGCAGTCCGGACACGATCACGTTGGGGGAGGTGCCAACCAGTGTCATCAGTCCGCCCAGGAGCGACGCGAACGCCATCGGCATGAGGTAGGAGGAAATCGGCGTCCCCGATCGGCGCGACATCTGGAACGCGATAGGCATCATGATCGCCAGCGCTCCGATGTTCTTCACGAAAGCGCTCATGGCGGCAACCGCGATGATCAACACCAACAACTGCGCGCGAAAGCCGGTAAGGCGGGGCGCCACCCGATTGACAGCGCGCTCGATCACGCCCGACCGGGCAACCGCTGCGCTTACAACCAGCGCGCTGCCAACGATAATTACGATGTCGTTGGAGAAACCACTGAATGCTCGTTCGGCGGGGATCACGCCCACAAGCAGGCCGGCCATCAACCCGGTCACGGCTACCAAATCGTAGCGCCACCGGCCCCACACAAACAGGACCATCGTGCCCGCCAGAACGGCGAAGCTAAGGGCCTGGTCAAATGTCATCGGAGCCGCGATCCATCCGCGGCATCAACCCTCGCCTATCAAGAAAGCTCCCAACGGGGCGCTGCCTTGGCATCGCGTTGGCTCTGCAAGCGCTTTCCTCGCTGCTGAGCGCCAGTTCCAGCCGTTCGGCTTCGCGACCATGTCGGTCGAAGCGGAGAGGGCGAATTGCTGCTCGAAAGTCGCCGTTCCATGGGCTGCCCCCGGGGCCCGACATCCCTTTCGGTCATTCCGGCCCTTCAGGAGAAAAATCATTTGCTACCCATCCCTCGACGATCACCTTCCTCGGGCGACGCTGGGCGCAAGGTTGGCGCCGAGCGTGCGCTCAAGCAAGAGGAGCCAAATCGCTTTGCTTGACGAGCGAGGTAGATCCGTCGCGAAAGCCATTTAAGCACGCGCCCAAGCTCCTTCGGGAAGGAACCTCCTATTCAAGGGCCCCATCTGACCGCGCAAGAAACTGTTTGCGCATGCGATGACCATCTGCCGGGCGGCCGGTAAAAATCTCGAACGCACCCGCCGCCTGGAAAACGGCCATTCCTCCACCGTCGAGGATTGCGCAGCCAATTGCTTCTGCGTGCCGAAGGAGCTCGGTCTGGAGCGGGAAGTACACAATATCGGCAACCCACTGGCAGGGACGCAAGAGTTCCGTTGGGAAAGGCACTCCTGGATGACCGGCCATGCCGATAGGAGTGGCGTTGATGATACCATCCGCCCGGGTGATGTCCGAAGCTATATCCCTCGCTACTTGGGCGCGTTCGATACCAAAGGATTGCCGAAGTGCGTCGCAAAGGTGTTCAGCACGCGCCTCTTGCGGATCGTAAAGGACGATCTTGTTGGCGCCCATGGCAAGCATGGCGTGGGCCGTGGCGGCTCCAGCCCCGCCTGCGCCAGCTTGGAACACTACGTCCATCGCTGCCTCAGGGAGACCGCGACGAAAGCTCTCAGCAAAGCCCGTGACGTCGGTGTTGGAACCCAGTCTCTTGCCGTCGCGAAATGCGATCGTGTTAACCGCCCCGACCCGCGCGGCGCCTTCCGATAGCTCATCCAGCAAGGGGATGACCGCCTGCTTGTAGGGATGGGTTACGTTGATGCCGGAGAACCCTGAGGCCTGAAGTGTCTCCAGGAATACCGGGAGGTCTTGCTCGTTCATGCCGAGGACCGAAAAGTCGAACAGTCTATAGACAAGGTCCAAACCTTGGGCGTGGGCTTCATCTTCGTGCATTTGAGGAGAACGCGAGAGTTGAATGTCGCGCCCCAGCAGACCCGTCAGAAAGTGCTGGGACTGGCCGGGGTCAGATAACCGATTGAGCTCGTCCAATGATTTTCTCCGGGGCGAGGTTATGCCGAGGTGTAAGAGCGCTCAGCCTTTTTTTGGCCGAGCGCTCTCCCCCCATCAGAAGCCGAAGCGAACGCCGACGTAAAACGAACGGCCTATCGCATCGTACAGCGCGGTATCGGTGCCGTTCTGCGAGCTGGCGACGAACGGAAGGTTCTTGTCGAACAGGTTGTTTATGCCTGCTCGCAGCTCGAATTCTTCTTCGATCCGGACCGAACCAAACAGGTCGAACAGTTGGTACGACGGGACCCCGACCTGCGCATTTGCGGGTGTGAGGACCGAACTCACGTCATCCATCTTGCTTTGGTACCGCCAGCGCAGACCCAATCCGTATCTGTCCGAACGATATGCAAGGGTGGTAAGCGCCTTCCACACCGGGGTCGCGCGCGGCGGCACCGAACTCGTTCCGGCGCCACCGACACTTATGCCGGTATAATCGACGGCCGGCGCTCCAGGGAGTTGCTGGATTTCGTAGTTGTTCAACCAGCCGATCGCGGAATCCAGGCTGATCCTGTCACTTTCATTGAACAATCCCAGAGGGATGTTCCACGATATCTGCGCCTCGATGCCATCGGTCTTGAGCCGGCCCAGGTTCTGGTAGGGCGTCGCCACGTTCAAGAGCTGGCCGCTCAGTTGATCCCGGGTGATCAGCGCGCAGAACTCGTTCGAATTGGAATAGGTCGGATTGGAGCCATCCAGGTTGAAGCAGCTGGAAAGCACCGTCAGGCCGGGCACGGTGGAGATAACGTCGTTGATGGTGATGTTGAAATAGTCGACCGACAGGGAAATGTCGGCAAACAGGCCGCTGCTCAACGGAGAATCCAGCACGAAGCCGAAGTTGAAGGTATTGGCCCGCTCAGGTGAAAGCGCGGTGCTGCCCGATATCACCTGACCTGTCGCTGTAGTCGGGAACTGGTAAGTGCCGATTGCCGCTGCGGGTACGCCTTGGACCACGCAGAGCGCTGCCACCTGAGCGCCATTGGCCCCCGTCCTCGCCGTGGAGCGTACGTCGCAGGGATCACCCAGCGCTCCTGGCGGTGTACCGATGACCAGCTGCGCGCCCTGCGGCGGTGAGAACAGTTCCCCGATGTTCGGGGCGCGAACTGCTCGCTGATAGCTGCCACGGAACAGGAGCGCATCGAAAGGCCGCCACCGAGCATCAAACTCATAGCTGGTGACCGAGCCGGTGACCGAATAGTCCGAGATGCGCGCCGCGCCACCTACGGCAAGCTCTTCGGCGAACGTCACGTCGGCGAGCAAGGGGACGTCGATCTGGACCGCCGCTTCCTTGACGTTGATGCCGACATGCGGAACCGGAAGCGTGTTTACCACGCCCTCGATGTTGCCTCCCGGATTGCTTGGAACAATCAGATTGAAAGCGTTCGGGGAAACGAGGTCTGCGTCAGGTGAGAACTGGTAGGTATTCTTCCGGTAAGCGGCGAGAAACGCGACCTGCACCGGGCCCGCGCCAAGATCGAAGATCTCGCCGTTGATCTGACCCTGAACCTGGGTCTGCGACAGATCCTCCACGCTGCGCGCGTCCTTGGTGATGAAGCTGACGCAAGCATCAGACAGAGACCGGGCATTCGCGTCACCGAAGGGATTGAACCCGCCCGCGCAAAGCGATGCTCCCCCGTCCGGTGCATTGAGGAGCCGATAAACCTGCGACTTCAGCACTGCGTTGTGCATCGTCTGATTGTGCTGAGACTCGTCGTACGAGGCAAAGGCATCAAATGACCAACCATCGGCGATATCGCCTCGCAGACCTGCGAGATACTGCGCCACGCGGTAGTTCTCGTCCCAGTTCTTGTCCGGCACGCCGACGTAGCGCCCGTTCCAGGTGAAGGAGGCCGTTGGCTGCGGCCGCGAGGCCAGAACTGTCCGCAAATCAGCAGGAATGAAGGGATTGGTGACCGGGATAGTGGTCAAGGCCGGGAACTGCGTAAGACTGCCGCCGCTCTCGGTATTCACCGTCAGGTCGACGTACATGAACTGACCGTAGAGGTTCAGCGATGGCGTCAGATCGTAGTCGCCCTTCACGAATGCGGTCTTCCGCTCGAGAGCGTTCTGGAACTGGATCTGTTGGCCGACCGGCATGCGGACGTTGCCGCCGATGACCATGTAGCCGTTCCCGTCCGTCGGTCCGCGATAGTTGACCGCTCCGGTCTGCACGAAAAGCGTCTGGTCGTCGTTGAAGCCCAGGTTGAGCAACGGATTACGTGCACCGGTGATGCCGTATTGCGAAAAGACCGTCTGGAGGACTGCGGCGCTCGGAGCGTTGGTCGCGCTGGGGACAAAGGTGCCCGTGCCGATGAACGAAGAGGGCGTCTTGTCATGGAAGAACTCGCGCCGGCTACCGTCGACCGGATCCTGCTTGCTGTAGCTGAATGCCGTGATCAGGTGTCCGCGATTTTCCGCGAAGTCGGTGCCGAAAGCGAGCGCTCCATTGAACTTGAAAGCATCCCCTCGCTCACTGATCGAGGAGAGGGCATCTACTCGGAAGCCGTCGAGTTGTTGAAGCGTTTTGAAGTTGACCACGCCGGACATGGCGTCCGAACCGTAGATCGCCGATGCGCCGCCAGTGATCACGTCGACACCGCCGATGATCACTTCCGGCAGAATATTGATATCGACATTACCGGCGATGTCGGAGACCGGCAGCCTGCGGCCGTCGAGCAGCACGAGATTTCGGTTCGTGCCAAGTCCATGGAGGTTGATCGAGGCTCGACCTCCGGTTCCCTGACCGCCGGTAGCGGCGTTGCCACCGACGGTGAAGCTCGGGACCTGGTTGAGCGCGTCCTGCAGCGTCGCCGTACCAGCTTCGCGGATGTCTTCTTGTCCGACCGTGATGATCGGGCTCACCGAGGTGTTGTTCGGACGTTGGATTAGCGATCCCGTGACGACGATAACGCCCCCATCTCTGGTTTCCTGCTCATCAGCTGTCGGAGTGCTCGGAGCATCGGCTTGCTGGGCCAACGCGGGCGCCGCCGACGTCGCGAGCGCGAGAACTGCGAGCGAGCTCCCTATCCGCATTCTGCTGAAATTGTTCCTGCTCATCCCATCTCTCCCCGTAGATAACGAACGATTTAGTTCATATTTGAATCAAAAAATACTCATTCGAATTCAATGCGTTTCACATCACCAATCACAAACACGTAAGAGGCCGCGCCGATCAGAGCGAGCACACCCACAAAGGCAAGCGCTCCGTAAAAGGACCCAGTCTGCCCAACGATGATGCCGATCACGATTGGCGTCACAATGCCCGCCAGATTGGCGCAAAGATTGAAGACTCCGCCGGTGAGCCCGATCAGCTGGCGAGGCGCCACGTCGGAAATCAAGGTCCAACCCAGATTGACCATGCCTTGGCCGAAAAAGGCGACCGACATGATGGCGATGACCACGACGTTGTCGTCCACGTAATTCGCAGCGATGATGGTGGAGGCCAGCAACAACCCAGCGACGATCGGCAACTTTCGCGCGATGTTCGCGGATGCCGTCCGGCGCAGAAGGACATCAGAGACATAGCCACCGAGCAAAACACCCACCGAGGCGGCGATGTAGGGCAGCACCGCAAACACGCCCGACTTGATCCAATCCATGCCTCGCTCGGTCGCAAGGTAGGTCGGAAACCAAGTCAGGAAGAACACCAGTGTGGAGTTGCCGCAGAACTGCCCGATCGACGCTCCGAGGATCTGCCGTTGGCTCAGCAGTCGGCGAACATTGGACCAACTGAAGGGCTCGGAAGGGGCCGCAGTCGTGCTGGTAAGCCCGCCACCCGCTTTGATGTGGTCGAGCTCGGCTTGGTTGGCCCGGCGGCTCTGGTGAGGTTCCCGGTAAAGACCGTACATGGCCAGGCCGAACACGATGCCGATTCCACCGGCGATAAAGAAGAGAGACCGCCAGCCGTAAGCGCCTACGACCCAGAAAAGGACAGGACTGAAGAAGGCCAGGCCCGCGTATTGTCCCACTGCGAAGACTGAATTGGCTCTTGCCCGCTCGTCCTGCGGAAACCACGTGCTCAGGATGCGGCTGTTACATGGAAAGCACGGCGCTTCTGCGACACCGAGAACCAGGCGGAATCCCAGCAGCATTGCTACATTCGAGGCGAGTCCGTGCAGGAACGTTGCCACCGACCACAGGATGAGCGAGGCGCCATAGGTGATCCGGGTGCCCAGCCTATCGAGCACGATGCCGCCAGGAATCTGCGCCGCGGCATATGTCCAGGAGAAGGCCGAGAAGATCAGCCCCATCACTTCCGGTGAAATGCTCAGCTCTTCGGTCATCGAAGGCGCCGCCACACCCATGACGGCGCGATCGAGATAGTTGAGCAAGGTCGCAAAACTGATCAACCCAAGGATGCCAAGGCGCGCTTTCGTGGCGCGCTCGGAGGCCTTTCCAGTCGAGGAGTACAGCATTGCCTAGGCCGCCACGGCCAGCGACTGAGCGAGGTGCCGCACGGCAAGCGGGTAACCCTTCACGCCCAGGCCCGACACGATGCCCGTGACCACTTGCGTGAGGATCGACTTCGAGCGCCACCCTGCCTCGCGACGATGGATGTTCGAAATGTGCACCTCGATTACTGAGCAGGTCAGCATCTTCAGGGCATCCAGTATTGCGTACCCTGCATAGGAAAAGGCTGCCGGATTGATGACCAAGCCACTGGCTTCGGTCCGAGCTTCGTGAAGCCAGCCGACCATCTCGTGTTCGGCATTGGTCTGCCGGAATTCGAGCAACAACCCCGCCTCCTTAGCTTCCATCCGGCAGGCGTCTTCGATATCGGTTAGGGTCGCACGACCGTAGACCTCGGGCTCTCGCGCACCCAAAAGGTTCAGGTTCGGCCCATTCAGGACGTAAATCTTCTGCGCGGCCATAAGAACGCCGGCCCTCTCCCTTAACCTTCGCGCTCACTGGCGCGAAGCTGTTGTCAGCGTGTGATATGGAACGTCAGTTTGTGCTGCAAGTGAAATTAACGAACTAGTTCGTTTTTTCTGAAACTGGCAGCGCCCGTACCCCCACGCGGTCAGATTGATAGGATCCGAGCCAGAGCTCGCCATTCACGATGACCCCCGTCGAAACGCCGTTGAACGAAGCGCTTGGCGCTGACTTCGTGACGACCGTCCATTTCCTTGAGGCGGGATCCAACGAAGCCACCACATAACCCCGGTGACATTGCATCCCGTCAGCTACGCCATCGACTATTTGCCTGACGCCGCCGCAGCCGGGCTCATCCCTCACCATGCCCGCGGTGAGAAGATGCCGTCCGTGCCAATGTATGTTGTCGGGCATGAACTCAGGCGCGGTGACCTTCCAGACCGGCCCCGTCGTGCCCGAACGATCAAAACGGACAATCTCGCGGGGACCGAAGGCCACCACGTAGAAGCCGTCATCCTCTTTCGAGCTTTCCAGCCCATTGTTCCCTTCGAGCTCGGTGCCTTCAATCACCCGGAATTGCGGAGCACCCGGAGTCCTCTCTAGGACGTAGCCAGTCTTCTGCCCGAGGACGAAGTCGGTGATGGTCGTGCCCGGGCGTGTCAGGACGGTCACGAGCACCGTTCCGTCGCTGTAGGTCGCAACGCTGTTGCCAACATTGCCTTGAGGCAAAAGCAGACATCCACGCCAAGTCAACTGGGGAGGCACGCCTGGATCGCGACTGTCGATGGCAAAGACCTCGATCGATTCACGCCCCCCGTGATTTACGACGTGAATTTCCCCAACGCCGGGCTCCGTCTCACGAAAACTGATCCCCCTCGCGTTGAAGAGCGCCGGGTCGGGCGGGGTCATGCAGTCTGGATATCGCCCTTGATTGAGCGCAACTTGATCCGACTTTCCCGTAAACCACCTCTGCAAAGTCCGCGCGCGGGTATCGATCAGCTTCAGCCCGGATCCTGGAGCGAAACCGCTGGCAACGAGCCAGCGGCCTCCTGGTATAACCGCGAGATCCTCTGGCTTGAGGGCACCGCAAATGAATTCGAGGTCGCTCTCGGACGGACATGGCTGACTAGAGGCCGAGGCTTGGAAGTTCGGGGCGCAGGCACTCAAAGCGAGCAGCAGAAGGCACCCACCACCCCCGAGCCAAAACCCGCCGGCGTTCATTCTCTCGACCGGAGGTGCTTGTCAAAGAACCGATAGGTTTGGTCGAGCGCCCGCAAAGAAGCTTCGCGGGTCTCTGTGTCGCTGGCCCCGATCCAACTGTGCCCCACACCTGAAATGACGTCGAGCTCGACCGAGGCCCCCACAGCTTTCAACTTCTCAGCCATCGTCTCCGACTGCGCCACCGGGACCACGCGATCGTCCCTGCCGTGCAGTAGTAGAATGGGAGGATCGTTGGCATCGGCGTGCGCGATCGCACTGGCCGCGTCCAACTGTGTCGGAGAACACCGGCCGGGCTCGCAACCGAGATAGTCGTACTCCGCTCTCTGCCCGGAATTCTGCGGCATGGCGGGGAAGTCATAGATTCCATACCAGCCAACCGCCGCTTGCGGACAATCTGAAAACTCGGGATTGGCCTTGTCTGCTCCGGTCGGAGATGCCCCGCAGGCTAGCGCCTCGAGGATAGCAAGCTGACCCCCGGCGGAACCACCGAAGATGCCGGTCCGGGAGGTATCGATCCCGTAAGATCGCGCATTGGCCTTTAGAAATCTGATGGCCGTCCGCACGTCGTCCAACGCCGCGGGAAACGGCGCCTCGCCAGATAACCGATACTCAACGGAAGCCACCACATAACCCCGGCTGGCGAGTTCGGCGAGCACCGCTGGGAAGTCCGCAAATGCCCCGGACTGACGGGTGTGTCCTCCGCGCCAGCCGCCTCCGTGAACATAGACGATAAGGGGCTTGGGCTCGATGCGATCGGCGGGAAGATACACATCCAGGATGAGCGGCCGGAACCCTTCAATCCTGGAGAACTCCACATCCGCCAAGGCCATGACACCAGCAGGGTACTGGACCACGCGACTGGGCATGGGATCTCCCAAAGCAGGCTCCGGCAAGGTCGGTGGTTCCGCCCTCTGCGCAGTCGTAGCGGCCGAGGTCGCGAGTAAGACTAATCCGAAAATGCCCCGAAGAATGCTCATCAAACCTCTCCCTGAGATTTAGTTGTGAGACTATCCCGTGCGGCTTACGCCACCTCCAGGAGTCCCTCGTTTGTCGGCAGGTATGTCACCGGCACATCGACCATCTTGGCGACTTGCTGAGCCAGGACCTTTGCCGCCGGCTCCTCCATCGCGATCGATCCAACCACCAGCATGGCCTTGGGTTGGCCAAGCGCGATGGCGTCCATCACGTAGGCTGTTGTCTCGGTCTCATGCACCTCCCCGCAAACCAGCAAGTTGACGTCCGGTCGCGAGATCAGAGGCGCTAGCGCGTTAGGTCGATTTGTCTCGGTAGCGATGGCAATCCCGGAAGCTGAGAGTGACGGATCGCCCACCAGGCGCACGGTCTGGGTCTGTAAGGCTTCCTTCGCGCGTCGCACGACGTCGAGAACGCTGAGCGGCGAATTGCGGTAGACGAGACCGACTGCTGAATCGAGCTCCGCTACTGGCCCTTCAAGGCCAAGCACGCGGGGAAATGCCGTGGTCACCTCCAGGCCGAGCGCCCCACCTCGAGGATCCTGAAGCCTCAGCACAGCGAGGCCCTGGCGATTGATCAAGTCGAGCTTGGCCGCAAGCGCCGGTTCGGGCCGAGTAACCGGTCTATCCTGGCTGTCGCCCAAGAAAGCGCTTCGACTGATCACAATATTGGCGCCCAGTTCGGCAGCACGTTCCAGCACCGCCGTACTCGCACGAGCCGCTACCACGACGCCCTTCACCGGCATATCTGCGTCGCCCGCGCGGTAGCCGTCGACCAACGCGCCGATCGCACGATAGGAACCCCCGGCGATGGCTTGATCGCGTCGACCAGGGGCATCGACGCCCTTGTGACGCCGGACCT
Source organism: Porphyrobacter sp. (assembly GCA_017744315.1). Lineage (GTDB taxonomy): Bacteria > Pseudomonadota > Alphaproteobacteria > Sphingomonadales > Sphingomonadaceae > Croceibacterium_A. The sequence goes on from JAGIBN010000013.1 coordinate 59,398, forward strand.
CCGGACCGAGGACGGACTGAATCTTCGCAAACAACTCGTGACCACTGATCGTCGTCATGGGCGCTCCTCAGGCCGGGTTCGTGTAAGGGTCGGCGGTCGAGAGCCATCGGCAGGGCAATCCCGGGAAGACCCCGCCCAGCCACTCCGCAATGTTGCGCATGCCAAAGTCTTCGGCCGTGTGGCCTGCAAGGAAAACGACTACTGGCTTCGTTGCCTCCAGATCCTGCGCATATCCAAGGACCTCCGGCTCGCGGACCTCGCCGAGCAACACCGCGTCGACGCCCTCGACCCCAAATTGGGCGATCTGTGCGTTCTCGCCCGGCATGCCCGCCGATACGCTGATGGTGGAGATGCGCTGATCCGGGTTTCCGAACATCCTCAGAGTACGCCTGCCACAGGCCTGCTTGATGTGACGTCCGATCTCGATAGCCGTCGCGTCAGGCAGCTTCACGCAGACCCCCGGCAGGGCGGGGTCGCGGAACTGTTTCCAGTCGAGCTGTTCGAGCAAGCCGGTCATGATCGCATCGCCAGGTCGGGAATGGGCGTGGCCATGCATTCGCTGGATCACCATCCCGTTTTGATCGAGGAACCGTCTCTTCGCGGAAAGGACCGGGTCGGCATCGGGCAGGACGCTTTCCGCAAAGTCGTCATACCGCTCGTAGAAGCTCGCCTCGTGCGGAATGATGTAATTCAGGCCGGCTTCCTTCGCCTGGCGCAGAACCTCCATTGAGGCAAAGAAGCACGTCGCGATCCCCGTTATCCGAGCGTTTCGGTCACCGTAGATGATGCGGTCATCGGTTGGGTTCGGGTCCCAGGGCTGTCCTGACGCGAGCTTGATCTGCTGGAACACCTCGCGCGCCGTCATGCCGGTCGATTGGCTGAAGGCGACGGTTGAGGGCAAAGTCAGGGCTGTTGCCAGGCCAGCCATTGCGCTGCGCCGGGTAAGTGAGAGCATGCGAGCCTATCCTGCCTGTCGTTCTGATTTGTTCGACGCGCCTAGAGCGCGTTTTCCTGATCGTTCTTGAAGCGCGATTGGGTGGTCAGTTTGATGACCTCGTTGGCCGCGCCGTACTGATCATACCCTCCACGCCGCTCAACGATTTCGAAGAAGAAGCGCTTCTCGAATGCGCGCGAGTTGATCTGAAGATATTCCCCCTCCCCGTCCTGATCATAGAGGATGTCCCACCGAGCCAGCCGGCTCACAAACTCGGGCGCAAGCCCGAAGCGCGTCTCGATGTCGTCATAGTAATTGCTGGGAATCTTGAGCCTTTCGAGCCCCAGTCCTTCGAGCCGTTCCGCGGTGTCGAAGATGTCGGAGGTGCGCAAACTGACGTATTGAAGACCGGCGCCCCAATAACGCCGATGCAGGCGAGACGTCAGAGTGTTGTCCGATACCGAACCGTTGAGCAGAACGCGGAGCCGACGGTCGGGGCTTTCAATTGGTTGGGAGTGCACAAGGCCGAGCGGATCGAAGATCTCCACCACGGCCTTCTTCTCAACATCGAAGAAGGCGAAACTGTGCAAGAGCCAAGACAGAAGCTCCTGATCACGCATGGCGTATGCGAGGTGATCAACTTCGATAAGGCCCGCGTCACGATGGTCCGGCGCGCTGATGGGCTCGAAGTCCCGGAACCACATTTCGGCTACCTGGTCCTCCTCGACCAGGTAGATCAGGCTGCCGCTGACGTCGCGAATGGCGCGAACCGGCATTTCTCCGCGTCCGATGCGTCCCTCGAAGCTGTTGATCGATAGAGCTTCAGCGCGAGCTACTGCCGCGTCCACATCCTCGATACGCAGCGCGATCGCGCAGGCCGAGGGACCGTGCACCAAATAGTGGGAATGGGCGAAGCCGTCAGGCTCGGTGTTGAGGACGATGTTGATCCCGCCCTGTTGCCATCGCTCGACGGCCTTCGATCTATGTCGTCCCGTACAAGCAAAACCTAGAGCGCTGAGCATGTCGGCAAAGGGTTTGGCCTCGTTGTCGCCCAACGCGAACTCGACGAAGACTACCCCGTGACATTGGACGCGGGGCGGAAGCGCGACATCGCTTACCTCACCGGCAGCGCGGCTAGCTTCATCGATCGTCAGCCTGAGCGACCGGATGCCGTCTAGGGCAACCATCCAGGCGGGGAGCGACCGAAAGTAGTCGTTGAAAATCTCGAGCGAGAGAGGTCCGCGATAGCCGATCTCAACAAGGGTGGTGACGAAATCCTTCACCGGAATTTCCCCTTGGCCTGGCAAATTGCGAAAGTGCCGACTCCAGGGCAGGTATTCCATGTTCAACCAAGGCGCGTCCGCCACCTGGACGATGAAGATCTTCATCGGATCGATCTCCCGAATGGATGCCATCGGAATGCGGCGCACTAGGGAATGAAAGCTGTCGAGGATCAATCCAACTGCTGGATGGTCGACCGCCTTCACGATGTCCCAGGCCTGTCGATGGTCCCAAACGTGTCGGCCCCAGGCCAACGCTTCGTAGCCGACGCGAACCTCGTGCCCGGCCGCTCGTTCCCCGAGCTCGCGAAAGTCTTCGACGATACGCTCCCTATCGGATGATGCAGCCAGCGATACGCTCGAGCAGACCAGGAGCAAGTCGGTGCCGAGTTGCTGCATGATCTCGAACTTCTTTTCGGCACGGTCGAAGATGCGCGATCGGAGATCGGGCGGCAGGCCTTCGAAATCCCTGAAAGGCTGGAACAGGGTGCATTTCATGCCCAGGTCCCGAATTATCTGCCCCACGTCGGCAGCTGAGCCCGGGAACGCCAGGAGATCGTTCTCGAATATTTCGACGCCGTCGAACCCCGCCCGGGCGACCGCCTGCAACTTTTCTTCGAGGGTTCCGCTTAGGGAAACGGTGGCAATGGAGGTTAGCATAGGGCTCTGGTCCAATGGCGATTGAATTCTCCCAGCAAGGGCGAAAGACCGCTCACAAGACCCTCTCCGTTCAAGCGCCTGATGGCTTTTCCACCGTGACTTCCTCACGATACGCAAACCAAAACGAGTTACAAGAAGAATTGTACGAACTGGTTCGCACATCTCTTGACCATGCCAGTTTCACACGGGATTAGGAGCTGCCCCCTTTCCCGGTGAAGTGCGGGAGTTTATCGGGGCGATAGTGTTGAGGACGATATCGTCCAAGGTAGCGAGAGTTCAACGAATGGCCGCGAGCATTAGCACTCGACGCAAATTGGATGACAACCCCGCCCCGCGCAGGATCGGACGTCGGCGGGATGTCGACCGCGCGGCAGATGCAGAGGAAACTCGCGAGAACATTCTAAAGGTCGCGACGCGCGAATTCGCCGAAAAGGGGCTGAGCGGGGCGCGCATCGATGAAATCGCTGAGCAGACCAGTACGTCGAAGCGCATGATCTACTACTACTTCTCCAGCAAAGAGGGGCTCTACCGCGCAGTCATCAGCCGGGAGTATGGGCGAATTCGTGACGCTGAGGCGGAACTGCAGCTCGACGAGATGCCCGCGCTCGACGCGATGGCTCAATTGATAGGGAAGACCTTCGACTGGCATTTCCAGCACCCCGATTTCGTGAGGCTGGTGATGAACGAAAACATCCATTTCGCGGGGCACCTAGACGATGTCGAGGGCATACAGGAACGGAACGAGTCGGTTATCGCCACGCTAAATTCGATCCTGCGCAAAGGTGCGGAGGAGAAGACGCTTCGCACGGACATAGACCCCGTCGAGCTACACATGAATATCAGTGCACTCTGCTTCTACACGGTCTCCAACCGCTACACGTTTCGGAAGGTTTTCGGCCGAGATATGGGCGCGCCAGGGCTAGCGAAGCAGCGGCGTGAACAGATAATAGAAATCATACTGAACTGGTGCCGCTCACCGGCAACCTGATTGCCCCTCTAGATTGCCGAAGGGCAGATCCTGGCCGATAGCGGACCGTCCGCTTTCGGACGCTCCTCCGATGAAAGCAGTCGGTCGGCTTTAAAGGGTTCCCTAGCATCCTATTACGACTGCAATGGGTGGAAAGCGGACGTTCCGTCCTATGAGCGCTAGCGGCTCTTTCCGCACTTCGAGCAGACCGGCCGCACCGGTCTTAACAGGTTCACGCCGGTCATGTTCCAAGCGCTGACCTGGGTATCAAAGTAATAGCTCACGCCGCAGCTGCTGCACTTCAACCCGAACATCACGAAGAGAGCAAATGGCATCGTGACCGTCACGGCCAGTAACGCTCCGGGCAGACCGCCAAGACCAAGATAGATGGTTAGCAACAGGGATACTCCGGTGACGAAGAAGCCCATTTGAACAAGGCGCGCTAGTGCAAGGCGGTTTGTCATCCTTTCACCATGCGAGGGTTCCGGAACGTCCGCAATGGGTCGATAGCGGACTGTCCGGTATCGTCCGCTTCGCCCGCTATCGATTAGTCTGTGCTTGATCCACGATCGTTAGTTCACGGCAACTGTTCGGAAAGGTTTACTAATGCCATCATCTGGCGGATGAACTGCCCAGCGATCGCCTTACATGCCGTGATGTACCCATTGGCCAGACCCAGGGCGTGCCCATCCGAATGGTCGGCAAGGTTCAATCGGCCATAACCAATGGCGGGGGGCGATCATGATCCGGACAGACTCCTGGTGGCCGCCGCAATCGACGGCGACCGTGAGGCGTTTGGGGAACTCTTGCGCAAACACTACGATCGAATTCACGCCCTCGCCTGGCAAATGACGGGGACGCGATCTGATGCCGACGACATTGCCCAGGACGTGTGCTGCAGGCTCGTAGAAAAGATTGGCAGCTTTCGCGGCGACGCGAAATTCTCCACGTGGCTGTGCGGGATCGTGTTCAACTGTTGTCGCGACCATCTCCGCCGCCGCCGGTCCTTTCTAGGATTCGCCCAGCGGCTGGCAGTGCTGGCCACCCTGACGCGAGGGCCTGACGGCCGCGACTTGCATGATCAAATGTGGATCGAAAACGCTGTCAGCCGGCTCAAACCAGCCTATCGCGAGACGGTTATCCTGGTTGCCGGCCAACAACTTACACACGCCGAAGCCGCCGAGATTCTCGGTGTCACCGAATCAACGGTCTCGTGGCGCATGCACGAGGTGCGGCGAATACTTACGAGCGGCCAAGATTAGATCAGCGCAAACTGGCGCAAAAAAAGTTCTCGAAAGCTCCCAAGGAAATCCGCGGCTGACCCGTCTCAGGTCACATGCGCGGGATGATCCGCGCGATTGCCAGGGAGAGTTCCCATGACTGACATTCGATCTATAGCGGCCATCGGCATGGTCGCGGTTCTACTCGCTTCATGCACCGGCGTCGGTGAGCAACACGCCAGCCGCCCAATGACGGAGCCCCACCAGGGGGTGCAAGTCAGTCAGTTACCGTCATCGGCAGTGACAGATAGCCCGGCGACCGTTTCGGACACACGAACCCCGATGCAACCACAGAGCTCGACGCCGCAGGAGAACGCTAAAGAGAACATCGTGGTGACCGGCACCCGGATCGTGCGCCAGGACTATGTATCGAGCTCACCGGTCGTAACCGTTGACGCCTCGACCTCGGGCACCTCCGCGAGGGTCGTGCACAGCGTGCCCGTGCCAGACCGGCAAGTCTTCCCCACCCCGTACAACATTCAAGGACGGGACAAATTCACTTCGGTCGACCAGAACCCGTTCAAGGTCGCCTCCGAAGAGCCGGTCTCGATCTTTTCGATCGATGTCGACACTGCCTCCTACAGCTTCGTGCGTGCCTCGCTGCACCGCAATGTCTTGCCTCAGCCCGACGCGGTGAGAACCGAGGAACTGGTCAACTATTTCCCCTACGACTACCAGGCGCCGCGATCCGCCACGCAGCCATTCAGCACGCAGGTCGATGTCTTCCCCAGCCCTTGGACCGAAGGACGCAAGCTCGTTCGCGTTGGCGTCCGAGGTTACGAGATCCAGAGCGAGACCCGGCCGCGAGCCAACCTGGTATTCCTGATCGACACTTCGGGATCGATGAGTGGGCCTGAGCGGCTCGGCCTCGTCAAGCAGTCGCTGGCGATGCTAGTTGAGCAACTGGATGAGAACGACACGGTGGCGATCGTCACCTACGCCGGCAACGCCGGGACCGCGCTCGAGCCCACTCCGGCAAGTCAGAAAGAGCGCATCCTCCAGGTCATCCAACAGCTCGGCGCCGTAGGCAGCACGGCCGGCGCTGAGGGCATTCGCCAGGCCTACGCTCTCGCCGAGCGTAGCTTCGATCCGCGGGGAGTGAACCGGGTTATTCTCGCCACCGATGGCGACTTCAACGTCGGCATTACCAATCAGGAGGAGCTCAAAGGATACATCGAACGCGAGCGCGGCAAGGGCGTGTTCCTCTCCGTGCTCGGCTTCGGCATGGGCAACTACAACGACGCGTTGATGCAAACGCTGGCGCAGAACGGCAACGGTACCGCCGCCTACATCGACACTCTGACGGAAGCGCGCAAAACGCTGGTCGATGAAGCGACCTCGACACTGTTCCCGATCGCCAAGGACGTAAAGATCCAGATCGAGTTCAACCCCGCAACCGTCGCCGAGTATCGGCTTGTAGGATACGAGACGCGCATGCTGAACCGCGAGGACTTCGAGAACGACAAAGTCGACGCCGGCGACGTTGGGTCAGGACAGACGGTGACGGCGCTGTACGAGATCGTCCCCGTCGGCGGACCGCGCGCTATCGGAAATCTCCGCTATTCCCAGCCCCGAGGCCGGTCAGTCGCCGACAACAGCACCGAGTACGGTTTCGTGAAGATCCGCTACAAACAGCCGAATTCGGAACGGAGCCAATTGATCACCACCGCAATCGACCGGACCTCCGAAGTGCACAGCTTCGCAGAAGCGCCGCGCGATGCTCGTTTTGCCACCGGTGTCGCCTCGTTTGCCGAGCTACTGCGCGGCGGGCGCTATAGCGGCTCGATGACTTTTGACGACGTGCTGCAGATCGTCAGCACCGCGAAGGGCGACGACGAGTTCGGTTATCGCGCCGAGTTCGTCCAACTGGTGCGGGCCGCCAAGACGGCTGCGACGATGGCCCGCCTCGGCCAATGACACACGCGATCGGCATTCGACCAGCCCCAGGTTGGTGTGTAAAGCTGATCGAGTTATCCTGATAAGCCAACCGCGTGCTCTGCTGATAAACTTCAGGGTACGCGGTAGGTCCAAATGACCCTGCAAGCGAATGGCGATCGATAAGAACCTCTCGGCATTGTTGCCCGAACCGCCGCTGCCCCGGCCGTCGCGGCGCGAAGTCGCGATCGAGGCGGCCTTGCGCCGGTTCGACGGGGTAGACGAGCCGGCGGCTTCTCGGCCGGTCGACACTCGCCCCACGCCAGTACGCACCGGTAGGGCAGGTTCGCAGGTCGCGGTCTTGGCCAGCGCTGTCTTGGTCCTGCTGGTGAGCGTGCCGATTTGGATGGCGGAGAAGGACACCATCGTTCCCGAGGCCTTGCCGGCGGAAGCGCCGGTCACACAGAATCCACCGGCCGCAACCCTGACACCCGATCAGAGTGCTCCTGGGCCAATCGCGACGGCGAGCGCGAGGCCCGCTAACGCTGTTGGAACTGAATCCGCCGCATCAGTCGCAAGCCCATCTCAGTCGCCCGACATTTCGACCGCAACACCGATCGCTGGCCCCCCGCTTGCTCCAAGGGGCGATACGCGATCTCGTCCGGCCCCCGCTGACGCGACACTGGCAAGGCCACGTTCCCAACCCGTGCGGGCGGAAGGTGTGTCCAGGGGAGCTTCGGATCCGGCTGTTGTCGAAGAGTCCATCGTGGTCACGGGCTCGCGCGTGGCTCGGCAAGATTTCGAGTCAAACTCGCCGACCGTGACCGTCGATGCGCCAGTGCTTTCCGAGGGTGATTGGGACGCCTGCACTATACTCGATCCGCGCCGCGACTTGAACGCCTGCGCGGCTTTCGCCTATCCCGCCGCCCGCGGCGCAAACGGCAGGGCGGCGGCGCGAGTGGCGGACGGCCTGGGTTACGCCTGGCAGGGCAATCTCGACCGTGCGATCGAGGCGTTCGACAGCGCGATCAGGACGGCACCCGGCCTCTCCGTCGCCTATCTCAATCGTGGCCTGGCTTATCAGTCGAAAGGCGATCTCCGCCGAGCCCTCGCCGATCTCGATCGAGCGATTGCGAACGAACCGAGCAGCGCTCGTGGGTACTATCATCGCAGTCGGCTGTACCGGTCCAAGGGCGATACCGCGCGTGCCGACAAGGATGCGAAGCGAGCTATCGAGATTGATCCTGGGTACCAAGCTGTACTGCCTTAGCGTTTAGCCTCTCATTGGAGTCCATGAGCGGCCAAATCTTCTCTCCAATCACCGGCAAGCGCTTAGTTTTGAGAGGTCCGTTGTTGGCCGATAGCGGCCTGTCCGCTTTCGGGCGTTGCTCCGATGAAAGCCGTCGGTCAGCCTTTTGGCCTTTGCTCAGCCCGCAGCATCGACTTCGCTGTTCCGGTCGGCCGACAAGTAAGGAAACCGTTCAACTGTCACGCGGACATCCTTGAGCTTTCGACCATGATCACCCCATTGGACCACGAGCTCACTTTCCGTCTCTACAAGTTTGGCATCGAGGCAACCAAGCGAGAGCGCTTCCCGAAAATAGTAGCTGTAGATGTTGCTGGAAGAGACGCCCACGTCGCGCCCGTCCAACAAGACTCGGTCGGCGTGGTTGGTGAAACCATCTTGCCAGGTGGGCGTCGTCGGCAGTTCCATGGTCTTGTATTCCTCGCCCTTGCGGAACAGCGAGGCATAAATGTCGATAATATCGTCAACGTTCCAGCGCATCTTGCTGGCGAGAAGCCGTTCGAACGTATCTATCTTCGTCCGCCCAGCTTTTGGGCTGAAAAGGCAATCGAACTGCAATTGGGCCATAGCGTCGATGAGGTCGATCCGACAGCGAAGACCATCACGCTCTCTACTGGAGAGACTATCGGCTACGACAAGCTGATTTGGGCCGGTGGAGGAGATCCGCGTAAACTCCCATGTCCCGGCGCCGAACTCGCAGGTGTTCACGCAGTGCGGGACAGGGCTGACGTCGACCGGCTCCGCGCAGAGCTGGATCGCGGTGCGCGTAACGTAGTAGTCATCGGTGGTGGATACATCGGTCTCGAAGCAGCTGCCGTTCTCACCAAATTGGGGTGCGCTGTTACCCTTCTCGAAGCTCTACCTCGCGTCCTGGCGCGTGTAGCCGGAGATGAGTTGTCGCGCTTTTACCAGGACGAGCACAAGCGCAACGGCGTCGACCTGCGGCTCTCTGCGAGTGTAAAGGCGATCGAAGCGCATAACGGGCGCGCAGCGTCTGTCACTCTCGACAACGGCCACGTCGTAGTCTGCGATATGGTCATCGTGGGTATTGGTATTGCGCCAGCGATTGAACCGCTCGCACTTGCCGGCGCGGCTGTGTCGAATGGCGTCGAAGTTGACGAATATTGCCGAACCAGCTTGCCAGACATTTACGCGATCGGCGATTGCGCCGCGCACAAGAATGGCTACGCCGACGGAGCTTTAATACGACTTGAGAGCGTGCAAAACGCCAATGACATGGCCGTCACAGCGGCGAAAGCGATCTGTGGGCAGGAGGTGCCCTACAGCGCCGTGCCTTGGTTCTGGTCAAACCAATATGACCTTAAGCTCCAAACCGTCGGCCTGAGCGTCGATTTTGACAAAGCAGTGATCCGAGGATCGCCCCGAGATCGAAGCTTTTCCGTCGTCTACCTGAAGGCCGATCAGGTCGTTGCCCTCGACTGCGTGAACGCCGTTAAGGACTATGTTCAAGGCAGGAAGCTCGTTGAGGCTCGCGCGAAGATCGATCCCACGGCTTTGGCGCGCAGCGACGTTGCCCTAAAAGACCTTGTTCTCGACGACGAGGTTCGAGGCTGATGCTCTGTTTGCAGCTGACGGACAGCGCCACCGTCCGCCCGCCGACGCCGCCCGGTCTAGGACTATGAGATAGGCATCCCATTTCTGCTCCAAACGATATTTGACGCTCAGCAGGGCAACTTCTAACCTCTTGAAATCATGGCGCGCCCGGCAGGACTCGAACCTGCAACTCCAAGCTTAGAAGGCTCGTGCTCTATCCAGTTGAACTACGGGCGCGTCGCCGCGGGCCTTAGCGTGCTTTGCGGTACATGCAAAACACGATAGTCAGACGCGATGGACGGGGGATCGGCACGGCTCGAAGGCAAAGCGCTCAACCACGCGCGCTTTCGCTATTTTCCATACATGATGGCGGCCTTCGTCGCGATCCTGCTGCTTTCGAACATGATCGGTGCATCGAAACCGAGCTACATCACGCTGCCCAACGGCACACAGTGGTCGTTCGGTGCGGGCGTGCTGTTCTTCCCCTTCAGCTACATCCTGGGTGACGTACTGACCGAAGTCTATGGCTACGCCAACGCGCGGCGGGCGATCTGGACGGGGTTCGCAGCTCTGCTGTTCATGGCCTTCATGGCCGCGGTGGTTGTCGCTTTGCCCCCGGCGGCCGACTGGCCCGGGCAGGAGGCCTACGAGTTCGTGTTCGGCAATACCTGGCGCATCGTGCTGGCGTCGATCACCGCGTTCTGGGCCGGCGAGTTCGCCAACAGTTTCGTCCTTGCCAAGATGAAGGTGATGACCGGCGGTCGGTTCCTGTGGATGCGAACGATCGGCTCCACCGTGGTCGGCCAGGGGCTCGACAGCCTGATCTTCTATCCCCTGGCGTTCTACGGACTGGCGGGCTGGCCGCCCGAGCAGTTGTGGCAGGTCGTTCTCTCGCAATGGTTGATCAAGACCGCCTGGGAGGCGCTGCTCACGCCCTTCACTTATGTGGTGGTAGGGTTCCTTAAGCGGCGGGAGGGTGTCGACGTGTTCGATACGGACACCAACTTCTCGCCCTTCGCGAAAGCGCGCTGACGGATCAATCCGCCAGCAGCGCAATCGCGAGGTAGGCGACCAGGAAGGTCCCGAAGCCGAACACGGTACCGACGACGAACACCGCCCGCACGACAAGCGGATCGACGTTCATGTAGTTCGCAAGGCCGGCGCAGACGCCGAAGATCTTGCCGTTGGTCCGGTCGAGCCGAAGCGTGCGCGACGGCTCGTAGCCGGAGGGGCGACGGTCTACCGGGTTCATGCCAGGATACCCGCAACCGAGTGAACGTCAGACGCCGAAGTCGCGAGGACATTGGCGAACAGCACCGTGGAGATCGCAAGCGCGCTAAGAGCGGCAAAGGCGTGGCGAGCAAAATTCGACAGACCAGACATTTCAAAAATTCCCCTTCGTCTCTACTCGACGGGTCATTCCGCCGACGCAGGACGCTTTGCATAGGGCGTGCCAAACCGGGAAAACGGCGGATTTGCGTGGTTCTTGTCGTTATCGGAGAATTACCAAGAGCCTTCCCTCCCGCATCTTGGTGAAATTTCCCAAATAGCGGCAATCTTGATTTGCAGTGGTCTAGTGGCTGACCATCGCCTAACGCTCCTCGGGCCCATGGCGCTCGACCGGATCACCCTCAGCCACTTCCGCAACCATGTCGCTAGCCGCCTTGAAGGCAGCGCGAAGATCAACCTGCTGTTCGGAGAGAACGGCGCAGGAAAGACCAACGTGCTTGAGGCCCTGTCGCTGCTGGCGCCCGGCCGGGGGCTGCGACGGGCCGGACTGCCGGAGATGGCCGGCAACAGTGGAACGGGCGGCTTTGCAGTCAGCGCGCTGCTGGACTGCCATGACGGCACCGAAGCGGTGCAGCTGGGGACCGGCACCTCTCCGGAGCGACCTGGCCGGCGTCTGGTGCAGATCAACGGAGCGGAAGCGAGCGCGGTGTCGCTCGGCGAATGGCTCGCGGTCGGCTGGCTGACCCCGGCAATGGACCGGCTGTTCGCCGACAGCGCCGGGGCACGCCGGCGCTACATGGATCGCCTCGCGCTGGCGCTCGATCCCGCTCATGCCCGCTATGCCTCTCGCTACGACGCCGCGCTTCGTGAGCGGAACCGTTTGCTGGCGAGCGAGGTCGACCCCGATCCGCAATGGCTGGCCTCGCTCGAAACCCAACTGGCTGACAGCGGAGCCGCCCTGACCCAAGGCCGCGCGCGAATGATCGAGCGCTTGTCCGAAGCACTGGCGGCCCTGCCGGAAGCGCCGTTTGCCCGCCCTGCCCTGACCTATCTCGCTGGCGGCCCTCTGGAGGCCGGAGATCTGGCCGCCGAGCTTGCCCGCCAAAGGGCGCGGGATCGGGCTGCCCAGCGCACCTTGACCGGGCCGCATCGTGATGAGCTGGAAGTGACGATGGCCGGGAACGGCATGCCGGCGGCCAGTTGTTCCACCGGTGAGCAGAAGGCCATGCTGATCGCCATGACCCTGGCTCACGCCGAACTCGCCGCGGCCGGACGTCCTGGTGTCCTGCTGCTGGATGAGGTCGCCGCCCACCTCGACCCGGTGCGCAGGGAGGCGCTGTTTGAGCGCTTGCGAACGGGCAATGCCCAGGCGTGGCTGACGGGAACCGAGCTTGCCCCGTTCGATGCGATCGAGGGTGAGGCGGCCGTGTGGCGCGTCGCCGGCGGAGCAGTCGCGAGGGTCTGAGATATCCTCCCCGTTTCGGAGAGGATCTATCTGGCCGGCAAGGCTGCCGCCACCTGCGCTACGGTGGCATCCACCATCGCCTCTATCCCTTCAGCGGTGGGATGGATCCTGTCCGCCTGGATCAGCCGCGGCTTGTCGTAGACGGGTTCAAGGAAGAACGGCACCAGCTCCGCCGAATGGCTGCGCGCCAGGGCCGGGTAGATACCGTCGAACTCGGAGACGAATTGCTCGCCAAGGTTGGGCGGCGCCCGCATGCCCATGAGCAGGACCGGAATCTTGCGCTTCGCCAGCTCTTGCAGGATCGCCTCAAGGTTCTCGCGCGTCTCGGCCGGCGAGATACCGCGCAGCAAGTCGTTGCCCCCAAGCTCGACAATGGCGAGTTCGGGCGGCTCGGGCTGGCTGTCGAGCACGAACGCGAGCCGCTGCAGGCCGGCGGCGGTCGTGTCTCCCGATACACCGGCGTCGGCGACGCGCGCATTGATGCCCCGCGCACGGAGGGCCGCTTCCAGCCTTTCCGGATAGCCCTCACCCTCGCCCAGCCCATACCCGGCGAACAGGCTGTCGCCGAAGGCAAGGATCCGGCGTTCGGGGCCGCTAACAGGCGCAACCTCGGCGGAAGGCTTCACTGTAGGCTCCTGTGACGGAGACTGAGCCGGCTCGCTACCGCAGGCCGCCAGGACCAACGTCGCCCAAACCATCGACAAGCCGCCAATACGCATCGTCCAAGCCTCCTTGCTCGTCATCTTTCCCTATGCCATCCAACACTTGTGACAAGACCTCCTGCAATCGAGGCGCGGGACTTGCGGTTGACGCTTGGCGAAGGCGAAGCAGCCGTCGAGATCCTCCGCGGCATCGACCTCATCGTTCCGACCGGCGAAACGCTCGCCCTGCTCGGCCCTTCCGGCTCCGGGAAAAGCTCGTTGATGTCGGTCCTGACGGGCCTCGAACGAGCCGGCGGTGGCACGCTGAATGTGGCGGGAGCCGACTTCACCTCGCTCGACGAAGACGCCCTCGCCCGCGCCCGGCGCGGCCGCATCGGCATCGTCCTGCAGGCGTTCCACCTCCTGCCGACGATGACCGCGCAGGAAAACGTCGCGACCCCGCTCGAACTGGCCGGCGAGCCCGACGCATGGGCGCGCGCCGCTGCGGAACTCGAAGCGGTGGGCCTCGGCCATCGCCTGACCCACTACCCGGCTCAGCTTTCGGGCGGTGAGCAGCAACGCGTGGCCATCGCCAGAGCCATCGCGCCGCGACCTCCGCTGGTGTTCGCAGACGAGCCGACCGGTAACCTCGACGTTGCGACCGGCGCCGGTATCATCGAGCTGCTGTTCGCGCGCCGCGAAGAGACCGGGGCGACGCTGGTCATCATCACTCACGACGAACACCTGGCCGAACGCTGCGATCGGATCGTGTCGCTGTCCGACGGACGGATCGCCAGCGACACCCTGGCGGCATGACGCTTTCCTGGACCGCCGCCTGGCGTTTGGCCCGGCGCGATCTCCATCGGCGTTTTCGCGGCCTGAGGCTGCTGCTGATCTGCCTGTTCCTGGGCGTCGGCGCGCTGGCGGCCATCGGGACCCTGACCGGGGCGATCAGGGGCGAACTGGCTGAACGCGGCCGCGAAATCCTCGGCGGCGATCTTGAGGTCGAAGTCTGGCAGCGGCCGCTAAGCGAGGAGGAGAGCGCGTTCCTCTCCCGCTACGGCACGCTCTCGCGCGGGTTGCGCATGCAGGCCATGGCCAGCACCGCCAGCGCCGCGACGCCCATCGAGCTCAAGGCCGTCGATGCCAACTGGCCTCTCTACGGAGTGCTGACCCTCGACGGCGGCAGCACGATGGGCGCGCCTCCTCCGGGCCAGGCCTGGATAGCCGAGGGCGCAGCGGAGCGGCTCGGGATCGGGCCGGGAGACCGGTTCAAGGTCGGCTCGGCAGAACTGGTCGTTGCCGGGATCATCGACGAGGAACCGGACCGGCTGAGCGAAGGGTTCCAGCTCGGCCAGACCGTGATCGTCCCGCTCGATGTGCCAGCTGAAGCAGGCCTCACGGCTCCGGGCGCCATGTACCAGTCGAAGACGCGGGTGCGGTTCATTGGCAGTGACAATCCCGAAAGTGTCGAGAAGACCCTGACCGAACGCTTCCCCGATTCCGGCTTCGACATACGCACGCGCGACCGTGCTTCGCCGGGCGCCGAACGCTTCGTCGGCCGCATGGGAGAGTTCCTGACGCTGGTAGGTCTCGCGGCCCTGGTCATCGCCGGCATCGGGATCGGTGGTGGTGTCGCCTCCTATCTCGAGGCACGCCGGGCAAGCATCGCTACCTACAAGATCCTCGGCGCGACCAGTGGCGACATCGTTCGGATCTATGCCTTTCAGGTCGGTGCCGCTGCCTTGGTCGGAGCCTGCGCAGGCCTCGTCGCGGGCGTGCTCGTGACCCCACTCCTGGCCCAAGCTCTGGGTGACCTGCTGCCGGTGCGGACTGGGCTAGTTATCGATCCGGGTGCCCTGATACGGGCTCTGCTCTTCGGGCTGCTGGTGGCTCTGATCTTCGCCGCACCGCCGCTAATGCGGGCCAAGCACTTCCCGGCGATGGAACTGATGCGTTCGCGCGTGGCGCCGCTCACCAAAGCCTGGCGGGGAGCTATCTGGCCGGTTTCCCTCGGACTGGCCGGGATCGCCGCGTTGGCGCTGTTTGGCTCGCCGCAGCCGGGGTTGAGCGCGCTGTTCATGGGCGGCGCGGTCGTCCTCCTGATCGTGCTCTGGGGCCTGGGCTGGGCCATACGCAAGGCCGCCACGCGCGCGCCGCGACCGGCCAATCCGCTGCTGCGCTCCGCGCTCGCCAACCTTCATCGTCCGGGCTCGCAGACGGGCTCGCTGGTGACGGCGCTCGGCTTCGGCCTCTCGGCTTTCGTGGTCCTGGCCGGGGTTCAGACCAGCCTGGACGCGAATATCAGCCGCAGCGTGCCGCAGATAGCGCCGGACTACTTCGTGCTCGACGTGCCGCGAGATCGCGAGGCAGAGTTCGAGGCCGTCGTTCGCAGTCACTCACCCAAAGCCCAGATCGAGGTCGTGCCGACCCTGCGCGGCGCGATCCTGTCCTATGGGCCCAAAGCCAATCCCACCGTTGTCAGCCAGATGGAGGAATTGCCCGAGGGCGCCTGGGCGCTGCGCGGGGAACGCGGGCTGACTTATGCGGAACACTTGCCGCAGGGAAATTCGCTCGTCGCGGGAAAGTGGTGGCCCGAAAACTACCAGGGCGAGCCACTGGTCTCGGTCGACTTCGACCTGGCTCAGGCCGCCGGCCTAAAGATCGGCGATTATCTCACCATCGGTCTCCTTGGCGTCGAACGGCAGGCCAGGATCGCCAGCTTTCGGCGGATCGACTGGGAGAGCATGGGCTTCAACTACGTGCTGATCTTCTCGCCCAATGCCTTGCAGGATGCCCCCCACAACCTCGCAGCCACGATCTCATTGCCCGACGGCACCGAGGCGGGAGGCCTGCTGCGCGACCTCGTACGCGCCTTCCCGTCCAGTTCTGTCATTGAGGTCGGTCCTCTCCTGACGCAGGCCCGGGACATCCTTGAGCAAGTCTCGCTGGCCATCCTGGCGGCAGCGGGAGTGGCGGTGCTCGCGGGGATTGCGGTGTTGCTCGGAGCGATTGCCGCGGCCAGGGCAGCTCGGCTCTACGACACCGTGGTCCTGCGCGTCCTTGGGGCGAGCACCCGGCAACTGCTCACGCTGCAGTTGGCCGAGTTCGGGCTGCTTGCGGTTGTCCTGGCCGTCGTTGCGCTTGGTCTGGGCAGCGGACTGGCCTGGCTCGTCATTGTCCAGCTGTTCGAGTTCGAATGGTTGCCCGATTGGCCACGCGTCCTCGGCGTGCTCGGCGCGGGTATCGGACTGGTTCTGGCCTTCGCGCTCGGCGCCTCGCTACCGCTCTTGCGGGCGAGGCCGGCCCGAGCGCTCAGGTCGCTTTAGGCGAACGCTTCCGCGTCAGCCTGGCCCAGCGGATCAGGACCGTACTTGTTGGTCCCCGGAGTACCGGGCAGCGCCATCAGGACGATCCAGCCGATCTCGAGGGCGAGCACCAGGATCGCGCCCAGGATCGGAATCAGGCTCAGGCAGATCACCGCAACGATGAATCCCGGCAAGTACCAGCCCGACATGTTGCGATCGTGGAGACGGCGGACCGTCAACGCCAGGGTGGGAATGAACGCGGCCAGACCCCACACGACGATGCCGATGATACCGACCCAGGCCAGCGGTCCGAAGGAGAACTCTTCAAGCTGGCTCTGAACCGCCGATCCTTCTGCGGTGGCGGCAGCCAAGGTAATCCACTCCATCCCTCCGCCGGCAAGGATCAGGGTGTAAAACACGACGCCCACGATCAACCCGAGCAGCTGGAACATCCAGAACTCCATCCTGCGTGAACGACCGGAAAACTCGGCGTAGCGCCGAAAGGGCAACAGCATCCATTTCATGATCGATCTCCCCCTCAGGTCACATTGTTGTGTACCTGGCAGGAGGGCATCACAGAATTCGCCCGCGTGCAAATAAAAAGGGGGTCAAAAGACCCCCTTTTGATCCATGCATTTCCAGCGGATCAGAAACGATAGCGCGCGCTCACACCGTAAGTCCGCGGATCGTTGGCATAGCCGGAGATACCCCGCGGCTGCGCAGGCGTGTCGAAGATCACCCCGACATCGCGCTTGTTGAGCAGGTTACGCCCCCAGATCGACAGGCTGAGGCCGAAGTCCATGTCGTACGACAGCGAGGCCGTCAGGTCCTGCACCTCACGCGTGAACGGCTCGGCCGCTTCGAGCGCAGGAGTTGCGTCGGCAATGCTTCCGTCGGGATTGCGGACCACGAAGCCCGGAAGGCCTTCGATCAGCTGCTCCTTCGACTGCCACAGGAACGAAATACGCGGGACGAGCGTGCCGCCGCCGATCTCCTGTTCGTACTGCGCACCGATCACGACCGTCCAGGTCGGGATGCCCGCAGGACGAGTGCCGGACAGATCACCCACGGCCGACTGCTCGAAGCTGACGTAGAGCGGATCGAGGTAGGTCACCCCGAGGTTAAGCGTCAGTGCGTCGGCAATCGTCGCAAGACCTTCGAACTCGACACCGAACGTGCTCAACTCACCGGCATTGCGCAAGGCAAAGCCCGAGCCGGTGAAGATGTTCGACTGGAAGCCCGAGATATCCTGGTCGAACACCGCGAGGTTGGCCGAGATGTCGCCCCAGTTGGCTTTGACGCCCGCTTCCATGACCCGCGAGTTCTCCGGTCCGGCGAAACGGCTGCCGTAAACCAGGTTGTTGAGATCGAGCCCGGCAGCAATGATCGCGTCGCGATCGCTGGGCGACGGACGGCTGTCGCGCGAGAGGTTGATCGAGCTCGCTTTGAACCCGGTCGCGTAAGTCGCATAGACGTTGATCGTGTCGCTGACATCGTAGGCCAGGCGAATGGTGTAGGCGAAGTCGCCATCGTCGGTCTTTCCGTCCTCGACCGAGTTCGGAACGTTGAGGAACGGCGGCATGAACTGCAACGCGCGCAAGGGCGCCAGCGGGTTGGCCAGCGGGTTATTGGCATTGGCGTTGGCATAAGCCGTCGCACCGGTCTGGATCGCGCCAAATGCGGCTGGGTTGGAGCCTGCGAACGCTCCGATCTCAGTCGCGGTTGCCGGGCGCCCGAGGCCGAGTGCCGTGCCCACGCCCTGAGCCAGCGCGCCGCCGTAAAGCAGCTGGCCGCGGAACGGCGCATACTGCGGAGCGTCGAGATCGATGCCCGAGAAGGTATCGGTCGAATGAGCGTTGGTGACGAACTTCTTGCGGTCCTTGGTGTAGTTGCCACCCAGCGTCAGGACCAGGCCGTCAGTGATCTCGAAATCGACCTGCCCGAAGAACGAGTACGCCTCGCTGTCGAGGGTGTACGCTTCGGTGAAGCCCTGGCCCGAGGCCAGGAACTGGCCGGAGTAATCCTGCGCGTCCGCAGCGCCAAAGGCCGCCTCGAGAGTGGGCAGGCTGAGCGCGCCGCCCGAAAGCTGCTGCACCAAGGTGTTGGCGTAGGGACGGAACTGCGTCGAGTAGATCAGCTGGTTCTGCTGGTCGACATCCTCGTTGATGTAGAAAGCACCGAGCAGGACATTGACCTTATCACCGATCTCACCGGTCAGCCGCACTTCCTGCGTGAAGGTGCCGATCCCCAAGTCCTGGAAGTTCGGATAGATCAGGTCCGCGCTGGTGAAGTCGGAATCCTGGTTCGTAACCGCCTTGGTCTCGCGATAGGCGGTGATCCAGGTGGCCGTGAAGGCATCGCTGAGATCGAAGTCGAATTGCGCCGAGAGGCCATAGTTCTCGATATCGTTCGTCGAGTTGTAGTTGTTGTACACGATCCCGTTGAACGCATCTTCCGGCGCGTTGACTTGGCCCAGGGCCCGGACCACCGGCGTTGCCAGGCCGTCCTGTACGTTGACGACGGCGCAGCAATTCTCGTCGATGGAATCGTAGTCGGCGATGATGCGGGCGCGGAAGCCGTTATCCGGATCGACCAGCAATTGCCCACGCGCGAACCAGCGATCGCGCTCGTTGGTCCGGTCGCCAGTCCCGGCATCGCGGAAGAAGCCGTCGCGCTGGTTGAGGCCGGCGGCAACGCTGACCGCGACCGAATCCGCCACGGGGCCAGTCACGTATCCGCGGGCGATGATCTGGTTGAAGTTGCCGTAGGTCAGTTCTCCGACCCCGCCGAAGTTGAACTTCGGTTCCTCGGTCGTGATGGAGATGACGCCCGCGGAGGCGTTCTTCCCGAACAGCGTGGACTGCGGACCGCGCAGTACCTCGATGCGCTGAACGTCGGGCAGATCGGTGATCTGAGCCGCGGTGCGCGAGCGATAGACGTTGTCGACGAATACGCCGACCGAAGGCTCGATACCCGCATTGTTGGCGCCGTTACCGAAGCCGCGGATGAAGAAGTTGGTGTTGGCAACGCTCTGGCGCTGGCCGACACTGAGCGACGGCACCACGGTCTGAAGATCGCGCAAGTCGCGGATCTGGGCGCGCTCGATTGTCTCGGCCGTGGTCACGGAGACCGCCACCGGAACATCCTGCAACGTCTGCTCCCGCTTGGTCGCGGTCACGACGATCTGGTTCCCCGTGCTGGCGTCCTCGTCCGCAGGGAAGCTGTCGTCTGGCGACGCTTCATCCGCGGAGTGGGCAGGAGCGGATTCGTCTTGCGCAGCCGCCAAGGAAGGAATGAAAAGTGCTACAGCTGCCGAACCGGCAAGCAAAAATGCACGCGTGTAAGCGGCCGACCCGGCGCCCCGAAACAACATTTGGTGGTCTCCCATCTCCATGCACCGGGCGCCGTTATTTACGGTCGCTCGGGCAGCCCCTCTCTCTAGGAGCAGGGTGGTAACCACACAATTACCACCGACCTAGCATGTGGTAACGGCGACAGTGGCTGTGGCCTTCCTGCCACGGTGACATATGGGGCGATTTACTCCTCTTTGCCGGGACCGAACTCCCATCTCTCACCAAAGCAGCCATTGCCGGGGCGCCACGCAGGCCTTAGGGGGCCTCGATGGACATTGCCGATCTGCGCGTCGCCCTGTTCAGCGGCAACTACAATTATGTCCGCGACGGCGCGAACCAGGCCTTGAACCGCCTGGTGGACTATTTGTTGAGGCAGGGTGCCGCGGTGCGTGTCTATGCACCGGTCGTGCCCCAGCCGGCTTTCGCCCCCACCGGGGATCTCATTGGCGTGCCAGCCGTGCCGATCCCGTTTCGGAGCGAATACCGTTTCCCGCTCGGGCTATCAGCCAAGAACACGGCCGACCTTGCCCGTTTCGCGCCGACGGTGCTTCACCTGGCCTCGCCTGACCCAACTGCCCATGCGGCGCTCAAGTGGGCCGAAGCGCGCCAACTGCCGGTGCTCGCCTCGGTTCACACCCGGTTCGAGACCTATCCCCGCTATTACGGGATGGGTTTCGCCGAGCCCTGGCTCGAGCGCATTCTCAAGCGCTTCTACAATCGTTGCGACGCGCTGGTGGCCCCCTCCGAGAGCATGGCCGAAGTGCTCCGCGAACAGGGCATGGGCAGCGACATCGAAATCTGGTCGCGCGGTGTTGACCGCGACATCTTCGATCCCAGCCGCCGCGATCTCGAGTGGCGCCGTTCGCTGGGGATCGCGGACGACGACATCGTGATCGGATTCCTCGGCCGGGTGGTGATGGAAAAAGGTCTCGACGTGTTTGCCGAGACCGTCGCCCGCCTGCGCAGCCAGGGCGTGGCTCACAAAGTGCTCGTGGTCGGCAAGGGGCCGGCGCACGACTGGTTTGCGGAGCGGGTGCCCGGAGCGATCTTTGCCGGGATGCTTACGGCCGGCGACCTTGGGCGAGCGGTCGCCAGCATGGACATGCTGCTCAATCCCTCCGTCACCGAGACGTTTGGCAATGTGACGCTGGAAGCCATGGCGTCGGGGCTGCCGGTCATCGCCGCGAGAGCGACAGGCAGCACCAGCCTGGTCGTCGACGGCGAAACCGGCCGACTGGTCGAGCCGGGCAATAGCGCCGCCTTCGCCGACGTGATCGAAGCTTACATCCGCGACCCGAGCCTGCGACAAAAGCATGGGGCGGCCGGAGAAATTCGCAGCCGCGCCTACTCCTGGGACGCGATCAACGGATCGGTCGCCGATCTCTACTTGCGCCTGACCGAACGTAAGGCCCTGGTCAGCGAAGCACCCCGGCAGCGGCCATCCGCCGCGCATAATACCACTGCGCAACGATCAGGATGAGGATGATGACCGGCACGATCATGGCAGTCCCGCCTTGCATCGACGCCGGTCTCTCCGACGTGAACTGATAGGCAAAGCTGCCCACCGCACCCAGTGCGGAGACGATGAACGCCGTGACCGCATGGCGCGATCGCATCAGCAGCAGGATCGATCCGACGATCGACGCCCATACCCCGATCGCCCAGACTGCCACGGCCCAGGCGGGAAAGGCATCGACCCAGGCTTGCTCCTCTGGTCCGAAGCCCATGCTTTCAAGGTACGCGGTGTTGCCGATCGCGGTCATCGTATAGTCGGTCGCCCCGACCGCGTTCCATAACAGCGACACGATGCCGACCACCCACAAGTGCTTCGGCGTTCTTACCAGACTAACAGTTGCCATCGCAGTCCCTCCCACAGGCGCGACCACTCGATGAGTGTACCACACGCCCGTGGAAGGGAGAAATCCGCAAGGCTTAGAGCCGTTCGATCTTCTGCGCTGCCTCGTCGAGGATCTCGGCGATCCGGTGCGGCAGGTCTTCGTCGTTACCGCCGCCACTGGCCATGCGCTGGCCGACGGCCGTGAAAAGTCCGAAGGCCGCGCGCTCGATCGACGGCGAACGATGGCGTTGCGCGCGCTCGCCAAGGGCGTTCAGGCGCTCCATCGCACCAGCAGCTGCTTCCGCTTCTTCGACGAGCACCGTCTCGCCAGCGGGCGTGATGGCAAACTTGCGCCGCTGGTCATTGCTGTCCTGTTCGGCGATCAGGCCTTCGTCGGCGAGCATCGACAATGCCGGATAGATTACCCCCGGACTCGGCGAATAATGCCCGTCCGACCGCTCCTCCATCGCCTTGATCAGGTCATAGCCGTGGCGCGGCTGCTCCTTGATCAACGACAGGAGCATCAGGCGAAGCTCGTCACGCCCGAACTTGCGGTCGCGGCCATGTCGCCGTGGACCACCCGGCCCCCAAGGTCCGCCTTTGGGACCAAAGACGCCACCGGGTCCAAAAACGCCGCCCGGTCCGAACGGACCACCCGGCCCGAAAGGACCGCCGGGTCCGCCCCAGCGCATCTTGCCCCATTTGTCAGCCATGGCCTTCCATTCGCGGCCGTCTCCGAAATCGCAGTCTGCGTAGATCATGATGATCCTCAATTCGATATTCTGCGATATATCTTAGATAGTCGAAAATTCAAGTCGCCCCTGCGTCGACCAACGCCTATCTGTAGCCGATGGCTGACTTGTTCGCTGACGAACTCCCCTCCCCGCCGCCCACCGACGAGCCGCGTGCAGACGCGCCGTTGGCCGACCGCCTGCGTCCGCGCTCCCTGGACGAGGTCATTGGACAGGAACACCTGACCGGGCCGGAGGGCGCCATCGGCCGCATGGTCGCCGCCGGGCGCCTGTCCAGCATGATCCTGTGGGGGCCACCCGGTACCGGCAAGACGAGCATCGCTCGGCTCCTGGCCGATGCCGTCGGCATGCGATTTGTGGCGATCAGCGCGGTGTTCTCGGGTGTGGCCGATCTCAAGAAGGCGTTCGCGGAGGCGGAGGTGGCCCAACTGGCCGGTCGGCGGACTTTGCTGTTCGTGGATGAGATCCATCGCTTCAACCGGGCGCAACAGGACGGCTTCCTGCCCTTCGTCGAGCGTGGAACCGTGACCCTCGTCGGCGCGACGACCGAGAACCCCAGCTTCGAACTCAACGCAGCTCTACTCAGCCGGGCCCAGGTGCTGATCCTCCACCGCCTTGACCCGGCCGCACTCGGCAAACTCATCGAGCGGGCGGAGGCGTTGGAGGGGCCCCTCCCCCTCACGCCGGAAGCGCGCGAAGCGTTGATCGCTTCGGCCGATGGCGATGGGCGTTTCCTGCTCAACCAGGCCGAGACGCTTTACT
This sequence comes from Porphyrobacter sp., assembly GCA_017744315.1. Classification (GTDB taxonomy): domain Bacteria; phylum Pseudomonadota; class Alphaproteobacteria; order Sphingomonadales; family Sphingomonadaceae; genus Croceibacterium_A. Next base: position 82,602 of record JAGIBN010000013.1, read on the forward strand.
CTGCGAGAATTCCCGAGCCGCTCGGCCCGGCTGAACTCGGCGCATTCCTCCAGCGCCGGGTGGCGGTCTACGACAAGGACCGGGAGGGGCATTACAACCTGATCTCCGCCTTGCACAAATCGATGCGCGGATCGGACCCTCAGGCGGCGCTGTACTACCTGGCGAGAATGCTCGTGGCCGGAGAGGAGCCGCTCTACGTGCTGCGGCGGATCACCCGCTTCGCTTCCGAAGACATTGGGCTCGCCGACCCGCAAGCGCTCACCCAGTGCATCGCGGCCAAGGACGCCTACGACTTCCTCGGCTCGCCCGAGGGCGAACTCGCGATCGTTCAGGCCTGTCTCTACTGCGCCACCGCGCCAAAATCGAACGCGGCCTACATGGCCCAGAAGGCCGCGTGGAAGAGCGCTCGCGAAACCGGCAGCCTGATGCCGCCGCAGAACATCCTAAACGCCCCTACGAAGCTGATGAAGGACATCGGCTACGGCAAGGACTACACCTACGACCACAACGCCGAGCAGGGCTTCTCCGGCGACAATTACTGGCCCGCAGAGATGGAGCCGCAGACGTTTTACGAACCGGTTGAGCGCGGCTTCGAGCGGCAGGTGCGCGAGCGGATCGAATGGTGGGACAAGCGGCGAAAGGAACGGCAGGGATGAGCGAAAGGCTCGACAGCTGGGAGGAGGCCATGACCTTTGCCCTGTCGCTGCCGGGCACCGAAGCTTGTTCGAGCTGGGGGAAGCCGGCGGTAAGGATCGCGGCCAATGGCCGTGCCTTCCTGTACCCGGGACGGGAGTCGGGAACGTCGTTTGCAGTGGCCATCGATATGGCCACGATCGAATTGCTCAAGGAAACCGAGCCTGAGACCTATTGGCAATCGCCTCACTATGAAGGTTGGCCCGCCGTTCTCGTACGCTACGACAGCCCAGACCCGGAACGAGTACGCGACGTTGTCTTGCGCTCTCGCGACCAGGCCGCGGCGATGAAACCTGTTCGCCCCCGGAAGAAGTGACCCAGCGCTTTCGTCATTTTACCGCGATTGACTGGTCGGGCGCAGCGGGTGAGCGACACCGCGGGATTGCGCTGGCAAGTTGCTCGATCGGCCAAGACGCGCCCGAGTTGGTCAGGCCCGACCACTCTTGGTCCCGGCCGGACGTCATGCGATGGCTAACCGAGGAGCTACCTGAGAACAGCCTCGTCGGCCTCGATCTCGGGATTTCTCTGCCGTTCGAGGACTGCGGAGCGTTCTTCCCCGGCTGGGGACAAAGTCCCCGATCCGCGCGCGAACTCTGGGAGTTTGTAGACCGACTTTGCCAAGACGATCCGCACCTGGGCGCGACGAGCTTTGTCGAGCACGACGTGGCGAACCGCTACTTCCGCCGCCACGGAGGACGGGAAGGAGAGCATTTTCATCACTCGGCCACCACTCATCGCCGCGGGCGCTTCCGCGTCACCGAGCAGGCTCAGGAGCGGATGGGCTGCAAGCCCTACAGCAACTTCAACCTCGTCGGCGCAGCGCAAGTCGGCAAGTCGAGCTTGACTGGCATGCGGCTGCTCCACCGGTTGGAGGGCCGCTTGCCAGTCTGGCCGATCGATCCGCTCCCCCCTTCAGGCTCAGTTGTGGTCGAAATCTACACCGCCATAGCCGCACTTGCCGCCGGACGCCGCGCTGGCGCCTCAAAGATCCGCGACCGAGCGGCGCTCAACCAAGCCCTCACTGCTCTCGGAAGCCAGCCCTGGCGCCAGCGCCTGCCACTCGACGACCACAAGGCCGATGCCTTGATCACGTCTGCCTGGCTGCGAGCTAACGCAGATCGACCCGAGCTTTGGGAGCCCGAGAGCCTCTCTCCGCAGATTGCACGCACCGAAGGCTGGACCTTCGGCGTCGCTTGAAGCAAAGGCACTTCCGGCGCCGGCTTAGCTCAGTTGGTAGAGCACCTGATTTGTAATCAGGGGGCCAGGGGTTCGAACCCTCTAGCCGGCACCATAAAAACAAATGCTTAGCCGTTACCTGACAGGGCTGAAGGTAACGCATAGGAAACAGGGTGGGGTATGACCGCAGTGACACTGAGGGCTGACTGCCCCCGATGTGGTACGGACCGAATTACGTTCGATCTCGCGGGGTTCAACGAAATCGAAAGAGGGAACCCTGCCTGGATACGCCGATTCGAAGTCTTTTCGGTTTGCCGGCATTGCAAGCAGGGCACCACGTTCGTGTTGCGCTTGGGCTCATATGAATTTCGGGACATCGTCGCAGACGAAAAGTACTGGCGCGGGAGTAGCCACCTAAATGATGCCTTCGAGATCCGAGGCTATGTGTCCACTAAGGATCGCGTGACTAACGAGCCGCCGGAGCACGTCCCCAATGATATCGCAAAAATCTATCGCGAAGGCGCGGTCTGCGCTTCCGTAGAATGCTACAATGCGTCCGCGACGATGTTCCGCCTCTGCGTTGATTTGGTAACCAAGCCGCTTCTACCCGAGCAGGGCGAAACTTCGGTCGACCAGCCAAATGGTCACCAGCGCCGAAATTTGAAGCCCCGAATAGAGTGGTTGTTAGAGCAAGGTAAGCTACCACGGGAACTTTCCGAACTTCTCGACAATCTTCGCGAAGATGGCAATGACGGAGCGCACGAAGGGACGTTGGGCGCGGCGGATGTCGATGATATTGCCGACTTCACAAACCTTCTTCTGCAGCGTCTCTATACCGATCCGGCACGCTTGAAATTGGCGACCGAACGAAGAGGGCAGCGACGGGCAGTCGCTCTTAACGACCAAGCGGCAGCAAAACCCGCCGCCAAACCCTAGTTGGACGTCCGGCTGACTACCTCTCCCGCGGCCCAGTGCACGATGGTTCTGCCTGATCGAGGTTAAGGCTGTCGTTTCTGCGTAGGCTATAGCCAAGTCGGGCGCGTCGCCCTGTTGGAGCGACCCGTGCGGCGCGCCTACCATCGTTCATAGGCCCCAGGCGTTCGCCCTGAGCGCCAAGTTGCGCAGATCAATCATCTCGATCGGCCGCCCACATCCTTCTTCGTCCCCGCCTCGACTAGGCGCAGCTCCGTGGATTAGGACGCTCGGCAGGGAATCAATTGGGGGATTCAATGAAACGCTTCGCAATAACTTTCGCCGCCCTTTCGCTTGCCGCCACTGCGCACGCGCAAAACATCGCTCCGGCCGCGCCTGCACCAGCACCGACGTATGCTGCTGTAATCGCGATGGATGTGCCTGTAGTCGCGGGTGACATTACCGATCGGCCTTATCGCGTGGTCGGAGACATCACTGCCGAAGTTCGCCGAGCGACGGTCTTCAGTAAGAATGCCTCAGAGGCGAAGGTTTACCGCGAGCTTTGGGAACGCGCCGAAAAGCTGGGCGCCGACGCCGTCGTCAACGCCAGCTATGGTGACGCAAGAGTGGTCGCACTTAGCTGGGGCTCCCGTCGTGCCACTGGCCAAGCTATAAAATTCCTGACCGATGCAGAGATCGCAGCTCGCCGATAGAGGCCGTTAAGTGCGTCGGACCAAGGGGGCCCGGTCCGACGCACCCGAATGCAGAAGCTTCAGAAGTTGATGCCGTTCCCACACGTCAGGCGTTCAACGGCCTTTCCAGCCAGGTCCTGCGGAGTGGCCTAGATCGACGCGAGGCTCTGACCCCGCTCGTTTCGCCGGCGAGGTGTAAACACCAAGCGATATCCCATCAGCCAATTCCAGTTCGGGGAACGCGGCGACAAAGCGCTGGGCGTCGGCGAGGGTGCGGAAGTAGTAAGCCGTCGCTTGGGTGCAGAGCGCCTGAGCGGGTCCCCAAGCCCAGGCGAGGTGATCGAGTTCCGCCTTCAGCCAAGCGTGGATCTCAGAGGAGTTGCGGAGCCCACCAGTGGGGACCGCAAATTTCACGCGGATCGGGTACGCCAAATCGTCGATTTTGAACTGAGGTGTGGAGCGCCTGGCCATCCGCCCTGATGGTCGCGGGCGAAGAGTCGGGTCAAGCGGGTTGTTCTATGTTCGTTCCCTTCACATGACTCTCGACGAGCGAGACGATCTCGGCCCACGTCCCATGTCGCGACAGGAGCCCGAGCTACTGGCTTCCCCGCTCTAACGTGCGACGGTGGGTGCTTGCGGGATACGCGCGAGTAACGCATGCTCGGCTAGGGGAATGGGAGGGGTGAATCCAAGTGCATAATATGCAGACCGCGACCGATGGTTGCGCTTGGTGGAGTTGGCCTGGCTGATGGAAATCGGCCTTGGTCAACGTACGAGTGCTTCGCTCGCACCGTCATCAATGTACTTCAACCCCTTGTTTACCACCGCTGGTCTACAAATATGTTGACATGGCCCGATCTTGAAGCGCTAGTACAAGCCGGGCAGCTCAAGCTTTGGGACCCGCGGAGAAATGGAAAAGTACTGCCAAATGGCCGCGCGCTCTACATGGTTCCGGCCGTATTTGATGCGATCCTCCAGAAGCCCTGGCCAGGTACCATGCCGGGCGAACGCGCAGATCGCGTACGAGACCGGCGGTTGGCCATGCGCCAAGTACTTGAGCGCTACGTGCTCGGCGGCTTGCTGAATCTTGAGAGGGACATCGCCGAGCTCGGATCGAAGATCCGCCGCCCAGCCCACCGGGGATTTTGGGAATTTCGGTCTCAAGGTCCATCGACGGAAACGCGTCTGTTCGGCTTTTTTGCTCGCCCGGGCGCGTTTGTTGCAACCGAGTTTGCGTCCCGTGATGTGGTGGATTTTCGCGTGCGTTTCGAGTCCTCCACCGAAATTTGGAAGAATCTGGCCGGCGGGCGAGCCTGCATGATGAGTCCATATCCGGTCGAGAAACCTGAACATTTGACGAAGTATATTGATAGGGACGATGATGTCTAAGCAGGGTCAAAAGATCGCCGATTTGCCGCCTCTTGATGAGGACGACCGCGACGATGCGTGTTTTCGCGCCCAGGACCGAGCCTGGTCGACACTTGCTCGCCTATTCGATCACTATAGCAGGGAGGAGGGACTGACCTACGAAGCCCTCGGTAAGCGCATCAAGCGATCGAAATCCCAGGTGCAGCGCTGGCTTAGTTCTTCGTTCAACATGAATCTCAAGTCTCTTGGCCTTCTCGCGGAAGGCCTCGACGCCGACTTGGTTATTGAGGTTCATGCACGTGTCGGCACAAATGAACGAAGCAACTATTGTCATCCTCAGGAAGCGGCACAAACTCTCCTTGCCCAAAGAGAGTTCGCGATGGCTGCCACCAATCCGCCTGCGTTCCTGATTCACGACGACGTCACGCAAGTCACTATTTCAAGGCCGACTTCAATCCGGGTGCGCGAGATGCAGGTGCACGCTTATGCCGATGCTTAGACGGCCCAAGGTTACCAATGTCGTTTTGTGCGACGACATACGCACCGAGAGAAACAACAAGCTGATAATGGTGGGCGTTTACACAGCTGATCTTCTCGTGCCGAAATTTCCTGCGAACATGAGGTTGGCGCTCTATTTCACCGTGCAAGGTGCGCCGGCCGGACAGCATGAGTTTGAAGTCCGTATAATTGCTACCGGCAGCAACAGCGGCATCTCTGGGACCGTAGATGTCGCAAATCCTCAAGATCCGATAATTGTGGTTACCCCACCGGTACCCGTGGTCTTTCCCAAGGCAGGCAAGCTGAAGGTTGATTTCAAAATCGGCGACAGTGGCTGGCTTAAGGTTGTGACCAAAGAAGTGAGCGAGGGCGCTCCGCCCGGCTGGGAAAATTTGGAATGACCAAAGAACGAGGATAGCCTGGCTGTCAAACTCGCGAGACTGATCTTTGTCAGGTTCGGCCCGCGAGGCGTCGGACCCAAGGATCGATGGTTCTGTTTACTGACATCAGCTCGGGATACGGCCGGCACAGCAGCGCAGCATCGTCTGGTGCACCATCGAGCCAGTCGGAACATGCTGAAAGTCAGTCCAGAAAGAGTCAACTGCGTCTAAAGCTGCGACCGAATTGCCAAGTAGACTCAAGGCTGCATTTCGAGAAGAAAGCGGGTTGGGGAAATGGGGGGTTCAGATGAGATTGTTTTTAATCGTTGCTGCGGTTGCATTAGCCGCTAGTTCCGGTGCGAACGCTCAACGCACTGCGTGGCGAAATTCGACCCCTTACACCGGCCAATGGATCGCAGACATTTGCGGGTCTGAGCAGGTCGAAGACACTCTGGCTTGTTACTCCTTCTTGAAAGGTCTCATCGATGGCCTTTCCCTTTCCCAGGCAGTCTTTGATAACCAATCTTTGATCTGCCCGCCGGACAATGTGACGCTCGAACAGGAGCGCCGCGTCGTTGCCAAGTATGGTCGCGATAATCCCGGAGAATTGCATCTGATGGCGGCAATGCTGGTGGTAAATGCTATCCAAACAACTTGGCCTTGTGAGGCAAAGCGCGACTAAGCGTTACGTTGCGCTAGATCTCCGGGTTGCGAGGGTATTCTTAATTCCTCATCGCGAAAGGCCGGGTCCGAAGGGTCACCGCCAACCCACGCAAGTTCGCAGCCAGCACCCTATTGCCGCTGGCGTCGAACCGCAGGATCTGATCCGCCAATTCGTCCTGATTGAGTGAACCGGACTGCTCCAACAACTCGGCCATCGCATAGAACGCAAGGTTAAGCGCCTGCCAAACAGCGTCTGAATCACCCGCCATTACAGTCTCCTGGAGGCCCGGTGGTTCATCAGAGCGACACCTCCCCGGGCGCCGCCTTCCGTCGCAATTACTACGCCCTCGGCTACCCATTGCCTTACGGTGCTGGTGAGTACCGCATCCTGCGCATTGATGTTGACGGTTATGTTGCCCCGACCGGGGCCTGTCCCGTTGGGATAGACGCGACTTCCGCGAGGAAGGTCGACCAACTCAGGGCCCCGCTCGCCGACGATCGCGAGACCGCCGGGCGCAAAGCTTGTCCCGTTCGCGAAGCCAGGAACCTTGTTTAGCTTTGCGGCGAAGTCCTTCCCGAAAAGGCCTGAGCTACCGAGCTGCAACCCGAGACCGATCACGCCTTCCAGGATATCGAGGAATCCACCGCCTTTGATTGCGCTGGTGAGACGCCCCAGCGACTGCAGAGAGGCGTCGGCCATGTCCGCGAAGGACTTGGCGATCTTCACGGTGTGGACCATGGTCCGATCGGTCAGGCGTTCGAGCGCGTCATCGAGATCACTCATCCCGGAGGCGAGCGGTCCCTGTTCATCCGTCCATGACGGCTTGCCTGGCCCACCGCTCCCAAAGGGACTGCCGCTGCTGTACCGGTTCCAAAGCCGGGAGACTGCGGCATCCTCCTCGCCATCGGAAAGCTTGAGTGCCTCAATCTCCTTCAGATCCTTGTTGAACTGCGAGGCCTTGCCAATCTCCGGAAAAAGGCTGTCGAGCAGATTGCGGGTGCTCTCGGCCATGTTGCGAAAGGCCAGCTCTGACTTGGTCGTGGCGGCCGTTACAGGCTTGACCATCACTGCGTCTAGGCGGGCCATTTCGGTGGCGATGCCGTCGACCATGTCTGGAACGTAACTGTGTCCGACAACAGCGTCGTAGAGATTGAAGAACGCCTGCTTCACCACGTTGATACGGGCTAGAACTCCGTCCCAGACCGCGTTCAGCTTACCGTTCACCCATCCCGAAATGCCGGCTACCATGTTACCGACCCAGTTCACGACCGAGGTCCCGATCGAGGCCACGGAATCTCGGAACGCTGTGAGATCGCGGACGGCGATGGTGCCGAACACGCTGGCCATGTTCTTGGCGTGCTGGGCGACGTTATCGAGTTCGACGGCGAAGCTGATGAAGCCGACCTTAGTCTCTTCCCACGCGGTGTTGAACTTGACGAGAGACTCCGCATTAGCCGCCAGGAGGCTTTGCAGCCGGGCATCCGACTTCTTCTCGATTGCGGTGAGGGCATCGGAAGCTTTGTCGGCGCGAGCGATCTCGTCCTCGGTGAGAATGATCCCAGCTTCGTGGGCATCCTTGACCATCTGCTGAATGTTCTGGCTACCCTCGGCGAGCAGCGGAAGCAGGGTCTGAAACGAACGGCCCATGAGATCGAAACCCACCGCCGAGCGTGCGGCGGCATCCGGAAGCTTGTTGAACGCGTCGGAGAGCACAACGAGCGCCTGTGAGGCGTCCAGGCCCTTCAGGTTCTTTGCGGTAAGGCCCAGTTGCTTCAGCGCCTCGTTGGGGCCTTTAGCGCCCTGCTGAATCTCGCCGAGCGTTCGGGTCAGGCGTTGCAGCGCCTTGTCCATCTCGCCTTCTTCGATGCCGGTTTGGCCCGCCACGTAGCGAAACTCTTGCAAGGCATCGGTTGTCACGCCCAGCTGCTGAGCCACTTCCCCCAGCCCGCCGACGGCGTCGACAGCTTCCCGGGTCATGTCTCGCAGGGCATTGAAGGCCTGAACCGAGACCATTCCGGCAAACGCTGACCCGATGGCCGCTCCGGCCTTCGAGATGCCTGCCTGAAGCCCACGAACCTCTTTTTGGGCGGCTCTGCTACCCTTCTCGAACGACGCGGTCTCCAGCGACAAGGAAACACCCAGTCGAGATATGACGTCTCCTAGTGCGATGGCGGCCTCCTACGATATTGTTTCAGCGCGCGAGCCGCTTTGCCCGAGAGGCGAAGCTCACGCTCGGCTACGCCATGTCGGGAGACGATGATCTCCACGATTGTCCCGCCGATCTTTTGCGGCGCCTGCTTTAGATCCGAGCTGCCATGCCAGGCGAGATTACCCGTCACTTGCTCGGCTATGGCGGCCGGCATTTCCGCCAGCATCATCACCTTTCTCGTGTCTCCGGCGGCAGCGGGGGCGAGGTAGTGAGGAAGCGTGTAAGCCGCGAAGGGTACGCCCAGAAGCGTGTCGCTCGCGATCGCATAGAGGCGCGGTTCATCGAAGCAGCAGGCCAACAGGATCCTGCCAAATGAGCCATCGGCGCAATAATCCATCAGCGCGATCTGGGCCGCTTCGATCACCGAATCCTCGTCTTGCGGGTTAACCCGAGCCATCGAGGTTGGGATCGAAAGGTAATCGGGGTTTCCAATCATCGTGAGCGAAGCGGCCCACGGCTGCTCCAGGCCATGCCATGCCTTCGGTCCCACCCCGAGCGGCTTGCCCGTCTCGCCGCTCAGAAGCAGCGTATCGACCCACAAGTACGCCTTGCCGCCTTCGATCAAACCATTCTGGAGGGTCACGGATCAGTTCCTTCTCTGCGAATGCTGCGTGGGCGGACGTAGGTGAAGCGATGGTGCCGATCGTGGCAAACGTCCCGGCCGACACTCCAAGCAAGGTGCCGCCAGCTGCGGCAGCCACGGCGCCAAGGCCGGTTGCCAGGAGCGCTGCAGCACCAAGTACGATACCGATGGTCTTGAGAGTTTTGCTCAAGCAGACCCCCTATGCACCAATAGCCATGACACTGTCGGAGGTCTGCTCGTCCACGACTATTGCCAATGCCTTAGTTTCGAGCGTTCGCAGCAGTTTGCGACGACCGTCGCGAATGCGATCGCGATATTTGTCTTCGAAGTTCTGGAGCGATCTTGTCAGAGCCCGCTCAGTTGCCAGGTCGTAAGCGTGAAGTCCTGCCGATAGAACCGCTTCGCTTGGCCAATTCTTGGTATCCTCCAAGCTGCGTCGATCGCTGCCCCTGCTCCGGAGGTGTATACCTGAATGAACTCGATCCATGCGGCCTCCTGTCGACCGCAGTTTCTCTCATTCAGAACCCCCGATCGAGGCACATTCGGGCACATTCGGGCACATTCGGGCAGTCGATTTGCAGAAAAAGTTGACCGTCTGCTTCCGACCCATTGCGGACGTTCAATCAGCGGTAGGCTGTGTGCGGGGCGTCCTGCTTTGATTGATTTGCTTCCCGCGATGCTGATTGCAATGAAAGCAGGCGACCGCGAGGTTTGCCACGGCGTCGCGTCCACCATCACGTTTGGGCTTTCGGTGTTCCAGTGTGGGCCTGGTGGGTCCGCTTTCGCTGAATGAACGCCCGCAATAGCAACACCGGTCTTGCTGCTCTTTCGCCAGCCGGAGCCGTAACCTTCGAGCATATTTGCTATTCAGCGTCATTACACCGACCGCTACCCATTCAGAGTTAATGTTCGCTTTCATTCAAATGCGGTCCGGCAGCATACGACCCATTGCGGTCATTGGGACCGACGCTAACCTGAGCAAATGCAGATTGATTGGAACGCCGTCATCCACATCCTAGACGAGCTCAGTGATGGGACGCACTCATTCCTTGAACTGAGCTACATGCCTCCAAATTATGGCCGCGTCGCTTTCGTGGCTGCTCTGGTGTTTTTGGCCGAGCGTGAACTGATTGAGCTATCGAAAGGACGGGGACCATTTGAGCCAATTCCCAAGTCTGATTGGCCGACGCTTTTGCGCAAATGCTTCGGAACCGAGCATGTCGAACAGAAAAAACTGGTTAGCCACTCGATCGATCTAAGTCAGCGAGGCGAACAACTCCTCCATATCCTTGGGGTCGGGCACCCATAAATCACCGATCCAATGCTGCGAATTAACGTCCGCTTTCCACCCATCTCGGTCATCCCGCCCGGCAAAACCGTGAATCTTGTTCGCCTCCAAAGGGGACAGACCGCTTGCGACCCATTGCGGCCGTTGGCGCAAGGCGGTCTATTGCCCGAATGAAACGTATTAGTTTGCTCTGGTTCGCGGCGGGCGCGGCTTGCAGTTCCGCTGCTGCCATTTTCACTGGGTTGGTATTGCGCAGTCCACCAGAGAAGATGGGATGGTTCCTGAAAGTTGCGGAACAAGGGCAGTCTTTGAACGATGGCCAAGCTTCTGCTTTGTGGCGAGGCGCTGAAATCGCACGTGATTGTGGGGCGCGCTCTTTCGAACTGAGACCCGGTGTCGGCTCCGACAATCCCGATGGAACTCGGATCCCATTGACGAGAGACAATGACCTTGCACTGGATTGCGTCATCGAGCGCGCGACCAAAGCGGGTTTGTGGGTCGGCGTAGGAGTGGAGCCGCTGAGCGCGATCGAATAATTGCCGTTTGTACGTTCGACGTCCATTTCCCACCCATGTCGGTCATCCCGCCCGGCAAACCATGAATTTTGTCCGCCTCCGAAGGGGCAGTCCCCAATCGACCCGTTGCGGACGTTCAGCCGACCTGTCAGCAGGGTCGAATGCACGGAACAATTCTGACCGTCTCCGGATTGGCGGCCCTTCTCCTTTCACCTTTTGGTCTCATCTACTGCGCCACCAAACTCCGACGCGATGCGGCAGAACGCCAGTGGGGGATGATCGCGTTTGGGGTATTGTCCGCACTGCAGTGCTTGGTTGCTATGATCTATTTTGGCATGCTGCTGCAGCTCATGAGCAGTCGTGGCCTAGGAGTGTAAATCGGATAGCGCAACGTCCGCTAACCACCCATCATCGCCGTCCAGAGCGTCCATTGCCTGAAAATCGCTAATCCGTTTGCAGACCGACTGTAAACGACCCATTGCGGACGTTCCGCGCGGTCTCTAGCTCGCCATAACAGACGTTAGATGGGTGTTTTGACTGTGAAGTGCAATGTGAGGGCCGCCCGGCATCGCGCTATCGTAATTTGGCCCGTCCTTTTTGGCCTACCCTTGGGAAGTTGCACGGACATTTTTGCGGAGCAAGAAGAGCGTTGCCGCAGCGAAGCACGCGTCATTATCCACGACCCCGAGCTGTGGATGGAATATCTCAAAGAGTCCGAGATGACTTATTTGTCTCGCGCGGAGGATTTCCCCGGTACTGGGAAGGTGGTTCTCGAACACGCGCAAAGCTTTGAAAAGCGCTTCGGCCCCGAATTGAAGGACAGACCTTCCGCGATCAACGGCGCCGTCGTGCGCGAAGACGTATACATCGTTCAGAACGACACGCGGGTGGCCCAATTTGTGAACTTCTATGCACGACGCGATTTCGGAGGGCGTACCGTTCAGACATGCCTCGGTAGTTTTCCTGAACTATATTCCGAAACCCTGTCTTTTGAACCGGGTTAATTTGTGAGCACGCCCTACTAACAAGCGTCATGGACTGACGCGCCTTCCGCCGCGAAACCGACAGACTAGCCAACCACTTGCGGACAGTCGGCAAACGACCCATTGCGGACATTGGAGTTTGCGCTAGTCGAGGCGAATGATGTTTCAAGCTCTCTTACTGGCACTGACGTCGTCGGTCGTTGACTTCAATGGCGTCAATCTCACAATTCCGTCTCCCGCGGGCTATTGTCTGCCGTCAGGTGCCGCGCAGCTGACCGCGCAGCAGCTTGCTGCCTCCGATGCGAAGAATGTTACCAAGCTGACTCTGGTGAATTGCACTCCAGGGATGGAGTTTGAGGACTATCTGAATGTCAAGGTGTCGGCGACTGCTGCTGGACTAACAATGAGTCGAACCGAATTTTTACAATTAATGAAGGATACCTTCGGGTCCAGCGAGCTTTCGACTTTAATGCAGAGCGGGAAATTTCAATCGGAAGTGGAGAGCAGGTATCGCAGTTTGGGCACCGAAGACGTTAAAGTTCGGGGTGGCCTTGTCCCTAGGGCAATAGATGATGTCTGCGCTTACTTCGGTGGCGAGATGGCTGTTGCCACCGGCGCTAATACTAAGAACGTGTCGGTAGCTGCTTGTGCGACATCGATAAATGGGCGGATCATTAGCTTCTACGCAATAAAGCCGGAGGAAGGCGAAGACGGCTACGAGGCCCTTTTCGGTCCGCTTCGGGAATGGGTGCGATCCGTAGATGCAACTGCCTTAATCACGGACGCTTCACCTTGAATGAGGCAAGTCCTGGACGGAGTCCGCTTTCCACCCTTCGCAGCCGATTGCGGACAGTCGGTTAGCGACCCATGGCGGCCGTCAGCCGACCAGTTCGAAATCCCCTGGCTTCCAGCTCCCGTCGAACGCCGGTCCGTCAGGACCGTAGAGTCGGAGGTAAACGAACCAACCCTTGCCAGGAAGCGTCTGCAGCCAGCGATCCTCATGCTCGACAGGCGCGGTCGGCGCGAAATAGAGATCGACACTTTCGCCGCTTATCGCTGCAAGTTCGAATAACGAACGGAGCGCCGCTTTCGCCTGGTCGGTGACAATCTCGCTGCGTGTCTCGGGATCATAGAGCGTGACCGACCAGAACAAATGGGCGGGTACCGGCAGCGGGATGCGCAGCCGGTAGGTCTTGCTCCCGTCGACATAGACCCCGTCTTGGTCGCGCAGGCCGAGCCAGTAAAGCGAACCGGCATGCGTATCGCGGCGGAACATGGCGGGCGATTCGATCTGCGCCTGGAAGAACCATTTTTCCCGCGCTTCGAGATCGCGTCGATCGGGCAGATCCCAGATGGTGGTCTCTGGCCGCTTGCCGGCATATTCCCACCGCCGGTCCGGCCAGGTCACCCGATCGTCGCGCCGATCGGCGAACGACTGGACGCGCATCTGCGCGTTGGCCAGGCGCGCCGCCTTCTCGAGGATTTCAGTCATCCGCGCGTCCGGCGCGAATGGCTTGCCCTTCTCGATACCGAGCGTCGCGAGCCGACCATACTCCATGCGATAGGGCTCGTATGGCGGCTCGCTGTCGATCACCTCGTGCAGTTCCTTCCAGAACTGCAGATTGTTCTCCCAATCGAAGGCGGTGAACTGTCCGTAGGTGCTGCCGATGTCGATCCATTGGGACGCGTTCCAGTCCCGCCGAGGGTCGAGGGGGTAATATTTGACCGACTTGAGCAGCTGAATCGCCGCCGCGACATCGCCGTGCGACGGGATCGCACGGACTAGGACGATCACTTTGTTGGTCGAAGACCTTCCAGAGAAGTAGCCTGGAGGGACCTCGCCGGCATATTCCGGTGGCAGGATCACATGCTTGCCGCCCTTGCCCTGATCGGGTCCAGGCACGCCCATATCCATCACGTAACGTTGATGGCGATCATTCACGACGGACATCAGCGCGCCGGGGGGGAACTCGAACACGATCGGCCCATCGCTGAGATCGAGGATCGCGCCGGTGTAAGGCGTGTCCGAATTGGGCGTTAGCGCGGTCTGTGCCGGACTGCCCTGAAGGAGGAGAAATCCGCCATTGTACTTGAGGCCCGCATTCTCGTTGCCTCTGAAGGTTCCGACGATCGAGACCGTGGGCCAGAAGAATTTGTACGCCTCGACCGCGCGGGCCAGATCAGCGTCGTCATAGGCCCGGCGGATGGTCTCCTCGGTGGGGAAGCCGCCCTCGATCGCGTAGCGCTCGGTCGCTTCGGACATGCTCAGTCTCCTCACTTGGTTAGCGGCTAATGCGCGGGCACCGTGTCGAACTGCGGCAGATCGTCGGTAATCGTGAACCATGGCGCCTTGTCGGCCACGAACACATGGGCGGCAGGCCTCACGCCGGGATCGTCATCAAGGCCACCAAGCTGGATGCCCATCCGGGCAATTCCGCCGCCGGTGACAGCCGTCGGATCGATCTTGTTGGCGACGGGTGATCCGCAAACACTGCAGAAGCCGCGATGCGTCCCTGGCGATGACTCATAAAAAGTCATCAACTCCTCCCCCTGAATCCAGTGGAAGCCGGTCGGTTCCACTCCGGCACGGGACCGGAAGGCGGCACCATGCTGCTTGCGGCACATCGTGCAATGGCAATTGGCGGCCGCTCCGAGCGGGCCGGTGATCTCGTACTTCACGCCACCACAAAGGCAGCTTCCTCTTATGCTCGACATTGCGGCCTCCGAGCCACCCGGACCCAAGGACTAGCGAGCCGAGATCAAAGACACATTCGGGTAAACCCCGGTCGGAAGCGCCCTCGACCCCCTATTACCAGGTGCAGGAGTTTAATGTCCGCTTTCCACCCAAGTCGGTCATTATCTGCAGTGCCTAGCGTTCTCCGAAGCAGACAATCCGATAACCCGCGTCATGCTTCGTTCGCGGGTAAGGTGCCTCCTTCTTGCATCCAGCGCGCGATATCCGGGATCGAGTAAGAAATCCGACGTCCGCGTTCGAGGAAGGGAATTGGTCTCGAAGTGTGACGCCAGTTGCACAAGGTCTTGGGTTTCCGGCTGATGAGCATTGCAGCGGTTGCCTCGTCGATCCGATCGTCACCAGAGATTGGCTTACCTGCGACACGACACGCCTCGCGCAGTCCATCGGCCGTCGCCTCGATCAGCGCGTCCGAGAGATCGGGTGCATAGCCAGTCCCCTGGCAATGGGGACACACATGGCGGGGCGCGTTCATGCGGCCTCCGGTCGCGCGCGGGCGAGAAACTGTATTAGCGTTTGAAAAGCAGGGGCGGCCGGTCCCCTGAGGCGAGGGTCGTTAGTATCTGACCACCCCCCGGACCTCGCGCGCGCGCACGGGATGTTACGGTTTATGATTTGCCGAGGGGGCGTCGGTCCCTGGCGTTCTTTCTGGCGCATCGTCACCCTCCCGCCCCCTAGTTCGGTTTCTCGTTGGCGGACTTGAGCGGTTCGATCCCGCACTCCCTCAGCACCTCGAGGATCAGCGGGCGCAGATGAAGCATCATCTCCCCATCTTCTGTCATACCGGCGATCTCGCCGCGGATGGTGATACTGAGCGCAATCTCTCGTGCTTCGATGCTGTCCACGTCTCACTCCTCGATCGGCCAACCGTCCAAGCCTATCTGAGGCCGGCGGATGCGGGGGTTCTTGTCCTGGTCGTGGATCGACTTAGCGGCGTGACAGGACGCACACAGGAGTTGGTAGTTGCTCCGCTCGTCAGTTCCACCTTTGGCTTTGGGGATGACATGATCGGCGTGCGATCCAGCGGTGACGCGGCCATTGCGAGTGCATTCCTCGCACAGGATCACGGTGCTCAGCAGATGCTCACGCATCTTGACGTGAGCCTTGCCATATCCTCTCGCATGACGGCTCTCCTGGCGGCCGTGCGACCAGGGCTTGCGTTCAGCCATTGCGGTTCTCCTGTTTCCGTTGACGGGCACGCTGGCTCTCCGCGCGCTTGCGGCATCGCTCGCTGCAGAAGCGCTTCGGTGGGCATTGGGGGTACTTCTCGCGCCACCATTGGTCGGCGGGGTGAGGTGCGAACGATTGGCCGCAGGCCTCACACCCCGGGCCTGACGCGCGAGGGGGGTCGAACTTTAATGTGCTTTTGCGAGAATTTCTGACGGCTGCGGTCCCTGGGCTCGCACGACCCAGGTCTGCGGATGCCCCCCGGCTCATGCTTCCGCTCCATCAGTACCGGGCGCGGCGGGCCCAAGGGCCGCGCCTGATTGATACGTAGTATCTATAGGGTGTGTTTTCCGGTCGATTTCTGCGGGTCTCCGGTCGTTTGCGGAACGAGTTTCCGGTCGGTTTCCGGTTACGTTTCCGGATTCCCGGAGACCGAAGATGTCCTTACCCTCGGCGGTGTCTCGCCACAGGAAACCACGCTCGATCGCACCGAGGCGGAAGAGCCTATCCATTGCGGCGATCAGCCGGTCTTTCTTGATCCCCTTCGCTTCGACCATCGTGGCGAAGACCTTGGGCGCATAGTTGGCACCAACCTTTTCAGAGACGTGCCGCCGCTCAGAAGTCCGTTGAGCGAGGCAGCGGAGGAATGCCTCGTTCTCGCCCGTCACACGGATGGAATCCGCTAGCTCGGCTGCATAATCAGCCGGTAGATCTTCATCACGGACGAAGGCGCCGCGGTGCCAGCGGAAGGCAATGCGCCCACCGCTTGGACCATAGTTCGCTTTCGGCGCACGGATGATGCGCGCGTCCGGATCTACGTCCTCATCCCCGTGCTCAATGATTAGCCGCGAGCGGACCTTGTTGTGCCAGGCCACGGAGCCGAGCCAATCGTCGCCGGCCTTGTTGGGGTGGTGGAGGATCATCGCCAAGCCATCGCGACGGATCGCTAATCCGGTCAGCAAGTTCACGAAGGCCGCGACTTGGTGAAGATCGTTCAGATCACCGCCCATTGCGTCGGTCGCGTTGTCGAAGGCGTAGAGGCGAATATTGCGGGCCTCGCAGGTTGCTTCAAGCTCGCGCCAGCGACTGGTGACACTCAGCCGGCCATTCGCATCGAACAAAGCCAACTCAGTTGAGGCCTCACCGCATAGGGAGACCAGGTGTAGTTTGTCAGCCAACGTCTCGATCGGCACTCCAAGACATGCGCAGATCGCAGCCTGACGCCGCCACAACTCCTCCGCATCATCCTCGCAGGTGATGTAGAGCGTGTTCATCTGCATCGTCTCTGCGCCAAGGAATGGAAGGCCTAGCGCGATGCAGGTGCAAAGCATCTGCTCGAGCAGGCTCTTGCCCACGCCTCCGGGGCCAGTGAGCATTGTGGTCTGCAATAGCGGGAGCATGTCGCCCCAAGCCGAGCGCCGGGCCGGCGGTTCGCCGCGCCACTCTGCGAAGTCGATGACCGGCAGCAGCGAAGGCTCGGATTCCGTCTCCGGCTCATTATCGGCGCTGCCGTAGGGGTGCCATTCGCCCGTCTCGGTGTCGACGTAGCCATATTCGGGAGGGTCCACGGGCTCCGCGTATTCCCACTTGGCCCGCGCATCCTCGATCATGCCGCGCATGTCGGCGCGCGTGTCGTCGGCCGTGTAACCTGCCAGTGTCAGGCAGTCGGCCATTGCGAGGATTTCAACGGTCGCACGACCCTTCGCGACCAGGTGGGCAGTCAACCGGAGCATGTTGTTGTGCCAGTTGTCGCCGCGGCGGATTGCAGCGATCAACGCCCCGGTTTGCGCGGGTACCCGCTCGCCTGCGTCATTGGCAGCGTCTCTATCCCGAGTCTTCGTTGGGAAAGCAGCGGCCAATGCGACGGGTGCGTAACGTTGCCCGGTGTCCTGTTGCACCCATGTTGCCAGGCAGGGGACGCATCCCCGATCGCGCTTGGCCTTGCCAGGATAATTGACGCTGCCTGGTACTCGCAGAAGGCGATCAATGTTGTGGCAGTCATCGCCGCCGAACCTGTCCCGCAGGCCGATGTTGATCGCTTCAATTGGACGCCAGTCTTTTGCCGGCGCGTCGAGCAACCACACAGGCTGCACGCCGTTGCCTGAATCGATGATCAGCGAAGGGGGCAACTGGTGAGCCGTGAGCGATGCTACCGCGGCTTCCTTGTCCCAGGCCTCGCCAGTCTTGGGCGGGTCTAGATCAACGTGCGCGCCACGCGCTGCCTGAATGTCGTCCTTCGCTGGTTTCGTGCCAACGCCCGGTCCGACGTAGTTGAACGTCCAATAGGTGTTATGGCCGTTCTCGTTAACGCTGCTCGCCCAGGCAAGCGCCGCGTCCACGTCTGCACCGAAGTAGCGTCCATGTGGTTTGGCGCCCCTCGGGGGATCCGGAAGAATCGCGACAAGATGAATATGGTCGAGCAGCTCCAGCAGCTGGCGAGCGTCGGCGCTGTTGAAGCGCAGGGGCTGGCTGTCCATCTTCTCGGCCACGCTCATGCGGCACGCGGCGGCGGAGGTTCGTCCCCGCAATTGCTAAAGAGCGGCCAGCCCTCAGTGCGCTGGATCGCCTCAGCGCAATCCATGGCTTCTCCATAGGTTCGGAAGTGGCGCAGGGGGTGCGTCGCTGTGGGAGGCTCGATCAACGTCTCAAATCCGCGCCAAAGCGCAGGCCTGACGACGATCCGGAAGTCTTCCCGACGACGGTCAATGAAGTTCTGGAGGTCGACGACACTCATGGCCGCGCACCTCCGAGAGCCCAGACCGTCCAGAGTAGCGCCTGCAATCGGGCGCGCTGAGCCGGCGTGGCTTTGATTTGGTGTCGGGATTTGGTAGAACGGCTTCGATCGCCACCACGCAGATCGACGCCGCTCCCATTGGGGCGGCGTTTCTGCATCAGGCGGCCTCCATCCTCTCCGCCATCCATTGATCAACCGCCTCCGCATTGAAGGCGAGCCGGCGTTCAGTCAGCTTAATCGGGGACGGAAACTTGCCGGCTTGGACGAGCCGGTCGAGCGTCGCTCGGCTCAGTGCAATCTTCGCGCATGTCGCCTTTGGGGTGAGAAATTGTGCCATTTGACGCCTCGTTGTTCGTATGGGCGTCATGTCTATTAGCGGCAGATTTTTGGTCGGCTACACCAATAACTTCGCAGGTTATTGGCTTAAGTTCAGAGCCTCCAACTCGTGCCTATGATCGTCCATGGCACGTTCTATGATTCTGGCGCTAAGCCCCTCAGCGCGTCCTGCAGCCCGCATCTCCTCCCAGGCGCTTTCGACTGCAGCGGTTTTCGTCATATCCTCGGACTTGGCCAAGCGGTAGGCTCGGGCGCCCGCTTCTCTTCGCCGACGAATTTCATCATAAGATAGGCGGCGTCGCCCTCCTTTTTCGGAACTCTTCCGAACCTCCGGACTCAAGAGGATTCGCCCGCCACCGGTTGGATCCAGAGCCTCCCTCAATCCCGCCAGCACTAGAGTTAGGTCTGTCAGACCTTGATGATCTTCCTCGGTCAGGCTGTCATGGCGACGGAGTCGGGCAAGCACGGTGAACGCCTCGTCAAGGTATTCCCTGACAAACGCCTGTTCTTCATCGTCATGCGCAATTGCCCAATACGCCAACCAAGCGAGCGAAACCTTAGTGCGATCACGCTTCGATTCAGTCACGGAGCTTCACCACTTTGGTCGCCGGCTTACCCTCGACCGTCCTCAATATTTCAGCGGCCCAGCGATCGAGCGCGTTACGCTTCTCGGGCGAGTACGAATGGAGAGCATAGACCTTGGCCGTCACTCCCTGCTGGGCGTGATTGAGCACTCGGCTGACGATGTTCTCAGGAATGCCCAGCCGCACCATGTGGGTAGCAGCCGAACGACGAAGATCGTGGAGACGCCAGGGCGCCAACGGATCGCCAGCCGCAGACATGAAGGCGTCAAGCTTCTGTTTGCCTTTCGCAAAGCCGCTGATGTGAGTTTCGCCGTCGGTCGTGAAAACGAACTTACCCATCTGCGGCGTGGCCTTGATAAGGGCCAGCGCCGGCTCCGAAAGGGGCACGAGCTGCGCGCGGTCGGCCTTCGTATCCTCGGAGCGAAGGGTCCACGTCGCGTTCTGGAGATCAAGGTCATCCCAGCGCATACCCGCGACTTCGCCGCGGCGCTGGCCGGTCAGGATCAGCATTCGAGTGTAGAAGCCGAAGGGGTAGCCCAACAGTCCCGCTGCATCCCACACCCGCTTTATCTCGGCCATGTCGAGCACCCGATCGCGGGCAGTCTCCTCCTTTGGCTTTTCGATGCCTTCGACCGGTGTCGCGTCGATCCAGTCGCGCGACAACGCGAACCGGAAAATCGTCCTGATCAGCGCGAGCACGCGGTTGGGAAGTATCTTGCCTTCAATGCCTTCGATCAGGTCGCGGACGTCGGCACGCTTGATCTCGACAATCTTGCGGTCGCGCCAAGCGGGGTAGACGTGAAGCTCAAGCTGGCGCTCCTGATCCTTCCAGCGGTCGTTCTTGTCCTTTGCGACGTTCGTGATCCAGTGGCCGGCCACTGCGCCAAAGGTGCGATCCAGAGCTTCTGTGCTGCCATCACGGTCCAATGCCGCGATAAGCTTCTCAGCTTCGTTGCGGGCGGCGGCTAGGCCCATCGAAGGATAGTTGCCGAGCTTCTTATTCACGACTTTGGCACCGACCCGGCGCCGCACGATCCAGGCCTTCTTTCCGCTCGATCCGACACGAAGCCGCAGCCCCGTCACCTTATGATCAGGATGTTCATCCTGTCCGCTCGCTGGCGGTTTGATGGCTGCGATCTTCGTGTCGGTCAGCATTGGGCCGGTGGTCCTTCAGGCGGTTCCGGGCTGAGTACCAGCGCCTCGGCAATAGCAAGCATGAGTACTCCTCGAGGTACAGGAACGCTGACAGACACATAGCCCGGATTATGAGCGCGCTTCACGCCGTAGTGTTTGATCCACTTACGCCCGTTGAGCCTCCAGGCTCGCTGCAGAGCCGGAACTGGCAACAGATAGCAGACCCCGGATGGAGCATAGGCGTACGCAATGAAGTCGCACGCCAGTGGCTTCTGCACCCAACCAGGGATGCGCCGGGCCTCATCGCTCCACTGCTCGAGCAAAATGTCAGGCCAATCCTTTGTGCGGATCTTTTCGTCGACGGCGAATGTCTTACCCGACTTCAAGGTCAGCAAGCGATCGATGCCCCCGCGCTGCGCCCAACCGTCTTCGTGAATGGGCACAGCGGATGCCAAAGTTGGGAACGCCCGCCGGTAAACGGGCGTCCACCAACCAGCGTCGCGATAGCTGTTCGAAAGCGCGAGAGCGTTCTTGAAATCGTGCATTCGTTTCGCGCAGTCGGTAGCCGTCTCCACGAGCAGCACCCTAAGTCCGGTGAGCGCCGTAATATTCCACGATAGGATCCCACCGACCGTCGGACAGGCCCGCTTCTTTCGAGGCGTACGTCCAGATGTTCTTGAGAGCAGCCCGCGCGTTTCGAAATCCCTGCCGTGCGTCCTCTACCGAGATGCAACGCTCATCCTCCCGGCTCATGGCGTACCCCTCAACGACCTCGTCCAGCGCATTGAAGACCAGCAAGGCGGCGACGGCCACATGGTCAAGTGAGTGTATGCCGCACTCCAACACGCGATCAGTCGCACCTTGCATCGCGGCGTACGAGAACTGCGCGTCAGGGTCGTCTGAGCTCGTGTCCGCATACTTCCGGTCAAGGTCATAGGCTTTCAGGTACGCAGCGACGATCGGCGAATTGTGTGTTGCGGTCTCAAACCGTACTGGGGCGTTAGCCATGGTGATCTCCTATCGATCATTGTGGTCAGAGCCGGGGTGAGCGGTGCAACGCTCCCTCGGCTCGCCTGTTACCTAAGCGGCATCAGGTAACGGAATAGGTAACATCACCTGAGGTTCAATGCAACGTATGGTTGCAATGAGGCGCGCATTTCCGCCATTTCTGCGCTCGTGAGGACATATGGGAAGCCCCCTACAGGATTTGTAATCAGGGGGCCACGGGTTCGAATCCTGTAGCCGGCACCATTTTTCACTACAGGAAGCAGTCCGGGGGACTGCTTGCGGTGAAAACTCCCGAGCGACAGCGAAGGGCTGGCTCACGCAGCCTCTATCGCCCTCTACTGACACAGCCCCGCAGCGCGCTTCGCGATACCGGACAGGCCTTTGCAGCGCGGTAGTTCTTGCCCTTGCTGCTGCGCTGGCTGCGCTTCTTCCGAGGCCTCTGAGGAAGCGCTGAAGTCGCCCATTCCCGGCATGCCGTGCATGACCATGGCGTTGGCGCGGAAGCGGACGCGGGCAATCCAGTCCGGTTGCCAGTTGCGTGCGGCGTTGGCCGGACGTGCGGGGTATGAGAAGTCCGCCTGCGGGCCATAGGCGTAAAGGTTGGTCATCATGAACGGCCCGCCCTGCTGGCGCACTTCGGCGGGAATCGTGCAACTCGTTTGGCTCGGCGGCATGACTGTCTTGGCGGTTATCAGCTTCTCCACCGTGCTTGGCGAGAGCCAGTCCCACATCGGCCCGCCGAACTGCTGGGTCGAAGAGGAGGTCCACCAGACCATGTCGCGCGGCTGGCCGCTCTCGTCAGGGTTCATGGCCATGACCCAGGCGTAATATCCCGTGGCCGTCGGCACGGAGTTCCAGCTGAGGTTTACTGCGCCGCTCGCCGCATCGGCCGTCGATGGGCGCAGCGCCGACATGAAGTCGTTGGCGAGTTCGAACGAGATTTCGGGCGCATATGTGCTGGCGATGCGGTGGGCACCGAGCAGCGAGGCATTGCCCGGGACCGGCTTCGGATCGCGCTCGTTCGGCCATTCGCCGAAAGTCTTGCTGTTGGCCGAAGTGATCGACCAGTCTTCCGGCAGGTTGAGCGACTGGGCGTAAAGACCCGGGGGGACTTGCCCACGCGCCAGCTTCGAGAAATCGATCACCACCGGCTGCCCGGCGCCGGCGTGCTCGCCGCAGCCCCAGAACAGCAAGAGCCGCCCGGTGGGCATCTGGCCCGGCGTGTACTCCTGCGTGCCCGTGACCTGGCGCGGTGTCACCAGCGGGAGCGAGGCGCCCATGCGCACACCCTGGGGAATGAAATGATCGGCCTTGGGATCGCCCGTCGATGCCTGGCTTGAACCAAGCCGAAGTCGGAGCTCATGCGCAACCTGGTTTCCGCCGCCGCGCATCATGGCCATGGCTGAGTTCAGTCCACCGCCGCCATTGGCGCCCATGGCGCCCATTCCGGAGATCGTCCCGGCATCGATCGTATAGCGAGCCGGCGGAGCGGAACCGCCCTGCGAGATTGCCGGGACCGCCGCCAAGATGGCCAGACCCGCCACCGACGCGACACCCGCAAGCCGAAGAAACTGCTTCCTCATGACCGAACCCCCTGCCTACCCCTTGGCTTGCAGGTACTTAGCGCGAGTTTGATCGCGCCACCAGCGTGGCGGTCCCCTACCCCATTTGCGCCCGAGGTAGGGCCACCGAACGATGTGGCTGGAGTGAGCGCCTAGACCGGCAACCCGACGTAGTTCTCGGCAATACTCGTCTGCGCGGCGCGGCTGCCCGAGATGTAATCAAGCTCGGCGACCTGCATGGCGCGTTCGAACGGACCATCCTCCGGAAAGCGATGCATCAGCCGGGTCAGGGACCAGCTGAACCGCTCGGCCTTCCACACCCGCGACAGGGCCTTGCCGGAATAGCCGGCCACCGCATCGTTGTCGCCGCCCTTGAAGAACGCCGTCAGCGCGGCGGCCGCGTAGTGCACGTCGCTCGCCGCCAGGTTGAGACCCTTGGCTCCGGTTGGCGGCACGATGTGCGCGGAATCGCCGCACAGCAGCAGGCTGCCGTGACGCATCGGGGCGAAGACAAAGCTGCGCAGCGGCGCGATCGACTTTTCTAGCGCCGGGCCACGGACAATATGAGCGGCAGCCTGCGGCCCGAGGCGGATTGCCAATTCGTCCCACACTCGCTCATCGGACCAGTTCTCGACTTTTTCGGTGATCGGGACGTCGATGTAATAGCGGCTGCGAGTTTCGCTGCGCATCGAGGCGAGCGCGAAACCGCGTTCATGGTTGGCGTAGATCAGTTCGTGATTGCAGGGTGGAACGTCAGCCAGGATGCCGAGCCAGCCGAACGGATACTCGCGCTCGTATTCGGTGCCCTTGCTAGCCACCGCTTGCCGGCTCGGTCCGTGGAAACCGTCGCATCCAGCCAGGAAGCGCGCGTCGACCCGGTGCTGCTGGCCATCCTTGCTGTAGGTCACGAAGGGCGCATCGCCTTCGATGTCGTGCAGCGCCACGTCTTCGGCGCCGTAGATCACTTCGAGCCCACGCTCCTCGCGCGCATCCATCAGGTCGCGGGTGAGTTCGGTCTGACCGTAAACGACGACGTGCTTGCCGGTCAGTTCGGCAATGTCGATGCGGATCAGGCGCTCACCGTCGGCGAGGTTGAAGCCGTCGTGCGGCAGCCCTTCCGCCTTCAATCGCTGATCGAGACCGAGCCGCTCCATCAGCGACACGGTGATCTGTTCCAGGACGCCAGCCCGAATGCGCGACAGGACGTAGTCGGGCGTTCGCCGTTCGAGCACCACGCAGTCGACACCTTCCGACCGCAGGAGATGACCCAGCAGCAGTCCCGCGGGACCCGCGCCGATGATGCAAACCTGTGTTTTCATGCACTTAACTCGGAACTAGAGACTCGATAAGAATCCCCTAGCGCCCAACCGCCACATAACGGAAGCCATGACGTTCAATGTCTGCGCGATCGTAGAGATTGCGCAGATCGACCAGCAGCTTGTCCTCGAGTGCGGCTCCGGCACGCTGGAAGTCGAGTGCACGGAACGCGTCCCACTCGGTCACGATGACCGCGGCATGAGCGCCCTCCATCGCCTCGTACGCGTCCCCGCAGTAGGTGACATCGTCGAGCAGCTTTGCCGCCTGCTCCATGCCTTCCGGATCGAAGGCACGAACGGTAACCCCACCGTCCTGAAGAGCCCGAACGATCGCCAGTGCCGGCGAATCCCGCATGTCGTCGGTGTTGGCCTTGAAGGTCAGGCCCAGCAGTGCGACCGTCTTGCCCTGCGACTGGCCGTCGAGCGCATGAAGCACCTTGCGGCCCATCGATCGTTTGCGGCCGTCGTTCGACGCAACCACGGCCTCCACGATACGCAAGGGCGCCTCATAGTCCTGAGCGGTCTTGAGCAGGGCCAGCGTGTCCTTGGGGAAGCAGGAACCGCCATAGCCGGGACCAGGCTGGAGGAAGCGCGCGCCGATGCGGGAATCGAGACCGATGCCCTTGGCCACGTTCTGCACGTCGGCGCCGACCTTCTCGCACAGATCGGCGATCTCGTTGATGAAGCTGATCTTGGTCGCGAGGAACGCGTTCGCCGCGTATTTCGTCAACTCGGCACCGCGCCGCGACATCGCGAGCAGCCGCGTTTCGTTGCCGAGCAACGGACGGTAGATTTCCCGCAGCACATTGGCCGCGTGATCGTCGTTGACGCCGATGACGACGCGATCGGGGCGCTTGAAGTCCTCGATCGCCGCGCCTTCGCGCAGGAATTCCGGATTGGACGCGACCGAGAAGGATAGCTCTGGCGCAGCCTCGCTAATGATGCGCTCTACCTCGTCGCCTGTGCCGACGGGAACGGTCGACTTGGTAACCACGACCGTGCCGGGAGTGAGATGAGGCGCCATCTCCCGCGCGGCCGCATAAACATAGCTGAGGTCCGCGTGGCCATCACCGCGCCGCGACGGGGTACCCACCGCGATGAACACGGCGTCGGCGTTCGGCAGGGCCTCGACCAGATCGAGCGAGAACTGGAGCTGACCGGCGGCCACGTTCTTCGCCACCAGTTCTTCCAGGCCTGGCTCGAAGATCGGGATGCGGCCGGCATGGAGAGCTTCGATCTTGCCTGCGTCCTTGTCGACGCAACAGACGTGATGGCCGAAATCGGCGAGACAGGCGCCAGAGACGAGGCCAACGTAGCCGCTACCGATCATTACAATGCGCATCGTTTACCCCCATGAAGCGGCGTGTTTCGCCAGCTTGGTTTAGTCAAACGCTGGTCGCGGTAGCAACTCACCCTCGTCCGCGATATCCCGAAACGCCCTGATCAGGTACCCAGAGCCCTGCGGGCGACGAACCGCTTTGCCAGAACACGTCGATCGGAATTCCGCCGCGCGGATACCAGTAACCACCGATGCGCAGCCACTGCGGCGCCATCTCGTCGAACAGCCGCTGGCCGATGCCGACCGTGACATCCTCGTGGAATGCTCCGTGATTGCGGAACGAGGCGAGGAACAGCTTGAGGCTCTTGGATTCGACGATCGTGGCGCCCGGCGCATAGTCGATTACGAGGTGCGCGAAGTCGGGCTGGCCGGTGACCGGGCACAGCGAGGTGAACTCGGGGGCGGAAAACCGCACGAGATAGAGGCTGCCGACACGCGGGTTGGGTACGTAGTCGAGCACTGCTTCTTCCGGAGAAGCGGGCAAGGCGCTCTGATGGCCGAGGTGGCGCGGCGCGTTCGAGGAAGTGTCACTCATCGGTCGCGCTCTTGCCCCCATCGGACGCTGTGCACAAGGCAGCGCTTTGCCTGGGGCGGTTCACGGACTATTCAGCGCCTGCCTCACCATTCGGCTGTCAGAGAGATGGGCGGACGTTCAAAATTTCTAGGTTAGAGATCACTTGCCGGATCGCCGGCCTATTCGCGCTTGCGCTGGGGGCCACTGCGCCTGCCGCAGCCGCCAGCGTCGCCGACTTCCGCCTGCCGCCTTCGGCGTCGGAACAGCCTGCGCAACCTCAACGGCAAGGCCCGGTCGTTCCCGACGTGCCGGAATCGCGGGGAACGCAGCCCGCTCCCACGCCGGCGCCGACACAAGTTCGACCAGCCGAGGTCAGCCCGGCTCCGCAGGTAACCCCGCCCCCGTTCGCCAGGCAGACGGCCGCCCCCACTCCGACTAGACAAGCGCCCGCAGGAGCTGCTCGCACGACAACCGTGCCGGTCGTTGGGCAGGACCAGCCGGCCGCCGCAGGCGAGCCTGCCGCCGGAACCGCCGACGCTCCAACGCCCGCTCCTTCGCCTGCTGCCCGAGCGCCGGTCACCATCCGCGACTTTAGCAACCGCAGTGAAGACGCCCCGGTCTGGCCGTGGGTCTTGGGCGGCATCTTGCTGCTTGGCGTACTGGGGCTGGCTGGCCTGGTCTGGTGGAGACGTCGGCCGCTTGCGGGAATTCCGCTGGAGGTACCGCAACTGGAGCGGCCAAAGGTCGACGTGCCGCCCGCTCCCGTGCCTCAGCCGCTGCCCGAGTCGCTGGTGCCGATCGCGCCGGCGCCTCCTCAACAGCCGGCCACCATGTCAGCCGAACCGCTGCAAGTAACGCTCGAGCCGCTGCGACTCAGCCTCACACTGATGAACGCGACGCTCGACTACCGACTTGAGGTTTCCAATCGCGGGTCCTCACCGATCACTGGGCTCACTATCGGTGCGGACATGATCTCTGCGCACGCATCGATGAGCCGCGAGGAACAGCTGGCCGGACCGGGCCGGAGCGCGACGGCGCCGCAGTCCATCGAACGGCTCGAACCCGGCGAAAGCAAGGTGATCTCTGGCGCGTTCCGCGTGCCGTTCTCGCAGATCGTACCGATCCGCCAGGGCTCAACTGCGCTGTTGCTGCCACTCGCCCGTTTCCGGGTGGAGGCGGAGGGGTCTGAGCCTGTCGTGCGCACGTTCGTGGTCGGGCAACCTGGCGAGGGCTCGGCCCTGCAGCCCTTCCGTCTGGATCTCGGCCCGCGGATCTATCCGCATCTGGCACAGCGCGCATTTGCTTAGGCGGCAAACTCAACGCCACATTTACTGAAATTGCCGAACCGGCTAACCACGCCGCATGAAGGACCTTGTCTCTACCGCCTGGCTGGCGGAGCGGCTCGGCGAACCGGGCCTGGTGGTGATCGATGCATCCGCGCACCTGCCCGACGCGGAGCGGAATGCGGCGGCTGAATTCGAAGCGGGCCACATACCCGGCGCGCGCTTCCTAGATCTCGACACTCTCAAGGACCAGTCGAGTCCAGTTCCCGCGGCCCTGCCCACGGCACAACAGTTCGCCGAACGCATGGCCGAAATCGGCGTCAGCGATGGCGACCGGGTGGTGATTTACGACGACAGCGCGGTAAAGACCTCGGCCCGCGCCTGGTTCATCTTCCGCCTTCATGGCTTCACCGAAGTCGCAATTCTCGACGGCGGTCTTGGCAAGTGGCGCAACGAAGCGCGGCCGCTGGATAGCGGGCGCATGCAGGCCAGCCGCGGCGGTGTGACTCCCACCAGCGGATCGCTCGCCGTGCGCAGCAAGGCCGAGATGCTCGCCAACCTCCAGACCGTGTCCGAGCAGATCCTCGACGCGCGCGGTGCAGGACGCTTCAGCGGGGCCGAACCGGAAATCCGGCCCGGCATGCCGAGCGGCCACATTCCTGGATCGCAAAACCTGCCGTTCGGCCGGTTGCTCAAGCCCGACGGCACCTTCCGTGACGAGGCCGGGCTGCGCGCCGCCTTCAAGGAAGCGCACATCGATCTCGAACGACCGGTCGTTACCACTTGCGGCAGTGGGGTGACCGCGTCGGTCCTGCTGTTCGCGATGCACCTGCTCGGTAAGGACGATGTCGCGCTTTACGACGGAAGCTGGAGCGAATGGGGTGCCGATCCCGCCACGCCCAAGGCTACGGGAACCGCCGCTTGAGTGACGATCAGCACAAGCCCGCCACTCGCATCGTCGAGGCCGGCAGGCGCCCTGAATGGACCGGGTCAGTGGTCAATCCGCCGGTCTGGCGGGGCAGCACGCACCTCTACGCGGACAGCGTCGATCTCGCACGCGGGAGGCCCAACGAGGACGGCCACTTCTACTACGGCCGCCGAGGCTCGCCGACTCAGTGGGCGCTGGCCGACGCTTTGACCGAACTCGAACCCGGCGCGGCCGGCACGGTACTCTATCCGAGCGGGGTAGCGGCGATCTCGGGTGTGCTGCTGTCGGTGCTGGAAAGCGGCGATACGGTGCTGATGACCGACAACGCCTACGAACCCAGCCGGGTCATGGCGAAGTCCTTGCTGGCGCCCCTGGGAATTGAGACGTGCTTCTTCGATCCGCTCGACGTCGAAGGCTTTGCGGCCCTCTTCACCGACCGCACTCGCGCGGTGCTGCTCGAAAGTCCCGGCAGCCTGTCGATGGAAGTCGCCGACGTTCCGGCGCTGGCGGCCATTGCGCGAGAAAAGGGCGCGATCAGCATTCTCGACAACACCTGGGCCACCGCGCTCGGCTTCCCGGCGCTGACCCGTGGTTGCGACATTTCGCTCATGTCGCTGACCAAGCACGTCGGTGGGCATTCCGACCTGATGATGGGCTGCGCTTCTGCCGGAGATGCGCTCTATGCCCGGCTCAGGCTCAAGAGCCAGGCGCTTGGCCTGGTAGTGTCGCCCGACGATGCCGCGCTCGCCCTGCGCGGGCTGCGGACCCTTGGGGTTCGCCTCGATCGCGAGACGGCCAGCGCCTTCGGCCTCGCCCAATGGCTGTCCACCCGGCCAGAGGTCGCCCACGTCCTGTGCCCGATGCTGCCAGGAGCTCCCGGCCATGACCTTTGGCAGCGTGACTTTACCGGCGGCTGCGGGTTGTTCAGCTTCGTTCTCAAGGGCAGCGATCCGGCCGGGCGCGCGCGTTTCATCGATGCGCTCGAGTTGTTCGGCATCGGCTACAGCTGGGGCGGTTACGAGAGCCTGGTGATCCCGTTCGATCCCGCCCGCACGCGCAGCGCAACCTCCTGGCCGCCCGCGGGCTGGAACCAGGACGACCGCCTGGGCATCAGACTGTCGATCGGCCTGGAAGACCCGGAGGACCTGATGCGCGACCTTGAGCGTGGCCTCGAGGCCGTAGGATCAATCTGATGGCGTCGGTGCTGCTTCCTGCCGCATCGCCTTCGCCCGAAGCCACCGCGACCGCCGTCGCCCAGGCCACTGGCAACATCGAGGGCGCGGACGCGCTCAAGGACGTCGTCACCCAGAAAAGCATGACGGCCGGCACGGCAATCGAGTGGCTCGACTCGTTTGGCTTCACGCTCGGCGCAACGCGCATTTCCATCTGGAGCGCCATCGTCGTCCTGGGAGTAATCATAGGGCTCTACCTGTTCGCCCGCGTGGGCAGCAAGGTCGCCCACCGGCTGTTCGCCCGGCTGACGGGCCTGGATCCAGCCCGACGGCTGCTGGGTGAGAAGCTGCTGTCGATCGTGATCTGGCTGATTGCCATCTTGATCGGGATCGACATGCTCGGGATCGATCTCACAGCGCTGACCGTGTTCTCCGGCGCCTTCGGTCTCGCCATCGGCTTCGGCCTGCAGAAGACCTTCGGCAACCTCCTCGCCGGGATCATCCTGTTGATGGACCGCTCGATCAAGCCGGGCGACGTCATCGCAGTGAACGACGGGATCTCGAACACCGTCGGCCAGGTGAAGAAGATCGGTCTCCGCGCCGTGTCGGTCACCACCCGTGACATGAAGGAATACCTGATCCCGAATGAGAACCTGATGATCAATCAGGTCGAGAACTGGTCCTACAGCTCGCGCAATGTTCGGGTCCGGCTGCAGATGGTGGTGGATCACTCCGCCGACCTCGACTTGGCCGAAACGCTGATGATCGAGGCGGCCAAAGCCTCGCCCCGCGTCCTCAATCTGCCACCGCCCGCAGCGTGGATCACCCAGCTTACCGAAGACGGCGTGTTCTACGAGATCAGGATCTGGATCAACGATCCGGAGGACGGCCTCGCCAATGTCCGTTCGGACGTGCTCAAACGCGTCTGGCGTTCTTTCCGCGAGAACAACATCCCAATCCCCAACCGCACCACGCGCCAGATCCAGCTCGAACAAACGGAAGCGCTGAAGGAACTCATCGCTGTGTTGCGAGATGCGAAGCCGGGTGAAGTACCCGAAAACAACAACTAGCTTTCCTCCCTGACCTCCGTCCGCGATAGAGCTTCGTGGCGACCGTTCGAACGGAGCCGAACCGATATTCCCATCGCTTCGGAGGTTCTGCATGAGGTTCGCCGTCGGTCTCGTCTTGCTGGCTGGCACCCTGCCGACGGTAGCGCGAGCCGAAGCTCCAACGCTGCAAGCGGCCATCGGCAACCCAGACGACTTCAAGCTCTCCGGAAGCGCGCGGCTGCGCTACGAAGCACTCGATGGCCAACCGCGCGTGGGCTTCCGCGACGAAGACGAACAGCTGGATCTGCGCACCACGCTGTTTGCTGAATATGATACCGGCGTAATCCGCATCGGCGCCGAGATGTACGACAGTCGCGCCTGGTTGGCGAAACCCGACAGCCCCATCAGCACCAACGAGGTCAATACTTTCGAGCTGGTGCAGGCCTATCTCGCCGCCGATTTCAGCAACCCGTTTGGCGAAGGCAGCAGGAGCAGCCTGCAAGTCGGGCGTTACACCCTGAACCTGGGCTCGCGCCGGCTTGTTGCCGCTGACGACTATCGCAACACGACGAACGGCTACACTGGACTGAGGGCAGACCTGAGGACCCGGGGTGGAACGACCGCAGCGGCAATCTACGTCCTGCCGCAATTTCGCCTGCCCGATGATCTTCCATCGGTGCTGGACAACGACACCCAGTGGGACCGCGAGAGCTTCGACCTGCAGCTGTGGGGCGGCCTCATTGCCCGGCCCAAGACGATCGCGGGCGCCACGGCGGAAATCGGCTATTTCGGTCTGCACGAACGCGATTGGGCCAACCATGCGAACCGCAACCGCGACCTCGACACTTTCAGCGCACGCCTGATCCGCGATCCCAAGGCCGGTCAGATCGACTTCGAGGTCGAGGGCATCTACCAGACAGGCGATATCCGAGCCTCTACCGCGCCAAACGCGGCGGTCCTCGATGTGAGCGCCTGGTTCATCCATGCGGACGCGGGATACACTTTC
>JAGIBN010000014.1 GCA_017744315.1 Porphyrobacter sp.
CGCCAGGGCTGGACGCGCACCGCGCTCAAGCCCGGCGACAAGGTCTCGCTGCGGATGAACCCGCTGCGCGACGGCAAGCACGGGGGCCTGTTCCTCGACGTCAAGCTCGCCAATGGCAAAGTACTCGATTCAGGGATTCCGAAGAACGGCACCCCGGTCAACGTCCCGCGGCTGTGAGGGAGAGGATCATGAACCGCCAACGCCTAATCTCGCTATCGGCGCTGCTGCTCGCGCCGCTCGCGATCCCCGCCGCCGCGCATCACAGCTATGCGATGTTCGACATGCAAAAGACCGTGGTGCTCGACGCCTCGGTGGTGCGCTTCAAGTGGCAGAACCCGCACGCCTTCATCGAGGCCGACATCACCACCAAGACCGGCACCGAGCGCTGGGCGATCGAGATGACCAGCCCCAACAACCTGACGCAGGAAGGCTGGAAGCGCACCTCGCTCAAGCCCGGCGACAAGGTCAAGATCTGGGTCCACCCGCTGCGCAGCGGCGACCGCGGCGGCAGCTACGCCGGGGTCAAACTGCCCGATGGCTCGACTTTGGGCACGGTGAGCTGATGCGGCTCCTCACGGGCGCCGCCTGCGCCGCGCTTTGCCTTGCCGCCCCTGCTTCGGCCCAGCTCGGCGCGGCGACCCAGTCGCCGCCGCCCGAGGGCGTCACGGAAGGCCAGGGCGCGGCCAACCCCAAGGGGCACTATGCCGCGCTCGATGCGCTGCCCGACTGGGGCGGGATCTGGTTCGTGATGGGCGGCCCGCCGGCCCCCGGCACCACCCCGGCCGAACCCAAGCTCAAGGGCGAGTACCTCGCCCGCCGCGAGCAATGGGTCGCCGATGCTCGCGCACGCGATGGCGTGGTCCGCCGCGCCCGCTCCAACTGCAGCCCGCCGGGCATGCCGCGGATCATGCGCCTGGCGCAGTACCCCTACGAGTTCATCTTCGCTCCGGGCCGCGTGACCGTGAACCAGGAAGCGTGGATGCAAAGCCGCACGATCTGGACCGACGGCCGCGCGCACGAGGAGGATCCCGACCCCAGCTTCATGGGCGATTCCATCGGCCACTGGGAAGGCGATACGCTGGTGGTCGAGACCCGCGGCATCTCCGACGAGCTCGAGATCGACACCGGCTGGCCGCACTCCGACCAGTTCGTGCTGACCGAACGGATCCAGCTTGATCCGGCCGACCCCAACGTGCTTGTCAATCACATGCGGATGGAAGACCCCGAGGCGCTCGCCGAACCCTTCGAAGTGACCGCCCGCTACCGCCGCGACCGCTACGGCAAGCTCTACGAATTCCAATGCTCGGAAAATGACCGCAACCCCGTCAACCAGGAGGGCGAAACTGAGTACAATTAATTCCGCCAGCGCCCAGCAGCGCTACAGCACCGTCGCGATCCTGCTCCATTGGGCGATCGCGCTGGCGCTGGCGTTTCAGCTCGCGCTCGGCTTCGCCATGCCCAAGGATGAGAGGGGATTTGCCCTCTACCAGCTGCACAAGTCAGTCGGCATCACCATCCTGTTGCTGACCCTGGCCCGCCTCGCCTGGCGGCTGACGCACCGTCCGCCACCCGCGGTCGAGAGGGGCTTCAACGGTTTCCTCGCCAAGGCCGTGCACGTGCTGCTCTACGTGTTCATGATCGGCGCCCCACTGACGGGTTGGGTGATCGTCTCGACCTCGCGCATCCAGGTGCCGACGATGTTCTGGGGCGTAATCCCGTGGCCGCACCTGCCGGTTTCAAAGGCGTTGCATGACTTAGCGGAGGAAAGCCACGAGCTGCTCGCCTGGACCGGCATCGCGCTGTTCCTGCTCCACGTCGTAGGCGCGTTGCGGCACCAGTTCCTGATCAAGGACGGCCTGCTCAAGCGCATGGGTCCGGGCGGCTCGGCAGGGCTCGCCGGGTTGCTCGCGCTTCTCGTCCTGGTGACCTACTTCGGCACCGGGATGAAGATCTCGAGCGATGTCGTGGCTGCCGGTGGCTATGGCCCGACCGCAACCCCTGCTGCTCCCGCTCCGACCGCCACGCCCACCGTCGCCGCCACTCCGGCGGTCGAGGAAACTGCAGCCGTCGAAGAGGAGGACGCCGAAGCCGGCCCGCCCCCGACCTGGGCAATCCAGCGCGGCGGGCGCCTGGGCTTCACCGTCACGAGTGGTTCGGATTCCTACAAGGGCAGCTTCTCGGACTGGAGCGGCTCGATCAAGTTCGACCCCGAGAACCCGGAGAGCGCCGACATCCGCATGTCGATCAACCTCGCCAGCGCGACGGTCGGCGACGCCACAATGGACGGCATGATGCAGGGCGAGGACTTCCTCTCCTCCTCGGCCAACCCCACCGCGACCTGGCGCAGCACTTCGGTCACCCAGACCGGCCCGAACCGCTACCGCGCCAACGGCACGCTTTCGCTCAAGGGCGCGAGCAAGCCGCAAGCGCTGACCTTCACCCTCTCGGGCGACGGCCTGCGCCGCCATGTCGAGGGCAGCGCCAGCATCGACCGCAACGCGTTCGGTGTCGGTACCGGAGATTCAGCGGCGGGCCTTGGCGGCTCGGTCGCGCTGAACTTCGCATTCGACGCCGTTGGGCGGGAGCCTTGACCGCTTAACCCACACAGGAGACCGACCATGTCCTTCCGGATCGTGCGCCTGGCCTGGATGGCCGCCTTGTTGGTTGTCGCAGGAGCGCAAAGCGCCGCAGCGCAGACGGCCGAAGCCGTCATCGCCGCATCCGCGAAGGCCATGGGGATCGAGGGGCTGAACTCGATCAAGATGTGGGGCTCGGGCGCCTCGTTCCAGGTTGGACAGAACAACAACGCGGAAGGCCCCTGGCCGCGGACCAACCTCAACGACTTCAACCGCTGGATCGACTTCACCCAGCCGGCCACCCGGACGAGCGCGGTGACTTGGGCGGTGCCGGTCACAGGCGGCGCGGCAGCGCAGGGAGCGTTCAACCAGTTCGCCAGCCCGGCCAACACCGCTTGGGGCCAACACCTCGAAATCTGGACCACGCCCTGGGGTTTCCTCAAGGGTGCCCAGGCCAACGGCGCGACGCTGGCGACCGAGACTTTCGACGGTACCGACTACAAGGTCCTGACCTGGAGCCCGCCGCAGAAGTCGCCCTCGGGGGAGCCCTACAAGGTCGTCGGCTACATCGGTGACGACAACCTGGTGCACTGGGTCGAAACCTGGGTCGAGGCGCCGATCCTGGGCGACCTGCACGTCGGAACCGAGTTTTCGAATTATCGCGATTTGGGCGGATTGAAGTTCCCGAGCACCATCATCCAGAGCCGCGCTGGATCGCCGACGTTCGAAGTGCAGCTGCTCGGTGTCCAGGCCAATCCCGCCGATCTGGCCGACCGCCTCGTCGCACCCCCGCCGCCGCCCGCGTTCGGTCCGCCGCCGGGTGGCACCCCGCAAGCCGCCTCAGAGCAACTCGCGCCCGGCGTCTGGCGCATTCGCGGCGCCTACAACGCGCTCGCCGTGGAGTTCTCGGACTATGTCGTGCTGTTCGAGCCCGGTCCGCAGAACGAGGACCGCGCCCGCGCGATCATCGCCGAGACGAAGCGGGTGATCCCGGGCAAGCCGATCCGCTACGGCGTGATCTCTCACCACCACTTCGACCATACCTCGGGCCTTCCGGCGGTGGTGGCCGAGGGCATCACCATCGTTACGCCAGAGGTGAACAAGGCTTTCTTCGAACGCGCCTTCAGCGCCCCGCGCACTCTGGCCCCTGATGCCATCGGCCAGAGTGGCAAGCAGGCGGTGATCGAAGGCTTCCCCGGCGACAAGCGCGTGTTCGAAGACGCCACCCGCCGGTTCGAGATCCACGTGATCCAGGGCCTGCCGCACGCTGACGGACTGGTGATCGGCTACCTCCCAAAGGAACGCATCCTGGTCTACGCCGACATGTTCAACCTGCCTCCTGCGGACAATCCGGTCCCGAACCCGCCGGTGTTCGGCACGCAGGTGTTCCTCGCCAATATCGAACGGCTGGGGTTGCAGCCGGAGCGGATCATGTCGATCCACTCGCTCAACCCGGATCGACTGACCTCGGTGGGGGATATCAAAGCTTCCTTGGGGCGGTAGGAACGCGAATTTAAATCCTCCCCGAGCTTGTCTCGGGGAGGGGGACCGTCCGCGGAGCGGATGGTGGCGGGGCGTTGTGTTGTTCCGCCTACCCCTCCGTCACGCGCCTGGCGGCGCGCGCCACCTCCCCGAGACAAGCTCGGGGAGGATTTGGAACGGACCTCAGTCCAGATTCACCGAAATCGCCTTCAGCTCGGTATAGGCTTCAACCCCGGCCTTGCCGTTCTCGCGACCCCAGCCGCTGGCTTTGTAGCCGCCGAGCGGCAGCGCCGGGTCGACGCCGCCCGAGCCGTTGATGCGGATCGTGCCGGCCTTGAGACGGCGGGCGAGCTTGTGGGCCATGCCGATGTCGCGCGTCCAGATGCTGGCGGCGAGGCCGAACTCGGTCTCGTTGCCGAGGCGTGCCAGGCGGTCGGCGTCGTCGGCCGAGGTGAAGCGGGTGGCGCAGAGCACCGGACCGAAGATCTCCTCGCGGCGGACCTTCATGCTCGCTTCGGTGTCGACCAGCACGGTCGGCTCGACGAACCAGCCGGGGCCGTCCTTGCGTCCACCGCCGACCATCACCGTGGCGCCTTCCTGGCGGCCGCTTTCGATGTAGCCGGTCACGCGGTCGAGCTGCACTTCGCTGACCAGCGGTCCGATCACGGTCTCAGGGTCGAGCGTGTGGCCGACGCGCAGCATCTTGGCCATGCCGGCGATACCTTCGAGCACCTGGTCGGCCACCTCTTCCTGTACGAACAGGCGGCTGCCCGCGGCGCAGACCTGGCCGGCGTTGAAGAAGATGCCCATCGCCGCGGCGGGGATCGCCTTCTTGAGGTCGGCGTCGGCGAAGATGAAGGTCGGCGACTTGCCGCCGAGTTCCAGGCTGACGCGCTTGAAGTTGGTCTTGCTGGCATCGATGATCGCGCGGCCCGTCATGGTCGAGCCGGTGAAGGCGACCTTGTCGACATCCATGTGCGAGGCCAGCGCTGCACCCGCCGTGCGGCCATAGCCGGTCACGAGGTTGACCACGCCTTCGGGGAAGCCCGCTTCCAGCGCCAGTTCGGCCAGGCGGATGGTCGAAAGCGGAGTCTGCTCGGCGGGCTTCACCACCACGGTACAACCGGCCGCCAGCGCCGGGCCGAGCTTGGCTGCGGCCATCGCCAGCGGGAAGTTCCACGGCACGATCTGGGCGCAGACGCCGACGGGCTCGCGCAGGACGTAGCTCAGCCATTCGCCGGGCGCGGACAGCTCGAGCGTCTCACCCGCGAGCTTGGTCGCCCAGCCCGCCTGATAGCGCAGCTGGCCAATCGCCCCGCCAACGTCGGCAAAGCGGCTGAACTGGATCGGACGGCCGACGTCCAGTGTCTCGGTCAGCGCCAGTTCGTCGCCGTTGGCCTCGATCAGGTCGGCGAGCTTGTTGATCAGCCGTGCGCGCTCGTCCGGCTTGACCTTGCTCCACGGGCCTTCGAACGCAGCGCGAGCGGCAGCCACCGCCGCATCGACATCGGCCTGCCCCGCGCTGGCGACATCGGCCAGCTTCTCGCCAGTCGAGGGATCTTCGGTGGAGAAAGTCTCGCCGCTCGCCGCCTCGCGCCATTCGCCGCCGATCAGCATCTTGCCGACTTTGCCGTTCCAGCGTTCGCGGAACTGTTCGAGACGGTTTTCGATCGGGGTCTGGGCGTTCACGGCGTGCTCTCCATGGCTTGTTGTCGGCGCTTTGGCAGCGCATAGAGATTGTAAGCAACACTTACCATAGCGTGATGCAAAGGAGAGGCGCCCTTGGAGGGCCAGTTCGACTACGTGATCGTCGGCGCGGGATCGGCCGGCTCGGTACTGGCAGCACGCCTGACCGAGGACCCGGGCACGCGCGTCCTGCTGCTTGAGGCGGGCGGCGGGGCCGACAAGTTCCTGATCAAGATGCCGCTCGGTATGATGAAGGCCATGCTCAAGCCCGAGCTGACCTGGCGCATGATGACCGAGCCGGAGCCGACGCTGAACAACCGCCGCCTGTTCCTGCCGCGCGGGCGCCTGCTCGGCGGATCGAGCTCGATCAACGGCATGGTCTACATGCGCGGCCATTCGGCGGACTACGACCGCTGGGCGCAGAAGGGCTGCCGCGGGTGGAGCCACGCCGAGGTGGTGCCCTATTTCAAGCGCATGGAGCGCTCCTGGCGGGGGACCGACAACTACGGCCATTCTGGCCCGCTGCCGGTGACCAAGAACAACACCGAATTCCTGCTGCATGACGAGCTGATGCAGGCGGTCGCCAATGCCGGCCTGCCGGTCACCGAGGACATCCACGCTGGTGATGAGGAAGGCGCGAGCCTGGTCGAGCTGACCATCGACGAGAAGGGCCGCCGCGCCTCGACTTACGAGGCTTACCTCAAGCCCGCGATGGCGCGGCCCAACCTGGCGGTGGTGACCAACGCCCTCACCCGCAAAGTCGTGGTCGAGGATGGGCGCGCGATCGGCGTGGAGTACGAAGTCGAAGGTGAAGTTCGCGTGGCCAAGGCACAGCGCGAGGTGATCCTTTCGGGCGGCTCCTACAATTCGCCGCAGCTGCTGATGCTGTCAGGGATCGGCCCGGCCGAGCATCTGGCGGAGATGGGCATTCCGCTGGTCCACAACCTGCCGGGCGTCGGCCGCAACCTCTCCGAACATCCGCGAGTGCCGCTGGAGTTTGCCGCCAATGGCCCGATCACTTTCGTGAACCAGCTCCGCTTCGACCGCGCGGCTCGGGCGGTGGCGCAGTGGTACCTGTTCGGCAGCGGCCCCTTTGCCCGCCAGCTCAACAGCGCCAACCCGATGCTGCGCACCGATCCGCGGCTCGCCCAGCCGGACATCCAGCTGTTCTCGAACCCGGTGAAGCTGTCCGCGCACTTGTGGTTCCCCGGCTTCGTGAAGAGCCCCGAGCACGCCTTCTCGGCCGACGTGATCCTGCTTCACCCCCAGGCGCGCGGCTGGGTCAATCTCAAGTCCGCCGACCCGCGCGAACTGCCCGCGATCCGCCTCAACCTGTTCGACAACGAAGCCGACTTCGCCACCGCCCGCGCCGGGCTCAAGCTGGCTCGCAAGATCTACTCTACCGAGCCTATGGCCGGCCTGATCGCCCGCGAATCCATCCCCGGCGCCGGAGTGCAGAGCGACGAGGCCATCGACGAGCACGTCCGCGCCACCGCCGGCACCACGCAGCACCCGGTCGGCACTTGCGCCATGGGCGTTGGTCCAAACGCGGTGGTTGATTCCGCGCTGCGGGTCCACGGCATCGAAGGTCTCAGAGTGGTCGACGCCTCGATCATGCCCGACGTACCGGGCGGCAACACCAATGGCCCGACGATCATGATCGCAGAGAAAGCCAGCGACCTGATCCGCGGCCGCTCACTCCCCGCTGCAGAAAAGGAAGCCGCATGACCGAGGACGATTTCCGCACCTACATCGCCGCCTTCAACGCGCGCGATTTCGCCGGGTTCAGCAAGTTCTACGCCGACGATGTCGAGTTCAACCTCGGCGACCGCAAGCAGATCATCGGCGCGCAGGGCATCGTCGACTTCTACACCGGAGTGTTCGACCACATCGCCGAAGAGCTCGAAGTGATCGACCTGATCGTCGCGCCCGACGGCGCCGCGCTCCACAGCCGCACCAAGTTCACCACCTTCAAGGATTGGCCCGACTTCGAAATCTGGCCGACCGTGAAGGGCGACGTCCGCATCGTCGAGAGCATCAACATGTATCGCACGGCCAACAGCAAGATCGTGCAAATCAAGTCGGGTCGATATTCCAGCAAATGAGCAAGTCAGCAGATTACATCGTCGTCGGCGCGGGTTCGGCGGGGGCGGTTGTGGCCGCTCGCCTTAGCGAAGACCCGAACGTCAGCGTGACCCTGATCGAGGCCGGCCCGCGCCAGCGGCATCCGCTGCTGTCGATGCCGATCGCCTTCCCGATGGTCATGCTCGATAAGCGCTTCAGCTGGGCTTACGAGGGCGAGCCGGAGCCCTTCGCCAACGACCGCCGCATCCGCCAGCCACGCGGCAAGGGACTCGGCGGGTCGAGCCTGATCAACGGCATGCTCTACGCCCGCGGCCACGCGCGCGACTACGACGAGTGGCGCCAGCTCGGCCTCGAAGGCTGGGGCTACGAAGACGTGCTGCCCTACTTCAAGAAGAGCGAGAACCACTGGGGCCCCGAGGATCACTACCACGCCCGCGGCGGCCCGCTGTCGATCACCAAGCACGTGCCCGACAAGCGCCTGTTCCCGCGCTTCATGGAGGCGGTGAACCAGCTCGGCTACAAGACCCAGGTCGACCACCACGGCGCCGAACAGGAAGGCTGGGGCAGCCCCGACATCTCGATCCACAAGGGACGGCGCGGGAGCACCTCCGCCCGGTTCCTGATCCCGGCGATGAACCGGCCCAACCTGAAGGTCATCACCGGAGCGCTGGTGACCAAGGTTGAGGTCAGCAACGGACGGGCAACCGCAGTGCAATTGGTTGCGGACGGCCAATCTCAACGGATCGAGGCCGCCCGCGAAATCGTCCTCTCCGGCGGCGCCTTCAATAGTCCGCAACTCCTGCTCCTCTCGGGCATCGGCCCGGCCGACGAGCTGCGCGAACTCGGTATCGACGTGGTGCACGATCTGCCCGGCGTCGGCCGCAACCTGCAGGACCACCCCTCGATCGCGATGGTGTGGAATGCCGAGCGCGAAGTCACCCTGACCAACGAGTTGCGCTTCGACCGCCTGACGATGTCGATGCTCGAATGGCTCGCCACCGGCAAGGGCCGCATCGCCAACATGCCGGTCACCGCCAACGGCTTCATCAAGACCCGGCCCGAGCTCGAGCGGCCCGACGCCCAGTGCCTGTTCCAGCCGACCTCGATCTTCGCCCGCCCGTGGTTCCCCGGCGTCAAGAAGCCCGCCCCCGACGTCATCGCCATGGCCTGCGTCCTGCTGCGCCCCGAGGGCCGCGGCTGGGTCAAGCTCGCCAGCGCCGACCCGCGCCAGGGCCCGCGCATCCTCACCAACGTCCTCTCGACCGAGAACGACCGCGCCTTCTTCCGCCGTATCATCCCGCAGATCCGCGAGATCCTCGCCACCTCCCCCCTGGCCGAAGTGGTCAAGTCAGAGATGCTGCCCGGCCCCAACGCCAGTTCGACCGAGGAAGTCGACGCCTGGGTCCGCCAGTTCGTCAGCACCGCGATGCACCCGGTCGGCAGCTGCGCCATGGGCATCGGCACCGAGGCCGTGTGCGACGCCCAGCTGCGCGTACGCGGCATCGACGGCCTGCGCGTGGCCGACGCCTCGGTCATGCCCCGCATCGTCGGCGGCAACACCAACGCCGCGGCGATCATGATCGGCGAGAAGGCCGCGGCGCTGATCCAGGAGGGGTGAGCGTCTCTTCACCGCGGCCCAGAAAAGGTTCTCAACAACCCGTTCCCGCCCGCGTTGACTCGACTGGCCCACTGCCTACCTAGGCTCGAGGATTTGACGGGAATTACGCATGACTACGCACACCACGAAAATGCTCATCATCGGCTCCGGCCCGGCCGGCCTTACCGCCGCGATCTATGGCGCGCGGGCGGGGATGCAGCCGATCGTGGTGCAGGGCCTCCAGCCCGGCGGGCAGCTGACCATCACGACCGATGTCGAGAACTATCCCGGCTTCCGCGACGTGATCCAGGGCCCTTGGCTGATGCAGGAGATGCAGGCCCAGGCCGAGCACGTCGGCACGCGCATGATGTGGGACACGATCCTCGAAGTCGACATCGCCGGGGGCAGCCCGTTCCGCGCGGTGGGCGACAGCGGTGATGAGTACATCGGCGACGTCCTGGTCATCGCCACCGGCGCCCAGGCCCAGTGGCTCGGCGTACCGGGCGAGGAAGCGCTGAGCGGCAAGGGCGTCTCGGCTTGCGCCACGTGCGACGGGTTTTTCTATCGCGGCAAGAAGGTCGTGGTGATCGGTGGCGGCAACACCGCAGTCGAGGAGGCGCTCTACCTCACCAACCACTCCGACGACGTGACCCTGATCCATCGCCGCGACGAACTGCGCGCCGAGAAGATCTTGCAGGACCGTCTGTTCGCCCATCCCAAGATTAGCGTGCTGTGGAACAAGCG
This sequence comes from Porphyrobacter sp., assembly GCA_017744315.1. GTDB lineage: Bacteria > Pseudomonadota > Alphaproteobacteria > Sphingomonadales > Sphingomonadaceae > Croceibacterium_A. Next base: position 10,171 of record JAGIBN010000014.1, read on the forward strand.
GGTCGAGGAATTCCTCGGCGCCCCGCTGCAGGGCGGCCTCACCGGCCTGCGCCTGGCCGACACCAAGACCGGCGAGATCAGCGAATTCGCCACCGAAGGCGCTTTCGTCGCCATCGGCCACGCCCCCGCGACCGAGCTGTTCAAGGGCAAGCTGGAGATGGACGCGAGCGGCTACCTCTGGGTCGAACCGGGTACGCCGAAGACTTCGGTCCCGGGCGTGTTCGCGTGCGGCGACGTGATGGACCACACCTACCGTCAGGCGGTGACGGCCGCGGGCACCGGATGCATGGCCGCGCTCGATGCCGAGCGGTTCCTGGCGGCGAAGGAATTTGCCGAAGCCAAGGCGGAGACGGTGGGAGCCTAAGGCCGATGCCGCAACTGGCCCGAGGAGCCTGGCTTGTCCTGCTCGCCAGCCTCCTCGCCGCCGTGCCGTCGGCCCGCGCGCTCGCCCAGGCTACGCCGGCTAGCGCAGTCCACTACCTCGAGACCCCGCCCGGCCAGAAGCCGCGCGTCGTCATCACCGCCGATCCCGAACTCGACGATTCCAACTCGCTGATCCGGTACCTGCTCTACAGCGCGGACTTCGACACCGTCGGCCTGATCTACGCCAGCAGCCAGTTTCACTGGAAAGGCGACGGCAAGGGGACAGAAGGCTACGTGCCGGGCCGCGAGTACCGGCGTTTCGGCCTCAAGCTCTGTCCCTGCACCTCATGGCGCTGGGACCCCGAGGAACGCTTCATCGACGCCGCGGTGGATGCCTACGCCCAGGCCTATCCGAACCTGCGCGTCCACGATCCGGATTATCCCTCGCCCGAGAAACTGCGTTCGGTCATCCGCTGGGGCAACGTCGATTTCGACGGGGAGATGAGCCATGACACCCCCGGCTCCGACCTGATCAAATCGCTGCTGCTCGATGACAACGAAAGCCCGGTCTACCTCCACGCCTGGGGCGGCCAGAGCACGATCGCCCGCGCGCTCAAGTCGATCGAGGAACAGTACAAGGGCACCCCGGAATGGCCAGCGATCCGCGCCAAGGTGATCGGCAAGGCGGTAATCCATCCCTCGGGCGACCAGGACGACACCCACGCCCGCTACATCGAGCCCTATTGGCCCGAGATCCGCTATCGCGAACAGACTGGCAGCATCGGCCTCAGCTACAACGCCCAGGCCAATGTCAGCGAGGAAGACGCGGCCTATTTCACTCCCGAATGGACCGAGGCCAACGTCTCCAGCCGGGGCCCGCTCGGCGCGCTGTACCGCGTCTGGGGTGACGGCAAGCAAATGGTGCAGGGCGACAGATTCGACTATTTCGGCATTGGCGGAAAGTCCGCCGAAGAACTGCGCCAGGAAGGCTACGTGGTGTGGTCGCCGATCCAGGCCCAGGGCTCGTTCCTGGGTGAAGGCGATACGCCGACGTTCCTCAACCTGATCGACAACGGGCTGCGCGGCTATCGCGGCGACAGCTTTGGCGGATGGGGCGGCTACGCAGCGCCCGAACGCCCACCGAGCTTCTCCGCCGGCTTTGCCGCATTGGAAGCGACCGCGGGTGGGCAAGGCCCCGGTCCCCGCCCTCGCCCGGCGACGCACCCCTTCCTCGCTCCGGCGCAGAGGGACCTCGCTGCACGCTTCGCCTGGGGGACCACGCCGATCTACAGCGACGCCAATCACGCGCCCCTGGTCGCTATCGAGGGCGCAACTACGCGCGTGGCCCGCGCGGGTGAAACAGTGCGGTTGAAAGTGAAGGCAAGCGATCCGGACCACGACGCCATGACGGTGTCCTGGCGCCGCTGGGACGAGACGGACTCCTACACCGGCCCGGTGCCGCTCGACCGTTCAGACGGCCTCCAGATCAGCCTTCGCGTTCCGGCAGACGCCCAGCCGGGCCAAACTATCCACCTCATTGCAGAAGCTACTGACAATGGGCTCCCAGCCCTTACCAGATACGAACGAGTGGTAGTGCGCGTCGGAGAGTAACGACGCCCTTCCCTTACGCGGTTGAGCCCCGCACCGCTGTCGCGGGCGGGGCTCTCACCAAAGGGGCACTCAGGTTGCGGGCGTTTGCCCAACCTTCATTTATCTTATTAGTTCAAGCACTTGAAGATTTGATCGATCCGTTTCGGATCTAGATGTCCGGCTCGATCAAATTACCCCGCGGGCGTCACCCTGAGCAGCTTCCCCTTGGGCCCATCGGTCAGGATGTAGAGCGCCCCGTCGGGCGCCTGGCGGATCAGCCGCAGGCGCTCCTTGCGGTCGGCCAGCAGGCGCTCCTCGCCGACGACCTTGTCGCCATCCATCACCAGCCGCGCCAGATGTGCCTGGCTGAGCGAGGTGACGAAAGCGTTGCCCTTCCACTGCGGGAACATGTCGCCCGAATAGAACATCAGGCTGGAGGGGGAGATCACCGGGTCCCAGAAGTAGACCGGCTGCGTCATCCCGTCCTTGACCGGGCCCTCACCCACCGGCTTGCGGCTATATTCGAGGCCGTAGTTGATGACCGGCCAGCCATAGTTCTTGCCCGGCTCGATCTTGTTAAGCTCATCGCCGCCGAACGGACCTACGTCGACTTCCCACAGCTCCTCGGTGCCAGGACGGAAGGCCAGGCCGAGCGGGTTGCGGAAGCCTAGCGCATAGAGTTCGGGCCGCGCTCCGGCCTTGCCCGCGAAGGGGCCACCCGGAGCCGGCGCGCCGTCGGTGGTGATGCGGACGATCTTGCCGATGCCGGAATCGAGCTGCTGGATGTAGGGGCGCAGCGGATCGGAGGCGAGATCACCCAGGGTGACGAACAAGGCACCCTGCTTGTCGAACAGCAGGCGAGCGCCGAAGTTGCCGTGCTCCGACTTGAGATCGGGCTCCTGGCGGTAGATGACCTTGACGTCTTCGACCCGCGGCGCAGGCCCATCGACCAGCCGGCCCCGCGCGACTGCGAGCACGTTCCCGGCCGGGCGGTTCTCGACATAGCTCCAGTAGATCCGCTGGTTGCTGGCAAACTGGGGGTCGAGCACCACGTCGTCGAGGCCGGAGATTTCCTGCACCGTCACCGGCGGAAGCCCGGTGATCGGCGGCGACAACGTCGAGCCGGAAACGAGGCGCATGTTGCCGGCCTTCTCGGTCACCAGGAAGCGCCCGTCAGGCAGCATCGCAAAGCCCCAGGGTGAGACGAAACCCTCGGCCAGAACCTCGACATTGAGCGCAGTGTTGGACGGCGCGTAGGGCGCGCGAGTCTGCTGGGCAAAGGCAGGAGTCCAGTCGGGCGCGTTGGGCTTGCGGCATTCGACCGGCTGACCAACCGCTGGCGTGCAAACCGGGATCGGCGGAGGTCCGGGTGGCGGTGCAGGCGGTGCCGGGGGTTGAGCCTGCTGCGCCTGGGCCGTTCCGGCAAGCAAAAGCGCGCCGAACGCGGCGAATCCTATCTTCATGTTTCCTCCCACAGATTCTTATTTGCGAGCATGCTGGCACAGCCGCGTGCCGGTTGCGAGAGCCTGCATGCAGCCGCGCGAATTCATCCACGCTTCGCCGTGTACCGAACGCACCCGCAGGAGGAGTAAGGCCTGGCCTTGGGCCCGCCCGATTACCCGGGCGGGCTCACCACGACGTATTGCACCGTCGTGCCAAGGAACTGCGCCTTGAACCAGGTCGGCCCACAGTGATGGTAGGTGACGCTGCTGCGCACCACCGTCTGGCAGTCGCCCGGAAGAGTCGCAAAGACCGTGCCCACGGCGGGCGCAGGATTGCTCGAGGCGGCCGCACCGATGGCCGCCCCGGCCACCGACCCGACTATCGCTCCAGCGGCGAAGTCGTTGTTCCAGCCGTACCAGTCATACCAATCGTCCCATCCGGGACCCCAGCCGGCATAAGGCACGGGCACGGGTACGGGATAATAAGGGTTGGGATGTGGTCCCGGTCCCGGCGGACGTGGCCCTGGCCCTGGCCCCGGTCCTGGTCCTGGTCCTGGCCCTGGTCCCGGCCCCGGTCCTGGTCCTGGTCCCGGGCCGGGTCGCGGCGGTCCGCGGCTGGCCTGATCCCAGCCGACCATGTGTCCGTGGCTACCGCCACCGGCTTCGGGGATTCGTGTACCCGCTCCACCCGCACCTGGGCGAATTCCGGCTCCACCGCCGAAGTTGTGAATGCCGCCGCCGTGCATGCCGAAGCTCGGATGGATACCCATCCTGCCACGAGCATCGGCCGCAGGCGCCAGAGCAACTGCTCCAGCTGCAACGAGTACGGCCGCGCTGGCCGTCAGCCATGACTTTCCAGTGCGCATCACCGATCCCCCGTTAGAGCGACGATTTCGATCTTGGTCTGATCGCTGGGCGGCGTGAACACGAAACGGTCGTCCGAGAACGTCGGATTGACGTTCCACTTCAGCACCGCCGAATAGCTCGGCATCGTCGGATCGGACCGGTCGGTGATGACGAGCTTGAGCGGCAGAGGCTGGTCGCCGCGGGCGATCCAGACCTGCCAGTCGACGTCACCCTGGGTGAACATGAACTGGTCCGCGGGTCGGCCCTCCACCGATGCATAGCCGACGTACGTCGCGGCCGTGACGTTCTCGGCCGGCGCGGTCGACCAGGCCCACAGGAACAGGTCAGGCAAGGGGAACACCACGCCGTACTGTTCGGAGATGTGCTGCAGCATCTCGGCCGCGCTGCCCTTCCTCTCGACGGTGGTGTAGAAACCTACGACCGGCGCGACGAGGGAGACGGTCTGCCCGTCGAAGTAGAGCCGGCGCAGCTCTCGATCCGACTGCCACTCTGCAAACAGCCGGTCGGGCGCGCGGTATTCGTACCTCACCCTGTTCGACACCTGGACCTTACCCCCGGAATCGAGCGGCTCCTCTGCCGTCGCCTGGGCGCGAACCTCGAAGGATTGCAGCGACCGCAAGTAGTCGCGCATTCGTTGAGCGGCAGCCGTAGCCGCGGGATCGACCGCCGAAGCCGTGCTTTGCGCAATGGCCGCTTTCGGCAAAGCCACCCCGGTGCCGAGTGCAATCAGCACGCCGGCCGCTGCAACTGTCAGGCGCTTGGAAACTGCCACGACATTTCTCCTTCGTGCCGGTTAGTTGCCTGCCTGCAGGGCGCTCGGGTTGACCGGCGACAGCTCCTTGAGGTCGGTCAGACCGTCGGCGCTGCGTTCGGCCCACTTCTTGAAGACTTGTTCGAATGCCGCAGCGTTGGTCACGCTGTTGCGGATGTAGGGTCCCATGTCGGAGGTATCCTGCCGATCGACCGCCCGGCCGAGGACCTGTCCGCTGACCGAATCCTTGACCTCGAGTACCAGCGTCGCCTCGCCCGCATCGCGCGAGAAGGTTCGGTCGCCCGGTGATAGCGCGGTGTCCGGCGCGGCCACGTCGAGGTTGATGATCGCGGTCGAGATGTGAAGAACATCGGGACCGGGCGCCGATACCACCTGGTAGCCGGCCTTGGTGTAAGCCTCCGCGAAGTACTTATCGAAGCCCTTCTGCGCCTCGTCGATGATGCGGCGAGCGTCCGAATCCGAAACGCGGTTCGCCAGATCGAGCCTGTCGCGGTTCTGATCGCGCTGCCAGTTCTTCTTGAACGACACCTCGGTCGGATCGATCATGACCTTGGTGTAGGTCTTGAAGTCGGCGTTCGGCAGAAGGTAGACCTTGTCCATCTTCTTGGCTTTCACCTCGAGCAGCCCATCCCAGTTGCCGTCGACCGGCTGGGCGACCAGCGGCACGGCCGCAGCGAGCAAGAGTGGAGCGATAACGAATCGCCGGAGCAGCTTCGGTCTGACCATCGACTTGCCTCCTTCAGCGCGAGGAATCGGACGGTTTTGATTGACGGCGCAGAAGCTGAAGTTTCGCGCTAGTGGCCGTCGCTGGGGGCCGTTCCTTCGCAATTTGAGGCAATTGCTTACGACGCTGGTCATATGAGGCCATCGGGTTTTGTCCCGATGTCGAAGGGGGGCTGTCACGGGTGTCAGCTTCCGTTCACCCTCAGGTATTACCCGTAGTCGGGCGGGAAATATCCCCGAGAATTGCTGCCGCTTTAATTGCCGCCACGCCTGTGATGTGGCCCAATCGCGCGCAGGGGCCGGGTCGGACGCCCGGTGGACGGAAGGTCGCTAAAATGTTCATGGATATCCCGGCGTCGGGAGAAGGTGGCTATGAGCCGCTTCCGCCCCGCTGCCACAGTTGCAAGCAGTTCATCGCCCCCGGCGCGCCGACCGAGACGGTCGAGTTTCCGGTCGATCACGAGCATCACCTGGAAGACCTCAACGGTCTCTACCACGCCGATTGCGCGCGCCCTTACCTGAGCATCTATCGCGCGATCGACATGCTCTCGCGCCCGTTTTTCTGAGCTAAATCCTCCCTGTGGCGCGAAGCGTCATGGGGAGGTGGCAGATGCCGCAGGCGGCTGACGGAGGGGCCCATGGCCCTCCACTAGCCCCTCCACCATCCGCTTCGCGGAAGGTCCCCCTCCCCATCGGCTGCGCCGACAGGGAGGATTCTCATCAAGCCGCGCGGACGTGGCTCAGGAATTCGTCGACCTGGTTCTTGAGAACCGAAGCCTGCTGCTCCAGCTCGGTCGAACTGGTCAGGACCTGGCTGGCCGCCGCGCCCGTCGACAGCGAGGTTTCGCGCAGCTGGCTGATGTTGGTCGAAACGTCTTCGGTATTGCGCGCGGCGAGATCGATGCTGCGGGCGAGGTCCTGCCCGGCGACCGACTGTTGATCGACTGCGGCGGCGATCGAGACCGAAGTCGCCTCGAGTTGGGCGATCTGCTTCGCGATCGAGCGCAGTGCGTCGACGCTGGCCGAGGTGGTTTCCTGGATCGCGCGGATCTGGCCCGAGACTTCCTCCGTCGCCTTCCCGGTCTGGGTGGCGAGCTCCTTCACCTCGGCCGCGACGACCGCGAACCCGCGCCCGGCTTCACCACCGCGAGCGGCTTCGATCGAGGCGTTGAGGGCCAGCAGATTGGTCCGCTGCGCGATGGTCGAGATCATCTCGACGATGTCGCCGACCTGGCTCGCTGAAAGGGTCAAAGCGGAGATAGTGCTGTCGGCTTCCTCGGCCGCGGTCGAGGCCTTGCGGGCCAGTTCCGCCGAGGTCGAAGCCTGACGGCTGATTTCGCCGATCGACATAGCGAACTCGTCACTCGCTGCCGCCGCGGCGGTCACACCGGCCGAAGCTTCGTTGAGGCTGGACGAAACGTCACCGGTCTGCATCGAGGACTGCTCGGCGGCCGAAGCCATCGAGCTCGCGGTCGCCTGGAGCTGGGTCGAAGCTGCCGCCACACCGCCGACGATCTCACCAACCGTACGCTCGAACTTGTTGGCCAGTTCGCGGAGCGTTTCGGCCTGCTTGGCCCGGTGTTCTTCACGCTCTGCCTGCATTTCGGAAACGCGGCGCAGTTCCTCGGCCTCGGCGTCTTCCCGCTCCTTGCGCATGCGGTCGAACTTGTTGGCGGCCTTCTTGATCACCATGAGGTAGCGCGCCATCGCACCGACCTCGTCCTGACGATCGACGTGGGGGACGAAGACTTCGCGATTTCCCTGGGCCAGCTCACGCATCGCCGAGCAGAGCGATTCAATCGGATGAACCAGCTGGTCCTGCACGAAGCGGATCGACACGATCGAGATCGCCACCGTGGCGAGGGCCACCATGCCCATGGCGATCAACAGGCCGCCGTTGCCGGCGCCCTTGTTCATCAGCCCGGCCAGCGCCAGCGTACCAAGCAGGGTCGAGGCACCCGCCGAAGCGCTGAACATCAGCTTGATGCGCACACCGATCGAGGACACCGAATTCTCGCCTTGGGGCGTGCCATAGTACTCCGCCGCAGCTTTCAGCCGCTCGCGCTCGCGTTCGAGTTCGTCAGCGCCTTCGGCCACGAGCTTATCCGACATGTCCATGTGCTTCCCCAATACCCATTCGATTGTTGCGGTTACGGATCTCGTCCAGATGGCCGCGGATTTCGGCCGCCGAGATCGCCTTGTAATAGTACCATCCCTGAATCTGATCGCAGCCGGCGGTGCGGACCAGGTCTGCCTGAGCTTCGGTTTCGACGCCTTCGGCCGTGACTTCCATGTCCATCGCCCGCGCCACCGCGATGCTCGAGGCCATCATGGCCAGCGAGCCGCTGTCCTGCCCGGCATCGACGATCATCGTGCGGTCGAGCTTGAGCTTCTCGAAGCGGAAGTTGCGGAGGAAGCCGATCGAGGCATAGCCCGTGCCGAAATCGTCGAGCGCGATGCCGACGCCGAACTTGCGGATCACGTCGAGGTTGCGGTTCGCCACGACCGGGTCGCTGACGAGATAGGTCTCAGTCACCTCCAGCTCGAGGCGCGACGGCGGAAAGCCGGTTTCTTCGAGGATGTGGCCGAGCTCGACCGGAAATTCCGGGTTGCGCAGCTGCACCGGCGAGACATTGATCGAAAGCTTGATCTCTTCCCAATTGAGCGCCTCACGGCAGGCCGTGCGCAGGACCCACAGGCCGATCTGATAGATCAGCCCGCACTTCTCGGCGATCGGTACGAACACGCCCGGGCTGACCGTCGACCCATCCGCCCGCTCCCACCGGAGCAGGGCTTCGACCGCGACGATATCGCCGCTCTTGGCGTCGACCAGCGGCTGATAGGCGACGCGGAATTCCTGCAGCCGCAGCGCCTCGCGCAGTTCGGACTCCACTTGCTGGGTCACGTCGCGATTGCGATCGAAGTCGTCGTTGAACCAGGTGCAGCGATTGCGGCCCGCGTCCTTGGATACATACATCGCCATGTCCGAGCGGCGCAGCAGTTCGGAAGAGGAAAGCTCATCCCTGCGGCTGCTGCGAGACAGACCAATGCTGGCGCCGATCAGCAGCTTGCGTTCGTCGAGGATCACCGACTGGCCGAGCCGCGCGAGCAGTGTGTGGCAGATGCCTTCGAGAATATTGCCGGCGATCGGACCGACCACCAGGATCGCGAATTCGTCACCACCAAGGCGATAGGCGCGGCCTTCCTTGCCGCAGACTTCGGCCAGGATCTTCGCGCATTCCTTGATCAGGCGATCGCCGATGAAGTGGCCGTACTGATCGTTGACCGACTTGAAGCCGTCGAGATCGAGCAGCGCCAGCGCCTTCTCAGAGCCGGGCGCAGCACGGGCGTAATCAAGGTGCAGCGCGCGCCGGTTCGGCATGGCTGCCAGCGTATCGGTAAGGCCCAGGTCCTCGAGCTTGCCGACGCTCGACAGGCCAAAACGGATCAACAGGATGACGGCAGCGCCGTAGGCGAGGCCGCCGGTAACGAGGATCGATTGGGAGGAACTCAGGTCCGCGCCCGCGCGACCCATCAACATCGCAAGGACCGTGGCAGAGATCAGCGAAAGCACAGCGACCGGAGCGATGACGAGCACCGCTGGTCGCACTTGCTTCAGGCCAATCGCTTGCAACACCCCTCGAGACCCCTCCCCGATGAATCTATCACCGCGATAGAACCAACCTCTTAAGGTATCGTAACTTGGGATTTACCTTGTTCCGCTGAGGTCCACTCGTCCGAGGGACGGGCTGCTCCCGAAAGAGCTCCTCATGCCGGCCGGCGGTGCACCGACGGCCAGCCGGTGGAAGCCCGATCCGCTGGTTTCCGGAACCAGGACCGCGGTCTGACCGACAGTGGTCTCGCCCGCGCCGAGCATCAGCAAGCCGTCGGGAGCGAGAGCCGTCGACAGGCGCACAAACGCGCGTTCGCGAGTGGTTCGGTCGAAATAGAGCAGGACGTTGCGGCACAGGATCAGGTCGAAGCGGCCCGGCTCGGGCGGCGTGTCGAGCAGGTTGTGCGTCTCGAACCGCACCATGTTGCGCAGGCTCTCCTTGGCGCGCCATCCGGTGCGCGATTCCTCGAAGAAGCTGACCATCTGCGCCACGCCCAGGCCGCGCTGGATCTGGAACTGGGAGAAGTTGGCTTCTCGCGCTGCCTCGACGACAGAACGCGCCACGTCGGTGCCGAGGATCTCGATGGTCCAGCCGCGCCAGCGCGCTGGAAGCTCGGCGAACAGCATGGCGACCGAATAGGCTTCCTGCCCGGTCGAGCATCCGACCGACCAGATCGATAGCCGCTTGGAGGCTTCACGCCGCTTCGCCAGCATCGGCAGCACGGTGTTGCTGAGCTGATCGAACATGGCCCGATCGCGGAAGAAATAGGTCTCGTTGTTGAGCAGCGCTTCGACGACCTTTTGCGCCAGCGCTCCCTGGTTGGGTTTGCCGAGGCGCTGAACCAGGTCTTCGAGCGATTCCAGCTCGTTCTGACGCAGGACGCCCGACAAGGCCGTACCTACGCGCCAGAGCCGGTCGGCAGTCAGCTTCTGGCCGGTGCGGGCCTCCAGCAGTCCGGCGACGATGCCGAGGGCGTTCTGGCTATGGTCAGTCATGCAACACCTGCGGCTTCGGCAATTCGATGGGCGATCTGGTCGGGCGGCAACAGCGCGGAGGCGAGGCCCGCGTTGGCCACGGCGCCCGGCATGCCCCAGACGGCGGAGCTGGCCGCATCCTGCGCCAGAATCGTCCCGCCAGCCGCCACGATGCGCGAGGCGCCTTCGGCCCCATCACGGCCCATCCCTGACAGCACGACGCCCAAGGCGTGGCTTCCATAGAGCCTGGCGCAGCTGGCGAACATCGGATCGACGGAGGGACGGCATCCGCTCTCGACCACCCCATACTCGAGCCGGACCACGAACGGCCCTTCCTTGCTCGCTACCACGGTGAGGTGCGCATCGCCCGGAGCGACAATGATCTGTCCCGGACGGACCACCAGGCCATCCTCGGCAACCCGCGCTTCACGGCCCGACGCCGCGCGCAGCTGGCGCACGAACGGCTCCATGAACGATCCGGGCAGGTGCTGGGTGATGAAGATCGGCACGCTGACTTGCGCCGGCAGTGCGGAGAGAAGCTGCCCGACAGCGTGAATGCCGCCGGTAGAGGCTCCAATCGCGAGGACATGCGGCGTGATCGTGCCGCAAGGACGAAGAAGTGGCGGCGGAGCCGGTGGCTCCGACTTGAGGCGCGCGCGCTTGGCTACGCGCCCGAGCAGGCGAATCTTGCGCAGCAGGGTCGCGCGGTATTCCCCGCCAAACTCGCCCGGCCGCGGCTTGGCCAGCGTATCGGCGGCGCCCAGCGAGAGAGCGGAGAGGGTGTGTTCGGCACCGCGAACGGCGAGCGAAGACACCACCAGAATGCGCGCCGGAGAGGCTACCTCAAGCAAGCGCGGGATGGCGTCGAGGCCGCCCATGCCGGGCATGTCGAGATCGAGCAGGATGACGTCGGCGGGCGTCTGCTGCAGCACTTCGAGGGCGTCTTCGGCGCAGCCCAGCGACGCTGCCAGCGCAAGGTCGGCTTCCGTTTCGATAAGCCGCGCGAAGACCGCGCGAACCGTCGGAGAATCGTCGACCACCAGGACCCGGACGGGAGCAGCCGGCTGGCCGCCCCGGTCACGAACCGCGAGATCAGGCGCGGTGCCCATCTCTACCCTCGCCTTCAGGCTGCGCCGATGAGTTGCAGCTTCATCTGCAAGGTTTCATGATCGAATGGCTTCATCACATATTCGTCCGCGCCGGCTTCAATCGCCTCGCGGATATGGGCGACGTCGTTCTCGGTCGTGCAGAACACGACTTTCGGTTCGGTCCCGCCGGCGAGCCTGCGCAGCGCGGCGATGAATTCGATGCCGTTCATCACCGGCATGTTCCAATCCAGCAGGATCAGATCCGGCATGCTTTCCTCGCACTTGGCGAGAGCATCGCGGCCGTTCTCGGCCTCCGAGACTTCGAACTCGAAGCTTTCGACGATGTGACGCGAGACCTTCCGGATCACTCGCGAATCATCGACGATAAGACAGTGTTTCATGTGGCGAGACCCCATTGTTTTGTCGTCGAATAAGCCATGTGTGTAAGGATAACCTTAAGCCGCCAGCTCAACGCCGGGTCCGGCGATGAGCGCGGGGATGTCGAGAAGGAGCAGCGCCCCGGCCTCGGTTTCGACCCGGCCAAGCGCTCCGCGGCGCCAGCCCGGCCCCGGATCCGCGCCCAGCGGGCCAGGTTCTTCCAATGCCGCGACGATGTCGTCCGCGCCGTCGACGAGCAGGGCGTAGAGGTGCCCTTCATGTTCGACGACCACGGCCCGGCTTCCCTGCCAGCCTGCCTCGTACTTGCCGAGGCCGAGCGCCGCGATGCAGTCCACGACCGTGAGCGGGCGGCTGCGCAGCGCGGACAGGCCCAGGATGTGATCTGCCGAGCGCGGCACCGGCGTGACTTCCGCCAGCTCGATAACCGAATTCACTTTCCCTGCCGGCAAGGCCGCGCGGCGGCCCGCCAGAACGACGACGAGCAGCATATCGATCATGCGGCGAGTTCCTCTCCAACACGCAGCAGTGCGGCCATCAGCCCCGCGCGGTCATAGCGATAGATTGTGTCCGGGCCGCCGGCCGAACCCGGCGAGCTGCGCAGGCGAATGGCCTTGCGCGCCTCACCCAGTTCCTCGCGCTCGGTGCCGTCATCGACGAAGACGACATCCGCTGGTCCGCTGCCTTCGACCACGCGATAGCCCGCGGCTTCGATGATAGGTCCAAGGAAATTGCGCATCCACGCGTCCTCGCCGTCTAGGCGGCAGGTAAGCGCGTGCGTGCCGATCAGCTGCGAGGCATGGCGGGCGAACAGTGCGTGGCAATCGACCAACTCTGCGGTCTCGCCATCGACCAGCGTGACGCCGGCGACCAGCGTCTGGCCGTTCACATGCTTGAGCTCGCCGCTTAGCGTCGAGATGTCGAGCACCTCGCGCGCCGCGTAAGCGAGGCGTTGGCCGCCGTCGTTGAGCTTGAGCACGGTGAACCGCTCGGGCAATTCGGCGCCTTCGGGCACGCCCGCGATGGAAAGGATGTCCTCTCCGAGTACGACTTGCGCATCGGCTCCGGGATGGCGGATGTTGGACGAGGCGGTCCGCTCGACCTGCTCGACCACGCTCATCACGATTGCGCGGCGCTCTCCGTCGAGACCGCGGAACAGAACCACGCGCAGGCCTTCGCGTTCGACGGCCTCTTCAGCATGGTTCGACACGGTCGGGCGCTGCAGCTCGCGCGGAATGCCGGCGCCGTAGCCGATGGTCGCGACGTCGAGCACGAGAACCGGCGTACCGTCGTCGAGCTGAGTGCAGCCGACGAACATCCCGCTTTCCATGATCCCGGGCGAGAGCGGCTTGATGACCAGTTCCTGGTGGTCGAAGATCTGGTCGACCGCCAAAGCGTAGAGATCGCCCCAGCCGAGGCGGAGGATCACGAAAAGCTCCTCTTCGCCCGCGGCACGTTCGAGCCCGAGCGAATTGCCCAGCGAGACACAGGCCAGGCGGCGATTGCGGAAAGTCATGTAGCGGCGATCGCCTACCTGCGCGAACTCCAGCTGGCCGCCTGCGGTGCTGACGATCTCTTCGACGTAAGAGCGCGGGATGGCGAACTTCTGCCCGGCCGATTCAACGGTCAGGCTCGGCAGAATGCTGAGGGTCAGCGGCACGCCGATCAGCAGGCGGGTGCCCTCGCCCTCGATCGATTCGATCTCGAGCGTACCACCGAACTTCTCGAGATTGGCGCGAACTACGTCCATGCCGACACCGCGGCCGGAGATCGAGGTAACGGCCTCGGCCGTCGAAAGGCCCGGCTCGTAGATCAGCTCTAGCCGTTCGGCCCGGCTCATGGCGTCGATTTCAGCCTGGGTGCGCAGCCCGGCGGCGATGGCCTTGGCCGCGAGCCTGTCGCAGTCGATTCCGCGGCCGTCGTCCTGGATCCCAATGTGGATCGTGTTGCCGGTCTGACGGGCGGAGATGGTCAGCATGCCCGCTTCGCGCTTGCCTGCCGCCCGGCGGGCTGCGGGAGTCTCGATGCCGTGGTCGACCGCGTTGCGGATGATGTGCAGCAGAGGATCGCGGATCAGCTCGATCATCTCACGATCGAGTTCGACCTCACCATTTTCGAGCTCAATGAAGACTTGCTTGCCGAGTTCGGTCGAAAGGTCGCGGACCAGCCGCGGGAAAGTCGAGAACAGCCCCTCGATCCGGCGCATGCGCGTGCGAGTGATCGCGTCGCGGACTTCGGCGATCAGGCTGGAGAGACGCGCAAAAGTGGTTTCGAGACCGGTATCGGTCCCCATGTGCTGCATCCGACGCGCGAGGTCGTTACGCGCCAGCACCATTTCGGAAACGCCGCTCATCACCTGGTCGATCAGGTCGACCGGAAGGCGGATCGTGCGCTGTTCGGCGGCGACCGCGGTGGTCGGCTGCGAGCCGGCGGCAGGTGCAAGATGAAGCTCGACATCGGGCGCGCCCTTCAGCGCGGCGATCAGGTTGTCGTCGGAGGCGTCGGAGATGGCTTCGCCGCGTTCGATCTCTTCGATCATCACGCCGATCCGGTCGATCACGGCCAGGACCGCATCAACCAACAGGCGATCGGCGTTTCGGCGGCCGTTGCGCACGTCGGACAGCGCGTCCTCGGCGGCGTGGCTCAGCGCTTCTAGCTGCGGGAAGTCGAAGAAGCCGCAGTTGCCCTTCACCGTGTGAACGAAGCGGAAGATGGTATCGAGGCGCGCGCGATCGGCAGGATCGGCTTCCCAGGCGACAATCTCGCCCGCCAGTGCGGCCAGCATTTCACGCGTCTCGGCGACGAATTCCGCCAGCAGATCGTCCATAACCCCACCCCTCGCGGGTACCCCTTTTCCCTCGGAGGTACCCCACCCCGTCAGGTGCAGGAGCTATGGACGCAATGTGGTTAAGAGCCTCTTACCAATACCTAGAGGCCCGTCCGCTAGCCGCGTGAGATTTCGGTTTCCTGTTCGGTAATGAATTCGATCAGCGCGGGCTGTCCCGCTTCGGTCGCGGCAATGGCGCGGCGGATCGCAGGGACGATTTCCGACGCCTCGGTAACGCGCTCTCCATGGCACCCGAGCGAGCGGGCGAAAGCCGCGTAGTCGCCCGAGATATCGGTCGCGCGGTACTTGTCCGTCGCCACCGGCATGATCGGCAGCTCGATCGCCATTGCGTAATTGTTGAGCAGGATCGAGAGAATCGGAATCCGGTCGCGCGCCGCCGTCTCCAGGTCGGTGCCAGTGAACCCGATTGCCGCGTCGCCCCAGACGTTGATGCACAGCTTGTCCGGATGGACCAGCTTCGCCCCCATCGCCAGGCCGAGGCCATAGCCGAGCTGGGTCGATTTGCCCCAGCCGATGTAGCTGTGCGGCGTCGTCGACTTCCAGAATGGCACCAGCTGATCGCGCGGCGAGCCTGCGTCGTGGGTGATGATCGTGTTCGCCACGTCGACGGTCTGCTGCAAGTCCCACAGCACGCGATAGGGGGAGAGCGGAGAGGTTTCCTGCTCGCACTTCGCCCGCCATTTGGCGAACCAGGCCGCCTCGGCCTCCTTGATCTTCGCCACCACCGCCGAAGCATCGCGAGCTTGCGGCACCCGGCGCTTCACCGCCTCGATCAGCGCGGCCAGCGTAAGCTTGGCATCCCCGACCAGCGCAACCTCGCTCGGTACCGACTTGTCGATATCGAGCGGGTCGAGCGTCGAATGGATCACCCGCTTGCCGTCGGGAATCTTGAGCCCGAACGAGGTGGCGGTGAAGCTGCAGCCGATGCCGAACAGCAGGTCGCTTTCATCGAGCCACTTCTTGACGCAGCCGTTGATGCCATTGCCGCCCGAACCAAGCGCCAGCGGGTGGGTCTCGTCGAACGCGCTCTTGCCCGGCAGGCTGGTCATCACTGGAATGGCGAGGTGTTCGGCCAGTTCGCGCAGCTCGGCATAGGCTTCCGACCAATGCACGCCCTGTCCGGCATAGATCGCCGGGTTGGCGGCTCCGACCAACAGGTCCGCCGCCGCCTCGATGTCCGCCTGCGCGGGCTGCGACAGCGCAACCTTGCCCGGAGCATAGTCGAAATCGCCTTCGTAGGGCTTGTCGAGCACGTCGTAAGGCAGCTCAATCACCACCGGCTGCGGGCGGCCGTTGCGCAGCATCGAGAACGCCCGCCGCAGCACCGGCACCACCTGATCGCCGCTCGTCAGCGGTTCGACGTGCTTGGCGTAAGTCGCCATCGAGCGGGTCGAGTTGAAGTTGTACGGCACGTACATCTGGCTCAGCGAATAGCCCTGCGGCATGACCAGCACCGGCACGCTGTCAGCAAAGGCCTGCGCCACGCCGCCCATGGCGTTCTCCGCCCCCGGGCCCTGCTGCATCACGAACACGCCCATCCGCTCGCCCTTCGACATGCGGCTGACGGCGTCGGCCATATGCAGGCCGGTCCGCTCCTGCCGCACGATCACTGTGCGGATGTCGATCCGCGCCGCGGCTTCGAGGATCTGGTTGCGCGGATAGCCGAACACGATGTCGACGCCCTCGCGCTTGAGCACTGCCGCGATCGCATCGGCTACCGTGCCGTTGGCGTGGACTTGCTGATCGGCAATGCCGTTGCCCTGTCTCATCATATCTCCCAAGATGATCGCGAGACGGCTAGAACAGGCCGCGGGAGAGAGCAATGAAGCCGATCGAACTTGGTCGCATGCGCGTCCACAAAGTGCACGAGATGGACAGCCCCGTGCCGCTGCTGAGCCAGCTTCCCGGCACCACCGCCGACGACATGAAGCGCCTGCTCGGCTGGTACGACCAGCCCGACGAGATCACGCTCGACCCCGAAACCAGCTTCATGACCTTCTCGGTCCATAGCTGGGTGATCGAGCTCGATGGCCTGAGGATCCTGGTCGATTCCTGCTGCGGCAACCACAAGGACCGCGCCCTGCCCGAGGTCCATCAGCTCAACACCGACTACCTCGGCAATTTGCGCCGTGCAGGCTTTGCGCCAGAGGACATCGACATGGTCATGTGCACCCACCTGCATTTCGACCACGTCGGCTGGAACACCCGGCTCGACAACGGCAAGTGGGTGCCGACCTTCCCCAAGGCCCGCTACGTCTTCGGCAAGCGCGACTTCGAATATTTCAAGGCCAACCCGGAAGGCGAGGAACTGCACAACGCAGCGTTCCTCGATTCGATCGTCCCGGTTATGGAAGCGGGCCAGGGCGAACTGGTGGACGAGGACACCGTCGCCCACCGCGAGATCGGTGACGGCGTCTGGCTCGAGCCCGCGTTCGGGCATTCGCCCGGCTGCTGCATCATCAACGCGCAGGCCGATGGCCCGCCCGGAGCGTTCTGGGGCGACGTGATCCACCACCCGGTGCAGTTGATCCGCCACGACCTCCCCTTCGCCTTTGACGCCGATGGGGCGACGGCCTGCAAGGTCCGCAAGGCGACGATGGAGCGCCTCGCCGACACCGACACGCTGTGCTTCCCGGCGCACTTCCGCCGCACATCGGCCGGCTATGTGAAGCGCGATGGCGATGCGTTCCGTTACGAATGGCTGGCGGAGTAGAGATCGAGATTGCCATGACGCGGGGTTAGGAATTGACCCCGCTTGCTTACAATTGAAACCGGGTGCAGGGCGCAGCTGATGGCAATCGATCGTTCCGCGCTCCGCACCGCCTACCGTCAGGAAGAAGGCGCCTGCCTCGAAGAGAGGCTGCGACAGGCCGCCCCCGCCTCGGCCGTCCATGCCCAGGCGGCGGAGATCGCCGCGCGGCTGATCGAGGGCGCGAGGGAGCGCAAGCCCGGTGGGCTCGATGCCTTCCTCGCGACTTACGGTCTCGGCACGGACGAAGGCATCGCGCTGATGTGTCTGGCCGAGGCGCTGCTGCGCGTGCCCGACACCGAAACCGCCGACGCGCTGATCCACGACAAGCTCTCCGGCATCGACTGGGGCGAGCGGCTGGGCGATTCGAACTCCACCTTCGTCAACGCCGCCACCTTCTCGCTGATGCTGACCGGCGAGGTCCTGCGCAGCGGGTCGCGGCAGGACGAAGGCTTCGCCAACGCCCTGCGACGCGCGGTCGGACGGCTAGGCGAGCCGGTGATCCGCCAGGCAACGCTGCAAGCCATGCGCATCCTCGGCGGGCAGTTCGTGTTCGGGCGCACCATCGACGAAGCGCTCAAGCGGGCCGCTAGCTCTCCGCGCCCTGGCGAGACGCACTCGTTCGACATGCTAGGCGAAGCGGCGATGACGCTGGCCGATGCCGAACGTTATCGAAAGAGCTACCAGGCCGCGATCGAACGCCTGGCCCGCGAGTCTTCGGGCGACATGCGCTCCAGCCCCGGCATTTCGGTGAAGCTCTCGGCGCTCTATCCGAGATACGACTTCCTTCACGCCGACGCGGCCAAGGCGGCGCTGCTGCCGGTCGTTCGCGACCTTGCGCTGGCGGCGAGCCGGGCGAATATCCACTTCACCATCGACGCCGAAGAGGCCGAGCGGCTGGAACTCTCGCTCGACCTGATCGAGGCGCTCGTGGCCGACGATGCGCTGTTCGCGAACGGCTGGGAGGGCTTCGGCCTGGCCCTGCAAGCCTACCAGAAGCGCGCCGTGCCGCTATGCGACTGGGTCGCCATGCTCGCGCGACGGCACAACCGGCGGCTGATGGTTCGGCTGGTGAAGGGCGCCTATTGGGACAGCGAGATCAAGCTGAGCCAAGTCGGCGGGCATACCGACTACCCGGTGTTCACCCGCAAGGTCGCAACCGACGTGTCCTACCTCGCCTGCGCGGCCAAGCTGTTGGCGGCCGAGGACGTGATCTACCCCGCCTTCGCGACCCACAACGCCTACACCGTCGGCGCGATCAAGGCCTTGGCAGGCGGTCGGCAACTCGAATTCCAGCGCCTCCACGGCATGGGCGAGCAGGTCTACGAAGAGCTTGCCGAGACCGAGGGCGACCACCCTACCCGCGTCCGCGTCTATGCCCCTGTGGGCGGCCACAAGGACCTCCTGGCCTATCTCGTGCGGCGCTTGCTGGAGAACGGAGCCAACTCCTCGTTCGTCAATCGCCTCGCCGACGCCGACGTGCCGATTGCGGAGCTGGTGGCCGACCCAGTGAAGGAACTCGCGGCACTGAAGCCCCGTCGCAATCCAGGCATTCCGCTCCCCGCCGGGATCTATCCCAACCGCCGCAACAGCGCGGGGATCGACCTCGCCGATCCGGTTGTGCGCGAGCCTTTGCTGGCGGACCTGCAAAGCCTCGACACGCACGGATGGGCTGCGGTTCCGACCGCCATCGCGGACGCATCCAGCGGTGCGCAAGGCGAGGTCCGCTCGCCGCAGAATGGCGCGCTCGTCGGCCAGTCACTCGACGCTACGCCCGCAGACGTGAACCTCATGCTCACCCGCGCCGAAGCCGCCCAGCCCGCCTGGGACGCGCTCGGTGGAGAAGCGCGGGCCGCGCGCTTGATCGCGGCCTCCGACCTGTTCGAAGCCCACGCCGCCGAGATCATCAGCCTGTGCCAGCGCGAGGCGGGCAAGACCCTGACCGACAGCGTGCTCGAACTGCGCGAGGCGGTCGACTTCCTGCGCTACTACGCCTGCGAGGCTCGCATGCTGTTCAGCGCGCCGCAGCCGCTTCCCGGGCCGACCGGAGAGCAAAACCTGCTGCGCCTCCACGGCCGCGGGGTCTTCGCCACGATCAGCCCATGGAACTTCCCGCTGGCGATCTTCATCGGCCAGTGCGCCGGCGCCCTCGCGGCGGGCAACACCGTGATCGCCAAGCCCGCCGAGCAAACGCCGCTGGTCGCGGCTCTTGCCGTAAAGCTATGCCATGACGCCGGGATTCCCGACGACGTGCTCCAGCTCGCGCCCGGCGATGGCCGGGTCGGCGCCGCGCTCACGTCGGACCCGCGCCTGGCCGGGGTCGCTTTCACCGGCTCGACCGAGACGGCCCGCATCATCAACCGCACCCTCGCCTCGCGCGACGCGCCGATCGCCACGCTGATTGCCGAGACCGGCGGCCAGAACGCGCTGATCGTCGACAGCTCCGCCTTGCCCGAGCAAGTCACCCGCGACGTGATGAGCTCGGCCTTCCAGAGCGCCGGCCAGCGCTGCTCGGCCCTGCGCGTGCTCTATGTGCAGGACGACGTGGCGGACGGCATGATCGAGATGATTCGCGGCGCCTTCGAAGCGCTGGTGATCGGCGATCCGGCGGACCTCGCCACCGATGTGGGCCCGGTGATCGACGCTGAAGCCAAGGCCGCGCTCGACGAGCACATCGCCGCCATGCGCGCCTCCGGCCGCAAGGTCTGGCAGCGCGAGCTTCCGCCCGAATGTGAGAACGGCACCTTCGTCGCCCCGGCGATCATCGAGGTCTCCTCGATCGCCGACCTGCAGAAGGAAAACTTCGGCCCGGTCCTCCACATCGCGCGCTTTGCGGCTGGCGAGCTGGAGCAAGTGGTCGAAGCCATCAACGCCACCGGCTACGGCCTGACCCTGGGCCTCCACAGCCGGATCGACGCCACGCGCCGCCTGGTCGAGGCCCGCGCGCGGGCAGGCAACTTCTACGTCAACCGCAACCAGATCGGCGCGGTGGTGGGGAGCCAGCCGTTCGGCGGCGAGGGACTCTCGGGCACGGGACCGAAGGCCGGTGGCCCGAACTACGTCGTCCGCTTCGCCACAGAGCGCGTCACGACCGTCGACACCACTGCGGCGGGGGGTAACGCGAGCTTGCTTGCCGGGGGATAAATCCCCGGCGCGCTTGCCCCAGCCCGCGCGCTCCGGAATCCCTGCCCCATGACGATTCTCAGCGACCGCTGGATCCGCGACGAAGCGCGGCGTTCCGGCATGATCGAACCCTTTGTCGAACACCAGAAGCGCGACGGCTGCATCAGCTACGGCCTGTCGTCCTACGGGTATGACGCGCGCGTGGCCGACGAGTTCAAGATCTTCACCAACGTCGACAGTGCCGTGGTCGACCCGAAGGACTTCGCTTCCAACAGCTTCGTGGACCGCAAGACCGACGTCTGCGTGATCCCGCCCAACAGCTTCGTGCTGGCGCGCACTGTCGAATATTTCCGCATCCCGCGTGACGTGCTGGTGATCTGCCTAGGCAAATCGACCTATGCCCGCTGCGGCATCATCGTGAACGTCACCCCGCTCGAGCCCGAGTGGGAAGGTCACGTGACGCTGGAGTTCTCCAACACCACCCCGCTCCCGGCCAAGATCTACGCCAATGAAGGCGCCTGCCAGTTCCTGTTCCTCAAGGGCAACGAGCCGTGTCAGACCAGCTATGCCGACCGGGCGGGCAAGTACATGGGCCAGCGCGGGGTAACGCTGCCGAAGCTCTGAGCCATCCCCTCGGGAGAGACCTATGACCGATCCCATCGCCACGCTGACTGCGCGGATCGAAGCGTTGGAAAAGCGCGCCCAGGCCGCCGAGGACTATCGCGACCTGGTCAACCTCCAGGGCGCCTATGGCTACTTCGTCGACAAGGGCTTGTGGGACAAGGCGGCCGACCTGTTCGCCCGCGAAGGCACGCTCGAGATCGCCGGGCGCGGGGTCTATGTCGGTCGCGAGCGGGTGCGCGAATATCTCCACCGCTTGCCGCCCTATGGCTATGGGGTGGTCTATAACCACATGCAGCTGCAGCCGGTGCTGCACATCGACAGCGAGGCCGGCACCGCCAAGGGCCGCTGGCGCACGCTGATGATGGTCGGCGCGCTCGGCAAGGAAGGCCGCTGGGGCGAGGCGACTTACGAGAACCGCTATGTCCACGAGGACGGAAAGTGGCGCATCGCCAGCCTGCACGGCATCGTCAACTTCTACACCGAGTACGACGAAGGCTGGCACCGCGGCGGGGTGCCGCTGCTGCGCTCGGTCGACGGCGCACAGCCCGATCGGCCGCAGAGCTTCGAGTACGAGGCCTACCCGGAGCCGGTGATCGCCCCGTTCCATTACGACGAGGTCTAAGTCCTCCCCGAGACAAGCCCGGGGAGGATATTGCTCAGAAGCTCGACTTCACGCTCAGCTTCACGTTGCGGCCCGCCAGCGGAACGAAGTCCTTGGTGAAGCTCGCATGCCGGCGGCCTTCCACGTCGAACAGGTTGTCCGCCTGCAGCATCAGGGTGACGTTCTTGCTCCCGCGCAGTGGCTTCCAGGCGACCGACATGTTGACCTGGGCAAATCCTTCGGTCGGCGTTTCGAGAGGGGCGATCCGGTCCTGCCCGTCGAACCACTGTACCTCACCGCGCAAGTCGACCAGGTCAGATTGCAGCTCCAGCGCGCCCAGTACGCTGAGCGGCGGTATACGCGGAACCGGCGTGCCGTCGGCGAGGGTCGCCCGGACGTAGTCGCCCTGCAGGTCGCCCACCGCCTTGAACGGGCCCACGTCGAATAGCGGGACGCTGGCCTCGGCCTCGACCCCGAAGTGCTTCGCGCCCTGCTGCATCTGGGCATACACGGGCAGGTCATCGATTTCCTCGCCCGTCGCCTGCAGGAACACGAAGTCATCGAACCACGATTGGTAGACACTCAGCCCCAGGTTCGCCCCGCCGATCGTCCCTCGGGCGTAGGCTTCGAGCCCCCAGGCTGTTTCCATCTTGAGGTCCGGGTCGCCGATCTCATACTGCTGCGTGGCAATGTGCGGGCCGTTGGCGAACAGCTCTTCGGCCGAAGGTGCCCGCGCCGCGCGCGAACCGTTGAGGCCGAGGCGTATTCCGGGAGTGGGGCTCCAGGCGAGACCCAACGCGCCGGAAAATCCATCGAAGGTACGGTTGATACCCAGGGTCTGCGCCTCGATCCCGGTATGCTCGAAACGTCCGCCGAACTCGATCTCGAACGGGTCCAGATCCAGTTCCTGTAAGGTGAAGGCGGCAAAGCTCTCGGTCGTGTTTGGCGGCACGAAGGCCTCTTCGCCCACGGCCGAGAAGTCGCGATACAGGTACTGCCCGCCGAGCGAACCCCGCCAGCCGTCATGTTCGCGCTGGATCAGCTCCACTCGCCCCTCGACGCCCTTGACGGCAAAGGTCGTGCCGGCCTCATCGCCTTCCATCTCGACGTGGGTGTAGTCGGAATAGCCCCAGCGGGTGGTCAGCTGGTCGAAGAACCCGCCGCCGAGATCGACAGATCCACGGAAGTCTCCGCGCCATTGCTTGAGATCGATCGAAACGTCGCCCTCGTCATCGTGGTGCGCGCCTGGGCGCGTGGGGACGCCGTACTGCGTATCGTAGTAGCCAACCGATGCGCCCAGGCTGACGCCGTTACCGAACCAGGCGAGACCCGAGCCGAGCGAGAAGGTCTCGGTAGCGCTCGAAGGCAGGACATCGCGCTGATTGGCCTGGGCGATCAGTTCATCGGCTTCATCCGGCTCGGCCGCTGCTTCTGCCAGGAGTTCCTGACGCAGGGAATCGGTCAGGACGTAGCCGGGAATCTCCACGTCATTGGTCTTCTGCCACGAGCCATCGACGTGGAAGACGAGCTGGCTCGACAGGGGCACGTCGGCCGAAGCCCCGCCCTGGCGCAAGTCATAGGCGGTATCTGCCGCGGCTAGGGCATCGATGTGGATCGACTCATTGGGGACCCGCTGCGGGATGCGCTTGTCGATGACGTTGACCGCGCCGCCAATCGCCGAGCTGCCGTAAAGCAGCACGGCCGGGCCGCGCAGCACCTCGATCTTGTCGGCGGTCAGCGGGTCGATCGTCACAGCGTGATCGGCCGAGGTGTTGGACGCGTCGATTGCGCCGATACCATCCACCAGCACGCGCACCCGGTCTCCCTGGAACCCGCGCAGAACCGGGCGCGAGGCACCCGGCGAGAAGCTCGAAGCCGAAACGCCCGGGATCTTGGTCAGCACTTCGCCGATCTGTCCGCTGAGGTTCCGCTGCAAGTCCACGCCGTCCATCACCGAAGTGCCCGCGAGCATGTCGAGCCGGTCCAAACCCCCGGCGGTGACCACGATCACATCCTCGTGAAAGTCGTCGGCGCTCGTGGAAGCGGGAGCGGGTTCGGCAGGCGCGTCTTGGGCGAGTGCGGGGGCGGAGAGCGCAAGCGATGACCCGGCGAAAAGCGCGAGGCGGAAGGCATTCATGTGAGAGGAACCCTGTCAATGGTATGTGATACTATCACATGTCCGCTAGCGATGGTCCCTCAGCTGAGCAAGCAACTTTTCGATGAGTTGCGTTTTGTGAGCGTCAGGCCGGGGCATGGCGAGAGAGGCGGGCGCGGGCCTCGTCCTCGCCGATCAGCGGCAGCAGGGTGTGCATGTCGGGCCCGTGATCGCGACCCGTCAGCGCCTGACGCAGGGGCAGAAACAGCGCCTTGCCCTTACGCCCGGTGCTTTCCTTGAGCGCGCCGGTCAGCCCACCCCAGGGGTCGTCGCTCCAGGTGAGGACGCGAGCTGCCTCGGCGAGGAAGGCGAGCGTTTCAGCGTCGAATTCCGGCGTAACGATCGGTCCGGTGACGACATTCCACCAGTCAGCCGCATCTCCCACTCGCTCGAGGTTGGGAC
This sequence comes from Porphyrobacter sp., assembly GCA_017744315.1. Classification (GTDB taxonomy): domain Bacteria; phylum Pseudomonadota; class Alphaproteobacteria; order Sphingomonadales; family Sphingomonadaceae; genus Croceibacterium_A. The sequence continues at coordinate 34,502 of JAGIBN010000014.1, forward strand.
GGATCGACTCCCACGCGGCGGCGCCCATGCCTTCGGGCAATCTGCGCGCGACGTGGTCAAAGGGGAGCTGGTGCACGATAGCGGTATTGATCCGCGCCAGTTCGGTCTCGTCGAACCGGGCGGGAGCACGGCCGAAGTGGCCGAGATCAAAGCTCTCCACCAGCGCCGCGCGGTCGGCAATCGGCTCGACCGGCTGCGATGTGCCAATGCGGGCGAGCAGCGCGACGATGGCCTCGGGCTCGATGCCGGTTTCGCGGAAAGCATCGCAGCCGAGCGAGCCGAGCCGTTTCGACAGCTTGCCCTCGCTGCCGACGAGCAGGGCCTCGTGCGCAAAGCGCGGCGGCTGCGCGTCCAGCGCAGTGAACATCTGGATCTGCACCGCGGTGTTCGAAACGTGATCCTCGCCGCGCAGGACGTCGGTTACGCCCATCTCGATATCGTCGACCGCGCTCGGCATCATGTAGAGCCATGAGCCGTCGGCCCGCCGCACGACCGGGTCGGACAGCTGGGCGGGATCGAAGTGCTGCGGTCCGCGAATGCCGTCGAGCCACTCGATCGGGGTGTCATGGTCGAGCTTGAAGCGCCAGTGCGGCGCCACGCCCTCGGCTTCCTTGGCCGCCCGCTCGGCTTCGCTCATCGACAGCGCGGCGCGGTCGTAGATCGGCGGGAGCCCGCGCCCCAACGCGACCTTGCGCTTGAGATCGAGTTCCTGCGCGGTTTCGTAAGCCGGATAGACCCGTCCGCTCGCCTTCAATCGCTCGAAGGCCGCTTCGTAATGCGCCAGCCGGGCCGACTGCCGCTCCTCGCCATCAGGTTCCAGGCCTAGCCAGGCAAGATCCGCGCGGATCGCATCGACAAACCGCTCCTCGCTCCGGGCAGCGTCAGTATCGTCGATCCGCAGCAGGAATGTCCCGCCGGCCTTGCGCGCCAGCATCCAGTTATGCAGCGCCGTGCGCAGGTTGCCGACGTGGAGCCGACCGGTGGGCGATGGGGCAAAACGCGTAGTGACAGCCATGGAATGCCCCCGCTAGCCAACAATGCAACAGGGCAGCAAGGAGAAAGCATTGGCGATGCACTTACCTACACTCGTTCGCCACTCGGCCACGATAGCGGGCATGCTAAGCTTGCTGGTCGCCGGATCGGCCTCGGCCACCCGCTTCGTGCGGCAAGAATTCACCTGTCCGATCGGCGGCGAAGTGTTCGAGGCGTCGGTTTTGGCCAGCACCACCACTTGGGGCGAACGGCCCGACGGCAAGCCCTACGGTATGCTGAACGGCTTCCCAGTGGTGGAATGTCCAGGAAACGGCTTCTCCATTTTCAAAGAGGAATTCACGCCTGAAGAGATCGCCATCCTTACCCCGTTGATCGGATCCCCGTCGTTTCAGGCGATGCGCGAAAGCGAGACGCCGCACTATCGCGTGGGCTGGCTAATGCGGACCTTGGGCCGGCCGCCGGCCGAACTCGCGAACGCACTTCTGGTGGCGAGTTGGGAGAGCGACGGGCAACCGGAACGTAAAGCCCGCTACCAGCGTGAGTTTGTGGCCGCCACGGCCAAGGTGCCCAGGTCAGCGCGTGACCTCTGGTTCGGCTTGAACCTCCGAGCGGCCAACGCGCTCCGCGAACTCAGGCAGTTTGCAGAAGCGCGTAACCTGTTGACTGAGATCCAGGCCAGCGGCCTCTGGCCCAAAGACGAGGACCAAGTCGAAGGAGCGCGGTACCTGATAGACGGGCTGACGCTCCTGATCGCAGAGGGCAACGCCTATCCGGAGCCTACCAACTTGATCCCAGCCGACATCGCGGTCGACCGCTGTTCGGATCAATCGGCTGCGTTATCGGCTTCCGAGCAAATCGCCTGCGCTTCCTCGCCAGCCCTCGCGGCGAAGCAGAACCGTCTGGAATATGAGCAGCGCCAGCGCGATTCCGACGGCGAAATTGGGGCTTCATCCGAAGCTGACGACGCCGATGCCGAAGCGAACCAGGAGGCAGCGAATGCAGCCGCTGACGCCGCCGCTGCAGTTATGGAAGTTTCGACTCTTCGAAACTGAGAGAAGGGCCGCCGAAGCGATCCGGCGGCCCGTTCTCCTAGAACGTTGCTCCCCGAAGGAGAGTCAGCGGGATCAGGCCAGCACTGACAGCGCGCCGGGATCGAAGTCGCGGATGTCGTCGTGGCGGGCTTCCCTGACTTTTTCCACCCAGTGCGGGTCGGAAAGCAGGGCGCGGCCGACGGCGATGAGGTCGAATTCGCCCCGTTCCATGCGCGAGACCAGGCCCTCTAGGCCAGAGGACTGCGCCTCGCCGCCCTGGAAGGTCGAGATGAAGTCCGAGTTGAGCCCGACCGAACCGACGCTGATGGTCGGCACGCCGGTGATCTTCTTCGCCCAGCCGGCGAAGTTCAGGCCCTGCTCGCCGTCGAGTTCGGGGAACTCCGGCTCCCAGAAGCGGCGCTGCGAGCAGTGCAGGATATCGACGCCAGCGGATACGAGCGGGCCGAGCCACTGCTCCATCGCTTCGGGCGTCTCCGCCAGTCGGGCACCGTAGTCCTGCTGCTTCCACTGGCTGACGCGCAGGAGGATCGGATAGTCCGGCCCCACGGCTTCCCGCATGGCCGCCACGATCTCAGCGGCAAAGCGTGAGCGCTCCGCAATCGTGGCACCGCCGTAGCGGTCCTCGCGGAGGTTGGTGCCGGACCAGAAGAACTGGTCGATCAGGTAGCCGTGCGCGCCGTGGATCTCGAGCGTGTCGAAACCCAGCGCCTTGGCATCGGCTGCCGCGCGGGCGAAGGCCGCGACGGTATCGGCGATCGCCTCCTCGCTCATCGGCTCGCCCGCGGGCTTGCCGGGCGCGTCGAGGCCGGAGGGGGTGTCGAGCGGGCCGCGCTCGAACGCGGCATCGGACGAGGGCACGCCACCGGTGTGCCAGATCTGCGGGCCCATCTTCCCGCCAGCGTCGTGCACGCCCTCAATCACGCCGCGCCAGCCGCCAAGCGGGGCATCGCCGTGGAAGAACGGAATAGCCGCCATGTTGCGCGAAGCGGGCCGGGCAATGACCGTGCCTTCCGACAGGATCAGCCCGACGCCACCTTCGGCGCGGCGGCGGTAGTAATCGGCATTGGGCCGCGCGGGCACACCCTCGGGCGCCATGTTGCGGGTCATCGGAGCCATGACGATGCGGTTCGGCAGGGTCAGCTTGGGCGAGTTGAACGGCTGAAACAGGACAGAGGTGTCGGTCATGCAGGAAAGCTCCGGAAAGGTCTGGCGGGTTATCTGGGGTCCCCGCGAGACACATCAACCCGCCTTTCAATGCGCAAAGAAAAGCAGCGCCGGGCGGTGACATTTCCTGGCCATTGCGGGTTTACCCGAATGGTCGCCGACCGAGACGCCCGCTTGAGTTTGCGCGATCGCGTCTGGTCCAGGGATCAAGATTTTGCGCTGGCTTAAGATAGTCCTCGGTTCGATCGTCGGGCTCGTTATCGTAGGCTACGGTGCGCTTTGGCTCTATGCGCAGCGCGCGACACCCCTGACGGCTTCGTTGTCCGATCGGGCTGCGATGGTCGCCAATGCCGAGCAGATCATCGACCTCGGCCCGGAACCGGAACGATGGCCCGTGCGCCTGTTTGTCCCGGCAAACACGCTTCAAGACGTGGCCGACACCGTGGTCGGCACCCAATACAGGATGCCGTTCGGGAATGTGGGCGCGCAGGGTCCGGAGGGCTTCCTGGTCGCTGAGATCGAAGAGCTTTCCTTCAATCCCACGGACTTTCTGCTCCGCGCAAAGGCGCAGATGAAGGTGACCTATGCACCCGTTACCCGAACTCCGTGGTGGGGCGGAGCGACGGTTCGGTTCGTAGCTGAGGCCGACATTCTGCCGGTACGCGGAGCGCAGGATGATCCGGAAGCACTCTATTTCCGGCTGGTTCCGACAAGCATTTCGCCGCGCGTTCGTTTGGGGCCGCTCAACTATGCGGCGACGGAGTTGCTCTCCCAAGTCGCGGCGACGCGCTTGCTCGAGGGCTTCGGGCAGAACCTGCTTGTCCCACTGCCCCCGCTCAAGGCATCGGTCGACCTCGAACCCGGCCTGCTGACAACCCAGCAAGGCGAATTTCCGGTGGACGGCAGCTACAAGATGGCCGCGAGCTTCGACGGCCGACCGCTTCATGGAGAGATCTCGACCGACCGCCTGCTGGTCGTTTCAAGCGGCGTATGGCTTCTGGGTGGTTTGCCCAAGGCACCCAATCAGTCGCTCCAGCCTGAGACGCTACCTCGGCCCACCCGCCGGGAAGAAACCGTACAAGCCGCCCACGATGCCCGCGCGCTGGCAACGGCCGCGAGACTGAAGCCGTTCGAGCGCAAATCCAGCGAGGCCGTAGGACACTTGCCGATCGCGCCGGTCCTGGCGCTCGCAAGCCGGGACACTCAACCAACTTCCAGCAGCGCCTCGAGCGACGACTATCAGGAACTGAGCGCGGTTATCTCCGAAGCCGCTGGCACCTTGTTCAGGACGAACCTGGCCCGCAATCGCCTGGCTGGCGATATCGACCTGGCCGTGTCTCCCGCATCGCCGGACTTTGCCTCTGGCCGGCTCTCCTTCGAGCCGCCGGCTCTGGAGTGGAAAAAGGGCATCGGCCTGACGGGCCAGTGGGCTGCCACGGCCCATGGCGAGGCCCGGCTTCGTGCGGATCTCTCGTCCTCCCGCATTGGCCGAACGCTCGGAGCAGAACTCGACGTCAGGGGATCGACCAAGGCCGCATTCCCGTTCACGCTGGGCCTCCAACTCGTGCAGAACCGCGAGGGAAGCGCGATCTTCCTCGTGCCCGAAATCGGCTGCACGCGTTTGGCAATCGATCTCCATCAGGCCGGGGACGCTGGACCGCTCTTTGCGACACCATGGTATACGCTGCAGTCGATCGGCCTTCGGTTCGAGCGCAATTTCGGCGGCGTGCCGACGACGCTTCCGCTGATCGACAGCAAGCCGCGCTACCTGCCGTTTCCGGCCGGCGACCCACGGGCGCAAGGCGTCATCTATCCTGCTGACGGGTTTGCCATCACGACCGTGCCGAGAACGCTCGTCATCGGCGAAGACGGTGTCGACGTATCTTTGTCGCTGACCGCACGATCCGCGTCGAACGCGGAACAGGCCGCCTTCACCGCCGCGCGCGAGGCCCTTCTGGCCGAACTCCGACAGGAACTGCCCGCGAAACGATGCGCGGCCTCTCCGCGGTTCAGGCTGCTAACGACTTCGGGAAGTTAGGCACTAGGGCGCGATCACCAGGCGATAGCCCAGATCGAGTTCGTCGAGCGCCAGCAGTTCGCCGTAGCCCCGTTCCCACTCTCCGCTTTCGAGATCGCGGGCTAGTTTATCCAGTCCCTCCTGCACCTGGCCGATCCGCCAGAATGAGGAAATGCCCGAGCGGATCGCCTCGTCGAGGTAGGCGGCGGGGCGGCGCCAATAGGCGTAGAGGAATCCGTCGGTGCAATCGTGCGGGATTGGCAACGGCTCGATGCGGACCGGTCCCAGCCAGTTCGGGTAATCGGACAGGCGCGGCATCTGCCCCTCATCCAGCGTGACGAGTTCGGGGAAATAGTCGTTGAGCCACGCGCAGCGGCAAGCGGGATCGAACGTCAGCAGCACGATCGGGCCACGAGTGACGCGACGCATCTCCGCCAGGCCGCATTGCTTGTCCGCCCAATGATGGATCGTGAGAACGGCCATCGCCGCGTCGAAGCTGTCATCTTCGAACGGCAGATACTCAGCACTGCCCTGGATGACCGGGGCAGCGGAAGGCGGGCGCTGGCGGATCATTTCGAGCGACGGCTCAACCGCCGTAACCTGCCGGTCGCGCGGTTCGTAGGATCCGGTTCCGGCCCCGACGTTGAGCACGGTCTCGGCAGACCCGAGCGCTTCAAGGATGCGCGAGGAGATCCGCGCGTCGGGCTTGCGAAGCTGCGAGTAGTCGACCCCGATCTCGTCGTAGATGGCGCTCATTCCCGTCCCCTCTCTGCGGGAGCGCGATGCGCGAGTGCCGCGCAAAAGAAAAGCCCCGCCGGATCGCTCCGGCGGGGCCTTCTGTTAGCCTAGGCTAAGTTCACTCCTCTTCGGGAGCGCCCTCTTCCACGACTTCTTCGCTGGCCTCGGGTGCCTCGAGCGTCTCGTCGCTCTGGACCAGATACTCGCCGGCATCCGCGTCGGTGCCGTGGGTCTCGCCCTCGACCTCGGCCAGCGGATCGCCGCCCAGCGCCGCTTCCGGACCCTGTTCGAGTTCGGCAGCGTGCTCCTCTTCGGCCGTGTTGGCCATGATGAGGTGCTCCTGGGCCTTCTTCCACGAAGCGCGGATCGCGGCGTCGCGGCTGTTGGCGGTGACGCGCAGGCGGTTCATGCCCGCACCGGTACCGGCGGGGATGAGGCGGCCCACGATCACGTTCTCCTTGAGACCGATCAGCGTGTCCTGCTTGCCCTCGACCGCGGCCTGGGTGAGCACTCGGGTCGTCTCCTGGAACGAAGCCGCCGAGATGAACGAACGCGTCTGCAGGCTCGCCTTGGTGATGCCGAGCAACACCGGAGTACCAACCGCGGGCTGCTTGCCCTTGGCCAGCTTGGCGTTGATCTGGTTCATCTCCTCGGCATCGAGCTGCTCGCCCGGCAGCAGCGTGGTGTCGCCGCCATCGGTGATCTCGACCTTCTGCAGCATCTGGCGAACGATCACCTCGATGTGCTTGTCGTTGATCTTCACGCCCTGCAGTC
>JAGIBN010000015.1 GCA_017744315.1 Porphyrobacter sp.
GCCACTCCCGCGCCAGTGCCGAGCAAGAGCGACACTGGCAGAAGCAAAGCAGCACGAAGCAGGCCCGTTGGCAGGCGCATGATGGTCATCCCCTCAGTCGGGACTGTGAGTCCCGTTTTATATTTGCCACAACTTTGCCGCCCAAAGGTCGGTTTGACAAGGTCAAAAAGGTCAGTGCGACAAACTAGCTGCAGGAAGCGCACGTTGGCACAGCGCTACGCTCCCCTGTAATTCTCGAGAGCCTTTACGGCAGGACGATCGGCCATGCGCGCGAGCCATCGATGAAGGGCGGGCGCGGCCTCTGGATTGCACAGATCAGGCACCGCCCTTGGTAGTAAGGCGGCCATGGAGTACCACTTAATATCGGCAAGCGAGAAGAACTCCCCCAGCAGCCATTGTTCATTATGTGACAACTGGCCTTCAACCCGCGCGACACAATTTTTCAAGCGTCGACGGGCGTCTGTGAGTTCGTCTTCTGTGTACCCCGTCTTGGAAACCCTGCTCCACTTCTCCCGCACTTCTTCGTTCGGCATTCGCTCCAAACGTCGCGCCATTTCTTCCTTGTCGATTTTGGACGCGAAAGACGTAGCCCCGTGCGCTCCAAGCACCGTCAGTGCGGGACAAAAATACTCATCGACGTACTTGGTCAGGACGCGCATCTCGGCCTGCAGCCACGGATCTTGCGGACGCAACGCAAGGTCAGGAAAGACCGTGTCGATATATTCATTGATTACAGTCGATTCACGCACGACCCGCCCGTCGTGCACGAGAAGCGGGACCATCCCTTCGGGGCTCAACTTCTGGAATGCCGGATCGTGATGTTCCCACTTCCGGCTGTTGAGAAAGCGGTTCTCGAACGCGAGGTTCTTTTCGAGCAGACACAGCAGAGGCGTAAGTGAGTTGGCGACCGGTCCAAAGTGATAGAGCGCTAGCATCCGTTCCTCCCTGTATGTCGGAGGTACTTATTTGACTTTGTCAAAAAGTCGAGAGGAATGCGCGCCAGATCCTACTCCACGTCAGGAGTTGCCTCATCCATCAAGGCCTCGGCGCGCGCGATCATGGCGTCGATCACCCGCCGCAGCGTCTGGAGCTCCTCTTCGGGAATACCCTCCACAAGCACGCGGTCCCGCTCAATGGCCCGCAACACCATGCGGGCATGCATTTCCCGTCCTTGCTTGGTGAGATCCAGTTCGATCTCAGGCCCGCCGGGCTTTCGCTCACGCGAAACCAGGCCTCGCTCGACCATTCCCTTCATCGTCCGGCTAAGCTGACCGCGATCCAGCAACAGAGATTCTGCCAGGCCGTTCAGCGACAGGGGCGCGAATTCGCCAAGCTGGGCCATGATCCGCCACTCTGTCTCTGACAGCCCGAATTGTCGGCGCTGCTCATGCGCACCGCTTCGCCGCATGAGGCCGAACAGGATGATCATGCGCATCGTGACCAGGTCGGCGAGCGGTCCGGAACGCTCTGATCGACTGCGCCGCGGTGGCCCAGAGGGGCTGTTATCAATCGCGTCGGTCGGGCGTGATTTTGATTCTGGCTTGCTCAAACTACCCCCTTTGTCGAGCCTCTCCCCTAGACGATTTTGATGGTGTCAAAAAGGTTTCCGCGATAAATCTTCCACTGTTCTGCGTTCTACCGATTCTTGCACGGTTGGCTAGGGCGCGAAGTGCGAAGCGACCCTCGGCAAGAGGGCGGTCGATGGGGAGACGAGGATGCGGGATTTCCAGGGCAGGACGGCCTTTATCACCGGCGGCGCGAGTGGCATTGGCCTCGGGATGGCCCGTGCCTTTCTGGCGAAAGGGATGAATGTCGTCGTCGCGGACTTGCTGCAGGCCCATCTCGATGAGGCGCGCGGTGTTCTGGGATCGAGCAACCGGGCGCATTTCATCCAGCTCGATGTGGCGGACCGCGCAGCCATGGCGCAAGCGGCGGCGGAGACCGCGCGGGTGTTCGGCAACGTTCACGTGCTTTGCAACAACGTGGGTGTCAGCCAGCGCAACCCGATCGATGAAGCGAGCTACGAGGATTGGGACTACGTCCTCAACGTCAACATCGGCGGCACGGTCAACGGCTTGGTCAGCTTCCTGCCGGGCATGAAAGCTCATGGCGAGGGCGGCCACGTAGTCAACACAAGCTCCATGGCGGGCATGATCCCCGTGCCCGCGTTCGCCGGGGTCTATGCGACCAGCAAGTTCGCCGTGCGCGGCATGAGCGACGCGCTGCGGCTGGCTCTCGCTCCCTATGGTATCGGCGTTTCGGTGTTGTGTCCGGGAATGGTGCGCACGCGGGCCATGACTGCCGGAGACGTCTACCGTCAGGCTCACGAGGGCGCCGCTGCAGGTGATTTGCGCGACACCATCGACGGCGGGATGGACCCGATGGAGCTGGGTGAGACGGTGGTGCAGGCGATCGCTCAGAACCAGCCCTACATCTTTCCGCACGGCGAGTTCCGCGAGGAAGTTGCCAGCTACTTTGAAGAGATGCTCGCCGCCTTTCCCACCGACTTCGAAATGGACGAGCGACGACGCACGGGAGAGGAGCGGCGGGCGCGCATGACCGCCGAAGCGAAAGCGCTTGCCGACGCCCTGGGCGGTAAGGCTTAAGCGATGCGCGATCTGGCCGGCAAAGGCGCCTTCATCACCGGGGGCGCCAGCGGAATCGGATTGGGCATGGCGAAAGTCTTTGCCCGGGCGGGAATGAACGTGGCGATTGCAGACGTTCGCGACGACCACCTCGATCAGGCGAGAGAAGAATTGACTGCCGAAGGTCTGGCACACGCCGTCCATACCCTGCGGCTCGATGTGACCGACCGTGCTGCCTACGCCGCGGCTGCCACCGAAGCTGAGAGCGCCTGTGGCAAGCTGCATGTCCTATGCAACAACGCGGGCATCGGCCTTCTCAAGAGCCTGGGTACTGCGAGCTACGACGACTGGGATTGGGCAGTCGACGTCAACCTCAGCGCGGTCTTCAACGGGATCAAGGAAATCCTGCCCAGGATCCGCTCGCACGGCGAAGGCGGACATGTCGTCAACACAGCCTCGATGGCGGGCGTGCTGCAATACAGCCAGGCGGGCATCTACGTCGCGACCAAGTTCGCCGTCGTCGGCTTGTCCGAAGCGCTGCGAGCCGAGCTTGCACCGGAAGGCATCGGCGTTTCGGCTTTCTGCCCAGGAGGCGTGCGCAGCAATATTCGTGAGTACGAGAAGACCCGCCCCACCCGCTTCGCTACGGCCCAGGACGCACCATCGGGACCGCCCCCACGCTTCACGCTGAGTGATGAAGATCGCGAACGACTGGGAGCGCTGACTGCGACGCCCGAAGAAGCGGGCGAGCTCGTGCTGCAGGGCATTCGCGACAACGCGCTCTACATCTTCACGGCGCCTGAGTTTCGGCCAGGCGTCCAGGATCGCTTCGATGCCATCCTGCGAGCGCTTGGCCATGACGAACAACGCGAACGCACAGCCCTGGATCTCATACCAGGGCTCGTCGGCAGCCCAATCTATCGCGAGGCTCCATAGAGCCCGCCACACAGGGAGGATGGAATGCGGAAGAGGATTGCCGCGGTTGGAATTACCTTTGCCGTGGCCTTGGCAGCCTTTGGCCCCGCCGAGGCGCAGCAAACGGCAAGGCCCTGGTACAAGCAACCGTGGGACCCGGCCCAAGTCAGGGCTTGCGATCGGGCCTGCCTGGTCGCGATCGGCGATGCCTACATGAAGGCGCTCGAAACCAAGAACTACAGCGGCCTGCCGCTCGCCGAAGTGGTGGTCATGACCGAGAACACCGGGCCAGTGAAAATCGGAGAGGGTCTGCTGGGGCGTGAAAACGTCGCGCCGACCGACTTCCGCGTCACCATCGCCGACCCGGTACAGGGACAGGTCGCGTATCAGACAGTGCTCAAGGTCGGCGGCCGTCCGGCGATGGTGGGCGTGCGGCTCAAAGTCGAACGTAACATGATCACCGAAATCGAGCAGCTCTACGACCGCGATGTCGCACCTGAGGCGATGGAACTGCTGACCACCGCCCGCCCCACCTTGCTGGCCGACGTCCCAGCGGACAAGCGGATGTCGCGCGAGTTCCTGACCTATGCTGCCGAAAGCTATTTCGACGCCCTCACCGGCGAAGACGGCCGGATCGCACCGTTCGCCGAGGACTGCATTCGGCACGAAAAGGGCTATCGCACGGCCAACAATGACGGGCCGGGCCGAGCCACCCCCTCGCCAGTACTGCCTGATCCCAAGACCGAACTCGGCCGCTTCTTCATCGAGCTGTCGCAGATGACCTGCGAAGAGCAGGTGAGCCTCGGCGTGTTCAACGGCATCAAGCGCATCTGGCCGCACCGCGCGCTGGTGGTGGACGAGCAGAAGGGCCTTGTCGCGACGTTCCCGTTCTTCGTCCATGACGGCATTCGCCGGCCTGTTCCCAATACCCGCATGCCGCGCCCGGGCTCGGCGGCAGGCATGGTCATCAACCTGGCGACGATGGAAACCTTCGGCATCCGCGACGGCAAGATCCACGAGGTGGAAGCGTTTCCCTTCGTCACCATTCCCTACGGCACCGGGAATGGTTGGAGCAACGCGCCGACGAATTGAGCTGCGGTCTGAACGACGGGACGAGCTAGCCGTCTCGTCGTTCAAACCAGCGAATAAGGGTCCTGCCTGTCGAGCCGTTGCCCGTTCTCAAAATGGTACTGAGTAACCGGCGGCTGATCCCCCTGGTGGCAATCGGCGAGCAAGTCGTCGAGTTGCTTGGCCTCCATCGTACGGCGTTCGCACTGGCGGAGGTATTCCGTCCAGCTGCGTACGCGGAACCGCTCCGACCAGAGCCGCGCGTCCGCAGTGTCCTGGTGCAGGGTGACCCCTCTGGCGCCATCGCGCACTCGCATCCGCCGGCGCGCCGCGGCGGCTTCGAGAAACCTCTCGCGATATTCGGATGTAACCAGATATTCGATCTCCACCACCACGCCCACCCCGGCCGGAGCATCGGGAAAATTCTCGCCCACCGTCTGCGGAGCCGCGACCAGGGCCTCCGATGCGACCTCGCGCACCGGCAAGCGCCAGGCCAGCAGCAAGGTGGTAAGCAAAGTCGCGGCGCAGGCGAGGTAGGCCATTCCGATCCCTGACATCTCGCCCATTCGACCCCAGAACCAGGCGCCCACGGTCATGCCCCCGAATGCAAACATCTGGTAGAGCGCGAGCGCTCGCCCGGAGACCCAGCGAGGCACGTTCATCTGCACGGCGACATTGAACGTCGAAAGCCCCAGAACCATTCCCCCGCCAACCACGAACAGGGCCATGCAGGTCAGCGGGAGGAGGCGCGACTGGCTGATCGCCGCCAGCGCCGCTGCCGTGACGACGATGGCGATACGGATCAGGCCCTCTGTGGCAAAACGCTCGCGCAGCCGGCCGAGCAGCGCCGCTCCCGTCACCGCACCCAAGCCCATGCAGCCCATCAGCAGGCCGAACACCGGCGCGCCCTGTCCCAACAGATCGCGAGCTACCAGCGCCATCAGAGCGACTACGATCGACGAGCAGAAGCCAAAGCCCATGGCCCGGACGACGACGCGGCGCACGGGCACGGAATGAAGCGCGTAGGTCACGCCGTCGCGCATGGCCGCAAAGACCGAATCCGCGGCAAGGGCCGCCCGGCGCCCGGGCCGCCAGACCGAGAGCACACCGATTAGCGCGAGATAGCTAAGGGCGTTGAGTGCGAAATTGACCTTGCTCCCGGCGACAGCCACCAGCACCCCGCCGATCGCCGGTCCAATGGTGCGGGCGATGTTGAAGCCCATGACATTGAGACCGACGGCGTGCGGCACCTCTTCACGAGGCACCAGGTCGCCAACGATGGACTGCCACGCCGGCGCCATGACCGCCTGACCCGATCCGATGAGAAACGTCAGCGACAGGAGGAGCCCGGTCGTGACCACCCCCGCAAACGCAGCGGCGGCGAGCGTCGCAGATGCCGTGAGCATGAGGATCTGCGCGCCGAACAGGACCAGTCGTCGATCGATCATGTCCGCAAGAGCGCCTGCCGGAAGCGAGAACAGCAGGATCGGCAAAGTGGACAGCGCGGTCACCAGCGCCACCATCTCCGGCGAAGGCGCGAGCGAAGTCATCAACCACGCCGCACCGACTTGTTGGAGCTGACTGCCGATTGAGCTGAAAATGCTCGCCAACCAGATCGCCAGGAACACCCTGTGCCGCAACGGCGACCAGGTGCCCGGCACGCTTGGCCGAGCGATGCTATCGGTCATACCGTCCGACTTTCTGGAAGGCAGTTAGCGGCTCCAGCCGGGCACGGAATGATAGGGCACGCTCGTCCCCACCGCCTCGACTTGATGGATCAGACCGTCCCGGATCTTGAAGGCCTCGGCCAGCAGGATGCTGGAAGGCTTGTTGAACATGCCGACATCGACCTTGCGGCCATCGGGCGTGACCAGTTCCTTCTTGCAGCCGCAGTGATCGAACACTGCAAAGGCGAACACCGATTGCCGCTCGACATCCACGATCGGGAAGCGGCGATCGTGGACTTCAGTGACGACGCCATAGAGCCCGGTGGAGAACTGCGCCTTGCAGCCCATCCCGCCGATATCGACCCCGCCCATGCGCACAATGCCAGGATTGTTCGTGGTCATCGTGCCGTTCTCCAGACGGTCGCAATCGTCGGTGAAAGGATAATAGCCTTTGCCATCGTTGTTCTCGATGGCGCTGAAATAGGCGTTCGCCGCGGCAATGAGTTCCTGCCGCGAGAGGCGCTTTCCGCTGGGCGTAGCGGTGGTCCACAACGCGGCGGGCTGCTTCATGCCTTCCAGATTGCCGTAGCCTGCATCGTTCCACGCGGGCCCGGCGCCGGTGCGATAAGTGACCAGCTCCATCTCGGTAATCTGACCGAGGTGCAGCTTCACCCGCGCACCCAAAGTCAGACCATGGCCATTCTCATCCATCGTGGAGAAAACGCCGAACTGCCCGGTGTCGGGGTCAGCAAAGACGTGGCGGTAAGCGCCGACCTTGCTCGCGGTCTGCCACATGCCGTTGTCGAAGCCCATGGCCTGGCCGTTCTCGGTGTAGCGAGCGCCCTTGGCGAGCGGCAGGGTTGAAGCATCTCGCGCTGCGAGCGCCGTCAGGACACGTCCCGCGAGATCTTCCATGCAGGCGCGCTCGCATGGCACTTTGACCGGGGCCTGCGCTGCGGCAGGTACGGCGATGAAAGCCAGGATGGCGGCGGTTATTGTCCTCAGCATCGGTTACCTCCCTTCGGCAGCGTCGAGCGCGTTCAGTCGTTCCACTTCTTGGCGATACGGCTTCCAGCCCATCCACGTGACGACCAGCGCCGCCGGCATGAACACGACATGCAGCAGCATGATCGACCACCGGAGGTCATCGGGCGAGGTGAAGACGTAGTCGGTGGTGGCGCCGGTGATCACCGGCGACAGGCCCTGACCGATCACCGTGAAGATGAACAAGTACAGCGCCATCACCTGCCCGCGGATCTGGTTGGGCGTCACGATCAGCATGACCGCGTTGAGCAGTGGTCCGGTCATCCCAAGGCTCAGGAAGCCGACGGCGTGGAAGGCGAGCGACAGCTCCGGCGTCGGCATCAGCGGCATCGCGATGGCAAACGGGATGCTGACCGCGCGGGTGTAGAGGATCACGCGGAACGGCCCGTCGACTTTGCCGCGCGACTGGAACCAATCGACCCACTTGGAGCCGATCCACAGTCCGGCGAGCATGGCGACGAGCGAGACCACTCCGGCCGCCTGGCCGAAGGTCGCGGGCCCCCAGCCGTAAGTCCGCTGAAAGAACGCCGCCCCCCAGGCCCGGCTGCCCTGGTCGAGCGCGCCAAGCGTGAGGCCAATGAACAGCGGACCGAAGACCGCGAAATGCAGCCACATGTATTTCACGGCGCCGAGCAGCGGAACCTTCGAGACCTCTGCCCGAAAATTGCGCCGCGGTGGCTCCTTCACCGTCAGGAGCAGCAGCGCCACGAACATTCCGGGCAGGCCCACGGCCATCATCACTGCCTGCCACGGCCGCAGTTCGCCAACGAACGGAAGCGTCGGGGTACCCATGCTGGCGATCAGCGAGATCATGATCCCGCCCAGCAGCAACGACAGCCCGCTGCCGGCGGCAGACCCGATCTGCAGTCCGTAAATGCCCTTCGGCAGCCGGTCGCGGGAGAAATAGTCCGAGACGATCGAATAGGCCGTCGGACCGTTCACCGACTCCCCTGCCCCAACCACCATGCGGGCGATGAACAGCTGGACGAAGTTGTTGGCCAAGCCGCAGGCAGCCGTCGCCAGGCTCCAGACGGTGATGCCGATGGCGATGATCTTGGTCCGCGTCCACCGATCGATCATGGGAGAAAGCGGAATGCCGACGATCACGTAGACGAACGCAAAGGCGGGACCGAGCAGCAGGCTGGCCTGGGTGTCGGTAAGTTTGAAGTCGACGATGATCTGCTGGATCAACAGCCCAAGGATGCCTTGATCTAGCATCGCAAAGGTCGTCGCCAGCGCCAGGACGCCGACCGCGTACCAGGCTTCCTTCGGAGGCGGATAAGGACCGACGGCCCCTGCCGAGGCAAGGCTCTGAGCCGGCTCGGTGGCCGGCTCAGTCGGAATATTGGAATCGTTACCGGCTATGCTGCCCATCGCCTTATCCTCTCTCCCTGGCATCGGGGGCGAGACAGGCGCCCCGCCCCCGATGTGTGCAACGTCAGAATTCCTTACGCAGGGTAAGCGACCATTCCCGCGGTCTTCCAACCGTCGCACTGAGGAAGCCGAAGCTTTCTCGCTGATCCGTAATCGTTGTCAGGTAGTACTGGTTGAACGCGTTCGTGAGCGCCGCCGACAGCGAGAACCCGAGAGCATCGTTCAGATAAGTCAGACGCAGGTTTACCAGCGTGTAGGACGGCTGGATCGAGGATACCGCCAGCACGTTGTTCGAATGCGCGATGTCCGAACGGTAGCTCACGTCCAGACGCGGGGTCAGGTACTGGTCGGTCCCGATCGGAGCCTCGTACTGCACAGCACCTGACAGGTTCCACTTCGGCACCCGCGTCTGCGGACTGTCGAGGGTCAACCCCTGCGTGGAGGCCAGCAGTTCCTTGTACTGGAAGTCGGTGTAGCCGACGTTGCCCGAGACCATCAGGCCGGCCGTCGGACGCGCCACGGCCTCGACTTCGAAGCCCTTGATCTCCGCGTTGCCAACGTTGTCGTTGCAGAAGATGGCGCAGGCCCCGTTCCGCACGGTCGGATCGCGGAGCGTACCGACAAGCCGGTCGAACTTGGTGAAGAAGCCCGCGGCATTCAGGCGCAGCGTATTGCCGAGAAGGTTGCTCTTGAAGCCGACTTCGTAAGCCGTGACGTCTTCCGGCTCGAGCGCAAAGATACCCGAAGCGCCGAATGGACGCGCGTTGAACGCCGAGGCCGTGAAGCCGGTGGCGTAGGACGCATAGACGTTGGCGTTGTCCGAGACCTCATAGGCAATCGAGAAGCGTGGGTTGAAGCGATCGTCGTGGTTCTTGCCGGTCTCGACGAAGTTGAGGAACGACAGCCCCGACGGCGAATAGTCGCGATCGAAGGTGTAGGTCTTCTTCTCGTTCGAATAGCGCAGACCCGCCGACAGCGTCAGACGCTCGATCGGACGGACATCGACAGCACCGAACAGCGCCCAGCTGTTGAGCGTTGCGGTATCGTCGCTGTAGAAGTCGAGCGCCGAGGGAATGAAGCCCTCGGTCTGGACGCGCGCCGGATTGAGCGTCCTGGTGTCGAGATAGTAGGCGCCCAGCGTGTACTGGAGGACATCATCCAGGGCCGAGCCGAGCAGGCGCAGTTCCTGGCTAAACTGCCGGTGGTCCAGGGCGTTGCGAACTTCTTCGGTCGGAACCGCAAGCAAGCTCTGACCGAAATCGCCATGGTATCCGCGATAGGCCGTGATCGAGGTCAGGTGCAGCAGGTCCGACAAGTCCGCTTCGACAGTCAGCGACCCGCCGTAAGCTTCCATCTGGCCTTCGGGCGGATTGTAGAAGCCGGTCCGTTCGTTGCCGTAGCGGGCGAATGTCGTGAAACCGTCAGGCGATTCCAGCGAAGCGATGACGGCCTGCAGCTTGTCCGGCGTGGAGACATCGAACCCGTAATAGCTGGTGCCGATGCCGCGCAGCCACGTGGCGATACCGTTGGTATCAACGCCGGCCGGCGGAATGGACCCGCCGCCGATAATCCCGGTCTCGGGATTCACGCGGGAGCTCTGAACATCGAGGATCACCTCGGCCGAGCTCTCGGCGTTTTCGTGCGTGTAGTCTCCGGACAGGTAGACCTGCACCGCATCGGTCGGCGCCCAGCCCAGCGTGCCGCGGAATGCGTAGCTGTCGCCGCCGCCCAAGGTGCCTAGTTGGCAGGAATCGCCATTGACCGGGCCTTGGCCTACTCCGCCGACCCGCTCGTTACCGAACTGCGGAAATTCGCACTTGTAGTCGAGCCGCTTGACGTAGCCTTCCTGGCCCTTGGCGCTGCCGACGATACGGAAGCCGAGGTCGTCGGTGATGCCAAGGTCATAGGCGCCGCGCAGCTGATAGCGGTTGCGGCTGCCTCCGGTCATCTCGACATAGCCGCTGTTGTCGCCCTTGGGCTTCTTCGAGATCAGGCGCAGCGCGCCGCCGACCGAGTTGCGGCCGAACAGCGTTCCCTGCGGACCGCGCAAGATTTCGACCCGCTCGATATCGAGCACGTCGAATACCGAACCGAACGTCGTCGCGTAATAGACGTCGTCGACATAGAAGCCGACGCGCGGCTCAAAGGCGGTCAAGAAGTCGACCTGGCCGAGGCCGCGGATGAACGCCTGGTTGGTCTGTGCGCCAAACCCCGAAGCACCGCTGGTCATTTCGACGTTCGGCACCGAGTTGGCGACGTCGAGGATGGTCTTGACGCTGCGCTGTTCGAGTTCTTCGCTGGTGACCGCGGTGATGGAGATCGGCACGTCCTGCAGCGCCTGTTCACGGAACTGGGCCGTGACGATGATCTCGGGATTTTCAGCCTCGCGGCCCGGCGCTTCGTCCTGGGCCATTGCAGCCGTCGGTGCCAATAGCGCCGCGGCAAGCGCCAGCCCGCTACCGCGGGCAGTAAGGCCAGGCGCAAGCCGCCGACCCGCATTCAATACGGTCTTCATGTGCATTCCTCCCCATTCTCTCTCCGGACACCGGTTCAGCCGATGCTCCGCCAATGAATTGTCAGTAGTTCATCACCCCCAGCGTCCCCGCTCGGGGCCCATCGTTGCAGCGATCTGAGCTTGGTTTCCCACCGCGCGCACGGCCGGACGTTCGGCGATCCGGTCCAGCCAGCCCTCCACGTCGCCCGGCACCTCGATGTCGAGAGCAGCGAATTGCGTCAGGTGCGGATAGGCCGCGATATCTGCGAGCGTGTAGTCCGCACCGGCCAGCCAATTCCCGTCGGCAAGGTCCTCGGCCAGACGACTGGCGGCCTTGGCCAGCGCCGCACGGGCAGTCTCCACGGCTTCCTCTGAAAAGCCGTCCAAAGCGCTTCGCCAGAGCGTCTCACGCTCGGGCGGCAGTCGTGTCAGGCCCTTTCGGATCTCGTCATTCACGCGCGTGCCGAAGCGAGCCCAGCGAGCGATGGCGAGGTTGGGAGCGATATGCGTTTCCACATACTTGCCCCATTTCTGGACCGCGTAGCGGTCTCGCGCATCGGCACCTCCCAGCGGCACGCCGAGATAGCGTTCGTCTAGATAAAGCAGGATCAGGAAGGTCTCGGTCAGGGGCTGCCCATCAGCGACGAGCACCGGCACCTGTCCCGCCGGATTGAGCGAACGGAACGCCTCGCCGTGCTGCTCGAAGCTCGCGATGTCGAGCCGATGCGAGACGTACTCGATCCCCTTCTCAGCAAGCGTGATAAGCACCGAGGCCGAGTGCCCTGCGGGTCCGCCGTGATAGAGTTCTAGCATCCCGCCGCGACCTCCCCGACATCGAGAAGCCGGCGAACTTCCGCTGCGCGCTGCGTGATGAAGCCTCGCCCAGTTGCGAACCCGCGCTGCAATCCTTCGCGCGCATGGCACCGACGCAGCCATGCCATCAGGTTCGGTCGACGGCGGTCGTTGACCTCCTCCGGGTAGGACTGTGGAAGGTGATAGAAGGTCGCCATCACATTGATATCGGCAAGCGAAAACGCATCTCCCGCCAGGAACTGGGTTTCCCCGAGCAGGCCTTCGAACGCGGCAAAGCTCTGGGCGATGCGACGCGCCGATTCATCCAGGTCGGCCTGCGGGGTCTTGCCGAACATCAGCTTTTCCCAGGCCGCCCGGCGCTCGGGCAGAGGTATCTTGTCGAGCTCGCGCTGCTTTTCCTCTGGATCCATTGCCGCGTAGCGCGGTGCGGCCAGGCGGTTGGACGCAAGCATCGCCAGCGAGGGGGCCACGACGTTGTCCATGTACCGCATCACCTGGCGCATCCGCCAACGCGCGGACGGACTGTCGGGGCGCAGGGCAGGCCCTTCGAAGGCGTCGTCGATATACTCCATGATCGGGGTCGATTCCGTCATTACGAAGCCATCGTGAACGACTGCCGGGATCGTGCCGTCAGGGTTGATCGCGAGGAACTCGGGCGAGAACTGCTCCAGCTTGCCCATGTCTATATAGTGGTGCGTGAAGGGCACGCCCTTCTCATGCAGGCACAGAAGCGGCTTGCCCGAGTTGGCGTTCGGCTCCCACGTGTAGACCTGCAGCATTGGCTCCCCCAAACCGCACTCTTTTGCAGAGTATAAGGAAGCCTAGGGACCTATTTTGATATGGTCAATAAGCTAATGTTGCAAAGTCAAAAAGGTGAGATTGACGACAACCAAGCCGGAATAAGGGCCTAATTGTACTCAGTTTCGCCCTCCTGGTTGACCGGGTTACGGTCGTTTTCCGAGCATTGGAATTCGTAAAGCTTGCCATAGCGGTCGCGGCGGTAGCGGGCGGTCACTTCGAAGGGTTCGGCGAGCGCCTCGGGGTCTTCCATCCGCATGTGATTGACAAGCACGTTCGGGTCGGCCGGATCAAGCTGGATCCGCTCGGTCAGGACGAACTGGTCGGAGTGCGGCCAGCCGGTGTCGATCTCGAGCTCGTCGGAGATGCCGCGGGTCTCGACCACCAGCGTATCGCCTTCCCAGCGGCCGATGGAATCGCCCATGAAGCTTGGGTCGGGATCCTCCTCGTGCGCGCGGCCGTCGGTCCAGATCGTGCGGCTCTGCATCCAGGCTTCCTGGTTCACGGTCACCCGGCCCGGAGCGAAGATGAACTCGTAGGGGTACTGCGCCAGGCGCATGATCCGCGGCATGCCCGGCGGGCTGCAGTTGGAGCGGTTGCGCCGGACCACGCCGTCTCGCGAGCGAGCGTCGGCGACCCATTGCTCGCGGCGGGCGAGGTACTCGCCCTTGAGCTTGGGCTCGGCCGGTGTGGTGCCGGGGGCCGGCGGGCCGCCCATCACGAACCAGATCCCGCCCCAGTCGGGCAGCGCATCGAGCTGCGCATAGTGCCCCTTGGGGTTGGCCGCGCCCTGGCCTTCTGCGACGCCTTCGGGCGGCGGCGACTGGGTCGCCGCGCCGAGCTGGGCAGCGGCCGGAGCGGCAAGGCAAAGCGCGGCGCCCAGGACAGCGCGGGCAACGCCCGTGAGGAGCCGCATCAGCTCACCGTGCCCAAAGTCGAGCCATCGGGCAGCCTGACCCCGGCGTAGCTGCCGCCGCGGTCGCCGCTGCGCAGCGGGTGGACCCAGATCTTGACCTTGTCGCCGGGCTTGAGCGAGGTGCGCTTCCAGCCTTCCTGCGTGAGGTTGTTGGGGCTGGTCATCTCGATCGCCCAGCGCTCGGTGCCGGTCTTGGTGGTGATGTCGGCCTCGATGAAGGCGTGCGGGTTCTGCCACTTGAAGCGCACGACCGAGGCGTCGAGCACCACGGTCTTTTGCATGTCGAACATCGCATAGCTGTGATGCGCGGCGGCGGGGATTGCGAGCGGCGCCAGCAGCAGCGCCGAAAGCGTGATTAGGCGTTGGCGGTTCATGATCCTCTCCCTCACAGCCGCGGGACGTTGACCGGGGTGCCGTTCTTCGGAATCCCCGAATCGAGTACTTTGCCATTGGCGAGCTTGACGTCGAGGAACAGGCCCCCGTGCTTGCCGTCGCGCAGCGGGTTCATCCGCAGCGAGACCTTGTCGCCCGGCTTCAAGGCGGTGCGCGTCCAGCCCTGGCGCTTGAGGTTGTTCGGGCTGTTGAGCTCGATGCTCCAGTGTACGAGCTTGCCGTCACCCGGCACGTCGATCTCGATGAAGGCGTGCGGGTTGGTCCACTGGAACTCGGTCACCGTGCCCTCGAGCGTCATGATCTTGCGCTGGTCGAACATGGCGAAGCTGTGATGCGCCAGCGCCGGCGTGGCGATCAGCGCCGCGGCCGCAAAAGCCATTGCCGCCTTACTTGTCATTGGAAACTCCCTCGACTTCGCTGTGGCCCCGTTCCTCGGCGGTCTCGCTGCCGAGGTTGGTGCCGGGCAAGTTGGCGTTGTACTGCAGGATGCAGTTGGCCTCGTTGATGTCGGTATGGTCGGCGCGGTTGAAGCGCTTGGTCGAGTGCCACTCGCCCTGCCACATCTGCGGATCGATCAGGGTGTAGGCGACTTCCATCACCTTGCCGCCCTCGACCAGCCGGATCCGCTCGATCAACTCGAACTGGTCGGAGATCGGGATGCCGAGGTCGATGTAGTGGTTGTCGGTCTCGAAGTAGGTGGTGTGGACCACCAGCGTGTCGCCTTCCCAGCGGCCGATCGACTCGCCGTTGTAGCTCGGCACCACGAGGTCCGGATCGCTGTGCTCGCGTCCGTCGAGGTAGATCGTGCGGACCGAGTTGTTGAACCCGCTGATCACGTAGATCGCGGTCGGCAGCTGGATGAACGCGTGCGGCCACACCCGCGTCATCAGCATCGGCATGCCGGGCGGATAGCACTGGCCGATGGCGTCGCGATAAGTCGTGCCGCGAGCCTGGGCCTTGGGCGCCTCGATCAGCGCCTCGACCCCCTCGGGCCCGAACTTGGGGTAGGGCGGGCCGAACATGTAGTCGGCAAAGCCCTTCGACAGGTCGATGAACCAGGTTCCGGTCACATCGAACGGCGCCGCGGGCCGCGCCTTGTTGAGGTTCTCCGGCGCCAACGCCCCCAGATAACCGGGGTGCTTGGGCACCATCTGCTCGAGACGATCCGCCGGAATCGGCGTCAGCGGGCGGACCACTTCGGGTTGTTGTAACTCACCCGACTCTTGCGCGCCGGCCGTAGCCGGAATCAGCGCAAGGCCGATCGACGCCATGACTCCCCAGGCAGAACTTCGCCGCACCCGTTTACCTCCCCATGAGCCGCTTTTTGCGGCCGATTTTTCAATATCATTGCCCTGTCTTTTTGACTTTGACCAGCACCAGACTTGTCATTGGCCCGTTGTGCACTGCAATAGGGCGGCGATGAGAATTGCGATCGTCGACGAAAGCGCCAGCCGCGCCTCGATTATCGAGGAGGGCCTCGCGCAGCTCCCCGATATCGAGCTGTTCGTGCTGACCGAACGGCGCGGGTTGCTGGCGCGCATCGAGGAGATTGGGCCCGACGTCGTGCTGATTGACCTGGGCAATCCATCGCGTGACGTGCTTGAGGAATATTTCACCGTCAGCCGCGTGGTCGCGCGCCCGATCGCGATGTTCGTCGACGAATCGGACGAAGAGGCAATCGGCGCTTCGATCGACGCCGGGGTTTCGGTCTATGTCGTCGACGGCCTGGCCTCGAACCGCATCCGTTCGGTGCTCGACCTCGCGGTGCGGCGGTTCAACGCCTTCGCCCGCCTGCAGTCGGACCTGGCCGAAGCCAAGGGCAAGCTGGCCGAGCGCGAGACGGTCGACAAGGCCAAGCGGATCCTGATGCTAAGCAAGGGCGTGACCGAGCCGGAGGCCTATGCCGAGCTGCGCCGCAAGGCGATGAGCTCGAGCCGGCGGATCGTCGACATTGCCGAGGCGGTCGTGACCGCGCACGAACTGATGGGGGGCGAATGACCGAGCACCTGACAATCGGCTTCCTGCCGCTGGTCGATGCCTGCCTGCCGATCCTGGCTCAGGAACATGGCTTTGCCGAGGAAGAGGGCGTCGCGCTGAGCTTCCAGCGCGATGTGAGCTGGGCGACCGTGCTTGATCGGCTGCTTTACGGCCATAGCGACGCGGCGCACCTGATCGCGCCGCTGGCGATCGCGACGACGCTCGGGCGTGGGCGGCCTGCGCAGCCGCTGGCGACGCCGTTTGTGCTGGGCCTGAACGGCAATGCGGTGACGTTCAGCCCCGAGCTGGCGGCCAAGGTTGCCGAGCCCGGCAAGCTCTCCGACCCGGTTCGTCTGGGGGCGGCGCTGGCCGAAGAGGCGCGAGTTCGAGCAGCGGCGGGCAAGCGCCTGCGCTTCGGCGTGGTGCATCGCTATTCGAGCCACAACTACATGCTGCGCTACTGGCTCGCGGCCTCGGGCATTCGGCCGGACGAGGATGTCGAGATCGTGACCGTAGCGCCGCCGTTTGTGGCCGATGCCCTGGAAACGGGCGAGATTGACGGCGCCTGCGTGGGCGAGCCGTGGAACAGCGCGGCGGTCCAGCGCGGGGTCGGGGTGATCGTGCTGGCCACGGCGCAGATCTGGCGACGCGGGGTTGAGAAGGTGCTCGCGTTCCGGGCGCCGGTGCTCGAAGCGCGGCGCCCGGCGGTCGAGGCGTTGATCCGCGCCATGCGCAAGGCGGGGGCACACTTCGTGGACCGGGCCAACTGGGAAGCCAACGCGGAGATCCTCTCGCGCCCGGAATATCTCGGGGCCGATCCCAAGCTGATCCTTGGCGCGATTTCCGACAGGCTGGTGCTAGTCCAGGGCGCGGAGCCGGTGCAGTACGACGACTTTATGTTCCAGTACCGGGAGGCGGCGAACTTCCCATGGGTCAGCCAGGCGCAGTGGCTCTACACCCAGCTTCTGCGCTGGGATCACCTTCCATACTCCGCGGCGGATGCGGCAGCCGCGGCGCGTGTGTTCCGGCCCGACGTCTACCGCAGCGCGCTACTGGAGACGGGCGACTTGTTGCCGGGTGCGAGTTCCAAGGTCGAGGGCGGGGTCGGCAAGCTTACCGCGGTAACCGCTCAGCAGGGTGCGATGGTGCTGTCGAAGGACACCTTCTTCGACGGGCGCACCTTCGATCCCGATGATCTGGAGAAATACCTCGCTTCGCTGACGAACACCTAATTTCGCTGCACTGCAAAAAAGCTCTTTCGCACGTGCAGCGATTGCGTTACTCATCTGCCGTCCGCAAGGTTGCACCCGACGTAGGGTGAGGCTCTTCCTCCCGGACTGAAATCTACACAGCGTGGCAACGTCGCCGCCCGATCAGGCCCTGCAACAGGGGCCGATTCGAGGCGGCTTTTCGCGTTTGCCCGCAAGTGACGAGGTCGCTGCGGCGACCCGGTTCGTCGCGGGCAACGGCGCTCGCTTCTCATGCGATTTCGCAAAGGGAGGTGTGCGCATGCGTTCGAAGTTGGTCCTGCTTGTTGCTGTTTCCGGAGTGGCCTGGGCTATGCCCGCCGTTGCCGCTCCGGGCGACCCCATCGACCTCGGGAACGGCGTTTCCCTCGACCCGATCCTCGCTGCCCGGCTGCGCTATGAGATGGTCGATCAGGCCAACCTGCCGGATAGCGCCGATGCGCTGACCTTCCGCGCCCGCGCCGGGTTGGAAATGAAGGCGGAGGGTTTCTCGATCCTGGCCGAGGGCGAAGGCA
Source organism: Porphyrobacter sp. (assembly GCA_017744315.1). Taxonomy (GTDB): domain Bacteria; phylum Pseudomonadota; class Alphaproteobacteria; order Sphingomonadales; family Sphingomonadaceae; genus Croceibacterium_A. Next base: position 17,807 of record JAGIBN010000015.1, read on the forward strand.
CGCTCGCGCTGGCCGACGACTACAACGACACGATTCCGGGCAACGGCATTGAGCCGTTCCCGACGATTGCCGATCCGGAGAATATCGAGCTCAACCGCCTGCAGGTCGGCTATCTCAAGGACGGCAACGGGGTGACGCTGGGCCGCCAGCGCATCATTCTCGATAACGCGCGCTTCGTCGGCAATGTTGGCTGGCGGCAGAACGAACAGACTTACGACGCGGTGCGCGGGCTGGCGAAGCTGGGCCCGGTTTCCCTCGACGCGACGTGGTCGGTGTCGCAGCATACGGTGTTCGGTGAGGACAGCCCGAACTCGCACTACAACGGGGACTTTGTGTTCCTGAACGGCGGGATCGACCTGCCGGTGGTCGACATCAAGGCCTTCGCCTACCTGCTCGACTACGACACGCGCCTGGCCTTCTCGAGCCAGACTTACGGCGTACTCGCGACCGCTGGCTTCGACATACCGGCAGTGGGCAAGCTGAGCGGACTGCTGAGCTATGCCACGCAGTCCGATTACGGTGCCAACCCGATCAGCTACAGCGCCGCCTACATCAATGCGCAGGCGGGCCTCGCGTTCTCAGGCTTCAGCTTCACGGCGGGCTACGAGGAACTCGGCAGCGATGGCGGCGTCGCCGCAGTGCAGACGCCGCTGGCGACGCTGCATGCCTTCAACGGCTGGGCCGACCTGTTCCTGACCACCCCGGCCAACGGCCTAAGAGACTACTACGCTGGCGTTGGCACGGCGCTGAACGTGCCGTTCCTGCCCGGCTTCAAGGCCGATCTGACCTATCACCAGTTCGACAGCGATTTCGGCGGACTCGACTACGGCTCGGAGTGGGATGCTTCGGTCGGCTTCAAGCTTGGCCCTGTGGCGCTGCTGGCCAAGTACGCCAACTATCAGGCCGCGCAATTCGCGGTCGATACCGAGAAGTTCTGGCTCCAGGCCGAGGCAGCCTTTTGATGCGGCTAGCGAAGCAGCAGCGACGCGATCAGGGCAGCGCCCAGCAACGCGCTGACGATCTGCCAGAAGCGCACCGGATCGCGTTCGATCAGCGGCCGTCCGCGCAGGGCGGCGAGCTTGAGTTGCGGACCCCCGCCTTCGAGCGATTGCAACAGCTCCACAACGTCGCCGAACCGCGCGTTGCGGTCGGGTTGGATCGCGGTGAGGATCGCGTCGTCGAGCCAGCTCGGGATCTCGGGTCGGTGGCGGGAGGGCGGTACCGGGCGGCCGAAGCGGGGGCGCTGGAAGGCTTCCTGTTCGCCGAACGGCCACTCTCCGGTCAGCCAGCGGTAGAGCGTGACTCCCAGCGCGAATTGGTCGGTCAGGGCGTCTCCGGCGTTCCCGTCGAACTGTTCGGGCGCCATGAAGCCGGGAGTGCCGGGAATCTCGTCGCCGTGGAAGTCCTCGACCTTGGGCAGGCGCGCGACGCCGAGGTCGATCAGCTTGAGCCCGCCCTTGGCCGTCAGCATGACGTTGTCGGGCTTGATGTCGCGGTGGACCACTTCGAGCCGGTGAAGCGCGGCGACGGCGCGGGTCAGGTTGATGGCTTGCTCCAGCGCCTCTTGCAGCGGCGGGAGTCCGCGGCTTTCCATCCGCGCGGCCATGGTCTCGCCCTGGAGCAGCGGCTGGACGCAGTAGAGCGCGCTCTGTCGGTCGGGGCGGATCGGGTGCGCGGCGATGACGTAGGGGCTCGATACCCGCTGGGCCAGCAGCAGTTCGCGCGCGAAAGCGAGGCGGGCGGACCGCGAGCTGAGCGCGTTGGGCCGCGGGAACTTGAGCACGACCTTGCTGCCGTCCTCGGTGTCGACGGCGGCGAGCAGCACGGCGTAGCGGCCTTCGCTCAGCACGCGCTCGACGCGGAAGCCGTCGATGCTGGTGCCGGGGCCGAGCGGATCGATCGCGGGCAGGCTGGAAAGGCCGGCGAGGATGCCGTCATGATCGGGCTCGGGCAGGCGGACGACGTCGATCACCAGCGCGGTGGCGTTGTCCTTGGTGCCCGCTGCCAGGGCGGCCTGGACGATGTCGTCGGCCGTGGCCTCAGCCGACGACTGGCGTTCGAGAATGGCGGCGATGCGCGACGCGGACAGGGCGGCGTGCACGCCGTCAGTCGTCAGCAGCAGGCGGTCGCGTTCGGCCAGCTCCAGCGTCATGTGGTCGAGCCGCAGTTCGGGCTCCATGCCCAGCGCGCGGATCAGCACGTGGCGCAAGTCGGGCTCGGGCCGGACATGGTCGGTGGTGAGGCAGGACAGACGCCCACCGGAATAGCGCCACGCGCGGCTGTCGCCCGCGTGGACCAGATGGGCGCGCCGTCCGCGCAAGGCGATCGCGGTCAGCGTGGTGCCGCTGTTGGCCATGGTCTCGCCGCGAGCCTGGGTATGCAGCCAGCGGTTGTAGGCGGCGAGGGGGATTTGCATTCCCCGTGCCGGGCCGAGCGTGTCGGGGACGGCGTAGAACCCCTCGATCAGCGCGCGCACTGCGAGTTCGGCGGCCGTGCGTCCTTGCGCGCCGCCGCTCACACCATCGGCCACGGCAGCGATCACGCCATGGCGCACCCGCTCCAGCGCGGTGCCGAGGTGGATGCCGCCGAAGTCCTGGTTGTCGTCGCGCGGACCGGTCTCGGTCGCGAAGCCCGCTGCCAGCACCAGTTCGCCCGCAAACCGCATCAGTTTTCAACCCCTCGCGCCGCGCGCCATGCGCTCGCACGCGAGAAGACCAGTCCCTGTTCCTTTGCGTCAAGTCCGGTAAGGAGTGCAGCATGACCAAGAGCTTTTGGCAGTCGGGTCACAGACCCACCCTGCTCGCAGCGTTTCTCTATTTCGACGTGTCCTTCATGGTGTGGGTCATGCTCGGCCCACTTGCCCCGATCATCTCGGGCGAGCTCGGGCTCGATCCGGCGCAGAAAGGCCTGATGGTCGCGGTGCCGACCCTCGCCGGGGCGGTGTTGCGGATCGTCAACGGCCTGCTGGTGGACAGTATCGGACCCAAGAAGACCGGTACGCTCAACCAGCTGATCGTGATCGTCGGTTTGCTGATCGGCTGGTGGTTCGGCATCGACAGCTTCGCCGGAACGCTGGCGCTCGGCGTGCTGCTCGGCTTTGCGGGGGCGAGCTTCGCCGTCGCCCTGCCGCTGGCGAGCCGGTGGTATCCGCCAGAACACCAGGGCAAGGCCATGGGTCTTGCCGGGATGGGCAACTCCGGCACCGTCCTCGCTGCATTGTTCGCGCCCACACTCGCCAAGCTGTTCGGCTGGAACGCGGTGCTCGGGCTGGCGGTGATCCCGCTGGCGGTGATCTTCGTGATCTACCTCGTCATCGCCAAGGACAGCCCCGACCAGCCTGCGCCCAAGCCGCTCGCCGCCTATGCCGAAGTGCTCAAGGACAAGGACGCCTGGTGGTTCATGCTGTTCTACGGCGTGACTTTCGGCGGCTTCGTCGGCCTCTCCAACTCGCTCTCGATCTGGTTCACCGACAACTTCGGCCTTTCGCCCGTGATTGCCGGATACTGCACGGCCGCGTGCGTCTTCACCGGCTCGCTGGTGCGCCCGTTCGGCGGCGCGATGGCCGATCGGTTCGGCGGGATCAGGACGCTGACCGTCGTCTACATCGTTGCGGCGATTGTGCTGGCGGTAATCAGCACTCACCCGGCGACGCTGGCCCTGGCCCTCGCACTGTTCGTCGTGGTGATGGGAACGCTCGGGATCGGCAACGGTGCGGTGTTCCAGCTTGTGCCTCAACGGTTCCGCAATGAGATCGGCGTGATGACCGGCCTCGTCGGGTTCGCTGGCGGGGTCGGCGGGTTCTATCTCGCCTCCTCGCTCGGCTTTGCCCAGAAGCTGACCGGGAGTTCTTCCGCCGGGTTCCTGATCTTCGCCGGCCTGTCGCTGGTGGCGCTCGCCGGGCTCACCGCGGTCAAGGGCCGCTGGCGGACGACCTGGGGTGCCGCGCTTCAGGGTGCGCGTATCTGAGCTCAATCCTCCCTGTGAGCGAAGCTCATGGGGAGGTGGCGCGCGCTGCAAGCGCGTGACGGAGGGGCTAGTGGCGTGACGTCAGCCCCTCCACCACCGCCTGCGGCGGCGGTCCCCCTCCCCATCGCTGCGCGACAGGGAGGATTGGTTCTTCGACACACCCCGGCGCCAATTTATGCTGCACTGCAAAAATCGCTTGCCGGAAATCACGCGAATCAGGTAAGCATGACTCAAGCGGAACAGGCCTCGTCCACTGACGGGCGAACCCAGGCCCCTCCGCCCAGAAATTCAACATCGCGTGGCAATGGCGCCGCCAGTCTCCCCGAAAGGGCACGACTTGGCGGCTTTTTTGCGTGCGCGTTCGACCCGAAGGGGACTGACGAGTGAACGCACCGACAAGCTTCGACAAGGCCAGCGCCTTGAGGGAGAAACTGGTCGTGATCGGCAACGGTATGGCGGGTTGCCGGGCGGTGGAGGAAGTCCTCGCCCGCGACCCGGGCCGCTTTGCCATCACCATCTTCGGCGCCGAACCGCGGGTGAACTACAACCGCATTATGCTCTCCCCGGTCCTGGCGGGCGAGAAGACCTTCGACGAGATCGTGCTCAACACCGCCGAATGGTACGCCGAGAACGAGATCGAACTGGTCAGCGGCGATCCCGTCGACCACGTCGACCGTGAACGGCAGACCGTGGTCAGCCGCTCGGGCCGGGTCGAGCCTTACGACAAGCTGCTGATCGCCACCGGCTCCGATCCCTTCATCATCCCAGTGCCGGGCCGCGACCTGCCGGGCGTGGTGACGTTCCGCGACCTCGACGACGTCGACAAGATGCTCGCCGCGGCCGGACAGGGTGGCAACGCCGTGGTCATCGGCGGCGGGTTGCTCGGGCTCGAAGCGGCGCATGGCCTGAGCCTGCGGGGCATGAAGGTCACCGTGATCCACCTGATGCCGACGCTGATGGAGCGCCAGCTGGACGAGGCGGCGGGATGGCTGCTCAAGACCGAACTCGAACGGCGCGGGCAGACGATCCTGACCGGAGCGGACACGCAGGAGATCATCGAGAAGGACGGCCACGTCGCCGGGGTACGGCTGAAGGACGGGCAGGAAATCCCGGCCGACATCGTGGTCATGGCGGTTGGTATCCGCCCCTCGACCATGCTGGCCAAGACCGCCGGCCTCGAATGCGAACGCGGGGTCATGGTGGACGACCACATGGTCACTTCCGATCCCAACGTCCTCGCGGTCGGCGAATGCGTGCAGCACCGCGGACTGTGCTACGGCCTAGTCGCCCCGCTGTGGGAGATGTGCCGCTCGCTCGCCGATCACCTGACGGGGACGCCCAGCGGCTATCAGGGATCGGTAACCTCAACCAAGCTTAAGGTTTCCGGAATCGACGTGTTCTCTGCCGGGGATTTCTCCGGCGGCGACGGGGCGGAGGACATCGTCATGCGCGACGCCGCGCGCGGGGTCTACAAGCGCGTGGTCCTCAAGGACGACAAGATCGTCGGCGCGGTTCTCTACGGCGATACGGCGGACGGCAACTGGTACTTCGACCTGCTCAAGAAGGCGGAGGATATCTCCGAGATCCGCGACGGGCTGATCTTCGGCCAGGCCTTCGCGCTTGGCGGGGGCGCCAACGCGGACCCTAACGCCGCCGTTGCCGCCCTCTCGGACGACGCAGAAATCTGCGGCTGCAACGGCGTATCCAAGGGCAAGGTCGTCGAAACCATCAAGGCCGGGGCGTGCAGCCTCGATGCGGTCCGTTCGCAGTGCAAAGCCTCAGCCAGCTGCGGTTCGTGCACCGGCCTCGTCGAAAGCCTGCTCGCGCTTACCCTGGGCGACGAGGTCCAGGCGGGCGCCAAGACGCTGTGCAAATGCACCAGTTTCACGCACGACGACGCGCGCCGCCTGATCCTCGAGAAAGAGCTCAAGGCGATGCCGCAGGTCATGCAGGAACTGCACTGGACCACGCCTGACGGCTGCGCCTCATGCCGCCCGGCGCTCAACTACTACCTGCTGTGTGCCTGGCCCGGCGAGTACGAGGATGACCAGAAGAGCCGCTTCGTCAACGAACGCCTCCACGCCAACATCCAGAAGGACGGCACTTACTCGGTGGTCCCGCGCATGTGGGGTGGCCTCACCAACCCGCGCGAACTGCGCGCGATTGCCGACGTGGTCGAGAAGTACGATGCGCCGATGGTCAAGGTCACCGGCGGCCAGCGGCTCGACATCTTCGGGATCAAGAAGGAGGACCTGCCCGCGGTCTGGGCTGACCTCAACGCCGCCGGGATGGTCTCGGGCCATGCTTACGGCAAGTCGCTGCGCACGGTGAAGACCTGTGTCGGCAGCGAGTGGTGCCGCTTCGGGACCCAGGATTCGACCGGCCTCGGGGTCAAGATCGAACAGATGACCTGGGGCAGCTGGATGCCGCACAAGTTTAAGATCGCGGTCAGCGGTTGCCCGCGGAATTGCGCCGAAGCGACGATCAAGGACTTCGGTGTGGTCTGCGTCGACAGCGGTTACGAGCTGCACATCGGCGGCAACGGCGGGATCAAGGTCCGCGCCACCGACCTCTTGTGCAAGGTCGCCACCGAGGAAGAGGTGATGGAGCACTGCTCCGCCTTCATCCAGCTCTACCGCGAGGATGCACACTACCTCGAACGCACTGCCCCGTGGCTTGAACGCAAGGGGCTCGAATGGATCAAGGCGCAGATGTTCCACGATCCCGAGGCGGTTCGCCGCCTGGCCGCGCGGTTCCGCCATTCGCAGAAGTTCATGCAGGACGATCCCTGGGCCAAGCGTGCCGCCGGCGATCGCAGCGACCTTCACCAGCACCTCGCCACGGTCCGTCCGGCGCTCACGGAGTATGCGTAACATGCAGGCCAAATGGCTCGATATCGGCCCGGTTACCCAGATCGAACCCGGCATGGCGGCGACCTTGCCGGTGATCGGGGGCGAGGAAATCGCGGTGTTCCACACGATGCGCGGCGAGTTCTACGCACTGGTCAACAAATGCCCGCACAAGCAGGGGCCGCTCAGCCAGGGCATCGTTCACGGCGACAGCGTGACCTGCCCGCTGCACAACTGGCGCATCTCGCTGCGCAGCGGCGAGGCGCAGGGCGACGACAAGGGCTGCGTGCCGACGATCCCGGTCAAGGTCGATGCCGGGCGGATCTACCTGCTGCGCGAAGCGGTAGTGCCGCCCGCGCCCGCTCGGCGGGAGGCTGCGTGAAGACTCCCCTCCCGCCTGCGGGAGGGGCTGGGGGTGGGCCTGTGGCGGCCCGCGCTAACGCCTCGGGCCCACCCCTAACCTCTTCCGCGAGCGAGGGGGGGATAAGAACCACCTGCGCCTATTGCGGCGTCGGCTGCGGAATCAAAGCCACCGTCACCGGCGAGCGCGAGGTCACCATCACCGGCGACCCGGAGCACCCGGCCAACCGCGGCAAGCTCTGCTCCAAGGGCACGCACCTCGGCGAAACGGTCGGCCTCGAAGGGCGCCTGCTCCACCCCGAGATCAAGGGCCGCCGCGCCAGCTGGGACAAGGCCATCCGCCAGGTCGCCCGCACCTTCGCCGACACGATCGAGCGCCACGGCCCCGACAGCGTCGCCTTCTACGTCTCCGGCCAGTTGCTGACCGAGGACTACTACGTCGCCAACAAGCTGATGAAGGGCTTCATCGGTTCGGCCAACATCGACACCAATTCGCGCCTGTGCATGTCGAGCGCGGTCGCCGGCCACACTCGCGCGTTTGGCGAAGACGTGGTGCCCGCGACTTACGAGGATCTCGACGAAGCTGACCTCGTGGTCCTGGTCGGCTCGAACACCGCCTGGTGCCACCCGGTGGTCTACCAGCGGATCATGGCCGCTCGCCTGCTGCGTGGCACCAAGGTCGTGGTCATCGACCCGCGCCGGACCGAGACTTGCGAGGAAGCCGACCTCCACCTCCAGCTTCGCCCCGGCACCGACGTGGCACTGATGAACGGATTGCTCGCCTATTGCCGCGACGCGGGCGTGTTGGACGAGGCCTTCCTGGCGCAACACGTCGCCACGCCCGAGGGGTTCTGGAGCGCGCTCGGCGAAGGGTCGGACCTGTGGTCGACCGCCCGCACCTGCGACCTCGCTCCGCTCGATCTCAAGCGCTTCTTCGAACTGTTCGCCGCGACCCCCCGCACGATCACGCTGTTCAGCCAGGGCATCAACCAGTCGACCCGCGGCACCGACCAGGTCAACGCGATCATCAACGTCCACCTCGCCACCGGCCGCATCGGCAAGCCGGGCGCGGCGCCGTTCTCGATCACCGGCCAGCCCAATGCGATGGGTGGGCGCGAGGTCGGCGGGCTCGCCTCGACCTTGGCCGCCCACCGCGACTTCGCACCCGAAAACGTCTCAGAAGTTAAGCGCTTCTGGGCCGCCCCGCGCATGGCGGAGAAGCCGGGCCTCAAGGCCGTCGACCTGTTCCGCTCGATCCGGGAGGGGCGGGTTAAGGCGCTGTGGGTCATGGCGACCAACCCCGCCGTCTCACTGCCCGACGCCGCGCAAGTGCGTGAGGCGCTGGCGCTGTGTCCGTTCGTGGTCGTGTCCGACTGCATGGCCGACACCGACACCTCGCGCTTCGCCCACGTGAAGCTCCCGGCGGTCGGATGGGGCGAGAAGGACGGCACGGTCACCAACAGCGAGCGCTTGATCAGCCGTCAGCGCGCGCTGATGGCCGCGCCGGGCGAGGCCCGCCCCGACTGGTGGATCGTCACCCAGGTCGCCCGCGCAATGGGCTGGCGCGATGCCTTCGGCTACGAATGCGCCGCCGACATCTATCGTGAGCACGGCCGCCTTTCCGCCTATCGCAACGAGGGCAAGCGCAAGTTCGACATCGGTTTCCACGGCGCCATCACCAACCGCGATTACGAGGCGCTGGAACCGACCCGCTGGGGTGGAGAGCCTTTCGCCGAGGGGCGCTTCCCTACTCCCGACGGTAAGGCGCGGCTGGTAGCGGTCGAGCAGCGCGAGCTCGACGAAGCGCTGGCGAAGTGGCCGTTGACGCTCAACACCGGGCGCTATCGCGACCAGTGGCACACGATGACCCGCACCGGCCTTTCGCCGCGGCTGTCGCAGCACCGGCGCGAGCCTTTGGTGGAAATCCACTTCCTCGACGCCGAGGAACAAGGGATCGACGGCGGCGACCTCGTCCGCGTGGCGACGCCTCAGGGTGGGAGCGTGTTCCGCGCGGTAATCAGCGAGGGGCAGCGGCGGGGCGAGATCTTCACGCCGATCCACTGGACGGACCGCCAGTCGAGCGGCGGGCGTTCCGGCCTGCTGCCGCGCCCGCTGGTCGATCCGCATTCCGGCCAGCCAGGCTTCAAGTCCACTCCGGCGCGGGTCGAGAAGCTTGAGGTCGAATGGCGCGGCTTCCTGATCGCACGTGAGGTGCCCGACCGGATCGGCGCGGACTACTTCACCAAAGTCCGGGTCGGACAGGGCTGGCTGGTCGAACTGGCCGGAAGCGGCGAGCCGGATGCGAAGCTCGGCAACCTCCTCGCAGGCGGCCAGCGCATCGAGAGCCTCGACCGCGCGCGGGGCGGATGGCGGGCAGCGGTGGTCGACGCTGAGGGACGGTTGAGCGCCGCACTGTTCGTCACCCGCACCGGCCGGCTGCCCGATCGCGAATGGCTGATCGCCCAGCTTGCGGCGGGGGAGACAGCTTCGTCGGTGGAGTTGCTCGCGGGTCGCTCCGCCACGCCACAGGCCGATCGCGGCCCCATCGTCTGCGTGTGTTTCGACGTCGGGATGAAGACCATCGTCGAGGCCATCGCCAGCCAGGGCCTGATCAGCGTCGAGGCGGTCGGCAAGGCGCTCTCGGCAGGGACCAACTGCGGCTCGTGCAAGCCGGCGATCCAGCGCCTGATCGGCGAAACCAAGGAAGCAGCCCATGCGTGACTCTGACTTCGAACCCGGCACCGTGTGGCTGGTCGGCGCGGGGCCGGGCGATCCCGAGCTGCTGACGCGCAAAGCCGAACGGCTGATCCGCAGCGCGAGCGTGGTGTTCTACGATGCGCTGGTCGGGGAAGGGGTGCTGGACCTGGCGCCGCGAGGTGTCCGGATGGTCTCGGTCGGCAAGCGCTCGGGCCGTCATTCGAAGGACCAGAAGACCATCGATGCGCTGATCGTCGAGGCGGCGTTGGCGGGCGAACGGGTGGTGCGGCTCAAGGGCGGCGATCCGTCGATCTTCGGCCGCTCGACCGAGGAACTGGAGGCCTGCCGCGCGGCTGCCGTCCCGGTGCGCGTGTGTCCGGGAGTAACGGCGGCGAGTGCGGCGGCTGCGGGTCTCGGTCTCTCGCTGACGCTGCGCGGATTCGCCCGGCGCCTGACGCTGGTGACCGCCCACGCGAGGGCGGGCGAGGAACTTGACCTGGACTGGCAGGCTCTGGCCGATCCGCAGGCGACGCTGGCGATCTACATGGGCAAGGCCGCCGCGCCGGTCGTGTCGAAGCAGTTGATCGACGCCGGGCTCCCCGCCGACACTCCGGTCGCGCTGGTCGAGAACGCCAGCCTGCCGGAAGAGCGCCACTTCACCACTCGCCTCGACCTGCTCCCGCTCGCGGCCCGGACCGCGCTCGGCGATGGGCCGGCGCTGATCCTCGTCGGCCGGGCCCTGGCCTCGCTAAGCGAGGCGCCTTGTCAGGCGGGTGAGCGTAGCTTCGTCGGCCTGCCACGTCTGGGCGAACAGGCCCTGGGGACCGAACATCGCGGCGGCAATCCCGCCTGATCCTTCGGTTGCCCAGAGATTGGCGAGCTGAACGGCCATGGGATCGTCCACTGGCCTGCGATCCCCGCGAACGTGCTTGAGCCAGGCTGCGAGCGCCTCGATCAAGGCCGGGCAAGGGCTGCCGCGCCGTTGATGATAAGCCAGCGTCTCCAGCCAGCGCTGGGGGATCTTCTGGCTGCCGTCCATCGCGATCTGGATCAGTCGATGGTTGAGCGCCGGATCGGCGAAGCGGGCGAGCAGGGCGTCGGCGTAGGCCTCCAGGTCCTGTCCCGGCGCTGGGGTCAGGCTGGTTGCCGCCTCCTGTCGCATCAGGCGCTCGACCAACCCGCGCAGGGCCGGGTCGGCGATCGCCTGGTGCACGAACTCGTGATCCCGCTCGAGGCCGCAATAGGCGAGCGCTGAATGCGCGCCGTTGAGCATGCGCAGCTTGGCGGTTTCGTAAGGCTCGACGTCCCCCACCAGCTGCGCGCCACGCCGCTCCCAGCGCGGGCGCGGGCCAGCGAACTTGTCTTCGATCACCCACTGGCTGAAACGTTCGGTGAAGATCGCCCCTTCATCGCGCACGCCGATCCGCCGTTCGAGCCAGTCGAGATCGGCTGCTGTCGTAGCCGGGACGATGCGGTCGACCATCGAGCAGGGGAAAGCGCACTCGGCGGCCACCCAACCTACGAGGTCGGGCGCATGGGCCGCCAGCCATTCGCCGAACAGGCGCTTCAGCTCGCGCCCGTTCGCGGGGAGGTTGTCGCAGGAGAGCAGGGTCAGGCCGGGAAGCTCCCGTTCGCGCCTCAGGCGCAGGCCTGCGGTCAGCAGCGGATAGAAGCTCGCCTCCGCCGCCGCGAGGTCGAGTGAGCCATCGGGTCTGCGCGCATAGCCCTTCTCGGTAACCGTGAAGCTGACGATGCTGACATCGGGAGAGCCGAGCCGGGCGATGACCTTCTCCGGCCCCTGCGGCGCCACCAGCACCTCGCGCACCGCGCCGATCACGCGGGTCGCGCTTTCGTCGCCGCTGCGTTCGGTCAGGGTGTAGAGGCCGTCCTGTGGGTTGAGTTGCTCCGCCACCGTAGGGGAGCGGAGCGAGACGCCACAGATGCCCCAGCCGCGCTCGCCCTCGTCCATGCACAAGTCGGTGTACCAGGCCTGGTGCGCCCGATGGAAGGCGCCAAGGCCGAAATGGACGATGCCGATGTCCTGCGCCTTCCGGTCATAGGCAAAGCGGTCCACACCGGGCGGCACGCGTTCGAGACTGGCGGGCGAAAGCCTCATTTGTCCCTCCGTTGCGGCCTCTCTCACAGCTTGTACGCCTTTTTCGCGAGGTCGTATGCCAGCGCGCGCGCCAGCTCGGCCGCTTCCCAGTCTTCGATGCGGTGTTCGGCCACCAGTTCGGCCAGGAAACCGCAATCGATCCGCCGCGCGACATCGTGCCGGGCCGGGATCGAGAGGAAGGCGCGGGTATCGTCGTTGAAGCCGACGGTGTTGTGGAACCCCGCGGTCTCGGTGGTCATGCGGCGGAAGCGGCGCATGCCTTCGGGGCTATCGTGGAACCACCACGCCGGGCCGAGCCGGAGACACGGGTAGTGTCCGGCCAGCGGCGCCAGTTCGCGGGCATAGCTGCTCTCGTCGAGCGTGAAGAGGATCAGCGTGAAGTCGCGCTCGTTGCCGAAGCGGTCGAGCAGGGGCTTGAGCGCGTGGACGTAGTCGGTGCGCATCGGGATGTCCGCGCCCTTGTCGCGCCCGAAGGCCTCGAACAGCTTGCGGTTGTGATTGCGGAAGCTGCCGGGATGGAGCTGCATCAGCAGGCCATCGTCGAGGCTCATGGCCGCCATCTCGGTCAGCATCTGCCCGCGGAACAGCTCGGCCTCGGCCGGGGCGTGGCCGCCCGATGCCACCCGGCGAAACAGCCGTTCGGCCTCGGTGGAGGAGAGGTTCGCGGTCTGCGCGGTGGGATGGCCGTGGTCGGTGCTGGTCGCGCCCATCTGCGCGAAGAACGCCCGCCGCTGGCGATGCGCGGCGAGGTAGCCTTGCCAGCTGCGGCAGTCCTCTCCGGTCAGTTCGGAGAGCCGGTCGAGGTTGGCCTGGAAGCCTTCGAAGTCGGGGTCGATCACCGGATCGGGGCGATAGGCGGTAATGACCCGCCCGCTCCATCCGCTCTGGCGAATGGCCTGATGGTGTTCGAGCGTGTCGAGCGGGCTTTCGGTCGTCGCGATGACTTCGATGCCGAATCGCTCGAACAGCGCGCGGGGGCGGAAGGCTTCGGTCTGCAGCGCTTCGGTGATGGTGTCGAAATAGAGATCGGCCGTCTCGCCATCGAGTCGCACCTCCAGCCCGAACACCTCGGAAAAGACCCAGTCGAGCCAGGTGCGGGAGGGGGTGCCGCGGAACAGTTCGTAGCGTTCGGCCAGAATGCGCCAGGCCGCGCGCGGGTCCGCCGGATGGCCGCCGATGCCGAGGTCCTCCAGCCGCACGCCTTGCGAATAGAGCATGCGGAACAGGTAGTGGTCGGGCACCAGCAGCAGCTCGCTGGCATTGCCGAAAGCTCCGTTGCCGGCGAACCACGAAGGGTCGGTATGCCCATGTGGGCTGATGATCGGCAGGTCCGCGACTTCGGCGTAGAGTGCCCGCGCCAAATCGCGCACGCCCGGCTCGACCGGGAACAGGCGATCTGGATGCAGTTCGAGCTTACGAGTCAGGGCTATCCTCCTCCACGAGCTTGTATTTTCTGCGTCCTTATCGCAATGTTAGCGCTAACGGGAGAGGAGATTTCGAGATGAAGATCACATCGGCAAGGGTTATCGTCACCTGCCCTGGCCGCAACTTCGTGACCCTGAAGATCGGAACCGACGAGGGCGTAACCGGTATCGGCGATGCGACGCTGAATGGGCGCGAGCTTTCGGTCGCCTCTTACCTCACCGATCACGTGATCCCGTGCCTGATCGGCATGGACCCGCAGCGGATCGAGGACATCTGGCAGTATCTCTATCGCGGGGCCTATTGGCGGCGCGGGCCGGTGACGATGAGCGCGATCGCCGCGGTCGATACCGCGCTGTGGGACATCAAGGGCAAGATGGCCGGCATGCCGCTCTACCAGCTGCTCGGCGGGCGCAGCCGTGACCGGGTGCTGGTCTACGGTCACGCCAATGGCCGCGACCTCAAAGAGACGGTCGATGCGGTCGGCAAGTACATCGACATGGGCTACAAAGCGATCCGCGCGCAGAGCGGCATTCCCGGGATCGACAAGGCTTACGGCGTTGGGCGCGGCGACATGCACTACGAGCCCGCCGATGCCCGCCTGCCGACCAATACGGTGTGGGACACGCCCAAGTACCTCAACTTCACCCCGCGCCTGTTCGAGAAGCTGCGCGACACTTACGGCTACGAGCGCGAGCTGCTGCACGATGTCCACCACCGCCTGACTCCCAACGAGGCGGCGCAGCTGGGCAAGGCGCTTGAGCCCTTCCGCCTGTTCTGGATGGAAGATGCGACCCCGGCCGAGAACCAGGAGGCCTTCCGCCACATCCGCCGTCACACCACCACGCCGCTGGCAGTGGGGGAGGTGTTCAACACCATCTGGGACTGCAAGCAGCTGATCGAAGAGCAGCTGATCGACTACATCCGCTGCACGGTGGTCCACGCGGGCGGCATCACGCATTTGCGCCGCATCGCCGATCTGGCCGCACTCTATCAGGTGCGCACCGGCAGCCACGGGGCCACCGACAACTCCCCCGTATGCATGGGCGCGGCGCTGCACTTCGACACCTGGGTGCCCAACTTCGGGATCCAGGAATACATGCGCCACACTGAAGAGACCGATGCGGTCTTCCCGCACGACTATCGCTTCGACGATGGCTTCCTCCATTGCGGCGAAGCTCCCGGTCACGGGGTCGAGATCGACGAGAAGCTGGCCGCCAAGTACCCCTATGATCCCGCCTGTCTCCCGGTCGCCCGGCTGGAAGACGGCACCTTGTGGAACTGGTGACATGACCGGGGGGGTGGAAAACGGCTTTCGCATCGTCTGTCTCGGAGAGGCGATGGTCGAGCTCACGCCGCACCAGGGGCGGTGGAACATCTACTACGGCGGCGATACGCTCAACGTCGCGCTGCATCTGACGCGGCTGGGATTCGAGGTCAGCTACGTCACCGCGCTGGGCGGCGATCCCTTCGCCGGGTTCATGCGGGCGGCCTGGGGGCGAGAAGGACTCGATGTCTCGCTCGTCCTCGGCGTGCCCGAACTGACGACCGGCCTCTATTGCATCGACACCGACGAGCAGGGGGAGCGCAGCTTCCACTACTGGCGCGGCCAAAGCGCCGCCCGCAGCATGTTCAATGCGCCGGGGATCGACCGCGCCGTGGTTGCGGCATCGAGCGCGGACTTGCTGTTCTTCTCGCTCATCTCGCTCGCGATCCTGCCCGAGGAAGGACGCGAGGCTGTGCTCGGCCTGGCCCGCAAGGTTCGGGAGCGGGGCGGCAAGGTGGCGTTCGATGGCAACTACCGCCCGCGTCTGTGGGAGAGCCAGGAGGCGGCGAGCGTGTGGCGCAACCGAGCGGCGAGCGTGGCCGATTTCGGACTGCCCTCGCTCGATGACGAAGTGCGCAATGGCATGCCCGACGATCCGGAAGCTGTCCTTGAGCACTGGCGGGAGTGCGGTTGCGCCGAGCCGGTGCTGAAGCTCGGATCGGCTGGCGTGATGCTGCCTAATGGTTCGATCAAACCGCCAGAGCTGCAGCTGCATCCGCTCGACACGAGTGGGGCGGGGGATGCTTTCGACGCGGGGTACCTTTCGGCGCGTCTGCATGGGCTGTCTCCTTTCCAGGCGGCCGAGCACGGGCAGCGCCTGGCGGGGTGGACCGTCATGCGACGAGGGGCGATTCCCGAGCGCGATCACTCGGCGCCTTATGCGGTGATGGCGGCCGAGCTGGCCGGCGAGGGGAGTTAGGGCGGGCGTTAATCCTCCCTGTGAGCGAAGCTCATGGGGAGGGGGACTGCGCTGCGCAGCAGCGTGGTGGAGGGGCTGGCGTCGTGCCACGAGCCCCTCCGTCAGCCGCCTGCTGCGTCTGCCACCTCCCCATCGCTTCGCGACAGGGAGGATTTATCCCTGCAACACCTGCCTCATCCACGCCCCGTAAGGCGGTACCGCCGCCAGCGCTGCTTGCGCCTTCGCGGCAAAGGCCGCGCGGGCGGTGTCGCCCTCAGCTGGATCGGCGGCCCGGGCCAGTACGCTCTCGCCCGCCGAATGTCCGAGCGCGTGGAACAGGGCCGAAGCCTCCTGCGTCACCAGGGGCGCTTCCTCGAAGAACGGCAACCGGCCCCTGCGGTGATACTGGTCGAGCTCGAGTTCGAGCTCCGGGGAGCGCGCCAATGAACCGAGGTGCGCTGCGCCCGGCGCGGCATAGTGAGCGCCCAGCAGATCGCGCACCCTCCCGGCCATCAGCCCGGCACGGCGGTTGAACTCGGCACGCTCACGGGGATCGGGCACGCGGCCCGGCAGCAGTTCCAGCAGCAAGGCAAGCTGACGGTGCGCGAGGTCGAGGTTGAGCCAGGCGAGCGGCTCGAAATGCGCCGCCGCATCGCCAAGCGCGATGACATTGCCGATCCACGGCGCCGTCGCGCATCCGGGATCGAGCGGAACGGCGTTACCCGGTTCGGCGGGAAGCGCGGCGTAGGCCTGGTCCTGGGTGGTCTGCTCGGTCATCGCCAGCAGTGCCTGGTGACCGTCACGGCCCGCCAGTTCGGACAACCAGCCCACCGATGAGACGGTCACGCGGTCCTCAAGATCGAGCCGGGCTTCACCCGGCTGGCCATAGAGCAGGGCCCGGATCGGCAGGGCGCCGCTCCAGTCCTCGCGCTTGGCCTCGTCGAGCTGAGACAGCAGGGCAGCGCCCGGCCCGGTGCAGTCGATGAACAGGTCGGCGTCGAAAGTGCCGACGCCTTCGATGGCGACTGCAGCGATGCCTCCCTGTCCGTCAGGACGCATCGCTCCGACCGCCCCGCGGACGTAGCCGACCCCCATACGCTGGGCTTCGCGCACCAGCATGTCGCGGTAAGCGGACACGTTCCAACGCAGCGCATAGTCGAGATCGGCAAGCACCCCGCCGGCCTCTCCGGATGGCGGTTGAAACCGCCCCTCGGCTGCGAGCACTTCCGCCAATGATCCCGGCGGAGCCTCGGTCGAGGCATTGCGAGGGCCGCCGCCCCAGGCGCGGGCGAAGCCGGTCTTGAGCCTGGGATCGATCGTGGCGCCATAGGGCGCGACGCCTTCGTGCCCGGCGCCGCCCCAGCCGAGATAGCGGACGACCAGGCGATGGCTCGCGCCGGCCTCGCGCACCAGCCGCTCCTCATCGATCCCCAGCCGGTCGTGCAGCCGGTTGGTGAAGGGCAGCGCAGTGGGCGAACGGTCGGCCATGGCCGCGGGATCGGGCGGCGTGCCGATCACCAGCACCTCTGTCCCCGGCAAGGCCTTGCGCAAGGCGATCGCGGTCAGAGCGCCAAGCTGCCCGTCACCCGCGACGACTACCTTGCGGGGCAAAGCGCGCGGGCCGCTCATAGTGGCTCCGCGAGCCGCTCACGGGCGGCCATCAGGTATTCGCGGTGGCCGGGCATGGTGGCCACTTCATTTCGGATCGCATTCTGCAGAGAACCCATCGCGCCGGCGACGCGCGCCGGATCGGGAAGGGTTACTCGGGGGTCGTAGCGCTTCGGCACCACGCCTTGGCCGAGGTAGACCGCGATCCAGCTGGCTTCGTAGAACAGGCCGTCGTGGTATTTCTCCACCCGACCGGTTTCCCGCCACAACTCCATCTTCCCCGCCAGGCTGTCGGGCACGGGCATCGTGCGGACATGGTTCCAGAATTCGGAATCGTCGCGCGTCGTGGCGTGGAAGTGGAGGATCAGGAAGTCGCGCACGCGATCGTATTCCATGTCCACCAGTCGGTTGAATTCCTCGCGGTCGCGCGCATCGATCCAGCCGTCTGTCGGGAACAGCTCGATCAGAAAAGTGATCGCCATCTGGGCCAGGTAGATCGAGGTGGATTCGAGCGGTTCGAGGAACCCGCTGGCCAGGCCCACGGCGATGACGTTTCGGTTCCACGAATGACGCCTCCGCCCGGCACGGAAACGCAGCACGCGCGGGTCGGCGCGGGGCGTGCCTTCGACGTTGGCGAGCAGAAACTCGCAGGCCTCGTCCTCCGAGATGAAGGCGCTGGAGAAGACGTAGCCGTTGCCGATGCGGTGCTGCAGCGGGATGCGCCATTGCCACCCGGCGGGGCGGGCGGTGGCGCGTGTGTAGGGCTCGATCTCGTCGGTCGTGTGGTCGCAGGGCATGGCCGCGGCGCGATCGCACGGAAGCCAGGGGCTCCAGTCCTCCCATTCCTCGCCCAGCGTCTGGCCGAGCATCAGTGAGCGAAAGCCCGAGCAGTCGATGAACAGGTCGCCCGAGACCGCGCGCCCGTCTTCGAGCACCAGCGTGCTGACGTCGCCGCTCAAGGGGTCCTGCCGCACCTCGACCACTTTGCCTTCGGTGCGCTTGACCCCGATGCCGAGGCCGAATTCGCGCATGAACGGCCCGAACAGCGTGGCGTCGAACTGGTAGGCATAGCCATAAGTCGAAGCGAGGCTGGTATCTTGCGCCGGCGGGCGGAACCTGTTGGCGAGCGCGGCTTCGACCGCGAGCGAATAGGAGCCGAGCGGTCCGGCCATTCCCTGGCGCTGAAGCTCGAGCCAGTAGTGGTGGAAGCCGACGCCGGCCACTTCCTCTCCGAAGCTGCCGAACGGGTGGACATAGCTTTCGCCGATCTTGCCGAAGTCACGAAAGTCGATGCCGAGCTTGTAGGTGGCGTGCGTCGCTTTCATGAACGCCGCTTCGTCTATGCCGAGGCGTTCGACGAAGCTTCGGATATGCGGCAGCGTGGCCTCGCCGACGCCGACGATGCCAATGTCCTCGCTCTCGACCAGTTCGACTTCGACCAGGCCGCCGAGCAGGCGAGCCAGCGATGCGGCGCTCATCCATCCGGCCGTGCCGCCGCCCAGCACGACTACGCGGACAGGTGGCCGTTGCGGCGTGCTCATGCAGGAAGTTCCAAATAAGGGGCCGGCGGTAGCTTGCGCCACCGCCGGCCGGAGTGCGATCCAGCCAAGTTCCCCCCCAGGTGGATCAGCCCTCCATCTCTTCCAGTTCCTTGCCCTTGGTCTCCTTGATGAAGGAGCGGACCAGGAAAATGCTGATGGCTGCAGCCGCGGTGTAGAGCGCGTAAGTGCCCGCGAGGCCGAGGCCGTCCGCCATGGCCGGGAAGCTCTGGACCACGAGGTAATTCGCGCCCCACTGAGCGAGACCCGCGACCGCCAGCGCGGAGCCGCGCATCTGGTTGGGGAACATCTCGCCGAGCATGACCCACATCACCGGGCCCCAGCTGAAGTTGAAGAAGATCACATAGAGGTTGGCGGCGGCCAGCGCGGTCAGTCCGGCCATCTCGCTGAGCTGCAGGTTGCCCGCGGCGTCCTGCCCGGCGGTGCTGAAGGCCCAGGTCATCGCACCCAGCGTCACTGCCATGCCGACCGAACCGATCAAGAGCAGCGGCTTGCGGCCGACCTTGTCGATCACCAGCAACGCGGCGAACACGGCAGCGATCGAGACGATGCCCGAGATGATGTTGCGTTCGAGCGCGACTTCCTCCGACACGCCCGCCAGCTTCCACAGCGTTTCGCCGTAATAGAAGATGATGTTGATGCCGACGAACTGCTGGAACGTCGCCAGCATGATGCCAGCCCAGACGATCGGACGGAAGATCGTGCCCGGCGCCGCCACGTCGCGGAAGCTCGGGCGGTGATCGGCGGAGAAGCTGGCCTGGATATCGCCCACCTTGCGGTTGGCTTCCTCCGTCCCGAACAGGCTGGTGAGGACCTTGCGGGCCTCTTCCTCGCGCTTGCGGCTGACGAGGTAGCGCGGGCTTTCCGGGATGAAGAACAGCGCCACCAGGAACACCACGGCGGGAACGGCCTGGGCGAGGTACATCCAGCGCCAGGCGGCCCTGCCGCCCACTTCGCCAAGCGAGCTGCCTGCCGCCTGGGCGAGGAAATAGTTGACCACGAAGGCTGCGGTCAGGCCGGTGATGATCATCACCTGCTGCACCGTCGTCAGCCGACCACGGATGTTCGCCGGGGCGACCTCGGAGATGTAGAGCGGCGACAGCACGCTCGCCGCGCCGACTGCCATGCCGCCGGCGAAACGGGCGGCGACGAACAGCGTGTGGATGTCGGTCAGGCCCTGGATCAGGGCGCCGACCACGAACAGGCCGGCGGCCATGATCATCACCGTGCGGCGGCCGATCGCGTCGGCCAGACGCCCGGCGAAGAAGGCGCCGACTGCGCAGCCGATCAGCAGCGAACCGACCGTGAAGCCGAGCCCGGTGGCTGAAAGGTGAAACTCGGCTGTCAGGCCTTGCTGGGTGCCGTTCACGGCGCCGCTGTCGTAACCGAACAGCAGGCCGCCAATCGTCGCCACCGCAACGATTGCTCCGATCAGCGCCGCGTTGACGCTGTTACGCGCCCCGGTGACGCCGTTGTGCGTGGTCGTGTTCATCATTCCTCCCCTCGGCCTCCGCTGTTTCGCGGTTTGCCGTGTTAGCGCTACCGTATGCTCGCCGATGGACCGTGGCAAGCGGCTTTACGTTCCGCTGCGCCACGCAATTTCTGCCGCAACAGTTTGCCGGAATCGGTGAGGTCGCTTTCACTCCAGTTGCCAACCGGCGTGCCGGGCTTGAGCGAGGCGCTGCTTTCATCACGGTCGCCGATCGACCAGGCCATCCAGCCGATGCAGTTTCGCTCGGCCCAGTCCCACCAGCGCTCGCTCTCGGCATAGTCGAGCGGTCCGTCACCGGTTGCGTCCACCGTACCGAACTCGGTCACCAGCAGCGCGAGTCCCTTGCCCAGCGCCACGTCGGCCTTGTCGCGCAGGCCCTGCTTATGAGTGCCGGCGTAGTAGTGCAGCGTGTAGGCGGTGTTGGTGAACGGCAGCGGGTCGGCGGCGGCGAGGTCGACGTCCTGGCTCCAGCTCGGGCTGCCGGCGATGACGAGATTGTCGGGATCGATCGCCCGGATCGCGCCGATGACCTGCAGGTGATAGGGCTTCACGTCGCGCGACCATTCCACGCCTTCGCGTAGCGGCTCGTTCCAGGTCTCGTAGATCAGGTTCGGCAAGTGGCCGTACTTGCGCGCGATCGCGGTGAGAAACGTCTCGGCCTCATCGGGAAACGCATGGTGTGCGTGCCAGTCGACGATCACGTAGAGCCCGTTCGCCACCGCCGCGTCGATCACCCGGCTGGCCTTGGCGAATTCACGGTCGAAGTGTTGGCGGGCGCCGTCGTTGCCTTCCGCTGCGATGGCCGCACGGACCACGTCGACCTTCCAGTCCTTGGCCAACCAGTCGATCGTCTCGCCCGTGTAATACTGCGGCGCCCATTGCGACCAGAACAGGCTCATCCCGCGCATCACGAACGGCTCGCCATGCTCGTCGACGATCTGGCCGTCCTTCACCGATAGGGCGCCGTGGCTGGCGACCGGGCTTCCCGCGGGTTGGGCGGCGGCGGGGTAGGCGAGGATCAGGAGCAACAGCGGCGTGAGCCAGTCGAGCGCGCGCTTCCACCGCATCATTTCCCCCTTGTCCGCCGCTTTTCTCAAGGCATGATGCCGCAATGGGAAGAGGAATTATAGCGCTAACATTGCTCGCCTGCTGCTGGCCTCTCTCCGCTGAGGCGGGCGAGGTGCGGCAGATCCCCCACGGCATGGAGGTGACGACCGACAGCGGCGAGACAGTGCGCGTCCTCGCCTATTCCGACGGCACGTTCCGCGTCACGGTGGCGGACGATCCCTCGGCAGCGCTGCCGAGCGTGATGGTGGTGCGCGAGGCCGATGGCGAGCCCTGGTTCGACAGCGATGCCCGGACCGCCAGCCTCGCCATGCCGCAAGCCACTGCGCTCGTCGGCCTCACCGACGGACGGCTGACGGTGTATGATCCTGCGGGCCATCTGCTGCTCGACGAATATGCGCCGGCACGGAAACTTCAGCCGGTCACCCTCGAAGGCCAGCCCTGGCTCGCCACTCGCGTGCAATTCAATCGCGGCACCGAAGAGGGCCTTTACGGCCTCGGGCAGCACCAGAACCGGCAGATGAACTACAATGGCGAGGACGTCGAACTCGCCCAGCACAACATGGCGATTGCGGTGCCTTACCTGCTCTCGACCAGGGGCTACGGCATCCTGTGGGACAATGCCTCGATCACGCGGGTGGGTGATCCGGAGCCATACAGGCTGTTCGAAGTCGACCCGGGCCAAGGGTTCAGCTTCTGCGAGCGCTGCCAGGGGTCGATCAAGACTACTCCCACTCCGGGGTGGATGGCCTTCTATTTTCTGGGCGATCGGATGGTCGAACAGCGGGACGAAGACGCCATCAACTACCAGTACATCCGCGACCAGTCGAAGTGGCCCAAAGAGGCCCTGGCAGCGACCCAAGCTGCGACGACCGGGCAGAACACTCAAGGCAACGCGGTCCAGGCCCAGCGCGTCGTCTGGACCGGTACCTACACACCCAAGGCCAGCGGCACTCACAAGTTCCGGCTCTATTCCTCCAGCTATGCGAAGGTCTTCGCCAACGACAAGGAAGTCCTCAACCGCTGGCGGCAGAACTGGAACCCCTGGTACCACAACTTCGAACTCGACCTCGAAGCCGGCAAGGCCGTCAACCTGCGCGTCGAGTGGGAGCCCAACCAGGGGTACATCGCCCTGTTCCACGCCGATCCGCTTCGGCCCGAGGACCGTCACTCGGTCAGCTTCGCCTCCGACGCGGGGAAGGCCATCGACTACTACGTCGTGCCGGGCGCCAGCATGGACGAACTCGTCGCGGGCTATCGCCGGCTGACCGGCAAGGCGCCGATGATGCCGCGCTGGGCCTATGGCTTCTGGCAATCGCGCCAGCGCTACGAGACGCAGGAGCAGTTGCTCGGCGTCCTACGCCAGTATCGCGAGGCCAGGATCCCGATCGACGCGATCGTGCAGGACTGGTTCTACTGGCCCGAGGATCAGTGGGGCAGCCATACCTTCGATCCGAAGCGTTTCCCTGATCCGCAAGCGCTGGTCGATCAGGTTCACGATCTCGACGCCCGGATCATGATTTCGGTCTGGCCCAAGTTCTATCCCGACACGGCCAACGGCAAGGAACTGGCGGCGAGCAACTTCCTCTACCAGCGTCCGCTCGATGCGGGGCAAAAGGACTGGGTCGGCCCCGGCTACCTCAACACCTTCTACGATCCCTACACCCCGGAAGCGCGCGCGATCTACTTCCGCCAGATGCGCGAGGCGCTAGTCGACAAGGGGTTCGACGCCTGGTGGATGGATGCGACCGAGCCGGACTGGCACTCCAACCTTTCGGTCGAGGAACGCGCCTTCCAGATGACCTCTCCCGCAACGGGCGTCCCGGGTGCGGCGATCTTCAACGCCTATCCCTTGGTCCATGCCGAAGGCGTCGCCGAGGGACTGAGGTCGGCGCAGCCAGACCGGCGCCCGTTCATCCTCACCCGCAGCGGCTTCGGCGGCATCCAGCGCGCTTCCGCCGCACTGTGGTCGGGCGATGTCGCGGCGCGGTGGGACGACTTGCGCGATCAGATTAGTGCCGGTGCCAATCTCTCGATCTCCGGCATTCCCAACTGGACGCACGACATCGGCGGCTTCGCGCTGGAAGAGCGCTTCTCCAAGGAGCAGCCCGAAGCTCTGCCCGAATGGCGCGAGCTCTACTTGCGCTGGTTCCAGTTCGGCGCCTTCAGCCCGCTGTTCCGCAGCCACGGCGAGTACCCGTTCCGCGAGACCCCGATCATCGCGAAGGACGATCCGGCCATGCTGGAGGGGCTCACATATTACCACCATCTGCGCTACCGGCTGCTGCCCTATATCTACACGCTCGCCGCCGGGACCTGGTTCGAAGACGGCACGATCATGCGGCCGCTGGTGATGGACTTCGCCGCGGACAGGCGCGCGTGGAATGTCGACGACGAATACCTGTTCGGCCCGGCCCTGCTGGTCGCTCCGGTCAGCGAGTTCAAGGCGCGCGAGCGCAACGTCTACCTTCCTGCGGGTGCCGACTGGTTCGAAGCGGAAAGCGGGCAGCGGCTGGCAGGCGGGAAAGAGGTCACCGCCTCGGCAACCCGCGAACGAATGCCGCTATTCGTGAAGGCCGGCTCGATCGTGCCGATGGGAGGCGATGTCCAATGGACTGGCGAGGACCCGCAGGGACCGTTGACGATTCATGTCTTTCCCGGAGCCGACGGCGCCTTCACGCTCTACGAGGATCAAGGTGAGGACATGGGCTATGCCCGCGGGGAGTTCGTCCGGATCCCGTTTTCCTGGGACGACGCTTCACGCAAGCTGACGATCGGTGCGCGGGTGGGGCGCTTTCCGGGGATGGCGAACACTCGCCGCATCGGGGTGGTCGTGCATGGGGACGGCCAGTCGGGACCGGTTTTCGCCCGCGAGGCCGCGCGGTGGGTGACGTATGATGGCGCGGCCATGGAGTTGGCGTTCTAAATCCTCCCCGAGCTTGCTCGGGGAGGGGGACCATCCGTGTAGCGGATGGTGGAGGGGGATGGCGGAGCGCCGATACCCCTCCGTCACGCGCTTTCAGCGCGCGCCACCTCCCCGAGACAAGCTCGGGGAGGATTTCGCTACACGGCAATCACCCCACAAAAATCTGCCGCAGCATCTGGCGCATCTGTTTGAACAGCCTCGGGCTCGCGGGGCTCATGATGCCCCTGGCATGGTCGGGCAGGTGAGCGGCGGGGTCGCTGTCGCTGAAGATGTAATGGTCGAACATCATGCGCCACACGCGGCGCTCGTCTGCGGGCAGGTGGCGGTAGGCCAGCATCGCGTGGAGCAGGGCGTCGTAGCCGCCGCCGGTGCCCTCGGGGGCCTCGTTCCACCAGTAGTTGACGAGGATGCTGACCGGCTCGAGCGCCTCGACCCCGTGCCACCAGGCGTAGGGCAGGTAGAGGGCGTCGCCGGGTTCGAGCGTTGCCTGCTGCGCGTGACTCCAGGCTTCTGCGTAGCGCGGGTAGCGGTCGAGATCGGGCGCCAGCGGGTCGACCATCGAGACCGGGGTGCCTGCCGGGGTCAGTTCGAAGGGGCCGGGATAGAGGTTGGGCAGCTGATCGGGCGGAAACACAGTGAACCGTCGGCGCCCGGCGAGGCACACGCCGATGTTTTCCATCAGGTCGTAGTGCGGGGCCACGCGGACGCGGTTGCCGATCCAGATGCGCGGCACGACTTGCGGCAGGAGTGGCATCGGGTTGGCCTCGACGAACCCCGGCAGCAGGTTGGGGAGCGTCTCCGACTGGACGGCGATGGCGCTGGGCCGATCCTCCTCCGACAGCTTCAGGAGCTCGCCAAGAAAGCGCGCCAGCGATCCGTGGTGGGCGGTGAAATTGAGCCCGCTCATGTCGGCGTTGTAAAAGAAGCGCCCCTCGTGCTCCGAAGGCGCCATGATCCCGGAGACCGGGCGGGCCGGGCCGAAGCGGAGCAGGTATTCGAGAATGTCGCGGTTTCCCTGCCGCGCGCTGACGACGCCGGGCCAGTCGGCCGCGAGATCGCGCATCACCACCGGCTGGCCGGCCGGGCGGATTTCCTCGTGGAAGCGGGCGTAGTCGACGGGGCCGATCGTCTCTGTGATCGGCCGCGGAGGGGGCAAGGTCATGCGGTCAGCCGCAGGGCCGGATCGATTGCGCCGCCGTTCGCTTCGAGGAATTCCTCCTGCGTCGGCATCTGCTCGACGGTGCGAGCGACGGTGCCGCGGATCGAGGCGAGACGCTTCAGCGTCTCCGCGTCGGACAGCAAGTCGGCCGCGGGATGATAACCGCCGGCGACGATGCCCTGGCCGACTAGCACGGCTTCCCAGCTGGTTTCGGTGAACAGCTCGTTGTGTTCGCGGAACACCCGGCCGGAAGAGCGGAACATCGCCAGCTTTTCCGCCAGGCCTTCGGGCGGGTCGATGTTGCGGCAATAGTTCCAGTATTCGGAATCGTCGCGCTCGGTGGCGTTGTAGTGGAGCACCAGGAAGTCGCGGATGTCGATATATTCCTGCTGCGTCATCTGGTTGTAGCGCTCGATCTCCCGCTGCTTGAATTCGCGCGTCGGGAACAGCGTCATCAGCCGCGCGATGCCCGACTGGACGAGGTGGATGCTGGTCGACTCGAGCGGCTCCAGGAACCCGCCGGCAAGCCCGAGCGCGACAACGTTCTTCTCCCACGCCTTGGCCCGGTGGCCGGCGAGGAAGCGCAACTGGTTGGGGCTGGCGAGCGGCTCTCCCTCAAGGTTGGCGAGGAGCACGGAAGTCGCTTCGTCATCGCTGATGTGGGCGGAGGAGTAGACGTGGCCGTTGCCGACGCGGTGTTGCAGCGGGATGTTCCATTGCCATCCGCAGGTGCGCGCGGTCGCGCGGGTGATGGGCTTTCGATTGGGTCCAAGGGTGCAGGGGATCGCAACGGCCCGGTCGTTGGGCAGCCACTTGCTCCAGTCGACGAAGGGAACGCCGAGCGTCTGCCCGAGCAGCAGCGAGCGGAAGCCCGAGCAGTCGATGAACAGGTCACCCTCGACGCGCGCTCCGCTCTCCAGCTTGAGGGCGGTGATAAAGCCGCTTTCCGGGTGCTGCTCGACCTCGACGATCCGGCCCTCGATGCGATTGACGCCCTGGCGCTCCGACCGGCCGCGCAAGTAGCGGGCATAGCGGCCGGCATCGAACTGGAAGGCATAGCCGAGCCGCGAGAGCGGCGACTTGGGCTGGTTGGGAGCGGGCGGAAGGTATTTGTTCGACTGCGCCGCCATCGCCGCGATCGAGTATTCGTCGAGCTCGCTGGTATCCCCGGCAAGGCGGCCCTTGAGCCAGTGGTGGTGGAACTCCACCCCCATCATGTCGAGGCCGTAGAACCCGAACGGGTGGATGTACTTGTGGCCGATGCGCGTCCAGTCGACGAACTCGATGCCCAGTTTGTAGGTCGCATGCGTCTCGCGCATGAACTCCATCTCGTCGATGCCGAGCATGGCGTTGAACAGGCAGATCTGCGGGATCGTCGCCTCGCCCACGCCGACGGTGCCGATCGCCTCGCTTTCGACGAGGTCGATCGAGAAGCCGGGCAAATTGCCCATGATCTTGGAGATGGCGGCGGCGGCCATCCATCCGGCGGTCCCGCCGCCGACGATGACGAGCTTGCGGATGCTGTCGGGGTTCATTTCGCGCCTGCCATTTGCGGCCGAACGTCGGACGCCGCCCAGGCACCGGCGGCGCGCAGGAACTCCTCCTGCGTCGGCAAGGCCATGGCGGCCTGGCGATACCGTTCGCGCATGTCCCTGAGGGCGGCGGCGACCTTGGCTTCGTCGAGCGTGTCGACGATCGGGTCATAGTGGTCGGGCCAGATGTTCTGCCCGAGCAGGACCGCTACCCAGCTGGTCAGCCCGAACAGCTCCGCCCCTTCGCGGAACACGCGCCCGTGCAGGCGCCAGAGTTCCAGCTTGCGGGTCAGCGCCTCGGGCACGCTCATGTCGCGCACGTGGCGCCAGAACGGCGTGTCGTCGCGCTGGGTGGCCTTGTAGTGGAGGATGATGAAGTCGCGGATGTCCTCGTAAAGGTCTTTCATCCCACGATTGTATTCGTCGCGTTCGAGCGGGCTGATCTGGCGATCGGGGAACAGCGCCAGCAAGCGCTGGATGCCATTCTGGATCAGGTGGATGCTGGTCGATTCGAGTGGCTCGAGGAACCCGGACGAAAGGCCCAGCGCGATCACGTTGTGGCTCCACGATTGCTCGCGCCGGCCGGTGGTGAAGCGGATCACCCGGCGGTCGGCGAAAGGCTCACCCTCCAGGTTGGCCATGAGGATGCGCTCGGCCTCCTCGTCGTCCATGAAGGCGCTGCAATAGACGTGGCCGTTGCCGGTGCGGTGCTGCAGCGGGATGCGCCATTGCCAGCCAGCGGTGTGCGCGGTTGAGCGGGTGTAGGGCGCGGGCGAGCCGACGTTAGCGGTCGGCACGGGGATCGCGCGATCGACCGGCAGCCACTGGCTCCAGTCCTCGTACCCGACGCCAAGCGTTTCGCCGATCAGCAAGGCCCGGAAGCCCGAGCAGTCGATGAACAGGTCGCCCTCGATTTGCTCGCCGCTTTCCAGTTCGACCGAGATCACGTCGCCGCTCTCGCCATCGCGATGGACCTGGACGATGCGGCCTTCGTGCCGACGCACGCGCTGCTTCTCCGCCTGCACCCGCAAGAACCGCGCATAGAGCGTCGCGTCGAAGTGGAAGGCGTAGAGCATTTCCGAGACGGGCGGGCGAGAGGCCTGCGAGGGGCGCCCGAACCGGCCGTTCGCGGCCGCCATCGCGCTCATGCAATAGTCGGAGATATAACCGGGATCGCTGCGGCCCTGCTCCCTCAGCCAGAGCTGGTGGAAGTTGATGCCGTGCAGTTCCTGCCCGAAGAATCCGAAGGGGTGGAAATAGCGATCGCCCTGCCGCCCCCAGTTCACGAACTCGATGCCGAGCTTGATCGTGCCCTGGGTCTCGCGGAGAAATTCGTTCTCGTTGATGTCGAGCATGCGATTGAAGTTGAGGATCGGCGGAATCGTCGCCTCGCCGACACCGATCGTGCCGATCGCGTCCGATTCGATCAGGTGGACTTGCCGCCGTCCGTTGTCGAGGAAACGGGACAGGGCCGCCGCGGCCATCCATCCTGCCGTGCCACCGCCGACAATGACGATTCGTTCGACCTCACGTGCTCCGATTTTCGAGCTACCGCTACCATCCATGGTGACGCAATCACCTCCCCCGGCGATCCTCTATTTTGAGTTTTACCTGCCGTTTTTATGCCCACTTGCCAAGTACTACGGACAAAGTTATCGTGAAACCCAATAGACGCACCGACAAATAATAATGGTAGCGCTAACATAGGGGAGGGTAGGGGCGTGGCCGAGAAATCGACCGTAGAGATCTCACAAGGGCGTAATTTCGCAGGACTCCGGCATTCTTTAAGGGCTGGTGGGTCCTTGTTTGCCATTGGCGTTCTTATGGTTTCGGCCACAGCGCATGCGCAGGACGAATCGGCGCCCGCCGCTGCAGATGGCGAGGAAATCATCGTCACCGGCATTCGCGCCAGCCTTGCCAATGCTCAGGAAATCAAGCGCAACGCCGACACCGTCGTCGACGCGATCACTGCGCAGGACATCGGCGCGCTGCCCGACCGCTCGGTCACCGAAGCGCTGCAGCGTGTTCCCGGTGTGTCGATCAACCGCTTTGCTGGTACCAACGACCCGGACCACTTCTCGGTCGAAGGTTCGGGTGTCGTCATTCGCGGCCTCAACTTCGTCCGTTCCGAATTCAACGGCCGCGATGCCTTCGCGGCGGGCGTCAACGGACAGGCGCTGAACTTCGCGGACGTTCCTTCCGAGCTTCTGGGTTCGGTTGAGATCTTCAAGAACGCGACCGCGGAAATGATCGAGGGCGGCCTGGCCGGCACGGTCAACCTCAACACCCGAAAGCCGTTCGATAACAAGGGCTTCCAGGCCGCGTTCTCGGCCGAAGCCAACTACGGCGACTTCGCGCGCGAATGGACCCCGACGGGCTCTTTCCTGCTCAGCGACACCTGGGACACCGGGATCGGCACGATCGGCCTGCTCGGCAGCGCCTCGTACTCGCGGATCAAGAGCCGGGCCGACGGTATCCAGGTCACCAACTTCCAGACCCGCGACGCCCAGCGCGTTACGTTCCAGAGCCAGGGCGGCCAGACGATCTGCCGCAACCAGCTCCCATCGAGCACCGACACGACCACCCTGCCGGGCACCGATGCCTTCTGCGGTCAGCCGTCAACTCCTGGCGCGGACGGCCGGGCGGATCTGCTGCCCACGGCCTATGCCCCGATCGGCGGTCAGTACCGCTCGCAGGATTTCGATCGCAAGCGTGACGGTGTGGCGCTCGCCGCGCAGTGGGAGTCGACCGATGGCGATTCCCTGCTGACCGCGCAGTTCATCCGCTCGCACACGACCAATGCCTGGGGCGAGCACACCTTCGAAACCGCGCCCGATCTCTCCGAGTATAATACCTACCCACTCGGCTGCCATCAGAACGGCAACGGCAACGTCACTTCGGGCAACCCGAACGGTGGCGGCAACAGCAACGGCACGGTTCGCGCCGAATGCCGGATCGATGCCAATGGCCAGTTCTTCTTCAGCGGCAACGATCAGGGTCAGAACTACAACCCGCTGAATGGCCAGGCGTTCGACAACTACCAGTATGACGCCGACGGTCTGTTCGAGAGCGGTTACATCACGCTGCCGGGTACCGGCTGGCGTACCGCAGGCAGCGGCAATGGCGCCACCAACTGGGTACCGTCTGGCGGCATGCAGCAGAGCCTGTCGCGCCGGCAGGTGTTCGAGGAAAACACGATTGCCGACTACGGTCTGAATTTCCAGACCAAGCTCGGCGACCGCATCGACCTTAGCCTGGACGGTAACTACACCGATTCCGAACGTAGCATCGATGACGTCAGCGTGTTCGGTTCGACCTGGGCCGATCAGGAACTGGATCTCACCGGCAATCTTCCGTCGGTCATCTCGCACAAGCCGAACACGATCAGCGCGACCTGGGCCGCTCCGAACCCGGCGATCGCCGCGGCCACGGACCAGGAATACTTCATGGACCAGCGTGTCCAGTTCTGGCGCGCTGCCATGGATCACTTCGAAGAAAGCGACGGCCGCGAGTATGCCCTGCGCGCCGATGTCGCCTACAACTTCGACGATGATTCCTTCATCCGCCGGGTGAAGGTTGGCGCGCGCTATGCCGATCGCGATCAGACGGTACGTTATACCCAGTATAACTGGGGCGTGCTGAGCGAGGTCTGGTCGGGCGCGCCGGTATCGCTCGCCCAGTCTGGCGGTGATCAAACCGACTTTTACCGGTTCGAGAACTTCTTCCGTGATCAGACCCCGGGACCGTTCGGTGCCTATTATTACAACGGCGACCTGATCAAAGACTATGACAGCGCAGCAGGTTTCCTGACGGGAATCAATGACATCTGGCACACGACCAACGGTGCCGGAAGCGCCAACGATTGGGAGCGGGCGGGGGATCGTACCGACGCGATTGCCGGTACGCACTATCTGCCCAGCGAAATTCAGCCGCTGTCCCAGTCGGATCTTGCCGGTTATGCGATGCTCAACTTCGAGACGCCGGACAGTGCCGACGGCCTTCGATTTGCGGGCAACGTTGGTGTCCGCATCGTCTCGACCAAGATTACGTCATCGGGCACGACGCGTATCCCAACTCAAGCGGATCTCGGCATCACCGATGATTACGATAATGGCGATCCACTCACTAGCCGCTGCGAATTGCAAGTCCCGCCGGGATCACCACCCGGCACCCCGGCGGCGCGCCCTGGCGGTGTCTGTAATCTGACGCCTGCCGAATATGCCGACCTGCAAACCTGGGCTGGTACGACTGCGACCTTCATTTCGAGCACTGCGAAGAACGACTACACCTACGTCCTTCCCAGCCTGAACGTTCGAATGGGCGTGACGGACGACTTGCTGTTCCGCTTCGCCGCCTCGAAGGTCATGACGCGTCCCGACCAGGCCCTGGTGCGTAACTTCCAGACGACCACGATCAGCGGGAACGGGGAACTGACTGCGCAAATCGGCAATCCCTTCCTGGTACCGGCGACGGCATGGCAGCTGGACCTGACCGGCGAGTACTACTTCAGCGCTGTCGGATCGGTCACGTTGAACCTGTTCTACAAGGACGTGAGCAACTTCTTCTATCAGGCTGTTGTCGATATCCCGATCACCAACAATGGCGTGACATTCCCGGTCCAGACCCGCGGTCCCGCCAACTATGACGGTCACGGCAAGATCAAGGGCTTCGAGTTTGCCTACCAGCAGACGTTCGACTTCTTGCCGGAGCCGTTCGATGGTCTCGGCTTCAACGGCAACTATTCGTACATCGACAGTTCCGGTCTGCCGAATACCTTCCTCAACACCGGCACTCCGGTTAACCCGTCGACCATTCCGTCTGGCAACCTGCCGCTGGAAGGCTTGTCGAAGCACAACGTCAACGCCACGATCTTCTATGAAAAGGGCCCGATCTCGGTTCGCGCAGCTTACAACTGGCGCTCGAGGTTCCTGCTCACCGCGGCGGACGTGATCTTCCCGTATACCTCGATCTTCAACGAGGCGACCGGGCAGCTCGACGCTTCGATTTTCTACAGCATCACGGATGAGATCAAGGTCGGTATCCAGGCGGTGAACATCCTCGACGAGATCACCAAGACCTCGCAGGCCTACACCGGGGATCCGAGCAAACTGGCGCCTCGCTCATACTTCATGAACGACCGCCGCTTCTCCTTCATCGTGCGCGGAAACTTCTAAACGGGATCCTCACTGCCCGAATGGCGCCGTCGCTACTCCCTGGCGGCGGCGCCTAATTTTTTGCCCGCGATGCGCGATGAGGTGCTGAAAATGCACCCTTACCTTGACATTTCTAACCATCTTGGTTATATGCTCCGCCGTCAGTTGACACCTGACACAGCGACGGGTGCGGGAGCGTAAGCGCTTTGCTCTCACTCCCGCACTGATGGCCGGCGCTCTCTCGACATCGTCAGAGGGTGTCACCGTAGGACACGGGGATGACAACCGCTGGCGGGACTTGCGAGCCCTAACCGCCAGCGCCTCCTGTCCGACAGGGCCGAGTAGCGAGT
>JAGIBN010000016.1 GCA_017744315.1 Porphyrobacter sp.
ACCAGGGCTCATGGGTCATATTTGAACTGCCAGGGTTCAGCAGTGCCGCCTCGGGAACGGAACAGGGCAGCATGAACGCATTGCGCCAGGCGAACGAGACTTCCTATTTCAGGGACGGGCGCGCGCTCTGGGTCAAACTGGTCGTGAACGAGCCTCTGGTCATGCCAATCCGTGCATCGAATATTCAAGCCAGTATCGCGGTCAGCAGGGAAGACCGCGGCGGCTGACACCCACCTGAGATCAAGCGGTGGAATGCGTCGTGGTGCCGTCCTGCCGCAGCGAGCGCGTTCTGATTGTCCGCAATGTGCGAGGCAAGGCGCT
This sequence comes from Porphyrobacter sp., assembly GCA_017744315.1. Taxonomy (GTDB): domain Bacteria; phylum Pseudomonadota; class Alphaproteobacteria; order Sphingomonadales; family Sphingomonadaceae; genus Croceibacterium_A. The sequence continues at coordinate 322 of JAGIBN010000016.1, forward strand.
CGACCTGTGCGACTAGGTGATCGTGAGCCAAGCCGTCTCGTCGACCGGCTCGCCGAAGGCCGCGCCGCCGATCTCTCCGGCAGGGAGAGGATATTCTCTGAAACACACGACCACAGCCCGGTTTTCCTGGCGCTGTGCTTCAGTGGCCGGATGGGGGTGGGAAAGGTAGGCAGTCATGGCCGCAATGCTGACATGCGTGAACCAGCTGCGATCGACTGCCGAAACGTCGACACCGTTCGCCAGGGCCCTTTGTCTGACTTGCTGAATAATCCAATCTCGGCAGGATTGCATCCGTTGACGACTGGCCTCGCGCTCGCTGACGCGCCGCGCGTCGCAATCGAGGTCCGAGCTGTCGTTCCTGTCGGAAAGTCCGATCACCATGAAAATGATCTTCACCGCAGGATCCTGAGCGATAAACTGGGTGACGACGCGATTGATGAATTCATTGAGCGCCGGGAGCTCAGGCTGTACCGTGGTGTCCAGGAGATGCTGGAAATCGACTTGGCCACTTCCGTAGCCCGAAAAATCAAGCTGCTGCATCGTCATTGCCTCCATCCTTGAGCGTGAAGATCAACCGGTGACCAGATATGCCGGCTGGCCCGTCGACGAAATCCTTTGTCACGCGCTTGGCAGGCCGGAGTCACGCGACATCGAGCTTTGAGATGTCGCCATTGCGGCCCACCGGGTCGATGGGCTGCAACCAGAGCACAGCGCTCGTCGGCAATGGCGCGCTGCCGGCCTTCGACCAGCCGAGTCTACCGTCGAGCAGCTCCTCGCCGTCGCTGGCCAAGTCCAAAGCCTTGCCGTCGAGCTGAAGCCAGATCCTCACCCGGGGCGGTGCCACCGCATTGGCACTGACGCGAGGACCGTCGCTGATCTCGAGTGTGATGGTCCAGCTGGCACCCTGCGGCGCGAGCGTTGCGGCGATCGTGGCGGCGGCAAGCGAAGGGATTTCGTCGGGCACCAGCATCACCGAGGCCGCGGCAGACGCCGCGCTGAATTCGCTGGGCGCATTGCGCACCAGCCTCGAATCTACCGGCCCGACGCTTCCCGGCACGGGCACTGCGTCGACGAACCCTGGAGGTAGTCGCCGCTCCGGAGGCATCCGCACCTCGGCCCAGTACCAATAGCGGACGTAAGGCTCGAGTCCGCCGTCCGCGCCGTCTTCTGTTTCGGCCACGAAATGGCGACGCGGCGGCTCCCCGGCCAGTTGCAACAGCCCGCTCGCAACCTCGCGAGCAAAGAGTGGATCGGGAACGGTGGCGATCGAGCGCCGCAGCCGGAACTCGGGCGCGAGCGCCGCGGCGTCGGGAGGGGTGCTGAAAAGGCCGGGTTCGGTCCGCTCAAGCGCCTGGAGGTCGAGGCCGTCGGCGTCGATAAGTATCTGCGCGGTGCGGGTGGCGGGATCGGGGCGCAGGTCGACCCGGGGCGACGGGGGACGCTTGTCGGAGGGCACAGCGACCGGGACTACTGGGCAAGCAGTGAAGTCGGCTGCCACGCCACGATCGCTTTCGGGCACGATACGTACGAACTGTACAGTTTCGAACGACCGCGGCAACCGCTCAACGAAGTCGATCGTATCGCCGCTGATCGCGGTCGCCGTGAGCAGGCGAAAGCTGTCGCGCGCGTAACCCGCGAGATTGTGCTGTGAAGCGCCCTCGACAGCGATCTCGGCTCGCAGCCGCGGACTGCCGTCGGCGGCATTCTGCTCGATGCCGAGCGCGCGTGCATCGGCGATATAGGCGCGGTAGCGGACATCGGGGTCGCCGTCGAACCGCAGCTTCAGCTCGACATCCTCGCTCGGGCCCGGACGGCTCGTCCAGATGATCCCGACTCCCGCCGGTGGGATCCTCGGCGGACGCCGGTCGACAACATGGACCGTGCGCAAGGTCGCTTCGCTTGTCTTGCCCTCGACGTCGGTAAACCAGGCCGAAAGCTGATACGTCCGCTGCTTCATCGGCTCGAGCGCAGCGAGTGTGAACTCGACCTCTACCTCCGTGCCGGTCGCAGCGAGTGGGCGGGTGTCGGCGTCGAGGCGGATCACCACGGTGCCGAGTTCCGCGGACCCCACAGGCCGATCGGCAATCGCGGGTATCGGCACCTTGACCTTGAGGGTTCCGGGAACGGCAGCCCCTTCGGGAGGCAGGCCCGTTGCGGGCTCGACCGCATAGTCCAGCGCGGGCGGTGCGACCGGCGGGCGCTCTGGTGATGGGACGCTGAACTGGGCGGGCTCCCCGAACCGGCCGAACACATCGCTCAGCGCAAGCCGACAGTTCCACGGCGCGCCCTCGGCGGGAATCAGCTCGTCGGTGACGAGACCTCTTCGCGCGGACCCATTGCGCGTTTGCCCGAGGAGCATGGTCGCGCGGCGTTGCGGCGGGATCGCCGCGGGCGGCATCGGCAGCTGGTCGTGCACGCTCTGCCATGTGCCGTCGAGGCGCGCGAGCGCCGCAAGGGCTGCGAGCGGCGGATCCTCGACCAGGAAACTGCGGCTGAAAAACTCGCCGTCCTCGCCGCGGTTCAAGCGCCACTCGGCAGGCCCTAACGTCACCGTGGGGATGTCGGGTAGGTCGGCGGGCGGCGCGGCGATCGCCATGGCCACGTAGAACCGGGCCACGAGGCCGTGTCCTCCAGCGAACCCGACCAGGTCGCGCAGCCGCGGGTCGCGATCCAGCAGGGTGTTGCGCAGGTTTTCCTCGCGGACGTCGGCGGGTGTCAGCTTCTCGCGCGCATCGACCAGGAACAGTCCCGCCGCGGCCCAGGCAACCGCCTCGGGATGGCCCGGAGCGGAGTCAGGCGGCAACTCGTCGAGGCGAGTCATCAGGCCAAGGTAGCGCGCGACCCCGGGATCCATCGCCTTCATGAGCAGGGAAGTCATGATCGGAGTGGTCGCCCATTGCGTCGGCGCGCCGGTCAACGGATCGGCGGGCGCGACGGCGGTTTCCATCGCCGCTGCCGGAGGAATTGCTGGATCGGACAACATGGCCCTGACCTGCGCGTCGATGTCCTCGCGAAAAGCGCCCACGCGCCACCCCTCGGCACCCTGATCGAGACCGTCGAACGGGCCATCGGGCCGGTCGGGGCGGGTCCAGCGACGCGGCGCGCCATCGAGGACCCGAGCCCAGGCGGGAGCGTCCCCGTCACCGCCACTGTACCAGGCCAAGGTGTCTACCGGCATGGCCACGGATCCGTCGTGAGCTTGCCCGAGAATGCGCTCATGGATCGCGGATGCACTGACCATCCAGCCATACACGGCGGGCGCGCCACGCCCGGTGAGCCTCAACCGATTGACCACCGGCGCACCGACGAGCTGGCGCCGCGTCGATCGACTAGCGACTATACGGCGCCCGCTGTTCTCAAGAAGGGCAATCCGGCCTTCTGGAGTGTCGAATTCGGCTTCGACACCGAGCAGCGTCATGCCGTCGGGGACCGACATGACCCAGCCGTTGAGCACGCCGTCGGCGCTGTCGAGGTCAGGCACCGGGACATGGTTCCCCCTCTCGTCGTACCACCTGGCATCGAGCCGCATGAACTCCGGCCGGAGCTTGTAGAGCCGGATCGGGCCAATCGGGAAACCGATGCGCTGCGACGGGAACAGCCGGATATGCGTGCCCTTCGCGAGGTCGGAATCCTCGGCGCCGGCGGCGCAATAGGCCGAAAACAGCGCGGCGGGGGCTAGAAAGCTGCTCATCCGGCATCTCCCGCAAAGGCGGGCGCGAGCGGAAGCCGCAAGCGGCCGACCCGCGCGGTCGCCACTGCGCCGCCGCCCGCGAAATCGTCGCAGCTGAGCAGGGCCAGCGGGTGGCGATCGGCGCGCAGCATTCCCGCCGCTCCGGTGAGCTTGGGAACGAACGGCGTGGCGCCGGCAAAGATGATCCGCGCACCCGCCCGGTCGCGGCGGACCATTTCAAGCTGGAGCGGTCGTCGCGCAGGCCCGCTGCGGACCTGCATGCCGGTTACGAGGAGGCGGCCCGGCCGGTGGATCGGCTCAGGCGATTCGAGTATGATGCCGGCGCAGCGCCACCCCTGGATCGCGCGACCGCTCCACAACAAGCTCACACGAGGCTCGGTGGCTGTGGGCCATCCTTCGAGGCAGAGATCTTCAAGGGCGGCGTCGAATGCCATGTCATCGGCGAGGATCGAGCCTTGCGGGACAATTGCATCGTGCGAGAGCCAGATGTCGCCCGAATGGCGCCCCTGCACCCCTTCGGGAAAGTTGTGCGCCGCCAGCAACTCGCTCGCGTTGCGCCAGCGCGAGGTCTGAAAGCTGACCCCGTCGATGCGGCCATCGGCAACTCCCGGGCTGATCGCGTCCGCGAGGACGTGAACTTCGTACCACGCCCGCGTCGCGAGTGTCGGCTTCGCCTCCATCACGAGGCCGGGTACGGGCCGCCTGCAAGGCGACGTGAAATAGGCCTCGGCGATCGCCTTGTCCGCCGTCTCCATGAACTGCGTGTCGGTGGGGTGGAGCAATGCGGGGATGATGAACTGGTCGGGCTCCTCAGCCTCGGGGACGTCGAGGCGGCGCACCGCGCAGGTTAGATCGAACCCGTAGGCCTTCGCCAATGCGCTCACGTGGCCGACACCGAAATGAACTCGCACGGGATCGTCAGCGAAGCGGCACAGCTCCGACTGCGCCGGCTCATAGCCGCGCAGGTGGCGCACAAGCATCGCCGGATCGAAGATGTGGCGCTTGGTGTGGAGGAACTCGAACGCCAGCTTGGTATTCGGTTCCGCCTCGGCGGGCGGCAAGCCCTGCGGAGCGGTGCGGAACCAGTACTGCCTGTTGACGACGCCCTGGTTCTGGCCCTTTAGCTCACGCACATTGGCGTCGTTGCGCTGGTAGATCCGTCCCTCCCAAGCCAGATCGACATCGACCCGATAAACCCGGCCAGGCTCGATCACACAGCGCTGGTTCGACTGCGTCTGGCCGCCACCGGGCGGCGGCGAGGCTGCCGCGGTCGCCAGTCCGGTCGCGACGGCCGTCGCGGCAGTGAGCGCGGCATTCGCCGCCGCATCGGCCGCGGCGGTGGTGCCGCGGACCGCGATCACACCCATCCGGCGCCCGACCGACGACTGTACGATCACCCGGTCAACCCAGCCGCCGGTCGGCGCGACGAAGAGGAGCGCCACATGCGCGGATCCAAACGGCTCCTCGTCCGTGAACGACCACGTCCGGCCCAGGTTGTCGTTGACGGCAATCAGCCCTGCGATCGCGTTGCTGTCCCAGCCCGCGCGATCGACCACGAGCCACAACCGCGCATCGCGTAGCGGGGCCGAGCAAGCCAGCTCGAGGACGTTGCGCAATCCCAGCCGGTTCCACAGCGCGACCGAGGCGTCGGGCACGTGGACCGCGCAGCCAGGCCACAGTAATCCGGCGAAGTCGCGCAAATCGAGCCGCTGTGGCGTGATCGGCTGGACAACACCAGGCGCATAGCCGTGGGGCAGCGGCAGCTGCTGGCCCGAGTTTTCGTCGAGCACCGGTCCGTCGAATCCATCGGACCCGAAGCGGGCCAGCGCAAGCACGCTGAACTGGCTGTCGCAGGGGTCGGGGCTGACCGGGTCGGACGGCATTCGCCAGCCCTCGCCCTCCCTCGATGCGAGAGCCCCGATCGCCCAGCCGGCGGTGGCCTGCGGCCGGATGCGGCAGAGCTGAGCCACGTCCTCAAGCGGTTTGTCGGGCAGGCTTGCGCCACCATCGGCGAAGGCAGTCAGCCACAGCCCCGGGTCGGGCGTGAGCAGGGCGAGCTCGGCCGGTTGCGGCTGGCCACCGCCCTTGCCCGCCTTCGGCTTGAGCCAGGCCGAGCTCATGCTGCCAGGCACGAATGTGGGGTTCGCGGTATCAGTGTCGTCGACCAGCGAAAGGGCGGTCAACTGCCAGGTATATTCGAGCAGGTCGTTGCCCAGCGGACACGCCCTCGGTCCCCACGGATCGTTGCCGATATTGGGAAACTGGGTCGAGGACAGCGCCAGCGCCGGCGCCGAGGCAAATGAGAGGTGAAGGATCGCATCCGCCCATGCGGTGGATTTGGGATCGTCCGCCGCCTCACGTGAGGCCGCCAGCCGGCCGACCACATTGTAGCGATCGTCAACCAGCGCCTGACCTTCCCCCCGGTCGAGCGGGGAGGCCGAGGGCTCAGGCACGGTCCAGGTTGGCGCGGGTCCGGAGCCGATCGAGACACATTTGCGTACCGTGTCGAAGAACAGGTCGATCTCGCCGCAGACCTGGGCCGTGAGCGCAATCGGCTGGTCCTCGACAGCATAGAGATGGAGGCTAGCCTCGACCCCAACCGAGAACACAGCGACATGCAGCCGCCCGCCGACCTTGCCCATGCCGACGAACGAGAGCGGCTGGACTGCGAGCAGGATGTCCGCCCGGGCGAACACCTGCGCCCAAAGGATCGGCCGGACGCCCATCGACAGATCGAAGCCGAAGCCGAACGCGACGACGAACCCCGAGGCGATCGTTCGCGGCGCGAACCCGTTGCCGCCTCCGCGGGGCCAGTCGGTGATGCCGCTCCCCCGCATCATCAAGTAGGCATCGGCCTTTTGCGGGAAAAAATCGGGCAGGATCGTCGCGCGCAGGGGGCCCATCGCGCGCCCCTCGTCCTTGCCGCCAGGCGGTGGCCGCCACCCGTCCGCGCCGATATGAACGAACCAGTCCGGGGTCGCGACCGGGAAGCGCGCGGCCACCGGCGCCGTCACTTCGAGAATCCTCGGAATTTGGTAGCGCCCCTCGATCGCGATCAAGACTCCGTCCTTGGGATCGACCACGACCACGCCCTCGGCATTGAAGCCCGCGGGATCGGGCGGCGCGTGCTCGATCGTCGCGCGCGGCGACAGGAACTTGCAGGTCACTGCGCCGCGGACCGCAACGTCAGGAAGGCTCAGGAACAGACCGGACCGCGCCGAGAAGCTGAATCCGAGATCCGGCGCCGTGCCGAGCACCGCCTCAAGGCCGAAGGTGGCGCTTCCGACTTCGGTCTTGAAGGCCGGGTCGTCCTGCCAGGTCCAATTGAGTTGCGCCTTGACCAGGTCTCCTGCGCTCAAGGCGGGCACGCCGTTGATCGAGAACACGCCGCCGATACCGTAGAGCCCAAGCCCGGTCGCACCAAGCGGGATCGGACCGGGCAAGTCGACGCCGAGGCCGACGGAAACCCTCGCCTCCTCCTTCTCGACCATCGCGACGGCGCCGACACCGAGCGGCTGGATGTGCGCCGCAAGCCTGGCATAAAAGCCACCTTCGGTGATCTGCCCGGCGCCTTCGCCGTCGATCGCGGGCGGCAAGTCGATACTGGCGGCGAGACCGCGGAGCGAGGCGTTGAGGTGTCCCTCGTCGTCGAGCGTTGCCCGGATGGTCGCGCCCGATACCCTGACAGGTCCGAGATCGAGCTTGAAGCCCAGGTCGACCTCGATCCACATCGAACCACGACCCGACCGGGTGCCGAGCACGTCAAACAGCGACGCCGGCCCCGTCACCTCCCAGCCGCCCGGATCCTCAACCTCGATAGAGCTCACGCCGTAGTCGAGATGGAACTTGCGAAGGCCGCTTTCCTCAGGGAAGAACGAGAGGAGCACCTCGCGAACGCGGACCCGTAACGGCTGCTGCTCCTTCATCTCGACCTTGAGCGCGCCGAACTCCATCGTTTTGACCTTCGCCGATACGGAGTAGTCGAGCTTGAGCTTCAAGGCCTTGGGCGGCAGGCTGCCGTCGTCGTAGCTGGCGAGTTCGACACCATGCACGACGAGCCCGCCGGATTCGAGGAAGCCCGACAGGAGGATGGCGGCGCCGAGCAGCTTGTCGAGGAGCACCCCGCTGCCGTCTCCGCCCGGTGCCGGGTCGTTGCCGAGGCCATGCTCAGCGATCAGCGCCGTGACGAGGGCCGCGGCGGTGACGACGGTCTTCGCGCCGACCTCGCCGCTGCTGCTCGAGACCGACATGATACCCGCGGCGCCCTGGCCCTCGACTGCAAGCGAAAGCTCCGTCGACGAGACGCTGTCGGCCAGCGACTGACGCCGCGACCAGCGGGCGCGCAAGCGCACGGGATCGCCGGCTGCGAAGGTGACGGTTTCGCCCGAGAATGCCTCCGCCCGGCCGTCGATCGGCAAGTTCACGACCGCCTCGACGAGCGTCGGCACGAACGAGGCCAACCCGCGCGCCTCGGGATCTCGGCATTCGATCCTGAGCGTGACTTCTGGGCGATCCACCGTCGCCGGCAGTGTCGCGTTCACTACCACCTCCGCGCCCGCCGCGGGCGACATGCCGATCGCGACATAGGCCTCGGTTGAAAGGTCCTCGAGGAACGGGACATTGGGCGGCAGCCACAGACGCGCCTGTCGCGCAACCAAGCCTCGCCATGACGCCGCGTCCGCGGGGGTTGTGACGGCCGTACCGCCGATGCGTGTCTGCCCCGGGGCCACGGCCTCCGCGGACATGTCGAGCGCGATCCCGCCGGGAAGCGACAAGCCAAAGCCGCTGGCCCCCAGCAGCACGTGCTCGGGAGCGAGCTCGAGGACAACAATGTCGTCGGGCGGCTCCATCGAGGTCGAGAGTTCGAGGCTTGCGGTCTCCCCCGCCTTGCCTTTGAGGACGAGCGCCACATCGCCGCCCCTGAGCTCGACGCGTGGGTCGACATTGGGCTTGAGCCTGCCATCTGCCGCAACGCTGGCGCCCACGAGCGCATGGCCGGGTAGCCTTGCGATGGCATCGAAGAGCGGGCTCGCCGGACCCTCGTTCAGTGAGATCGCAAGCCTGAATGCTGTCGGATTCCCCGGCGGCCCCTCGAAGGTCAGCACAAATTTGCGTCCAGGGCCGGGAAGTTTGAGGTCGAAGTCGAAGAAGCTGAACAGGGAGCCGACGGCTCCAAAGTTCACAGTCCCTTCCTCCCCATCGGGCCGCGGCATGCTCGTGCTGATCTGTGCGCTCGAAACAAGGTTCAGCGCGGCGCCATCGAGGGCGACACGACCAAGAATGTCGTTCGCTTCGAGCCGCTCCCTGACTGTGCCCATCGCCGATGCTCACTCGTAGATGCGGCGCAGACGTCATTGCGCCGTCGCCTGGCAGAACAGGTAATTAAACTTACGCGGTTCTTCTGCGCACGCTCTGCCTGAACTTTATGCCATGCCTAAAAGTTATCAACAATATCGCCATTTCTCAATAGCTGCTCGTATACAATAATAGTTTTGACAATAAAATAGAACCATTGTTCCTACTTTTTAATGTCTTATCAGGCGCCCCCGAAGACTTGGTCGCGCTCGCGCCGGCGCTCTAGCCGTCGCGTAGCCATGGCGGCCTCCCGCGGGCCGATATTGGACCGTCGGCTTAGGGCACCTTTCGACCCATAACGAACCTGATCGTCGTGCATGCGAACGTCACTTCGTCATGCGGAGATACAGAGCATAAGCGCTGAGACTGGTTTACCGAGGACTGCGTCGCGCACCGCCTTCCCCTATGCGACCTGAAAACTTCCTGCTGGACGCACTTTCCAAGCAGAAACCATCAGGACTTCTTTCGCCTTTTGTCGCCCGACCGCTTGGCAAAGAAAATCACTCGTTTCATAACCCTCCGCAAACTAGGAAAATAAGAGGGACTCATCGTCCCCGGGGGAGAGCAAAGCCGGACATGCGTAAACACTTTCGCCGATTCATTTACACGGGCCTCGTTCCCGCTTCCCTGCTGCTCTCCATGGGTACCGGCGCCGCCGCGCAGGGTCACGCGGATCACGCCAACATGGCGATGGACGTGGCCGCCCCGGCCGCGATGACGCGCACGGTACGCTGGTCGGATCCCGCCGCCTGGCCCTCGGGCAAGGTTCCCGCGGCCGGCGAGGAAGTGACTATTCCGCGTGGGACCGAGATCGTGCTCGACGTCACGCCCCCGGCGCTGCGCAGCATCACCGTGCAAGGCAAGCTGACCTTCGCCGACGAGCGCGATCTCGACCTCGTCACCGACTGGATCTACGTCCCCGGCGGCGAGGTGCA
>JAGIBN010000017.1 GCA_017744315.1 Porphyrobacter sp.
CTGGAACTCGGCGGCCGTATGTCGAACTACAACACCACTGGCACCAGCTGGACCTACAAGCTGCTGGGTGACTGGGCGGTCAACGACTGGCTGCGTTTCCGTGGCGGCTACAACCGCGCTGAACGCGCACCGAACATCGGCGAGCTGTTCCTCTCGGCACAGCAGACCTTCGGTGTGAACAACCGCGGCGACGTCTGCTCGACTGCGAACCCGAACACGTTCTCGGCTAACCCGGGTACCAACCCGGCCAACGGCCCCGGCAACGCCGGCGGCGCAGCTGGCGCCCTGGACGTGGAAGCAGTTTGTCGCGCCCTTATGGCTCAGGCCAGCCCGGATGCGGCTTCGCTGTACTACGGTTCGCCGACGCTCGGCGTAGTCACCAACCCGCAGGCCCCGGGTAGCTTCGGCTTCGCGTTCCCGACTCTGATCGGTAACCCGAACCTCAGCCCGGAAACTGCGGACACCTGGACCGCTGGCGTTGTGATCCAGTCCCCGATGGACAGCGGAGTTCTTTCGCGCCTCCGTCTGTCGGTCGACTGGTATGACATCACCGTCAAGGATGCCATCGGCGCCCAGACTGTCGGTGCGGTGCTTCAGCAGTGCTTTGATCCGGCCTTCAACCCGCTGGTCAATGGTGCCGCTGCTTCGACCGCCGCTGCTAACGCAGCTGCCGGCAACACGTTCTGCCAACTGGTACCGCGCAACGGCACCGGTCAGCTCGGCAACGTGAAGATCACCTACACCAACGATGGTAAGGTGCATCTGTCGGGTATCGACGCTCAGCTCGACTGGGGTTACGACATCGGTCCGGGTACGTTCACGCTCAACAGCGTGTTCAACTACCAGATGGATTTCGAAAGCTCCGCTCTCTATCCGGCGCTGCCGATGATCGATTACGTCGGAACGCAGGGATCAGGCGAAAACGGCCTGAACCCGAACGTGTTCGAGTATCGCATCTTCACCACGGTTGGTTACAGCTGGGGTCCGGCACGGGTTGCTCTGCAGTGGCAGTACTATCCGGGTCTGGAAGATCTGGGTGAAGTCACCGTTCCGGGCGGCACTCCGAACCAGGCCGGCTGGCCGAGCTACAACCTGTTCAGCTTGAACACGAGCTACCAGCTGACCGACGATATCGGCATCCGCTTCGGTATCGACAACCTGTTCAACAAGCGCCCGCCGCTTGGGAACATCAACACCAACGTAACGGCAGCCTCTGCGGCCACCGATGGTGTTCTCGCTGGCGGCAGCTTCCTGGGTGCGCACGACACCAACGGTCGTCGCTTCTACCTGGGCGCCAACGCGCGCTTCTAATCGAAACGGCAACAGCCGAAACTTTAGGGCCCTCCCCTCGCGGGAGGGCCCTTTTTATTTGTCCCGGACGCGGCTGTTTGCGCTGGACAATCGTCGACAGCGTGCCGCAATCTCGCCCTCAAACAGGGAGAGATTTGAAATGTCCAAGGTCGTTCGCATCCATAGCCTCGGCGGTCCGGAGGTCTTGCAGATCGAAGACTTCGACATCGGCGCACCCGGAGCCGGCGAAGTCCGTATCCGCGTCGAAGCCGTAGGCCTCAATCGGGCGGAAGCCATGTATCGCGCAGGCCGCTATCCCATCGCGCCGCAGCTTCCGAGCCTGATCGGCTACGAAGGCGTCGGCGTGATCGAGCAACTCGGTCCCGGCGTCGAAGATTTCAAAGTTGGCGACCGGGTTTGCGTTTTGCCGATGATCCATCAAGGCCAGTACGGGATCTGGGCGGAACAAGCGATTGTTCCCACACGGATTCTTCTCCCCGCACCTGCTGGCCTTACCCCCGCCGAAGCCGCATCGATCTGGATGCAGTACATGACGGCCTATGCGCTGATCGAAGTTGCCGACATCGGCATCGGAGACGGCGTCATCATCCGCGCCGCATCTTCCAGTGTCGGCATCGCAGCGATCCAGCTCGCCAACTGGGCGGGCTCGACCTCGATCGCCTGCACGCGCACTTCGGACAAAGCCCAAGCTCTGCTCGATCAGGGAGCCGCGCATGTCGTCGCGACTGACGAGGAAGACCTGGTCGCTCGCGTCATGGAGATCACTGGCGGCAAAGGCGCGCGCACCGCATTCGATCCGGTCGGCGGTTCTTACGTGGAAACGCTGGCCAATGCCCTCGCCCCGCGTGGCATTCTCTTCATTTATGGCGGCCTTAGCGGCGAAGCGACGCCCTACCCGCATTGGCCTTGCGCCTACAAAGGCCTCTCAGTGCGCGGATGGGTCGCGAGCGAGATCTGGAACCATCCGCACCGCTATCAGGCTGCGCAGGAGAAGATCCTCACCGGCCTGGCGAGCGGCCACCTCAAGCCGGTAATCGCCAAGGAGTTCGAAGGCCTCGATCAGATCGTGGCAGCAAATGAGTTCCTGGAATCGAACCAACAGGTCGGCAAGGTTGTTGTAAAGTTCTGATATACTACAACGAGTTACCGCAGGACCTTAGCCTATCATCGGAGGTTGTATAAACCAATGGGCGGCGTTGCAGCCTCCCATTGGCATCACCTTTAAACCTCAGTGGGCGAGGCTGTTCTTGTAGATCTTCCCATCCTTCATAATGACCAGGAAGTTCCGCTGGGGATCAGCGATCAGGTTGATATTCTCCAGCGGATTTCCGTCCACCAGCAGCAAGTCGGCATACGCGCCCTGCTCAACCACACCCAGTTTTCCGGGATAAGGATTGCGTCGACCCGACAGCTGCAGGAGCTGGGCGTTGGTCCCTGTCGCCATGGCAAGCGCCTCAGCCGGAGTGTACCAACGCGTCAGCGAAGCCAGGATCGCTCCTTGCTGCTGAGCCAGAGCGCGAGAGAACAACACGTCGGTGCCCCAGGCTACCTTGAGATTGTACTTCCTCGCCAGGCGATAAGTCCGGTCGATCCCCGGCCAGACTTCGTCAGCTCCTGCCCGCTGCACGGAGCCTACGGGGAAACCTTCCCGAAGGCCCTCCGGCAGTGGCTGCAGGCTCAGCCAAATGCCTTTCTGCGCAATTAGTTGCGCGGTCGGTTCGGTCATCAGGAAGCCATGCTCGATCACTTTGACGCCCGCATTGATTGACGTCCTGATGGCGTCATCGGTGAAGGCGTGCGCGGTAACGTAGGTCCCCCAGTTGGCTGCCGCTTCGGTGGCAGCGCGGATCTCGGGCTCGGTGAACGTTGAGACGTCGACTGGGCTGAAGGGTGAGGACACGCCGCCACCGGCCGTCAGCTTGACCTGGGAAGCGCCCTGCATCAGCTGCTCTCGCACGCGCATCCGCATTTCGTCTGGGCTATCGACGATCGCGGCGCCGCCGATCTCCTCGATCCTGGAGAGCTTGCCGGGAACTCGCGGCAGCTCCACCAATTGGCGAAAGTCACCATGACCACTGGTGACCGTGATCATCGCACCCGAAGGATAAATGCGGGGGCCATCGACCAGACCCTCATCGATCGCCCGCTTGAGGGAGAACGCCGGGCCTCCGACGTCGCGAACCGTCGTAAAGCCGCGCATCAAGGTGTCCGTTGCTTCGTCGGCTGCTACTATATTGCTGTAGCCAACGTCGTCCGCCAACATTTGAGCAGGGCTCCCGCGGATCAGCATCGTGTGCCAATGAGCATCAATCAGGCCGGGCATGAGAGTGCGCCCTGCCCCGTCGATCACCGTCGCTCCGGGCTCGACTTCGATGGCGCCGGTGGAGATGCGTTCGATCGTATGCCCCCTGACGAGGACGTTCGAGGGGCCGGAAAGGGCTGATCCGGTGCCGTCGAATATGCGCACGTTCTGGAATAGCGTGGTGTCGCTCGCGGACGCGGGTTCTTGTGCAAGGACGGTCGGCAACGGCACGGCCGCAAGGGCCAGGCACATCGCCAGTACAGACGGTCGGAACAACACTTTCATAGAGCTACTCCCTGATGTTCGATCTCCGTTGCAGGCAGCTTGAGCGAAGCGAGACCCGCTTCGCATTTCCGACTTTCAAGTTTTGGTAAGTGGCAAACAGAATGACCCCCCAACGCTAAACTCTTGCGCCGGTCACCCGGTTCCCATGTGTCGAGAGGAGGCACCTTAGCGGCAGGTCACCGGGCTCTCGGGTTTAACCCCGATTGCTACGCGGACCCTGAGCCCGGAGTCTTTCCTGCAGATTCGACCCGACCCGGATCGCGTCCCGATCGCCCGAGGCCTAAACCTCGGCACAACAGCGCCGGTCCTGTAGGCCGGCATTTTTTGGTAAGGGATCCACTCCCATGACGCACGTCACGACCTCTGATGGCACCCGCATCTTCTACAAGGACTGGGGCCCCAGGGACGCACAGCCGATCGTCTTTCACCATGGTTGGCCGTTGAGCGCTGACGATTGGGACAATCAGATGCTGTTCTTTGGAGCTTTAGGCTTTCGTGTAGTCGCTCACGATCGTCGCGGACATGGACGGTCGAGCCAGACCAGCGACGGCAACGACATGGACACATATGCGTCGGATGTCGCTGCGCTGGTCGCCGAGCTCGATCTTCGCGATGCCATCCACATCGGCCATTCGACGGGCGGCGGTGAAGTCGCGCGCTACGTCGCACGCTCCGAGCCTGGGCGCGTTGCCAAGGCCGTGCTGATCGATGCGGTCCCTCCGGTCATGGTCAAGAAGGACTCCAATCCTGGCGGCACGCCGATCGAAGTGTTCGATGGTTTTCGGGCCGCCCTCGCCGCGAATCGCGCGCAGCTCTACCTCGATATACCGACAGGGCCGTTCTACGGCTTCAATCGGCCTGGAGCGAAAGTGTCCGAAGGACTCATCCGCAACTGGTGGCGGCAAGGCATGATGGGAAGCGCCAAGGCCGGCTATGAATGCATCAAGGCCTTCTCGGAAACCGACTTCACCGAGGACCTGAAGGCGATCGACGTCCCCGTCCTGGTCATCCACAGCGAGGACGATCAGATCGTGCCTTATGCAGACTCAGCGCCGCTTACGGTGAAGCTGCTGAAGAATGGCACGCTCAAGACATACAAGGACTTGCCCCATGGGCTGTGCCAGACTCATCCTGAAATCGTAAACGCGGATATTCTGGCCTTCCTCCGTGGAGAGGAACTACAAGCAGAGCGACAGGATGCGGATGCCCAGCCTGTAGCGGGGTGACGAGAGAACTCTGGCCCGGTCATCCGGCCGGGCCAGTTCAAGGAGCAGATAGATGAAGCTCTATTATTCACCGGGCGCTTGCAGTCTAGCCGCACGAATTTCGCTGCATGAAGCCGGGATTGCGGCTGAGTTCGAGCGGGTCGATCTCAAGGCCAAGATCACCGAAACGGGCCGTGACTACATCGCGATAAACCCCGCGGGCTCAGTCCCGATGCTCGTATTGGATGATGGCGCCGCGATCACCGAGAACGTGGCAGTTCTCGACCTCATCGCCAGCCACGAACCGCGATTGGGTGTCAGCGGCCCCCTGGGTCGCACGCGCCTGATCGAAATGCTGTCCTATCTCTCGACCGAACTCCACATCGCCTTCAAGCCGTTCTGGCATGGCGCGAGCGGCAGTGAGAAGCAGGACGCAGCCGACGCAGTGGCCAAGCGCTTGAACTTGCTAGAAAGCCGTATCGCCGAGCCGTATCTGTTCGGTTCGGATTTCACCGTCGCCGATGCCTATCTGTTCGTCATGCTGCGCTGGGCCAAAGCATTCCGCCTGCCCATCCCGCCCCGCTTGCTCAACCTGTTTGAGCTGGCCTCCGAGCGTAACGCAGTTCGACAGGCCTTGACCGAAGAAGCAGAGCCTGCCCTGAACGCTTGATCGCCGCTGAATGGGAGGAATGGATGGGCAAGCCGCGTCTATTTTTGGGATCGTCGGGCAAGCAGGCCAAGTTGCTCGCGGCACTGACCCGCGGGCTTGAGGATGTCGCCCACGTCGAACCCTGGACGACGAGCTTCAGCCCCGGAACGACCACTCTGGAACGGTTGATCGAACTTACTCGTGAAGTCGATTTCGCCGCGTTCATTTTCGCGCACGATGACTGGACCAGCGCTCCCGCGGAACATGAAAATGGCCAGGCCGCTCCAAGAGACAATGTCGTCTTTGAAGCCGGCTTGTTCGGCGGGGTGCTTGGCATGCGCCGGACCTTCATCCTGCACGCGCGCGGCTCGAAGCTTCCGACCGATCTGCTCGGCCTCACCTGTGTGCGTTACGAAGACGTCATAACGCCGGCAGAAACCCGGAACATCAATCAGAAGCTCCGTCAGGCGATCGAGAACGAGGGGCACCTCACTCGGATGCAGGGAGGATGGTGGCAATATTCCCTGACCGAACGCACCGAGCGCGAACCTTCGGCCCTGGGTCTGTTGCGGATCTCCCGAGGCCGCGACGGTGCGCTCGAGCTGACCGGAAATTCCTGGCGGGAAGACGGGAAACTCTCGGCGAGATACTGGAGCGAGGCGGCGAAAGAGAAGCGGGAGCCGGCGGGCCTGTTCTACTACTGGAAGGGCGAACGCCCCTTGTCCGCAGATGCCCCTCAGATGCACGGCACTGGAGAAATTCGCCTGGAGTCGGCCGACCGAGCGTCCGGCTATTTCACCACCCAATCGGATGCTACACCTGACTTGAATGCCCGCACCGCCGGGATCTACGTGCGTGCCGATGCCGATGATATTCGCATTCTCGACAACGGCAACGACCAGCAGCGTGCAAGTTTGATCGCCGAGAGATTGAAGGATTGGCGGGGGGTGATCAGCGCCTGATGGCCTGCTGGTGGACCAGGCTCAGCCTGGGACGTTCCCATTCACCAGTTGTACCTGACCCCAATCTTGGCGTCGTAGGCCTTGCTGTCCCCGTCGAAGGTCGAGTTGTAACTCCCCGCTCCGAACAGCGTGGTGTTGCGATCCATACGCCAGCTGACCC
>JAGIBN010000001.1 GCA_017744315.1 Porphyrobacter sp.
CTCCAACGACATCGTAATTATCGTTGGCAGCGCGCTGGTTGTAAGCGCAGCGGTTGCCCGGTCGGGCGTGATCGAGCGCGCTGTCAATCGGGTGGCGCCGCGCCTGACCGGCTTTCGGGCGCAATTGTTGGTCTTGATCATCGCGGTTGCCGCCATGAGCGCTTTCGTGAAGAACATCGGAGCGCTGGCGATCATGATGCCTATCGCGTTCCAGATGTCGCGCCGATCGGGCACGCCGATTTCCTCCTACCTCATGCCGATGGCGTTCGCGTCGCTCTTGGGCGGATTGATGACGCTGGTTGGCACCTCCCCCAACGTGATCGTGTCCGGCCTGCGCGAGGAGATGACGGGCACGCCTTTCGGGATGTTCGACTATTTCCCCGTTGGCGCCACGCTAACCGCGGTTGGGCTGGCCTTCCTCGCGGTCGGCTATCGCCTGCTCCCTACCGGACAGAAGCCGGCGGCGGCGCTTGGCGAGGTGCTGGACGTTCAGGCCTATCTGACCGAGGCCAGGGTAGTCTCGGGATCCGCCGCCGAAGGCAAATCGATTGCCGACCTTGGCGACGCGGCCGAGGGCGTTTCCGTCGCTGCGGTTATCCGTGAAGGCGAGGATCGCGAGGCGAGCTGCGATACCGTCCTCAACGCGGGCGACATCGTCCTGCTTCAAGGCGCGCCTGATGCCCTGGAAAGGATCATCGCCAAGGCCTCGCTCGAGCTGGAAGGGCAGGATCGCACTTTCGCGGTTGCGCGCGGCGAAGAGGTTGGCGTGATCGAAGCGGTGATCGCGCACGGTTCGGTGCTCGTCGGCGAGGCGGCCGGACGGCTCGAGCTGCATCGCCGGCACGATATCAATCTTCTCGCAGTCAGCCGCAGCGGGGTTCGCTTCACCGAACGGCTTCGCGGGATCAACTTGCGGGCGGGCGATGTCATCGTGCTGCAAGGCGTGCTCTCGCGCCTGCCTGCCAAGTTGCAGGAGCTGGGCTGCCTCCCCTTGGCCGAACGCGAAGTGCGGCTTGGCAAGCTGAGCCGCTCAATCCTGCCCTTGCTGACCCTGGCCGTGGCAATGGCGTTGACCGCGTTTGGCCTGGTCTCGGTGCAGCTCGCGTTTTTCGGGGCCGCCGCCGCGACCGTCATGGTGGGGGCCTTGCCGCTGCGCGAGGCTTATGCCGCCATTGATTGGCCGATCCTGGTGATGCTTGCGGCGCTGATCCCGATCAGCGAAGCGATCCAGCAGACCGGCGGCACCGACTTGATCGCCCAGGGCCTGTCACACGCCGCGATCGGACTGCCTCCCCTGGCCGCCCTGGCACTGATCCTAGTTGCGGCAATGGCGCTGACCCCGTTCCTCAACAACGCCGCGACTGTTCTCGTCATGGCGCCCATCGCGGCGGAGTTTGCGACCGGATTGGGTTATCGGCCCGATGCATTCCTGATGGCGGTCGCAGTCGGCGCGGCCTGTGATTTCCTCACCCCGATCGGCCACCAGTGCAACACGCTGGTCATGGGGCCGGGCGGTTACCGCTTTGGCGACTACTGGCGGCTGGGCCTTCCCTTGTCCCTGCTGGTTGTCGTCCTTGGCGTGCCTTTGATCGGGATAGTTTGGCCGGTCTGAATGGGCCGATCTTGGTATAGATTAAGTTATGCGGAATCAGAAAGCTAAGCCCCGGCTCCTGCGGAATTTTTGTCATCAGAGACGTGTTGCCCTCAATGAATTGCCTTCTGACGGTCGGCTTTCGCGTTCCGAGAACTTGAACAGTCGGTCCGCAACACAAGCCGCCGCCAGCCTTTTGACCCAACACACGTTGTCAATTTCTACCGTCCAGGGAAATCGCGTTTTCAGGCAGTTCCGTCGCCTCGGCTATCGCTCGGGCGAGCTGGACTTGGTTAAAGGGCTTGGTCAACCGCACCACCCTCCGACTGAGACCTTCGAGCCCTTCGCCGTAGCCGCTCGCAATGACGACGGGCACCGGTCTTATGGCGTCCAGCGCCGCGATCAGCTCAGTCCCAGTCATGCCCGGCATGGCCTGGTCCGTGATAACCACCTCGATCCCGGATTCTGCTTGGAATTCGATGAGCGCGTCCGCGCCAGAAGCCGCCTCTTTTGCCGAGTGACCGAGGTCCTCCACCAGCGCAGCCGTGTTCATGAGGATCAGCGGGTCGTCGTCGACAACGAGAATGGAGAGACGTTTAGCCATCCCAGGCAGATCATTGGACTCGACCGTCTTTTCGCCGGAGACCTCCCCCACGTCGACTGGCAGCCAGAGGACGGCGCTCGTACCTTCACCGATCGCGCTTTGAATTTCGAAGGCTCCCCCGATTTGCTGAGCCATGCCGTGTACCATCGAGAGACCGAGGCCGGTTCCCTTGCCAACGCCCTTGGTCGTAAAGAAGGGCTCGGTCGCACGCAGAAGGGTGTCCTCGTCCATACCTTCGCCCATGTCGGCCACGACGAGCCGGACGTATTCGCCAGCCGCCAACCCATTTTTTTGTTCGCCGGATCCCACCTCTTTTGTCGCGGAAATGGCAATCGGCCCGCCAGACGGCATCGCGTCGCGAGCGTTAACGATCAGATTAAGGAGTGCCATCTCCAGTTGGTTGGCATCGACGCGCACCCGAGAAAGTCCGAGCGGGAGATTGACCGATATCGGCCAACCTGGCCCGATCGAACGCTGCACCAGATCGCCCATCCCGGAAAGCAACTGTGAGACGTCAATCGATCCGACCTTAAGGTCTTGACGGCGGGCAAACGCGAGCATGCGCTGCGTCAGTGTGGCACCGCGCTGCGCGCCTTCCATGGCGTTCTTGATCAATCTCTGGGTGAGTGGATCTTCTGGGATGCGCTTTCGCAGCAGGTCGAGGCTGCTCATCACCGCCATCAGGAGGTTGTTGAAGTCATGAGCTATACCCCCTGTGAGCTGACCGATCGCTTCCATTTTCTGCGATTGAAAAAGTGCTTCCCTGGCCTGCTCCAGTTCGCGCTGGGTTTGCTCACGCTCGGTGATGTCGCGAGTGATCTTCGCGAAGCCGATCGGGGTGCCCGCGTCGTCGCGGATAGTATCGATTACGACGCTAGCTCTGAAACGCGTGCCATCTTTCTTTACCCTCCAGCCTTCAGCAGAGAGGCGGCCTTCACGCCGGGCGGTTTCGAGCGCACGCTCTGGTTCCCCTGAGGCTCGGTCTTCGTCAGTGTAGAACCGCGAAAAATGGCGACCGATGATTTCCTCGGGTTCGTAGCCCTTGATCCGCCTCGCGCCCTCATTCCAACTGGAAACTCGCCCTTCCGGGTCAATCATATATATCGCGTAATCGGTCACGCCTTGGACGAGATGCCGGAACTGTTCCTGACTTTTGCTGAGAGCCTCCTCTGCCAACAAGCGGCTGGTCACATCGCGACCGTAAGCATAGACAAGTCCGTCCTCCATCGACGTATGCCACTCGATCCAGCGCACGTTGCCGTCGACGGTAACGTAGCGGCTTTCGAAATTCGTGAGCTGATGGTCTGCGATCGCTCGGGCTAAAGCGAGACCGCTTTCGTGCACGTCATCGGGATGCATGAACTCGCTGAAATGGCGGCCAACCACGTCCTCGGCATGATGGCCAAGGATTCGCGTCCAGGCTGGGCTGACCGACTGTAAATGACCCTGCGCGTCGACCACGATCATCAAATCGCGTGAGACGGTCCAGATGCGGTCAGCTCGCCGTCGCTCGCTATGTAGTGCGGATACATTAGCGAAAGCGCCGGCAATTTGCGCGGCTACAAGTCGCGCGACGCTGAGGATTTCCGGGTCGTTGGGCCGATAGGGGTTGAGACCGAGAATGAGTGAGCCGTCGAGTGTCGATCCAGTGGGGTCCGGTATTGGAATCGCAATGGCCTCGCGCGGCAACCTGTCCCAATCTCCCATGGGCCAAGGCACGTCCTGCTCCAGCTCAAAGATCGTTCCGGCGGGATCGTCCGCCGATTGCGCTAACTCATCCAAGGCGGAGCCCAGTGAAGCATCGGTTGCAATGCGCTCTTCAGAAGATGCCACGCCCCTCGGCAAACGGAGCAGGGCGAAGGGAAAATCGCGGCGGTTGGCAGCGAACGCCGACCGCGTCGCTTCAAGGATAGTCGACGTGTCGTCTGCACCCACCAGCGCCGTTCCCAGCCGGCGCAATGTCTCCATGCGCCGCTCCGCCAAGACAGGGGCGGTGTCCTCCCTCACTATGCACAAAAGGCCTTCGACGTTGCCGTCTGCCGCATAGAGGGGGCTGTATGAAAAGCTGTGGTAGGTCTCCTCTGGATAGCCGCTTCGCTCCAGGAGCAAAAGCAGCTCCTTATTCCAGGTAGCCTGCCCGCCACGAACACGATCGACTTGTTCGGCGACGTCCTCATAGACTTCAGACCACACCTCCCGGAACGGGCGTCCGAGCATGGTTGGATGTTTGATCCCGAGAGTTGGGATATAGGCATCGTTATAGAAAAAGCGCAGGTCGGGACCCCAGCCCAGCCACATCTCGAAGCGGGAGGTTAGCAACATCCGCAGAGGGATCTTCAATGCATCGGGCCAGCCTTCTGGATTGCCCAGCGATGTGCTGGACCAATCGTGGCTCCGCATAAGGCGAGACATCTCGCTGTCGCCTGGAAACACGTCGTCCAGGCCTCCGCTGTCACCGCTCATCCGAACCCCCACTCATCACCTGTACCGGAACGCTCGCAAGGCCAGATCGTGCCGCAGGGGTTCCGGGTCCTTTGCTTTGCCGTGACAGCAACCTGTCCGGACTCCAAGTGCTTCGAGACAACAAGGCGGGCTCATGAAGGCGCAAGCTGATCGATAGAAGGGCACTTCCAAGCATTGGGCGGCTAAGGTGACGGTCCGTCTTTCACTCGGCTATTTGCCTAGGGGCGCACAAGCACTTTGAGCGCCTCACGATCATTCATCGCTCGATAGCCGTCGGGGACACCATCGAGGTCTGTTTCTCGGTCGAACACCCGTCCGGGCTCTATGCGCCCATCCATCACTTCTGGCAAAAGCTCGTCGATATAGGATCGTGTTGGCGCAGGTCCCCCCGCGATGGTTATGTTGCCGAAAAACGTGCCGTTTCCATCGATCGGCGCGTAATGCGGCACACCGACGCGTCCGATCGCACCGCCGGGGCGAACGATCCCAAGCGCGGTGTCCATCGCCTGGGCTGAACCAACGCATTCCAGAACCGAATGAGCACCGTAGCCGCCGGTGAGCTCGCGGACTTTCGCAATCGCTTCATTGCCTCGCTCGCTGACGACATCGGTCGCTCCGAATTCGCGGGCGAGAGCGAGACGGCTTTCGTGGCGGCCCATGATAATGATCCGCTCGGCGCCTAGGCGCCTGGCGGCGATCACTCCGCACAGCCCGACAGCGCCGTCACCGATCACGGACGCAGTGACCCCGGGGCGAACGCGCGAGGTCACCGCTGCGTGGTGGCCGGTGCCCATCACGTCAGACAGCGTCAGCAGCGCAGGCATCAGCGCGTCGTCCTGGCCAACATCGATCGGATAAAGCGTGCCGTCGGCCAGGGGAATGCGAAGCGCCTCGGCTTGTGCGCCGCCAGAGTCCCAGGAGCCGAAGAAGCCCCCGCTCGGGCACGCGGTATTCGTGCCTTCGTGGCAGATCGGGCATGTGCCGTCGGAGTAGCCGAACGGCATGATCACGATTTGGCCACGCTTGATGTGGTGAACGTCTTGGCCGACATCCTCGACAATGCCGATGGCCTCGTGCCCCATCGGCTGCCCTCGCGGGGTCTCCTCCAGGTCATTGTAGGGCCACAGGTCGCTGCCGCAGATGCAGGCTCGGGTAACGCGTATCACCGCGTCAGTCGGCTCCTTGATAGCGGCGTCGGGGATGGACTCGATCCGGACGTCGCCGGCCTTGTGCATGACGGTTGCGCGCATTGTCTTACTGTCCCTTCTTCGTCGGGCCGGCGAGATATTCCTCGTCCGTCACATGCTCCATCCAGGTGACGGGTGATCCATCCTTCGTTTCCTGGATGGCGATGTGCGTCATGCCTTGGTGCGGCGTAGCTCCATGCCAGTGCTTATGCTCGGCAGGGCACCAGAGAATATCGCCAGCGTAGAATTCGTGGACCGGCCCGCCAGCCACTTGCGTCCAGCCGACGCCTTCGGTGACGATTAGCGTCTGGCCGAGCGGATGCGTATGCCATGCCGTGCGGGCGCCGGGCTCGAAATGCACGATGGCTCCGCTGACCCGCGAAGGCTCAGGCCGTTGAAACTGGCCAGTAATGGTGGCCTTGCCAGTAAAATACTCGGCCGGTCCAACCACTGTCTTCATGTCGGCTTTGGAGGCGATGTCCATGGTGGAACTCCCAGGAGAGTCAGCAGCGGCGGAGGTTGCGCTGAATGTTGTGTGGAACGCAGCGAGAACCAACAGGTGCCCAAGGGGATTGCCACTGCTTCGCCGCGTTCTTGGTTGGAGTGCTTCGACACCTTCGGCAACGGTTGGGACACCACCTGATGCGGTCCGCAGTCGAACTGGCGGCAGGATCGAAGCATGCACCGGATCGTTGGCCGTGGGCGTGCGGAGATGTGAATGAACTGGCCACAGCAATTGATAATCGTGCGCCACGGTCAGAGTGCCGGGAATGTTGCCAGAGATGCCGCGCACGATGCTGCCGCGGATCGCATCGCCCTCAATAGTCGTGACGCCGACGTGCCGCTAAGCGAGTTGGGCCGAGAGCAGGCTCGTGCGCTGGGCCTTTGGTTCGCCTCCCAACCAGAGGGCAAGCGCCCGAATGTCCTGCTTTCATCGCCCTATTGTCGCGCGCTTCAGACAGCCGAAGTCTTTCGTGAAGCAGGGGGAACCGTGGAGCATGAACCCATCTGTTTCGATGAGCGCCTGCGGGAAAAAGAGTTCGGCATACTCGACGGGCTGACCACTTTCGGGGTCGCAAAAGTCTTTCCGGAACAGGCCGAATTTCGCCACCTGCTCGGCAAGTTCTATCATCGTCCACCTGGTGGCGAGAGCTGGTGCGACGTCATACTCCGGCTGCGGTCGGTTCTCGATACGATCTCGCTGCACTATCGTGAACGGCGCGTCATGATTTTCACTCATCAGGTCGTCGTGCTTTGTATGCGATACATTCTCGAGACTCTCGATGAGGCATCCATCCTGAAGATCGACCAAGAAGGCGACATCGCAAATTGCGCCGTCACCGAATATCTCTTCGATCCAAGCGCGGGCGCGGATGGAAAGCTTCAACTGGCCCGGTACAATGTGACAGCGCCCATGCGGCAACAAGACACGCCGGTTACTAGCGCTCCCGATCCGATCGTAGGACGCCGCGGTTAATGGAGAAGCTGGATCGCAAGTGGCTGAAAGCCCATCCGCTTCCGAAACCCGCCGGTGGGGACAAAAATGCGCGCGGACGCGTACTGGTCGTGGGTGGAGCGGAATTTGTGCCAGGAGCCCTCAGGCTAACGGGCGAGGCCGCGCTGCGCGCCGGAGCAGGAAAACTGCAGATGGCCACGGTTCGGGCGGCAGCGGTATCTCTCGCAGTTCTGATGCCCGAGGCGGCGATGATTGCACTGCCCGCCGATGAAGACGGTGAAATCTCATCCGATGCAGTCGAACTACTGGGGGACCGTCTTAGTAAATGCGACACGCTGGTGCTCGGACCGGGTATGTCGGCCAGCGAACGAACCGAACAACTCACTGCTGCGCTCCTCGGTAGAACGTCCGAGGGGCAAACGATTGTCCTCGATGCCGCAGCGCTCACGTGTGCCGGCAAACTTGGGGACCTGATTGCCGCCCACAAGGGCCGCGTCATTTTGACACCGCATTATGGTGAAATGGCTTACCTGACGGGACTTCCGTCAAAAGCCATCACGGACGACCCTCTCGCTGCGGCCGAACACGTCGCAGAGAATTTTGGCGCCATCGTGGTGCTCAAAGGTACGCGGACGCTGGTCGCAGCGCTAGGACAGCCGACGTTGCGTTTCACCGGTGGAAATACAGGACTTGCGACTGGCGGTTCGGGCGACGTCCTTGCCGGCCTGATCGGTGGTATTGCCGCTCAGGGAGCTGACCCATTGAGTGCGGCGTGTTGGGGTGTTTTTATTCACGGCGCGGCAGGCGAGCTTGCAGCGAAGCAGATTGCTGAGATCGGCTTTTTGGCGAGGGACCTTTTGCCCGCTATTCCCAAATTGATCGCAAAATATCGATCCTGACACGAGCCGCCATCAAAGCCGGTCACGGCCACGTGAAGAACACGCCGGCTGGATCATACTTCCTCCGTAACCTCTCGAGACGATGAAGCGCCTCAGGTGTAAAGCACTCGACCAGACGCGTTGGGGAGGCGGTTAAGTCTGCTTCGCCAACGTACCGGCCCACGCGAAAGGCATCGAGTGCCTGGTCGACGCGCCTCACCCAAGCTCGGTTATCGGCGTCATCCGCGGCGTTATCCCACATGGCGTAGATGCCTGCGCCCGTGCCACCCCCAACCGAAAGCGCTCCATCATTCGGGAGAGATACGCGGGAATGCCCTCCGTAGGCCACCAGATCGATCGTCGAATGGGGGCTGCAAAGGGGGATGTCGTAAACCGCGAGCAACAGCTCTCCCAGCTTGGCCGAAGCCCAAAGATGATCTGCCGCAACGCGTTTTCCGTCTGGCATTGGCGAAAGCTTGAACAGCTCGGTGAAGGGCAACACCACTGCATCGGCCTCTCCTATCAGTGTCGCTCGACGCGGAGGGGAGACGAAGGAGGACAGTCGCTCTCTTGCCTCGGTCTCGTCGTTGCCGCACGCCGAAACCCGAAGCACGATGGCCGGCTCACCCGAATCCCAATGAGACATTAGGAAGCACCCCACCTCTGTTTGCGGAGCCGCGGCGTCTGTCGCTGCACTCAACCAATCGGCCAGGAGGGGCGCATGGTCTGCGGGAAATGCGGCGCGCCAAGCGCACGTCGCTGCTGGAAGGGGGTGAAGGGCGACATGATAGGTCGTGACTACCGCGAAAAAGCCGGGCCCACCGCCGCGAGCAGCCCAGAATAGATCGGAATAGTGGCTCTCGTCCGCCAGGATGGCCCTGCCGTCGGCCAGCACCATTTCGATCGCCACAACGTTGGTACAGGCTGCTCCCCATTCGCCCGAGTTCCATCCAAAGCCGCCATTGAGAAGATAGCCGCTGACGCTCACATCCGCGCAATGACCGACGGGAAAAGCAAACCCTTGTGCCGCGAGCTGCTGGCTTAGCACATCGCCTCGCACGCCGACGCCGACTTTCGCTTTTCGAGCCTCGCCATCGATTTCGACGAAATCCAACGCGCTTAGATCGAGCAGCACGCCGCCATTCCTCAGCGCAGCGCCGCCGTAGTGATGTCCTCCGCCCCGGGGTGAAACCTTCAAATCGTTAGCGGCCGCAAACCGAACCGCTTCGACCACTTCCTCCCTGGAATGAACCCTGACTATCGCTTCGGGGTGGCGTGACCCGTTCAGCCGTTTGTTCCAGATCGCGTGATCGAGTTCTCCGGGGTATCCTGGGGAACCCCTGATTGTGATGTCGCCTTCCGCCACAGCTGATTTGTCGAAGGGCGGCCGTGCTCTCATCTATTGGAAACCGATCCGCAGCTCTGCCAGTTCCGGATCCGCCGCTTCAACTATTCGCGAGGGGCGCCTTCGGTCAGCAAATCGTTGTCCGCCGCCTCACGTCGCTCCTGCACCTTTTCGTCGATCGTGCGATCCACGCTGGTGTCCTGAATCTCTCGCATTTCCTGTCGAGTTGGCTGGCGGGTTTTTGCGGCCGGTGCGGCTTCTGAAAGAGGCGCTAACTTCCGATAGTTTTGAACGGGTTCTGCCAATTTGATTTGTTCAGTGTCGAACGCCTCTTTCACGCTTCGCAATGCCTCGCTGCGCACTTTGCCGAAGTCGGACTTCCCTTGGTCTACCCAACCCAGGATTTTCAGTGCGATGGCGAAATCGTCAACCCGATCCACCAGGACCGCAACTTTTGGATCATCGAGAACCCCCTCAACGCCCTTCATGGCATTCAAGGCTACCGATAATGCGCAACTGATGTCGGTATCGGAGGACACCCGCAGATCGAACTCAAACCGCCGTTCGGGCGTGTGCGTGTAGTTAATGATGACGGCCTTGTAGACGATCGAATTCGGGATGCGCACCTCGTTGCCGTCCCCGGTGATGAGGATTGTAGCGCGCGAATTGAGCGTGGTGACGCGACCTTCAACGCCTTCGATAACGACCGTGTCGTTGGGGGCGAAAGGGCGCCGCACACTGAGCAGTATGCTGGCTATGTAGTTTTCAATCGTGTCGCGAACCGCAAACCCGATCGCGAGGCCGATCACGCCCGCCGCGCCGAGGACCGAGCCGATCAAGGCGCTCACGCCTAGGATGTTCATCGCCACCGCCAAGCCGACTACAATGAAGAGCAGGCGAACGATCTGTTCGAAAAGCGCTTCGATGAACGGATTGGGTGCGACCCGCCTGAACAGGCTGGTCGAACGCGTGAGCAATTTGCCCGCGATCCAGAATGCCACGAAGACGATCAGCGCCACCGTAAGCAGCGGAAGAAAGGCTAAAATGCTGGCGCCAATCGCCTGGGTCCGCTCGATCAGCGGAGCCAATCTACGATCGAGCCGATACTCGGTCGCGATTTGATTTTCGACGGCGACAACACCATCGACGCGGGTAGCCACGTCCCCTGCTTCCGCTCGCCGGGCTTCATCCAGCGTGGTGCCTTGCAGCGTGACAATGCCGCCGGATACCGCGACGCGAACATGTTGGAGACCATCCATTTCGCGAAAGAGAGTCACAAGTCGGCTGCGTATTTGGCCGTCCGGACTGGTGAGAGGGATGACTGGAGCTGGGTCACCTTCGGCACTGGCCGCGACCGGCAGTGGAAGGGGACTTTGCGCTGTAAGAGGTGGCACGTTGAGTGTCGCGCACAGCACGATGAAAAGGACTGCGAGAGTCCGGAATGCGTGGTTGGGCAGCACGGGACCGTTAACGCTCAATCGGGTGCAAGGCTCCCGTAATTGCGTTGTAGGTCTGTGAGCAGACTATCGAGCAATGTCGCCAAATCGAGGTCTGCCGCGGCTTCCTCATCGCGGCAAATACGCAAACTTCCTTCGAGGTCCGGCTTCCCTGTTGAGCGGGCCAGACCCAATGCAGTTTCGTAGCTTACTCGTTCGGCCTGTATTCCCTTCCGGAAGGCACCCACCAACGCGATGTCTCGCAGGACGCCCGGCTCAATTGTTTCATAGTCGCGCGTAGCGTCGTCGATCACGGCGCGAAGCCAGATGTTCGGTGCGTCAGTCGCGGGAGCGTCAAGAATTGTGAGCCACTGGTCGAGGCGACGCCGTTGTTCCTCAGCTCTAGTCAACTCTTCGCCCACAAACTTGCCGAGGCCGGGCGACAGGTTGCTCTGCAGGGACGGCAAACGCTCAACCATGGCTCGTTCCGCGTCGTTCAAATCCTGCAGTGCAACAATGAGCAGTTCATTAGCCGTACGTGTCTTCGCCATGTCTCTGAAAACACCTGTTATTGAAGTGGATCAGTCTTGGAACCGCCTGAGGGGAGCGTCGTTCCTGCCGCGATCGGAGATTTCACTTATGCTTGTTAGTGAGGACGCGGTCCTGAAGGGTCGTGAGGAATTGTTGGCGGCGGTTGCTGATGCCCGTTTCCCTTGCGTGGGAGCGAAATCCGCCATGGCTCGCGGCACGCTGAAAACACTCGTCTGCCACTCCCTGGAAAGCGCGTGGGACGACGTTCGCATCCATTCTGAGCTTCTCGAGTGGGCCAAGGCGTACAAGCAGGATCCCACCGGCCTGCGAAGCCTGGCAATCGTGTTCGAAGGACCGCTGGACCTTGCCGAGGAGCAATTCGAAGCGGCCATGTGGGCGCGCCTTCAATCACTGGCCGATAAGGATGAATGGCGAGGCCAGCCCTATGATTGCCGCGTAAGCCCCGACCCGGATGACCCCCACTTTTCGCTGAGCTTTGGGGGCGCTGCGTTCTTCGTGGTTGGCCTGCACCCCCATGCCTCGCGACCGGCCCGGCGTTTTCCGCGGCCAACTTTGGTGTTCAATCTTCATGATCAGTTCGAACGGCTCCGTGAGGAAGGCAGATACGAGCGGATGAGGGAGAAGATCCTCTCACGAGACGTCGAATTGGCGGGAACTGTTAACCCGATGCTCGCACGACATGGCGAAACGAGCGAGGCCCGGCAGTACAGTGGCCGCGCAGTGGGTGACGACTGGCGATGCCCCTTTCGCGATCCACGTGCAGCATGAAGCGCAGGGTAATCGAGCCGCGCAGCGGAGTGGCGTTCGAATTGGCTAAAGGACAACTTCTGCGGGTTATCGACCCGGAAGGGGTCCAAGTATCCGACATGCTCGCGTACAACGCGGCGGACGTTCGAGAAGCGATCTCCAACGGGCGAACCTTTGACTATGAAGAAACGATCGCCCTCACGACAGGCAATCGAGTTTGGTCCAACCGCTCCAATCCCATGCTCGAGATCGTCGAAGACACCGTCGGCTGTCATGATTTTCTGCTCACGCCCTGTAGCGAAGCGACTTTTCGTCACTTCTATCCGGATCAGCCGATCCACCGGGGCTGCTTTGGAAACCTCGCAGCAGCCCTGGCTCCCTTCGGCGTGGAACCGGACATGATCCCCTGCGCATTCAACCTATTCATGAATGTAAAGGTTGCGCCAGACGGAGGCGTTCGCGTCGACCCGCCGACAAGCCGGGCGGGCGACTTCATCGTATTGCGCGCGGCAATGGACTTGGTCGTGGGGCTGACCGCCTGTTCGGCATATGCGTCGAATGGGGGGAGCTTCAAGCCAATCCACTTTGAGATCATCGAAGATGCGGGTGCCAGCTAACTCCAGCTGATTTGATCTCCCCGTCACGATCCGCGTCGATTTGCTATAATTATTTGATGAGGGCGATGACTTCGGACGGTCGCAGTTCGCTGGTCAACTGATCCCGCGTGCATTGCTCGGGCGCCTTGTCAGGCCGCCAGCGTAACATCTTGGTGCCATGTCGGAAGCGTCCGCCCGTCACCTGGTCGTATGCGACCTCCACGACCAGTTCGTGCTTTAGTGCAATGTAATCGCCGGTCTTATCGGGACTCCAACGGCTCGGCCCTCCCGGAGCCTTGCCGGTGAATCCCGGGCCACCTCGCAGTTTCATTAGCTTGCGCGCCAGTACAAGACGCTCGGCGGCGGCAAAGCTCGATGTGAACCCGACGAGATCGAGAGTCCGATCGGCATTGAATAGGCCAAGCAGCAAGGAAGCCACTCCGCCCGCATCGGCCTCGCGATAACCACCGACGACGCAATCCGCGGTTCTGATCTGCTTGACCTTGCGCATCGCGCGCTCGCTCGGCGCATAAGGCGCATCGCTCGGCTTCGCGATTACGCCATCGAGCGCCTGACCGCTCAATGCGAGCCACTGCATGGCTTGGTCGAGATCCGTCGAGAAGGGGGAAAGCACTAGCGATGGATGGTCGATCGAGGCGTGAAGGTGCTCGAGCACCGTTCGCCGTTCGGTGAGGGGCTTGGCCAGTATGTCCCTCTTTCCACGTCGCAGGCAGTCGAACAGGATCAGCTGGGCTGGGGTTTCGCGAGACAGTTTGGCGATCCGGGATGCCGCGGGGTGAAGTCGGGCCTGCAACGCTTCGAACGCCAACGTCGTACCGATCGGGACTACAAGTTCACCATCGAGAAGGAGATCGCGGTCCTTTATCGACCGGATCAGTTCTACGATCTCGGGAAAATAACGCCCGAGGGGCTTTCCGGACTTGGACCACAACTCGACGCTATCACCGTCACGTTGAACCAAAGCTCGAAAGCCATCCCATTTGGGCTCGTAGAACCACCCCGGCTGTTCAGGGAGAGCGTCTACGAGCAGCGCCTCCATCGGTTCGAAGGGCGAGCGAGCGGAGCCGGGGTCAACGGGCGATGCGCCGTGTTGCTTCCGTGCAGCCATCGATCTCGCGGCCTTGCGACAATTTCGAACCGCCTTCTAACGCCTGCGGAACCGTTAAGTTCAATCGGCCCAGAGGGGCTCTGAAGCGTATTAGCCCAAACGAGAAAGGCCGCCCCAAGGGACGGCCTTTCCATTGTCTGTGCCAAACGCGGCAGGCTTAAAGCCCGGCCTCCGCGGAGACCGAACGCAGACACTCTGCCCCATAAGGTTTGTGACAATGAGACATCCGACCACCTCCTTTCCGCTGTTGAACGATAGTGGGCATATGGGAGGCACCGACGCGTCTTCAAGATAACAAGCACTTGACCGGGCTTCCGGCAGCGTTCGAACGAAAAAGTCGATCAGCTTTGGCTCCCGGCCGGCCGCCATTGAGCGGGCCGAGTTCCGCGCCAATTTTCGACTTGAGCTTTGGGCTTCATGAAACGCCCATACCGGAAAAACGCAAATGTTAGGATGGGAACGGTCAACTAGCTCCGACCGCTGAAAGGCCTTCGGAGGAGTTTCTGAAATGCCGGCCGCAAGTAGTGGAAGGCAGGCCAAACGCTCTCCGCCGGATACAGACACCTCCCGACTGGAGTCCGTGATGCCCAAGAAAGCCGGTTCGTATCGAACCAACAATCCAAAGCCGCCGACCGCTCTCTCGCAACCGAAAATGGACGCAGATCCCGCCGGAGCGGATCAGGATGCGATCACACTCCTCAAGCAGGACCACCGAGCCGTAGAGAGTCTATTCTCTGACTTTGAAAAGGCCACTTCAGACGCTGCAAAAGGAAGTTTGGCCATTGATATCTGCGCGGCCCTGAAGGTTCACGCGCGCATCGAAGAGTATCTCTTTTACCCCGCCGCTTTGTCAGGGGAAACCGCACCGCTCCTTGCCGAAGCACGGATTGAACATGCCATGGCTAAGGATCTGATCGCACAGATAGAAGCCAGTGGGCCGAACGAGCCAATGTTCGATGCCAAGGTGAGAGTGCTGGCCGAGTACGTGCGGCATCATGTGACTGAAGAAGAAGAGCAGCTCTTTCCTCTTTGCGAGAAGAGCCGTGTCGACCTCGTTGCCCTGGGCCGCGAGCTGGCCATCCGCAAGCAAGAGCTCACACGAGGGGCAACAGTGTCCAATCCCATTCAGGCCATCCCCGCCTAGATCAAGAGGCCACCCATGCCGCGTAGTCCCAAGCAGCCCCCGTCCGAAAAGCTCCCTGGAATGAGCCCGAAGGCCGCCCCGAAATCTCCCCCCGGCATAGTCATCCAGGAAAGCTATGCGGAGGACCAGGGGCCAGGCGGCGAAACACACCAGCGAGCAGGAAACGGTGTGCCGACCCTGACCACTCAGCAGGGTGCGCCCGTAGGCGATGACCAGTCGAGCCTGAAGCTGGGGCCTCGTGGCCCGACTCTGCTCGAGGATCCCCATTTTCGCGAGAAGGTGTTCCACTTCGACCATGAGCGGATTCCAGAACGCGTGGTCCACGCCCGGGGATACGGCGCGCACGGCTTCTTCGAACTCACGCAATCGCTCTCAGACGTAACCCGCGCGGACGTATTCCAGCGGGTGGGTGAAAGGGTTCCTGCGTTTGTCAGATTTTCGACTGTGATCGGCAGCAAGGGCTCGTTCGACCTGGCCCGCGATGTTCGCGGGTTCGCAGTGAAGCTCTACACCAATGAAGGCAACTGGGATCTGGTCGGCAACAACATCCCGGTCTTCTTCATCCAAGATGCGATCAAGTTTCCCGATCTTGTTCACGCCGCCAAGCCCGAGCCCGACCGCATGTGGCCCCAAGCCCAGACCGCCCACGACAATTTCTGGGATTTCATCAGCCTGACGCCTGAAAGCATGCACATGATCATGTGGGCCATGTCGGACCGCGCCATTCCGCGCTCGTTCCGCTTCATGGAAGGTTTCGGAGTCCACACATTCCGCCTGCTAGATGCCGAGGGAAATTCGACGTTCGTCAAGTTTCACTGGAAGCCGCGCCTCAAACTGCAATCGGTTGTCTGGAACGAAGCCGTGAAGATTAACGGTGCCGACCCCGACTTTCACCGAAAGGACTTGTGGGACTCGATCGAGAGCGGGGACTTCCCCGTCTGGGATCTTGGCGTTCAGCTCTTCAACCAGGAATTTGCCGACGAGTTCGAGTTCGACGTGCTCGATCCGACGAAGATCATCCCGGAAGAGGTCCTGCCGGTCCGGATCATCGGTCATTTGGTGCTCGACCGCGTGGTCGACAACTTCTTTGCCGAGACCGAACAGGTCGCATTCTGCACTCAGAACGTGCCGCCGGGCATCGATTTCACTAACGATCCGCTGCTGCAGGGCCGGAACTTCTCCTACCTCGACACGCAGTTGAAGCGCCTGGGAAGTCCGAACTTCACCCACCTGCCGATCAACGCGCCGCGCTGCCCCATGGCTCATTTCCAGCAGGATGGGCACATGGCGATGCGCAACCCGAAAGGTCGCGTAAACTACGAACCCAACAGCTGGGGGCCGGAGGTCGGCGGGCCGCGCGAAGATCCAGATCGGGGAATGAAGAGCTTTGCTGAAGTCGCAGATGGGCCCAAGGGCAGGCTGCGGCCGGAGAGCTTTGCCGACCACTACAGCCAGGCCCGGCAATTCTACATCAGCCAGCTGCCAATCGAACAAAAGCACCTGGCAGACGCATTGGTCTTCGAGCTTAGCAAGTGCGAGCGTCCGGACATTCGTGTGCGGATGGTCTCGCATCTGTTGAACATTGACCAGGATCTAGCCGCGACTGTCGCGAACGGCCTGGGCGAGAGCTTGCCTTCGCCGGCCAAATCGGCGCGGCCGACGCGGCAGGACCTTCCGCCGTCTCCCGCTCTCAGCATCGTGGGGAATGGCCCGCAGAGTTTGGCGGGTCGGAAGCTTGGCATCCTTGTCACCGATGGAACGGACAGCAATCTCTTTAGGGCGGTCACCGAGGCAGCCACTGCCGCGGGTGCGCTTTACGAAGTGGTGGCACCCAAGATCGGCGGTGTCACCTTGTCTGACGGCACGGCGCTGGCTGCGAAGCACAAGATCGATGGCGGACCATCGGTACTGTTCGATGCGGTCGCCTTGTTACCTTCCCCGGAAAGTTGCGAGCTTTTGACCGCCGACGCGCCGTCGCTCGATTTCGTCGGTGACGCTTTTGCCCATTGTAAATTCATCGGCCACACCGAGAGCGCCCGACCACTGCTCGAGGCGGCGGGTGTTGCCGACAAGATCGATGCCGGCTTCGTTATGCTTTCCGGCGAGGCGGATGCCGCAGCCTTCATTGCCGCCTGCGCTCCCCTGCGCTTGTGGGAACGGGAGCTGAAGGTGGATCTGGACGCGCCGGCATCATGATCACGCCCTCTCCTGACCCGACGATGGGGGCGCACGTTCCGAGCGACGATGCAGTCACCGAATTTGCGCGACGGCATGGCATATCCGAAGAGCAGGCCCGTGGCCTCCTCGTAGAGCATGGAAACGCGGACGAGAGCCGGCTCACCGACGCTGTGCGCAATCTTCGGCACTTTCTGCGCGCACCTTCCTGATTCAACAAAGGGCGCCGCGCGCGAAGCTGGTGCCACCAGATCTTAGCGCTTGCCGTGATCCGGGATGCAGTGATCACTTTACCCCCCTCCCGCGATCCTCAGCTGGCTGCTTCCTCTCCCTGGAAACTGTGAGAGCGGTCGCGATCTGATGCGATCGTCTTCTTTATCCTCCTTAGTCTCCACTCGATGGCTCTGGCGAACTGCTCATGGACGCCCCGCAGGTGCGGGTTCTCCTCAACTTCCGCTCGCGCGCGTTCCTCTTCGAGGCGCCTCTCATAGTAGCGGATGTCTTCTACGCTCATGATCAATACTCCTACACAGTTGCTCCTTTTGTCTCGGGCGTGAGAGCGTGAGGGGCTGCGAATTGCAGCCTCACCGCTTAGCGGCACAGCGGTAACGCCTTGCGCGTGCGCCCGTTTCCAGACTTAACCTGGATTGCAACACGAGCGCTGACTGATGACTCCGCCTCCGTCGGCACAGGCGTTGCTTGGACCAAGCGTTGATCTAAATCAGTGCAGCAAGTGCGTGCTCGGGCTAGGATCGCATTGTGGTCGGTCTTCCATCAGACAATCCCAAGCCCCGGTCGGACCAGGCTTTCACGACAGCCATGAAGCAGAGTATCCTGGATGCTCGCGACCGAGCGTTGCGTGACCTTGAGGAGGCTGAGGCGAACGATGACCGCAACGGTGTCGCAAGTGCTCGCGAGCAGGTACGAGTGGCGCAGGCAAAAGTTCGGCAATACGGTTTCGACTGCTAATTGTTGTTGCCTCAGCCTCGGATCACGCTGCCGGTGCAAAGTCACTTGGTAGAACGGGGCCGCGACGATGACGGTAGCAAAGCTACGGCTGGGCGTCAGGTCGTCGCAGGCTATCTGCCTTCGCTTCGTACTCCTCTGCCAGCTCAATCAGCGCGTCCGCTGTCCGTTGGTCTGCTCCTTGCGCAATGCGGCGGCAACGCTTGGCTTCGGCGATGTAGTAGCTGAAATCATTGGAAGCAGTCATTCTCACCTTATGAGCGTTAACCTGCGTTGTTCCGGCCTTAACATACCTAATTATTGATCGCGTGGTGGCGTGAACGCCGGATAGGTGCGAGGCTGCAGATGGTGGACGCGTCAGCTCTTTCGGGAGGGGGAAGGCGAGGACGCGCCCAGTGCGGCAATGATGCAATCGCTGGCGCGTTCCGGGATTCACCTGTGATAGCTGGTCAGGCTGATGCTGATCGCGGGAACGGCTGTTCACTCGGATGATTCAGGGTTTGGGTGCGTCGGGCCAAGCCCCCTTTGTCCGACGCACTTTCTGGTTGGGCCCGACCTTCCGGGCACAGCGGGAATGTCTACTTGAAGCGAACCTGCCTCAAAAGTTAGCTTGGGAACGGTGTTCAAGGGGGAGCGGTTCGAAAAGGATCTCGCTCAGCCCGGAAGGCTCGATCCATGCAACACGAACACCACGGCAATACGCTCGCCCGCGATGATGCACCGATTACCTCAGCGAAGGACATCCATCCCGAAAGGGCCCTGATCGCTGAAAGCGTGACAATCAACCGGCCTGCGCAGGAGCTCTATGACTTCTGGCGCAACCCGGAAAATTTAGTGCGGATAATGGAGAACATCATTTCCATCCAGCCCCTCGGGCAGGACCGTTCGCGTTGGACCGTCAAGGCTCCGGCGGGACAGGAAGTCGCTTGGGAGTCGGTTGTCACCAAGGACGTCCCCGGTCGGGAAATCTATTGGCAATCGGCCGACGGTGCAGAGATCGCCAATAGTGGCCGGATCGAATTTCGCGACGCGGGCCGGCGGGGAACGGTAGTGCGCGCTGTGATCGCCTACGATCCACCGGCCGGAACGCTTGGCCAGTTCATCGCCAAGCTGTTTCAGCGCGAGCCGCGCATTCAGACGCGGCGTGACCTGCATCGCTTCAAGCAACTCATGGAAACCGGCGAAATCGCCACGGGAGCGCGCAACCGTCGCATCCTCGAGGAACAGCGGGGAGAAGAACGATGAAAGCGATCACTTGGCACGGCAAGCATGACGTGCGCTACGACACGGTAGACGATCCCGAGATCATCAATCCGCGCGATGCCATTATCCGCATCACCAGCACGGCGATTTGTGGCTCGGACCTACACCTCTATGACGGCTACATCCCAACGATGAAATCGGGCGATGTGCTCGGCCACGAATTCATGGGCGAGGTTGTCGAAGTCGGGCCGAAGAGTACGCTCAAGACTGGCCAGCGCGTGGTCGTGCCGTTCATCATCGCCTGCGGCAACTGCTACCAGTGCCAGAAGCACCAATACTCCGGCTGCGAGAACGGCAATCCGGCCGACAATCAGGATATCGGCCGCGCAGGAATGGGCCAGCCGATGGCGGGCGCATTCGGTTACTCACACCTGACGGGCGGCTATTCGGGCGGCCAGGCTGAGTACGTGCGGGTGCCGTTCTCAGATGTGGGTCCGCTCGTCATTCCCGACGACAGCATCGAAGACGAAAAGGTCCTTTTCCTGACGGACATCCTACCCACCGGTTGGATGGCGGCCGAGAACGCCGAGATCGAACCCGGCGACACGGTTGCCGTCTGGGGCTGCGGGCCTGTTGGCCTGTTCGCGGTCCAGTCGGCGTTCCTGATGGGCGCCGAGCGCGTGATCGCCATTGACCATTTCCCGCACCGCTTGGAACTCGCGCGGCAATTCGGCGCCGAGACGATCAACTACGAACAGACAAAGGTCTACGAAGCGCTGCAGGACATGACCGGTGGTATCGGCCCCGACGCCTGCATCGACTGCGTGGGTCTGGAAGCGCACGGTGCCTTTGCAGACAACGTGCTCGACCAGATCAAGGTCTCGACCTTCCTAGGCACCGACAGGGCGCACGTCATCCGTCAGATCATATTAACAGCGCGGCGCGGTGGGCGAGTGTCGATGCCTGCGGTCTATGGCGGCTTCGTCGACAAGTTCCCCCTCGGAGCCTTCATGGAGAAGGGGCTGACGCTTCGCACCGGGCAGACGCATGTGCAGAAGTACCTGCGCCCGCTCTACACGGCGATCGCCGAGGGAAAGATCGATTCCACCTTCCTCATCAGCCATCGGATGCCGCTTGAGCAGGGGCCTGAGGGGTATCGCAAGTTCCACGACGAGCAGGACACCTACACCAAGATCGTGCTCAAGCCCGACCTCGCTATTGCAGCGGAGTGACTACTCATGCCCAACAAACTCGCAATCATCACCGGCGCGTCGACCGGTATCGGCTTCGAGCTTGCAACCTTGGCCGCAAGGGACGGCTACGACGTCATCGTCGCCGCTAACGAGCCGCTGATCGATGCCGCAGCACGTGATTTCGAACAATTCGGGACCGAGGTGAAGTCGGTCAATGCGGAGCTTTCCACGATCGACGGTGTCGACGCCTTGCTTGAAGCGACGGGTGGTCGCCCGATCGATCTTCTGGCGGCCAACGCAGGCGTCGGGACAGGCGGCCCATTCCTCGATCAGGAGGTGACGAAATGGCGCCATGCGATCGATACCAACGTCACAGGCACGGTCTACCTGCTCCAGAAGGTCCTGAGGCAAATGATTGCCCGTAACGAGGGCCGGATCCTCGTTACGGGGTCTATCGCCGGCTACATCCCGGGAAGCTTCAACGCGGTTTACAACGCCACCAAGGCCTTCGTGGACAACTTCACCGAAGCCCTCCGGAACGAGATCAAGGAAGTGAAGGGCGTTACCCTCACAACCCTGATGCCGGGACCGACAGAAACCGAATTCTTCGCGCGGGCGGACTTGCTCGATACGAAAGTAGGTCAGCAGAAGAAGGCAGATCCGGCCAAGGTCGCAAAGGATGGCTGGGATGCACTCATGGCCGGCAAGGGCCACGTCGTTTCGGGCCTGACTAACAAGCTGCAGGTCGCCGGGGCCGGTGTGCTTCCGCAATCCACGCTCGCCGAAATGCACCGGGATCTCGCGGAACCGGGATCGGCGAAATCCTAGGTTCTTGATATCGGGTTGAGCTACCATGGCTAGCGAAGCGCTGATGGCGGATGTCCGCGTGCATGGGGCGCAGGGTTCGTCTCTCCTCGCGCCTCAACTTGCGGTAAGCGAAGAGGAAGAACGCCGAGGGCTACAGTTGCTTGTCCGGGAGTCCGTCTATTCCGGCGCGGTCTCAGCGCTTACCGGTGGCGCGGTTCTGACGGCTGTCGCGATGCACCTGGGCGCATCGAATTTCACCATCGGCCTTTTGGCCGCCGCTCCGTTCCTGACCCAGCTTCTCCAGTTGCCGACAATCCAGCTGATCGAGGTGACCCGAGGCCGCAAGCGCATCGCCGTGCTTACCAGCATTGTCGGCAGGACCATGCTGTTGGGCATGGGGATCAGCGCGATGTTGGGTGGGGCTGGGGCGCTCTTCGCCCTCGTGCTGGGCCAGTTCGTGCTTTGCGGGATGAGCGCTATCGGAAGCTGCGCATGGAACTCATGGCTGCGCGACTTCATTCCCGAGGCTCGTATCGGTCGGATCATGGCAGACCGCACTGTTCGCTCAGCATCGGTCAGTCTCGTCGCAGGGCTCGCAGCAGCCGGAGTACTGGCGCTGACCGGCGAAGGCTCGACAGCGCGCGGGGAAGCGTTTCTGGGCATGTTCGCGATCGGTTGCTTTGCCGGGCTGCTGAGCGCGCGCCTGGTCGCGCAAATTCCCGAACCGATGCTTCCGCAGCGGAACAACCAGGTCGGGCTCGGCACCATTCTGCGCGAGCCACTGCGCGATGCCAATTTTGTGAGGCTATTGCGGTTTGGGCTAAGCTGGCATTTCGCTGCCAACTTCGCGACGCCGTTCTTCACGGTCTACATCGTGAGGCAGCTCGGCTTGTCCATGGGCCTGGTCCTGGTGCTCGGAGCGATCAGCCAGGTGGCCAATGTGGCGACCCTCAACACTTGGGGCGGACTAGCAGACAAGTTCTCGAATAAGTCGGTCCTTCAGTTCTGCGCCCCACTGTTTATCGCCTCGATCGCCGCGATGGTCGTGACATCGCAAATCGGCCCCGATCCATGGCAGATCGCCTGGTTGGTCGTGCTTCATCTGCTGATGGGAGCGACGACAGCGGGCGTGACGCTGGCGCTGGCCAATATCGCGCTTAAGCTCTCGCCAAAGGGTAGTGCGACCGCGTTTGTGGCCACCAATGCCATGGCAACTGCCTTGGCGGCGGGGATCGCCCCGGTGATCGGCGGCCTGCTCGCAGATTTTTTCGCACGCCGGAGGTTCGAGCTCATCGCCCGGTGGAACAGCCCCGACAACAATTGGTCGCTGCCGATCACGCTGAGCCAGTGGGATTTCTACTTCATCCTCTCCGCACTGATCGGACTTTACGCGCTGCACCGCTTGTCGCTTGTGAGCGAGCAGGGCGAGATCGACCGGCGCGCGATGAAGGATCAGGTGCTGCTTCACGCCCGCCAGGCGGTTCGCAGTGTGTCGAGCGTGTCGGGTTTGCGGGCCGGAATGGATCTGCCCGCCTCACTGGCCCGGGAAATCGCCGTGCGCGCCCGTTTTCTCCAGCGATATCGATAAGGAGAGCGTGATGTCGATCGCCGCCAGGTCCCACGAACCTCGGAAATCCGCCGCCGTCCAACTTTCCTGCCCAGGGAGCCGATCATGAATGTCATTCATAAGATCCAATCCCACAGCACCGGCGACACCCCGGCCGGCGTCACGCCCGGCGTAGCCCTGCTGCGTGAAGAGTTGCGCGCGGGCACTTTGGGTCTGCTGAAGACACTCTCGCTGGGCAGCCGGACGATAGAACTGGCGGCCGGACACGACGCGATCTGGGTTTTGGTCAGGCGCCGGGGCCGGGGCGGGTTGGCTATGCGCGCAGGGTTCTTTCCGGCCGGATACAGGGAAGCCCGCTTGGTTCGCGCCGCAGCGGGAGAAGCGTTGCGCCTCCAGGTCGAGAGCCCGATCGGGATACACCGGATCGCCATCACCTTGCACGAAGGCGCCATCCCCCTGCTGGAAGTGCGAACGAGCGTGGAGCCCTCGATGCCTCTGCTCACCTCATTCATCCCACGCGACCTTTACCCGCTTGGCGACGACGATGATCCCTTGAGCGCACGCGGCGAAGTCGAGGCGGCGCAGCGAGGGATGAATACCGGTGCCATCTATTTCCGAATTCGTGAACCGGAGTTCGGAAGCGTGCTCTACTTCCAGGACCTTACAGCCCTGAACCCCTACTTTCGCGAGACTTCGACGAAGCCAGACGGCGCCGTCGGCGGCGTTTGGCCGGAGATTGGTTACCTTGTTCCAACCCCACCTCAACAAGGCACTCCGCCGGTCGAACCTCTCCCGCCGGGTCAGGAGACCCTGATTTCAAATGCTCTGCTCGCGTTCCACGACGAGGCCGGAGGAGACGAGCAGGAGATGGCGCGCCGATACCTGTCGCTCTTGGGTTCGGTCCTTCGACACATCGAACTGCCGAAGACCGATTACCGCGACTGGGTCTGGCGTGCCGAACGCTCGCTGAAGGATCTCGCCGGCTCTCCCAAGGCCACCGTGCGACATTACGGGCATCGCTACGTCCATCCCTATACGGCTGCTGAGTACCCGGATTCGATGGTCCAGCTGTCTGTGCTGGCTTCCATCCGCGATTATGAGGTCTGGTCACAGCGAAAGGTGCCCATAGGCGCTGAACTGGCTGCCGGACTGGGCAAGTTCTATGATTCCAAGTTGAAGACCTTGCGGCGCTATCTCCCCAACGTTGGCAAGGACAAGGACCGGAACGCGGTCGACAGCTGGTATCTTTACCACCCATTGTCGCAACTTGGCCGTCTCGCGATCGACGGCGACCAGCCTGCGATGCGTCTGTTCCGTAAGTGCATTGGCTACGGGATCAAGGCCGCCCGCCACTTCGACTACAAGTGGCCCATCCAGTTCGACGTGCGCGACTTCAAGGTTATCCAGGAAGCTCGCGACGACATGGGTCTGGGGCAGACCGACGTGGGCGGGATGTACGCCTACGTCATGCTCCAGGCGTTCGAACTGACAGACGACAAGGCCTATCTCGACGAGGCCCGAGCCGCGATCGACGCGGCCAAGGGCATGCGGTTCGAACTCAACTATCAGGCTAACCTAACCGCGTGGGGTGCGGCGGCCTGCATGCGGTTGTGGCGGATCGCCAACGACGAGACCTATCTGCGGCAGAGTTACGTCTATCTCGCGAGCTTCTTCCATAACGCTGCGATGTGGGAGTCAGAAATCGGCCACGCGCGCCACTACCGGAACTTCCTGGGCGTCACGGCCCTGCACGATGCCCCCTACATGGCGATGTACGAGTGCTTCGACAGTTTCGCCGCTTTTGAGCGCTACCTGAAAGACAGCGGACCCGATCTCGATCCGGCCGTGCGACGGCTGTTGTCGGAATATTGCCGCTATGCGCTCGATCGGGCGTGGTTCTACTACCCGGACGCGCTGCCCGAGGACGCGATTTCGGACAAGCAGCGGGAAAACAACGGCCATGTCGACCGCAAGCTCTCCTTCCCGCTCGAGGACCTCTACGTCGACGGTCAGGACGCAGGACAGGTTGGCCAGGAGATCTACGGTGCAGGAGCCGCATTCGTCTTCGCCAGCAGAACGTTCCACAGCGTAAACGATGCGCCGTTTCGGATATTCTGCGATCACTTTCTGCTGGCGAGCGAGCGGCCGTCCGAGCGGGCACTTAGTTTCCAACTGGGAGGGGGAGAGGACTCCGAAGCTTGGTTGCACCTCATCCAGACCGGGCGTGCGAAGCTGCCGGAGTTCACTGTAACGACACGATCCGGCAAGCGTCTCAAAGGTTCACGCCAGGCAGCAGATCGACTGTCTTACAGGGTGCCGGCGGATGGGCAGATTACCATCACATGGTAAGTTTGGAACTCGCCGGCGGGCCTCCGACTTCAAGCTCAAGTAGTTCTGCCCCAGGAGCGTCGTAATGCCTGATCACGCCGAGCCCGAAGTCCATGATGCATCGGATGCGCATACCGAAGAGCCAGCTCTAAAAGGGCGCAAGGTCGTAGTCACAGGGGGCACCACTGGCATCGGCCGTGCGATCGCGGTCCTCCTGGCGAGCGAGGGCGCTAAGGTCTTTGTTTGCGGACGCACTCCTGCACATCTGGAGGACGCGCTGGAACGCATTCGTGAGGTGGGTGAAGGCGACGGGATCAACGTCGATCTCGCAAAGAAGGAGGATGTCGAAAAGTTCTATGAGGCAGCGAACAGCTATCTGGGAAGCCTCGACATCGCGGTGATCAATGCAGCCATCCCCGCCGATGCGCTGACTGAGACTTCTGAAGACGATACGTCCTACCAGATCGCGGTCGACTTCACCTCCTATCTCACCACCACGCAGGCTGCCGCGAAACGGATGGGCAAGGGCGGTGACATCGTGTTGATCGGGTCAATGTCCGCGGTTTCGCAGAAGGGCGGTCACTCGATTTATGTCGCGGCGAAGGCGGGTATCCAAGGCTTTGCGAAGGCTCTGCGCGAAGAGCTTGCAGAGCGAGACATCAAAATTGGCTTGATCGAGCCGGGCTTCACCGGAGCGGACTTTCAGTATCCCGAGTTTCCGCCTGAGAAGCAGCGGGAACTGATCAACAACGATCAAATGCTCCGGGCAGAAGACATCG
Source organism: Porphyrobacter sp. (assembly GCA_017744315.1). GTDB lineage: Bacteria > Pseudomonadota > Alphaproteobacteria > Sphingomonadales > Sphingomonadaceae > Croceibacterium_A. The sequence goes on from JAGIBN010000001.1 coordinate 26,147, forward strand.
CGGTGGCTACGCGTTTCATGATCACTCAGCCCCGTAGAACCGCTGTATCTCTTATGCGGGTCGAGACCCGTCTGGAGCATCCCTGACCGACCCGGTACCCGGCTTCGAAAACGTTGACCATGGACCTGTTCGGCTCCCAGCCCATTCCTGGGATTGAATACCGGGACGATTTCGTCACGGCAGTCGAAGAAGGCTCCCTGATATCGCATATAAATGAGGCGGACCTTGCTCCCTTCCGTTTCCAGCAGTGGACCGGCAAACGATTTACCCGGTCATTTGGCTGGAGCTACGATTTCCAGACGGGTGCCTTTGCACCGACCGACCCTATCCCGGACTGGCTGCTTCCAGTGAGGGCGCGGGCGGCGGAATTGGCCGGGCTGCGCGCCGCCGAACTCGAGCAGGCCCTTCTCATTCGATATGATCCGGGCGCCGGCATCGGATGGCATCGGGACCGTCCAGTGTTTGAGCATGTAGTGGGGATTTCACTAGGCCATACCGCGACCCTCCGGTTCCGGCGCAGGGTTGGGTCGAAATTCTTGCGAGCCTCGCAGTTACTGCTTCCACGGTCGGTCTATCATCTGAGCAGCGAGGCGCGGCATGCCTGGGAGCATAGGATTACCGAAATGGAAGTACCTCGCTGGTCGGTGACGTTTCGCAGCCTTGTTCAACGATAGTCAAACGAAGCGCATGCGAAGCTTCACAGGCCGTGTTCGCTGATGATCCAAAATCCGTGTCCGGAAGCCAGCCTGAGGTCAGCAAGTTTGCGACCGTCCTCCAGCAACTGCACCTTACGGCGGCCGCAATATTGATGAGCCATGCGTAGGGCAACTTCGGCATCGCTGGCCTCAAACTCTATATCGCGCGATTCACCACCATGTTCGTCAAGCAGTCGCAGGCGATAGACGTGTGTTCCAACCGATTGCGCCTCCGGCGCTATGTCCTGAAGGGAAGCTGTTGCGAGTCCTGCTTTCGTGGTGACTCCGGTGCGGTCGGACTGCCTTCGCGCTTCTCGCGTTCCGCGGTCGTCGACGATCGACGACGACTTCAAGAGGGTCTTGGCTAGCGTCGCGATCTCATGAGCTATGAGCATCCGTGCGGCTGCGCGCATAAGGCCGACGTCATGCTTCGCCAGACCCAACACGAGGACTCCGCCTCCCAGGATCCGAAGTTGCAGTTGATCTCCAGCTTGCCCGAACCAACCCAGCGCTCTGACCGGATAAGTCGACCGCCAAGGTCTAAAGACGCGTAGCGAAGCATGGTCGATCGCTAAAAGCGGCTTGGCGGCCGTCGCCTTGTTTTCTTTGCCCATGCCTTCTCAACCGGGATAGCAGCGGTTTGTGCCGTGGTGAACGTGGCCCACGGAACATTCGGGAACTATGTCGCTCGGACTCTGCGTTATCGGGACTGCCGGGCGGAAGAAGTGGCGCTCTGATCGGAGCTAGCCTCGCCAGTTCCGCATGGCTCGTTCATACTTCATGCGTGCGGCTTCGACCTCTCTCTCCAGCTTGGATTTTTCGGCCTGATGGCGTCGATCGGTCTCGCTCCGATCACGCACCAAGTCGGCTTCTCTCTGCGCCAACACCCGCTCGTCCGCTTTATGCCGGGCGTTCATTTCCGCCAGACGATCCTCGGCTTCAGCTAGAGCCGTGCGATCAGGTCGCGGTTTGGGTTTGACTGAGGGCTTAGCCGGCTTGGGTTTTGCTTCGGCCTGCTTGCCCACGGCCGGCTTTTGCGGCTTGGGCAGCGCCGCGATCTGCTCGGCCTCGGTACCGCGCAAGCGGCGAATAACCTCACCGGGATGTTCCAGAGGCTCCCGCGCAAGCTCCGGATCCTCCACGCGTTCTGCGACACCTCGCGCAAACAGGTCGGCGTCGCTCCCCCATGCCTCGAGAGCCGCTTTCTGGCTTGGCGCTGCGACGTAGGCATCGTGGAAGCCTATTGGCGTTCGAAAGACCTTCAGCTTCTGTGCGCGGGGCATCAGGCCGCTCCCTCGTCGGCAATCTCGATCCACACTGGAGCGTGATCGCTGGTCTTGTCCCAGCCGCGAGGCACTAGATCCACCTCGGCGCGAGAAAGCCGCGCGGCCGCAGCGTGGTTGAGCAGGAAGTGGTCGATGCGCAGCCCTGCATTTCGCTCGAAAGCCCCGCGCCAGTATTTCCAGAAAGTGTAGATCGTGTCGTGCGGATGCAGGTGCCGCAGGGCGTCTGTCCAGCCATCGTCGAGCAGGCGCTGGTATGCTGCCTTAACTTCCGGGGCGAACAGCGCGTCATCGCGCCAGCGTTCGGGCGCGTAGACGTCTTGGTCGGTCGGGATGATGTTGTAGTCGCCGGCGATGACGATGGGCGCATTGAGCCCGACCAGAGGTTTCAGATGCGTTTGCAGTCGATCGAACCACTTCAGCTTGAAATCGAACTTGGGACCGGGTCGGGGATTGCCATTGGGCGCATAGAGTCCTGCGATGAGAACGCCGTTGATGGCGGCTTCGATATAACGACTTTGCGTGTCGTGCGGATCGCCGAGAAGACCTCGGCGCGTTTCACAGATCTCTCCGACGCGGCTGAGCAGAGCGACACCGTTCCAGCGGCTTTCGCCATACCAGATCGCTTGATAGCCCGCCGCTTGGATAGCCTTGTAAGGGAACTTCTCCTGGGGTGCTTTGAGCTCTTGCAGACAGACTACGTCGGGCTCGGACAGTTCAAGCCATTGGAGCAGGACAGGGAGCCGCCCGTTGACGCCGTTCACGTTGTAGCTCGCGATCTTCATTGGCGATCAGGCTTCCACTGGCAACCTTTGGACGGATCGACGCGTTGATGACCGAGCAAGGAGGCTGAGATGTCAGACGACAAGAGACTGCGCGCGCCACAGGATAGTTCCCGGATCGCGATGGGAGAGGATTACGAAGTCGACTACTGGACCAACGAGTTTGGGGTCAGCCGCCAACACCTCCAGGAAGCCGTCGATCAAGTCGGCAATAGCGCGGATGCGGTTAGAACGTTTCTCGGCCGTACCGACTAGGCTTCGTGCTGCAGGCGTCCCGAATCCCCCCTCCCGTCATCACTGGGCGGCTTGTTCGTCACCGTTGATGCGCGCCTCAACCCTTGGGCCCTGCGAGGGTGTGCTGATCTTCCTCATTCCCCGCAGCTTCCATTCGATGGCTCGGACGAACTGCTCATAGACACTGCGCAAATGCGGGCAAGCCTCTACCTCCGCGCGTGCCCGCTCCTCCGCGAGCCGCTATTGGTAATAGCGCATGTCGTAGAGCTCGCATGGGTCGGTGTGTTCAGTTCCTGCTTTTGCTAGGTAGGCCAAATGGATAAGGACAACGCAAACTTGTGAAAGATCCGTTCGATCTCCAGCGCTTCGTGGACGCTCAAGAAGACGCCTATTTTATGGCGCTCAACGAGCTCAGGCGCGGCGCCAAGCGCACCCATTGGATGTGGTTTGTGTTTCCGCAGCTCAGCGGGCTTGGCCGCAGCGAGATGGCGCAACGGTTTGCGATCTCGTCACTTGAGGAGGCAAAGGCTTATCTACTCCACCCTGTGCTGGGACCGCGCCTGTTAGAGTGCGTTGAGACATTGCAGGATTTGCCGGAGATGACGGTCGCACAGGTGCTTGGCTCGATTGACGCTTTGAAACTTCGATCTTCGCTCACCTTGTTTGCAAACGCATCACAGGCCAGGATTTTCGAAGCTGCTCTGGAAAGATGGTTCGGCGGTCCAGACCAGATGACGCTTCGACTGTTGGACGAGGCCTGCAGCTGAAGGGCAGAGACGGGCCGGTAGCGGTCTGTCCAACTAGTGCTGCTTCAACGGGGAACAAATAGAATACAACGATAACCACCAATAGGACGATAACGGTCCTTATCGTCCTATCTCGAAGCGGGTCGATTTGGGCCGAAAATGGCGGGCTTTTGGTACCCCGAAGTTGCGGACCGAAGTACCGAACGATCGTTCCGATTTCGTTCGTTTCCTGGGGCAAAAATCGCCCATTCTGGCGAGCGCCCATCACAAAAATGCCTTTAACTCAGTATGTTATGACGACTGCGTCCAATGGGACGCGATGGGACGAAAACAGCCGTTTTGAGGCCCAATTTGCGCCCATCTCAGGATAAATCTGGAACCGTCTTGCGCCCCATGCTCGGTTCTGCGACCATCCGACTGCCGTCCGGTATATCCCGGCGGTGGGGCTTAAGAACCCCTCTGTGACGCCTGGTCGAAGCTTTTCGGCCGGGTGGCATGCGCGCATGTCCAGCCGGTAACGGTAAAGGCGTATGCGCCTGTGTCACAGCAGGTTCTTAACACCCGGCTTCCCGCCGGTCCGCCCCACGAACGAGGAGGACCGGTCATGCACTTCATTTTCCAGTTTGAGCCTACTCGCGAGACCCTCCAAGCCGACGTTCAGCGGTTCGTCGACTTCCTTGACGCACATGGGGTCGAGGCAGTCTCCAGTCTGACAATCACCTGTTTCCCCTGGCGAAACGGCAAACGGTTGCAGGCTGTGAATGAGGACGGCGAGATCCGGTCGGTCATGTTTGATCTTGTGCCGGAGGATGCACGGTACAAACCGCCCCAGTATGAGTTGGAACACGAACCGCTGATCATTCGCGAACGGCCCGACAGCCTCGGCGATTTTGGCCTCGCAATGCTATCTGGTCACGACGACTGATGCGGTCCCGCGGACGTCCGCCGATGACCCCGGGGCCCGTACCTTTCCGGTGCCGCGCAAGCCAAGGCGTTGTGCGAACGGGCGCGCAAGGGCGGCTTACGGTTTGAAACCTACTTGCCTCCCGATCTGGCCGAGTGGCTGCTCGATTTGATCGAGCGCGAGGCGTTCACCGATCCTTCGGAGGCGGTCTTCGTCATCCTGCGCGAGCACAGCGAAGTGGAGTTGCACCCCGATCTGCGCGAGGAATTGCTTCGCCGCCGGATGCAGGCGGTGATCGACCACCCCGCTCTTTTAGACAGCGGGGACGACGTGCGCGCGCGGCACGAGTATTTCGCGGCGCAACAGCGCAACCCAGCTGTCTGGGACAGCGAGCAAGCGCGAACTGAGCCCCCAAATCTCCAGCACCTGATCGAATCTGGCCGGCAGGACCAAGCGATCGCGGTGCTCAAGCATGGCATCCGCCGTGTCGGTGCCGTTGGTCCCAGGTCGGCGCAAGCCGCGCTTAAGGCTTCGGTTAGACTCTTTGCCGGCGATCTCGAAGCGACCATTGCCTTCATGAACTACCGCCACCCGTGGCTGACCGGCTCCACGGTAATGGAGCGGGCAGAGCAGTCCGACGAGGGCCTCGAATTCGTGATCGACATGATCGGCGCGATCGAGGCGGGGGTGCACGTGTGATGTCGGATTCTGTCAGCCGGCGAGCCCGACGGAAAGCCGGGCGAAGAAGGCGTGAGCGAAGCGGTCTGACCTTGGAGCCGTCGATGCCTATTGCGCCCATCTTCGAAGCGATCGAAACGGGCGACATCAACCAGATTATCGCCGTGGTGGACGCCGCCTTCAAAAAGGCCGCGCGGGAGGCGTCTGAACCCATGCGAAGGGCATTCGGGTCGTCGACGGGCATGGCAGCCGGTCCGCCCCTCAACCAAACCGGAGGAAACATGCTGATCGTTAAAGTCGAGATCTGGCCTGGCGGCTTTGAAGAAGGCAAGTTCGAAATCGGCCGACTGGAAGCAGCGAACCTCTCGGCCTGCGGGGAGGTGAGCTCGTACGCGATCGAGCTCTCGGATTCCAACGGGCTCGCCGGTGGCAAACCAACGGTCGCCTTCCGGCTCGACGGCCATCTCAGGGCCGACGGTGCCTGGCCTCTCATCCACAAGGCGCTCACGCAGGCGATCGAGAACCAGCTGGTTCCTATCTCGAGCAAGAGGTGAGGAAGGAGGGCCATGCCCAATGACAATCTGAGCTACCGCGAGGGTTTACCCGAAGGCTGGCACTCGCTGTTCGATGAGTTGGTGGCGAAACTTCAAATACTCGATCGCGAGGTCCAGATCGTGCGAGCCAAGCAGAAGTTTGGCGAGCTGCGGGTCTATCTGAAGCGCTACCCGGCTGGCGCGCACGATATTGTCGACGCTGCGACTGCCGCGTCCAAATCGATTTGCGAAACCTGCGGGCGGCAGGCGATCCTACGGGTCACCAACGGCCACTATCAGACACTGTGCGAAGTCCATGGCGCGAAGGCCTTGCCAGCCCGCAAAGACCCGATCGTTGCCCGCTTGCGCCTTGATAACGAAGGTTTGAGCGAAGTGGATGTCGAACCAAGCTCGGACCGAACAATCGATCTGTGAGCGGTTGACAGACCGACGCAGGAGAGCCGTTCGGCGACGAAGATCTGCGATCGAGAAGGCGGTAAGACATTCTCGACCTTGATCAGTTATCACGCTCACCATGAAAGCCGTCCTACCACTTCTGTTGCTCACGTGCTGCTCGATCCCTGCCGCGGCTGAAGTGGCGTCGGGTGCCGCCGTGGTAATCGACGGCGACACGATCGAAATCGAAGGGCGTCGGATCAGGCTTTTTCGGGATCGACGCACCTGAGCTTCAGCAGATCTGCGATCTCAACGGTGAAACCTGGTTGTGCGGCGAAGAGGCGAGCCGGCAACTGGCCGACATTATCGGAGGCCGACCGGTCGCCTGTGCCGGCGAAGAACAGGATCAATACGGGCGCCTCGTGGCGGTGTGCTCTTCGAGCGGAGTTCAACTCAACAAGACTATGGTTGAAACGGGCTGGGCCACCGCCTTCCGCAAATACAGCCAGGATTATGTGGAGTTCGAAACTCGTGCCCGAGCCAAGCGGCCGGCCTTTGGCGCTCGACCTTCGATTTGCCCGAGCATTTTCGCCTCGCGGCGCAAGCGGGCAACGTCTCGCAAACCGGCGAAAGAACCTCAGGCCGAAACCGGCGGTCATCAATCGTCACCAGCGGCGCGTGTCTCATCAAGGGCAATCGCAACAAGCGCGGGGAATGGATCTACCATCTGCCTGGCCGACCGTACTACGCCGAGACCCGGGCTGAGGAAATGTTCTGCACCGAAGAGCAAGCCCAGGCCGCCGGATACCGCCGATCAAAGGCTTAGCGCTTCACCCAGTACCATAATCGCGCGCGGGTTGGCCCGCGTGAAGCTGCGCCGCAGGCTCGCTTCCAGGCTAGCGTCAAATTTTACGCCAGGCATCGTTGATCAGCGCTTTTCGTTGCACTAGCGCGCTCGCAAGGGCTGGCAGTCGACCGATGGTTCTAGCGCCGACGACGAGTTCACCACGGACATGCACCCAAACCGAAATTCGGGCTTGCTCAGCGCATCGCTTAAACAGCGGAAGCAAGTAAGGATGCCAGTAGAAACCCACGAGCGGAAATGGCTCACGATGGAGACCTCCGAAACATCCAGCATTGCAGCTGGTCATGGGGATGCCCCCTGCTGCGGAAAGCGCGTAGACGGCGGACGCCACACCAAAGTCCAGGCCCGATACCTTTTCATGAGCCAGCATTTGGGCACGCAGCTGCCGGTCCGCTTCTCTGGTCTGGCTGCGCTTGGCCGCATCGAACAATTTCAACTCGAAGTGCAATGCGTCCTCGGCATCCGACCAGGTCTTGCCTCGTAGGTCTCGGTATAGATTGTTGCCATTATACTGGTGAGCCAGAAGCGGGGGGTTTTCAGGCCATTGTACGTCCCCGGGCGAAATCCGGATGCCGGACTGCAAATTGTCGTATCTGTGATTCAAGCAGGACGAGAGGGTGCTCACTTCGCATCTTTCATTCAGTTTGGCCTTCTGTTCCCTCCGACCTGGAAGGTCGCATACTGCGTGCGCTTAACGCCCCTGATCCAGGACCAATAGCTAGGTAAACTACGAGGGATTCCGACTTCGGACGGGGATCGCCGATGAAATGAGACTTCCTGCCAAGGAACGCGTCGCGACTTGCCGCAGCCATCTCGGCGACGCGCTTCAGTGACGGATTTGCTAAGTGGCCCTCATGTCATCGGAACAGACCGAAGCCGGAACAGATCCGTTCAGTCTCGAGCGTTTCGTTCTGGCGCAGGAGCATAGCTATCCGACTGCGCTCAGCGAACTTAGGCGCGGCGCCAAGTGAACCCATTGGATGTGGTTTGTGTTTCCGCAACTCAGCGGGTTTGGCCGCAGCGAGATGGCGCAACGGTTTGCGATCTCGTCACTTGAGGAGGCGAAGGCCTAAATTGCCCATCCGGTGCTGGGGCGACACCTGTTGAACTGCGTTGCGGCCCTGCAAGATTTACCAGAGACGACTGCCGACCAGGTTTCGGCGCGATTGATGCGATGAAACTGCGCTCCTCGCTCACCCTGTTTGTGACTGCGTCGAACGCAAAGATAATTGCGTTGGACCGTTGGTTCGGTGAGCAGGACGTGGCTACACTTCGGCTTCTGAATGACCCCGCGACATAGAAGTCCAGGGACGCCGACATCGAGCCGCTCGCTCCGAGAGGGTTTTGAGCGCAAGTAGGTACAATGGTGACGATTCAGCTACCTCTTGATCTGATCAAGCGCGTTGACCGGCAGGTAGCGCGGAACGGTTGTTCGCGCGGAGAATTGATCGCCGCAGCGCTATCGATCGGCTTACGTGATGAGGAACGGCATGAGGACGTCGTCGACGCACTTGAGAATATCGACGAGGCGATGATCCAAGGCGACCGCAATTAGTATGATGGGCTAGCCGCTATGATCGATCGCGCGCATTCTGCTGAAAGGTGCTCCGTTGTTCGATTGTCCCAAGGTTCACTCCGAAAATTTGGCGGAGACTGGCCGACAGCAGTCGGTCCGGTTTCGGCGCGCCGCCTGCGAAAGCTGACCGTCAGCTAGGTCCTGAAGCCCTAGCCACGGATCTTCACGTGGCTTACGGTTGAGCCGACACCAACAAGTTGTGCCGCTCCAAATACGGCTTGATCTCGTCGGGCAACGATTTTCCCGGGCTAACCAACGTCAACGCGGTCAACGCATGTGCTATCGAGCCGTCCGGGTCGATGTCACTTTCATCCAGGGTTGCGAGAGGATCGCGGTCGGCGTGCTTCAAGAAATTGTACGGTTTCACGATGTATCCGAGCAGCTGTCGCCGCTCTAGGGCCGTTAATGTGATGATTAGGTCAGAGGCCTGGGTCACTTCGCCAGCTCTAATGCCTTCAACGACCTTCTGGACGACAGCGTCCATCGCCGGGCTGGTCGGGAGGGTGACTTGCTCTCCGTTCACGTGTGCCGAGGCAATGGTGAAAGCACCGACCTTAAGGACATGTTCGACATAGTCGTCGCCGGCCCTGTCAATCAAATCACGCAACACGTTTAGCGCCGAAGCTGCGACGACGTGAACCGCAAGCGGATCCTCGCCCCGGTCAGCCATGACAATTGCGCTGACGACCATCCGTTCTGCTGCGCCTGCTTTGTCGATTGCCGCCATATCTCGACCTATTGGCATGTCCCTCAAATGCGGCGAGTCCTACTCACCCGAGTTTAGCGGCGCTCCATTCGGCGCATCATCGTTTCGAAAGTGTCCTCTTCCTTCTCGTCTTCGAAACGCGGCCGCCACTCCGCGGCTTCCAGATGAAGCAGCGAAATCGCGAAATCGTACTGGTCGGACACTAGAGCAATCTCATCGCAACCCTCGGCAAACCATACGCCCTCGTCGTGCCGAATCTGCCCGCGGCTCTTTTCGAGCAGATCAGAGCGCGCCGCGAGCGAATTAGGGGGAATCGGAATCGGGGGGCGGTTGGCCGTGCGGAAATATGCACCCGTCTTGAGAGCCCGATCACTGGACCGCGCCCACAAAATATAACCTTCGCGGGAAACAACCAGAACGGAGCGACGCTCGGTGTACTGCAGCCAGCGCAGCGTCGCCGCGATCAGCGAGACTCCGTAGCGTTCGGCGCAAGCGCCAATGTCCTCAAGTGTAGGCTTAGACCGTGCATCAATCTGGCGACGAAAGTCGTCCAGAGGCATCAGAAGCGTCGCGGCGAAATCGTTCGCCTGGCTCTCGATCTGCCGGTAGTCGCTATCCCAGCGAACCATGTCTTGATCGCCGCACTCCAACCCGTCGGGAAAAGCGGCACGATGCAGCAGGTAGTGGCCGAACTCGTGCGCGAGAGTGAAGTTAATGCGCCCGGCCGAGGCGATCGCGTTGTTGTAGATGATCCCCCACCCCTTGTTCCCGCGATAAAGTGCACCGTCGAAATCGCCCAGGGAGTCCCCGCCGATGAGCGCGATCGGTTCCTGCGGGAACCGCTGCGCAGAAAAATCCTTCGCCAGCGCGGGCACGTTTACGGGGAAACGTTCCGGCGCAGCCCCGTAGGCGGCATTCATGATGAGGGTGAGATTATTCGCCCACCGCTGCGGGGAAAAGATTTCGCTCATTCCTACTCCAGCAATTTGAGCATCCGACGAACCTTCTCTTTCGTGTCCGGGTCCATTTTTCGGTACTGGCGATAGAAATGGGCGTCGGCCGCATCCTCCTCGGAAACCTGCTCACCTTCGTCGAGAAGGAACTCAAGCGTCGTGTCGAGTTGCTCGGCAATCTTCGAGAGCTTTTCGGCCGACGGTCTCGGCGGATTCTTGTTCTCCAATTCCCAGATATAGCTTTTGCTGGACTCGGTTAGCTCGGCAAGCTTGTCGAGTGTGAATCCCTTGTCCTTCCGCAGCTTTCGGATTTTCTCTCCTAATACGTTCGACAAAAGTGGCTCCCGGGGGGTTGAATGGTTGTTCGGTATAGACGCACTTTATCCCCTTGACTCTCGAATAGCAACCGTGAGATCATGTTCGGAGTAGAGGTATTTTCTCTACCGCCCTAGGACTAGGAGATGAACATGACCAAGGGACCGAAAAGCCACCACGTGGTGCCGAACCCCGGCGGCGGCTGGGACGTGAAGAAGGGCGGGTCGAGCCGCGCTAGCGGGCACTTCGACACCAAGCAGCAGGCGGTCGATCGCGGGCGCGAAATCAGCCGCAACCAGGGGACCGAGTTCCGCATCCACAACCGCGACGGTCGCATCGCCAGCAGCGACAGCCACAGTAACGACCCCAGCCCGCCCAAGGGCTGATCCACCGAAAGGAGCTAGTAAGATGACCCCCAACGAGAATGACCACGACGACGATCACGGCGGCGGCAACGACAAGACGACGACGATCATCGTTAACACGCGCGAGAAGAAGGTCGAGGGCAAGGAAGTGACCTTCGACCAGATCGTGCGCCTCGCTTTCGAGACGCCGCCGAGCGGCCCGAACATCGAGATCACCGTCGCCTACCGCAAGGGCCGCGGCAACACGCAGAGCGGCACCATGAAGCCGGGCGACTCGGTCAAGGTGCAGGATGGGACGATCTTCGATGTCACAGCAACGGATAAGTCTTAGTCCCGATCTGACCCTCCTCCGAGAGGAGGGCTATGAGGTGGCCATACGCTATGACCACCTCGTAGTGACGGGCGTGCCGTACCTGAACAGCAAGGGTGAGATTCGCCTGGGCACGCTTGTCTCAGACCTCAGCATGGCGGGCGACGTCACCGCGAAGCCGGAAAACCACGTCGCGATGTTCGCGGGCGAGTTTCCCTGCGACAAGGACGGACGACCGCTTGAAAAACTTCGCCATACCAGCGGCGACACCACGATCTGCGCAGGCCTCGTCACCAACCACTCGTTTTCGCGAAAGCCGCACGGCGGATATACCGACTACCACCACAAGATGACGACTTACGTCGCTCTCATCTCGAAGCACGCACGAGACGTTGATCCGAACGTCACCGCGCAGACACGTCGTGTGGTTGAGAACGACGACCCGGAATCGCCGTTCGTGTATCTCGACACCGCTACGGGCCGAGCAGGCGTGAGCGCCGTATCGCGCAAACTTGAACTCATGCGGATCGGAATATTCGGCGTCGGCGGCACAGGTGCCTACGTTCTCGACCAAGTCGCGAAAACGCCGGTGCGCGAGATCGCCATCTTCGACGGCGACGAGTTTCTTCAACACAACGCCTTCCGGGCACCGGGCGCGCCGTCGATCGAGGAGCTGAAGACGCAGCCGAAAAAGGTCAATTACCTCAAGGGCATCTATTCCAAGATGCACCGAGGCATCGTCGCGCATGATTTTTTCATCGACGAAACGACGGTGCAGCAGATCGGCAGCTTCGATTTCGCCTTCATCTGCATGGACCCAGGCACGCCCAAGCGATTGCTAGTCGAGTATCTGGAAGCGAACAGCATCCCGTTCGTCGATGTAGGCATGGGGCTCGAGCTGGTCGACGACACCCTCACGGGCATCCTGCGCGTGACCGCGAGTACGCCGGAAAAGCGCGAGCACGTTCGGGCACACAAGCGTATCTCTTTCACCGATGCCGGCGTCGACAACCTCTACTCGAAGAATATTCAGATTGCTGATCTGAATTCGCTCAACGCCGCGCTTGCCGTCGTGAAGTGGAAGAAGCTGTTCGGGTTCTACGCCGACCTAGAGCGTGAGCACAACTCGCTCTACCTCATCAGCGGGAACACGCTGATCAACGGGGACGAGTCATGAGCCGGGCGGAGACCTACACTCACGCATTCGTCCGGTCCTTCCCTGACCGGCTCGAAGAGGGCGTCCTCTATGTCTCAGTCGAATTCTGCAACACTGCGCATCGTTGCATGTGCGGTTGTGGGCAGGAGGTGTACGCGCCTCTGTCGCCACGAGACTGGACGATGATATTTGACGGCGAAACCGTGTCGCTCGATCCTTCGATCGGCAATTGGAGCTTCCCGTGTCGCTCGCATTATTGGCTAGTGCGAGGAGGCGTGAGTTGGGCGCTGCAATGGTCTTCCGCAGAAATCGAGCGTGGGCGGGCCTTGGATCGAATGACAAAATCACGTCACTATGGCGAGGAGACATCCGATACCCGCGACCACCCGGCTGCAAATGCCAAGGGCCTCGTAGCGAGAATTCTAACCTGGCTTTTTGGTGGCTAAAGCAATTCATGTTCCCGACGCCGATCTGGGCAGGCATTCAGAGCGCGCCAGTTTGTATGCCACGGCGCGCAGTGTACCGCATCGGGTTAGACGAACACAAAACACCGTCCGCTCTTGGGATGCGCGTAGCTCAATCTGAATGACCGACGTGGGCGCTAAGCGGTCGCCCACTTCGATGATCGCAGATATTTAAGCGCTTGAGCTCTGTGATCTCAAAGTAACAATCAGAACGCCCGCTGCACCGTTTTGAGATCGTACTTTTGACACCGTCCCGCGTCACCCAAAGGGTTTCGCCTGCGACCGATGGGCCCGCAACGTCGTCGCATCTGCCAACTCAAGTTTCGGGAACGCCTCCAGGAACCTCTGGACGTCCTCCGGGATTCGTAAGTACACCGCCACGGCCTGTCGCAAGTCATGCGGCAGCGGAGTATCTCTTAGGAGCAGCTTGCCGCAGCGTGGGACGCGCTGAACGCCTCGATCTGAAAGAATCCACTCTCGTCAGTTGCGCCTAGTTCCCGGTCTGAAAGTGCGACGTCTTGCGTTCTTCACCATTTACGGATGTCGCGAGACATTTTTTGCCCCGTATTCGGAAAAATTGTGGCCTCAAACTGGACAGCTTTTGCCCCTGTTTTCATTAGCGTCGAGCGGCTTCCGCCGCTTCACAGGCAAGGCGATCGACGCGTTCGTTCTCGACGTGTCCGTCGTGGCCCTTGACCCATTGCCAGGTGATCCGGTGCGGTGCGGCGGCGGCGATTAGCTCGTGCCAGAGGTCTTCGTTACGGACGGGCTTCTTGCTGGCGTTGACCCAGCCCTTCTTCTGCCAGCCGTGAATCCACTTGGTCATGCCGTCGATAACGTAGCGGCTGTCTGAGTGGAGGGTCACCTCGCAAGGCTCGATCAGGGCGCTGAGTCCGCGGATGACCGCGGTCATCTCCATGCGGTTGTTGGTCGTGTGACCTTCGCCGCCACTCAGTTCCTTTTCGTGCGGGCCCATGCGCAGCAATACGCCCCAGCCGCCCGGGCCGGGATTACCCTTGCAGGCACCGTCAGTGAAAATGTCGACACGCTTCATAGCCTTGGGCCTTCGCTCAGGCCGGTACGCGCGGAAAGGCGTTCTCGCCTTCCGTGACGTAGAAGGACAGCCGGCGCGCGAAGTCCATCGGATCCTTGCGCGTCACCAGGGCGTCGGCCGGAGTGTGGAGCCAGTCGTAGGCTCGCGTGGCCATGAACCGCAGCGCGGCCCCGCGCGCCAGCAGCGGCAGGGCGTTCCACTCTGCGGCGGAGAGCGCACGCCGGGAAGTGTAGCCCGCCACGAGAGCCTCGGCGATGTCGGGCTTGAAACGGCCGTCCTTGGAAAAGCACCAGGCTGAGTGGGTCACTGCCAGATCGTAGGCGGTGATGTCGGTGCAGGCGAAGTAGAAGTCGATCAGGCCGCATACCTGATCGCCGAGCAACAGCACGTTGTCGGGGAAGAGGTCGGCGTGGATGACCGAGTGGGGCAGATCCTCCGGCCAGTTCGCCGAGAGGAAATCGAGCTCGCGCCGGACGAGGCCGGGAAGCTCCGGGTCGATCGACCGCAGGCCTTCCTCTCCGCAATCGGCGAACAGCTTGTGCCATTGCGGCAGCGACATGCCGTTGGCGCGCTGGCCCGCAAAGTCGTCCGAAGCGATATGGATGCCGGCAAGCGCTTCGCCGACGGCGCGGGCCTGATCTGCGCTGGGATCGTCGACCGAGACGCCCGGCAGGAACTCGATCAGGGCGACGGCCTTGCCGCGGACCATGCGTGAAGCGGCGCCGTCGCGATCGTGGATGGTGCGCGGAACCGGGCTGCCCTTGGCGGCGAGATGATCGAGCAGGCCGAGGAAGAACGGCAAATCCTCAGCATCCACGCGGGCTTCGTACATGGTCAGGATGAAGCGCTCACCCTGGCCCTTGTTCCCTGTCGTTTCGATCAGCCAGTTCGAATTGGACACGCCTTCGGCAATGCCCTTGGCGGAGACCAGTTCACCGACATCGTACTGCGCGATGAGCGCGGCCAGCTCAGCGGCCGAAAGCGTAGTGTAGACGGCCATGAGGTCAGTCGATCAGCTGGCGGGGAAGCTTGAAGACGATCTGCTCCTGCGCGGTGACGACCTCGCGCACTTCCGCCTCACGCCATTCGCCGAGGCGTTCGATCACCTCGAGGACCAGCGGCTCGGGCGCCGAAGCGCCAGCGGTCAGGCCCAGGGTCTTCACGCCATCGAGCCATGACGGTTCGATCTCGCTCGCCCGCTGGATCAGCCGGGCCTTGGCGCCGCAGCGTTCGGCCACTTCGACCAGCCGCACCGAGTTGGAGGAGTTGGGCGCGCCGATCACCAGCACCAGTTCGCACTGGCCGGCGATTTCCTTGACCGCGGCCTGGCGGTTGGAGGTGGCGTAGCAAATGTCTTCCGCCTTGGGCCCGACGATGTGCGGATACTTGGCGCGCAGAGCCGCCACAACTTGCGCGGTATCGTCGACCGAAAGCGTCGTCTGCGTCAGGAACGCGAGCGGAGCGTCGGCCGCGAAATCGAGGCTTTCCACTTCCGCGACCGTTTCGATCACGGTCATCGCGCCCTCGGGGACCTGCCCGTAAGTGCCGATCGCTTCGGGGTGGCCGCGGTGACCGATGAAGATGATGTGCCGATCGGCTTCGAGATGACGCTCTGCCTGGCGGTGGACCTTGCTCACCAGCGGGCAGGTGGCGTCGAGGTAAGTCATCTCCCGCCGCTCGGCTTCCGCCGGGACCGACTTGGGCACGCCATGCGCGCTGAAGACCACCGGCACGCCTTCGGGCACCTGGTCGAGCTCGTCGACGAACACTGCGCCTTTGGCCTTGAGGCTTTCGACCACGAAGCGGTTGTGCACAATCTCGTGCCGCACGTAGACCGGGGCGCCGAACCGCCCGAGCGCACGCTCGACGATCTCGATTGCGCGGTCGACCCCGGCGCAAAATCCGCGCGGGGCGGCAATCAGCACGGCAAGCGGCACTTTGGCTTCACCGGTTTCTGCTTCACCGGTTTTGCTTGGGCCGGGAGCCTCATTTTGAAAGGGCGCGTTCATCGAGGCCCCTCTAGCTGTTGTCGCGTCGTGGCGAAAGGGCTAGGGCCTGCGCCGAGAATTTGGGACAAGGAATTGGGATGCGTTTCCGGACAGCTCTGTTTACCGTGACCGCCGCGGCTGCCGCACTGGCTGGCTGCGCCAAGACCGGCGATCTCGTGGTACAGGAAGGCGTCGGGATCACCGCGCTTCGGTCGGTCTGTCCGGCTGTGGGCGTTCCCGACTACACCGGTAACGTCACGCTGTTCTCCCCCGAATCTGCCCGCACGCTCGACGCGCTCGACATGACCGCGACGATTACCAATGTGCGCAGCACATGCGACGACACCGGCAATGACGTCTACGCCAACGTGACGTTCGACGTTCTCGCCCAGCGCCGCGACGTGCGCGGGGCTCGCACAGTGACCTTGCCTTATTTCACCAGCGTCGTGCGCGGCGGCGATGCCGTCGTCGCAAAGCGCGTCGGCTCGGTCACGCTCAACTTCGCCGACGGGCAAGAGCGCGCCCAGGCCAGTGCCACCGCCGGTGGTGTGGTCAACCGCGCTGCCGCCACGCTGGCGCCCGACATTCGCGAGCGCATCGTCCGCCGCCGCCGTTCGGGCGAGGAAGAGGCCGCGGTCGACCCGCTGACCGATCCGGCCGTTCGGGCCGCGTTGGCGGAAGCGAGTTTCGAAGTTCTGGTCGGCTTCCAGCTGACAGACGACCAGCTCGCCTACAACGCCACGCGCTAGTCTTCTCAGGTAAGCTAAGACCGCTCCTTCCCCGCGCGGGCCAAACAGGCTAACGGCGCGGCCCATGGACCAGTCGCATACCCTGTACGCCGCCTTTGCGGCCAAGATCGATGCAGCCCTCGCCGCGCTTGAGAAGGAGGCGGTGCTGCCGCCGCACGTCTCGCGCGGCTCGGTAAGCGTCGAACCGCCGCGTGACCCCTCGCACGGCGATCTCGCCACCAACGCCGCCATGGTGCTCGCCAAGGAAGCGAAGACCAACCCGCGCGCGCTGGCAGAGCACATCGTGACCAAGCTCACCGGCGATCCGCTGGTGACGAGCGCCGAGATTGCCGGGCCGGGCTTCATCAACTTGCGCCTCGCTCCGGCCAACTGGCTGAGCGAGATCCACGCGATCGCCGAACTCGGCGCCGACTACGGGCGTTCGACCATGGGCGCAGGGCGGACGGTCAACGTCGAATACGTTTCTGCCAACCCGACCGGCCCGATGCACATGGGCCACTGCCGCGGCGCGGTGGTGGGCGATGCGCTGGCCGCGCTGCTCGAGTTCGCCGGCCACCGGGTGGTTCGCGAATACTACGTCAATGACGCCGGCGCGCAGGTCCAGACCCTCGCCCGGTCGGCGCACCTGCGTTACCGCGAGGCGCTGGGCGAGGACATCGGCGAGATCCCGGCGGGCTTCTATCCCGGCGACTACCTCAAGCCGATCGGCGAGCGGCTGGCCCAGGAATTCGGCCCGGCTTACGTCACTGCGCCGGAGAGCGATTGGCTCGACATGTTCCGCCAGCGGGCGGTGGCCGCGATGATGGAGATGATCCGCGCCGACCTCGCGCTGCTCGGCATCCATCACGACGTCTTTTCGTCGGAGGCCGAACTGCAGGCGGCCAAGAAGCCCGAACAGGCCGAGGCCTGGCTGCGCGAGCACGACCTGGTGTTCGACGGCCAGCTCGAAGCGCCCAAGGGCAAGACGGTCGAGGACTGGGAGCCGGTCGAACTGCCATTGTTCCGCTCGACCCGCTTCGGTGACGACCAGGATCGCCCGATCAAAAAGAGCGACGGCAACTGGACCTACTTCGGTGCCGACCTCGCCTATCACATGCAGAAAGCGCAGGATGCCGACGAGCTGATCGACATCTGGGGTGCCGATCACTCGGGCACGGTCAAGCGCATCAAGGCGGCGGTCGCGGCTTTGTCGGAGGGCGAGGGCAAGCCGATCCCGTTCGACGTCAAGCTGGTCCAGATGGTCCAGCTGCTGCGCGGCGGCGAGCCGGTGAAGATGTCGAAGCGTTCCGGCACTTTCATCACCATTGCCGACATGGTCGAGGAAGTGGGCAAGGACGTGGTCCGCTTCACCATGCTGACGCGCAAGCCCGAAGCGCAGATGGACTTCGACTTCGCCAAGGTGGTCGAAGCGAGCAAGGACAATCCGGTCTTCTACGTGCAGTACGCGCATGCGCGGATCCACTCGACCTTGCGCAAGGCCGGGGCCGAAGGGATCGTGCCTTCCGCCGATGCGCTCGCCAGGCTGGGCGAAGACGAATTGTCGCTGGTCAAGTTCGCCGCGCAATTCCCGCGTGAGGTCGAAGCCGCCGCCAAGGCGCGCGAGCCGCACCGGATCGCGTTCTACCTCTACGACCTCGCCGCGGCGTTCCACGCGTTCTGGAATCTCGGCAACGACGATCCGGCAAAGCGTATCATCGTGGCGCAGGACCGCGAACTGACGGCGGCAAGGCTTTTCCTCGCCGCGCAAATCGGGCAGGTTATCCGCAACGGCCTGGCTCTTCTCGGAGTGCAAGCTGTCGAGGAGTTGTGAGGATGTCCATGGCGGGGCCCAGCTCGGGATTGGGGCGCGGGGAAGAATTCGGAAGCCAGGCTGACGAGAGCGTAGAGGCGGAGCTCGCGCTCGCCGACAGCGACGAGCGGCTGCCGTGGCTCGAATCGGATGACGATTTCGAGCCTGCCGGTGTCGATACCGGCCGCATCGTGGTGTTTGCCGCGGTCGGCCTGCTGGTGATCGTGCTGCTGCTCGGTGTGTTGTGGTGGGCCTTGCGCGACAACTCAGGCCAGGAGCTGGTCGCTGACGGCAGCGTGATCGAAGCGCCGGAAACTCCCTATAAGACCCGTCCGGACAATCCCGGTGGCCTGCAGGTCGAAGGAACCGGCGACACCAGCTTCGAAGTCGCCGAGGGCAAGGAAATCGACGGCCGGATCGCCGGCAGCGGCGAAGTCGTCGAGCCGAGCATCGATCGTGAGCAGGCCGCTGGCGAGGGCGAGGACGCTCCTGCCCCTGTGGCCCGTGGCATTGGCGTTCAGGTGGGCGCCTATTCGACCAAGGAGCAGGCCGAAGCCGGATGGAACACGCTGTCCGGTCGGTTCGCCGCGCTGCAGGGCCGCAACCATCGGGTTGTGCAGGGCATTGCGGACAGCGGCACGATCTTCCGCCTGCAGGCGCTCGCCGGCAGTGCGGACGAGGCCGACACGCTGTGCCGCGCGCTCAAGTCCCAGGGCGGGGACTGCCAGGTTAAGCGGTAGGCTAGATCCTCCCCGAGCTTGCTCGGGGAGGGGGGCCGCCGACGAAGTCGGTGGTGGAGGGGCGTTGTGTTGTTCCGCCTACCCCTCCGTCACGCGCCTGGCGGCGCGCGCCACCTCCCCGAGACAAGCTCGGGGAGGATTTGAACCACCCAGTTACGAGCTCCCAATCCTCCCTGTCGCGAAGCGATGGGGAGGTGGCAGACGCCGCAGGCGGCTGACGGAGGGGCCAGAGGCACAACGCTTGCCCCTCCACCCCGCTGCTGCGCAGCGCGGTCCCCCTCCCCATGAGCTGCGCTCACAGGGAGGATTGAGGACGCAACTCAACACCCGCTGGCGAGTGCGGGCCTAACGCCGGGAGAGAAACAAGCGGACGGGCGAGGCCGGCGCTGCCTGGGCGTCACAGGGTTGCCTGGCGCGAGCATGGATATGCGAACGGCGGCGAGGGCTGCGTCTAAACTCGCTACTCGGCCCTGTCGGACAGGAGGCGCCGGCGGTTAGGGCTCGCAAGTCCCGCCAGCGGTTGTCATCCCCGTGTCCTACGGTGACACCCTCTGACGATGTCGAGAGCGCCGGCCATCAGTGCGGGAGTGAGAGCGAAGCGCTTACGCCCCCGCACCCGTCGCTGTGTCAGGTGTCAACTGACGGCGGGGTATATAACCGATATGGTTAGAAATGTCAAGTAATTATAACCATCTCCCAAATTTCCCTGCAAGACCCGGCTTTCAATCGATGATCGTCCCCCTATGATACCGTACGTCCTGGGTGGTCGAGGAGCGTACAATCATGGAAGAATCGCTGCAGGTGGTGGACCATGGGCACTTAAGGTCACCGACCAAGGACAGCCGGCACGACCAGATGTTTCCGACTCTCGATCCCGGCGAGATCGAGCGGCTGGACCGGTTTGCCGAGCCGCACAGTTACGCGGCGGGTGAATTTCTCGCCCAGGTCGGTGATCCGGGCATCGGCCTTCGGGTGGTGCTGAGCGGGGCGGTCGAAGTCAGCCAGCGCCAGCACAAGGGCCCCAACCTGCCGATCGTGGTGCACGAGCGGGGCGGGTTCCTGGGCGAACTGGCCCAGTTGTCGGGCCGGCCCTCGCTGGTCGACGCCGTGGCCTTGAGCGATGTCGAGGTCCTGCTGATCTCACCGCAGTCCTTGCGGGCGATGCTGATCGCCGAGGCCGATCTCGGGCAGAAGATCATGCGCGCGCTGATCCTGCGCCGCGTGGGACTGATCGAGTCTGGCGGTGGCGGGCCGGTGATCATCGGGCCCAAGGAACATGCAGACGTGCTGCGCCTGCAAGGGTTCCTGTCGCGCAACGGCCACCCGATGACTTATCTCGATTCAGAGAAGGACAACTGCGCGCGGACCTTGATCGCCCAGTTCGAAGTCACTCCGGAAGAGCTGCCGATCGTGCTCTGCCCGAGTGGCGCCCTCCTGCGCAATCCGACCGAAAGCGGGCTGGCCCGATGCCTAGGGCTGGTGGGCGCGATCGATCCGGAACGGGTTTATGACGTCGCCATCGTCGGCGCTGGCCCTGCCGGACTGGCGGCGGCGGTCTATGCGGCTTCCGAGGGGCTTGAGGTGCTGGCGCTCGACTGCCGTGCATTCGGCGGGCAGGCCGGGGCTTCGGCGCGGATCGAGAACTTCCTCGGCTTCCCGACCGGCATTTCGGGCATGGCGCTGATGGCGCGGGCCTACAACCAGGCGCAGAAGTTCGGCGTTGAAATGGCCATCCCCGACGAAGCGCTGCGGCTGGAGTGCCCGGTGGAAGGCGAGAGTGGCTGGCACACCCTGACACTCGCCAACGACGAACGTACGCGCGCCCGAGCGGTGGTGATCGCCACCGGGGCGAAGTATCGGCGCCTCCCGGTCGAAGGTCTGGAGCGGTACGAAGGCGCGTCGGTCCATTACTGGGCCTCGCCGCTCGAGGCCCGCCTGTGCACGCGGCAGCCCGTGGCATTGGTCGGCGGAGGCAATTCGGCGGGGCAGGCAGCAGTGTTCCTGTCAGGCTACGCCAGTCACGTCACGATGATCGCCCGCCGCCCGCTGGCCGATACGATGTCGCGCTACCTGATCGATCGCATTGCCGCGCAACCCAATATCGAGGTGCTCGAAGGCGCCGAAGTCACCGCGCTGGAAGGCGAGGGCACCGCCCTCCAGGCGATCGAGTGGAAATGGCGCGGCGAGCAGGCGAGCACGCGGTTGGGTGTTCGCGAGCTCTTCCTGTTCATCGGCGCCGAGCCCAACACCGATTGGCTCGCGGGCACCGGCATCACCCTGGATCCGCAAGGCTTCGTCGTGACCGGCGAGACCGCCGCGCCTTCGCGCCTGCCGCTCGAATGCAGCCGCCACGGTATCTTTGCGGTGGGCGACGTCCGTGCCGGCTCGGTCAAGCGCGTGGCCGCTGCCGCTGGCGATGGCGCGCAAGTCGTTTCCAACATTCACACCTTCCTTTCCCAAAATGGAGCCGCGCATGGCTGACGAAGTTCGAGTTCTGGCATTTGCAGGCAGCTTGCGAACGGGGTCGTTCAACCGCTCGCTGCTGCGGGCGGCGCAGGCGTTGGCGCCCGAGGGAATGCGGATCGAGATCTTCGATATCGGTGAGGTGCCGCTCTACAATGGCGACGTCGAGGCGCAGGGCAATCCGCCAGCGGTCGACGCGTTCAAGCAGGCGATCGCGGCGGCAGACGGGCTGCTGATCGCCACGCCCGAGTACAACCACGGCGTGCCCGGCGTGACCAAGAACGCGGTCGACTGGGCCTCGCGCCCGCCGGGGAACGCGCCGCTTGGCCGCAAGCCCGTCGGCATTATCGGCGCCTCGCCGGGGATCACCGGGACCGCGAGAGGCCAGAGCCAGCTGCGCCAGGCGTTCGAGTTCACCAATTCCTACTGCATGCCGCAGCCTGAGCTGCTGGTGTTCAAGGCGCACGAGAAGTTCGATGGCGAGGGCAACCTGACCGACGCGGCGACGGCGGAGTACCTTGGCCGCTATCTTGTGGCTCTGGGAGACTGGATCAGACTCTTCGCCAAAGCGTGACTCTGTCCACATCGCTGGAGTGAAGTAATCTTGCCCGTGCAGCGCTTTCCTGCGACTTTCGCCTTATGACGCCCGCCATCTTCGGCTTGTCAGGTACCACGCTTACCGACGACGAACGCGCCTTCTTCCGCGAGGCGGATCCTGTTGGCTACATCCTGTTCGGCCGCAACGTCGCGGACCGGGCCCAGCTGCTTGCGCTGACGGACGATCTGCGGTCGCTTCACGGCCGCGACCGGCTGCTGATCTCGATCGACCAGGAAGGCGGCCGGGTGGCGCGGATGAAGCCGCCGGAATGGGAAGCGTTCCCGCCGGGAGAGGCCTTTGCCCGCCTGTGGCAAGTGGCGCCCGCCAGCGCCATCGAGGCGGCGCGGACCAATGCGGAGGCGCTGGCGCTGGACCTCGCAGAGGTTGGAGTGACGGTAGACTATCTGCCGCTGCTCGACGTTCGCCAGCCCGGCGCGCACGACGTGATTGGGGACCGGGCGCTCGGCACCGAACCGATGCAGGTCGCGGCGCTCGGCCGTGCCATGCTCGACGGGCTCGCGCGCGGAGGCGTGACCGGGTGCGTCAAGCACATGCCCGGGCATGGTCGCGCGGGGGCGGACAGCCACAAGGAACTGCCGACGGTCGAAGCAAGCGAGGCGGAGCTTGAGACGGACATCGAACCGTTCCGCACTCTCGCGAGTGCGCCCATCGGCATGACCGCGCATGTCCGCTACACTGCGTGGGACGACGTCAATCCGGGTACGACCTCTCCGTTCGTGATCAACGAGATCATCCGCAAGCGGATCGGCTTCACCGGGCTGCTGCTGACCGACGATATCGACATGGAAGCGCTCGACGGCACCGTGCCCGAACGGGCCGAGCGGGCCATTGCTGCCGGTTGCGACGTGGTGCTGAACTGCTGGGCGAAGATGGACGACATGACCGGCATCGCCGGACGCCTCCCGGCACTTTCGAGCACAGCCGCCGAACGCCTCGCAAGCGCGCTCGACAGCGCACGGCCGGGGCCTGAGCGGGCCGAGCGGGCCCACCTCATCGCCAAGCGCGAGAGCCTGCTCGATCTGGCGAGAAACCTCGCGTGACCGACAACGGCCTCCTGTTCGAAACGCCGGCAGAGGCCGGTGACGATTGGGAGGGACCGGGCGGCGCGCCGAACGGCGAAGAAGCGCTCTACCTCGAACTCGATGGCTGGGCCGGTCCGCTCGACCTGCTGCTCGACCTGGCGCGGCGGCAGAAGGTCGATCTCAAGGCGATCTCGATCCTGGCGCTGGTCGACCAGTACCTCGCCTATATCGAGCGGGCCGAAGCGCTGAAGTTAGAGATCGCCGCCGACTATCTCGTGATGGCGGCGTGGCTGGCTTACCTCAAGTCGGCGCTGCTGCTGCCCAAGGAGGAGCAGGAGGACCCAAGCCCCGAAGAGCTCGCGCTCAAGCTGCAGCTTCGCCTCCAGCGGCTCGGCGCCATGCGCGAGGCGGCGGCGCGGCTGCTCGCGCGCGACCGGATCGACCGCGACGTTTTCCTGCGCGGCGCGCCGGAAGGCCTGCGGGTCGACCGCAAGAATGCCTGGCAGTGCGACTGGTACCAGCTCGTTTCCGCCTACGCGCAGGTCAAGGCGCGGACCGAGCCAGTCGTGCACATGGTGCGCGAGCGTCCGGTGATGACGCTCGATTCCGCGCTTAACCGGGTGGCAGCCATGCTGGGCGTAAAGCTCGACTGGATGGAACTGCGGGATTTCCTGCCGGCGCATGCGGACCCGCAGCTCAAGCGTTCGGCGCTCGCCTCCAGCTTCGTCGCAGCGCTCGAGCTTGCGCGGCTGGGCAAGGCGGAGATTCGGCAGGAGGATACTTTCGGCCCGCTCCACTTGCGACGGATGTCGGCCTGATGGAGCCAGGTGACGAACTCCTCCGCGCAGTCGAGGCCACCCTGTTCGCGGCCGAGGAGCCGATGACAGTCGAGGCGCTCTCGAGCCATCTCGGCGGCGCCGACGTGCGTGCGGCGCTGGACGAGCTGCAGAGCCACTATCGCACGCGCGGCATCCAATTGGTCGAGCGGGGCAAGCGCTGGCACTTCCAGACCGCGCCGGACCTCGCCCACCTGCTGCGGCGCGAGCGCGAACAGGTGCGCAAGCTCAGCCGCGCGGCGACAGAGGTGCTCGCGATCGTCGCTTATCACGAGCCGGTGAGCCGGGCGGAAATCGAATCGATCCGCGGGGTCCAGACCAGCGCCGGGACGCTCGACGTGCTGATGGAGGCGGGCTGGGTGCGTGTCGCGGGTCGGCGCGAGGTGCCTGGGCGGCCGGTTATCTATGCGACGACCCCGGAATTCCTCAGCCACTTCGGCCTCAAGAGCCGCCGCGATCTGCCTGGAATCGATGAACTCAAGGCGGCCGGGCTGCTCGATCCGATCGACGAGGCCTACGACGAAATCACTGAAAAATCTCGCGACGAGGCGAAAGCTGGCAGCGATCAATCGCCCGAAGACGCGGCCGCGCTGGAAAACCCGCAGGAAAGCGCCTAGACTCGAGGCCGAAAGCCGCTCGGAGAATTCCAGTGAGTATCGGTCTGTTTCAGATCCTGATAATCGCGCTTGTCATACTCGTGTTGTTTGGTCGTGGCAGGATCAGCGAGATGATGGGTGACTTCGGGAAGGGCGTGAAGAGTTTCCGCCAGGGGGTAAGCGAAGATGACGCGCCTCCTGCGGCGGCTTCCGCGCCTGCTGCCGAAGGACCGAACCAGGAAGTGCTTCCTGCCGAAGCGACCGCCGAACCCCAGCCTGCGGACAAGACCGCCGGTTGATACGAACTCTTATTGCTAAGATCACACACAGCCCATGTTCGATATTGGTCCTGACGAATTACTGCTGATCGTCGTTGTCGCGGTGATCGTCATTGGCCCCAAGGATCTGCCCTTGGCGCTACGCACTGCCGGCCGCTGGATGGGCAAGATGCGCAAGGTTTCCGGCCATTTCCGCACCGGCCTGGAGGCCATGATCCGCGAGGCGGAGATGCAGGAAATGGAAGAGAAGTGGCGCGAACAGAACGCCAAGATCATGCGCGAACATCCCGCCGACGCTACGCCAGAGGCCGAACCGACCGGCGCCTATCCCGCGCCCGCAGCTTCTCCGCCCCCCGCCTCAGCCGAGGCGCGCGTAGCGGACGCTCCCACCGAACAGCCCGCCGAAGCGCCGGCCCAACCGCCGGCGAACTGACATGCTCAAGGTCAAGGACATCGACGAATCCCAGGCTCCGCTGCTCGATCACCTGATCGAACTGCGCAACCGCTTGGTCCGCTGCGTGCTGGCGCTCGCCGTCGGCTTCGGCGTGAGCCTCTATTTCGCCAAGGAGATCTTCGGCATCCTGGTCCACCCGCTGGCCCAGGCGTTTCCGCCGGGCGAAGGCAAGCTGATCTACACCAAGCTCTACGAAGCGTTCTTCGTCGACATCAAGGTTGCGCTGTTTTCCGGGTTCTTCCTCAGTTTCCCGATAATCGCCAACCAGCTGTGGCAGTTCGTGGCGCCGGGCCTCTATGCGCGTGAGAAGAAGGCCTTCCTGCCGTTCCTGATCGCGACGCCCGTGCTGTTCGCGATGGGCGCATCGCTGGCGTACTTCGTGGTCATGCCGACGGCTTTCACCTGGTTCCTCGGCTTCCAGGGAGAGACCGCCAACGGCATTCCGGTCGAGGCCTTGCCGGCGATGGGCGATTTCCTCAGCCTCGTGATGCACTTCATCCTGGCCTTCGGGATCAGCTTCCTGCTGCCGGTGCTGCTGCTGCTGCTCAACCGCGCCGGGCTGTTGACGAAAGAGCAGCTGACCAAGGGCCGGCGCTATGTCATCGTCGGCATCTTCATCGTTGCCGCCGTGGTTACGCCGCCGGACGTGGTTTCGCAGCTGATCCTGGCAATCCCGCTGATGCTTCTGTTCGAAGGCTCGCTGTTCCTGATGAAGTCCGAGGCCAAGATCGCCGAGGAAAAGGCGAAGGCCGAGGCTGAAGAGGCAGCGCAGGAAGCCGCCGAGGCAGAGGCGCGCGCTGCGGCTGAGGCGGAAGCTCCGGCGACGCCGGCGGAATAGGCTTACCTTCGTCGCCTGACATTTGCGTGCAAACGCGACGCTGGCGCTTGGGCGCTAGCTTGGTTGGGCCCCTGCCTTCGCAGGGGCGACGAGGGGGTTAGCGGGTGGCGTGGCCTGGCTCCAATGGCAGGCGCAGGAAACTCCCCTGACACCACCCACTTCGTCACCCCTGCGCAGGCAGGGGTCTATCCGACCTCTCGCCACAGCGCTGCCGTTGCGTTGAAACGCAAAGCTCAGATGGTCGGCTGCCTACGCAGGGGCGACGATGTGGGCTTGAGACCCGCCGCAATTCACGCGTTCATCAGTTCCCAGAGGTCGTCCCAGTTCGGGTTCATCTGCCGGATCAGCTTGAGCTTCCACTGGCGCTTCCAGCGCTTCATGGCTTTCTCGCGGGCAATGGCTTCCTCGATCGTCGGGTAAGGCTCGACGTAGACCAGCCGGACAAGACCATACTTGCGGCAGAACTCCGACCCGCGCCCTTCGCGATGAGCCGTAATTCGAGCCGGAAGGTTGGCGGTCACTCCGATGTAGAGTGTGCCATGGGCGGCGTTAGTCATGATGTAGACCCAGCCCCCTTTGAGCACCCCTACCGACCCGGCCCATCCGCCTCGCGGCGCTCCTCCGGGCTGGCGTCGTAGACCTTTTCCCCGCCGATCCACGTCTGGAGCACCCGCACATTCCGCAAGTCGCCAGGATCCGCCGTCAGCGGATCGGTGTCCAGCACCAGGAAGTCCGCCCGCTCCCCTGCCGCCAACCGGCCGAAGCGTCCCTCGGCAAATCCAGCATAGGCCGCGCCTGCCGTATACGCCGCCAGCGCTTCCTCGCGTGTTACGCGCTGCTCCGGATGCCACCCGCCAGGCGGCTGGCCCTGCGCGTCCTCACGCGTGATTGCGGCTGCCAGCCCGACGAACGGTTCGGGCGCCTCGACCGGCGCGTCCGAGCCGAACGCCAGTGGCGCCCCGGCGTCGTGGAGCGAACGCCAGGCATAAGCTCCCGCCAGCCGATCCGGTCCCAGCCGCGCCTCTGCCATCAGGCGGTCGGAGGTCTGGTGCACCGGCTGCATCGAGGCGATCACGCCGTGCTGGCCGAAACGCGGGATGTCCACCGGATCGACCACCTGCGCATGCTCGATGCGCCAGCGGCGGTCGCCGGTGTAATCGTCGGAAAGCTCTTCGATCGCATCCAGGGCTTCGGCGTTGGCCGCGTCGCCGATCGCATGGATCGCCACCTGGTATCCGTCCATCGCTGCGCGGCTCATGTTGTTGCGCAGCTGGGTGCCGTTGATGACCGGCAGGCCCTTGTTGGCCGGATCGTCGGCATAAGGCGCCTTGAGCATGGCTCCGCGCGAGCCGAGCGCTCCGTCGAGGTAGAGCTTGAGGCCGTTGAGCCTCAGCTTGTCGTCATAGAGCCACTGGGTCGGGCCCGACCCGCCGATCAGCACCATGTCCGGCACGTTGCTGGCGTATGCCATGATGCGCACCCGCAGGCGCCCTTCGTCGCCTGCGCGGCGGAAGGTCATCCAATCCTCGATACTGGTGCCCATGTCGGCCACGGCGGTGACGCCGTTTTGCACGAGCAGCTCCTGGGCCTTGTGCAGCGCCACATCACGGTCGGTGGCGCGGGGCGGGGGGACCTTCTTGCCGACCAGATCCATCGCGGTGTCCACGAACACACCCGCGGGTTGCTTGCCGCCGGGCAGGCGCTCGACCCTTCCGCCGGTGGGATCAGCAGTAGTGGCGGTTATTCCGGCGACGCTGATGGCGACGCTGTTGGCCCAGCCTGCATGGCCGTCGACCCGCTCCAGCCACACAGGACGGTCGGGCACGGCGGCGTCGAGCTCGGCTGCGGTCGGGAAGCGGCCCAAGCCCCACTGCTCCTGGTTCCAGCCGCGACCGACGATCCAGGGCCGTTCGGGGTTCTCGGCGGCATAGGCGGCGATCTTGGCCTGGGCTTCGGCGAGCGAGCGGGTGTCGGAGAGATCGACTGTAAGTTGAGCGAGCCCCAGCGCCATCACATGGAGATGGGCATCGATCATGCCGGGAATGACCGTCTTCCCGCGCCCGTTCTCGCGATAGTCGATCCCCTGCGGCGGACGCTCGCCGTTGGCGATCACCTGCGCGACGCGGCCGTGATCGTCGATCACCATGGCTGAGAAGTGCGTCACCTTGCCGTCGCGGTCGACCGAGATGCCGTTGATGTTGTCGATCAGCGTGTCGGCCAGGGCAGCAGCGGGAAGGGCGGCCAGCGCGACGGCCGCAAGCAGGCGAGCGATCATGCCTTGGCTTTCGGCAAGTGCCGTACCAGCGCGCTGGTATCCTGCCGGCCGCCGCCCATCGCCTGAACCTCGGCATAGAAGCGATCGACTTGCGCGGTCACCGGCAGGTCCTGCCCGTGCGCCTCGGCCTCGGCCAGTGCTATGGCGAGGTCCTTGCGCATCCAGTCGATGGCGAAACCGAAGTCGAACTCGTCCTTCGCCATCGTCGGCCAGCGGTTGACCATCTGCCAGCTCTGCGCCGCGCCGCCGGAGACGGCTTCGAGCACCTTGTCCAGATCGAGCCCCGCGGCCTGGGCGAAGCGCAGTCCTTCGGAAAGTCCGCCGAGCACCCCGGCGATGCAGATCTGGTTGACCGCCTTGGCCGCCTGGCCCGCGCCAGCCTCACCGATGTGCACGATACGGGCGGCGTAGCTTTCGAGGACAGGCTGGGCGGCCGACATCGCTTCAGCCGAACCGCCGCACATGATCGAGAGCTTGCCACTCTCGGCCCCCGCCTGTCCGCCCGACACCGGCGCGTCGAGCGCGAGCACGCCGCGCTCCTCGGCCGCAGCGGCGATCCGCCGGGCCATCGCCGGAGAGACGGTGGTGTGATCGACGAACAGTGTTCCGGCTGTCATCGCAGCAAGCACGCCGTGTTCTCCCAGCACGACTTCAGCCAGGTCGTTGTCGTTGCCGACACAGGTGAGCACAACGTCCTGACCGGTCGCGGCCTCAGCGGGAGTGAGCGCTAGATCGACCTCAAGGCCCTCTGCCCGATGCTGCTCCACCCAAGCCTGCGCCCGCGCCGTGGTGCGGTTGTAGACGGTAACCTTGTGGCCTGCCCGTGCGAGGTGCCCGGCCATCGGTGCGCCCATGACGCCAAGGCCCAGGAAAGCGATGCGCTTGCTCTTAGTCATGGCCGCCCAAGTGCCGACTTCGCAGGCGCAAAGCAATCTTTGCCGCGGGTGGCGTTTCCAAGGGGCCGAAATTCGGTTAGTGCCCGCCGCCTATGACTGGGACGGAAACTCTCGAGGCCAGCCTCGATATCGCCGATGTACGCGCCGCCGCTGAGCGGATCGCTGGAGCTGTCGTGCGCACGCCGACGATGCACAGCAAGACCCTGTCGAAGATTACCGGCGCCGAGATCTGGCTGAAGTTCGAAAACCAGCAGTTCACCGCCGCCTACAAGGAACGCGGTGCGCTCAACGCGCTGCTGCTGATGGATCCGGCGCAGCGCGCGCGTGGCGTGATCGCCGCCTCGGCGGGCAATCACTCGCAGGGCCTGTCCTACCACGGCACCCGTCTCGGCGTGCCGGTGACGATCGTCATGCCGCGCACCACGCCGACAGTGAAGGTCATGCAGACCGAGAGCGTCGGCGGCAAAGTCGTGCTCGAAGGCGAGACGTTCGACGAAGCCAACGCTTACGCCCGCAGCATGGAAAAGCAGCTCGGCCTGACTTTCGTCCATCCGTTCGACGAACCGAACGTGGCGGCCGGGCAGGGCACCGTGGCGCTCGAGCTGCTCCAAGACGCGCCCGAGATCGAAACCCTGGTGGTGCCGATCGGCGGCGGCGGGCTGATCTCCGGCATGGGCACGGTCG
Organism: Porphyrobacter sp.; assembly: GCA_017744315.1. GTDB lineage: Bacteria > Pseudomonadota > Alphaproteobacteria > Sphingomonadales > Sphingomonadaceae > Croceibacterium_A. Next base: position 56,389 of record JAGIBN010000001.1, read on the forward strand.
CCAAGGCGCAAGTGCCGCCGGTCGAGGTGATCGGCGTCCAGGCCGAACTCTACCCTTCGGCCTACAACCGCTTCAGGGGCGAAGAGCTCGAATGTGGCGGTGACACACTGGCCGAAGGCATCGCGGTCAAGGAACCGGGCGTCTTCACTTCGCGGATCATCGACAAGGTCGTGGACGACATCGTCCTCGTGAAGGAGTCCGACCTGGAGCAGGCCGTTGCGCTATTGCTGCAGATCGAAAAGACCGTGGTCGAAGGTGCCGGCGCTGCCGGCCTCGCCGCGGTGCTCGCGCATCGGGAGCGGTTCGCCGGCAAGAAGGTCGGCCTGATCCTGTGCGGTGGTAACATCGACACGCGCCTGCTCGCCAACGTGCTGCTGCGCGATCTCGCGCGGGCGGGCCGCCTGGCTCGGCTGCGGATTTCGCTGCAGGATCGGCCGGGTGCGCTGCTCAAGGTGATGCAGGAATTCGACGCGCATCACGTTAACATTCTCGAGATTTACCACCAGCGGATCTTTACCAATCTGCCGGCCAAGGGTCTCGTCACCGACATCGAATGCGAGGCCCGCGATCGCGAGCAGCTCGACAAGCTGGTCGGTGCGTTACAGGCGCGCGGGTATTCCGTTAGTCACGTCGAACTGAACTGACCCAAATCGGGGCGGGGAGCCCGGCAAACGGGGGAGCTGGACACATTTGTCCTGCATTCCACCGAATTTTGTGGTTAATGGTCTTCCTTGCGAATCCGTTGCAGATCATAATCGCTGCAACCAACCGCAACCCTTTGCTTGGAAGAGGACCGCGTCTGCCGTGACGGCCCCAGTTCGCTTTCCCAGGTTTTTTGTCACGAGCCCTGCGCCGTGCCCGTACCTGCCCGGAAAGACCGAGCGGAAGGTCTTCACAGAGCTCAAGGGTCCGCACGCCGAAGCGCTCAACGATGCGCTTGGCCGCATCGGCTTCCGCCGCAGCCAGACCGTCGCTTATCGGCCAAGCTGCCTCGACTGCCAGGCTTGCGTGTCGGTTCGCGTGGTGGCGCAGGAGTTCGAACCGGCGAGCGCGCAACGCCGCAACATGCGCGTCAACGATGACCTGATCATCACCGAATGCCGTCCCTGGGCGACTTCCGAACAGTTCGAATTGCTGCAGCGTTACCTCGCCAGCCGTCACCCAGGCGGTGGCATGGCGACGATGGATGAAGTCGATTACGCCGACATGGTGGAACATACCGCCGTCTCCAGCTTTATCGTTGAATATAGGGAACCTTCGCCGGACGGAGGGCAGGGTCGCTTGATCGGCGCATGCCTCACGGATCGGCAGGGAGACGGGTTGTCGATGATCTATAGCTTCTACGACCCGGAGCATGAGGTACGGACGGGGCTTGGGAACTACATCATCCTCGATCACATCAGGCGCGCGAAGGAAGAAGGGCTCGCATACGTGTACCTCGGCTATTGGGTCGAAGGCTCGCAGCGGATGCAGTACAAGATCCGCTACCGCCCGCTCGAGCGCCTTGGCCCGGCCGGCTGGCTGCGTTTCTCCGAAAGCGAACAATCAGCTCTCATCGACGCTGTCGCCACATCACGGCGCGAAGATGCCGAATGTGTGGAGGGCGGCAGCAAGGATGGTACGCCTGGCGGCCAGGACCAGTACAAGCTCGCATAACGAAGGCAGCGCCCTTCGCCGGGTGCTGACCGGCCTTGCTGCATCGGCATCGCTGATCTGCTCGCCGGTCCTGGCCCAGAACGCCACGACCAGCCGCGAACTCCAGGACCTGATCCCGGACGAGGCCGTCGCCAATCCCGAGGCTTGGGCGCAGCAAGGCGTTCCGCCGGACGAGACTGTCGTCGAGGAAGGGCCCGAGCTCCAGGCCGACTCCCCGCTCGCCGAAATGCCGCTGGTCGACGTGCCCTGGCCGGACGAAGCGGAGCCGGTCGAGATCGCGCCGCTCGAGCCCGAAGAAGACATCCAGTTCGCCGACTTCTCCGACCTGCTGCCCGACCTCAACAAGGACGGCACGCAGGTGGCCATGGGGCTGGAGGAGCGTATCTCTTCCGAAGTGGTCCTGGTGTTCCCCGCCGATCCGATGCTGTTCCCAGAGCGCAAGGAGTTCGTCGAACGGTTCGATGCGCTGTCGACGATCGAGCGGCTCGACGATGACAACAACGTCGGCCGCCTCGCCGCGCAGGCCCGCGAAGACGAGGCACTGCTGAACCGCCTGCTGCGGATTTACGGATACTACGACGCCATCGTGCTGCGATCGATCGGCGACATCCAGCCCGGCGAGGAAAAGGCGGACAGCCGGCCCACGGTTCGCTTCGAGATCGCGCCTGGCACGCAGTACCGCGTAGGCACAGTTGACCTTGGCGACCTGGCCCAGGCCGGCGTCGACTACCCGATGCTGCGCAAAACCTTCGAGGTCACGACCGGCGATCCGCTGTTGTCGGACAAGATCGTCGAAGAACGCTTCGACCTCGACGAAGCCCTGGGCGAGGGCGGCTATCCGTTCGCGGCGATCAAGGATCCGGAACTGCTGGTCGACCACGCGCGGTCCGAGGGCGATCTTACGATGCTGGTGACGCCAGGCGGCAAGTATCGCTTCGGCACGGTCACCAGCAACGTGCCCAGGCTCATGTCGGGCAAGCACCTGGCGGACATTGCCCGCTTCGATCCGGGCGACACCTACCAGCGCAGCCTGGAGCTCGACTTGCGCCGCGCGATCCTGGCGACGGGCCTCGTCGGCAGCGTCACCCTGACGCCGGTCGAAACCGTCGCTCCGGCCAACGGCGAACCCGGCACCGTGGACATCGCGGTCGACATGACTCCGGCCAAGTTGCGCACGATCTCCGGGCGGATCGGCTACGGCAGCGGCGAAGGGTTCAAGGTCGAAGGTGCGTGGGAGCATCGTAACCTGTTCCCGCCCGAAGGCATGCTGCGGGTGCGCGGCATCCTGGGCACGCGCGAACAGTTCGGCGGCATCACCTTCCGCAAGAACAACTTCGGCGGACGCGACCGCATCCTGACCGTCGATGCCTATGCCAGCACGCAGGACTACGACGCCTACGAAGCCGAGACGGTGTCGCTGATCGGGACTTTCGAACGCATCAGCACGCTGCTGTTCCAGAAGCCGTTCAGCTACTCCGCCGGTCTCGAACTCGTCGCGACCCGAGAGCAGGAGAAGGACGCGGAAGGCAACCTCGCGCCGCCGGAAACCTTCTTCATCGCGGCTGTCCCGCTGTTCGCCCAGTTCGACGCTTCGGACGATTTGCTCGATCCGCGGAAGGGCTATCGCGTCGGCGTGAGAATGTCGCCGGAAGCCTCGCGCACCAATGGCGTGGAGAGCTTCTACCTGCGCGGTCAGCTTGACGCGACTTACTACCTGCAGACCAGCGAGAACCTGGTGCTCGCTGGCCGCTTGCGCGTGGCCAGCATTCCGGGCGCTCCGCTCTCGGCCATCGCGCCGTCGCGGCGGCTCTATGCCGGTGGCGGCGGATCGGTGCGCGGCTACGACTATCGCGGCATCGGCCCGCGCAACAGCGAGGGCGATCCGAGCGGCGGCCGTTCGCTGCTCGAACTGTCGGCCGAAGCGCGCATCCAGACCGGCCTGTTCAACGGGGCGCTCGGCGTGGTGCCCTTCATCGACGCAGGCACTGTGGGCGAAGACTCGGTCCCGAGCTTTGACGAGATCAAGGTCGGTGCCGGTATCGGCGTGCGCTACAACACCGGCTTCGGCCCACTGCGCATCGACGTTGCCACCCCGCTCAACCCGGGGCCGAACGATGGCTGGATCGGCGTCTATGTGGCGCTGGGGCAGGCGTTCTGATGGGCGACGAGCCGATCCTTCCCGAAGAAGCAGCCGAACCCGTAGCGGCACCCGCGCGGCGCAGGCACTGGTTCGTCCGGCTGGCGCGCTGGCTGTTTGGCGGCGTCATGGTGCTGCTGCTGTTGCTAGCGGTCGCCATCGCCTGGCTTCACACTGGCTCGGGCCGGCAGTTCATCGTCGACCGCCTCTCGCGCGTGGCTCCGGCCTCGGGGCTCAGGATCGAGGTCGGGCGAATAGAAGGATCGGTGTTGTGGAGCTCCACGCTCTATGACGTGAAGTTCCGCGATTCCAACGGCACCCTGTTCCTTCAGGTGCCCGAGGTCGATCTCAACTGGCGCCCGCACCGCTTCCTGTTCAGCGGGCTCGACGTACGTCATCTCGTGCTTCACCGGGGCACGCTCTACGCGGTGCCCAAGCTGCTGCCGGGCGATCCCGATGCGCCGATCCTGCCCAACTTCAACATTCGCGTCGATCGCTTCGTCATCGATGACCTCAAGGTGGCCGAAGGGCTCATGGGGGAAGAGCGAACCGTCGATTTTCGCGCCAAGGCCGACATCCGCGATGGGCGGGTCCTGCTCGATTCCGACGGCGAGTTCGGCGGCGGTGACAAGTTCAAGCTGCTCGTCGACGCAGAGCCCGACGGCAATCGGTTCGATCTCGATCTCGACTATCGCGCGCCTGCGGGCGGTCTGCTCGCAACCTTGGTCGGAGCCCAAGAGGATGTGCGGGCCCGGATAGTCGGGGACGGCACCTGGAAGGCGTGGACCGGCGCGTTCGTGGTCAACCACGGCGGCGACATCATCACCGCGCTCCGCATTCACAACCGCGGCGGCCAGTACAAGGTGGTCGGCCAGGCGAGGCCGGGCGGCTTCGTTACCGGATTGCCGGCAGCGGCGCTGGGCGATGTGGTCTCGCTCGCCGCAGTCGGTTCGCTCGAGAACAGCGTGCTCGACGGCAGCGTGGCCTTGCGCGGCCGGGGCGTGAGTGCCGACGGCGTGGGCGCGATCGATCTCGGCGAGAACGAGTTCAGGCAGTTCAAGCTGAGCGCAGCGCTGCTGGACTCGCAGCTATTCGGCCCTGGCCTCACGCTTGACGATGCGACGATGGTCGCGACTTTCGATGGCCCCTTCCGGCCGCTGACCGCGCCGATCGAGTTGCGCGTGGGCAAGATGGACGTGGGCGGAACGGTGTTCACCGGACTCGTCCAGAACGGCATCGTGGCTTACGACGGCACCCGCTGGATCCTGCCGCTAGACGCTTCGGTCCAGCGGATCACCAGCGGCAACGCGATGATCGACCCCAAGCTGGTCAACGGTACCCTGCGCGGAACGGTGACTTTGGCGGGAAGCGACCTCAGGTCCGACAACCTCGCGCTGCGCTTCCCCGGCCTGTCGGCGGACCTCACTCTGCGCGGCGACACGGCTCGCGGCGGTTATGCGCTAGCGGGGCCGGTAGAGGCGCGCGGGATCACGCTGCAGAACCTTGGCACTGTCGATGCCGGGGCGCAGATCCGCTTCTCCATCGGCAACGGCGTCCCCTGGCGGCTGGCGGCGAACTTTATCGGGCGCATGCCGCGCGTCACCAACGCCACGCTGGCGAACATCGCGGGCACCAACATCCGCTTCAACGGCGGAGTCCAGCTGGGCGCTGGCCGACCGATCGACTTCAGTCGCACCACGCTGACGGCGAGCAAGCTCACCCTGACACTCGACGGGCGAGTAGAGCAGGGCCGCACGACCTTGGCCGGCAGCGGCAGGCACGTCGAGTATGGACCCTTCACCGTTGAGGCGCGGCTCGAAGGCGACGGCCCGCACGCGACGCTGGTCTTCGCCAGCCCATTCCCGCCCGCCGGACTGAAGGACGTCCGGGTGGCACTGTCGCCAACGCCCAACGGCTTCCGCATCGAAACCGAAGGGCAATCGACTCTCGGCGCCTTTGACGGCTTGCTCACCCTGACGATGCCGGCACGCGGTCCCACGCAGATCGGGATCGAGCACTTCACCGTCGCCCAGACCACCTTGGCGGGCACGCTCGCGCTCGGCACCGGCGGCGTGGCTGGCGATCTGACCCTGATGGGCGGCGGGCTCGACGGGACTTTGGCCCTGGCTCCGCGCAATGGCGGGCAGGGCTTCGACGTCAATCTCGTGGCCAACAACGCGTCCTTCTCCGGCGCGACGCCGCTCTCGATCAATCAGGCGAACATCCAGGCGAGCGGCGTGATTGGGGAGGGTGGCTGGACCGTCAACGGCAACTTGCGCGCGGCGGGGATCAGCTACGGCACGCTCTTCATTGGCAGGCTTGGCGCCAGGGCAGAGATCGTCAACGGCCAGGGCCAGTTCGATGCCGCCATCACCGGCCGCAGAGAACGTCGCTTCGACCTGCAACTGACGGGGAGCGTCTCGCCCGAGCGGATCATGGTGGCGGCCCGCGGCAACTACGCCGGACGGGACATCATCATGCCGCGCCGGGCGGTGCTGATCGCCTCGCGCGATGGCGGCTGGGACCTGCAACAGACCCAACTATCCTTCGGGCGCGGCTTCGCCATCGTCGAAGGGCACTTCGGCGGGACCGAGCCGATGCATGGCAGACTGGCCGTCGCCGACATGCCGCTCTCGGCACTCGACGTGGCGGGCACCGAACTGGGCCTTGGCGGGACGGCGTCGGGCATCATCGACTTCGGCAGCGGCCCGAACGGCGTGCCGGTCGGCGAGATGCGGGTCATGGTCGACAACCTCTCGCGCTCGGGCCTGGTGCTGTCCTCCCGCCCGATCGACCTGGCGCTGGTCGCTCGCCTATCTCCGACTCTGCTGCAGGCGCGGGCGGTCGTGAAGGAAGACGGACAGACGCGCGGCAGGCTGCAAGGGCGCATCGCCAACCTGCCCGAAGAGGGAAGCCTGAACGAGAGGCTCTACAACGGCGATCTGTTCGCCCAGCTGCGTTATGACGGACCCGCCGACGCGCTCTGGCGCCTGTCGACGATCGAACTGCTCGATCTTACCGGCACGATCAGGGTCGCGGCCGATGTTACCGGAACTTTGGGCAATCCGCTGGTGCGGGGCTCGCTCGCGGGTGATGACTTGCGCTTGCAGGTGGCGATGACGGGGTCCGATATCCGCAACGTCAGCGCGCGGGGCCGCTTCTCCGGTTCGCGGCTCCAGCTCACGAGCTTCTCGGGAACCGCGCCGAATGGCGGCATGGTCACCGGCAGCGGCTATGTCGATCTCGCGCGGATCTCGGCCTCTCGCGGTCCGCAGATCGACGTGCGCATGGCTGCGCGCCGGGCCGAAGTTGTCAACCTGCCGAACATGGGCGCCACCGTGACCGGGCCGCTGCGCATCGTCTCGAGCGGCGTGGGCGGGACGATTGCCGGGCGGCTGAGCGTCGAGGAAGCGCGCTGGGCCTTTGGCGCCGCGGAATCGACCGAGCGCCTGCCCAACATCACCACGCGTGAGATCAACTTCCCGCCCGACCGCCGCGCACCCACGGCTCCGGCGGCACCGTGGCGCTTCCTGATCGACGCCAACGCTCCCGGCGGGATCGAGGTCGACAGCATGGGCCTCGACAGCGAATGGAGCGCCAACGTCCAGCTGCGCGGCACGACCGACGATCCGCGCATCGGCGGTGTGGCGCGTGTCGTGCCGCGGCAGGGCTTCTACTCGTTCGCGGGCAATCGCTTCGAGCTCACGCGCGGTGTGATCGATTTCGACGTCAACGGTCCGATCGATCCACTGATCGATATCGTGGCCGAAACCAATGTCGACAGCCTTGCCGTGACGGTCACCATCAAGGGCAACGCCAGCAGGCCGGAGATCGCGTTCAATTCAGTACCGGCGCTACCTGAGGAGGAACTGCTTTCGCGGCTGCTGTTCGGGGATTCGATCACCAATCTCTCGGCCACCGACGCGCTCCAGCTCGGTGCCGCGATCGCCTCGCTGCAGGGTGGGGGCGGAATGGATCCGATCAACCAGCTGCGACAGTCGATCGGGCTCGACAGGCTGCGTATCGTGGCGGCAGATCCGGCGATGAACCGCGGCACCTCGATTGCGCTCGGCAAGAACATCGGCCGCCGCTTCTATGGCGAGATCATCACGGACGGGCAGGGCTATAACGCGACCTCGCTCGAGTTCCGCCTGACGAATTGGCTGTCGCTCCTCGCTACCATCAACACTATCGGCCGCGGCAGCGTGGCGGGTGTGGTCAGCCACGATTATTGAGTGACCTAGCGCCTAGCGCTTATGCCTCCGGAAACGCCCCCTGCCGTCGCGGCGGTAGGTGAGGAGGCGCGGCGCACGGCGGAACCAGCCACGCAGTCCGGCCTCCCGGAACAGCCGGTGGACCTTGCGATCGTCGTCGATCACTTCCCATGATCGGGCGAGCCACAGCCCGACAGCGCCAGCGATCACGACGAGCGCGGTCAGGGCAGTCACAATGGTGAAGGTGGCCAGCACGTCCGGTCCCGATAGCGTTGTTGCTGAACGCAATTTGCGCCGGACGGAGGGGAAAAATCTATGGGGCCGAGTCCCCCCGTCCCGAAAAGGAACGACGCTGCAGCAGAAATGAAAAAGGGCGCCCGGATTGCTCCGGACGCCCCTTTTGTACAGCTCTGACCAGAGGAATCAGTAGCTGTAGTACATGTCGAATTCGACCGGGCTCGGCGTGGTTTCCCAACGCATCACGTCTTCCCACTTGATCTCGCAGTAAGCGTCGATCTGGTCCTTCGAGAACACGTCGCCCTTGAGCAGGAACTCATAGTCGGCCTGCAGGGCTTCCAGAGCTTCACGCAGCGAACCGCAGACGGTCGGCACTTCGGCCAGTTCGGCCGGCGGCAGGTCGTACAGGTTCTTGTCCATCGGGTCGCCCGGGTGGATCTTGTTCTGGATACCGTCGAGGCCGGCCATCAGCAGCGCGGCGTAGCACAGGTACGGGTTGGCCATCGCGTCGGGGAAACGGAATTCCACGCGCTTGGCCTTCTCGCCGGTGCCGTACGGAATGCGGCACGAAGCCGAACGGTTGCGGGCCGAGTAGGCCAGCAGAACCGGAGCTTCGTAGCCCGGAACCAGGCGCTTGTAGCTGTTGGTGGTCGGGTTGGTGAAGGCGTTGAGGGCCTTCGCGTGCTTGATCACGCCGCCGATGAAGTAGAGGCAGTTGTCCGACAGGCCGGCATAACCGTTGCCGGCGAAGGTCGGCTTGCCCTTTTCCCAGATCGAGATGTGGGTGTGCATGCCGCTGCCGTTATCCTTGGCGATCGGCTTCGGCATGAACGTGGCGGTCTTGCCATAGGCCTGGGCGACCATGTGCACGACGTACTTGTAGATCTGCATGCGGTCGGCCGTGGTCACGAGCGTGCCGAAGGTCAGGCCGAGCTCGTGCTGGGCAGCCGCCACTTCGTGGTGGTGCTTGTCGCAGGGCAGGCCCATTTCGAGCATGGTCGAAACCATCTCGCCACGGATGTCGACAGCGCTGTCGACCGGAGCGACCGGGAAGTAGCCGCCCTTGGCGCGCGGACGGTGAGCCAGGTTGCCGCCTTCGAGTTCCGCACCGGTGTTGGTCGGCAGCTCGATGTCGTCGATCTGGTAGCCCGAGCCGGCATAGCCGTCTTCGAAGCGCACGTCGTCGAACATGAAGAACTCGGCTTCCGGACCGACGTAGACGGTGTCGCCGATGCCGGTGGTCTTGAGATAGGACTCGGCGCGCTTGGCGGTCGAGCGCGGGTCGCGCGAGTAGAGTTCGCCGGTCGACGGCTCAACGATGTCGCAGACCAGGATCATCATCGGGGTGGCCGAGAACGGATCGATCCACACCGCGTCGAGGTCCGGCTTCAGGATCATGTCGGATTCGTTGATGGTCTTCCAGCCGGCAATCGACGAACCGTCGAACATCAGGCCTTCTTCCAGCTCGTCTTCGCCGATGACCGAGGAAACCATGGTCAGGTGCTGCCACTTGCCCTTGGGATCGGTGAAGCGAAGGTCGACCCACTCGATCTCCTCATCCTTGATCCGCTTCACGATATCCGATGCACTGGCCATTCTCGTCTTCCTTGTTGGTCCCGCCCGTCCGGCGGAGTTTCACTTAAATTCGTCCCCAGTTGGGGGAAGGGTGCAAACTTGGGATCGGCCCTCCCGGACGGGAGAGCGATAAAACTAGATCGCGTCCTCGTCCTTTTCGCCGGTGCGGATGCGCAGCGCGGAATCGATCGTGGAAACGAAGATCTTGCCGTCACCGATGCGCCCGGTTTGCGCGGCGGCTGCGATGGCTTCCACCACGGCATTGGCCTGCGCATCGGGCACGATCACCTCGAGCTTCACTTTGGGGAGGAAGTCGACGACGTATTCGGCGCCGCGATAGAGCTCGGTATGGCCCTTCTGCCGGCCAAAGCCCTTGGCTTCCGTAACCGTGATGCCCGACACTCCGACTTCGTGCAGCGCTTCCTTCACTTCATCCAGCTTGAACGGCTTGATGATGGCCTCAATCTTCTTCACGACACCCCCTTGTGGGCTAAGTCCGGGCACACGGACACCGGACGGCTCTCACCATCCCTCAGCAACTATTCTTCAAGAATCGTGCCAAGGCGCTTCCAAGCGGCCTAGACGTTCGCGCTGACCCGGGAAAGGGCGGAAATCGTCGGTCCGAAAGCGCGGGGTGGATTATGCGGAACAATCGTGCCGAAGTTGGCAGTGCGACTATGTCTAAATTTCAGGCAGGCACTGCCTAAAAATTAGGCGTCAAAGCCGCAGTCCGGCTGTTTCCTCGAGCCCGGCCATGAGGTTCAGCGACTGCACGGCGGCCCCGCTGGCTCCTTTGCCGAGGTTGTCGAGCACGGCCACGAGACGCGCCTGGCTGCCGTCGGGATTGCCGAAAACGAACAACTCCATCCGGTCGTTGCCCACGTTCGATCCGCGCAGCAGGATCTCGCCGTCTTCGGGCGGGGTGCCCATGCCGACGATCTTGCTGGCGCCGTAGAAGTTCGCGAGCCATTCGCGCATGGCCTGCGGAGTCCCCACGCCTTTCATCGCCGAAAGGGGAAGCGGAACTTCCACCACCATGCCGCGATGGGCGGGAACAACGGCAGGGGTGAACAGGGGCGCGACCGACAGGCCGCAGCGCTCCTGCATCTCAGGCACGTGCTTGTGGCCGAGCGCCAGGGCGTAACCGCGCCAGGCGATGTCCTGGTCCGCCTCGAAGCGCTCGATCAGCGACTTGCCACCGCCCGAATAGCCGGAGACCGCGTTGCAGGTGTAGGGCCAGTCGGCGGGCAGCAGTCCGGCGCGCACCAGCGGCGCGACTAAGGCGATGAAGCCGGTCGAATAGCAGCCGGGGTTCGACACGCGCATCGCGGTGGCGACGGCCTTGTGTCCGGAAACTTCGGGAAAGCCGTAGACCCAGCCCGGGCTCACGCGGTGGGCGGTCGAGGCGTCGATAACGCGTGTGCGCGGATTGTCGATCATCGCCACGGATTCGCGCGCAGCGTCGTCCGGCAGGCAAAGGATCACGAACTCGGCGTCATTGAGCGCTTCGCGCCGGGCGGCCGGGTCCTTGCGCCGAGCGTCATCGAGCTTGATGAGCTCGAACTCAGACCGGCCAGCCAGCCGCTCGCCGATTTCGAGGCCCGTCGTCCCGACGGCCCCATCGATGAAGACAGAGCGGGTCATCCCGGCAGCTGTTCGAGCCGGTCGATACGGATGTAGCCGACAGGGCCGTCCATCGAGAGGCAGCCCCAGGCCCAACCGCCGGTCACGTCCAGCACTTCGAAGCTTTCGCCTTCCATCAGCGTGCAGAGTTCCTGCGCGCCTTCGCCGTTGCTCGAGAGCAGCGGGGCGCCACCCGGCATGACCGTGCGCGGCTGGGGCACGGCGTAGTGCGGGACGAAGAAGCGCCCGGCGAGCCCAATATGCGCGAGATCGCCGCGCAAAGGTGTGCGACCCGGTACGGCCTTCGGCTGTGGGCCCGTGAGGGCGTAAGAGATGTGGCCGGTCATGTCAGTAGGATCGTAAGGGGCGTAGCCAGACACTCGAAAAAGCTCGTGGGGTTCATCGTTGCGGCGCGGTTAGACGTCACAGCGCAGCGGGGCAAGCACCGCAGTCAAGCGAATCGCGCCTGAAGCATATGCCAGGCAGCCCGAAGGCCCAATGCGTCTCCGCCTTTTGGCCTACCCGGCTTCGAGGTCGGGCGCCAGGCAAAGGTGTCGAAATGGGCCCAGTCGACGCCTTCGGAAACGAACTTGTCGAGGAACAGCGCCGCCACACTCGCTCCGGCAAAGCCGTTGCTGTGGGCATTGTTGGCGTCGGCGATGTCGGACTTGAGCCATTCGGCGTAGCCTTCGTACAACGGCAGGCGCCAGCAGGGGTCCTCATTCGCTTTGCCCGCAGATAGCAGCTCATCGGCGGTCTCGTCGCGCCGGGTAAACAGCGCGGGCAAGTCAGGTCCCACGGCAACGCGCGCGGCGCCGGTCAAGGTAGCGAAGTCGATGACGAGCACGGGCTGCTCTTCACAAGCGCGGGCGAGGGCATCCGCCAGGATCAGGCGTCCTTCGGCGTCGGTATTGCCGATCTCGACCGTCAGCCCCTTGCGGCTACGCAGCACGTCGCCAGGGCGGAAAGCATTGCCGGCGACCGCATTTTCGACCGCGGGCACGAGGCAATGCAACCGCACTTTGAGGCCCGCGCCCATGATGAGCCCGGCCAGCGCCAGCGCGTGGGCTGCGCCGCCCATGTCCTTCTTCATCAGCAGCATCCCGGCCGCCGGCTTGATGTCGAGCCCGCCGGAATCGAAGCACACGCCCTTGCCGATGATGGCGAGGACAGGGGCCTTCTCGTCCCCCCAGGTCAGGTGCAGCATCCGCGGCGCATGGCTGCGCGCGGCCGCGCGGCCGACGGCGTGGACCATCGGATATTCGCGCTCGAGAGTTTCGCCCTTGGTCACAGAGAGCTTGGCCCCGTGCGCCTTGGCCAGCCGTTCGGCCTCCACCTCAAGCTCCGCCGGGCCCATGTCCTCGGCCGGAGTGTTGACGAGCGTTCGCACCAGCGCGACGGCCTCCGCCTCGGCCAGCGCCGGTCCGATAGCCTTGGCTTCCTTGCTCAGCAGGATGCGCGGACCTTCGGAGTCCTTGTCTTCGCGGTAGCGGGTGAAACGGTATTGCGCAGTCTGCCAGCCGTGCAGGGCCTTGCCGGCCTCATCCTGCGCCAGGCGATAGGTGCCCGCCGGAAGTTCTTCGGAGAGCTTGGCCAGGCACCAGCTCGACAGCTCGGCCGGGTTGCGCACTCCGCCGACGGCGAACCAGGCATCTCCGTCAGGCACGATTCCGACCTGAGACGCGGCGCCCGCGAATTTTTGTCCCACAAGCGCGGCACGTTGTGGCCCGCTGAGAGTTTTTGCAAATTCAGGGAAGCCGTCTTTGCTGACGAGGTGGATCGTGATGGCCTGCTGTCCGCGGTCCGGCTGGATCAAATCGTCTTTCATAGAATTCACGCTTGCCCGTTTGCGCAGGTTTTGGAAAGGCAGTGACGATGATGCGCATGCTTTCGGTTCTGGCGCTGGCCGCGGCAATCTCCGCCTGCAACTCAGGCAATGGTGATTCGCCTGACGCCACCGCTACGCCGACTCCCGCGGCAACCGCGACTCCCACACCGACTGCCACGGCCAGGGCCACCAGCAATGGCGCGCGCTCGGTGTCGGAAGAAACCGACGATTTCCTGTTCGAATATTCCTATCCGGCAGAGGCGGGGCGGATTGCCGAACTCGCCAGCCAGCTCGACGTCATGCTCGAACAGCAGCGCGGGCAGCTGGCCGAAGAATCGCAGGATGCGCGCCGCTCCGCACGGGCTGACGGCTTCCCCTACAACAAGCACAGCTACACGGCAGAATGGAAGGTGGTCACCTCGCTGCCGGGATGGCTGAGCCTGTCGAACGACGTCGCGACCTACAGCGGCGGGGCGCACGGCAACTACACGCTGCAATCGCTCGTCTGGGACAAGACCAAGGGCGAATCGAGAGAGGCGATCGACTTGTTCGTCTCTCCCGCCGCTCTGGAGAAGGCGCTCGGCGACCGGTTTTGCGACGAGTTGAACCGGCAGCGCGCGAAGCGACGTGGGGCGCCGGTGGCGAAGGGCGGGGACGATCCGTTCTCCGACTGCCCGGCGATTAAAGAACTGGTCGTCCTGGTGGGTTCGAACAATGGGCGGACCTTCAACCGCCTGACCCTTTATGCGGGCCCCTATGTCGCTGGGCCTTACGCCGAAGGGGCCTACAAAGTGAACCTGTCGATCGACAGAGCCATCCTCGATACGGTGAAGCCGGAATTCCGCGAAGCCTTCAGCGCTCGCAATTGAGCGGCGGAATGACTACATTCGCGAAATGATCGAATACCAGCACGTCACAGGCGATACCGCGGTTTACCGCGACGGAACCATCAAGCTCCACGGACCCGACGGGTTCGAAGGCATGCGCAAGGCCGGCCGCCTTGCCGCGAAGATTCTCGACGAGATGGCCTCGATCGTCCAGCCGGGCATCTCGACCGAGGAAATCGACCGCGTCGTGCGGGAGATGACGCTGGATGGCGGTGGCGTGCCCGCAACGCTCGGCTATCGCGGCTATACGCATAGCTGCTGCATCTCGATCAACCATGTGGTGTGCCACGGCATCCCTTCGTCCAAGACGCTCAAGGACGGGGACATCGTCAACATCGACGTGACCCCGCTGCTCGACGGCTGGCACGGGGATTCGAGCCGCATGTATCTGGTCGGCGACGTTTCGCTGAAGGCCAAGCGGCTGATCGATGTGACCTACGAATGCCTCATGCTCGGTATCGATCAGGCGAAGCCCGGCGCTCGCCTGGGTGACATTGGCGCAGCGATCCAGGCCCATGCCGAACAGTTCCGCTATGGCGTGGTGCGCGATTTCTGCGGCCATGGCCTCGGCCGCCTGTTCCACGATGCGCCGGAAGTGGTGCACGCCGCTCGCGCCGGGACCGGTCCGGAACTGCGCCCAGGCATGTTCATGACCATCGAGCCGATGATCAACCTCGGCAAGGCCGCGGTAAAGGTCCTCAACGACGGCTGGACCGCGGTCACTCGCGACAAGAGCCTTTCGGCGCAGTTCGAACATTCGATCGGCATTACCGAAGACGGCTGCGAGATCTTCACGCTGAGCCTCAAGGGGCTGCACAAGCCGCCTTACGCCTAGGTATTCGGTCTGGTGCTGGAAAGCACGGGACCGAATTCGCGCATCGGATGAGCGAACTCCGCATCCTCGTTGACGCCGACGCCTGCCCGGTGAAGGAAGAGATTTACCGCGTGGCCGAGCGGCACCGGGTGCCCGTCAGCGTGGTAAGCAACAGTCCGTTTCGCGTACCCATGGGGCCCTTGGTCAGTCGCGTGGTGGTGAGCGAAGGCTTCGACGCCGCCGATGACTGGATCGCCGAGCGAGCCGACGCGCGCAGCGTGGTGGTGACCGCCGATATCCTCCTGGCCGATCGCTGCGTGAAGGCCGGCGCGACGGTTCTCGCCCCGACCGGGAAGCCGTTTACCCACGCCTCGATAGGGGGTGCCGTAGCCACGCGAGCGATCATGGCTGACCTGCGCGCGGGTGCCGATGGGCTCACCGGAGGCCCTCCGCCCTTCGCGAAAACAGACCGTTCGCGCTTCCTGCAAGCTCTCGACACCGCGCTGGTGAAGTTGAAGCGAGTGGGGTGAAACGGCGGGTGGTCATTGCTGTTTAGGTTATTGGCCAGGCCTGTGCTACGGTGCCCGGGCTGACGTCGAACTATACGACGGACTTCGGCGCTAAGACCAAGGCCCGACCCTTCACAGGCGAGGCCCGCGCTCTGACGGCGACTTCCTTTCGATTGACGACCCGACGCACGACAGCCGCATGTCGCGGCCGCACTACCAGGGACTGTTTGGCCCGCACTCCGGGGGCTTGGCAGTTCCAAATTATCGAAGGGAATCCACAATGCCGATCGGCACAGTCAAATTCTTCAACACCGACAAGGGCTACGGCTTCATCGCTCCCGAAGACGGCGGCGCAGACAGCTTCGTCCACATCAGCGCGGTGCAGGCTGCCGGCATGCAGACGCTGAACAAGGACCAGCGCGTGTCCTACGAAGTCGAACGCGGACGCAACGGCAAGGAATCTGCCGTAAACCTCGTCGCGATGTAATTTTCGACAACGGGCTTTCCGCCTTGAGCCGAAAGGCCAGAGCGGAAAGCCCTGTTGTTCAAAGTGCTAGGCAGCCGACTTGAGCGCCTGCACGTCCGCGGCCCCGAGGAGGGTCCCGCCGATACCCCAATCACCCTGCTGGACCTCGGTGATGCGCACCCAGGTCTTGTCGCGCAGGCGTTCGCCTTCGACGGCGATCATGGCCTCGGTCACGCCCTTGATCATCGCGCGCTTTTCTTCGGTGGTGAAAACGTCCTTGATCACGTCGATCGTTACTAGCGGCATCTCAACTCTCCTGTGCTAAAGACCGCCGTGTCGACGATCCGATGCCGCGATATTAGCGGTCTCACCGTCGCATGCTTGAAGTCGGCATGGAGAAATCATGGAGATTTCCGGTTCGCCCTCTGAGGCCGGCTTTATCTACCGATTTGACCAGTTCGAACTGGATCCCGGCCGCTTCGAACTCCGCCGCAGCGAAGCGAGTGTGCATCTCGAACCTCAGGTGCTGGCGGTCCTTCTCCTGCTCGCCGGCAATTCCGAACGGATGGTCAGCAAGGACGAACTGGTCGAAAAAGTCTGGGGTGGCCGGTTCATTTCCGACGCTGCCATTGCCGCCCGCATAAAATCCGCCCGGCAAGCCTTGGGCGATGACGGCAAAGAACAGCGCTTCATCCGCACTATTCACGGCAAGGGCTTCCGCTTCGTCGCGCCGGTTTCGTTCATCCAGCAGGGCGGGGCCCGTCATGTCGAGAGTCCGGCGCAGCGGCAGGCGGAGGGGCCGCCGTCCATCGCGGTGCTGCCGTTCCGCTTCCTGAGCGAGCCCGGCCCGCTGTCATTCCTGTCGGACGCGCTTGCGGACGAGCTCATCACCGACCTGTCGCGCCTGCGCTGGCTGATGGTGATCGCGAGAGGCTCAAGCTTTCGCTTTCGCGGCCGTGACGTCGACGCCCGAGAGATCGGCCTGGCGCTGGGCGTCAGGTACTGCCTCTCCGGCAGCGTGGATGCGAGCCGGGGGAACGTCTCGATCGCGGTCGAACTGGTCGACACCGGCGACCGCGGGGTGGTCTGGGCCGAGCGCTACGCCATCGGCGCTGACGAGTTGCATGGAGTCCGCCAGGCGATCGTCGCCTCGATCGCGGCCAATCTGGAAGTGCGCATTTCGCAGCACGAAGCCCAAGTCGCGCGCGCCAGGGCACCGGCCGAACTCGACTGCTGGTCCGCCTATCACATGGGCATCGACCGGATGTTCCGCTTCAACCGATCCGACAACAGGCTGGCCGCCGAGCATTTCGAGCAGGCCTTGGCGAAGGATCCAGAGTTCGGCAGGGCGTTGGGTGGACTATCCTTCACCCGCTTTCAGGACGCGTTCCTGCAATACTCGCCCACACCGCAGGTCCCGGCGCAGGAGGCGAGGGCGCTTGCCGAAGACGCCTTGCGCTGCGATCCGCTCGACCCTTTCGCCTATCTCAATCTCGCGCGGTCGATGTGGCTGACGGGCGATATCCCGGCGAGCCTCGACCTGCTCGATCACTCGATCTCGCTGAGCCCGAACTACGCGCAGGCGATCTACGCGAAGGCCTGGGCGGACATGACCCAGGTCAGTCCCATCGCGAGCGACGAAGGCGCTGCCCAGGCTCTACGGCTGAGCCCGCTCGACCCGCTTCGCTATGCCATGCTGGCGGTACGGTCGGTGAACGCGCTGTTCCGCGGCGATTACGAGCACGCATCCGAATGGGGCGAACGCGCGGCCCGCTCCCCTGGGGCCCACAAGCACATCGCGGTCATCGCCGCGCTCGGCACTCATCTGGCGGGGCAGCAGGGCAAAGCGGCGGAATGGGTCGCACGGGCGCGTGAGCGCGATGCGGCGCTGAACAAGGCAGCGTTTTTGAACTCGTTTCCCTTCGTCCCTTCGGCGGGCCGCGAGGTGATCGAGGCGACGCTCAAGGACCTGGGACTGTAAGAGCTACGCGGCCGGCATGACGGCGGCGGCGTATTCGCTGTCGTAACGCTGGATCAGCGCCCGGTCGTCCTGGTTCCACGGGTGGAAGCCGGGCAGGAAATAGGCGCACCATTCGGGAACAACGCGGCGCAAGATGCCGGGCTGGCCAACGAGGTACCAGACCAGCCGGGCCTTCGCCCTCCAGCCGATGATGCCGTCCTGCGCCAGCAGATCGAGCGCATCGCGCGAGCGGTTGGTGACGAAGCGCTTGGTGATGACCAGCATCAGCAGGCTCTTCACCTTCCAGCGTTTCCACCGGCTCCAGTCCTTCGTCGCGTGGAGCCAGGTGTCGTAGGCGACACCCTTGTGCTCGATCTCCTCGACCGCATGCCAGCGCCACAGCTCCGCCTGCTCGGGCTTCGCTCCGGAGAAGTGCTGCGGATGGCGGAGGAACTGGTGCGCGAACATCGCGGTGAAGTGTTCGAGCGCGATGGTGACGCCGAGCCAGCCATGCTTGGGCCGCGCGTAGACCAGTTCGATCAGCCCGGCGACCCGCTGGTTGATCCGGTTCATGTCGTAACCGGCCTCTTCCGCCGCCCGGTTGAAGGCAAGGTGTTCGCGGGTGTGGTTGATCTCTTGCTTGATGAAGGCCCGGATCTCCGCCTCGAGCTGGGGCGAGGCGCCCTCGCGGAAGGCTCTGACCGAGTCGATGAACAGCGCCTCGCCGCGCGGGAAGGTCGCCGACAGGGCGTTGAACCAGGCCGTCGCGACGGGATTGCCACCGAGCCACCAGCGTTCTTGTCTTGAGTCGCGGCCGAAGCGGCGATCGCGCACCGTCAAGGTGTGGGGCACGATCGCGGCGGCGCTTGCCGCATCCTCGCCGAAGTGGGAAGGTGCGTTCATGGAAGCAGGGTGGGATTAACTGACAGTCATGTCAATAAGAAAGCGCCTAACGCCCGATGAAAGCCGCCGCGTCGCTCTCGAAGCCGCGCGGGCTTTGCTGATGGAAGCCGGACCGCAAGCGGTTACCTTGAAGGCCGTGGGCACGCGGATCGACCGGACCCATGCCAATCTGCTGCACCATTTCGGCTCGGCTGCAGGGCTCCAGCAGGCCCTGGCCGAGCATCTTGCGGCGACAGTCTGCGCCTCGATCGCCGAAGCGGCCGTTGCCACTCGCGCAGGCCTCGGTACGCCGGGAGAGATCGTCGAGCTGACCTTCGACATCATGGACCGCGAAGGCGGCGGCGCGCTCGCTACCTGGATGATCCTGACCGGCAATGAGAACGCGCTCGATCCGATCATCGACATGATCCACAGCCTGGTGGACGAACTCCATCCGCAGGAACTGGCCCCCGGAGCGGAGCGCACGATGCACGAGGCGACGCTCGCCCTGGTGCTGATGGCGCTGGGCGACGCGATGATGGGCGAACGCCTGGCCCAGTCGCTGCAGGTGCCGCGCGACACGACGCG
Organism: Porphyrobacter sp.; assembly: GCA_017744315.1. Lineage (GTDB taxonomy): Bacteria > Pseudomonadota > Alphaproteobacteria > Sphingomonadales > Sphingomonadaceae > Croceibacterium_A. The sequence continues at coordinate 75,765 of JAGIBN010000001.1, forward strand.
CGACCATGCCGAGACCATGCTGACGGCAGCCTATGTGAAAAGTGGGTACATCGCGGGGTAGCGCTGTAAATTGTCGACCCTCGACTGTGGGCTGATCGGCGCCACAGCGAGTGACTGAGGCGGGGTCGCATGGGCTGGCCCGTTCATCCTTCAAGCTTGAAGAAGGAGCCGTTCGGCAGCACTCGGTCACTTGCCTATAGGTATCTTCCTGATTTTACAGATATTTTGTAAATCTTTACCGCGGGTTAACTAAGTCTCGATATCGCGATCCGGTATTCGAGGAATGTGTTTATGAAAGACGCAGTCATCGGCGTGAAGCAGCCGCAGTTGTCGGTCGTCGTACCCGTGTTCAACGAGGAAGCCGGCCTGGACGCGTTGCTTGCCCGCGTGACACCCGTTTGCGAAGCCACTTTCGGCAAGAGCTATGAGATCCTTCTCGTCGATGATGGCTCGACCGACCGCAGCTGGGCCATCATCACAGCTTACGCTGACATCCTTCCCCAAGTGAAGGGGATCAAGCTTTCGCGAAATTACGGCCATCAGTTGGCATTGACCGCTGGACTGGAGCACGCCCGGGGCGATTATGTCTTCATCCTCGATGCCGACTTGCAGGACCCACCCGAACTGTTGCCGACGATGCTCTCCAAACTGCGCCAAGGCTACGATGTCGCCTATGGTCAACGCACGGCACGCGCCGGTGAAACCAAATTCAAGAAGGCCAGCGCGAGCTTGTTCTACCGTATGCTTGGCCGTCTTGTGGATGTGGAGATTCCGCGCGACACCGGCGATTTCAGACTGATGAGCCGCCGTGTAACACTCCAGCTCAACGCCATGCCCGAGCGATATCGCTTTGTTCGCGGCATGGTCGGGTGGATAGGCTTTAATCAGATCGCGGTACCTTACGACCGCGAAGCGCGCTTTGCCGGCGAAACTCACTATCCCCTGCGCAAGATGATCCGCTTCGCCATTGACGCGATCACCAGCTTCTCGGTCGTCCCCCTACGCTGTGCCTCGCTGCTGGGCATAGCTTTTGGTGTCCTCGGCATGGTGGCCCTGGGCTGGGTGGGCATCTCGTGGCTGTCGGGCGGTACCGTAACTGGCTGGACCAGTCTGGCTGCCCTGATCCTCATCATAGGTAGCGTGCAACTGCTCGTACTTGGGGTCTTTGGCGAATACCTGGGCCGTATGTATATGGAGACGAAGCGCCGCCCCTTGTTCATTGTTGATCAGGTACGCGCGCAATCGGCGCTGCTCGCCCAATCCCTACCTCTCCGATGATCCGCCCCACATTGCCGCTCTTGCGGCTGGGCAAGTTTGCGCTTGTTGGCCTCGTGAACACCGCGATCTCACTCCTCGTCATCGCCCTGCTGTTGCGTGCGGGCTTCGGGGACTACCCCGCCAACATCGCTGGGTATGCTTGCGGGCTGGTCAATTCATTCGCCATGAACCGGCGCTTTACCTTTCAACGAGCTGGAACCGCCTCCGTCTCCGAGGCCAGCCGCTTCCTGCTTGCAGTTGGGATCAGCTATGCCGCCAATCTCGCCGTGCTCGCCCTGGCGCGAGCGCTGGGTCTGTCCGGCAGTCTCTTCGCGCACCTTCCGGCCATGGCCATCTACACGGTCACCTTCTATCTAATCTCGTCGTGTTATGTGTTCCGGGAGGGCCGGCCGTGACTGCGACGGCCGAAGACATCCGGCAAGATGTTCCAATTCTGAAGCTCCCAGCGGCGCTTGGCGGGCTTATGCCGCTGCTGCTCATCGCAACAATGCTGGTGCCGATCCTTTTGGTGTCGCTTCCACCGCTAGTCGACGTGCTCGGCCATATCGGGCGTTACTCGATCCAGACGGGTCTGGATGACCATCCGTGGCTGCGGCAATATTTCAGCTTCCGTTGGCAATTGGTCGGCAACCTTGGGGCAGACATCCTCGTAGAGGCGCTCAGCTCGTTCACCGATGTGGAGACCTCGGCCTGGATAGTGGTTGCGTTAAACCAGGTCCTCGCGGCGACCGGGATCATCCTTCTCTGTCGCGAGATCCACGGCCGGATCACTCCGTTCTGCCTTTTCGCATTGCCATTGATCTACGGGTTGCCGTTCCAATTCGGCTTCATCAATTTCACGCTGTCGATGGCCTTGGCCCTGTTGGCGTTTACCCTGTGGCTGCGCCTGGGGCGTCTCGGTCGCATCGCCACTAGGGCCTGGCTTTTCGTACCGATAAGCCTTGGCCTCTGGCTGTGTCATACCTTTGGTTGGGTGCTTTTGGGCATGCTCTGCACAGCCGAGAGCCTGGTGCGCTCACGAGTTGACGGACGTACTTGGCTGGCGGCCCTGTGGGAAACGGGGTGGCGTTGTCTACCGATGGCCGCTCCGCTCGTACCGATGCTTTTGTGGCGAACCCAGGAGGATACCGGGGGGAGCACCGATGGCTGGTTCATCTTCGGCGCGAAGTTGGGTTGGATGCTCTCGATTCTTCGCCTGGATATCAAAGCAGTAGACAAGGTCTCGGCCTTGGTTCTCTGCGGCCTTATCTATGTGGCTCTGCGCAGTCCTCGTCTGACGATCGACAGGACGATGGGTGCCGCGGCCGCGCTGTGCTTGCTCGCGTTCCTGATTATGCCGGGCCGCATTTTCGGATCGTTCTTGGCCGACATGCGGCTGGCGCCCTACATGACAATCATCGCCCTTCTAGCGATCGGCGACCTCAAGCTGACCGTGTCAGCCCGAAAATGGCTGATGGCGGCCGGGGTTGTTTTCCTGGTCATACGGATCGCGCTCACGACGGCAACATATGCTGAGCGTGAACGGGTTCTCGACAGGCAGCTTGAGGCTTTGGAGGCGATCCCTGAACGAGCAAGAGTAGCGACGCTTGTGTCGTTGCCATGCGACGACGCGTGGGGTCTCCCCTGGCTTACCCACGTGGGCAGCATGGCTATCGCTCGTAAGCATGCGTTCGCGAACGACCAGTGGGTAGTCGCCGGAATGAACCCTCTTAGCGTGCATTATCCCAAGGCAGGCAAATTCGCGAACGACAGTTCGGAGATGGTCTATCCCGACGCATGTGCAGGCGATCGAGCGACGATGAGGGGCTCACTTATGCAGATCCCCGCGGATGCCTTCACGCATGTGTGGCTAGTCGGGGTGCCTCCTGACGAGCAACCGCTGCGCCAGGACATGATCCGGATTTGGCAGGGACCAGATTCGGCAGTCTACCGGGTAGCCGGTTCGCGCTGACAAACGCGCCAGCGACAAATGCCACGCCCTTGCGCCGGGAATGTGGTGAAAAGTGACGGCCATCTGCCAGATTCCCTATCCCGTCGATTCCCTTAGCCTGCGCCCTCCGAGGGCTCCGCCAACTCTAGCCAATGCGGCAGCAGCTCCGGCGGAATGTCCTCGACCCGCAAGTGATCCACCGCAAGCCCAAGCTCCGGGTAAGCGATCTTGCGCCGCTTTTCCTCGGACCGCTGCAGCGGCACAACGATCAGGCGCCGGTTGACCTTCTGCCGCCAGTTCATCCGCGCGGTGTTTTCCTGGCCGATGTAGCACCCCTTGGAGAACGAAACGCCGCCCAGCTCGGTGGCATTGGTTTCGAGCCAGAGGATGTCGCCTAGCTCGCTGCGGCCCTCGGGCACGCCGAGCGCGAGGCGGTGGCGCTGCCACTCGGCGTCGACGGGATGGTCGGCGTCGGAGACTGTGGCGATCCAGCGCTGGCCCAGGCCCGCAAAGCGTGGGTCTGCGGCGCCGCCGTCGCCCAACTCGGCCTGCCAGTAGACGCCCAGCGTGGGGTCGACCGTGATCGCGATCTTGCGCCGGAGGCGGTAGAGCGACAGGCGCTTGACCAGATCCTCGGCCGCGTCGGCTTCGCAATCCAGCAGCAAGTCGCCGTGGCCGCTGGGCCAGACGATGAAGTCGAACAGGGTCTTGCCCTGCGGGGTCAACAATCCGGCATAGGCGGGCAGCTCGCCGGTGACGTCGTTGGTGACGAGGCCCTGGAGGAAGCCGGCGGCGTCCTCTGCCGGATCCTCGGGACTGACGCGCACTACGGCGCGGGAATACAAGCGTTCGTGGGCCATGGACCGCAAGTTGGGCGGGGCGGGGCGATAGTCAAGCAAGCAGCGCTGTCCTACACCGCCCCACTGTGCCATGGGCTTGGGAATGAGCCGCCGTCATCCTCTACCCAAGCGTTCGAATTCCGCCGCTTCATGGTCCAAGGTGACACTTTCCGGGCCCAAGGTGACACTCTCAGAACCGTGTCACCCCCGTCACCCCCTGTCACTTTAGCCAGCCACGAGAGACCCGGCATGACCGATTCGCTGACCATCCGCCAACCCGATGACTGGCACGTGCATTTGCGTGATGGCGAGATACTGCGCGGCCTGGCTCCGTGGACCGCGCGGCAGTTCGCTCGCGCCATCGTCATGCCGAACCTGGTGCCGCCGGTGACCAAGGCGGCCGGAGCGGCGGCTTATCGCCAACGCATCCTCTCGGCCTTGCCTTCGGGCACAGACTTCGAGCCGCTGATGACCTGCTACCTGACCGATGCGACCGATCCGGACGATCTGGCGGAAGGGTTTGAGGAGGGTGCCTTCACCGCGGCCAAGCTCTACCCTGCGGGTGCCACCACCAATTCCGACAACGGCGTCACCGACATCTCCAACATCCGCCCGGTGCTGGAGCGGATGCAGAAGCTCGGCATGGTCCTGTGCGTCCACGGAGAGGTGACCGATCCGGCAATCGACGTGTTTGACCGGGAAGCCGTGTTCATCGAACGCATCCTGGCTCCGCTGCTCTATGACCTGCCCGAGTTGAAGGTGGTATTTGAGCACGCGACTACCGAAGATGCGGTCGATTTCGTGGAAGCCGCCGGCCCCAAGGTCGCGGCTACGATCACGCCGCAGCATCTGCACATCAACCGTAACGCCATGCTCGTCGGGGGCATCCGGCCGCACGCCTACTGCCTGCCGGTCGCCAAGCGCGAGAAGCACCGGTTGGCGCTGCGCCGCGCGGCGACTTCCGGTTCGCCCAAGTTCTTCCTCGGCACCGATACGGCGCCCCATGCCCGGGAGGCGAAGGAATCGGCCTGCGGTTGCGCGGGCATCTTCAACGCGCCCTTCGCGCTGGAGAGCTATCTCACGGTGTTCGAGGACGAAGGCGCGATCGACAAGTTCGAAGCCTTCGCCAGCGAGAACGGGCCGCGTTTCTACGGACTGCCGCTCAATGAAGGCACGGTGACGCTGCAGCGGACCGAGGTGCTGGTGCCCGAGGTGATCGACGTGAACGGCACCGACGTCGTCCCGTTCCACGCCGGCCAGACCCTGCGGTGGCAGATGGTGGATCCGGCCTAGCGCAGTGGCGGTTCGTCGAAGCTGCGCAGCTTTCGGCTGTGCAGCGCCTCGACGTCCTGCTTGAGAATGCCGAGCGCCTCGATCCCCACTCGCAAGTGCTGGTGGGTGGCGAACTGGTAGAAGGCGTTGGCCTGCCCCGGCAGCTTGAGCTCTCCGTGTAGCGGCTTGTCTGAGACGCAGAGCAGGGTGCCGTAGGGCACGCGGTGGCGGTAGCCCTGGGCGGCGACGGTGGCGGACTCCATGTCGATGGCAACCGCCCGGCTCTGGTTGAAGCGCAGTGCCGAGCGGGTGTAGCGCAGCTCCCAGTTGCGATCGTCGGTAGTGACGACGGTCCCGGTGCGGAGCCGCGACTTGACCGCATCCTCGTCCTCGCCGGTCACGGTCAGCGCCGCCTGGAACAGCGCTTGCTGGACCTCGGCAATCGCGGGGAGGGGTATCTCCGGCGGCAGCACGTCGTCGAGCAGGTGGTCGTCTCGCAAGTAGGCGTGGGCGAGCACGTAATCGCCGATCTTCTGGCTCTCCCGCAGGCCGCCGCAGTGGCCGATCATCAGCCACACATGCGGCCGCAGCACGGCGAGGTGGTCGCAGATGGTCTTGGCGTTCGACGGGCCGACGCCGATGTTGACCAAGGTGATGCCGTGCTTGTCCTCGGAGACGAGGTGGTAGGCCGGCATCTGGTACTTGCGCCAGGACCCGGCGCTTAGCTGGGCTCCGAGGTCGGTCAGGTCTCCCCTGGCGAAGCTGCTCCCCGGGATCGACAGGCGGGTGTAGCCGCTGTCGGGTTGGCGCAGGGCGGTGGCGGCGAATTCCACGAATTCATCGACGTAGCGAGTGTAGTTGGTGAACAGCACGAAGTGCTGGAAGTCCTCTGGCGGGGTGCCGGTGTAGTGCTTCAGGCGGGCAAGGCTGAAGTCGGTGCGCGGCCCGTCGAACAGCGAAAGCGGGCGGGGTTCGCCGGGACGGTGCTGGAACAGGCCGTCGGCGATCTCGTCTCCGATGTGGACTAGCTCGGTGGAAGGGAAATGCCTGGCCAGCTCGGCAGCGCCGATCGAGCCCAACTCGATCCCGGAGCCGTCGAGAACGTAGGGGAACGGGATCTCACTGGCGGAATGGCCCACCGAGACCTTGGCCCCGAAGTCACCGACCAGCTGGTCCAGTTGCTCGGTAAGGCTGTCTGCGAACAGTTCGGGTCGGGTAACGCTGGTGGTGTAGAGTCCGGCCTGGTTAAGCCGGGCATAGGAGCGCGATAGCGGCGGTGGGGCAGTCCCAGGTTCGTATTCGACGCGAAGCTCGGGGTAAGCGAAAGCTCCTGCCGCACGGGCTTCGGCCGTCGGCGGAACTCCGCTCTCGGCATAGAGCTGGAGCGCAGCTCTGAGGTTCCCCACCGAGGTATCATAGCGAGTTCGGAGTTCGTCCAGCGCGGCGCGGACTTCCGGGAATCGTGTCGGCATCACGCGATCCTATCCTTCCGAAGCCTGCAGGTCACTCCGATCCGGGCCGAGGCGAGTAGGTGTATCCGGCCAAGGTGGCACCTGGGGGTGACGGGGTGACACTGTGGTGCGAGGTATTTCGCGAAAGTGTCACCTTGGTCCGTATTTCGCGGAAATTGGCGGAAAATAGTGTCACCTTGGGGACCGAGTGTCACCTTTCAAAGCCCGACGGCCCGCCCACTTCCTTTCCCCTTCTTCGTCATCCTGGACTTGGTTCAGGATCTATCTTTCCGCGCGCACGGAGCCATCGCACTTGTCCCAACCTCGCAGCCAGGATGCGCAACCTGCGCTTGATCGGTTGGCTCCGGGGATGTCGGAGAAATGGATCCTGAAACAAGTTCAGGATGACGAGAATGGTGAGAGCGAGATCCGAGGCGGTCGCGCGCCAACGATGCCTGACGAGCGGTCAGAACATCCGCATGGAAACCAACGATTACAAAGAGCTGAGTCCATCATGGACCAAGAGGCAGCTTGTAGGAAAGTGTTTTCTTATATTTTCAAAAGGTTGTGAACCCGGCGCGTCGTTCGAGCGATCTAATCAGGTGTCCGGCATAGCTCGCCAGTGAGCGGGCAACTCGCCTTCGAAGCAGTTTCCGGACTTGCATAGACTTGCATCGCCAAGGACGGCGCGCACAGCCGCCAATTTGGCGCAGGGCACCGCCTCATCGACTTCAAAGACGTAGACGGGATTGGGAATGAACTTGTCCGCGTCCGCTAAGACCTCTTGGAGCTGACTGCCGTCGAAACTCTCCGAGCCCCGCGTAACGGTGCCTTGGGATGTCACTCTGAAACGAACGACAGGCGTCAACTCCGGCGCTTCGCCAGCATTCGCGGTAGAGCGAAGCGGCGGCCGCGGTGCTTCACACGCTAGGTTGGTTTCGTCTCCTGAACACGCGGCAAGACTACCGAGCGCTGCAAAAGTGACCAGATAATGTGTTGTTCTCATGGCTCCGCCTACCGGACCGGGAGTGCGTTTTTCCATCTTTTGCCCATGTTTGTGGACAGTCCACTTTCGACCCACTGCGGACATCGCGGTGGTGTCGGCTTATCCGACTATGACAAATGCCGCCGCCCAATTTTCCTTTCGGGTTGGTTGGCAGACCATTCGAGGTAGGTGATGGAAACATACCAAAACGTAAAGGTGCGTTGACTCAATTTGATGTTAGGTTTACCTACCTTTTGGGTAGGGACGAATAACACGAGTCGAATGCCGTGAAGAACCGATTGAAGGTGTTGCGAGCGGAGCGGGACTGGAGCCAGGCTGAGCTTGGCGGGCGGGTCGGCGTTTCGCGTCACGCCATCATCGCAATTGAATCTGGCAAGCACGACCCTTCGCTCCCGCTCGCATTCAAGTTTGCCCGGCTGTTCGGGCAGACCATCGAGGAGATTTTCGATGACGGGCAAAATGGGGATGGCTGAAGACGTTGGACCAGGCGTTCGCGCCAACCGGGCGAAAATGCGCAGCTGGCGCATCGCCGGCGGATTCTATGCAGTAGCTGCGACCGTGCTCGTCATGGTCATGGTGCTGGGCAGACGTGAGCCGGTTGCGGGATCTCTCTGGCTTCAACCTTGGGCAGCCGTGGCAATGGCGGCTCTACTTCCGCTCCTGACTGCCGTGACGATGTGGTTCTGCCTACGAATGTCGGACGAATTCCAGCGTCGCCTCATCGTGGACGCCTGGGCCGCGAGCTTTATCGCGGTCATTTTCGGTGCCTGTTCATGGGCCTTTCTCGTCGCAGGCGGGGTCCTAGATGAACCTCCGGTCCGTGCGGTGTTCGGGACGCTGATGCTGGGAGCCGGCGCGACTGTGGTCGCAGCCTGTCTCTGGTTCCAGTGGCGGCGCTCCTGAGCCTAGGTAGGAGCGACAGGCCGATGACCGATAACCACCCATTGCCGACATTCATTGCAATGTCATCCGACCGGGTCCATCGCCCCCGCACCAAAGAGCTAAACGAGCAAACGCGGTGACGGTCGAAACCTGGTGGCTGTTTTTCGGCGCGGTGTTCCTCCTTTGCGGAACGCCGGGCCCGAACATGCTCCATGTTATGACACGAAGCGTAGAGTTCGGCGTGCGTCGAAGCATTGCGGCCATGGCGGGCTGCATGGTGGCGCTTGTCCTGGTACTTTCGGCGTCCGCTGGTGGGCTCACCGCGCTGCTCATGGCGCTGCCGGGGGTCTTCGAACTGTTGCGCTATGCTGGCGCTGCCTATCTGCTCTACCTGGGCGTCCAGGCTTGGCGAGCCGATGTTGCGCCCATCGACGTGGGCGAGGACAAGCTGCCGTCAAACACCAGCGCCGCCAAGCTGTTTCGGGGCGGTTTCGTCATCGGTATCAGCAACCCGAAGCTGTTGCTTTTCGCGGCCGCCTTTCTGCCCCAGTTCGTCAGCGCCAATGCGCCCAAGGCACCGCAGTTCGCGATCCTCGTCCTGACGTTCGCAGCAGCCGAGCTGTTCTGGTATGCGGTTTACGGCGTGGCGGGGGGATCACTGTCCCGCCACTTGCGCAAGCCCGCGCTCAAGCACGCCTTCAACAAGGTCACCGGAACCATCTTCGTCGGCTTTGGCGCTATGCTCCTGCGCGTCCGCCCGGTCTGACCTAGGCGGACGGTCCTTCGACTGCCTTTACTGGCCGCTAAGCGGGAAGCTGCGGATGTAGAAGGGGTCGGGGCTCTTTTCCTTCAGGGCCGGATCGAACAGGTAGTTGATCTTGCCCTCGGTGGCGTAGCCGGTGTTGCCGATGTGGGTGACGCCCGGCGAGGAATCGAGGCCGATCTTGACCGGGGTAATCTTCGCGCTGTCGCCTTCGATGTCGACGTAAGTCACACGGTTGCCCGGGCCCTCGGCCTGGAGGAAGCGGTTGCCCTTGAGCGGGCGCAGGGCGTCGGGGCCGTTGACCGGCTCCGACAGCGTGAGCGTGGTCAGGCCATCATACGCGCCGCCGCCCTTGCGGTTGACCCGCTGGACCGTGTTTTTGCGCACGTTGTTGATGTACATCTTGCCGTCGTCGGCAAAGGCGATCCCGTCGATACCGACGAGTTCCGGATCGGCGGCGAACACGGTTAGCGCGTCACCATTCGGCGCCAGCGCGAAGATGCGGCCTCCCGAGGTGTCGGTAGCGAAGGTGGTTCCGCCGCGCTCCACGGCAATGTCGTTGCACACGATCGGGCCGTCGCTCGGGAAATCATGGCTCGACTTGAGTTCGCCGGTCTTGAGATCGAACGCCTTGAGGCTCGACTTCGCGCCCGGCTGCGGCGGACCGCCGAACGGCGGGTTGTTGCACACCCAGAGCACTCCGCGCGCGTCGTCTACCAGGACGCCCAACTGCGAGGTGAGGCCGTTCGCCGCGCTCGGCACGATCCACGGCTCGGCCGTGTCGCTCCCGGCCTTGGCGCGGAAGATCGTGCCTGGCACGCTCCCGGTGTAGATGTTGCCGGCGGCGTCGGCGGAAACGCTCTCTGGGTGGATGCGGCTGCCGTTCACGCGGATGTCGGCGCTGGCGGGCGTTAGCGGGAGTGTCGCGCACCCAGCTGCCAGCAGGGCTGAAAATATCGCGCCGTTCCTCATGATCGCTCCCTCTCCCTTTATCTCTTGCCGGTCATCATAGAGCGCGGAAGGCGAGTGGGAAGGGCGATTGGCCCAGAAAGTTCGTTTCAGGTCGCTTGAGGCTTCCCATGAGCGCTCGCGCCCGGCAAAGAATGGCAAAACAAGGGTATCGGGATTGGGGATGGGACGGGTGAGGACATTCACCGCATCGAGGGTTGCCGCGCGGGCGGTTGCGGCGATTGCGTCGCTGGGATTGCTGGCCAACGGGATGGCGCTGAGCGCGGGGCCGGCCGAAGTGACCGGCGAAACGATGCGCAACGCCGATGCCGCGACGAGCGTGGGCGACTGGCAGTCCTATAGCCGCACCTGGGACGAACAGCGCTTCAGTCCGCTCGACCAGATCAACGCTGACAATGTCCAGCGCCTGGGCCTCGCCTGGTACGACGACCTCGAGACTTTCCGCGGCGTTCAGGCGAGCCCGCTGGTGATCGACGGGGTTCTCTACAACGTCAGCATCTACAACATCGTCACCGCCTATGACGGGAAAACGGGTCGTAAGTTATGGACTTATGATCCCAAGGTCGGGGCCGAATGGGCGCGCCTCGCCTGCTGCGGCCCGTCGGCTCGCGGTATCGCGGCGTGGAACGGCAAGATCTACATCGGCGCGCTCGACGGGCGGTTGATCGCGGTCGATGCCAAGACCGGCAAGGAAGTCTGGTCGCAGCAAACCTTCGACGACAAGGACGCCTATTCGATCACCGGCGCGCCGCGCGTCTATGACGGCAAGGTCGTGATCGGCAACGGCGGCGCCGACTATGGCGTGCGCGGCTTCGTGGTTGCCTATGATGCCGAAAGCGGCAAGCAGTTGTGGAAGTTCTACACCGTCCCCGGCAATCCAGCTGACGGGCCCGACGGCGAAGCGTCGGACTCCGCGATGAAGATCGCACTGCCGACCTGGCATGGCGAGTGGTGGAAGTACGGTGGTGGCGGCACCGCGTGGGACAGCTTCGCCTACGACCCCAAGCTCAATCTGGTCTACATCGGCACTGGCAACGGCTCGCCGCACATGTGGCACTTCCGCAGCGAGGGGAAGGGCGACAACCTGTTCCTCTGCTCGATCGTCGCCGTCGATGCCACGACCGGCCAGTACAAGTGGCACTACCAGATGGTCCCGGAAGAGGAGTGGGACTACACCTGCACCCAGCCGATGGTGCTGGCCGACATGAAGATCGCCGGCAAGCAGCGCCAGGTCATCATGCAGGCGCCGAAGAACGGCTTCTTCTACGTCCTCGACCGGGCGACGGGTAAGCTGATCTCGGCCGAGACCTATGTTTCTGAGAACACCTGGGCGAGCCGCATCGACCTCGAGACCGGCCGTCCGGTGCTCCAGCCCGGGGCGCACAACACCACGACCCCGCACCTGATGAGCCCGAGCTGGCTCGCGGCGCATACCTGGCACCCGATGGCCTACAGCCCGCTCACCGGCCTGATGTACCTGAGCGCGCAGGAGCAGCCCTCGGTCTATGCTCGGGCCGAGGATGGGGCGTTCAACTTCGTCCATCACCGTTCGAACAGCGGGCAGGGCTATGGCAACATGCCCGAGCTGCGTGCGCAGCTTCAGCAGGAGGCGAACGCCAAGGAGAAGGGCTACCTGCTCGCCTGGAACCCGGTGACGCAGAGCGAGGCCTGGCGCGTGCCTTATGCGCATCCGGGATCGGGCGGCGTGCTGGCGACGGCGGGCAACTTGCTGATCCAGGGCACGATCGACAAGACGCTGGCGATCTACCGCGCCGATACCGGGACCAAGCTGTGGGAGATGAACATCGACCAGGCGCCGGTCGCGGGTGCGATCACCTACATGATCGACGGCGAGCAATATATCGCCATCAACGCCGGGTGGGGCGGGTCGCCGGTCTACAACCTCGGGCCGTTCCAGACCTCGACCGCCAAGCTGCTGGTGTTCAAGCTCGACGCCAAAGGCGTGACCTTACCGCCCCCGCCGCCGCCCTCGGAACTGCCGAGGCCGCCGATGCTGCGGGCCTCGGAAGCACAAGTGGGCGAGGGGCGGGCGCTGTTCGGACAGACCTGCAATCGCTGCCACGGCGACAACGCGGTGGGCGGGGTCAAGGACTTGCGGTTCATGACCGCGGACACCCACGCCAAGTTCAACGACATCGTCCTCAAGGGCCTCTACGCCGACAAGGGCATGGCGAGCTTTGCCGATGTGCTCTCGCCTTCGGACGTGGAGGCCATCCACGCCTACCTGATCGCGCGGGGCAACGAGGACTACGCCGACGCTTCGGCCGCGGCACACTAGGGGGATAATGAGGATGCGTTTGATCTCTCGACTGCTGGCGGGCTGCCTCGTGCTCGCCGCCACCCCGCTTGCCGCGCAGGCGCCCGGGGAGGACAGCGCGGTCCGTATTCCCGCTTGCGACCGGGCTTGCCTGATCGGCTATCTGCAGGCCCACATGAAGGCGCTGGAAGCGCGCGATCCGTCCAAGCTCCCGCTCGCCGCCAATGTCCGCTTTGCCGAGAACAACGTGTTCATTCCGGTGGGCGAGGGCTTGTGGGACACGGTGACCGGCGTCGACGCCGTCGGGCTTGAGACCGCAGATCCGACGACGGGGAACGCCGCGTGGTTCGGCTCGGTCAAGGAGAACGGTGTGCCGGCGATCTACGCCGTGCGCATCCATGTGACCAACGGCCAGATCGACGAGATCGAAAGCGTAGTCCACCGCAAGACCTCGCTCCCGGCTCCGTTCGGGGACGTGAGCAAGATGGTCCACGATCCGGAGTTCAACCAGGTCCTCGCGCCCGAGCAGCGCCGCAGCCGCGAGCGGATGCACGCGATCGCCGATTCCTATTTCGACACGGTCGAGGTCAATGACGGCCAGGTCTTCGCGCCCTTCTCCGAGGACTGCGCGCGGCTGGAGAATGGTATCTCCACTACCGCGCCGCCGCCGGGCGGCGGGGGCGGGAACGCAGCGGCGATCGCGGCCGGTTGCCGGGCGCAGTTCGAGCTCGGGCTCTATCGCATCAACAAGCGTATCCGGCGCGACTTCTTCATCATCGACGAAGAGCGCGGCGTTGCAGTTGGCCGGGGCTTCTTCGACCACGCCAACGAGTGGGATCGCTATCTGCTGACCAACGGACGCGAGATGAAGACCGCGCTCAAGTGGCCCAATTCGATCACTTTGCTTGAGGCTTTCCGGATCAAAGACGCGGAAATTCAACGGATCGAGGCGGTCTTCACCTACGTTCCGTACTTCATGAACAATCCGTTCTGGGGCCCGCCCTCAGCACCGTCGCCCCAGCCCGATCCGGCGGCGTGCGACGTCGCTTGCGTCACGGCCAACACCAATGCCGTGATGCAGGCCTATCCGGTGCGCGGCCAGTGGCAGCAGCTGCCCTGGGCGCACAAGGTCGCCTATGCCGAGAACAGCGTCGGCATCCGCGTAAACGAGGGCATCTGGCAGGGGGTCACCGCCATCGACCCCAAGCCGCTGGTCGTCGCCGATGCCGAGACGGGCAAGGGCGTGTGGATCGGCCGGATCGAAGAGCACGGACAGCCGTCCTGGGCGGCGATCACGGTCAGCAGCACGGGGCGCCAGATCGGAGGGATCGACGCGCTGATCCGGCGCAAGGAATACGGTACGCCGTACGTCGAGCCGGTTTCGGCGCCGAGCTTTGATGTAGTGCCCGAAGGCAAGCGCACCTCGCGCGCGGCGATGTTGGCCGGTGCGGGTGCGTTCCGGAAAGCGATGACCGCCCGGGATGGCAAGGCGCCTGAAGGGCTGGCCGCCAACTGCCGCTGGGTCGTCAACGGCCAGGACGTGAGTGCCTGCGCCCCGGCTTTCGGCAGTGCGCCGCTCGCCGCGATCGAACAGATCCGCGACAAGAAGCTGCTGGCGGCCGACGAGGAACGCGGGCTTGTCGTTTATCGCATGTTCGAGGACCTGCCGGCGAGCGGGGGCAGCGGATATCCGCTCACCTATCAGGTGGTCGTCCTGCTGCGCTTCGTCGACGGCAAGATCGAGCGGGTCGAGGCCTTCACCTCTGAACTCCCGTTCGGGATGAAGCCGCACGATTAGGATCGAGCGCGCATTGCCCGCCCGGATGACAAATCCGTGACGGACCGCAAGAAAAAGGGCCCGAGAGTCGCTCTCTCGGGCCCTTTTGCGACTACCGTTGGGCTTGTTCAGCGCATCGCGAGCGATGTCGTCCCGAGGCTGCGCAATCCGCGCCGCGCCGCCAGGCGCGAGTCGGTCCAGCGGCCGTCGGCAAGTTCGAGCTGATAACCGACTCGGCTGGCCATTGCGGCCTTGTAGGCCGCTTCGGCCTTGGCCCATTGGCCGGTCTTGGCATAGGCAGTGCCGAGGTTGATCAGCACGGCCGGATCGTTGGGCTCGTTCGCCCGCTGGGCTTCGAGCGTACGAATGGCCTCTTCGGCCCTGCCTTCGACCAGAGATTCGAAGGCGACTTCCTTGATCTCGGTGACCACGGGTTCCGGACCCGGCACCGAAGTGACTGAGTGCGCGGCGGCCAACGCCGATAGCACCAACATTGCAGCCATGGCTTTTCTCCCCGCTTGCTACCTGACGATAGTGCGCCCGCCCAAGCTCATCTGCAATTAAAATGTAATAGTGTCATAAAAGTGAAATCAGAGAAAAATGAATGAACATCAACAACTGTCATAAATGACATAAATCGGACATATATCTATTTGGGGGAGTTTGAAAAAAAACTGTCACCTCCCGGTCCTAGTTGGCGAGTCGCGAATTTCGAATCGCGCCATCCGCATTCCCGGATTTTGAGGGGGACCGCTTTCGTGACTACCATTTCTCGCTCGCTCGTTCTTGGCTGCAGTGTCCTGGCGCTCGCCGCCTGCGGCCCTGAAGACATCGCTTCCCCGGGAACCGGCGGAAACATCACCATCAACAACCCGCCGGCCCCCACGCCGAGCCCGACTCCGACGCCGACCGCGCCGGTGCTCGTCACTCCGGCTGCTGGCTGCCCGACCATCACCGATCCGCAGGGCCTGACCGACACCGGTACGATCAGCGGACCGACCGGCGAATGGCGCGTTTGCGACCTGCCGCGCGTGATCCGCGCGTCGACCACCCTGCCGCGTCTTCCGGGTGTCCTCTACCGCATGAACGGCCGTGTGGACGTGGGTTGCGACGGCGGCTTCACGGCGCCGACGGCCGGCACGCCCTATGCGACCTCGACGGTCGGCTGCCCCTCTGCCACGCTGACCGCCGACACGGCCGTCAAGCTGACTATCGAACCGGGCGTTGTCGTGTTCGGCGGTACCGGCCAGTCCTGGCTTGCGGTCAACCGCGGCAACTCGATCAGTGCGGTCGGTACTGCGACCCAGCCGATCGTGTTCACCAGCCGCGACAACGTCCAGGGTCTCGACACCGAAACCTCGCAAGGCAAGTGGGGCGGCGTCGTGCTGATGGGCCGTGCGGTCACCACCGACTGCACCACCGGCTCGGTGGCGGCGGGAACCTGCGAACGTCAGACCGAAGGTGCGCCTGACCCGGCTCGCTTCGGTGGCGCTGACGATACCTACAACGCTGGCTCGCTGAAGTACGTGCAGATCCGCTACTCGGGCTTCGTGCTCGGCCAGAACGTGGAACTGCAGGCCCTGACGACCGAGGCCATCGGCAGCGGTACGGTCATCGACCACATCCAGAGCCACAACAGCTCGGACGATGGCGCTGAATTCTTCGGCGGCAAGTTCAACCTGAAGTACTACATCGCCACCGGGGCCGACGACGACAGCCTCGACGTCGACACCGGCGCTCGCGTCGATGTCCAGTACGCCCTGCTGCTGCAGCGTGACGCCGCCGGTGACGCGCTGTTCGAAATCGACAGCAACGGCAACGAAGCCGATACGCCGCGCACTCAGCTGCGTGTCGCCAACTTCACCGCCATCCAGCGTCAGGCGAGCGTCAACAACGACAACAACGACCAGGCTTCGGCCCTCTTCCGCGGCAACTCGGACATCACTCTCGTCAACGGCCTGATCATCTCGCCGAACAACGAGTGCGTCCGCATGCACGGCACGGGTTCGACGGCTCTGCGTACGACCCTCCTGCCGCGTTCGGTGGCTCTGCAGTGCAACGCCAACAAGTTCATCGGCAGCGGCACCGCTGGCGTGGCCTTCACGGCGGGCGACGTTTCGGCGATCTTCGCTGGTGGCACCAACAACAACGATGCCTTCACGAACACGCTGACTGGTCTGTTCGTCAACGGCGCCAACGAGACGGCGCTGGTGGCGACCGATCCGAAGACCATCTCCTCCTTCTTTGACTCGACCACCTGGGTCGGTGCGGTGAAGGACGCTTCGGACACCTGGTACGCTGGTTGGACCTGCAACAGCGCGCTGGCGAACTTCGGCACCGGCAACTCGGGCGACTGCACCAGCCTGCCTAAGATCGTGTGATGAATGGGAGGGGCGCGCCTCGGAGACGATCCGAGGCCGCCCCTTCGTCATGTCCGGGCTCGGCCCGGTTTTGTTTTTTGTCTTACCCATGGGGGTATGAGTTATGACCACTGGCAAGAAGCTGGCGGGGCTGCTTCTTCTCACCACTGCGCTGACGTGCCCGATGTCGGCATGGGCGCAGGATGCCGATCAACCGGCTGCTTCAGAGGAGACTGCCGCTCCTGAAGAGGCCTCCGAACCGGCTTCTGCCGATCAATCGGCCACCGAGGACGATATCTCGATCCCCGGCGGGGCGATCATCGTCACCGGACGCATCAACCGCGATCCGACGCGCGGCTCGTCGCAGGTTCTCTCGGTCCTTTCGACCGAACAGATCGCGCGGACCGGGGAAGGCAACATCGCCGGCGCTCTGGGCCGCGTAACCGGCCTTAGCGTGGTCGGCTCGGGCTTCGTCTATGTGCGCGGCCTGGGCGATCGATACTCGCTGGCGCTGCTCAACGGTTCTCCCCTTCCAAGCCCCGAACCGCTTCGGCGTGTCGTTCCGCTCGACCTGTTCCCGACCGGCGTCATCGCCTCGTCGCTGGTGCAGAAAAGCTATTCGGCCAACTATCCCGGCGAATTCGGCGGCGGTGTGATCAACCTGACCACCAAGGCGATCCCGAACGAAGCGTTCCTGACCGTCGGCATCGGCGGGCAGTGGGACACAGAAACCACCAACCAGCTCGGCTACGACTACTTCGGCAGCTCGAGCGACTGGACCGGCTTCGACAATGGCCAGCGCAACACTCCGCCGGCCCTGCAGGCCTTCTTCGACAGCGGCGCCCGGATCAGCGACGGTACGGTCGATACGCAAGCGATCGCCAGCCAGCTGGTCAACGGCCGCAACGCCATCGTGCAGCGCTGGGACCACCTTCCGATCAACTATTCGATCTCGCTCTCGGGCGGTGACTCGTGGGACGTGGGTGACGGCGTGCTCGGCCTGATCGTCGGCGGCGGCTTCAGCAGCAAGTGGCTCAACCGCGATGCCATTCAGCAGTCGTCGCTCAGCTCCGATCTCTCTACACTCGACACCGACTTCCGGCGCGTGACGACCGACCAGCGCATGGTCACCAACGCTCTCGTCGGTCTCGGCTACGAGTTCGGCGACCACACCATCCGCTGGACCAACCTGTTCATCCGCGACACCATCAAGCAGGCTCGCCTGGGCCAGGGTGAAAAGGACGAAGGTCTTGCCGACTTCCTGCAGCAGGACACCGCCTGGTACGAACGCCAGCTGATCGACACCCAGTTCGTCGGCGAGTTCAAGCTTGCCGATCGCCTCGGTCTCGACGTTCGCGCCGGCTACGCCAATTCGCAGCGCGAGGCTCCGTTCGAGCTTTCGTTCGAATATGTCCGTTCGAACTCCGCGACGGACCCGCTCGGCGATCAGTTCGTCAACCGCCTCAACCGCAACAGCGGCTCGGCCGATGTGGCCTTCTCGGACCTCAACGAGGACCTGTGGTCGGGCGGTCTCGACCTGAGCTACGAAGTCGTCCCCGAGGTCGTGGTCACCGTCGGTGGCGCGTACCAGGATACCGAGCGGACCCAGTCTCGTCGCGGCTTCCTGTTCGACGCTCCCTCGACTTTCGAGCCTGCTGTCGGCCTGTTCCGCCCGGATCTGCTGCTGCAGCCCTCGGTCATCGACTACTACAACATCGGCCTGATCGAAGAGGACGAGAGCACTCCCTCGTTCCTCGCCGAACTGGAAACCTACGCCGCTTACGGCAAGGCCACGATCGAGTTCGCCGAGGGCGTCAGCCTCGACGCCGGCGTGCGCTATGAATCGGCCGACCAGACCGTCACCCCGATCCAGGTGTTCACCAACCCGACCGGTTCGATGGCGAGCACGGCGCTGAGCAACAGCTACTGGCTGCCCGGTGCGACGCTTACCTGGGAAGTGCAGCCCGACCTGCAGCTTCGCGCCAGCGCCTCGAAGACGATCGCCCGGCCTCAGTTCCGCGAGTTGATCTACCAACCGTACACGGACCCGGAGAGCAACCGCGCCTACATTGGCAACCCCTTGCTGGTGGATAGCGAGCTGTGGAACGGCGAACTGCGCGGCGAGTGGTACTTCGATGCCGATCAGCGCGTTTCCGTCGCCGGCTTCTACAAGAAGATCGATCGCCCGATCGAAGCTTTCGTTACCCAGCTTAGCGGCTTGCTGACGACCAGCTACGCCAACGCGCCGGAAGCCCAGCTATACGGTGGTGAGCTCGAGCTGCAGAAGTACTTCGACTTTGCCCCCGGCACCCTGCCGGGCGATCGCCGAGTGGTGGTTATCGGCAACTACACCTACACCAAGTCCAAGCTGAAGGTTGGGCCCGACGATACCACGGCAGTCTTCGCTGCCTCGTCAAACCTGGCGACCGACTATTTCCGCGACGGCTCTCCACTGACGGGGCAGTCGGACCACATCGTCAACGTCCAGATCGGCCTCGAACATCCCGACCGCCTTTCGCAGCAGACCTTCCTGCTGACTTATGCCAGCGAACGCGTCGTCAGCCGCGGCCTCAATGGCTCTCCGCCGCAGCCCGACGTCGTCGAAAAGCCGGGCGTCCGCCTGGACTTCGTCGCGCGCGAGGGCGTGCAGCTGGCGGGCAAGGAAGTGGAACTCAAGTTCGAGCTCCGCAACATCCTTGGCACCGGTCACGAAGAGTTCCAGCAGTCGGGCGAAAACCGCATCGACGTGAACACCTACGACATGGGCCGAATTATCTCGGTATCGGCGCAGGTGACGTTCTAAGATCGATCTGTCCTCCCTGTGGCGCGAGGCGCCATGGGGAGGGGGATCGCGTGAAGCATGACGAAGGGGCTCGTAGCGATACGGGCCCCTTTTCATGCGCAAATTCCCCGTCCGCTGTGCGGACAGGAGGATTTAGTCAGCAAATCTAAGGAAAGTGCGCGTCCTCAGGAAACGTCGAGGCAGTAGCCGACCATCCTGATCGTCCGGATCGCGTCGCCCATGCCGGCTTCCTGCAGGGCAGGGCGCAGGCGCTTCATCCACACGTCGACCGTGCGCTCGCCGATATGGGCATAGCCTTTGCCCAGGCCCTTGATGATGTCCTGCCGCGAATGGGCCTTGTTCGGGTTCTCGGCGAGGAAGCGCAGCAGCCTGAACTCGTTGGGGGCGAGCCGGATCGGGTGCCCGCGCCAGCGCGCCTGGAACGCCACCAGGTCGATCACCAGGCCACCGGCCACGACGGTGCGGGCCGCGTGGTGATCTTGGCGCTCGGAAAACAGCGCCAACACCCGGTCGAGCACTCGCGTGCGGTCGAGTGGACCGACCATGTAGTCGTCGGCCCCGGCCTTGAGCGCGCGGCGGTTGTCCTCCGGATCGTCCTCTTCGAGCACGAGCGTGAGGTGGGCATAGGCCGTGCGCGGATTGGCGCGCAGGCGGCGGCACATCTCGAGGCCGGATATACCCGGCAGGGCCCAGTCGACGAAGGCGTACATCGGACCTTCGACAAGTCGCTTGGGAGTGTCTTCGACCAGCAGGTCGAAGGTAAAGGTTACGCCTCCGTGCTGGAAGTCGCCCTGTGGTCCCCCAAGCGGACTGGTAGTGAAAATGTTGACCATGATCATACGCCGCTCATTCCCGGTTTCAGGACCGGAATGCCGCAGGGATATGACGGGCATGTTACGGAACCGCGAGGTTCAAATCCTTTCCGAGCCTGGCTCGGCAGGATCCCAAGTCAAGCGTTCTTCAGCGTCCTGCCGATTTCGACGAA
Organism: Porphyrobacter sp.; assembly: GCA_017744315.1. Classification (GTDB taxonomy): domain Bacteria; phylum Pseudomonadota; class Alphaproteobacteria; order Sphingomonadales; family Sphingomonadaceae; genus Croceibacterium_A. The sequence continues at coordinate 96,358 of JAGIBN010000001.1, forward strand.
ATCCGCGCGAACGCGTCCAAGCATCTCGCTGTCGAAAGAAATCACACTGTCGAGTATGGACTTCTTCGCCGCGCCGTAGAGCTGCATCAGGGCCGGGGCGAGCGGCGCCGACTGGTCCACGCCCATCTCCAGCGCGATGAGGGCCGAGAGGGCCCGCGAAAGCGCCCTGCTGCGGGCCGCGGGGTCCGGACGTTTGTTGGTGATGAGCGCAAGCCCCAGGCCGCCGACGACCTGCTCGATGCAGATACGCACCAGCTCGCCGGGGTCGCCGATGCCCTGGATACGGGCCTCGATCTCGCTGCGGCGATAGGCTTCACGCGGGTCGGTGAAGGCGAGCATCAGTCCTTCCCGGCGTTCCAGGCGTCGATCTGGCTTTGCAGGAACGTCAGCGTCGACTTGGACGCCGTAATGCGCGTGTCGGCCTTGGCAAATCGAGCAACCATGCTCGCGCGCAGGGTTTCCTGCTGTTCTGCCAGCTTGGCGGTGTCCTTGGTGAGCTGCGTCGCGAGTTTCTGATACCGGGTGATCGATCCGCCGAGCGAGCCTGGATCGGTCGAGGAGGCAACGGAGCGGGCGACTTTGTCGATCGTCGAATAGACGCCGTAAAGGCCGTTGGTGAACATCGCCGCCACGCCCGAAGGATCGCGCGCCAGCGTCGCCTGCAGGCGGGTGGTGTCGAGCTTGAACGTTCCGTCGCGCTGGATTGCGAGGCCGAGGTCCGACAGGGTCCTCGTTCCTTCCGCACCGTTCGGCATGACGATTTCGCCCGCCAGCTTTGCAAGCTGCTGCTTGAGCTTGCGCGCGCCAGGATCGCTGTTGAGGTCACCCGTCGATGGGTCTGTCGCTGTCTTCAGTTCGCCCGCGATCTCGTTGAGCGCGTCGACGAGGTCCTGCATCGCCTCGGCGATGGTGCTGGATGGGTTGGAGAAGGTGATCTTGGTCGGCGAACCGGCGTTCGTGCCGGTAAGCGCAAGCGAAAGCCCCGGCGCGACATTGGCGGCGGTGTTGCTGGAGCTGGTCATGCTCAAGCCATCGAGCTTGAACGAGGCATCGCCTGAGGTGGCGAGCAACCTGGAGGCTGCGCCCCCGGCGGACGGGTTCCAGGCCAGCGCTGCGAGGCCTTCCTCGCCGGGCTTCTCGGTGGCTTCAACGATGAAGCCGTTCTGGGCTCCGTCGGCGCCCTTGAGCACCAATTGCGCGCCCGAGCTGGTCTGGGCAACATAAGCACTGACACCAGCCCCCTTGGCGTTGATGGCCGAAGCAATGGTGGCAAGCGTCGCGCCGCTCGGGATGTCGATTTCGACCGCCGCCTTCGAGCCCTCGGTGAAGCCGGACGCGGTCGTCTCGCCGAAGCGAAGCGTGAGTTTGCCGGCACCCACGACACTGGTGCTCGAGGCAACAGCCGGGCTGGCGAGTGTCTGCGAACTGGCGAGGGCCAGGACTTCGAGCGAATAGGTACCCGATCCCTGAATGCCGCCGGTCGGAGTGGAGACGGTGGCGACGCTGCCGTTGGCGATGCTCGGCTGGGGCGAAAGGTCGCCCACGCGCACGCGGTCGCCCATGGCCGACGCAAGCTGCGAGAGCATGTTCTTGATCGAGGACGCCGAGGAGATCTGCTGGGTCAGCAAATCGTTCTTGTCGGTCAGCCGCTGGTTGCGCAGCGCGAACTGCGCCTCCGCGAGGTTGTTGGCCAACGCGACCATGTCGACGCCGCTGCCGGCACCGAGCGCGCTTACGATTGAGCTGATTTCGGTCATGGATGTGAGAACGGCCGGTGAGAGGTCGGATTAAGGGGAAAAATGCTCCCCATTTCGAGGAGATTTCTAGTTAAGCACCCAGCAAACCATCGGCGTCGAAGCGCAGCTCCAACGGCACATCGACGGTCGGCAGGCTCGGCTGTTCGCCGCGCTTGAGCGAGTAGACAAACGCCAGAACGGAGGCGAGGGCGCCATAGAGCTCCTCGCGGATCGTCTGGTTCTCGCGCGTGGTGAAGTAGACCGAACGGGCGAGCTGGGGCAGTTCGATCATCGGCACGCCCATCTCTCGCGCGAGTTCGCGCATCGCCATGGCCTTCTCGCCCCGACCCTTAGCGAGGACGATCGGGGCCGAGGCCTTGTCCGGATCGTAAGTCATCGCCACGCTGAAGTGTGTCGGGTTGGTGAGCACGAACTGCGCGTCGCGCATCGCCGGGGCGACACCGCCCATGGCGATTTCGCGCTGGCGCTGGCGGCGCATGGCCTTGGCTTCGGGCGAGCCTTCGGCTTCCTTGTTCTCGTCGCGCATTTCCTGGTGGCTCATCTTGAGCCGCTGCATGCGGCGGACCCACTGGATCGGCACGTCGATCAACGCGATCGCTACCAGTCCGGCGGCGAGGGCGAAGAGCAGGCTGATTAGAGCACCCCATCCTGCGGAGAGCTGCTGCGACAGGTTGCCTTTGCCCATTCCGGCGATCGTTTCGAGCCAGCTGCTGCCCCAATAGAACGCGATGGCTCCGAGCAGGGCGATCTTGAGCAGGCCCTTGCCCATCTCGATCAGCCCGTTGAGGCCGAACATGCGCTTGAGGCCCGACAGGGGATTGATGCGCGAGCCCTTGAAAGCGAGGTTGCTGCCGACCCAGCGCCCGTCCGAGAAACCCAGCTGGGAAGCGACGGTCAGCAGCATGATCGGCACCGCCAGAGAGGCGAGCGGCAGGAGCATCGACAGCATCAGCGAGATCAGCGTGGATCCGACACTGAAGTTGTCGATCGCGTCGCGGTCGAAAGTCAGGCCGCCGCGCAAGGCTTCGGCCAAGTCGCCGAGCAACCACGGTCCGGCAAACGCCAGCCACGCGGCACCGAACAGCATGACAGCGGCGGTCGACAGTTCGCGCGAACGAAGGACGTCGCCCTTGGTCGCTGCGTCGCGGCGGCGCTTTTCGGTTGGGGCAAAGCTCTTTTCGCCGGCGCTCTCGCTCATCGGATCAGGACTTCCTCGACTTGTTCAAGCGAGGTCGCGGTGACCCCTGCAAGCTGGTCGTAGATCATCGGGGCGGCGAGGATCACGGCGGTGATCCCGGCCAGGACGCCCGCCGGAAGGCCGAGCGCGAAAAGGTTGAGCGACGGGGCCGAGCGGCTGAGAACGCCGGTAAGGATCTGCACCAGCAGCAGCACCAGCGTTACCGGCAGGGCGATCCGCACTGCGGTCTCGAGCATGGTGCCGGCGAATGAGGCGATCAGGGCGAATTTATCGGCGCCGAGCCAGGTCTCGCCCGGCGGGAAGGCGTTGTAGCTTTCGACCACCAGATGGATCCAGTGCAGGTGAGCGCCGGTCGCGAGGAAGATCAGCGTCAGGACAATGGTGAAGAACTGCCCGAAGGCGGTGGTCTGCCCGCCGCCGCTGGGGTCGGCTGCCATGGCCATGCTCATGCCCATGCCGCCGCCGATGAGTTCCGCGGCGACGACCGGCGCGGCAAAGGCGATCTGCAGCACGAAGCCGAGCGAGACGCCGACTAGCACTTCACCAAGGACGGCAAGCAGGCCCTGAACCGAAAACAGCGCTTCGGGCACCGGAATGCCCGGCATCCACGCGGCGACGAACACCGCCACCGCGCCGGTGGCGCAAGTGCGCACTGTCACCGGAATGATCGCCGCGCCGAAGATCGGCGCCGCCATCATCGCGGCCCCGATACGCGTCATCAGGAAGACGACGCGCCAGAACTCGGTCTCAGGCGCGCCAAAGCCGAAATCGAGTGCGATCATTGGCCGATGCGGCTTATCTCGGCGAAGATTTCCTGCATGAAATCACCCAGCAGCGTCATCATCGACGCGCCGAAGATGACCAGCACGATAGCGATCGCGGCAAGCTTCGGGACAAAGGTCAGGGTCTGCTCGTTGACCGAGGTGGCGGCCTGGATCAGACCAATGACAAGGCCGACCGCGAGGCTGGCGAGGAGTACCGGCGCCGCGAGCAGCGCCGTGACCCACAGCATCCTGTCGGCGAGCGACAGCAGGTTCGAGAGGTCGTCCATGGCTAGACAAAACTCGCCGCGAGAGAGCCCATCAGCAGTGCCCATCCGTCAACCAGGACGAACAGCAGCAGCTTGAAGGGTAGTGAGACGAGCATTGGCGACATCATCATCATACCGAGCGACATCAGCACGCTGGAGACCACGAGGTCGATGACGAGGAACGGCAGGAACAGCATGAAGCCGATCTGGAACGCCGTCTTGAGCTCGCTGGTGACGAAGGCCGGCAGCAGGATCGAGAACGGTACGTCGGCGGCGGAGGCGAACTTCGGCGCCTTGGCCATGTCGGCAAACATCGCCAGGTCGGTCTTGCGGGTCTGGCGGATCATGAAGCCGTGGAATTCGGTGCCCGCGGCCGCGATCGCCTGTTCGGCGTTGATCTGGCCGGCGGAGTAAGGGGCGAGGGCGTTGGCGTTCACCTTCTCGAGCGTCGGCGCCATGACGAATAGCGAGAGGAACAGCGACAGTCCGATCAGCACCTGGTTCGGCGGCGACTGCTGCAGGCCCAGGGCCTGGCGCAGGATCGCCAGCACGACGATGATGCGGGTAAAGCTGGTCATCATCAGGATCAGCGCCGGCAGGATCGTCAGCAGACCCATGATCAGCAGCAGCTGGAGCGACATGCTCAGCGGTTCACCGCCGGCACCCGCCATGTTGCTGAAGGCCCGGTCGAGCGCGCCCGGCATCGCGGCCGATGCCGGCATGGCCTGGGTAGCCGCGGCCTGGGCATAGGCCAGTTTCGGAAGGATCAGCGCGGCAAGCGCGCCAAGGGAGGCCAGCCGCTTCACGCTGCGGTCTCCACGATTGCGCGCGCCGGCGCTTCGGCCAGCCGGGTAATGCCATTGCGCGAGGTCGAGACGAGGATCTCGCGGCCGTGGAATTCGATCACCGCGAGGCGCATCGTCGGGGAGAGCATGGTTGTCTCCACGATCCGCACTGCGCGACTGCCGTTCTGCGGGCCACCGAACTTGCCCTGCAGGCGCTGCGTCAGCTTGAGGCTGCCCCAGATCATCCCGCCGATCAGCGGCAGGAGCAGGAACAGCTTGAGGATGTACCAACCCATGAGGATCAGGCCTCGAGTGCGGGTTGTGCCGGTCCGACCAGCTCCAGGATGCGCAGGCCGAAGCGGTTGCCTTCGGCCACGACTTCGCCGCGAGCGATCAGCTTGCCGTTGACCTTAACGTCGAGCGGCTCGTCGACCAGGCGGTCGAGCATGACCACGCTTTCTTCACCGAGCGCCAGAACATCGCGCAGGTGCAGGTCGGTGCGACCGAGCTCCACCGTCAGGCGGACATCGATGTCCTGGATCAGGCCGAAGCCCGGAGCTTGGAATGTCACTGTGCGTCCTTTCGGGTAAACATCGTCGTGGTCAGTTGCAGGGCAGCTCGGTCTTCGAACTCACCCACAGTGCCCTTTGCAATGATCGTGCCACCCACGCGCAGAGGCACGGCGCGAGCGACCGGAATCGGAATTGTTTGCCCGGGAGCGAAGCTCGCGAGGCGGCTCAGCGGGATGCGCATTTCGGCAAGAACAGCCTCGACCGAGAGCGGAACGCTGGCGAAGGGATCGTCGAGCGGGCCCGACTTGCGGCGTTCACGGCGCTTGGGAGAAGACGGCGCGGCCACGATCGAAGGCAGGGTTTCCGCCTTGGTCGCCACCGTCATCGTCCACGGCTTCAGGCTGCCGTCGTCGACTTCGAGGGTCAGAACCACCAGCGCTTCCGCCTTACGGTAAGGGGAAATCGTCGAATACGAGCTATCGCGCTCGGCGATAACCAGCGGCCCGAGGTCGGTAACCAATTGGCCCAGAGCGTCGGTAACCATCTTCTCCAGGCGCTGGGCGAGGAGATCGGCCGAGAGCGGCAGGACCTTCGGCAAGACCTCGATTTCGCCTGTGCCGCCGAACGTGCGGTCGAGCTGGGCGAGGATCGCGGCGCCGTCGATCGAAAGGAGCAGGCGGTGCGCGCCTTCTTCCGGTCCGAGGAGAGAATTTGCCGCTAGCGGCAAAATCTTGCCGGCCAGGTCGTTGCCGTTCATCCGGACCGCGCTTTCGACGCGCACCTCGGGAGCCTTGCCGCCCGAGAAGGCCGCAAGCGACGGAGCGATAGCGCGCGCCAGGCGTTCGCCCAACCGCCCGAACTCGGGCAGCAGGTCGACTTCCTCGCCACGCTGACGGAACAGGGCCTCGCAATGGCTTACGGCAAGGCCTGCCGCTTTGATGGAGCGTTCGGGTTTCATTGGACGATGAAGGTCAGGAAGTGGACGTTATCGACGCCGCCGAAGCCTTCGGCTTTTTGCAGCACGTCGTTGATCGCGGCGGTCAGGCGCTTCTGCAGCTGGGCCTTGCCCTGCGGCGTTTCGACTTCCTCGGCGCTGGAGTTGGCGATCTCCACCAGCAGGCGCGACCGGATGGCGAGCTGGTGTTCGCTCAGCCACATCAGCACGCGTCCGTCATAGCGGGTCGACGCGGCGAGGCTCAGCTGTACCAGACCGTCCGAGTTGCGCAGGTTCGAGGTGAATTCTTCCGGGAACCGGTAATAGGCCGTGCGGTACTTGCTGCCGCCGTCGCCATAGACCAGCTCGGCCCCGCCTTCCTCTCCCTTGGCAGGAGCGGGCGCGTAGGGGTCTTCCTCGCCCTTGCGGATGAGCTTGGGCTTGTTGTCCTCTTTGGCGTGGGCCCCGCCGATCACGCCGGACTGAACCAGGGCGAAGGCGCCGCCGCCGCCAGCCGCGACGAGGACGATCCCCAGGCCGATCATCAAGATCATGCCTTTGCCCTTCTTCGGCTTCTCTTCACTGGTCTTCTTGTTGCTCATCGTATTCCTCGGATTTCCGGAGTTTCGGGGGCTCAGGCGAAAGTGCCGGAGCGGGATTCGGATTGGGCGCGGTCATCACGCTGGCGGGCGCCATCGCGGCGGCCCTGGGTATTGCGTTCGCCCTGGGAGCGCGCCTCGCTGCCGGAGCCGGCATTGGCGCCGCGATCCATCGGCGCGTCGCGATGCTGGGTGCCAGAGCGGGAGGCGGCGTTGTCCTGGTTGCCGGCGGTCGAGCTGTCGGCCTGGACCGCGGCGGCGACGGCGCGCTTCAGATCGGGGTCGGAACCGGCGAGTTCCACCGAGAGATGGCCGTGGGCGGTCTGTTCGATGCGGATCGAGACTTCGCCGAAATCGGCGTGATCGATGTCGAGCGTCGCCTGAGCAGGCATCAGGGCCTCGCGAGCGGCGACCAGCCGATCGAGTGTGGCGCCGATGTCGAGGGCACTGGCGTTATGCGCCGCAGGGACGTGTGCCGCGACCTGGTGCGTCGGGGTGGCCGAGCTCTCTGGTGCGGAGGCGGAGAACTGGGGCGCGAGCTGCTGCAGCACCGGCGTTTCCGCCCGGGCTGCTAGGGCGGCGGTTGCCGACTTGGCCGGGGCGGCGGTCGGGACCTCGACGGGCTCGGCGGCGGGAGCGTCGCCAGCAGGCGGACTATCGACCCGAACCGTGAGCGAGATTTCGGCCGGTGCAGTACGGCGATCCGTCTTGGCGACGGGTTGCTGCAGAGAAGCCAGCGCTTCGGTCCCTGCAGGCGTCGGCATCTGCGGAATTGCAGGCGCGGCGGCCTTGGCCGGAGCGGCCGGCAATTCGCCAGCTTCGTTGGCCACCGGCAGGGTCGGCACGGGGAGACCCGCGAGAACGAGCTGCATCATCTCCGCCGTCATGGGGACCGGAGTGTCCTTCTCGTCGGTCTCGGGCATCGCCAGTTCAGCCTCGCCGTCGCCTTCCGGCAAAGTCGGCAGCATGCCCGGCAAGATCTTGCCGCCGGCAATTGCCGGCCCGGCAACGGAAAGGGCGAGGGCCTGGTCTTCGGCAGTGGCCGGATCGCCGGCCTTGTCGCCGGGAATGGCCAGGCCGGAGAGGGTCGAGAGCAGGTCGCCGAAGTTGGCGCCTTCCTCGGATACGCCTTGCGTTAACCCGGCTTTCTTACCGCCGGCGACAGCCTGCAGCGCGGAGAGAAGGGTCGACGATGAGGAAGCAGTAGGGAGCATAGTCTTGGCCGTTCACCATTGTTTGCTCTCTACTAATCAAGTTCCGTGCCAGTTTGCCTGGAGACCGGGAGGACGGGCCGATTAACACGCTCGTCGAGCAGCCGGGCGAGGCCGCGGCGCTGTTCTTCAGCGCGCTTCTGGCGGCGGTCGGCGGAGGCGAGGTCGGCAAGCCGGGCGTCGGCTTCCTTCTGGGCGTGGTCCGCCTGCTTCGCCGCCGTAAGGCCGAGCGAGTGCAGCTGCGCTGAGAGCATCACGACGCCGCGCAATTCGTCTCCGTCCGCGATAGCCGAGCGGCCGGAATAGGCCTGACCCAGCCGCATGGTGCGTTCGGAGATGCCCGCGAGGCGCGCGCGTCGGGCTTCGGCCTCGTAGGCCTCGGCCGCGACCTTGCGCTTTTCGGCGGTGCGGACGCGTTCGATCAGCTTGGCGCGCTTGAGGCGCCCGCGATCAGCCATCATGGCCGATCAACCGTGTCAGATCGGTCAGGGAGTTGTCGAGCGAGACCAACTCTCCGGTCGGCTGGCCGAGGAACCGGGTCAGATCGCCGTGCATGGCAATGGCCCGGTCGACAAGCGGGTCCGCACCCGGGCGATAAGCGCCCATCAGCACGAGATCGCGGTTGCCCTCGTAAGCGGAGCTCAAGGCTCGGAAGCGCCTGGCGAGTTCGGCGTGATCGGGCGGGACGATGTCGTTCATGACGCGGCTGAGCGAAGCGGCGACGTCGATCGCCGGATACTGGCCGCGCTGGGCCAGATCGCGCGAAAGCACGATATGGCCGTCGAGGATCGAGCGGGCCGTATCGACCACCGGATCGTTGTGATCGTCGCCATCGGCGAGGACCGAATAGAGGCCGGTAATCGAACCGCCGCTCTCCGCCGAGTTACCCGCGCGCTCGACCAGCTTGGTGATCGTGGCGAGGGCCGAAGGGGGATAGCCGCGCGCCGCGCCGGGCTCTCCAAGAAGGAGGCCGATTTCGCGAGCCGCGTGGGCGATGCGGGTCAGGCTGTCGATGATCAGCAGGACGCGCTTGCCCGAGTTACGGAAATGCTCGGCCAGCGAAGTGGCGAGCATGGCGCCACGCAGGCGTAAGTTGGGAGCGTGGTCCGCGGGCACGGCGACGACCGCCGTGCGCATGGCTTTCTCACCGTGCATGTGACGCTCGACGAAGTCGGACACTTCGCGGGCGCGTTCGCCGATCAGGCCGACCACGACCACATCGGCCTGGGCCCCGCGAGCGATCATGTCGATCAGGACCGACTTGCCGACGCCCGAACCGGCCATGATGCCGACGCGCTGTCCCACGCCAAGCGTCATCAGGCCATTGATGGCGCGGATGCCGATGTCGAACGGTTCTTTGACACTGGCGCGGTCGAGCGCACCGGTGCGGACGCCTCCGGCTGGCCAGTCCATCTTGCTGCGGACTGCCGGCCCGCCGTCGATCGGCTTGCCTTCACCGTCGACAGCACGGCCGAGGTAGGCGGGGCCGACGGGCAGCATTCCGGGAGAGCCTTCCGGCCGCACACGGGCGCCGGGGCGCAGCAGGACAACGTCGCCGAGCAAGGTCATCATGGTGCGGCCGTTGCGAAAGCCGATCGTCTCGGCAGTCAGGGCCGAGCCTTTGCCATCGTCGATGCGGCACAAGGCGCCGACCGGGACCGAAAGGCCGCTCACTTCGATCAGGCCGCCATCGCAGGCCGTGACGAGGCCAAAGCGCTGCGGACGAAGGTCGACCGAGGTCTCTGCGAAATCGCCCAGAATGGCGTCGACCCGGCTCAGCATTCGCGGAACGCCTCAGTCAGCATACGGCGCCAGTGAGCAGGGCCGTCTTCGATCCCACCATCGGCGGTCTCGATGCGCAAGCCGCCGCGCTCGACGCTGGGGTCGGCCTGGACCTTGAAGTCCTTGGGCAGGCGTTGGCGGACGAGGTCGAAATCTTCGGGGTTGAGCAGCACCAGCTTCTCATCCTGGGCCCGCTGCAACATCGAGACGGCTTTCTCGGTCCGCTTGGCGAGGCCATCGGGATCGATCGCCAGCGGGATTACCGCTGCTTCGCACAGGGCATGGACCGTCTGGCGCAGGCGCTCGGCCAGGTCGGTAGCGGAGCGCTGGTCGAACAAGGCGAAGGCCAGCTCGATCTTCTGCCGCGCGGCTTCGCGTTCATGGTCGAGCCGCTCTGCCTCCACGGCCGCCGCCGCCGCACCTTCGCGCAGGCCGCGCTCGTAAGCTTCGGCAACCGGATCGGGCGGGGCTTTGCCCGGGACCACCGGAGCTTCGCCGAACAGGACGGAAAAGCGTGGGTCGCGGGAGAATACGGCGGGGCGAGAGAATTCCTCGAATGACATGCTAGACATATTCGTCTCCGCCGTCTCCGAGCGAGATCGTGCCTTCGGCGGCGAGACGTTTGGCTGTCGCAATCACGGACTGCTGAGCTGTCAGCGCATCAGCCTTCTTCACCCGGCCGCGCGCCTCGATTTCGTCACGCACGCCGTCGGCCGCGCGGGCAGACATGGCCGCGAAGAACGGTTCGCGCTCTTCGTCGGTGATGCCCTTGAGGGCATCGATCAGCACCTCGTTTTCGACTTCGCGCAGCAGCTGGCCCATGGTCTTGGCATCGAGCTTGAAGAGGTGTTCGAACTTGAACATCTCGTTCTCGAGTTCCTTGGCGAGCTTCTTGTCGATCTTGGTGATCTCCGGCATCACGCGCTTCTCCACGGCCTTGGCCGCGGCGTTGATGATCTCCGCCGCCTCGCGCACGCCGCCCATCGAGAGCGGGACGCGGCCGTGGTTGGTGGAGATCCGCGTCGACAGCATCTCTTCGAGCATGACCAGCGCTTCCGGCGCGATCGGCTCGAGCCGGGCAACACGCTGGATCACCGGCGCCTGAACCGCTTCCGGCAGGCCGGCGAGCACCTGGGCCGCAACCTGGGGATCAAGCTGGAGCAACAGGACAGCGATCGCCTGGGGATGCTCTTCCTCGATCAGCGAAATGATCACGTCGGCGTTGAGCCAACGGGCAAGCTCGAGCGTCGGGCTCTGCTGACTGGCTTCGGGCGCGATCCGGCGCATGAGGTTGCTGGCCTTCAGCTCGCCCACCGCTCCGGTCATGATCCGGCGGACGTCTTCCGACCGGTCCTGAGCCGGAAGACCACCTTGGGAGGCGCTTTCGGCAAAGCCGGCAAGCGCGTCGGTGATCGCTTTCGGGCCGAGCTCACCCAGGCCGAACATCTTCGAACCGAGCTGCTGCAGTTCCTCCGGCGAAAGCCGCGAGAGCAGGCCAGCCGCGTCTTCTTCTTCGAGCAGCATGACCAGGATCGCCGCGCGTTCCGCGTCGGGCAATCTATCGAGAACGTCCTCGCTCATCGGGCTGCCTCCGCGTCAGGCCGATTTCCAGCCAGCATCCGCTTCAGCGCGAGCACGGCATCATCGGGCTTTTCCCTTACGATGCGCCGGGCGAGGTCGATCTGCTCGGCGAGTTTCTCACGCTCGGATTCTTCCTGCGCCGGCGCGGCGAGAGCGCGGGCGGTTCCGGCCGGGACCAGTGCAGGGGTCGCTTCGCCACCCTCTTCGGCACGGGCCTTGGCCTTGCTGGTTAGGGCCTTCATCAGCGGGCGAACCGCAAACAGTAGGACCAGCAGCACGACGAGCAGGGCCACGCCATTGCGCAGGATCATGGCGAACCACGAGGTTTCCCAGAACGGCAGGGCTTCGGCGTCCATCACTTCGAAGGGACGCACCATGACCGCGACCTGATCGCCGCGGGTGGGGTCGATGCCGACGGCGGCGCCGATCAACTGCTCGAGCTTCTTCATCTCGGCAGCATTGGTGCCCTTCATCGCTTCCTTGCTCAGGGCGACCGCCACCGTCAGGCGACGAATGTTGCCCGGCGCGTTGTTCGAGACGGCGACTTCTCGACCGAGCTCGTAAGTGCGCGTCGCACTGCTTTCGCCCGTGGTCGGGTTGGCCGGCTGTGGAGACGAGCCCACCGGCGCACCCGGTTGAAGTTGCGTCGGCGGGGGCGGAGTGTTCGAAAGCACGCCCGGTACGCCGACGGCCCCCGAGCCCGTGGTTTGGCTCTGCTGCTCGGTTTCCCGGCGGATCGAGCCGTCCTTGTCGTAGCTTTCGCGAGCCGAGGTGACCTCATTCATATCGAGATCGACCTGGATCTCGCTCGAGAAGTTGCCTTCGCCGATCATCGGCGTCAGCAGCTGGGCGACTTGGGCGCGCAGCTTGTCTTCCATGCGGGACTGCAGGTTGAGACGATCGGACTTTTCGCTGTTCGGTTCGGACAGGAGCCGCCCGTGCTGGTCGACAATCCGCACTGCATCAACCGCAAGGCCGGGCACGGATGCCGCCACGAGGTTGGCAATGGCGGTAACCTGGCTCTCGCCCAGCTGCCGGCCCGGAGCCAACCGTACCATGACCGAGGCGGTCGGCGGTGAATCCTCACGCACGAAGACCGAGCGCTCCGGCCGGGCGAGGTGGACCCGCACGGCTTCGACGCCATCGATCTCCGCGATCGTCAGAGTGAGTTCACGCTCCTGAGCTGCGCGCAGACGGTCGCCTTCAAGGGTGCGGCTGGCGCCCATCGGCAGGGAGTCGAGCATTTCGGCGCCGCTCTGCGGCATCGCCAGAGCATTCTCCGAGGCCACAAGCATGCGGGCCTTGTAGAGGTCGCTCTCGGCAACGGTGAGCGCGCCGGTCGCGTTATCGATGGTGTAGCCGATCGAAGCCTTGTCGAGCGCTTCGACCACGCTGGCCCGTTCGCTATCGCCGAGCGAGGCGTAGAGCACGCGCTGTGGCGGCGTCGAGAACGCGGTCCAGGCCACGGCCACCAGGCCAATGGCGGCTACCCCGGCGAACCAGGGCAGGGCCTTCTTTACGGGCGGCTGGGCGACGAACGCGCTGACACGGTCCATCGTGCCGAGCGAGGGATTGCGCAGCGGATCGAGCAGCGACTGCGGCCGCGCCGTTCCGCCTCCCGCGGCTGCTGGAATAAGGTCGCTCATTTAATCAGACCCCCATCCGCATGATGTCCTGGTACGCGGACAACAGCTTGTTTCTGACTTGCAGGGTTGCTTCGAAAGCGACCCCGGCTTCCTGGCGGGCGAGCATGACCTTGGCGATGTCGGTAACTTCGCCGCGTTCGTAGCCTTCGCTCAGGTCGGATGCGTTCTTCTGCGTTGCGTTGACGCCATCGAGCGCGGTTTTGAGCGTGTCCGCGAAGCCGCCGCCTGCTGGCGTGGACTCCTGCGGAGCTTCCGCCTGCCGGGCCCGATGCAGTTCCTGCAGCAGGCTCGAACGGTCGATGATCTGCTGACGCATGGCAATGATCTGGGCGACCGAGCCGCCGCTGCCGATGCTATTGATAACGCTCATCGGCTGGCTCCCATCGCAAGGCCGGCATCGCGGAATGAAGCCAGGCGGTAGCGCAGGGTGCGCTCGCTGATGCCCAGCTGGCGGGCTGCTTCGGCACGACGGCCGCCGCAGGCGTTAAGAGTATCCATGATGGCGCGGGCCTCTGAAATCTGGACGATCTTCGAAAGCTTCTCACCCGAACCGGCTTCTTCCTCTTCCACCGTGGAAGGCTGGGAGACCAGGCGAACCGGGCGGTCGAACACGATGTGCTCCGGCTGGATCATCGGCTGACCGGCGGCCAGGATCTGGGCGCGGCGCATAACGTTCTCCAGTTCGCGCACATTGCCCGGCCAGCCATGGCCACGCAGGGCGGCGAGGGCGGCGTCGCTGATCCACGGAGCCGGGGCACCGTCGGGCGAGTGACGAAGCAGCAGGGCGAAGGCGAGCGGGGCGATATCGGCCGGACGCTCACGCAGCGGGGAAAGGCTCATCGGGAAAACGTTGAGGCGGTAGTAAAGGTCGGCACGGAAGCGGCCTTCCTCAACTTCGAGCGGCAAGTCGCGGTTGGCGGCGGCGACGATGCGCACGTCGACCTTGACCGGCTTGGTCGCACCGACCGGGATCACTTCGCTTTCCTGCAGGGCGCGCAGGAGCTTGGCCTGCAGCTGCAGCGGCATCTCGGCGATCTCGTCGAGAAACAGCGTGCCGCCGTCTGCAGCGCGGAAGAAGCCTTCGCTCGCCGAGTTGGCGCCAGTGAAGGCTCCCTTCTGGTGGCCGAACAGCAGCGCTTCGATCATCGTTTCCGGGATCGCGGCGCAGTTAACCGCAATGAACGGCTTGTCGCGGCGGTTGCTGCGGTTGTGAATGAAGCGCGAGAGCACTTCCTTGCCAGTGCCGGTCGGGCCGTTGATCAGAACCGGGATCTCGGTGTTCGCCAGGCGGTCGGCCATGGCCAGCACCGAAAGCGTGGTCGGATCCGCCGCGACGGGTTCGTTGCGGCCGGCGAGGAGAGCGACGAGCGCGGCGAAAGAGGCTTCCGCGTTGGGATCGTCATAGGCGAGGCGGGCCCGGGTGGCCGTGCGGCTGAGGCCGCAACGCTCGCCACGGGAAACGCTGACGGTGCTGGCGCGATCGGCCAGCAGGCGTTCACTATCATCCCCGATAGTGAGCGAACGGCCCGGAAAGAGCGAAGCCGCCATGCCGGCAACCCGCGCCGCCAAGGCCGGATGATTTTTCTTGAACGCCTCGGATGTTTCCAACGTTCCCACTTCGAATACCCCCTGAACCGGTAACTCTTGAGGCGCTTTTGGTGCGGGGACGTACAAAGTATGGCTAATTATAGTCGGCGTAGAAATGCTTAAGTAAATCTACCTATTTTCGACAAAATACGGATAGAAAGGCGCTACCACGCGACCCTGCTGAAACCGGCGAGTTAACTTTTTTCGAGAAAGTTTTTGAGGGCGCGGAAAGATTTTGCCGCGATCGCCCTGCCGCTTGCGGAAAGGGTTAAGGCCTGACGGCCCGTGCGAGACAGGCCCGCCCCGTCCTCTCGCAAGCGGGAGGGGACAGCCTCGCGCCGACCTTCCGTCACCTCGACTTTCCAGGCGGCGTGAAGGTTTTGAAAACACCGGGGCTTAAAAACCGCGGCCCTCCTGCCGGTCTTGTCCATGGCTGCCGCTGCCAACGAACTTTCACGGCAGCGCACGAAGACTTGGGACCGTATCGAAGGAGTTTTCAAATGTCCGTAATCAACACCAACAGCAATGCACTGCGCGCTGCTAACGCCTCGGCCCGCGCCGACAAGGCTCTGGGCACCGCCATGGAGCGTCTGTCGACCGGCAAGCGCATCAACAGCGCGAAGGACGACGCCGCCGGCCTCGCCATCGCCACCGGCATGACCTCGCAGATCCGCGGCATGAACCAGGCCGTTCGCAACGCGAACGACGGCATCAGCCTGGCGCAGACGGCCGAAGGCGCGCTCAACGAAGTCAACAACATCCTGCAGCGTATGCGCGAACTGTCGATCCAGTCGTCGTCGGGCACCTACCAGGATTCGGATCGCGCCAACCTTCAGGCCGAAGTCACCGAGCTGCAGAAGCAGCTGGTCGACATCGCCGACACCGAATTCAACGGTGTGAAGCTGTTCGACGCCACTGCCGACCGCAACATCACGATCCAGGTCGGTGCGAACTCGGGTGATCAGCTCAACCTGAAGATCAGCCAGCTCAACCTCGTGCCGGTCAGCGGTACGGCGAGCGCCGGTACTCCGGCTCAGCTGAGCACCGCGCTCGTTGCCGGTCACGCCCTCATCGGCACCAGCCGCACCGTGACCGCCGAAGACGTTGCTTTCGGCGCGACCATGGCGGGCGCTGCTGTGACGACCGCCGAAATCGGCACCACCGTGGTCCTGGAAGAGAGCGACACGTTCTACATCCCGGCCGGTGATACCGACGTGGCGGGCGGCGTGAGCATTTCGACCGCAGCCGGCGCCGAAGCGGCGATCGACACCATCGACACCGCTCTCTCGGCAGTCGCCACGACCCGCGCCTCGCTGGGCGCTGGACAGAGCCGCCTGGAATCGGCCGTCAACAACCTGACCGCCGGTGCCACCAACCTGACCGACGCCCGTTCGCGGATCGAAGACACCGACTATTCGGCTGAAACGACCGCGCTCGCCAAGGCCCAGATCCTGAGCCAGGCTTCGACCGCGATGCTCGCCCAGGCGAACCAGAGCCAGCAGAACGTTCTGTCGCTGCTGCGCTAATAATACCGGACTTCACAGTCCCTAGCCGGGCCCGGCGCTCCTCGTGAGCGCCGGGCTTTCGCTTTGTGCGGGTAGGACCATGGAACTTGGCGGAAAGGTTCGACACTGGTAAACAGTGAGGCGGAATTTGACCGGAGGTGACCTATGCGCCTGACCGTGACCCTTGCCCTGCTGAGCCTGGGCGCCTGCACAACCAATCCAGCCATGGAAACCGCTCTCGCCCCCTTGAGCGGACAGCCCGTCCAGCTCGTAGTCGCGCAGCTGGGCCCGCCAACCTCGTCAATGCCGGCTGGCTCGGACACCGTATACGAGTGGCGCAGCGCCAAGTTTGTCTACAGCGCCAGCACGCGCGCCAATCTGGGACCCGCAAGTGAGGGAGGCGCCCCGGCCTATGGCGGGATGGCGGCGCCCTATACTTGCGACATCAAGGTTCTGGCCGACGCGCAAGGCCGGATAAAGGATACGCAGTTCGGCGAGCAGACCGGTGGATGTCGGGAATCGGCGAAGAAGCTTAGCCAGCTCGCCTATGCCGATCCGCGATAGGTTCGCCATTGAATTATTGGGCCTTGGCACTAGGTAAGGCCTCGGCAATCGAAGGACACCACGATGATCAAGCAGGTTTTGGATCGCTATTCCCGTTTCCAAAACTGCGAGCTTGCCCGTGTCTTCTCTTCTTACGATCGATCGCCTGTCCGCCGCCACAACTGAGCGCGGATCACTTTTTTCTGACCTTTCGCTAAATCTCGGCCGCGAGATATGCGGACTTGTCGGCCGTAACGGCTCCGGCAAGTCGACCCTGCTCGCGATCCTCTCCGGTGAACGTGAGCCGGCCTCAGGGACGTTCAGCGTCAACGGACGCGTCGCCATGCTGCGGCAGAACCTTTCGCCGGATGAAAGCCTGAGCCAAGTGCTCGGCGTCGAGCGCGAGCTTGAAGTCCTGTCTCGCATTGAAGCCGGAACCGGTTCACCGGAAGAAGCGGCGGAGTTCGATTGGACCCTGCCTGCAAGGGTCGAAGCAGCGCTGGCGCGAGTTTCGCTCCCTGCTCTCGATCTTGATCGAAAGGTCGGAATGCTCAGCGGCGGCCAACGCACCCGCCTCGGGATCGCAGCCATGCTGATGCTGGAGCCCGACCTGCTCCTGATGGACGAACCCACCAACAACCTCGACGCTGATGGCCGCGAGGCTGTGGCCGAGCTGCTGGCTGGATGGAACGGCGGCGCAATCGTCGCCAGCCATGACCGCGAATTGCTCGAACAGGTCGACCGCATGGTTGAACTGACGCCGGTCAGGGTCAACGTCTACGGCGGCGGCTGGAGCTCGTTCGAGGCCGATCGCCTGGCCCGGCGTGAGCGTGCCGAGAGCGAACTCGAGCGCGCCGAGCACGACCTCAAGGCCAATGCCCGCGCGATACAGGCGCAATTCGAACGTCAGGCTAGGCGCGACAAGCAGGGCAGAGCCAAGCGCGCGAAAGGAGATGCGCCGAAGCTCTTGCTCGATGCCCAGGCCGAGCGCGCCGAACGTACCGGCAGCCGCAACAGCCGCCTGGCCGATCGCATGCGGGGTGACGCTGAGCGGAAGTTGGAGACTTCGCGAGCCCAAGTCGAAGTGGTCACGCCAGTGCGGATCGACCTGCCGGCGAGCGCGCTGCCCGCCAACCGGGTGGCGCTTCGCTTCGATCAAGTGGCGCTGGAGCGGGGAGGGCGGCGCATGCTCGGGCCGCTCACGTTTCAAGTGAAGGGGCCTGAGCGGGTTCTGATTTCGGGACCTAATGGCAGCGGCAAGACAACCCTGCTGAAGATCGCTTCGGGCGCTCTCGATCCAACCAGCGGTACGGTGGAGCGCAAGGCCCGCATGGCCCTGCTCGATCAGCACGGTGCCAATCTGGATGACCGCCTGGACCTGGTCGACAACCTCCGCGGGCATATTCCCGCTCTGACCATGGAAGAAGCGCATGCCACCCTAGCCCGCTTCGGCTTCCGCAATCGCGACGCGCGCCGGCCGGTCCAGACACTTAGTGGTGGGGAGCGACTGCGGGCTTCACTGGCGCTGCTGACGGGCGGTGCCGAGCCGCCCGAGATGCTGCTGCTCGACGAACCGACCAATCACCTCGACATCGACGCGATCGAGCTGCTGGAGGCGGCGCTGGCCGATTACACCGGCGCTATCCTGCTGGTGAGCCACGACCGGCGTTTCGCCGAGAGCATTCGGGTCGAGCGCGAGATCAGCCTAGCCTAGCCGGAGCCTATCCACGCGGGACAGGCTCCGGCTTCCGGCTCAGTTGGTCAGCAGGATCGACATGCGCCGGTTGCGCGGGTCCTGCGGCTTGTCCTTGATCAGCAACTCGCGGTCGGCGACGCCTTCGATGCGGAAGAAGCGTCCTTCAGCAATGCCCTCGCGCAAGAGCGCTTGGCGGGTTGCCTCGGCACGTCCGGCCGATAGCGACCAGTTGTTCGCCTTCACGCCGCTCCTCCAGGGAAGCGCATCGGTATGACCACGGATCGTGACCTTGCCTGTTTCGGGCGACACCGTGTCCGCGATTGCTGCGAGCAGATCCCGGGCGTCCGCGGTCAGCACCGTGGTGCCGAGCGTGAACATCGAGAAGTTGGCATCGTCGACCAGATCGATCCGCACGCCTTCAGTCGTGTCCACCATTCGCACTTGCTGCATCAGCTTGCGCAGTCGCTCGTTCTCGGCGACCCGCTGCTGCAGGCGTTCCTGCATGCGCGAGATCTTGCTCGCTCCCTCTCGCGGTCCGCCGGTGGCGTCGCGCGGGATGGTGATAGCACTCTTGCCGGTTTGCGAGGCGCGGTGCGGATAGTTGTCCGGATCGGTCAGCGAAGCGCCGCCGAGCAGTCCGTAGGAACCTGCGCTCTGCTCCTTCAGCTTGACCAGGGTCGGAGCGAAATAGTCGGCCAGGCCCTTGCGCTGGTCCTCGGTGGTAGAGCCCAGCAGCCAGAGCAACAGGAAGAAGGCCATCATCGCGGTCACGAAGTCCGCGTAGGCGACCTTCCAGGCACCGCCATGGTGCCCGGCGGCCGCGACGATGATCTTCTTGACGATGATCGGGCGCGGCGGCTCGTTGTTGCCCTTGGCCTGGGCCATGTCAGCGGCCCCGCAGGCTGTCGAGCAGCTCGGTCAGACGCGGCCGCACATGTTCACCAAGACTTGAGCGAGCGCTCTCCACCACCAGCGGCTGCGGGTGGCCGTGGAGGCTGGCGATGATCACCTGCTTGACCACGTGGAAGATCTGTTCGTCCTGATCGAGGACCTGCTTGAGGCGCGAAGCCAGCGGGCCGACGATACCGTAAGCGAGCAACACGCCGAGGAACGTACCGACCAGCGCCGAGCCGATCATGCCGCCGAGAACCGACGGCGGCTCGTCGATCGAGCCCATGGTCTTCACCACGCCGAGCACGGCCGCGACGATGCCGAGAGCAGGCAAGGCATCAGCCAGGCCCTGCAGCGCGTGCTGGGGCTCTTGCAACTCGTGGAAGTGCGTCTTCATCGCGTTGTCCATGACTTCCTCGACCGCATAGGCGTCGAGCGAGCCAGAGGAGACGACGAGGAGCGTCAGCGGATCGCAGATCAGGTCGATAAGCGGCTTGTTGGCGAGTAGGCGCGGGAATTCGGCGAAGATCGGCGAATTGTCCGGCTCCTGCACGTGAGCCTCCAGCGCCAGCGGCCCTTCGGCGCGCAACAGGCGCATCAGCTTGGTGGTCAACGCAATCGCGTCGATGTGATCCTGCTTGTTATGGCGCGGCCCCTTGAAGACCTTCTTGAACGAGCCGGCGATGGCCTTGAGCTCATGCAGCGAGTTGCCCGTCACCAGCGCTGCGATACCCGCGCCGCCAATGATCAGCATCTCGTGCGGGATCGCGTGCATCACCGGCCCCAAAGCGCCACCCGTGATGGCGAAGCCGCCGAACACCATTACGATCAGGAGGACGATCCCGATTGCCGCGTACATCTCTAAAAGTCCCCTTGATACCGGTCAGCGGATTAGGTCGAAGAGCGAAAGGCCGGCGAGCTTGATGAAGCTTGCCTGGCTGGCCTCCAGCACGGTGAGTGTTTCCTGGAGGTGCACCATGGCAGTCGCCGGATCGGCGCTGCCGATGTCGGCCTTTTCCTGGGTTACCTGATCGCCGACGGCTTGACGGCGAGTGTCCATCATCTCGATCCAGCCCATGCGCGCGCCGGTAATGGTCTGCGCCGTGGTGACCTTGTCGAAGGCGCTGTCGAGCCCGTCGAGCGAGGACTGTGCCACAGTGGAGGCGTCGGCCGTCGGATCTTGCAGCGCCGCGGAAAGATTGCCCAGCAGCGCGAACAGATCTGTCGAAGTGCCGCCCTGGTCGAAAGACAGGACTTGCGGTCCGGTGAAGGCGGGCGTGACTTTCTGGCCTTCGCCGATGTCGATGGCGCCGGTCGTTGCCGTGCCGATGTAGGTGACCGTGGTCCCGCTAAGTTCGTAGGCCATTCCCGAGGCCTGACCGCCGAACAGGGCATGGCCCATCGCATTGCGGCTGTTGGCGACGGACATCAGGCTTTCGCGCAGCGTGTCGAGCTCGGCCGAAAGTAGCGCGCGCTGTTCTGTGCCTTGCGCTTCGTTAGCGGCCGAGAGCGCGAGTTCCTTGGCCCGCGTGATGATGTTCACCATCGTGCTCAGCGCCGTGTCGGCGAGCTTCAGGTCGCTCATCGCCGCGTCGGAATTGCGCTGATCGATTCCGGACAGACGCTCGCTGCGATCGAGCGTGCGCAGCCGGGCAGCGGCGACGGGATCGTCGGACGAACGGGTCAGGCGGTCGCCGGTAGCGATCTGGTCCTGCAGCTTGTTGGCCTGTTCGCGCAGGCTGCCGAGCTGTTGCGTCGAGCGGTCGTAGAACGAGCTGGTGCTAAGGTTGATCATGGTTTCAGCCAATTCCGATCAGGGTGTCGAAGATGTCGGTCGCGACCTGCATCGCCCGGCCGGAAGCCTGGAACGCCTGCTGGAAGCGGATCAGGTTTGCCGCCTCCTGGTCGAGATCGACGCCGGACTGCTGTTGCAGCGTGGTCCGCGCGGAAGAAGCGATCGTAGCCAGCGCCTCGCTGGTGACCTTGCGGCCCGAGACGCGGCTCGACACGTCGAACAGCAAGCTGTTCATGCGACTGGCGACGCCACCGCTTTCGAGAGCGCTGCTGAGCGCGGTCAGGTTCGAAGCGTCGCGGCTGCCCGCGGCGGCTCCGGCGGGGGCCGTGGCGATCGCCCGGCCATCGGTCGCGACGACAGAGATCGTGGCTGCCGTCGTGCCGGCGAAGATCGGGGTTCCGGTCGCGCCGTCAAGGTCCACACCAGCGGCCTGGGCCGCGTTTACGGTGTTGGCGACTTGCGCGGCCAGTGTGTCGAGCTTGCCGCGAACGGTGGCGACTTCCTGCAGCACCAGGGCATGGCCTGACAGCGAGCCGCCCGAAACGGCAACGCCGGTGCCGCCGACATCGAACGAGATGGTCCCGTCGGCTGCGGTGGTCATGGCCAGAGGTGAGGTGTTGCTGCCGCTGACCAGGGCGGGGCCGGTGGCGCCACCGAGGTTGACGGTGACCGTGCCATCGCTGGCGAAGGTGGTGTTGATGTTGGTGATGCCGCTGAGCTTCTCGAGCATCAGGTCGCGCTGATCGAGCAGGCTCGCCTGGTCGCTGCTTCCGGCACCGGCGCGGGCGAGGCGCCCGTTGATGCGGGCGATTTCGGACGCAAGGACGTTGGCCTGGTCGACTTCGGCCGAGGCGTCGAACTGTTCGCCCTGGGCCGCGGCATCGAGGCCGTTGGCGGCGATGTTGAACTTGGCGGCCAGCGTTTCCGCCGAAGCGAGCGTGGCTGCGCGGAGCGAGGGGTCGACCGGGTCGGCGCCGAGCTGCTTGAGCGCGCCTTCGAACTCGACGATCGCGGTATAGACGTCGGCCTGCTCGACCGCGTCTTCGATGTTCATCAGGCCGTTGAGCTCGGTCGCGGCGCGAGTGGCATCGCTGTTGGTGCGGCGCACTTCGGCCTGGCGGAAAGCGTCGGCGTTGCGGTTGACACCGGAAACGCGGACGCCCGACAGTGAGATGTCGTTCGAACGGAGGAACCCGCCTGCCGCCGAGACCTCTTCCATCTGCGCAGTGCGACGGACGTAGCCTTCGGTCGAGGCGTTGGCGATGTTCTGCGCCGTGACGTCGAGGGCGCTGCGCGCCGCTCTGGTGCCACTGGCGGCAATGGAGAGAAGATCGGATGCCATGGGTTAGCCCTCTGCGCCCAGGTGTTGTGCGAGTTGCTTTTCGATGCTGGCGGCGAAGCCCAGCGTGCCGGTCTGGCTGGCGATGTCCGCGAACTGGGAGTCGCGCATCTCCTGGAAGGTCTCTTCGCCGGCGCTGCCGAACAGTTCGTCTCCGCCGAAGTCGGCGCTACGAGCCGCGGACAGCATCTGCCGCACGAAGATTGCTTCGAACTGCTGCGCCACTTCCTTGAGACGCGCGCGGTCGGGACCGGCGGTCGAAACGGGCGACGCGCCAAGCTGAATGGGCAGGGTCATATCACCACCATTTCGGCTTTGAGCGATCCGGCCTGCTTGAGCGCTTCCAGGATCGCGACCAGGTCGGCCGGGCTGGCGCCGAGCATGTTGAGAGCGTCGACAACTTGCGACAGCGACGCGCCGGGCTGGACCAAGGTGACCCTGTTGCCCTGCTGCTCGATATCGATCGCGCTGCTTTCCTCGACCGCTGTCTGGCCACGGCTGAAAGGCTCGGGCTGGATGACGCGCTGGTCCTCGTCGATGCGCACGACCAGGCTGCCGTGGCTGATCGCCGCGGGAGAGAGGCGTACGGCGTTTGAGATCACGACCGTACCCGTCCGGCTGTTCACGATAACGCGCGCAGCGGTTTCGGCCGGGTTCACCTCGATCATCTCGATCGCGGCCATCATTCCGGCGCGTTCGTCGGAATTGAGCGGCAGGCGCAGGGCGAGGGTGACCCCGTCCTCGACAATCGCGGTTCCGGGATAGCGGGCGTTGATCGCGTCGCGCACTCGCGAGGCGGTGAGGAAGTCGGCGTTGGAGAGGTTCCAGCGCAGGGCTTCGGAGGTGTCGAACCCGGTCGCCACCGCGCGTTCGACGCTGGCGCCGTCAGCGATGCGGCCGACGGTCGGGATGTTGACGGTCAGTTTCGAGCCGTCGCGGCCCGAGACGCCGAGCCCGCCCACAGCCAGGTTGCCCTGTGCCATGGCGTAGATCTCTCCGTCCGCGCCGTAGAGCGGGGTCATGATGAGAGCACCGCCGCGCAGGCTCTTGGCCTTGCCGATGGCCGACACGGTGATGTCGATCCGCTGGCCGGGCTTGGCGAAAGCAGGAAGGTCCGCGGTGATCATGACCGCCGCGGCGTTTTTCAGCGCCGGGTTCACGCCCGGCGGCAGCTGCAGGCCGAACCGGCCCGAAACGCCGCGCATGGCCTGCGTCAGGTAGGCGAAGTTGTCATCGCCCGAACCGTCGAGGCCGACGACGATGCCGTAGCCCGTCAGCTGGTTCGAGCGGACCGACTGGAAGGTGCCGAGGTCGCGCACGCGCTCTGCGGCCGCCGGGGCGGCGTTGAGCGCGAGAGCGGCGCTGAGGGCGAGGATGAGCTTGCGGATCATGGCGTCACCTCAGAACGGAGTCACGGTGTTGAAGAAGCGCGACAGCCAGCCTTCACGGCTCGCGCGCTGGACAGCGCCCTTGCCGGCATAGGTGATCTGCGCGTCGGCAACCCGTTGCGAAGCGATGCGGTTGTCCTGGTCGATGTCGGCGAGGCGGATGATGCCGGCCAGCTGGACCCATTCTTCGCCCTGGCTGAACTGCATGACCTTTTCGCCTTTCACCAGAGCGGTTCCGTTCGGGCGGACTTCGGCGATCGTGACGGTCAGGTCGCCTCTGAGCGAACTGGTCTGCGAAGCGTCCCCGCCTCCATTGAACGACGAAGAACCGCCAGAATTAAGGACATTAGGATCGAAAGCGAACGGTCCGACCGTTGGCGGACGCAGCGCGATGCTGCCATCGCGGGCCTGCGAAGAGTCGGCCGACTTCGAAGTCGTCGTCCTCTCCAGAAGCACTACGGTCACGAGATCGCCGACGCGGTGTGCGCGCTGTCCGAAGTGGAGCGGCGCGTAGCCGGTCGAAGCGTTGAAGATCGCGCCGTTCGCCTGAACCGGGGCCGCAGCGGGCGCCTGCGGGAGCGTGGCGGTGAAGCCAGCAGGACGCTGGTCCGTAGCGCAGCCGGCCAGCATGACCAGGCAGAGCGCGGAAATCGGAAGCTTGCGGATCATGGTGAGCCTCACAGAGTCTGGTTGGCGTTGCGCAGCATCTCGTCGACCGAGGAGATCATCTTGGAATTGATCTCGTAGGCGCGCTGGCATTCGATCATGCCGACGAGCTCTTCGACGATGTTGACGTTCGACGCTTCGAGCATGCCCTGGCGGATGTTGCCGCGGCCGAGTTCACCACCCGGCGCGAGCTGGGCGGCGCCGCTGCCGGCGGTTTCGACCAGGAAGTTGTCGCCCACAGCCTGGAGGCCTGCGGGGTTGGTGAAGCTGGCGACCTGGATCTGGCCGAGCTCGGCCGGTTCGGCCTCTCCGGAAAGGACCGCGGAAACGATGCCGTCAGGCGAAACCGTGATCGAGCTTGCGCCTTCCGGTACGGTGATCGCCGGCTGCACGACGTAACCCTGCTGGGTCACGACCTGGCCTTCGGCGGACAGGGCGAAGTTGCCGGCGCGGGTGTAGCCCATCTGGCCGCCGGGCATCTCGACCTGGAAGTAGCCATCGCCATCGAGCGCGAGGTCGAGGGCGTTGTTGGTGGTCTGCATCGCACCCTGGGTGACGATCTGGCTGGTCGACTGGACGGAGACGCCGGTGCCGAGGTTGAGCCCCGTGGCGTAAGCCGTCTCGCCCGAAGAGCGCTGTCCCGCGACGCGGGCGTCCTGGTACGCGAGGGTCGCGAAGTTGGCGCGGTCCTTCTTGAACCCGGTGGTGCCGACGTTGGCGAGGTTGTTGGCAATGACGCGCATCCGCGTGTCCTGCGCCTCGAGCCCGGTGCGGGCGACCTGGAGAGCTGAAATAGGCATGGTCTGGTTCCTTTGCTCAGCTCATGCGCAGAAGCTGCGAACCGCCTTCGTCGACCTCGCGGGCCGTGGCGATCAGCTTGCTACGCATGGCGTAAAGACGCTGGGCGTCGATCATGTCGACCAGCACTTCGGTGGATTTCACGTTCGATTGTTCGAGGCTTCCGGTCTTCACCGTCGCCTCTTCGTCCTGGGGCAGCACGCCGCCACCTTCGACGCGGAACAGGCCGTCTAGGCCCTTCGCGATAGGGCTTCCCTGCCAGGAGGCCAGCTTGATCCGTCCCACTTCCTGCGCCGGCGCGTCGGGCGCGGCCGGGTCGGAAACCATGATCGTGCCGTCGGGCGCGATCGAAGGATTGGTCCCGAGTGGGACGGTAATGGGACCGGCTTCACCAAGCACCGGCGTGCCTTCCCCGTTGACGAGGAGACCACTTGCCGAAATCGACAGGTCGCCCCTCCGGGTGTAGGCCTCTGAGCCGTCGGATGCCTGCACCGCCATCAGCGCGTTGCCCTCGATCGAGAGATCGAGCCCGCGCCCGGTCTCCAGGACCTCGCCACCCGACATGTCTGCCGAGCGAACCAGAGCCTCCTGAACGGAGCGGGCTTCGAGGCCCTCTCCCTTCAGTGTCATCGGCCGCTGGTCCATGATTTCGGCCCGGAAGCCGATCGTCTGCGCGTTCGCCATGTTGCTGGCGATGACGCGCTGACGGTTCATCGAGGACTGCATGCCTGAGAGGGCGGTGTAGATCAGCCGGTCCATTGTCTTACGTCCGCAGGTTCATGATCGCCTGCGAGATCTGGGTCGCAGTATCGATCGCCTTGGCGTTCGCCTGGAAGTTCCGCTGGGCGGTGATCAGGCCGACGAGTTCTTCGGCGATGTCGACGTTCGAGCGTTCGACCGAACCGGACATCAGGCCGCCGTACGCGCCCTGGTTCGGAATGCCGAAAGTCGCGGCGCCGGAAATGCCGGTCGATTCCCAGTTCGAGGAGCCGATCTGCTTCAGGCCGGTCGGGGCCACGAAGCGGGCGAGGGCGACGGTGCCGACATTGATCTGGCTGCCATCGTCATAAGTCGCGACGACCAGGCCGTTGTCGGAGACCGAAACGCCCGCGAACTCGGCGGTGCCGTTGAGCGTCGGGATCTGTGCGTCGATCGGCGTCGTGCTGGTGACGTTGCCGGCCGCGTCGGTCGGGAAGACCTGCAGGCGGTTGTCCGAACCGTCGTTGATGTAGCCCGCGCCGTCCATGCCGAAGCTGCCGTTGCGGGTGTAGAGGGTCGAGCCGTCGGCCGAACGCATCGCGAAAAAGCCGTCGCCCGAAATCGCCAGGTCGAGTGACGAGCCGGTCTGCTCGATCGGGCCGAGCGCGAAGTTCTGCACGATCGCTTCGACGCGGGCGCCGAGGCCCTGCACCATGCGCGGGTTGGACGATGCCGAGTTCACGACGATGTCGGCGAACTGGGTGTTGCCCTTCTTGAAGCCGTTGGTTTCGGCGTTGGCGATGTTGTGGGCGATCACGCCCAGGTCGGTCTGGGCGTTCTTGAGCCCGTTGAGCGAAGTGTAGAATGACATCGGTTATGCTCCCGTTGATTGGGCGGTTTGGGCTGCGGCGAGGGCGTCGAGCTTCGCCGAGATGTTCTCGAGGTTGGAATTCACGTCGTTGATGCCGGCGAGCGAGGAGAACTGGGCCATCTGCGCCAGCATCTCCTTGTTATCGACCGGATCGAATGGGTCCTGCTGCTGGACCTGGACGGTGAGCAGGCGCAGGAAATCGGTCTGATCGAGCGACGAGTAACCCCGCCCGGTCGTGCTGGTGGCGTTAGTCGCCCCCGTCGAGTTGACTTGCGATACGGTCATTTCATCCTCATCGTTTCGAGCATCAGTTGCTTGGCAGTGGCGAGAGCGTCGACGACGTTCCGGTACTGGCGGGACGCCTCCATCATCTCGACCATCTCCGAGTTCTCATCGACCGGAGCGGTCCAGACATCGCCGTTCTCGTCGGCCAGCGGGTGATCGGGATTGTGCATCTTGGTCGGCGCGACATCGGCGCGGTAAACGCCGTCGACACGCACGGTGCTCAGGCCGGTCGCCTGGTCGAGCTGTTCGGCGAACACCGGACGGAGCGGGCGATAGGCTTCGGCTTCGCTGCCCGCGACGCTGCCGGCGTTGGCGAGGTTGGACGCGGCGGTGTTCATCCGCACGAGCTGGGCAGACATGGCGCGCTGAGCCACATCGAACATGGTCATCTGGCCGGGCATCGTTATTCGCCCTTGATCGCGCGGGTGACGGTTTCGATCCGTCCGCGCAGGAAGCCAAGGGTGGCCGAGTAGGAGACCGCGTTCTCCGCGAAGGCGGTCTGTTCGACCGACATCTCTACCGTGTTGCCATCGAGGCTAGGCATCACCGGCATGCGATACTGCACGGCCGATTCCGCGGCGGCGTCAGCTTCGGCTCCGCCCATGCGCGCTTCGAGCGCCTTGGCGAAGTCGATGTCGCGCGCCTTGTACCCAGGGGTCGCGGCATTCGCGATATTGGAGCCGAGCATTCCCAGGCGTTGAGCGCGTACTTCCAGCGCTGCGCCGTGAACACCGAACAAACCCTCGCTCATCATAATCTCCAGTTCGTTCGCCCTTGGCATTCGTCGCCACTGACGTTCGTTCGCAGGGTATTGAGCAAGGGCCGTGCCAAACGCGCTTCAGGGGCAATCTCTCCGAGGGCGGATGGGGGAGGGCGGCAAAGGATTGCCGCAAACCGGCAAAGTTCGGCCACACCCTGAAAGTGCTGATTCCTCGCCCGTTCTTTCGTGTGAGGAGATCGCGTGATGGAAGGCAGTCATTTTTTCGATCCGGTAGCGGCCGTGCTCGTTTTCGGCGGGACGATCGTCGCTACCGTCATGCGTTGTGGATTGGGCGATGCCCGCGCGGCGCTGCGCGAGTTCGGGTTGCTGTTCGGCCGCGGCTTTGACGCGACGCGCGCGAAGTCGGAGCTGGCCAAGCAAGTGCAGGACATCGAGGCCCAAGGTTTCCTCGGAGCGGAACCGCGCCACTTTGGTGACGGCGAGTTCGACGAGGTGACCGACGAGTTGATCCGCACGCGCTCGATCAAGACCATCCACAGCAGCCACGAAGCCCACCGCGCCAAGCGCATGGAAACGGCCCAGAAGGCGACGACGTTCTTCGCGGCAGCGGCGGACCTTGGCCCGGTGCTGGGGCTCGCAGGTACGCTGATTTCGCTCGGGGGAATGTCATCCTTCGCCGCGGCGACCGGTAATTTTGCGGAGTCGATCGGAATGGCCGTGGCGACCACGCTCTATGGCCTGATTGC
Source organism: Porphyrobacter sp. (assembly GCA_017744315.1). GTDB lineage: Bacteria > Pseudomonadota > Alphaproteobacteria > Sphingomonadales > Sphingomonadaceae > Croceibacterium_A. The sequence goes on from JAGIBN010000001.1 coordinate 124,923, forward strand.
CGCGAACTTCGTCTTCGCTCCGCTTGCAGCGGTCGTCGACCGAAAGGCTCAGGCCGAGGACCAGGCTCGCGAGCAGATGATCGACTGGCTCGCCTCGGCGATCGAGGCGTCGCTGCGCCGCCATCCCGAGGCGGCAAAGGTGGCCGCATGATCCCGAAGATGTCTGTCGGGTGGCAGACCACCATGGCCGATCTGGCGCTGATCCTGTTCATCGTCACAGCGGCAGGAATCAGCTCGGAGATCCAGAAGAAGGACGCGCCGGCGTTGCCGGTGTCGGGCGAGCCGCTCGCCATCTACAGTGACGCGAAAGGGGCTCCGCCGCTCTCGCAATGGCTGGCCGAACAGGCACCGGATCAGCGGCAGCAGCTGTCCCTGGTCGTTCGTTACGAACCGGGCCACGCACAGGAAGCGGCCGAGAAGGCGCTCGACTTGGCGCGCCAGGCCGGTCCGGCGGGACAATCAGCCCGCATAATCCTGGAGCAGGGTGATAAGGCAGAAGCGCTTGCCGTGCTCGCTTTCGATCAGCCCGAGGATAAGATGGCACAAACCTTGCAGCAGGATCGGCAGAACTGATCCGCTACAAGGGATTTAACAGTATGCGTGCGAAATCCGGCTCTATCGCCGTTCAGCGCCTTTTCGGCTCCGCCTGCGGAACGCCGCCAGCCCCTCGACCGTGCGCTATCCGGAAGGATCGCCTTCCGATGAAGCCCCGCCTTACGGGGATGTTGGCCGCGGCAACCATTGCCGCGATGTCCACATCCGCCTCCGCTGCGGGCCTCACCGACCTTTCCACCATCGACCGCGCCGTGGCCGAGTTCACCGGCGCCGCCATCGGCACGCCGGGCGGTGCGCGGCTTCCGGTCGACCGCCGCCTGCGCCTGGCCAACTGCGCGCCGGGCATGGCGCTCGAATGGTATGGACGCACTCGTAATACAGTGGTGGTACAATGCCCCGAGCCTGGCGGCTGGCGGGTGTTCGTCCCGCTCGTCGATGGCGGCGGAGCGTCCACGGCTGCTGCTGCAGTCGGCCCGGACGTAGTCAGCCGCGGTTCTCGCGTGACCATCAGCGTCAAGGGTTCCGGCTTCACGCTGTCCCGCCAGGGAGAGGCGCTGGAAGCCGGCGCCGTGGGCGAATGGATCCGCGTACAGCCACTCGACCGGAAGGGCGATCCGCTGCGCGCTCAGGTCCTTCGTCCGGGTGTTGTCGGCATGGAATTGCCGTAACCCGGCAAAGAAATGCCCGGCCCGGTGAAAGCCGGGCCTTAAAATAAGTTGGTTGCCGCCGTCTTAGTCATTGTCCAGACGACGGAGCGGCAAAATGAGACCGATCGAAACATCAGGGCTGAGTGGGGTAACGCCCCGCGTAACGGGAACGGGAACCAACCCCGTGAACGCGGTCGCGCGTGTAAAGCCGGTCGCATCCCGTGAGCAGGAATCGCTTGGCGAAGTAGCCCTTTCTGCGGCTTCCGCAGGCGAGTCCGCCCCTGTCGACTTCAGCCGGGTCAAGCAGATCCGCCAGGCGATCGAAGAAGGCAACTATCCCATCGTTCCGATGAAAGTGGCCGACGCCATGATCGCGGCCGGCATTCTCCTCAGGACCAAGTCATGAGCAATCCCACCCATCTCCGCGAAAGCCTGCGGCAAATGTTTGCCCTGCTCGAGGCAGAACGGCAGGCTCTTGCCGCCATCGACCTCGACCGCATCGTGACTTGTGCCGACGGCAAGATGTCTCTTTGCGACGTTATCGAGGGCCGCGGTGCGGAACTCGACGAGGAAAGCCGGGGCATTCTCGATTCCGTTCTTCGCCTTAACGACGTGAACCGGAAGCTGCGTAACCTCATCGCGGCCAACGTGCAGACACGTCTCACGGCCCTGAGCGGCGGCAACTCGGTTTATGAGGCTCGCCGCACCCCGAAAACGCGGGAAATTTCCGTCAACGCCTGATTTGGCACGGATCATGCTGAACCCGGATCGAGTTTTCCGATCTGGGGGTAACAGTGCCCGAAGTCAGTTCAGTACAGCGAAGCGATGTCCGTGCGGCGATTGCCCGCGCGTCCGCCGCCACGGGTGTCGATTTCGACTACCTGGTCGCTCAAGCCAAGATCGAGTCCGCCTTCGATCCCAGCGCCCGCGCCTCAACCTCGAGTGCAGCGGGACTTTACCAGTTCACCTCCGGCACCTGGCTCGAGACGCTCGACCGTCACGGTTCGCGTCACGGGCTTAGCTGGGCTGACGCAGCGATTTCCCGCTCCGGCGGGCGTGCCGGCATCGATGATCCGACGATGCGGGCGCAAGTGATGAACTTGCGTTACGATCCGGATGCATCGGCCCTGATGGCTGCAGAGCTGGCCCGCGACAATGCGACCGAACTGCGCGGCGTGCTCGGCCGTGAGCCTGACTCGGCCGAACTCTACCTGGCCCACTTCATGGGAGCCGGTGGCGCGCGCTCGTTCCTCACCGCGCTGCAGAACAATCCAGGGCAGTCGGCAGCAGATCTCTTTCCGGACTCCGCGTCGGCCAACCGTTCGATCTTCTACGACAATGGACGCCCCCGTTCGGTCGGCGAGGTCATGGACCTCATGCGCAACAAGGTCTCCTCGGCCATGGAAGGCGGCTTCGACGGAATGCCGGGCGGCAGCTACTATTCGCCGCGAGCCTCGTTCCAGGCCGCTTCCTACAGCCGCTCCACCTCCGTTCCCGAGCAGCCGCAGCGCATCCCGTCGATGGCGGACACGCTGCAGGCGACGTTCGGGTCTACGGCGAACCTGCCGGGCAAGGCCGGTGAGCGGGTCGAGAAGGCCTACTCCGCGTTCAGGACCTTCGGGCTGTGAGCGGGCTCCGTTCCATCTTCTCGCCCTCGCTGGCGCTGCCGGCGGGCATTCTCACGGTCATCGTGCTGATGGTCGTGCCGATCCCGGCGATGATGCTCGACGTGTTCTTCGTCCTGAACATCGCCCTGTCGGTCGCGATCCTGATGGCGGCGATCAACTCTGAGAAGCCGCTCGACTTCTCGTCCTTCCCCTCGGTCCTGCTGTTCGCGACCTTGCTGCGCCTGGCGCTCAACGTCGCCTCGACCCGCGTGGTGCTGATGAACGGCCATGAGGGCGAGGCTGCGGCGGGCAAGGTGATCGAAGCGTTCGGCGCCTTCCTCATCGGCGGCAATTTTGCGGTCGGCTTGTTCGTGTTCATGATCCTGATGATCATCAACCTGGTCGTCGTGACCAAGGGTGCGGGCCGCGTGTCAGAAGTGTCCGCGCGCTTCACTCTCGACGCGTTGCCGGGCAAGCAGATGGCCATCGACGCCGATCTCGCGGCCGGTCTCATGACTGCCGCCGAAGCCAAGGCTCGCCGCCGCGAAGTGGCGACCGAGGCCGATTTCTACGGCTCGATGGATGGTGCCAGCAAGTTCGTGAAGGGCGACGCGATTGCGGCCCTGCTGATCTTGTTCGTCAACCTCGTTGCCGGCCTTATCCTGGGCGTGGTCAGCCACGGCCTGTCGCTGGCCGACGCCGGTGCGCTCTATGTCACGCTGGCAGTCGGCGACGCTCTTGTCGCGTCCATTCCGGCTCTGCTGCTGTCGATCGCCGCTGCGGTCATCGTCACCCGCGTTTCGGACAGCCGCGACCTTACCGGCCAGATCAGCGGCCAGCTTTCCGATCCGCGCATCTGGCTGCCGGTCGCCTGTATTCTCGGCGCGATGGGGATGATCCCGGCCATGCCGCAGACCATCTTCTGGCCGCTTTCGCTCGGCGCTTTCTGGCTGTGGAAGACGCTTGGCCGCCGCGCCCGGACTGCCGCCGTGGTCGAGGAACCAAAGCCGGTCACCGATCCCTCGCGCATCTCGATCGAAGAGATCTCGGAGCAGACCCTCGTCACGATCGAGCTGGGCTATGGCCTGGTCCATCTGGCCGACGACCGGAAGGGCGCTCCGCTTGTGGCGCGCCTCACCGGCTTGCGGCGCCAACTGTGCCAGACTTTCGGCTTCGTCGTCCCGCGCTTCCGCGTCCGCGATTCCTTTGATCTTGCACCCGACCACTATCGCATCCTGCTCGGTGGTGCGCCTCTCGGCACGGCCCAGATCCGCACCAATCGAGTGCTCGCGATCGACACGGGCGACGTGAAGTCGAGCGAGCAGATCGCCGGCGAAGCGACTTTCGATCCGAGCTTCGGCTGTCCAGCCCTCTGGATCGCGCCGAACGATCGCGACCTGGCGGTGGCCGAAGGCTACTTGGTGGTCGACATCGAGAGCGTCATCGCGACGCACGTGAACCAGCTCCTTGCCGCACGTCCGCAGGAACTGCTGGGTCCCGACCAGGTGCGCGAACTGCTCGACTCGGTGCGCGAGAACAACGCCCAACTTATCGATACGATCACGCCGCAACCGCTCTCGCTGGCCGCAATCACCCGCGTCATGCGCTCGCTGCTGTCGGACGGCATACCGCTGGCTCACCCGCTACCGGTTCTCTCGAGCCTGTCGCAAGCGGCGCAGCAGACCACCGACCACGACCGCATGATCGATATGATCCGTGCCGACCTCGGCGGCATGATCGTCGGGCAGATCTGTGCCCCCGACCAGCGCCTGCCGGTGATCACTCTTGCTGCCGACCTCGAGGAGATGGTCGTCGGCGGAATGCAGGACCCGGGCACGGGCCAAGTCATCATCGAACCGGACCTCGCGCGTTCGCTGGGCGAGCGGGTGGCCGCGATCATTGCCTCGCGTCAGGCGGGCGAGGGCGCTCCCGCGCTCGTCGTCCAGCAGCGCGCCCGCCGGCCGATCGCGTCCTTGCTCAAGCTCCGCGCGCCCGGCTGCCTGGTGATTTCGATCCACGAACTTCCCGTCACGCAGCCGATCGAGGTGATCGCAGTGATCGGAGACGACAACGCTCTCGCGGCGCACCAGGCGCCGGAATCGCAACAACAAAACAATGAACCCGACAGGGAGACTTTGGCCGCATGATGATCCAGGATCACACCCGCTTTTCGGCTGCGAAGGCCTATTCGGTACAGGTAGGGGACCGGGTATCCCGGTTCCTGCCCATGGTGCGCAAGCTGGCTTGGCACCTTTCGGGCAGCGCCGGTCCTTCGCTTGACGTCGAAGACCTGATGCAGGCCGGCCTGGTCGCGCTCACCGAGTGCGCCCAGCGCCACGAAGGGCCGAGCGAGGATGGCTTTGCCGCTTATGCCAAGCTGCGTGTCAGGGGCGCCATGGTCGACCTGCTCCGTGCGTCGTCTCCCGAAGCGAGGGGCGCGCGGGCCAACCGCCGCAAGGTGGAGCAGACCCAGCAGGAGCTGCGGCTCAAGCTGAAGCGCGTCCCGACCTCTGCCGAAACCGCTGCGGCCCTTGGCCTCACGGTGGCCGAGTTCGAGAAGCTGCGCACCGACGCTGCGGTGATCCAGCTCGATTCGATCGACGAGTGCTATTCGGACACCTCGTCGGTGTTCGCATCGGACGATGAAGGCGCCGAAGCGATACTCCTCGAAGCCGAGGATCGCGCACGGCTGATCGAGGAGATCGGAGCGCTTCCCGAACGGTTGCAGCTGGTGATCCAGCTCTACTTCGTCGAGGAGCTGAACCTCTCGGAGATCGCCGAAGTGCTCGGCGTCAGTATCCCACGTGTCCACCAGCTGAAGGCCACGGCGCTCGACAAGCTCAAGTTGTCGCTGACGGCGTGAGACTTCAGGTTATGCGGGCGTAGTCCGGCGCCGCAGCAGGTCCCATACGAACAAGCCTGCCGCGGCCCAGATCGCCACGAAGCAGGCGAGCTGGGCGGGGCGCAGTTCTTCGCCGAACACCAGCAGGCCGATGAGGAAGACGATCGTCGGGGAGATGAACTGGAGAAAGCCCAGCACGGTGTAAGGCATGCGCCTAGCCGCGATGGCGAACCAGATCAGCGGGATCGCCGTCATCGGGCCAGCCCAGGCGATCGCTGCCGTCTCCAGCATATTGCGGCCTATCACTGTTCCTGCCGGGCTTGCGGCGTACCAGCTCACCACAGCCACGGCGGGCAGCAACAGCAGCAGCGATTCAATCGTCAGCCCCACCAGCGCTCCGGCCGCCACGGTCTTGCGCAACAGGCCGTAGATGCCAAAGCTGAGCGCCATCGAAAGGCTCAGCCACAAGGTCGTCAGCGCCCCGATGGCGAGTACCGTGACGCCGACACCCGCCAGCAGCAGCGCGCACCACTGGAGGCGATTGAGCCGCTCTCCCAGCACCACGAGGCCCATCAGCATCATCGCCAGCGGCAGGATGTAGTAGCCGAGGCTCGCGGCATAGACGTGCTCGGTCTGGATCGCCCAGACGTAGAGCGACCAGTTCACGCCGATCAGGGCGGCGCTGGCGAGCAAGGTCAGCAAGGCTCGGCGGTCTGCCAGGACGGCTTTCAACTCACCCCAGCCGTCCATGCCCCGGCGATGCGACCAGGTCAGGAACGCTACGCACAGTGGCAGGGTGAAGATGATCCGCCAGGCCACGAACTCGATCGGCGGGACCTCGTGCACCAGCAGCAGATAGAGGGGCATCGAGCCCCAGAACGCATGCGCGCCGAGGGCGTAGGGAAGGCCGCTGCGATGCTGTTCGGGGTGCCCGTTCACTCGGTGTCGGTTAGGCAGGAAGTAACTTTTCGACAAGCCGTGTGAAAAAAATGTGTTCCTTTCAGACAGGTTGTCAGTCGTTCAGGAATCACGGGCTAGGCATGAACCGTCACTCGAAGTTCAACGGAGCCGAGACCATGAATACGCTGTCCAAGAAAATCACCCTCGCCATCGCCGCTCTCGGTATGACCGCTTCTGCGATCCCGGCTATGGCGGCCGACTTCGGCCACGCTCGCACTGGCGTCAGTGCGGCGCCGAAGGAAGACACCTGGAACCGTGATCGCCGCCATCGGGACGATCGCCGGTATCGCCAGGCCTATTACGGGGGTGAGTCCGTCAACCGGAACACGCGCGTGTGGCGCGGCAATGATGGCCGCACCTACTGTCGCAAGAAGGACGGCACCACGGGTCTGATCATCGGCGGCGCAGCCGGTGCCCTGCTCGGCCGCGAGGTCGACAAGAGCGGCGATCGCACGCTCGGCACGGTGCTCGGCGCCGCTGCCGGTGCCCTGATCGGCAAGAACCTGGACGATGGCATGAAGTGCCGTTGATCTGACTACCTGAACGGCCGGAATGTCCTTCCCTTAGGGACTTCCGGTTGGAGCGCGGCCCTTCGGGTCGTGTTCATGAGGGGTCGCGCCGAGGCGCCCGCGTGATGGATCCGCGCGGGCGCCTTGTTCGTTTTTAGAAGAACTGCGTTTTAGCGCGGGTCGGCCTAAACACTTTGGTTGCGAGTTTGGGTTAGGGCGCTCTCATGCGTCCGTGGTCTTACCAATGCTTCGTCCTCGCAGGTTGTGCCTTGCTGTCCGCTTGCGGCGGCGCGGGCGAGAGTGCTCGCGCCTCGAACGAGGAAGACCCGGCTGTCACGGCGGCCTTGAACCAGCCGATCAGCTACGATCCCGATCTCTCCACCATGAATCGCGCCAACAGCGCGGCCAAGCTGCCGGTGCAGGACGGATCGCTGCCGACGGTGGACTCGGGGACCGACGCAATCGAGGCAGCACGGGTTGAAGCCCAGCGGCTGGTGGGCGGGGCAAGCAACATGCGCAAGGCACCGGAGCCGCAGGAGCTTGCCGATGAGTTGCCGCTCGAAGCCACGCTGACCGCAGGGGCACGGGCTGCGGCGGCTCCCGGGATCGACGGAGCCTGCGTGGAGCAGGTGAGCTACACCATGCAGTGGGCCGCCAAGATGCCCCCCGCGTTCCCGGTCTACCCGCGCGGAGCGGTGCAGGAAGCGGCGGGCACTGATCAGAACGAGTGCGCTCTCCGCGTGGTCAACTTCGTGACGCCTGTCCCCCTGGACGAAGTGATGGACTTCTATTTCACCCGAGCTCGCAATGCCGGTTTTCCGGCGAGCCATGGGCTCCAGGGCGGCGATAACGTGCTGACCGGAAGCAAGGGCGGGCGCTCTTTCGCAGTTTACGCCCGCGAATTGCCATCCGGCCTGGTCGAAGTGGACCTGGTGACGGGCGGCTAGCTCTCGCTCTTGGCCTTGCCGTCTTCGCGGAAGCCAACCCCAACGCTGGCGCGGGGCTGCTCCATCTCGGTGCTTGCAACAGGATAGGCGCAATAGTCGGCGGCGTAGTAGGCGGCCGGCCGATGATTGCCGGATAGACCGATGCCACCGAACGGAGCGGCAGATGAGGCGCCGTTGGTGGGGCGGTTCCAATTGACGATCCCGGCGCGGATTCCCGCCCAGAAGTGGTCATACTCTTCGGGCGTACCACCGATCAGCGAAGCCGAGAGGCCGAAGCGGGTGTTGTTCGCTTCCGCGATCGCCTCGTCGAAATCGTCGACCTTGATCACTTGCAGGATTGGCCCGAACAGCTCGACGTCAGGCCGCTCGCTCAGCGCAGTCGTATCGATCACCGCGGGAGTTACGAAAGGCAGGCCTTCGAAGGGCTGCTTCATGTGCGTCAGCGCCTTGCCGCCCTTGGAGATCAGGTAGACGACGCTCTCGGCGAGCTGGACGGCGGCCTGCATGTCGATGACCGGGCCCATGAACGGCTGTGGATCGTCGAACGGCGCGCCGATGATGATCCGCCCGGTCAGGCGCTTCACCTCGGCGATGACTTTGTCATACATGCTGGCCTTGACGATCAGCCGCCGGGCCGCGGTGCAGCGTTGGCCGGCCGTGGTGAAGGCCGATTGAACGATCAGTGTGGCCGCGTCGGCGATCTTGGGCGTGTTCCACACCACGATCGGATTGTTGCCGCCCATTTCGAGCGCGACGATCTTGCCGGGATTGCTCGCCATCTTGCGGTTGATCGCGATGCCCGCCTGGGCCGAGCCGGTGAACAGCACGCCATCGATGCCGTCATGCGCAACCAGCGCCTTGCCCTCTTCCGGACCGCCGATCAGCAGCTGGACCACATCGGCCGGGACCCCGGCAGCGTGGAAGCACTTGAGCAGAAATTCGCCGGTTGCGGGGGTCTTTTCGCTCGGCTTGAGGATTACCGCGTTGCCCGCGATCAAGGCCGGGACGATGTGGCCGTTGGGGAGATGCGCGGGGAAGTTGTACGGCCCCAGCACGGCCATGACGCCATGGGGCTTGTGCCGCAGCGCTTGCGAGCCCTGCAGTGCGCTGTCGAGCCGCCGCTGTCCCGTGCGTTCGCCGTGGGCGCGGATCGAGATCTCGACCTTGGCGATGACCGCTTCGACTTCGGTGCGGCTTTCCCACAACGGCTTGCCGGTCTCTCGCGAGATCAGTTGCGCGAATTCCTCGAGCCGCTTGCGCACTTCGTTGGCGAAGCGGCGCATGAGTTCCATGCGCACGGCGTTCGGTTCGGAAGCCCATTTCGGCCAGGCCTTGCGCGCCCGATCGACCAATTCGTCAACGTTGCCCACCTGGCCGCGCCAGAGTTCGGCACCGGTTGCCGGTTCGAAAGAGATGATCTCGTTTTCGCTCACAAGCACTGTGTCACAAGGAAGGGGGATCGATCACGGTAGATAGGCCCACTAGTCTCATCTTGCCAGTCCGCCTGATATTACAAAGGTCTTTATGCCCGATGTCCGGCCGGCTCAGGAGGTTCCCCGAGGGCGTCACCCATCAGGCGGACCGCTGCGACCTTGTTGTGCAGCGGCCGCCAGTCGTCGCGCTCGGCAATGGCGGACCAGGTTGCCTCGACCTCGTCGATCAGCATCGCTTGCGGGGCGTCGCTCGCCCAATAGGGATGGTCGCCGCCAATATCGGCGTAGCCTGTCAGCGCTTCCGCCAGCGTGCCGTCGGCTCCACGCCCGCCCCGGTGGGTGAAGAAAAACTGGTCGGGCCCGATGCCGCCGCCTCGCATGGTTTGCTCCGCCGCCGCTATCAAGCGCATGTCGGCTTCCACGCCCTGGCTCGTGACGCCCAGGCGCCAACAGAAGCGGCGGGTGATCGCCTGGTGGTAGAGGTCGGGGAACCGCTCGATCGCAGCGACCAGCGGCGGCGCGTCGACCAACAACCTTAGCGAGATCGCCAGCTGCGCGAGGTTCCAGCGGATCGCCTCCGGCTGGCGGCCGAAAGCATAGAGGCCACTGTGGTCGAAGTAGGCGGCGGTGAAGCTCGGGTCCCATTGCGGCAGCCAGCGCCACGGGCCGTAGTCGAAGCTCTCTCCGGTCACGTTCATGTTGTCCGAATTGAGCACGCCGTGCACGAAGCCCGCGACCATGTAGGACGCGGCGAGGTCCGCCAGGCGCTCGACGGCCTGATGCATCAGCACGACTGCGGGCTCGTCACGCCCCGGCGCGTCCTCCGGCGGGAGTGGGCCGGGAAACTGTGCGAGGCAATAGTCGACCAGCTGCCGCATGTACCCGTCTTCCTCGAACGCGGCGAGGCGCTGGAAGGTGCCGATGCGGATGTGCGAGTGACTGAGGCGGGTTAGAACGGCTGAGCGCGTGGGCGAAGGTTCGTCGCCCCGTTCGAGCTCTTCACCGGTCTCGATCACCGAAAAGGTCTTGGAGGTATAGACCCCAAGTGCTTCAAGCATCTCGGTCGCGAGGATCTCTCGCATCGCGCCCTTGAGTGTCAGCCGCCCATCGGCCGTGCGGCTGTAGGGCGTCAGGCCCGATCCCTTGGTGCCGAGTTCCAGCAGTCTGCCGCTTCCATCGCGCATCTGGGCAAACGTGAAGCCGCGACCGTCACCAATCTCGGGATTGTAAACGCGGAACTGGTGGCCGTGATAACGCAGCGCCAGCGGTTGGGGCAGGTTGTCCGGCAACGGCTCGAAACGCCCGAAATGCCGCAGCCAATCCTGGTCGCTTAGATCGTCGAGACCGACGGCCTTTGCCCAACGCTGATTGCGGAAGCGCAGTTCGAGTTGAGGGAAATCGGCAGGCCTCACCGGATCGCCAAGCCAGTCGGCCAGGCTCAGGATCTGCGGATCGGGGCGATAAGGGGCAGCTTGCGGTTCGGCTCGCATCTTTGCATTAGTGGGAGCGCGCGAGGCGGGGAGCAAGCAGAACATGGCAGAGAGCGAACCCGCCTTCACAGTGGGCGAATGGACCAGCGCTGATGGGTTGACCCTGCGCTATCGCGACTATGCAGGCGGCGAGGGCCGTCCGGCGATCCTCTGCATCCCCGGTCTGACCCGCAACGCTCGCGACTTCGAATCCGTCGCTGCGGCCTTTGCCGGAGAGTGGCGCGTGATCTGCGCCGATCTGCGGGGGCGGGGGCTGAGCGACTACGCGAAGGATTCGTCCAGCTACAATCCGCTGCAATACGTCGCGGACATCTCCGCCTTGCTAGATCAGGCAGGGTTGGAGCGGGTGGTCGTGATCGGGACCTCGCTCGGTGGGATTGTAACTATGCTCCTGGCGACGCTGACGCCCGAGCGAATCGCGGGCGTGGTGCTCAACGACGTCGGGCCTCACATTGAGGAAGCTGGGCTCGCCCGGATTCGCGAGTACGTGGGGCAGGGGCGTAGCTATCCAACCTGGATGCACGCGGCGCGCGGTCTGCGGGAGCAGGGCGGCATCGCCTACCCCGACTTCAAGATCTCCGACTGGCTCAAGCTGGCCAAGCGCCTGATGGCCGTCGGGCCCGGCGGCCGCATCGCGTTCGACTACGACATGAAGATCGCCGAGCCGTTCAGCACGCCATCCGGCACGGCCCCGGCGGACATGTGGCCGGCGTTTCAGGCGCTCGCCGGGCGTCCCGTGCTCGCGATACGCGGCGGGGTGTCGGACATCCTGTCCGCTGCCACGCTCAATCGCATGAAGCGCGAGTTACCGGGACTCGAGGCGGTGACGATCCGCCGTGTCGGCCACGCACCCACCCTGGACGAAGCGCCTGCGCTCGAGGCTATCTCGCGACTTCTGGCGAAGGTCGAAGCGACCGCATGACCGTTCCGCGGATCCTACATCTCCATTCGAGCTTCGACGCGGGGGGTAAGGAACTGCGCTGCGTCCAGCTGATCAATGCCTTCGGGCGGGACGCGGAGCACGCGATCGTCTCGGCTGACCCAGAGCGCCGCTCGGCAGCCGCGCGGCTATCTGGTGTTGCGAAAGTCTCATGGCCGGAGTTTCCCTCGCTTAAAGGCAAGCCACTGCCGGGGCGTCTCAAGCGGATCGCTGCGGCGATGGCCGGATACGATCTCGTGTGCACCTACAACTGGGGTGCGATGGATGCGGTGATGGCGCACACCCTGTTCGCCGACGTCTACAAGCTTTCGCCGCTGGTCCATCACGAGGACGGCTTCAACGAAGACGAGGCCGGCGGTCTCAAACCGATCCGTAATTTCTATCGCAGCATTGCGCTGGGGCGGAGCTCGGCGCTGGTCGTACCGTCGCGGACGCTCGAGCGAATTGCGCTCGAGACCTGGCATCAGCCTCGGACCAGAGTGCGGCTGATCCCCAACGGGATCGACACGCGAGCCTTCACGAAGCCGCCCAAAAGCGATGCCTTGCCGCGGGTGGTCAAGCGCAAGGGCGAGCTATGGGTTGGCTCGCTGGCGGGCCTTCGCGCGGTCAAGAATCTGCCGCTGCTGATCAGGGCCTGTCGGGACCTTCCTGACGAGTGGCAGCTGGTGATCGGCGGCGAGGGGCCGGAGCGTAGCGCGATCGTCGCCGAGGCCGCTGCCCACGGAATGGAGGACCGGGTTCACCTGCCCGGGCAGGTCGAGCCGGCCAAGGCCACTGCACTGTTCGACATCTTCGCGCTCTCCTCTCTGTCAGAGCAGTTTCCGATCTCGGTGGTCGAGGCGATGGCGGCCGGGCTGCCGATTGCGGCCCCGCGCATCGGCGACATCGCGGCCATGGTTGCTACCGAAAACGGCCCCTACCTCAGCGCGCCGGGGGACGAGGCAGGCCTTGCTGCGGCCATCGCTGCGCTGGCCGCTGATCCCGAGTTGCGCAGGCGTATCGGCGAGACAAATCGAGTCAAAGCCAAGGCCGAATATGACGAAGGACGGATGATCGAACGCTATCGCGCGCTCTACTGGGGCCTGATGAATCGGGCGGGAATCGCGGGTTGAGCTTTCAGCCAAGGTTCACCGCAGCGGGGACAGAGGCGACTCGGCAATTGAAATGGCGCGGCCATCCGTTAAACAGCGCGCCGACCAATTAACTCTGAATAGAAAAGTCCTGTGGCCCTTAGACCTGACTCCGAGAAGTCCCGTGCCGATGAGCTTGCCGAGCGCCAGACGCGCGAGCAGGAGGTCCTCTTTCGTGAGGTCGATGACGCTGTCCGGCAGGACCAGCTCGGCGGCGCCGCGAAAAAATACGGCATTCCCGTCGCGGTCGGCATCGTTCTGGCGCTTGCGGCCTTCGGTGGCTGGCTGTGGTGGACTGAACATCAGGAAGGCGTGAAGGAGCAGCGTTCGGAGCAGCTCATCACCGCTTTCGATAAGCTCGAAGCTGGTCAGGTTCCTCAGGCGGACAAGGATCTTGCGGCCTTGGCTGGCGAACGCAGCGACGCGCAGGCCGTTTCGGCCAAGCTCGCCCGTGCCGGCATTGCCCTCAATCAGAATCGTCACGCCGACGCGGTCAAGCTTTACGAAGAGGTTTCCGCTGACGGCGACGCCCCGCAGGCTTACCGCGATCTCGCGACGATCCGCTCCATGGCCGCACAGTTCGACCAGCTGGAACCGCAGAAGGTCATCGACCGCCTGAAGCCCCTGGCGACCCCGGGCAACCCGTGGTTCGGCAGCGCTGGCGAATTGGTCGGAATGGCCTATTTGAAGCAGAACAAACCTGACCTCGCGGGGCCGTTGTTCGCGGCCATCGCCAAGGATGAAACCGTGCCGAAATCCCTGCGTTCGCGCACTCGCCAGATGGCCGGCCTGCTTGGGGTCGACGCCGTTGTCGACGTCGACAAGACGCTGGCCGAAGTACGCGAGCAGGAAGGTGGCGCTCCCGCTGCCCAGCCGGCCCAATAATGGTGAACCGATTGATGCCTAAGACTTCGCGTCTCACTACCCACGCTCGCTATCTCGCGCTGCCCCTGCTGGCGATCGCGCTCGCTGGATGCGGAGCGTTCGGTGGCAAGGACAAGCCCGGAACGCCGACTGTCGGCAACCGCTCGCCGATCCTTTCGCGCATTTCGAACGAGGTGAAGGCCGACCCGACCCTCGCCTCGATTACCGTGGTGTTGCCGCCTGCGCAGAGCAATGCCGATTGGCCGCAGGCCGGCGGCAATGCGTCGAAAACCGCGGGACATGTCGCGCTCTCGGCTACTCCGGCACAGGCCTGGGTGGCATCGATCCCTGGATCGACCTCCTCTCGCCGTCTGGCCGCCGCGCCGGTCGTTGGCGGCGGAACTCTGTTTGCGGTCGATACCGCCGGTTCGGTCCATGCCTTCGATGCGGCCACCGGAGCATCGCGCTGGGTGCACCAGGTTCAGGTTGCCAACGAGCTTCGCAATGCAGCCTTCGGCGGCGGCGTGAGCTACTTCGAAGGCCGGGTCTACGCCACCAACGGCGCTGGCTACGTCGTCGCGCTCGATGCCAAGACCGGTTCGGAGCTGTGGCGCGTCAAGCCGGCTGGCCCGCTGCGCGGTTCGCCGACGATCGCCTTCAACACCGTCTATGTAATGACGCAGGACAACCAGATCCACGCGCTCAACATCACCGACGGCAGCCCGATCTGGCAGGACGCGGCCGCTACCGGTGAGTCCGGAGTGTTCGGCGTGGCGGCCCCTGCCGCCGGCCAGGGCACCGTCATCGCCGGTTATTCGCAGGGCGAACTCGTGGCCTACCGCTACGAGAACGGCCGCAACCTATGGTCGGACGCGCTCTCGCGCACGTCGATCTCGACGCAGGTCGGCACTTTGACCGACGTCGATGCCGACCCGATCATCGCCGACGGTCGCGTTTACGCGCTGGGTCAGGGTGGCCGCATGGCCGCTTACGAGCTGGTCACTGGTCAGCGCCTGTGGGAATTGAACCTCGCGGGCATCTCCACCCCGGTCATCGCAGGTGAGTGGATCTTCACCCTTACCGACGATTCGCGCATGCTCGCGATCGCCCGCAACACCGGCAAGGTGCGGTGGGTCATCCAGCTGCCGCACTGGCGCAATCCGGAGAAGGAAACCGGCCCGATCTTCTGGACCGGACCAGTCCTCGCCAACAATCGCCTGTGGATCGCCAGCTCCGAGGGCGAGGTCCAGTCGGTCGACGTGACGAACGGCTCGGTGACCCCGTTCACCAAGCTGAGCAGCCCGGTGTCCCTGCCGCCGATCGTGGCCGGGGGAACGATGTACATCCTCGACGATGGCGGCCGCATCACTGCCTGGCGCTAGAGCCTAGCCCCGACCAGCCGTTACCGGCCCTTTAACCGTTGTGAGCTAGGGCGCGCCTATGAGCGCGTCCTCCTCCCCCACGCCTGCACAGCGGCCAGAGAGCGACGTATCTCCTCGCGTCGGCCTTGTCGGCGTCATGACGCTGATGGGGTGGATTGCCATCGCCAGGCTGTGGCCGGAGATATCGACCGCGCTCGACCTCCCCGTTAGACGCGAGGTCCTCTCGGGTCCGTATTCCGCCCTGATGGCGATGCTCCTTTCGGGCCTCGCCATGGGTGCCTGGTCCTTGCTCGTCGAGAAGGTCCATCGCCGACCGTCGACCGGCATAGACTGGAGCCGACCGCGTCCGCTTGCCGCGGTGATCGAAGTGTCGCTGGTGAAGCTGGCGGGGCTCTGGGCCACCTGGATCGCGATCGGCGCCTTCTATTGCCTCGGGCGGTGGTACTGGACTGGCCAGTACCTGTTCGCGATGGACGTGATCTTCGCGGCCGCGATCCCGCTTTTCGTGTTGTCGGTGCCCTATGTCCTGTGGCTCGACCGCTACTTGAAGGAGCCGCGCGATCACGCCTGGCACTTCGGCGCGATGTTCATGAGCCGCCGCGAGCCGTGGGATCTCGGTGAGGTAAAGCGGCACTGGCGCGCGTGGATAATCAAGGGCTTCTTCTGCGCCTTCATGATCTCGATCCTCCCGCCGGGGTTTGCGGGCGTGGTGGAAACCGACTTCGGCGCCTTGGCTCACGATCCAGTGCAGCTAGGGGGGCGGCTGTTCGAACTGCTGTTCGTGATCGATGCGCAGATCGGTACCGTAGGCTACCTGATGACGCTGCGTCCGCTCGACGCCCACATTCGCAGCGGCAATCCGTTCCTGGCGGGCTGGATCGCGGCGCTGATCTGTTACCCGCCGTTCGTCCTCGTCATGATGGGGAACAGCGGTATTCTGCAGTACGAATACCAGACCGCTGGGTGGGGCCACTGGCTTGCGGGTTACGATGCCTTACTGTGGGCCTGGGCGGCGCTGCTTGTGACCCTGACGGCGATCTATGCCTGGGCGACGTTCGCGTTTGGTATCCGGTTCTCCAACCTGACCTATCGCGGCGTGCTGACCAATGGGCCCTACCGGTTCACGCGGCATCCTGCCTACGTCTCGAAGAACCTGTTCTGGTGGCTCTCAGCCATGCCCTTCCTGGTAACGAGCGGCTCCTTGCTGGAGGCCGTCCGCAATACCGTGTTCCTCGCGGTGATCAGCGGAATCTACTACTGGCGCGCACGGACAGAAGAGGCCCACCTCTTGGCCGAGGACCCGAAGTATCGCGACTATCACGCGTGGATGGACGAGCACGGCCTGATCACCGCGCCGCTCACACGCCTGCTGTCGAGAGCGAAACAGCGTCGCTTGCAGGAGCAGCCGGCGGAATAGCTCAGGCGTTTCCGACGACCAGGCAGGCCGCGGCGACCAATAGCCCCGCAAACCGGTTCGAACGGAACCGGGCGAGCGGATTGTCCGGATCGGCCGGATCGAGCGTGAAGGCCTGCCACATCAGGTGCAGCGCCGCGGGCAGCAGCGCGACCAACGCCACCCAGTCTTCACGCAGCAGCCAGAAGGCGAGGCCCCACAGGCTCAGCGCCAGCGCGTAGAATGCAATCACGCCAGCCTGCACGTTGTTACCCAGCCGCAGCGCGCTTGATCGGATACCGACTAGCGCGTCGTCCTCGCGGTCTTGCAGCGCGTAGATCGTGTCGTAGCCGATGCACCAGAAGATGCTCCCGGCGTAGAGCGCGGCGAGCACGTCCAGCCTGTCCGAACGCATCGCAACCCAGCCGACCGGTGCGCCCCAGGTAAACACCAGGCCGAGCCAAGCTTGCGGCCACCAGGTGATCCGCTTCATGAAGGGATAGGCTGCCACCAGTCCAAGGCTCGCCAACGCGACTATTTGCGCTTCGAGCCGCAGCTGGAACAGCACCACCAGCCCAACGCCGCACAGCGCGAACAGCCAGGCCCACGCTGCCTTGCGGCTCACCCGGCCGCTTGCGACGGGGCGGCTCGCGGTGCGCGCCACTTGCCGGTCGAGATCGGCGTCGACGACATCGTTGTAGACGCAACCCGCGCCGCGCATGGCAATCGCGCCGAGCAGAAGCCACAGGATCAGCTGCCATTGCAGCCCGCTGCCGGTCAGCCACACGCCCCAGGCGCAAGGCCAGAACAGCAGCCACCAGCCGATTGGGCGGTCGAACCGCGCCAGCAGTGCGAAGTCGCGCAGCCGTTGCGGCAAGCGCGCGACTAGGCCTTTGTGTTCGCTGTCGGGGACGATGGCTTCGGTCATTCGCGACGCCCTATAAGATTCGTGAGGATAGAGCTAGAAAGCAGACATGTTGGCTACGGAGTCCGAACTCGCCGTTACCCTACGCGCGGCTCTGACCGAAGCGGCGGATTCGTCTCGCGCGCCGGGCATGCAGGCTTACATGAAATCGGCCATGCCCTACCTCGGAGTGTCGGCCGTGCCGCTGCGCAAGGTATGCCGCAATCTGTTCGCCGATTTGTCTTGGCCGGATACCTCTGCGTGGCAGGCCGACGTGCTCGCGATCTGGCGCAACGCGGAGTTCCGTGAAGAACGCTATGCGGCGATCGAACTCACCGGGGCGCGAGGAGCGCGGGCGTTCCAGCGGCTGGGCGCGCTCGGGATGTACGAAGAAATGATCGTGAGCGGCGCCTGGTGGGATTACGTCGATTCCATCGTCGGCCAGCGCTTCTGGCCCATCCTAAAGGTCGAAGGCGAGCCGATGAGGCAGACGATGCTCGCGTGGAGTACCGACAGCGACATCTGGAAACGGCGGAGCGCGATCCTCTGCCAGCTCAAGGGCAAGCAGGAGACCGACCTCGACCTGCTCTATGCCTGTATCGAGCCCTCGCTGGATTCGAAGGAGTTCTTCCTGCGCAAGGCGATCGGTTGGGCGCTGCGGCAATATGCCTGGACCGATCCAGCGGAGGTGCGGCGATACGTCGCGGAGAACACCGAGCGCCTGAGCGGGTTGAGCCGGCGCGAGGCGTTGAAGAACATTGCGGTCGAGTAGGACGCGGTTAGTAGGTGCAAATGCCCGCCACCCCTGCCTGGCCCCCGCGTAGCGCTCCGCGCCTGTTCGTACCTGGGCCGTTGACCGAGCACGGCTCGCTCACGCTCGACGGGCCGCAAGCTCACTACCTGCTCCGCGTGATGCGTGTGGCCGAGGGTGATGCGGTGATCCTGTGCGATGATGAGACCGGCGAATGGGCTTGCAGGGTGACGCAGGCGGGCAAGCGCGATCTCTCGCTCGACCTGGTCGAACGCCTGCGCGCGCGTGAGCAAGTGCCCGACTTGTGGCTCTGCGTGGCGCTGCTCAAGAAGGACCGATTCGACCTGGTGTTGGAGAAGGCGACCGAACTGGGCGTGCGGCGAATCCAGCCGGTGCTGATGCGGCGGTGCGTGGCCGACAAGCTGAACCTCGAACGGGCCCGCGCGGTCATGACCGAAGCGGCCGAACAGTGCGCCCGAACCGCGCTGCCGGAACTAGGTGAGCCGGTGAAGCTCGAGGCGCTTCTGCGCGACTGGCCAGCGGAGCGAACGCTGTTTTTCGCCGACGAACTCGGCGGCGGTCCGGCTGCCGCTGCCTTCGCACAGTATCGGGGGGCCGCCGCGTTGCTGGTGGGGCCCGAAGGGGGCTTCGACGACGCCGAGCGGGAGGCCGTACGAGCCGCTCCGCAATCGCGGCCCATCACGCTCGGCCCGCGTATTCTGCGTGGCGAAACGGCCGCGATTGCTGCCGCTGCCCTGTGGATGGGCAGCGTCGGCGACTGGTAGATTCCCGTAGCCATGCAAATTGCGCTGGCGTGGTTCGCAAGGCTCGCCTAACGGCCCGGCCATGAGCACGCGCAAGACGTCCGAGGGGGAGGATCTGCGGATCGAGCGGCGTGAGCAGCTCGTCGAACCCATGCAGGCCGGCGAAAAGCCGGTCATCAACTGGCGCATCGGCACTGAGCATGAGAAGCTGGTCTTCTCGCTGACCGATCACCACGCCCCTTCCTACGAGGAACCGGGCGGCATTCATTCGCTGCTGTTCGCTCTCACCCGTTTCGGCTGGAAGCCCGTGTACGAGGGCGAAAATGTCATCGCGCTCGAAGGGCCTGACGGCAACGTCAGCCTGGAGCCGGCGGGCCAGCTCGAACTCTCGGGCGCACCGCTCGACAACCTGCACCAAACTTGCGCCGAGACCGGCCGCCATCTGGAACAGGTCAAGGAAGTCGGCGAGGCGCTGGGCATCGGTTATCTCGGCCTCGGCATGTGGCCCGACAAGCGGCGCGACGAGCTGCCGATCATGCCCAAGGGCCGCTACGACATCATGCTGCGCCACATGCCGCGGGTCGGCACGATGGGCCTCGACATGATGCTGCGGACCTGCACGATCCAGGTGAACCTGGATTACGCATCCGAAGCCGACATGGTGAAGAAGTTCCGCGTTGGCCTGGCCCTGCAGCCGCTCGCCACCGCGCTGTTCGCCAATTCGCCGTTTACCGAGGGCAAGCCCAACGGCTTCCTCAGCTATCGCAGCCACATCTGGTCGGACACCGATCCGCACCGCACCGGCATGCTGCCGTTCGTGTTCGAGGATGGCTTCGGGTACGAGCGCTACGTCGAATACATGCTCGATGTGCCGATGTACTTCGTGTTCCGCGACGGCAAGTACATCGACGCCGCCGGACAGAGCTTCCGCGACTTCATGCAAGGCCGCCTGCCGGCCCTGCCGGGCGAACTGCCGACAGAGAGCGACTGGACCGACCACCTCTCGACCGCGTTCCCCGAAGTCCGGCTGAAGAGCTTCCTGGAAATGCGCGGAGCTGACGGCGGTCCGTGGAACAGGATCTGCGCGCTGCCGGCGCTGTGGGTCGGGCTGCTCTACGACGGCGCCGCGCTTGATGCGGCGTGGGATCTGGTGAAGCACTGGTCGATGGATGAGCGGGAGGCGCTGCGTAATGCGGTGCCCAAGCTCGCGCTCGACGCTCCGCTGCCCGGCGGCGGTATCCTGCGCGATCTGGCGGGGCCGGCGCTCGAGATCGCCAGCGCCGGGCTCAACGCCCGCGCTCGGTTCAACGCCGGTGGCGACAGCGAGGCCGGTTTCCTCGAACCGCTTCAGGAGATCGTCTCCAGCGGCAAGGTCCCGGCGCAGCGCCTGCTCGACAAGTTTCATGGCGAGTGGGGTCAGGACATTTCCCGAGTTTACGAAGAGAGCTTCTAGCGCCGATACAACGGCTTGAGGGAGACCATTCCGTGAGCAAGCTGAAGCGCAAGGATTACGAAGAAGCTCTCAAGCCGCTCCAGCGCGAGCTGATCGAGCTGGCCCGTTGGGTCAAACATACCGGCGCACGTATCGTGGTCCTGTTCGAAGGACGGGACAGTGCCGGGAAGGGTGGGGCGATCAATGCGATCAGCCGCCACCTCAATCCTCGTCAATGCCGCACCGTCGCGCTCGGAACTCCGACTGAGCGAGAGGCGGGCCAGTGGTATTTCCAGCGTTATGTCACGCACCTGCCGGCTGCCGGGGAAATCGTGCTGTTCGATCGCAGCTGGTACAATCGGGCCGGAGTCGAGCAGGTCATGGGCTTCGCCACGCCGGCACAAGTCGACGCCTTCCTGAAGGTGACCCCGGTATTCGAGAAGCTGCTGGTCGATGACGGCGTGCTGCTGCTTAAGTACTGGCTCTGCTGCGACCAGGAGAAGCAGGAGGAACGGTTTGCCGAGCGGGCCGAGGATCCGCTGAAAGGCTGGAAGCTCTCACCGATCGATATCACCGCGCGCGAGCAGTACGATGACTACACCCGCGCTCGCGAAGCCATGCTGCGGGCTACGCATACCGAACACGCTCCGTGGACGCTGGTCGACTTCAACAATCAGCGGCTCGGCCGACTGACGCTGATCCATGACTTGTTGCTTCGGGTTCCGGACACCAAGGTCGAGGAAGCGACCCTGGTCCTTCCACCTCTCGGTCACGCACCGAACGAAGAGACATTCGGAGTTCTGAAACCGCTGCCGGACTTCGAGCTTTGATCGCGGTCCTCGGTAGCTTTCGCTTTCCTCTCGATCGTCTTGCCGAAGCCCGCCCGCTGATGCGCGCGGTGATCGAAGCCACGTTGCTAGAGCCGGGATGTCAATCCTACTCCTACGCTGAGGATGTAGCCGAAGCGGGCCTGTTCCGGGTGACCGAAATCTGGGACAGCCGAGAGGCTCTGTCAGCCCACTTTGAGACCCAGCATATGCGCCGATGGGTCGAGCAACGGGCGGCGCTGGGCTTCTTCGATCGGCGCATCACGGTTCATGACCTGGGACTGGCGATAGAACTTTAGTTCCGGCGTTCTGAGCGGTTCGTTCATCTCTGGCCTCGATCCTGCTGGCAGTTTCCTGCGATAACACCCTGTTTCAAACACATATTATTGTGCGTCTGTTGGGGCGTGCGAATCATTCCGCTTGCTCCTTGTGCAACCTCAAGCTAGCTTGAGGTCAAATAAAAATGGGTGGGTTCGCCATGGTGGAAGACCGCTTCATTACGATTGGCCAACTGGCCGCGCGCACGGGCGTCGCGGTTTCGGCCATCCGCTATTACGAAGACAAGGGGCTGCTCCAGGCGCTGCGCACGGGCGGCAATCAACGTCGCTTCCTGCGCTCCGACATTCGCCGGGTGAGCTTCATTCTGATCGCGCAGAAGCTAGGGCTGGCGCTCGCGGATATCGAGCAACAGCTGGCTCAATTGCCGCAGGGCAGAGCGCCGACATTGTCTGACTGGCAGCAGATCAGCCGGGGGATGCGGTTCGAAATCGACCAGCGGATCAACCTGCTGACGCGCACGCGCAACCAGCTCGATCAGTGCATCGGATGTGGGTGCCTGAGCCTGCAGAAATGCCAGCTCTACAACAAGGACGATCGCCTCGGCGCCATGGGCGCCGGACCGCGGGCTATTCTGGGGCAATAGGAGAGAATGAGCGCGGAAACGGCCTGGCCCAGGGGTTCAGGTTGGACCTAGCCGTCAGCTTAGCATGCCGAAGGGGAATCTCCGGTTCCGTGACCTCCGCGCTCGCTGGCCTCGGTAATCCTACTGATATAGTTACAGCCGCCACCATGCTATGCTGAAAGCGCCAGATACTTGGCGTTAGGCGCATTGGAAGCGGTTCGTGCCGCTACGGCACAGGTTTAGCGGGGCCGTTCAGCCAGCAGATCTGAAGGCCAGCCGATCCGAACGAGCGTTCCGTCGGGGTCTGAAAGCGCCATTTCGTACATGCCCCACGGCTTGTGAGACGGTCCGCCTCCAGAGAGCAGATCGGCAATCCGTGCGGCAAGCCCGTCCACGTCTTCGAGATAGAGATAGAGGCCGTTGGGATTGCGGCCTGGGATGACCCAGCCTTTTGGGGCCTCCGAAGAAAGGTGCAGTAGCCAGCCCTTGCCATCACCAAGAATGCGATAGGTCCCGTAGTCGCTGAGGACTTCGAGGCCGAGGCGGCGGTAGAATGCAGTGCTCGCGTCGATGTCGTTGCAGGGAGTGATCGCAACCAGGGTGTGGGGATGGTCGGTCATGTGCGCAGGCTTACACCAAAAGGTGCCGAAAAAAGATCCTCGTCGGGCTTATCTCCGATGCTCCGAGTTGGTAAAATGCACCAACATGCGGGAATGCGGTCTCACGCTAAACAGCCTTAGGCGCCAAAAACCACGCAATTCTGCCCTTTCGGCAAATTGGCACGCCTGATGCAATGCAGTCTGCATCGGCGGAATGACCCGCCAAGAGAGACCAAGGGGATTAAAGATGACCGTATTTTCAAAGCTCGCCCAGCACGCTTTCGCCGCCATCGGCGCCGTTGCTATCTCGACGATCCTGTGGGCCAATGCTCTGGCGACCCAGGCTTCGGACATTCATTCGGTCGCGGGCATTCTTGCTTAAGCTCGATCGGCCACCGCAGATCAGAACTCAACCCATCGACCAGAAGGGGGCTGCGGATGAATAAAGGAACATGCCCGAACAGGCAGCGGAGGACAGGCTCGATCTGAGTACCTCCGCTGCTGGCGTGGCCGACCAGAGAGCCCAGCTCCAGCTACTCGGCCGCCAGCAGCTCTTCAGCTCCGCCAAGGTCCACGCTGACCAGGCGGCTCACACCTTTCTCCACCATCGTTACGCCGAACAGGCGATGCATGCGGCTCATGGTCACGGCGTTGTGCGTGACGATGAGGTAACGCGTCTTGGTTTCGCGGACCATCGCGTCGAGCAGATCGCAGAACCGGTCGATATTGGCGTCGTCGAGCGGTGCGTCGACTTCGTCGAGCACGCAGATCGGCGCCGGATTGGTCAGGAACAGCGCGAAGATCAGCGCCACCGCAGTCAGCGCCTGCTCACCGCCCGACAGCAAGGTCAGCGATTGCAAGCGCTTGCCAGGGGGCTGGGCGTAGATCTCCAGGCCAGCCTCGAGCGGATCGTCGGAATCGACCAGCGCCAGATGAGCCTGCCCGCCTTCGAACAAGCGCGTGAATAGCTGGCGGAAATGGCCGTCGACCTCCTCGAACGCGGCACGCAGCCGTTCGCGGCCTTCGCGGTTGAGGTTGCCGATCGATCCGCGCAGCCGGTTGACCGCCTCGGCCAGTTCGGCCTGCTCGGCGACGCTTGCGCCATGCTCCAGCTCGATCCGCGAGAGTTCGTCGGCCGCCACAAGGTTGACCGGACCGATGCGCTCGCGGTCGGCGACCAGGCGGTCCATTGTCGTCGATTCCTCTCCCGCGGCGGCGACATCTGCGGGATCGAATTCGAAGCGCGTTGCGAGGACGGGCGGGGGGCACTGGAAGCGTTCGCCGGAAATGCGTGCCATTTCCTCGCGGCGCGACTCCTCGTTCTCGGCTCGGGCGGCTGAGCCGGCGCGTTCTTCGCGGGCTGAGGCCAGCGCTTCGTTGGCCAGGTTCAGGGCAGCGTCGGCGTTTCGGCCTTCTTCGCCGGCCGTGGCGACGGCCGCCTCTGCAGCAGCCAATTCACCAGCGAGCCGATCGCGCACGGCCTGGCCACCTTCGATCTCGCGCATGAGCGACGCGGGCTTGGCCGCGACGATGGCGCGTTCTTCGGCGATCTCGTCAAACCGCAGCGCCATGTCCGACAGACGCTTGGCGGCGTCGCCCGCGCGGGCTTCCCAGCCCTTGATGTCGGCACGCTGTGTCGAGACCCGCTCGCGCGCCACGGCAAGCGCCTGATCGTGGGCGGCGAGAGCGGCCGCGGCGGTCTGGAGCATGCCGCGCGAGGCTTCGTTCTTGGCCTGCGCGGCGGCGAGCGCGGCGCGTCCGGTCTCTGGATCGGGCAGATCGAGCTTCTTGGCCTGCGCCGCTGCCAGTTCGGTCTGACCCTGCTGCCGCTGCTCACCGAGACTCGCTTCCGCTGTAGCCAATTCCTCGCGCCGGGTGGCAAGGCGTTCTCGCGCGGCTTCGGCCTGGTCGAGCGCTCGCAGGGCCTGGCGTTCGGCCTCACTAGCTTGCTGGCTCTCGCGTTCAACGCCCACCAGCATGCGCTGCAACTCGGTGAGTTCGTCTTGCGCCGCACGTTGCGCGGTCTCGGCCTTCGTGGCGGCCTCGCGCAGGGCGGGGAGCTGGGCATCGAGTTCGGCAAAGCGGTTCTCGGCTTCGAGCCGGGCCGCCTCTGCCGCGCCTTCGCCCCGTGCCAGGAAGCCATCCCAGCGGCGCAAGCGCCCGTCGCGAGTGACTAGCCATTCGCCTGGCTTGAGCGGGCGCCCGTCGTCGGTTTCGGCGAAATGGACCAGCGCCAGCCGCGCTGCCAGTTGCGGCGGGCAGTCCCGGACATGCGCGGCGAGGCTGCCGGCGACGGGCGCGGGGGCCTCGGCTCCGCTCCAATAGCGTCCCTCCGCATCCCCCGACGGCGCACCGAGTGGCGCCTTGGCGTCACGCCCAAGGACGGCAGCGAGCGCGCGCTCGTACCCGGGCTCGGCAGCGATCTTGTCGAGTGCCACCGGGAGGCCGTGCTTGCCCGAAGCCTGCTTCGCACGTGCCTCGCGGTCGCGCTGGAGGGCCTGCCATTCGCGCTCGATTCCGGCGAGTTCGGCCCGGGCTGTGGCCAGAGCGCTGGCGGCTTCGTCGCGAATTTTGGCGAGGTCTTCCTTGCGCGTCTGGCCCTCGGCGAGCCTCTCGCGGGTGTCCGCCAGGACCTGTGCGGCATCGTCGGCTGCGGACTGCGCTGATACCACCGCCTCATCCGGATCGCCCTGTTGGGAGAGTGCAGCACGCTGGTCGTCGAGCCGCCGGACTTCGTTCTCCAGCCGTGCAAGCCTGGCCTCCACCTGTGCGACTTCCGCCTGGGCAATGCGCCATTCGGCCTCGACCCCGGCGTGGTCTGCGGTGGCCTTGGCCAGAGCCAGTTCGGCAGCGCGCGAAGCGGCTTCGGCTTGCTCGGAAGCGCGAGTGAACTCGGGACGCCGGGTCTCGTCAGCCGTTAGCGAGGCCTCCCCGGCGGCGAGATCCTCGGCCAGCTTCTTGAGCGCGCCGGCAGCGTCGCGCGTCACGCGATCGGCCTCGCCGCGATCTTCCTCCAGTCGCTGCTTCTGGCGGTCGAGGTCGGCCAGCCGCTGCTCGGCCGCCTCAAGCTGGCTCGACAGCGCGGCCATGCGGTGTCCGTGAGCGCTGGCGTCGTCGCGCCGGTCGGCCAGCTCTTCGCGGACTTCGGCCAGCTTCTCGGCAGCCGCGGCCTGCGCCTTCTGGGCTTCCTGAGCGAGCTTCTGCGCCAGCTCGACCTTCTGTTCCGCACCGCGCGCGCTTGCTCTTGCAGCTTCGGCCGCCTGGGCGGCATCGCGCCAGCGGGCGAAGACCAAACGGGCCTCGGCATGCTGGATCTTTTCGGAGAGAGCCTTGTACCGCTCTGCCTGCTTGGCCTGCCGGCGCAGGGTGGCCATCTGGCTGTCCAGCCCGGCGGCCAGGTCTTCGAGACGCGCGAGATTGGCCTCGGTCTGCTTGAGCTTGCTTTCCGCGTCACGGCGGCGGACGTGGAGGCCGGCGATGCCCGCGGCTTCTTCCAGCATCATGCGCCGTTCGGCCGGCTTGGCGGCGATGACGGCGGCGATCTTGCCTTGGCTCACCAGTGCCGGGCTATGCGCGCCTGTGGCGGCGTCGGCGAAGACCAGCGACACGTCCTTCGCCCGCACGTCACGCCCGTTGACGCGATAGGCGCTGCCCATGCCGCGCTCGATGCGGCGGGTGACTTGCAGCTCTTCGCCATCGTCGCTCACCGCATCGAGCACGACTTCGGCGAAGTCGCGCGGCGGGCGCTGGGCGGTGCCGGCGAAGATCACGTCATCCATGCCGCCGGAGCGCATCGACTTGGGCGAGTTTTCGCCCATCACCCAGCGGATCGCTTCGAGCAGGTTGGACTTGCCGCAACCGTTGGGGCCGACCACGCCGGTAAGGCCCGGCTCGATACGCAGCTCTGAGGGCTCGACGAAGCTCTTGAAGCCTGCGAGCTTGAGTTTGCGGATCAGCATTGGACGCGAATGTCCATCGGTCGCAAAAACCCCCTGCGTAAGAGGGTGAAGCTAGACCAACGGCGCCGGAGGAAGAAGCGCGGCGCAGCTGTTTCCACAGCTATACGCCGCGCCATAGTTAACGTCAGCGCGCTCCGGCGGTCTGCAGGGCAGGCTGGATCGCTTCCCAAGTCGTGCCTTCAATCAGCTTCCCGTTGAGGAAGAAGGTCGGCGTACCGCTGATTTGGAGCTCGTCGGCCTGCTTTTGCGAAGCCTCGGCCAACGTTTGAGCCTTGGCCGTGTCGGCTAGGCAGGCCATCGCCTGGTCACGGCTGATGCCGCGCGCCGCGAAGAAGTCGAGCAGGCCGGCGGTTTCGGCGATATTCTGGAAGCGCTGGGCCGGCGGCGACTGCATGGCAGCCTGAACCGCGGCGGCGTTGGCCTGCACGTGATCCATAATCGGCGTGAAGTTGGCCCAGGCCTGGTTGGCGAGCGGGTGGAAGGTTTCCGGCGTGCCGCAGCGGGCGAGCATGGCGATCGTCAGGTCCAGCCCGTCGCGGATCAGGTTGCGAATCTCGTAGCTGACGATGCCGCGGTTCACGTACTCGTCGAGCGGACCCGATCCCTTCTGCGAGAACTCGGCGCAGTGCGAACAGGTGTGGCTGGCGTATTCGACGAGCTTTAGCGGCGCTTCGGGATTGCCGATGCGGAACCCGCCTTCCGGCGTCTCGGCAGCGGTTTCGGCCCAGGTCGTGCCGGCCGGAGCCGCGATGGCGGCAAGGGGTTCGCCCTTGGGTGCGCCTTCTTCGGCTTTCTCGCCACACGCGGCAAGCGCGAGCGCCGACGAGGCAGCGACGATGGCGAACGACACTTGGCGGATGCTAATCATTCAGGTTCCCTCTCGAGTGGATCTAGGGCTGTAATTTTTGAGACTCAGGACGCGTTGCGGACGAATTCGTCCAGCTGCTTTGAAAGCGCGTCCCAGGAGTGGGTGCCGGGCAGAACGACGCCGTTGACCGCGAAAGTCGGCGTGCTGTCGATGCCGGGCTTGTCCCAGTCCTTGGCCGAGTTTTCGGCCAGGGTCTTCACGAAGGCGTCGTCCGCGAGGCAACGGTCGGCTTCCGCTCGCGAATAGCCGCGTCGCGCCATGATGGCGTAGAGGCCGAAGTCGCTCGCGATTGCTCTTCGTCCCGCGACGCCGGGCTCGCGCCAGCGCTGCTGCTGGGCCGCGGTCGACTTGGTCAGCGGCTCGATCCATTTGTCCTGGCCGAGCATGAAAGCGGAATGGTTCTGCGGGAACTTCGACACCGGGCCGCAGTGCGCCAGCACGGCCACGGTCAGGTCAATCGGATCGCGCAACAGGTGGCGGACCTCGAGGTTGACCTTGCCCGGAGCGATGTAGCCGAGCTTGATCGGCTGTTCGCCTTCGCGGGTGAAGGCGGCGCAATGCGGGCAGGTATAGCTGATGTATTCGGTCAGCCGGACCTTGGCGGCCGGGTTGCCGATTACGTGGCTGGTGCCGTTCGCACTGACCGTGGCGTTCCAGTTGGCGGTGGCGCCGCCCGAAGCAAGTGCCGCGACAGCGAGCGCTGCGGCGGCGGCAATCCTCTTACCGATCATTCGGTTCCCTCTCTCGTCCCCAGACTGCGCGCCAGCGATTCGAGCACCGCGCGCAGTTCCGGATCCCCAATATCGCGCAAGCTGTCGCCCAATTCCATCGGGATTGGCTTGAGCGAAGGCGGCGCTGTTCGCGTGCCTTGTGCATGCGGCGGCTTAACCGCGCCTTGCCGCAGCTTGACGCGCGCTACGGCCTTGTAGCCGAAGAACCGGTTCACGCGCTCCATGATCTCGGGAATGAGGTGCTGGATCAGCGGCGCATGGGCGGGCAGGACCACCAGTTGCAGAATGCCATCGCTCTTCTCGCCCGGCGGAAAGCGGATCGCTTCGGGGCTGCAGACTTGCGAATGGTGCGGCCCGACGATCTCGGGCCAGCGCGTGACCACGCTCGATTGCACGAAACCGAAGCGGCGGAAGGCGGCGCGTCCGATCTGCGGGACAAGCTCCGCCACCGGCCGCGCGGGGCCTCCGCGCGGGCGCTCATAAGCCTTGGGTTTAACCCCCTTCTTCTTTTCGCCATCGCGTTCCATGGACGTGCCGCCCATGCCATAGCGGTGCGATGGAGGATAGGGTCCCAGCCGCATTGCTCGAATGGTATGACGGTCATGCGCGAGCATTTCCGTGGAGAATTTCGCCCGGCTCGGCCGAGCGGCCCGACCCCTATCGGGTGTGGCTGTCGGAAGTGATGCTGCAGCAGACCACGACCGCGCACGCGGCGCCCTACTTCCAGAAGTTCGCCGCCCGCTGGCCGACTGTTGAGGAACTCGCCGCGGCTCCTGATGAGGACATCATGGCCGAGTGGGCGGGGCTGGGATACTATTCGCGCGCCCGCAACCTCGTCGCCTGTGCCAAGGCCGTGGTTGAACGGGGCGGCTTTCCAGAGACCGAAGATGAGCTGCGCAAACTGCCGGGCCTCGGCGCCTATACCGCAGCGGCGGTGGCGGCGATCGCGTTCGGCGAGCCTGCGACAGTGGTGGACGCCAATGTCGAGCGAGTGGTCGCGCGCCTGTTCGCCATCGACGAGCCGATGCCCGGCGCCCGCAAGGCCATCCGCGCCGCCGCCGAAGAGATCACCCCGTGCGAACGCCCCGGCGATTTCGCTCAGGCGATGATGGACCTAGGCGCGACCATCTGCACGACGCGCTCTCCCAAATGCCTGTTGTGCCCGCTGTCCGCACCCTGCCTGGCTCGCGCGCAGGGAATACAAGGGGACTTGCCGGTCAAGGCACCGAAGAAGGCGCGGCCGGAGCGCACGGGCACGGCCTTCTGGATCGAGCGCAACGGACAGGTCTGGCTGGTAAAGCGACCCTCAAAGGGCTTGCTTGGCGGTATGCGCGCGCTGCCCGACGACGGCTGGAGCGCGCGCAAGGACGGCTCGGAAGACGCGCCGATCCCGGGGGCGTGGAAGGCTGGTGGTGTTGTGCGCCATGGGTTCACCCACTTCGACCTGGAGCTGGGCCTGGCGGTCTATGCAGGGGAAAAGTTCACGTCGCTTGGAGAGGGCGAGTGGTGGCCCCTGGCCCGGATCGAAGAGGCGGGATTGCCGACGCTATTTGCGAAGGCCGCGCTACTGGCGATGGCGGTGGAGTAGAGCGGGGTTTGAACGCTTGAAAGCGGACTGTCTGCTAGCGACCCATTGCGGACGTTGATCAACCAACTGGTTGAGCTTCGGGGAATGTCCAAGTGTCGTCGAGAATTTCGGGGCGCGGGCGGTAGAGCCGCACAGTATAGTTCCACCCCGGCATGATCGGCAGACAGTTGGGAACTCCGTCACCGCAACCGCCGAACTGGATGGTTACCGAGCCGTCCGCTTCCTTCTGCGCGGTAATGTTGTTGATCGAATAGGCATCCTGGGGGTTGCTCTGGAAATAGCCCTCGGTGTTGTAGACGCTGACCGACCAGAAGCCGTCGACCGGCACCTCGCGTACGTGCAGTCGGTAAACCGTCTGGCCATCGTTCCGCTCGGGACTGACATTGAGATAAATCGCGTCGCGCGGGAGATTGAGCCCCCATCCGGTTGCGCTGATGATCAGGTGCCGGATCGGATCGACCTCGCCCGCGACACCGGAGGCGCCCCGCCAGTCGGCCAACGTCGCGCCGAGCACCGAAAGCGCGTCGGCGAGCTTTTGGCGCACAACCTGATCCCAGTCGGGAACCGTAAAGGTCCCGCCCGCTGCCTGCCGCACGCCAACGGCGTCCTGCAGTGCGTGCGCCCGCGCCACATCAGCCGGATCGTTCGGATCGACGAAAGTGCGTAGCGCGAACAATGCATAGCGCGTGCCTACGTCGTCGCGGCTGAAAGTGTGCTCGCCGGGCCCGTAAACCGAGCCGGTGGTGTAATGGTCCTCGCTAAAGGGCGTCAGAGACATGAACCCTTGCCCCGGATCGGGCATCGTGAAGGTCACCGGCCCGGCATCAAGATCGAACAGCGAAACCGAGTAAAGCGTGTCGCGATTTGCCCGCTGAACGTTCTGGTCGTCCAGCGGCGCCAGCTCACGGTAGTGAAGGAACGTGCCGAACGCGCGCTGGCTGTAGGCAGCGAAGACCTTGTCGGTTTCGGCGCGGACGTAGTTGTCGACGGTAACGGGAACGGGCATTATTAGCCTCCTCTCAGCTCAGCTTCTCGATATAGGCTGTGCTGGCGCCCCTCCTGATCCGGACGAGCGGGTGCCTTTTTGCGAGCTAAGAAAACTACCGAACCACGGATGATCGCCCATCAGGGCCGACCCGGATTATGCCATGGAAATCCCTTGGGAGGCAAACGTCCGCTAACCACCCAGTGCAGTCGCTCATTACCGCACGCCGTCCGGCGGCCGAGGCGCGGGAGGCTGTGTCGCAAGGGGTGACAAGTAGGCGGGGATGATCTTCCACTATCCTCGCGGCGCGAAGGCAGCGTGGGCCAGGATCGTCTCGCTGCCAGCTTGGGCCTTCGAATAGCGATCGAATAACTCGATCAATTCGCGCGCCAGGGCGTTGCGCTGCGTTCGGTCTAGTCTGAACACCTGCCAAAGCTCGATCGCCTTCGGGTCAGGCCCGGTCTCGTCGCGCACCAGCTTGATGGTGAAGTTGCCGCGCCCGTCCGCCGCGTAGCGCAAGGCGACCTCTCCGCGGTTCATCTGCAGCAAGTTGCGTAATTCCGTCGCCAGGGCGTCGCCCGGGAGATCGCCCAGGAGTTCCTCAGGAACCAGGAAGCTCTCGGCAACGGCGCGGAAGAAGCGAACAGGCCTGCCGGCGCGAGCCTGTTCGCGGCTTATTTGGAGTAGCTCGGCCTCGAGCAGGCGAGTGACATGGTAATGCAGCTTGGAGAGCGGCTGGCCGGTCAGCTTCTCCAGGTCGGACAGGCTTCGCTCGGTAGTCGCGCAGGCCATTAGCAAACGCGCGCGAAGACGGTTTTGCAGGGCTGCCGCCTGCCGGGCCCTCTGGACCCTGAACTCTCTACTCTGCTCATCCAATTGCATTTGAAGTAGCATAGCCTTTACCCCACCAGGCGCAACCTGATCGGGAGAGAGGCATGCAGGGTCACAAGCTGCAGCAGCGGGCGTTGTTGGTGACATTTTCAATCGCCCTCATGGGTGCGACAAAGCCGGCTCCTCCAGTCCCGGAAGGCGCGCCATCGGCGGCTCGGACGCAGGCATTGCCCGGCGACGATCTGTTCGCTCAGGGCCGCTTTGAAGAAGCCGCGCGAGTCTATGAGGACTCAGCCAAAGCTGCTCCGGGCTCCGGGCCAGCTCTCGCCCGGCTCGCTCGCGCTCGTCTTTATGAAGGCCGTGAAAGCGAAGCGCTCGATCTTGCGCAAAAGGCGTTGGCCATGGCCCCGGGCGATCCGGTCGCGACGGCCACAATGGGCATGGCGCGGGTACGGCAGCGAAACTTTGGTGCCGACTTCTACGAGATTGAGAACCCTGAGGTTACCGGCTCGGTCCCGTTCGTGATCACCGATCCGCTGCCGGTGGTACATGTCACCATCGGCGAGCGACAGGCCACGTTCCTGATCGATACCGGGGCACCGGACATCATGCTGAGACGCCCGTTCGCCGAAGCCCTCGGCCTGCCGATCAGCGAGGGCGGCGTAGGCGTGTTCGCCGGGGGGCTGCAGGGGAGAGTCGAACGCACCGTCGTGCCTGAGCTGGAGATCGGCGGCATCCGCATCCGCAACGTGCCCGCCGGCATCAATCCGTCGGCGGACGGTCTTAAGCTGCCCGGTGTCGAACTTGACGGCGTGATCGGCACCGGGTTGCTGATGCACTTCTTGTCGACACTGGATTACTGCACCGGCAAGCTGACACTGGCGCCCCGCGACACATCGGCGGCTTTCCAGGCACGGGCGGCGGAGGGTGGCGCGAACATCGTGCCGTTCTGGTTCGTGGGCGACCATTTCATCTTTGCGCGGGGAAAATTGAATCAGGCCGAGGGGCTGTTCCTCATCGACACTGGCTTGGCCGGTGGCGGGCTAGTGGCACCCAAGGCAACGCTCGATGCGGCGGGCGTCACGATTGACGAAAGCAAGACGATGACCGGTCAGGGAGGCGGTGGCGCCGTGCAGTTCGTCCCCTTCCGCGCGGCGGCCACGCTGGGCAATTTGACACGCGACGACCTTCCGGGCGTCTACATGCCAGGCGGAGGCAATCCCCTGTCCGCTTTCCCGTTCCGGAGTTCCGGCATGATCTCGCATGGCTTCTTCCGGGAGAGCCGTCTGACTTTCGACTTCGAAGCGATGAAGCTCGCGACCGAAAGTTGCCAGGCCGGGAACGATGTCAGGGGTTCCAAGGCGGACAGTCTCCTTCCGACCCATTGACCAACTCAACCCAAGAAGGGTTGGCATCGCTCACGTAATCGGCACGATCCGCAGACGGGAGAGACCGTCCCGCCAGGCGCAATGCTCTAGAAAATCCCGCCACCCAGCATCAGTCGGACCACCGCGATGCCGAACACGATCAGGCAGAAGTTCCGCCCGCCGTTCGAACGCGATAGCGCGCCGAGGCCGATGCCGACCACGGCGATGGGCAGGACGATCCAGTTGCCCCAGCCGAGGAACGGGATGGCCGAAGGTATCGCCAGCAGCAGCGCGACAATACCGGTGAGGATCGAGAGCACGTTGAGCATGTGCGTTATATCGCTAATACACTGGGGCTATTCAAGGGGCCTTTGAGGAATAGAACTTTCCTACACGCCCCGTTTCGGCGCAGGGTCTGCATGCGATGAGCGAATCTGCCATTCATGTCCGGTCCAATCGACCTGCGGCAAGTCCGCGTAAGGTTCGGGAATACCGGGAAAAAGGGGCAAGGTGACACTTTGCGAAAACCGTGTCACCCCGTCACCCCCTGAGGGAGGAAACTGAGCGATGCAGGAGCTTCTAAGGGACATCGGACTCACTCGCCGCCAATGCCTTGGCGGAGCGGCGGCGCTCGGGGCGGGGGCCTTGCTTCCTGGCATTCCAGCCTGGGCTCAGAGCCCGACTGCCTGGCCCAATGTCACGCGCCTGATCTCCAGCTATGTCGACAGCCGGAAGGTTGCGAACATGGTGGTGACGCTTGGCTTCGGGCAGGACGATCCAATGGTGATCGCCGCCGGGGTCGACAGCTTTACCGCTCCGCGCAAGTCGGATGGCCGGAGCATCTACCGCATCTATTCGATGACCAAGCCGATCACCGGCATGGCGGCGATGGCCTTGATCGATGAGGGCAAGCTCGGCCTCGACCAGCCGCTCTACGAGATCCTGCCGAAGTTCCGGAACATGCAGGTGCAGAAGGTCTACGACGGGCCGATCACGCCGGACAATCTCGAGCCCGCAATCAGGCCGATCACAATCCGCCAAATGCTCACCCATACGGCGGGCATCGGCTACGGCATCGTCCAGCAGGGCCCTATCGCGGCGGCCTTTCGCGAGCAGGGCATCGTGCCCGGCATGGTCACCCGGCTTCAGGCTCTGCCGATCTTCCGCGGCACGCCGGTGCAGGGGCTCGATGTTTTCGCCGATCGGCTGGCGGAGATGCCGCTGGTCTATCAGCCGGGCACTCGCTGGAGCTATTCGATGGCGCTCGACCTGATGGGGCGGGTGATCGAGGTCGTGTCCGGCCAGCCGTTCGACCGCTTCCTGCAGGAACGGTTCTTCGATCCGCTGGCGATGGTCGATACCGGCTTCCAGGTACCGCGCGAGAACGCTGATCGGATGACCACCAGCTACTTCCTGCTCAACGGAACCCTGCTGCCGATCGATCTCGGTTCGAACTCGATCTACTTCGACAAGCCGCCGTTTCCCTTCGGCGGTGCCGGACTGGCGAGCACACCGCTCGACTACGACAAGTTCCTCAAGATGCTGGTGGGCTTTGGCGAGACCGGCGGTCGCCGCGTTCTGAGCGAACAGGCCGTGCGGCTCGGCACTTCGAACATCCTGCCCGACACGATCTCGCCCGAGGACACTTTCACCAAGACCTGGGACTACGGCGCCGGCGCCCGCGTGGGCCGGGGTGACGAGGCCGGCGTTTACGGCTGGGCGGGCGCGGCCGGGACGATCGGGTTCGTGCACTTGCCGCTCGGCCTGAGGGCTGGGCTGTTCACCCAATACATGCCGCAGATGGAGTACCCTTTGCTCGAAGAATTCCCCGCCGCCATCCGGGCGGATCTCGCGGCATTGGGCGGCGCATGAGTCCTATCGCCTTCGCCGGCCAGCCGCTCGACCGCGCCGACCATCTGCGTACCGATCCGGAAAAGCTCGCCGCGCTGCGTGGTGGCGATGCCTTGCTGCTCAAGCTTGAAGGTCTCCTACCAGAGCTCGACGATGACGGCAGGCTGGCATGGGTGCCGGTCGGAGAGGCGCCGGATGACGCGGAGCTGGTGTTCCTCGGATTGCGCGACGGGCTGGCGCTGTTCGCCGCGGTTCCCACCGAAGGCGATCCCGATCCGGCCTACGCCCACCGCAAGACCTGGGGCGCGATCGCGCAACTGAGTGCAGCGGATCTGGCGATCTTCGGGACCGCGCGCAGCGTGCTCGACTGGCATGCCAGGCACCGCTTCTGCGCCCGATGCGGGCAGCCGACTCACCCGGCCAAGGGCGGCTGGCAGCGCGACTGCGGGTCCTGCTCCGCGCAACATTTCCCGCGGGTCGATCCTGTGGCGATCATGCTGGTCGAATGCGATGGCAAGCTGCTCCTCGGCCGCCAGTCGCGCTTTCCACCGCGCAGCTATTCGGCGCTCGCGGGCTTCGTCGAGCCGGGAGAGACCATCGAGGAAGCGGTGGCGCGCGAGGTTTTCGAGGAAGCCGGAGTGCGGGTGCGCGACGTGCGCTATATCGCCAGCCAGCCGTGGCCGTTCCCCTCGCAATTGATGATTGGCTGCATCGGGTTGGCCGACAGCCTTGAACTCGTGATCGACAAGACCGAGATCGAGGACGCAAACTGGTTTACGCGTGAGGAAGTGGCCGAGGCGATGGCCAAGGGACCGGAAAGCGATAGCTTCATTCCGCCGCCCCGTCAGGCGATCGCCTATTACATGCTGCAATGGTGGCTGGAGCAAAACGCATGACCGAGAAGCCCAAGATCGCCGTCGACATCTGGTCCGATGTCATGTGTCCCTGGTGTGCCATCGGTTACACCCAGTTCGCCAAGTCGCTTGAGGATGTGGCGGGCGAAGTGGACGTCGCTGTCCGCTGGATGCCGTTCGAACTCAATCCGGATGCTCCAGCCGAAGGTAAGGACCAGGCCCGGCACTTGTCCGAGGTCTACGGCCGCAGTCCTGAGGAAGTGGCCGCCATGCGCTCTCAGATGCAGCAGACCGCGGAGCGTGCAGGCTTCCCGATGGCCTACGTCGGCGACGGGGACGAGCCGCCGCTGATGATCTGGAATACTTTCGAGGCGCACAAGCTGTTGCGCTGGGCCTTGGCCGACCAGGGACCTGAGGCGCAGACAAGGCTCGAAGTCGCCTTGTTCAAGGCCCATTTCCAGCAGCGGCGCAACGTAAGCGACCGCGAGGTCTTGCTCGACATTGCAGCGGTCGAAGGCTTCGACCGAACCAAAGCGGCCGCCGCGCTGGACGACGAGGCGCTCGCTATCGCCACGCGCTACGAAGAAGAACGCGGCCGCAAGGCGGGAATCAATTCGGTCCCGAGCTTCGTGGTCAACGGCAAGTACCTGATCCAGGGCGCTCGCGAGCCGGAGGACTTCACCAAGATGCTCCGGCAAGTGGCGGGGTTGGTTCAAGCGGCTTAGAGTGCTCTGGCTGATATTTTACGCGGCCAAATTGCAGCGGCTTCTTGCTCATTTTTAAGTGAAAGAATTGTGAAGTTTAATTAATATATATTATACATCCATTCATTTCACAGAAACATGCAAATTCCTATTATGGGTTTGTACGGAGAGACTTCGCCAGCAGCGCGGGCTGAAGAAGTTGACTCGGGCTTTTGAGGTTCCTGCATGAAAGTGGCGTCTCGGTAGAGGCGCCGGACCGCAGTGACGAAGCACGAGTTCGGCTGAAAGCCTGCTGGCGCGGTCGGAAGACTGTAGGAGGCCTACGGGACTCTACGTAAAGTCAAATCCGATTTCGTGAACTATGCCCTTCAGGGCAGAAAATTCTGGCCAACTAATGAAGGGCCATGAATTGATTTTGATAAATAGATTCGATCCTGGGTCCGCGAGGCTCGGCGATTGAGTAATCGCGTATTTGATTTTGGGAATCTGTCATCGAAGTGCATCTTTGCTGCGATGTCCGGGATTAGCTCTCGCGTGCTGATCCAGGATGGTGGCGAGTGACTCGATGAGTTTGCCGCGGGTTTTTGCCGCTGTGCTCGTCCCGACCCCCCAATTCACTGACAAATTAAGGAGTCTATTCACATGACCCGCAGGTCGTCGTTTCGTCGTCATTCGCTTCTGACTGCTGTCGCGCTCGGACCGCTTTGTGCCGTCCTTGCCGGTCCGGTGCAGGCTCAAGCTTTGCTCGTGGATGGAACTGTTCACACCACGGTCGGCAGCGAAACTTACGCCTCGGGGACGGTTGGCAATACCGGTACGGGTGAACTGACGATCGACGGTGCCGGCAACCAGGCGACATTCACGGCGACCGGAAACTGGGTGCTGAACATTGGGAAGGTCGCAGATTCCCATGGCGTCGTAAACGTTTCGAATGGTGGGCGACTGACTGTGAATCAGTCCGGTGGTGCCATTCGCCTCGGCGATCTCGGTTCGGGCGAGATGAATGTCACGAGCGGCGGTGTAGTGAACGCCCAAACGATAATGCTCGGGTATAATAATGCCCAGCCGCCCACGGCTGGGTCCTCGGGCAAGCTGGTTGTGTCGGGGGCGGGG
Source organism: Porphyrobacter sp. (assembly GCA_017744315.1). Classification (GTDB taxonomy): domain Bacteria; phylum Pseudomonadota; class Alphaproteobacteria; order Sphingomonadales; family Sphingomonadaceae; genus Croceibacterium_A. Next base: position 162,651 of record JAGIBN010000001.1, read on the forward strand.
TCGGCCGTGAATGCCGCACTTCAGGTCACGGTCGGTAATGGCGGCGATTCAGAGCTGGAAATCAAGGATGGCGGCTCTGTTACAGCGGCAAGCTACGTTCTCGTCGGCAATAATAGCAGCAAGGGCACCGTGACCATCCGCGATGGAGGGAGTTTCTCCAGCGGTTCTTTCGCGATCGGCAATGACGGCGGTGCCGCGCATGGCATCGTCAATGTTCTAGCTGGCGGCAGCGGGGAGGGCGGGCTTGTTATCGGCAATCTTGCCGGTTCGACCGGAGAGTTGAACGTCACGGGTCCTGGGGCGGTCTGGCATGTCGGCGCTTCCAGCGAAATGACGATCGGAAAAAACGGGACCGGCACGATGACGATTTCCGATGGCGGTCTGGTCGATGTCGTCGGCCAATCGACATCCCACATCGGCCTTTATCCGAACGGTGACGGAACGGTAACCGTTACGGGGGCGGATTCGCGTTTGCGGATGGATAACCAGCTGGTTGTCGGCCAATTTGGCACCGCTGCCCTGAACGTTCTGGACGGTGGCAACGTTTCGGCCCGGCGGGGGATAGTCGGGGCGGACAACGGTTCGACCGGGGTGGTACAGGTCAGCGGCACGGGTTCGCAATGGAATATGTCCGAATACCTTAATGTCGGCGGTTACTTCGGCGAGGGCACGCTGAAAATCACCGATGGTGGCGTGGTTTCAAACGCCAAGGGCACGATCGCTATCGCGGTCGGCGGGTTCGGTACCGTCACGGTCGATGGCGCCGGGTCTCGGTGGAACAATTCCGACACGTTGACCGTGGGTACTGCAGGTAACGGCTCACTCTTCGTTTCGAATGGGGGGCTGGTCGACGTCACTTCAACGGCGGCATCCTCTCTCGGACAAACTGCGACGGGCAAGGGATCGGCAACGGTAACCGGAGCGGGTTCGCTCTTGCGGACGGCTGGCTCCCTGACCATCGGCGACGCGGGCACCGGGCATCTCATTGTTTCCGATGGTGGCACTCTTGCCGCGGACGGCGTGAACCTGGGGCGCTCTGCGACCGGATCGGGTACGCTTACGATCGGCTCAGCCGTTGGCGATGCGCCTGTTGCGGCCGGCGTTGTCGACGCTCCGTGGATTCAATTCGGAGACGGCAAGGGCCGGATCGAGTTCAACCATTCCGACGTGAGCGGTCTTTATGAATTCGCCGCCGCTGTCAGCGGTGCCGGGGCGGTCGACGTCTATGCCGGCACGACGGTTCTGACGGCCGACAACACTTACACCGGCGGTACGACGATTGCAGCGGGCACACTGCAACTCGGCAATGGGGGAACCTCCGGTTCCATCACCGGCGACGTTTCCAACGATGGCGTGCTCGCGGTGAACCGTTCGAACGGCCTGAACCTCGACGGGATGATCTCGGGCGCCGGCGCTGTTCACCAGCTCGGAACGGGCACAACGGTCCTTAACGGGACGAATACCTATACCGGCGGCACTCTGATCGACGATGGTGCGGTGCAGACTTCGCGCGACGCCAATCTGGGCGACGCTGCAGGCGGGCTGACTCTCGATGGCGGCAGGCTGATAGTGACGTCCGCATTAGACACGGCTCGAAACACTACGCTCGGCGCAGAGGGTGGCACTTTCGAAACCGTGTCGAACTCGACGGTATTGACGCACAATGGCGTTATCGACGGCACCGGTGCGCTGACTGTCACGGGCGACGGGCTTTCGGTATTGACTGGCGCCAATGCCTATACGGGCGGCACGATCGTCGATTACGGTGTCCTGCAGGTGTCGAGCGATGCCAATCTGGGTGCCGCTACTGGCGGCCTGACTTTGGACAGCGGTGAACTGCGCACGACTGCCGACATGGCGACGGCGCGGCGTACCGTGCTGGGAACCAACGGCGGCACGATCGAGACTGCGGCTGGCACGACTTTGGCGCACAGCGGGATTATCTCGGGCGATGGCGCGTTCACCAAGACCGGTGCTGGCACGCTCACGCTTTCCGGGAGCGAGAACGTTTACACCGGTCCGACGACGGTCAGTGAGGGAACCCTTCGTGCAGGCGCCATCGACAGCCTGAGCGCGTCGTCTTCGGTTACCGTGGCAAGCGGCGGCAGGCTCGATCTCGCTGGCTATGGCCAGAAGATCGGCGGCCTCACCAACGCGGGCCTGGTCAGCATGGGCAGCGATACTGCGGCGGGCACGGTTCTTACGGTCGACGGCGATTATGTCGGCCAGGGCGGAACGATCTTGTTCAACACCGTGCTGGGTGACGACGATTCGGCGACCGACCGGATGCACGTGAAGGGTGACACTTCGGGCGACAGCAAGGTCAAGGTGAAGAACGCCGGCGGTTTGGGTGACTACACGACCGACGGGATTAAACTGATCGACATCGACGGGGCGTCGAATGGCCAGTTCGCGCTGCTGGGCGACTATGCGCTCGACGGCCGCCAGGTCGTGGTGGCCGGGGGCGCGTTTGCCTATACGCTCGAAAAGAACGGCCTGAACGATCAGAACGGCGATTGGTATCTGCGCTCGGACCTCAAGCCCCAGCCGCCCGTGGTTGAGCCGCCCGTGGTTGAGCCGCCGGTGGTTGAACCGCCCGTGGTTGAGCCGCCGGTGGTTGAGCCGCCCGTGGTTGAGCCGCCGGTGGTTGAGCCGCCCGTGGTTGAGCCGCCCGTGGTTGAGCCGCCCGTGGTTGAGCCGCCCGTGGTTGAGCCGCCCGTGGTTGAACCCCCCGTGGTTGATCCCGATCCTGATCCGGAAACGCCGGGTGTCGATCCCGATCCGGACACCGGTGGTGGCAAGCACCCGGAAGGTCCGGGTCCGCAGATCTACCAGGCCGGCGCTCCGATCTACGAGCAGTATCCGCAGGCGCTTCAGGCGCTCAACGATCTGCCGACCCTGCGCCAGCGCGTGGGCCAGCATGCCTGGAACGCGGATCAGGGCGAAGCGGTGCGTGGATCGCGGGTATGGGGCCGTGTGGTCGGCAAAGTCGGTGAGACCCAACCGGCGACCTCGACCACCGGAGCCCGGCGCAGCCAGGAGCAGGCGCTGATGCAGATGGGTGCGGACTTCGCGCTCAGCGAAAGCGATGCCGGTACGCTCGTGGGCGGGATCAACGGCCGCTACGGTACGAGCTCGACCGAGGTCCGTTCGCGCTTTGGCGACGGCAAGATCGAGACCGACGTGATGGGGGTTGGCGGAACGCTTACCTGGTACGGCAACAATGGCCTCTATGCCGACGCCCAGGCTCAGTACAGCTGGTACAACAGCGACCTGACCTCGGACACGGCGAAGCGCACGCTGGCCAAGGACAACGACGGTCACGGCGTGGCTGGCTCGATCGAAGGGGGCTGGAAGCAAAAGCTCAATGACGAGCTCTCGCTGACCCCGCAGGCGCAGCTGACGTACTCGCAAGTGGGCGTCGGAGCGTTCGAGGACGCTTTTGGTGCCGACGTGTCGCTCGAAAAGAGCGAGAGCCTGCGCGGCCGGCTGAGCGTGTCGCTCGACCGTGAGACGAGCCACACCGGCACGGGGGGCAAGCGTTCGAGCTCGCACCTCTATGTGCAGCCGAACCTGCACTACGAGTTCCTCGATGGGAGCGCGGTCTCGCTGGCGGGGGCTACGGCTACCGACAGCGCCACGCTCGCGACGCGCGACGACCGGTTGTCGGGCGGACTGGCGGTTGGTGGAACCAACAGCTGGAACGACGGCAAGGTGCAGGTGTTCGGCGAGGTCAATGCCGACACCAGCCTCAAGAACCCGGGCGACAGCTACAGCGTCGGCGGACGGGTCGGCGTCAGGTTCAAGTGGTAAAGCCAATCAGGGCTTGAAGCTCTAGACCCGAAAACACTCAAACGAAGGCCGGTCCCCAAAAGGGGCCGGCCTTTTCGTATCAAGGATGACACAGGTTGGCGAAAAGCCTCACGGCACTAAAGCTCTTCAGCATCGAATTGCTCCTGGCAGTGCAGGACCTGCTCGATGTGTTCCTCGGACCATTGGCGCAACTGATCGACAATCTGGCCCAACGATTGTCCGAGCGGGGTCAGGGAATAATCGACCCGCGGCGGCACGCTCGGAAACACCTCCCGATGAACCAGACCGTCGCGCTCAAGCGCGCGCAGGGTTTGTGTCAACATCTTCTGCGAAATGCCTTCGATCTCGCGCCGCAACTCGCCGGATCGGCGATCGCGTTCAAGCAGGCAGCCGACGACCAGTACCGCCCATTTGTCGGAAATGCAGTTGAGTACCTGTCTTGTCGGACAATTTGTCCGGAAGACGTTCCAATCAGTGTTCTGCGTTTCCGCTTTAATCACTTGCGGGTCCCTTAGGCACCAATTGGTGCCGTCTTGTGAGCTTTGGGAGGTGAAACTACCTCAATTCCCACTGCCGAAATATCGACATACAGGAGCTATGAAATGAGCAACGAAAACATCAAGATCGTTCGTGATTATTTCGACGCGATCGCCAAAGGTGACCTAGCAAAACTCCCTGAACTGCTGAGCGAAACTCTGGTTTGGCATCAGCCGGGGTCGAGTGATCTTTCCGGTACCTACAACAGCCGCGACGCCGTGTTCGGCCTGCTCGGAAAATTCATGGAGCGCAGCCAGGGGACGTTTAAGTTCGATAGCATCGACAACATTCTCGCCAATGGAGATCACGTGGCGGTGACGCTGCAGTTTTCGGCCACGGCTGACGGCAAGTCCATGTCGATGGCGGGGATCGACGTGCTGCGCATCGAGAGCGGCAAGATTCAGGAGGTCTGGCTGTTCTCCGACGACCAGGCGGCCGAGGATGCCTTCTGGTCCGTCGGCTAAAGGCCGCGCGTCAGGCGGCTCGTACATAGCCGAGGAAATCGTCGACCTGGCTGCGCAGCGCCTCTGCCTGACGATGGAGATCGCTCGCCGCGTCCAGTACTTGCGCTGCCGCCGCTCCGGTCGAGTCCGCGGTCTCGCTGACCTGGCTCATGTTGTAGCCGACTTCGTCCGCCCCGCTCGCGGCCCGGGCCAGGTTGCTGGCTAGCTCCTTGCTCGCCATCATCTGTTCATCGACCGATTGCGCAATCGCAACGGCACTACCTTCGAGCAGGTGAACCTGCTCCGCGATCTGGCGCAGGGCGGCGATGCTTTCGCCGGTGGCGTTCTGGATCGCCTGAATGCGGTCCGCCACGTCACCGGTGGCGTTGCTGGTCTGCCGGGCGAGAGCTTTGACTTCGCCCGCTACCACCGCGAACCCGCGCCCGGCCTCTCCACTGCGAGCCGCTTCGATCGACGCGTTGAGAGCCAGGAGCGAGGTTCGCTGGGCGATCCCGTCGATCATCCCGACTATGGCCTCGATCTCGCTGGTGGAGTTCGCCAGGGCGGCGATGATCGCATCTGCGCCCTGGACGATCCTACGCGCATCCTGGGCTCGCTCCGCCGAACTGGCCGCTTGCTGGCTGATCTCGCTGATCGAGGCGGCGAACTGGTCGCTTACCGAGGCAGCCGCGGTCATACCGCCGGTGGATTGTTGTATTGAACGCGTGACTTCGCCGGTCACTTGCGCCGACTGGTGGGCAGTGGCAGCCATGGAACTCGCCGTCAGCTCAAGCTGCTGCGACGCTGCGGCAACCCCACTGACGACATCGCCCACAGTGAGTTCGAACTGCGACGCGACGGCGCGCATGAAGCGGTTCTGCTTTTCGCGTTCCGCCTCCTTGCGGAGCAGTTCCTCGCGCGCGGATTGGGCCGCGTCTTCCTGCAGTCGTGCCAGGTCCTGGGCGCTCTGGCGGAATACCGCGAGGGATCGAGCCATCTCGCCGATCTCATCCTCGCGCTCCGTGCCGGGCACGGTGATGCTGCGATCGCCCTTGGCAAGGGCGCTCATGGCGGTCGTGATCTCGCGGATCGAGCGTGAGGTCGTCCGGGTAACGAAGCGCGCGCCCGCGACGGTGACTGCAATGCCGACGGCCAGCAGCGCGACGACGGCCGCGGCCAGTTGCCACCCCAGCATTGATACGCTTGCTGCCGTAGTCTCCGACGCGCTGGCCAGCCTCTTTTCGACGGCACGCGCCTGTTCCGCCAGTTGCTCGCCGCTGACGTCAATGGCCTTGGCCAGCGCGTTGCCGCTTGCCGACGGACCGTAGCGGCTGACCGAGTTCTTCAGCGCTCCAAGTTCATTCTCGAACCCGTCGACCTGATAGCGAAGCCACTCCATCGCCTCGACCGCCTGGGCATCGGTGTTGAGCGACCGTTCGCGGGTCAGTTCGAGCCGCTCCTTGGCCCGGGCCAAGGTCTCGCGGGCGCGACCGATTTCTTCGGCCTGGCCGGTCGCAGCGTAACGCGAGGCGTAGTAGCGGCTGTCGGCGATGCTGGATGTGAGTTCGGCCGACGCCAGGGCCGCTTCATTGAGCACCCGCGCCCGTTCGGTAGTGGCGGCGAGGGTGAACATCGCGCCTCCGACGATCAGGCCCAGAATGACCAGCAGCCCGATCATGCCGCCCGCCGCCAGGCCGATCCGCGCGGAGAGCGACTTGCGCGCATCGCGCCAGGGCTTGGCAAGGCGTTCCTTGAGTGAAGCCAGCAAGGCATCGCGCGGCGAGAGCACGACTACGCCGTGCAGGCGCGCGGATGCGGCGCTCGTCTGCGCCGGTACCGTCTCGCTCATTATTGATCCCCTGGCGTTTGCGTCCCGTAACTATCGAGCGCGCTGGCAGGGGAATGTTACAAGGCCGTGGCAAATAGTTGCGCTGAAATTAACCTTTAGGCGAGGCCGAGCTTGCTCAGTTCTCGCACCAGACGGCCGGGTAGCACGTCTCCCGAGGTCTCGCCGTCCTCGATGTCCGCCGGAGCGTCCGCCTCCTCAAGATAGCGCCACCCCTGATGCGCCCGCTTAGCGCGCGGGTGGACCAGGATCAGTTGCGGCGCGAGGCGAATGGTCCAGCGCGCGTCCGGCCGTTGCTCGAAGCCGAGGATCTCGCTGCGGGCGACGATCGCGTGCTCGATGATCCAGTAGAGCGAGCCGCCGATCATCTCCTCGTGCCGCTTGGGCAGATAGCGCGTGGTCATCAGCGCTTCCGGTCCGGCTTCGACCCATTGGCGCAAGTTCTCGATACTGCCCGAACGATAGGCGATCTTGGTCATGCTAAGCGGCATAGGCGCCAAGATAAGGGTTGCTGGCCCGGGGGCAAGCCGACCCGTCAGCCGACCAGGCCGGTCGCCACCGCCAGGCCGAGAAAGACGAGGAAGCCCATCGAATCCGTCGTCATGGTGACGAAAATCGACGAAGCGATCGCCGGGTCGGCACGGAACCTCTCGATTGTAAGCGGAACGACCACGCCGGCCATTCCGGCGATGAGGATGTTGGCCATCATGGCGAGGCCGATCACCAGGCCGAGGTGCCAGTCGATTCCGGCGGGCAAGCCCACCGTCCAGTCGGCGAAGATTAGACTCACCGCCGTGCCGCTCACGAGCGCGAGGCTTACGCCGTTGAGCAGGGCTATCGACAGCTCGCGCCGCACCGCGCGCCAGCTGTTGCTGGAGGTAAGCTGGTTGGTCGCCAGGGCGCGAACGGTCACTGCGAGGGTCTGCGTTCCCGCATTGCCGCCAATCCCGGCGACGATCGGCATCAGCACGGCCAGCGTTATAAGTTGCGCGAGGACGCCTTCGAAGCGGTAGATCACGAACGAGGCGACCGAGGCAGTGATGAGGTTGGCCATCAGCCAGCGGACGCGCGCCGAATAGGACTCGCGGATCGGCTCGTTGATGTCGCCTTCGCCGGCGCCCGAGAGGAGCATGACGTCCTCGTCAGCTTCTTCCTGAATGATGTGGACCACGTCGTCGACCGTGATCTGTCCGACTAACCGTCCGTCCTCGTCCACCACCGCGGCGCTGATGAGCGCGTATTTCTGGAACCGGAGCGCGACCTCTTCCTGGTCCATCGCCACGGGGATCAGGGTCTGGTCGCGCTTCATTACATCGACCAACGGGATTTGCCGCGGCGTGCGCAGGATCCAGCTGAGTTGGCAGGTGCCGACCGGCTTGTGCGTGTGGTCGACGATGAAGACTTCCCAGAACTCGGTCGGGAGTTCGTCATGTTCGCGCAGGTAGTCGATCAGGTCGCCGACAGTGAGGTGCTCGGGCACCGCCACCAGCTCGCGCTGCATCAGGCGGCCGGCGGACTCTTCCGGATAGGACAGCGCGCTTTCGATCGCGGCGCGGTCTTCCGGCTCCATCTCTGCCAGAATGGCTCGCTGATCTTCGGGCTCGAGATCCTCGATCAACTGGACGGCGTCGTCGGTGTCGAGCTGCTCGGCGATCTCGGCGACGGCAGAGGCGGGAAGGGCCTCCATCATGTCGTCGCGGACGTAGTCGTTGAGCTCCGCGATGACATCGCCCGTAAGGAGGTCGGTAATTGCTGCGGCCAGGCGGCGGCGCTGGTCGCGTTCCAGAAGCTCGAACAAGTCGGCGATGTCGGCCGGGTGGAGCGGCTCGACCAGTTCGTAGGCGCGGCTCTCGTCACCCTGGTCGAGCGCGTCGATGACGGCGTTGACGAACTGCGGCTTCAACCGGTTCTCTTCGTCGAGCTCGGCACCATCCTCGCGGGGTGCCTCCTGTTCCAGCTCGGTGAGATCCTGTTCGGCCATGATTCGGCCCTATTCTCGCTGGGAGCAAAAGCAAAGCGGGCGGGTGACATCCTTGGCTATAAGCCTATATCCCGCCCACAACTTTCAGGAGATACCCTCATGGCCGACGAAAAGCTGACCTTCACTCTCGATACTGGCGACGGAGAGGCCAAGGATGTCGTGATCAAGCTGCGGTCCGACCTCGCGCCCGGCCACGTAGAGCGCATTACCGAGCTCGCGAAGGACGGTTTCTACGACGGCGTGGTGTTCCACCGCGTGATCCCGGGCTTCATGGCCCAGGGCGGCGACCCGACCGGTACCGGCATGGGCGGTTCCGACAAGCCGGACCTCAAGGCCGAGTTCAACGCCGAGCCGCACGTGCGCGGCACTTGCTCGATGGCGCGTACCCAGGTGCCTGACAGCGCCAACAGCCAGTTCTTCATCTGCTTCGACGACGCCCGCTTCCTCGACCGTCAGTACACGGTCTGGGGCCAGGTCGAGAGCGGCATGGAACACATCGACGCCCTGCCCAAGGGCGAACCGCCGCGGCAGCCGGGCAAGATCGTCAAGGCGACCGTTAGCTGAATATGAAAAGGGGCGCCGCGAGGCGCCCCTTCTACATTGGCCATCCGATTGGCCGCTTGAGCCTACTCCTGATCGCGCGTCGGGGCGACGTTGCGGTACTTGATGTACCACTTGCCATCGACCTTCACGAGATCGTCCACGCCCTGTCCAGCCGCCGCCATCACAGGGGCGGTGGCGCTGCCAATGGCGCCGCCGGTGCCGAACACGGTCTGGTGGTAGTAGTGATAGCGGGCGGTCGTCGGCCCGGTGAACTCGAGCCACTGGTTCATCGTGAAGTGATGCATCTTACCGATGGCAGTGCCTTCACTTCGGCGCTTTTCCTGACCCGCGACCAGGTCGGTGATCATCTTGTGGAGCGCGTCGCGCCCCTTGGTCTGGCCGAACGCTCCGTCGGGCGTGAAGTTGGCGGCGTAGGCGTCGGCATCGTAGTTATCGAGCGAGCGGTCATAACGCCACATCAGGGCGTTGATCGCGGCGCGGTCCTCGTCGGTGCCGATGTGCGGCGCCGGTGCCGCAGCCTGCGGGGCGGGGCCTGTCGGAAGGGTCGCCGGATCCCAATGCTCATCGGCCTTGCCGTCGACGAAACGCCAGGTGTCGAACCAGGTGGTGGTGTAGCTCTGGCTCGGATCGTCGGCATAGGGCACGATCCGCTTGGTCAGGATCGTGACGTAGTCGCCCTCGGCCGTCACCGCGACCACCGCGTTGGGGTCGTTTGCGCTCAGGCTGGGGCAGGGGTCGGTCGGAACGCGCTTGGCGACGTTGAGGAAGTAGTCCTGCACGCCCTTCAGGCCCGAAGCGGCGACCGGATTGTGCTGGATGTAGCGATCGGTCAGCCATTCTCCGGCGCGCGCCCACTGGTTGCACTTAAGCAGTTCACGCTGAATGCGCAGCGCCGTCTGCTTGTTGCGGTGAAGCTTGCGGTCGGAACTGGTGAAAAGCGATTCCGGATTCGGGTGACCAACCACGGGATCGCTCAGCGCGCGCATCTGGGCGAAGGCGGTAGTGGGGGCGATTGCGGGGCTGAGCGTAAGCGCAGCGGCCAACAAGGCGAACTTCAATTTCACGGGCAGTTCCTCTCCTGAACCTTCCGGCGCTTGTCGGCCGGTGAATGGCGGCGGTATCCTACAGGCCTGCTTCCACGAGCCAATCATGAAATAGGCGCACGGGCCGGCTGTCGAGGTCGACGGGCCGGCAGACGAACCAATAGCTGTAGGGGCTGTCGATACGAACGTCGTAGAGCTTGGCGAGCCGCGGATCGTTGTTCCGCTTCAAGTGATCGTCGTGCATCACCGCGATGCCCAGGCCCTGGGCCGCGGCTTCGAGGATCAGCTGGCCGGAATCGTAGTGGTCGATAGCCTGCGGCTGCAGCGCCTGAAAACCGAGCGCGGACTTCCAGGCGTCGAAGCTGAGCGGCATATCGGTGTGGATCAGGAAGGTCTGCTTGCTCAGCGCCTTGATGTCCGGTGCAGGGCCCAGCTCGTCCGCCAGGGTACGACTGCAGATGGCGTGGACCGTGTTCTGGTCGAGCTGCACGGAATGGAAACCGGGTCCCGGATCGGTGGTCAGCAGGATCGCGGCGTCGAGCGTATCGCCGACGCGGTCGATCAGGTGGGGCCCGGTGTCGATATCGATGTGCAGGCGAGGGTGAAGCCCGCGCAGCTCCGGGAGCCGAGGGAACAGGCGCTGCGTACCGAACAGCGGGAGTACGCCCAGGCGCAAACGCAGGAGCTGCAGATTCTCTGACTGCGCCTGCACCGCCACCGCCAGCGCTTCGAGATGCGGGGCGACGTTGTCGTAGAACTGCCGGCCTTCTTCGGTGAGCCGCATCGTCTGACCCGTGCGGGAGAACAGCTTGCGGCCGGTGAACTCCTCGAGGTTGCCGATACGCCGCGAAAGCGCGGACGGGCTGAGGCCGAGTTCGTTTGCCGCCGCGCGCGCCGAACCGAGGCGGACGACGCGTACAAACGCTTCAAGCGCACGAAGGGGTGGCAGGCGACGCATCAACGCTTCTGTTCAGAAAATTGCAACTGGTGTCGAGCCGTATTGGCAGCAAGTTGAGGAAAACATGAACGGGCGACCCACTCGTTCGCTCTGCACCTACTCCTCGACGTCTGCTTCGGCTTCGTCGGGTTGATGTAAACGCAATCGAGTGACGTGGGTTTCGTCCCCGGCGGTCACTTCGATGCACCATCCGCTGGGATGACGCAGCACAGCTCCCACTTCGGGCACTTGCTCCGCGAGGATCGTCGCGAGGCCGCCGAGCGTATCGACGGCTTCATCGACCTCGGCAATACGGGGATCCCCTATGGTTCGAGCGACGTCGTCGAGCTCCGCCCGGGCGTCCGCATCCCACATGCCTTCGCCGATCGGCACGACAAGTTCGATCGGAGCCTCGTCATGCTCGTCCTCGATATTGCCGACGATCTCTTCGACAAGGTCCTCGATGGTGATGATCCCATCGGTGCCGGAGAATTCATCGACCACGATCGCCAGATGGATCCGGCGGGTGCGCATGTCGGCCAGCACGTCGAGCGCCCCGCGCGCCTGGGGCACGTAGAGCGGCTGGCGCATCAGGGTGGTCCAGTCGGCGGGGGGCGGGGTGCCGTTCGCGAGGAACGGAAACACGTCCTTGAGGTGCATCATGCCGATCACCTGGTCGAGCGTCTCGCGGTAGACCGGCAGGCGCGAATGGCCGTGTTCGGCGAACAGTCCGACCAGTTCCTCCCAAGTCGCATCGGCCGAGACGGCGACGATCTCGCTGCGCGGAATGGCCACGTCGTCTGCATCGTGCTCGCTGAAATGCAGCAAGTTGCGGAGCATGATGAGCTCCGCGGGAGACATGTCGCTCTTGGAAGGCCGGACGTCCCCGGCGGACTGTTCGTCTTCGTGCTCGTCCAGCGCTTCCTCGATCTGCGCACGCAGAGAGGTTTCGCCTTCGTCGAAGAAGCTCCGGATCGCGTACCAGAGCCCGCGCCTACTGTCCGCGTCTCCTGTACTGGATTCGCCCGGTTTGGAATTATCGGGCATCGCCCTCTTGCTTTCCTTGTTCTGTGTCGCGGTCCCCATATGGGTCAGCGATACCGCAAATCGCAAGCGCCTTTATTTCCAGCGCCTCCATGGCGTCGGCGTCGGCGGGAGAGATCTCGTGATCGTAGCCGGCGAGATGCAGCAGACCGTGCACGATCAGATGGCTCGCATGAGCCTCCAGCGAGACACCCTTTTCCTTCGCCTCGCGAGCACATGTCTCGTGGGAGAGGGCAATGTCGCCCAGCAGCTCGGGCGGACCTTTGGGCGCCAGGTCTAGCAGGTCTTCCCTTTCGAGCATCGGGAAGGAGAGGACGTTGGTGGGCTTGTCCCGTTGCCGCCATTCGCGATTGAGTTCGTGGATTTCGGTGTCCGAGGTGAATAGCAGGCTGGCCGACAGGCGTTCGTTGTCCAGCTCCGGCGCGACCGACGCGGCAGCCTCTGCCGCGCGCGAGGCAAGAGCTTCCCACTGACCTGCGGGCCAGGGTTCCTCGATGTCGATCTCAAGCTCCATCAGGCGGCGAGGTCGGGTGCGCCCTTCGCGCGCAGCAACCGTTCGGCGACGAGGTGGCTGAATTCGTTATCGACGTCGATGGCCAGCTCCCCGTCCTCGGTAATCTGGGCAACGATCTTTTTACCGAAGCGACTGGAGACCCGCGAGAGCATCCGTTTGACGTCGAAAAGGCCCAGCCTGAACCCGATCAAGTTGGTGAGTCCAAAAGCCGCGATGAAACGCTTCGGGAACTTGAGAAACTGGCCGCCACCGCGGAAGATCTCGCCCACCTTAGTGGACGTGGCATCCCTCATCCAGAAGGTGTTGCAGCCTGAAAACTCTCCGTCGCGGAACTTCCAGAACCTGGGTTGCCCTTCCGAATGGGCGGCCAGGATCGCTTCCTTGGTGGCGAACAGCGCCGCGCAATCGGCGCCTTCCTCCAAAGCGTATTCCTGTAGGCCGCGCAGGGCTTCCGGCGTCATCAGCACGTTGTCGCCCGTCGTGAGGAGTAGCGGGTACGTGATGTCCTTGATGGCTGCGAACACGCTCTCGAGCAGGTTTTCCGCGGAGCGCACGACCTTCAACCGTCCAGCGTCGAAGAAGCGGCGCGCCTCTGGTTCGTTGTCGAGCGCGTGCGGGTCATTGATCGAAACCAGGATCTGCGCGGTCGGAAAAGCCGCGTCGACCGCGTCGAACACATATCCGATCAGCGGCCGGCCCAGGAGCGGGACCAGGCACTTGTGCTCGATCCCGTACTTCGCTGCGAGAGGATCGACTCTACCGAGCCGCTGACCGGCAAGAATCAGGACGGTGGGAACGGGCTCTTGCGCCATGACGAACTGTGCTCTGCTTCCTACACGAAAGGGAAGAGCTCAAGTACCCTTACCCTCGTAAGCCTCGACGATCCGGCCGACCACGGGATGGCGGACCACGTCGATGACAGAGAACCGGGTGACCCCGATCCCGTCGATGCCGGTCAAACGGTTGACCGCATCGATCAGGCCGCTTTGCGCATCGCCGCCGGGAATGTCGACCTGTTTTGGGTCTCCGCATACCACCATGCGGCTGTTCTGCCCGAAGCGGGTGAGGAACATCTTCATCTGTTCGCGGGTGGTATTCTGCGCTTCGTCCAGGATCACGAACGCGTCGGCAAGGGTGCGGCCGCGCATGAACGCGATCGGGGCGATCTCGATTTCGCCGCTGGCGATGCGGCGATCGACCTGCTCGGGCGGCATGCAATCGTAAAGCGCGTCGTAAAGCGGGCGGAGATAGGGATCGACCTTCTCCTTCATGTCGCCAGGCAGGAAGCCGAGCCGTTCACCGGCCTCGACTGCCGGGCGGCTGAGAATGAGCCGCTGAACGCTGCCGGTAATCAGCTGGCTGACCGCCTGGGCCACTGCGAGGTAGGTCTTGCCGGTACCTGCCGGACCCAGCGCGAAGATGATATCGCGCGAGGCGAGCTGGCGCATGTAGTCGGCCTGCATCGCTGTGCGCGGCACGATCGTCTTGCGCCGCGTCCGGATCATGATCGGCGGACCCTTGGCGTCGCCGGTTATGATGCCTTCGAGTGTCGGTTCGTTGGAGCGGGCGATCAGGGCTTCGATCATGCCCGAATCCAACTCATCCCCCGTCAGGAGCCTTTCGTGCAGGGCCACGAGAACCTCGCGAGCGCGGGCTACGTCGTCCTCGGCCCCTTCGATCACCACCTTGTTGCCCCGCGCGGCGATCAGCACGCCGAGCCGGTTCTCGATTAGGACGAGGTTGGCGTCGAATTCGCCGAACAAGGCTCCGAGCATTGCCTGTTCGTCGAACAGGACTTCAACCCGGGCGCGGCGCGCTGCATCACGCCGGTCTTCGGGATGGGCGAGCACCGAGGGTTCCCCGGCGCGAGTAGCTTTGCGGGCCATGCGCTCCTTTCAGTCGTGAGTCGGAAGATAATGCTCAGCCAGTCTTCGGCAAGCGGGCTTGCGAAAAGCCGTGGTGGAAAAACGCCAAACTTCCGCATTTCCGGTCGGGGGCAGAACCAAATTACCGGCCGATCATTAGAGCGGCATCGGATTGGTGGAGATCGGCGATGGTTGCGGACTTCTCAGGAAAGGTTGCGATTGTGACGGGCGGGGCGTCCGGTATCGGCGCGGCGATCGTGCGTGACCTGGCCGCGCGCGGCGCCAAGGTCGTCGTGGCGGACTACAATCTTTCCGGAGCGGAGGAGCTTGCAAGCGAGGCCGGTGGCGGTGGCAAAGCCTTCAAAGTCGACACCTCGGACGCCGGCGGCGTGGAAGCGATGGTGGACTTCGCCATGCAGGCCTTTGGCCGTCTCGACCTGGCGGTCAACAACGCGGGGATCGGCGGCAAGGCCGGCTCCATCGGCGACACCGAACTCAGTGACTGGCACCGTGTCATCGACGTCAATCTCCACGGGGTGTTCTACGGACTGCGCTACGAGATACCTGCGATGTTGAAGAGCGGCGGGGGTGCGATCGTCAACATGGCCTCGATCCTCGGTGCGGTCGGCTGGCGCGGTTCGGCAGGCTATGTCGCGGCCAAGCACGCCGTGGCCGGACTGACGAAGACCGCTGCGCTCGAATACGCAACTCAGGGTATTCGCGTGAACGCGGTCGGGCCTGCCTTCATCGCCACTCCGCTGATCGAGAACAGCATGGATGACGAGGCGCGCAAGGCTCTGGTCGGCCTCCACCCAATGGGACGCTTGGGAACGTCAGAAGAAGTCGCGGCGCTGACGAACTTCCTGCTGAGCGATGCCGCCAGTTTCATGACCGGAGCCTATTATCCGGTCGATGGCGGATACCTGGCCCAATAGTTTAGGCGGCGGCGGCGGTCGCACGTTCGAGGAGTTGAGCCGCGATCGAATTCGGCCCGGCCTGCAGAAGGTTTACCTCGACCACGTCGCCGATTTGAACTTCGCCTTCGAAGTGCACGGACTGCAGCCAGGGGGACTTGCCGAGCCACTGACCCGGCTTCTTGCCCTTGCGCTCGACCAGGACCTGGCAGCGCTTGCCGATGCTGGCTTCATTGAACGCAAGCTGGTCGCGGTTGATGGCCGCCTGGAGGCGCTGGAGTCGCTCATCCATCACCTCGGCGGGAACTTGTCCGTCCATTGTCGCTGCGGGCGTGCCGGGGCGGGGTGAATACTTGAAGCTGTACGCCTGGGCGTAACCGACCGCATCGACCAGCTGCAGCGTCTCTTCGAACTCAGCGTCGGTCTCACCCGGGAATCCGACGATGAAGTCCCCGCTCAAGGCCAGGTCCGGCCGGGCGGCGCGAAAGCGATCGAGCAGGCGCAGGTAGCTATCAGCGGTGTGGCTGCGGTTCATGGCCTTCAGCACCCGGTCGCTCCCGCTTTGCACCGGCAGGTGCAGGTACGGCATAAGCTTCTCGACGTCCGCGTGCGCACGAATGAGGGCTTCGGTCACATCGTTGGGATGGCTGGTCGTATAACGAATTCGCCGCAGTTCCGGGATCTTGGCGAGCTCTCTTATCAGACCGTCGAAGCCGACTGCATCGCCGGTCCAGGCGTTGACGTTCTGTCCGAGCAGCGTGATCTCGCGCGCGCCGTGTTCGACCAAAGTCTCCGCTTCGCGCAGCAGATCGGTGAACGGGCGAGAGATTTCCGCACCCCGCGTATAGGGTACGACGCAGTAGGTGCAGAACTTGTCGCAGCCTTCCTGGATCGTCAGAAACGCGCTCGGTCCCACCTTGCGTCGGGCGGGCAGTGCCGCGAACTTCGCGTCGGCCGGCATGTCGGTATCTGAGGCTCGCTTGCCCTCTACCACCTGCTCGATCATCGAGGGAAGGCGGTGATAGGCCTGCGGTCCGACCACTAGCCCGACGGCCGGCGCGCGCGCCATGATCTCTTCACCTTCTGCCTGCGCAACGCAGCCTGCGACGGCAATCATCGGCGGGCGGTCGCCACCGGCTTTCACCAGTCGGCCGATGTCGGAGTAGACCTTTTCGGCCGCCTTCTCGCGGATGTGGCAGGTGTTGAGCACGACAAGGTCCGCTTCCGTGCCTTCGGGTGCGGCGCGCATGCCTTTCTCAGCCAGGAGCTCGGCCATGCGTTCGCCGTCATAGACGTTCATCTGGCAGCCGAAGCTCTTGACCCTGAAGGTCTCGGGGGCGCGGGTCTGTGGCATGGGTTGGCCCCTTAGGGGATTTGCGTCGCCAGTGGAAGGCGCAAGGCCCGGGCGATCGCCTGCTGGGCCGCGGCGGTCATGGTCTTCCGGTTCGTCAGCGTGTCGCCAGAAAGCGGCTCGAGGAAACGGATGGTCAACTCGATGCGGCCGCGCCGCGCCAGTATCCGGCGGACGTTCGACATGCCAGGCTCGGCGCCGAACCAGGAGATGTCCTTCGCATCGCGATAGTCGAGGGCGACGGGCTGGATTGGCACTTGGCCGGCCAAGGGCTCTACCGCCGAAAGCAGCGAACTGCGAAAGGGGAGGAGCGCACTTCCATCATCGGTAGTGCCTTCGGGAAAGATCACCAAAGGTCGATCGGAAAGGGCTGCCCGGACTTGTTCCACCTGCCCCGCGACCGAGTTCCGCTGGTCGCGGGTGATGAATACGGTGTCGTTCTGGTCGCAGAGCCACTTCAGCCCACCATGACCGGCCAGGCCGCTATGGGCGACGAAGATAGCGCGGCTCGTTCCAGCGAGCGCAAGAATGTCGAGCCAACTCAGATGGTTCGCGAGAAATAGCGCCCCTGGTTGTGGCTCCCCCTCCGTGCGAATGCGCAAGCCGACGACGCGCCCCATCAGCCCGAGGAAGATCGGGGGCACGGCGTCGCGCCTCCAGACGGCGGAGACGAGTACGTGAAGAGGAACTACGGTCAGGAAGACGAGCAGAACGCCCAGCCACCTGAGGCTGCTACGAAAGAAGGCCAGCCTCAATCCTCGCGATCGATGCGGACGCCGTACAGTTCCATGCGATGATCGACGAGCCGGTAGCCCAGCTTTTCGGCGATCACCTTCTGCAGCGCCTCCAGCTCCGGATCGACGAATTCGACGACCTTGCCGGTCTCGACGTCGATCAGATGATCGTGATGCGCTTCGGGCGCCGCTTCATAGCGAGCCCGCCCGTCACCGAAGTCATGGCGATCAAGAATGCCCGCCTCTTCGAACAGGCGCACCGTGCGGTAGACGGTCGCGATGGAAATCTTCGGATCGATTGCGGACGCCCGCTCGTGCAGAGCCTCAACGTCGGGGTGATCCTCAGCCTCGGACAGCACGCGGGCGATGACGCGCCGCTGCTCGGTTATCCGGAGGCCCCTCTCAGCGCAGAGCGCTTCTAAATCTATCGGTTGATGCAAGGTTCGCCTCTAAGCCACGACTGTCAGGGCAGTCGGCCCCGCCACTATGCAAGCGGCGAGGCCCTTTTTCAACCGCCGGACGAAATCAGGCGACGACCTTTTTCCGACGTCCGCGACGCTGGCCAGGCTTGCGGCCGAGGCCGATTTCCTTGGCGAGCACGCGACGCTTTTCCGCATAGTCGGGAGCGACCATCGGATAGTCGGCGGGCAGGTTCCAGCGCGCACGATATTCGGCGGGGGTCAGACCGTGATCCGTCATCAGGTGGCGCTTGAGCATCTTCATCTTCTTGCCGTCTTCCAGGCAAACCAGATGGTCAGACTTCACCGAGGCGCGCACCGAAACCGCCGGCTGCAGCTTCTCTTCAGGCTGCGGGGCCGAGCCCAGGCCGGAGAGTGCACCGTAGACGTTCTGGATCAGCGCAGGGACGTCATCCACTGAAACGCTGTTGTTGCTCACATGAGCCGCAACGATGTCAGAAGTGAGGGTGATAAGCGTCTCGGAGAGATCGCTTTCGATTGTAGCCATGGGGAATCCTTCTTCGCGACTCGTCTCTATTGCCGCAAATTTGTCATGTGCGGAGACGGAGGGGCACTTGCCCCTTCCAAAGATGGTTTACAAGGGCAGGAGTCGAATTTTCTTCACCGTTTTAGTTGAAGTCTTCGCGGATTGCGTCACTTCTTGTAGAGCGCGAAGGTAATTGCATCGAGGGGTTCTCCCATCCCGCGTCGGTAATAGTGCCGCCGACGGCCGACAATGTCGAACCCGTACTTTCGATAGAGTGCTTCGGCCGTATTGCCGTCCCGCATTTCAAGAAACAGCCGAACCGCGCCACGATCCTGAGCTGATTCGATAAAGCGCCGCATCAGGATAGATCCGATGCCTTTGCCTTGGTGGACTGGATCTACCGCGATCAGCAGCAGTTCCTCTTCATCCGCTGCTCCGCGAGATAGAGCAAATCCTGCCGCATTTTGGCCCTCTTTCGGAGCGGAGCCGTCAACACCTGCAAGCAGGTAATGAGTATTGGGCATGATCAGGGCGTCGCCGACTTGGGCGCGGTTCCACGCTTCGCCAAATGCGGGATCAAACGCCGCATCCATCACGAGCATAATGCGATCGAGATCGTCGATCATGCGGCGCTCGTCGGGAGCCTGGCGTCAGGTGGGCGACCGTAGAGGGGCGCTAGTGCATCGGTGAACAAGGCCGATGGAAGCAGCATCAGGCTCCGCGCGTCAGGCAGTATTGGTTGAGTCATTCCCGCGCCACGCAATCCTATCAGTGCTTCAGATTGATTTCCGGCAACAGAGGGATGACGAGCAAAGGAGGCGGCCTTTTCAGGAGGCAGCGATACTAGTTCGTCTTCGGGAAGGCCTGATTCGTCGAAGTTCTGCACGAACCATTCGCCGTGACCCCCAGTCGTACAGACGCTGACCGGCCCCGGTTCTTGCTGTTGCGCCATCGCGGCGATCAGCGCGAGGGTTGGATAGCCGAGGACTTCGGCCCGCCAGGCGAGACCTAATGCCCGTGCGGTCGCCAATCCGATGCGAACGCCGGTAAAGCTTCCCGGACCAAGCGACACCACGACACGATCCGCACGACCCTTTCCAGGAAGCGCAGAGATCATCGGTACAAGCCGCTCGACGTGGCCGCGACCGATCGTCTCGCAAGTCCCAGCCAAGAGCGTGCCGTCTTCGAACAACGCCGCCGAGCAGGCTTCCGTGGCACTATCGATAGCGAGGGTCAGCATCGCCGGCCCCCGTCAGAGCAGGCGATTGAAGGTGTCGAAGTCCGGCCGGGGGCCACGCGGACGCAGGCTCTCCCTGTCGCCGTAACCGATGGCGCAGATGAAGTTCGATCGCCAGTTCGGCTCATCCGCGAAGAACTCGGCGTCTACCGCGGCGTTATCGAAACCCGACATCGGCCCGCAATCGAGCCCCAGCGCGCGGGCCGCGAGGATGAGATAGGCCCCCTGAAGCGTGGAATTCCGAAAGGCCGAGGTTTCACGCGCCGCGGCATCGTCCGCGAACCAGCTGCGGGCATCGGTATGGGGGAAGAGCCACGGCAGGTGCTCGTGAAACTCCAGGTCCATGCCGACGATCACGCACACCGGGGCACTGCGGATCTTGTCCTTGTTTCCGGCAGACGAAAGCGCGGCCAGCCTGTCACGCGACGTTTGCGACTTGCACCAGATGAGCCGGGCAGGCTGCTGATTGGCCGAGGTCGGCCCCATCTTCACCGAATCCCAGATCGCGTGGATCTGTTCATCGCTTACGTCGCGGTCGAGGAATTTGGTGAAACTCCGCGCTTCGCCGAAGATCTGACTCAGCGCGACATCGTCGATCGGCGCCGGCATCACGCGGCCCGGACTTCGGTCACCTCGGGCACATAGTGCTTGAGCAGGCCTTCGATCCCGTTCTTCAAGGTCGCGGTGGAGCTGGGGCAGCCCGAGCAAGCACCCTGCATCGCCAGGTAAACGACCCCGTCGCGGAAGCCGCGATAGCGGATGTCCCCGCCGTCATTGGCGACGGCCGGGCGCACGCGCGTCTCGATCAATTCCTTGATCTGATCGATGATGTCCGCATCGGCGGGATCGTCTTCCATTGCGTCATCGTCGGCCGGGACCGCGATCCCTCCGGCGCTTCCACCGCTGAACAGCGGCGCCTGGCTCACGAAATGGTCGAGCAGCACGGCAACGACTTGCGGCTTCAGCGCCGACCAGTCTGCTCCCGGTGCAGCAGTCACCGAAACGAAGTCCTGTCCGAAGAACACGCCCGTCACTTCGCCGGTATCGAACAGCGCTTGCGCCAGAGGGCTTGCTTCGGCGTCTTCGGGCGAAGCGAAATCGCGAGTGCCGGAGGGCATGACGCGCTGGCCCGGAAGGAACTTCAGCGTCGCCGGATTGGGAGTGGTTTCGGTCTCGATGAACATGGCCGCGATGTAGGGAGTAGGCGTGCGGCTCGCAAGCTTGGGTGAAGGCGGAGCGAAGGGCTTTTATTTAGGTCCGACAACCCGTGCTTCGACCTGACGGTGAGGAGGGGGTGACGGGGTGACACCGTTCGGCGATCCAAATCCAATTTTTCGGGCCAAATCCTATTTTCGGATCGCCGGAGGCGCAGAGGCGATCGGACCTAGGGCAATTCCCCACTTGTAGGAAAGGGAACAATGTCCAACTCCTCCGTTATGACGACCATGACCGCTATTCACAGTCCCTTCATCACCTCGGCGCCTATTTCCCGGCCATGACATTCTCGACGCGCGCGCTGCGCGCCCTCTCCCCGCTCATGCTGCTGGCGTCGGTTCCCCTTGCCGCGCAGCAAGCTCCTGTCGCCGTCGCGCCTGCCGCGCCAACCTCTGCGCTGCCGCGATACACGCAGCCGGACGATCCCTGGATCTATCAGGGCACCGATATTCCGGTCGACAAGGAGTGGGTGTTCGGTGAGCTGCCGAACGGGGTGCGCTACGCCGTCCGCCGGAATGGAGTCCCCCCAGGCCAGGTCTCGATGCGCATTCGCGTGGACGCGGGTTCGTTGCATGAGGAAGCCTCCGAACAGGGCTTCGCGCACCTGATCGAGCACCTCGTCTTCCGCGAGTCCAAGTATCTCAAGAATGCGGAGGCCATTCCTCACTTCCAGCGTCTGGGCGCGAGCCTGGGCAACGATACCAACGCCATCACCAGCCCGACGCAGACGGTCTACCAGCTCGATCTGCCCAACGCGCAAGGCCCGGTCCTCGACGAGAGCATCCGCCTGTTTGCCGGCATGATCCGGGAGCCGAAGCTGAGCGCGGCGAACCTTTCGGCCGAAGTGCCGATCGTGCTCGCCGAGCGGCGGGAGCGGAACGGGCCGGAGCGCCGCATTGCGGAGGCCACGCGCGAAGTCCTGTTCGCTGGCCAGCGCCTCTCCGAACGCAATCCCATCGGCCAGGTCGCCACGCTGCAGGCTGCCACGCCCGAGGCGGTGCAGGCGTTCCACAAGCGCTGGTATCGTCCCGACAAGACCGTGGTGGTCATCGTCGGCGATGCCAATCCGCAGCGGTTGGCTGCACTTGTCGAAGAGAACTTTGGCGACTGGAAGGCACCGGGCCAGCCGACGCCTGATCCCGACTTTGGCGTCCCGACGGCACCTGCCGGGGCCGATCCGGCCAATCCTGTGGGCGAGACCCGCGTGCTGGTCGAACCGGGACAGCCGCGTTCGCTGACTTACGCGGTCATGCGTCCGTGGCATCAGGTCACCGACAACATCGAATACAACCGGGGCCTGCTGATCGACTCGATTGCCGAGGCGATCGTCAATCGCCGGCTGGAGACGGCTGCACGGGCAGGCGGGAGTTACCTCTATGCCGGGGTCGAGAACGAGAAGACCAGCCGTTCGGCCGACGCCACCTACGTTTCGGTCGCACCTCTCACATTTGACTGGCGGGCTGCGCTCACCGACGTCCGCGCGGTGATTGCCGACGCCATCGCCACGCCGCCGAGCCAGGCCGAGATCGATCGAGAGCTTTCCGAATACGACGTGATCTTCGCCAACATGGTTGAACAGCGCCGGATCCAGGCGGGCTCCAAGTTGGCCGATGACATCGTCAACGCGGTCGACATCCGAGAGGCTGTGGCCGCGCCGGAGACCATCCTGGAAGTGTTCCGCTCGATGCGAGACCGGTTCACTCCGGAGACCGTCCACGAACACACGCGCGCCTTGTTTGAAGGCGTTGTCGTGCGGTCCTTGTACCTTACCCCGGAAAACGGCGAGGCCGATGCCGACAGCCTGCGTGCTGCCATGCTCGAGAAGGTCGACGGCAACGGCAACGAACGCGCATCGGCCGAGGCGATCTCATTCGCCGACCTGCCGCCCATCGGAGAGCCGGTGGCGCCGTCGGTTCAAGGGCCGCTCGGTGTGTTCGATTCGACTTACATCGACGATGTGGAAGGCGTTGCCTTCCCGAACGGAGTTCGCGTTCTGCTGTGGCCGACTGCCAACGAGCCGGGCCGTGCCACGGTCCGGGTGCGCTTTGGCGGCGGCCTGCAAGCCTTCAAGCCGGAAGAGGGGCCCTACGTGCAACTCGGTCAGCTCGCGTTGGTGGGTTCCGGACAGGGCGAGCTGGGTCAGAACGAGCTCGAACTCCTCGCAGCAGGACGCAAGTTCAGCTTCGACTTCCGGATCGAGGAAGGCTCGTTCGTCTTCGAAGGCCTGACCAGGGCCGAGGACGTTGCCGACCAGCTGTACCTGTTTGCGTCGAAGCTGGCCTCGCCCCGCTGGGACGCCGCGCCGGTCGAACGCGCCAAGGCGAGCATGCTGCTCTCCTATGGAACTTACGGCGGCAATCCGAACGGGGTCATCAATCGCGACCTCGAATGGCTGCTCAACGACAAGGACCCGCGTTATGCGACGCCGGACGCTGCCGCTCTCCAGGCCACGACGCCCGAAGGGTTCAAGCAGGTCTGGTCGCGGATGCTGGCGCAAGGGCCGATCGAGGTCGACGTGTTTGGCGACTTCAAGCGTGACGAAGTGATCGAGGCGCTGTCGCGTACCTTCGGTGCGCTTCCGCCGCGTGAAGCCGTGTCGCCGGCCATGCTCACGAGCCCGCCGGGCTTCCCCGAAGCGAACAAGGACCCGGTTATCCTGACCCATCAGGGCGAACCGGATCAGGCCGCGGCAGTCATCGCGTGGCCCACCGGCGGTGGCTCGGCCGGGTTGCCGGAAAGCCGCAAGCTCGAAGTCCTTGCTGAGCTCTTCTCCAATCGTCTGATGGACGAGATGCGCGAGCGGGCAGGGGCGAGCTATTCGCCTTACGTCGGCTCCAGCTGGCCGCTCGACGTGTCGACCGGCGGGCGCATCCTCGCGCTGGCGCAATTGCCGCCGGAACAGGTGCCCGCCTTCTTCAACGCCGCGGACGAGATCGCGAAGGACCTGGCTGCCAACGGCCCGACCGCCGATGAGATCGCTCGGGTGAAGGAACCCAAGCTTCAGCTGCTCAACCGCATCCAGACCGGTCACACGTTCTGGCTCAGCCAGCTCTCGGGCTCTGCGTTCGATCCCAATCGCCGCGAACATCTGGGTTCGCTGATGCGCGATTATACCGAGGTGACGCCTGAGGAAATCCGTGCGCTCGCCGCACGTTACTTCGGCAGCTACAGCGGTTGGCGACTTGCGGTTCTGCCAGAAGGCCAGAAGCTCCCGAGTGGTCGCTAAGGCGATTGCACATGTAACATTTGCATGAGGGGCCGGTGGAGCGTAGTTGCCCGGCCCTTCTAGAATTAGTGGAATTTCGAAGTGAAGAACTGGACTCCCGAGGGCTGGAAGCAGCACGAGGCGAAACACTTGCCCGTTTACGAAGATGCCGAGGCGCTTGCTTCGGCTGAAGCGACCATGGCGAGCTTCCCTCCGCTGGTCTTTGCCGGGGAAGCGCGGAACCTCAAGACGCAGCTGGCCGAAGTGGCCGAGGGGCGGGGTTTCCTGCTCCAGGGCGGCGACTGCGCGGAGAGCTTCGCAGAGTTCCATCCGAACAACATCCGCGACACGTTCCGCGTGCTGCTGCAGATGGCCGTCGTCCTGACGTTCGCCAGCAAGCTGCCGGTGGTGAAGGTCGGGCGCATGGCCGGGCAGTTCGCCAAGCCGCGCAGCGCGCCGACTGAAACGCATGGCGATCTGACGCTGCCGAGCTACCTCGGGGACAACATCAACGGCATCGACTTCACCCCGGAATCGCGCCGCAACGATCCGCAGCGGATGATCCGTGCCTACAGCCAGTCGGCGGCGACGCTGAACCTGCTGCGCGCCTTTGCCAGCGGCGGCTATGCCAACCTGCGGCAGGTTCACCAGTGGACGCTCGAATTCATGGGCCGCAGCCCGTGGGCCGATCGTTTCGCCGACGTCGCCAACCGCATCAGCGAAGCTCTCGACTTCATGGAGGCCTGCGGGGTCGATCCGGAGACCGTGCCGCAGCTGAAGACGACCAACTTCTACACCAGCCACGAAGCGCTGCTGCTCCCCTACGAGCAGGCGATGACGCGGCAGGATTCGCTGACCGGCCAGTGGTACGACACCAGCGCTCACATGCTCTGGATCGGTGACCGCACGCGGTTCCCCGGCAGCGCGCATGTCGAGTTCCTGCGCGGCGTCGGCAACCCGATCGGGATGAAGTGCGGACCGAGCCTGGAGCCAGACGCACTGCTGGGCCTGCTTGATACGCTCAACCCGACGCGCGACCCGGGCCGTATCACGCTCATCAGCCGCTTCGGCCACGACAAGGTCGAGGCTGGCCTGCCGCGCCTGATCCGCGCCGTGCAGCGCGAAGGGCATCCGGTGGTGTGGAGCTGCGATCCGATGCACGGCAACGTGATCAAGGCGGAAAGCGGCTACAAGACCCGCCCGTTCGATCGCATCCTGTCGGAAGTGAAGGGCTTCTTCGCGGTACATCGGGCGGAAGGCAGCCATGCCGGCGGCATTCATATCGAGATGACCGGCCAGGACGTCACCGAATGCACCGGCGGCGCCGTGGCAATCACCGACGAAGGTCTGGCCGATCGTTACCACACGCACTGCGATCCGCGTCTCAACGGCCCGCAGTCGCTGGAGCTGGCTTTCCTGCTGGCCGAGATGCTCAATCTCGAAGCGACCGTGCGCCAGAAGGACGCGGCCTGAAGCTTTTCAGGAACATAACGACGCGTTGAGGGCTTTCCTTTCCGGGCCCGGTCGGCCATTCTGGACCGACCGAGGCCTGGGAGGTTTGTCTTGCCCGAAGCCCAACGCCAGCGGACCACCGCCGCACCTGATCTCGCTTCCCGCTTCGCCATCACCCGGCGATTGAGCGAGGCGCTTGTCGAGCCGCTTTCCGAAGCGGATGCCACGATCCAGTCGATGCCTGACGCCTCGCCGGCGAAGTGGCACCTCGCGCACACAACGTGGTTCTTCGAGACCTTCCTGCTCAGGGACCGTCTGCCAGACTACCGGCTGTTCGACGATCGCTGGCCGTTCCTGTTCAACTCATACTACGAGGGGGAAGGCGAACGCATCCTGCGGCCGCGCCGGGGCATGCTGTCGCGTCCGACGCTGCGTGAAATCCTCGACTGGCGAGTTCATGTGGATGAGACGATGCAGGAGCTGCTCGATGATCCGGCTCACTCCTGGCTGATCGAACTCGGAATTGCGCACGAACAGCAGCATCAGGAACTGCTGCTGACCGACATCAAGCATGCGCTGTTCCAGAACCCGCTCGGCCCGGCGATGTGGGGTGCGGCTGCGGTCGGGGAGGTGGTCGCAGAGCCTTCGCCC
This sequence comes from Porphyrobacter sp., assembly GCA_017744315.1. GTDB lineage: Bacteria > Pseudomonadota > Alphaproteobacteria > Sphingomonadales > Sphingomonadaceae > Croceibacterium_A. Next base: position 188,942 of record JAGIBN010000001.1, read on the forward strand.
GACTGGTACGAACACCCGGGCGGCATAGCTTTGGTCGGACATGGCGGAGAGAGCTTCGCGTTCGACAACGAAGGCCCGCCGCACCGCGTATTGCTCGAGCCGTTCGCGCTGGCGGGGCGACTGGTGACCAACGCGGAGTGGCAGGCGTTCATCGACGATGGCGGTTACCGCGCCGCCTCGCTCTGGCTCTCCGACGGCTGGGACTGGGTTCGGCGTGAGCAGATCGCTGCACCGCTCTACTGGCGAGACGGCGACCACTTCACCCACTCTGGCTGGCAGCCCCGCGTCGGCGCTGCGCCGGTGTGCCACATTTCCTACTACGAGGCTGACGCTTTCGCTTCCTGGGCTGGGGCACGACTCCCGACCGAGTTCGAGTGGGAAGCCATCGGGCTCTCTCACGATCCCTCTGGCGGCAACCAGCTAGACACTGCAGCGCCGCCGTTACCCAACGGTAGCGGGGGCCTGTTCGGAGACTGCTGGCAGTTCACTCGCTCGGCCTACCTCCCCTATCCGCGCTTTGCGCCGGCAGAGGGCGCGGTTGGGGAGTACAACGGCAAATTCATGGCGGGGCAGTGGGTGCTGAAGGGCGCCAGCTGCGCCACGGTCAGGGGGCACTCGCGGGCGAGCTACCGCAACTTCTTCTACCCGCAACAGCGCTGGCAGTTCACCGGACTGCGGCTGGCGAAGGATTTGTAATGAACGCCGGACAAGGCCTCGCGCTGGTTGAGCTCGACGAAGGCGGCGTCGACCGGGCATTTCGTGAGCAGGTGCTCGAAGGACTGGGCCAGGATCCCAAGGCAATCCCCGCGCGCTGGCTTTATGACGATGCCGGGTCGGAGCTGTTCGAGGCGATCACCCAGCTGCCGGAGTACTACCCAACGCGCGCCGAGACTGAGATTCTGAGCGATCATTGCGCAGATTTCCGTCGGCTGATCGAGCCAGGCAGGGCAGTGGTCGAGTTCGGCTCTGGATCCTCGATCAAGACCCCGCTCCTGCTAAGCTGCATCGACCCCGCGGCGTATGTGCCGCTCGACATCTCGGGCGATTTCCTGCGCGCCGCGGCAGCGGATCTGGCAGGCAAGTTCCCGCGCCTGCCTATCCATCCGGTCGAAGCTGACTTCATGAAGCCCGTGACACTGCCGCAGGACGTTGCCGCGATCCCCAAGCTCGGCTTCTTCCCCGGCTCGACCATCGGCAACATGGTGGCGCGCACGGCGGTGGACCTGCTCCGTTCGATGCGGGCGACGCTTGGGGGCGATGCCCAGCTGCTGATCGGAATGGACCTGGTGAAGGACATCGCCGTGCTCGAAGCGGCTTACGACGACGCACAAGGAGTGACCGCCGAGTTCAATCTTAACCTCGCCCGCCGCATCAATCGCGAGCTGGACGGCACGATCCCGCTCGACAAGCTGCGCCACGTCGCCCGATGGAACGATACTTACGCCCGCATCGAAATGCATCTGGAGGCGACCGAGGACCTGGCGTTCGAAGTCTCCGGCAAGCGCTTCACGCTGGTACGCGGCGAGACTATTCACACCGAAAACAGCCATAAGTTCGATCGCCGCAGCCAGTACACCCTGCTGCTCGCCGGGGGCTGGACACCGGTCGAACGCTGGCTCGATTCCGAGGAGCGCTATTCGCTGCTCCTGGCCGAAGCCACCCGGCCGCGAAACGCGCCATGAGCAACTGGCCGAAACTCGACTACGCGGCCGACAAAGGCACCATCGAAACGCTTCACCTGCTGTTGCAACTGATCGGCAAGCTGCCGGTGCGGCTCCATCCCTGGATCAACCACGGCTGGCACGTCGCGCTCCGAATGACCCCGAGCGGGGCCGTGACGCGAAGCCTCCCGGCAAGCGGGCGCTACTTCTCCGTCGAACTCGATTTTCTCGAGGGGGCGATCAAGGTCGACTGCGGCAACGGCTTTCAATCGGTCCTCCCGGTGGCAGGCAAGACCATCGCCCAGGTCCAGGGCGAACTCGGCGAGTTGCTCTCGGAGCTCGGCCTGCCCGCGCCCCTTTACGGTCTCCCGAACGAACTGCCCGATCCCGTTCCGTTCGCCGAAGACGAGCGACCGCGCGAATGGGACGCCGATGCCGCGCGGCGGCTCCACGGCGCGTTCCTGTGCGCGGACCGCAACTTCAACCTGTTCCGCTCGCAGTACCTCGGCAAGTCGTCCCCCAGCCATCTGTTCTGGGGGAGCTTCGATCTCGCCGTCACGCGCTTCTCAGGCCGTGGTGCTCCAGCGCACCCCGGCGGCGTGCCGAACCTGCCCGACGATGTCACGCGGGAGGCCTACAGCCACGAGGTGATCAGCGCGGGCTTCTGGCCGGGCGGGGGAGGGTTCGACGAAGCGGCGTTCTACGCTTACGCCTATCCCACTCCGGCAGGCTTGGCCGAGCAAAGCGTGTCGCCCGATGCGGCGTTCTGGAAAGCGGAACTCGGCGAGTTCATCCTGCCTTATGCGGCCGTGAGAGAGGCGTCCGATCCCGACTTCGAGGTACAGCGCTTTCTCAGTTCGACCTTCGCGGCAGCCGGCAGTTTGCTCGAATGGCCGGAGGGCCTGGTTATCGATCTGCCGCCGTCGGTCGGTCGTCCACCGCATTCGGTCTAGAGCCGCATCGCAAATGGGTTTCCGCAGTCCTATATCGCCCTGATGGATTTCGCACCGGTCTGGGAGCAGCTCGTTCATAGCCTGCATCAGGTGCCGCGCTCTGGCCTGCTTATGGCTGCGGTGGCGGCGATGTTGGCGGGCGTGCTCGGTTCGCTGCTGTTCCGTTATGTCCCGTCGCTCGGCAGGGCTCTGCGGGCGGCGAGTACCATTTGCCTCGTGGCGGTGCTGCTGGTCGTGGTGCTGCAAATCTCGCGCATGGATCCGCGATTCGACCTGGCGATGCCGGAAATCGGCTTGCCGGAACAAGTGGTCGAAGGCGCCGAGACCCGCGTCCAGCTTGCACCGGACGGGCATTTCTGGCTGCGCGCCGAGATCAACGGTGAGCCGGCGAACTTCCTAGTCGACACCGGTGCAACGTTAACCGCGGTCTCCTCGGAGACGGCACTGGCGGCTGGCCTCGAACCGCGCGAGGCAGGGCTGCCGGTGCGCATGCAGACGGCCAACGGCCCGGTCGCGGCCGACCTCACGACCATCGACGAGCTGCGTTTCGGCAACGTCGCGGCGCGCGGGCTCGACGCCATCATTGCTCCGGGGCTGGGCCCGACCAACGTGATCGGCATGAATCTGCTGTCGCGTCTCGCCTCCTGGCGGGTCGAGGGCGACACGATGATCCTGGTCCCGCACAACCCACAGGCACCGATAGAGCTGCGTTGACCTGAGCGCCGCGCGCGGCCACTCTGCGGCAAAAGGACAAAGTCCTGCCGGAGAGGGACGCATGAGTGAAACTGGTGCAGGCGCACGCTTCGACGTGGCCGCCTTTATAGACGACAGGCCGATCGGTTGGCGCGAGATAACCACGCTGGTCGTGGTCTCGATCGTGCTCTTCATCGACGGCTTCGATATGTACTTCTTCGGCAAGATCCTGCCCGCTGTGGCGGACGGCCTTGGTGTCACCCCTGCCGGAATGGCCGGGGTGGTGACGGCGCAGCAAGTGGGCATGGCGATCGGCGCGTTCCTGATGCCGCCGCTGGCCGACCGGATCGGGCGCAAGCCGGTGCTGGCGATATGCCTCCTGTCCTTCGGCATCCTCTCGCTGTGGACCGCCTATTCCACCACGCCGACGATGATGGCCTGGCTGCGCGGTATCTCGGGCATCTTCTTCTCGGCCATGCTGCCGATCTCGCTCGCCTTCCTGGCCGAGATGACCCCCCGCCGCCGTCGCGCCTCGTTCATGGCCATCGCGCTGGTGTGCTTCTCCGGAGCGAACGTCGCCAGCGGGGCGATGACTGCGTGGATGCTCGATATCTACGGCTGGCAGATCGGCTTCTGGCTTGGCGGCCTGCTGCCGCTGCTCGGCCTGCCGTTGCTGCTGCTCGTGCATGAGTCGCTGCCGTTCCGCGTCGCTCGCAATCCTGCCGACCCGCAGATCGCCGCCACGCTGAGGCGCATCGATCCCGAAGCGGGCGTAACGGGGAACGAGGTCTTTCACCTCGGCGAAAAGGCAAAGCCGGTCGAACAGAAGGGGCCGCTGGCGATGTTCAGCGCGCCTTACCGGCTCAAGACCGCGATCCTCTGGTGCGCCTGCTTCCTAGCGATGGGCAACATCGCGCTGCTGGCGAACTGGCTGCCGACCTACTTCCAGGAGCTCGGCGGTGTGCCGATCCAGGAATTCGCCAAGTACATGATGATCGGCTTCGTCGGCGGAGCCTTCGGCACGCTTTCGATGGGCTGGTGGATGGACCGGGTGAACCCGCACATCCTGATCGCGACGTTCTTCTTCGTCGATGCGATCGCAATTGCCTCGCTCGGCTTCCTGCCCGTGGGAACGGTCATCTTCGTCGTCGGACTGGTGGTGTGGAACTACTGCCAGGTGGGCGGCCAGACCGGCATCAATACCATCGCCACGCTCGGGTATCCGCCCGAGATGCGCAGCAGCGGGATCGGCTGGGCGGGTGGCTCGGGCCGGATCGGGGGCATCGCCTTCCCGGCGGCCGGAGCCTTCGCGCTGCAGGCCATGTTGCCCCTACAAACGATCATGGTCGTGATTGCCATTCCGGCGGTGATCGTGGCGCTGTTGATCCTGTGGCTCGGGGTGGTGGAGCGGCGCAGTCCTTCCGCTGAGCCTGAGCTTGAGGCGGTGACGGCGTAACCCAATCCTCCCTGTCGCGAAGCGATGGGGAGGGGGACCGTCCGCGAAGCGGATGGTGGAGGGGCTTGCGCTGTTCCGCTGGCCCCTCCGTCAGCCCTGTGGGCTGCCACCTCCCCATGAGCTTCGCTCATAGGGAGGATCTCCAAGTCAGTCGTTCCAGCCGTAGTGATCGGCCAGCTGCGCCGGCGTCCAGCCGAAGCTGGAGACCTTGGGGTCGCTAAGCATCCCCTTGTTCCATTCATCGAAGGCCGATTTCAGCTCCGCGAACTTCTCGGGCATGCGATCCTTCAGATTGCCGCGCTCACGCGGGTCAGCGACCACGTCGAACAGGTACTCGTTGTCGTTGATCGACAGGTACTTGTACTGGCCGTGCCGGGCCGCCTTCTGGTCCTTGCTGAAGAAGCGCCAGAATAAGGTCCGGTCCGGCAGTCTGTTTCCGGCCAATGCCGGTCGAAAGTCGATGCCGTCGGTTGGATAAGCAGGATCCGGCGCACCTCCGGCCGCCGCCAGGAACGTCGGCAGGAAGTCCATCGATATTACGGGTGAATCGCTGGTGCTGCCTGGTTTGGTCAGGCCGGGCCATTTGACGATGAAGGGCACGCGCGTGCCGCCTTCGAGCAGCTCGGTCTTGATGCCGGTGAACGGCCAGTTGTGGGAGAACCGCTCGCCGCCGTTGTCGCTGGTGAATACGACCACGGTGTCCTCGGCCATCCCAAGCTCGGCCAGTCTCGACAGCACCCGTCCGACGTTGGCGTCCAGGCTGGTCACCATGTCGGCGTAAGTCTTCATGGTGCCGCCATCGTAGTGGGCGATGGCCAGCGCCTCGCCGGACTCGTTCCGGTCGAGCCGCGCGGATTCGGCCCGCCCTTCGGCATCATTGCCTTCCCACGGCCAATGGGCGGCGGTGAAGTGGAGGCTGAGCAGCCACGGCTTGTCCTGTTTGGCGCGAGCTTCCAGGAACTCGATGCTGCGATCGGCCAGGAGGTCGGTGTAATAGCCCATCTCCTCGACCTTCACGTCGCCGTCCCACAAGTCCGGCTGTCCGCCGACCTTATGAGTAAAGTAATCCACGCCGCCGCCGCGGTTGCCCCAGAACTCGTCATAGCCGCTCTGCAGTGGGCCGAATTTCGGGAGCGAGCCAAGGTGCCACTTGCCGACGAGACCGGTGTGATAGCCCTGCTTGCGTAGGAGCGAGGGGAGGGTGGGATGCTCGGGCGGCAGGCCGTACTCGGTGCCGCCAAGCGGCTCTTCCAGGCCGGCGCGCAGGCGGTATTGGTAGCGCCCAGTGATGAGGCCGAAGCGCGTCGCGCTGCAGACGGCGCTGTTGGCGTAGCCGTCGGTGAAGCGCATGCCTTCTGCCGCAAGTCGGTCCAGAACAGGGGTCTGATATTCCTGCCTCCCATAGACCGAGAGGTCTGCGTAGCCGAGGTCGTCGGCCATGATGAACAGGAAGTTCGGCTTGCGGCCCGCGGCCTGTGCCCAGGCGGGGCCAGCGGCGACGAGTGCGGCCGTGCCAAGTGCGCCGGCAAGCGCGGTACGCCGTGTCACTCCAGAGCGGGCAGTTTTGTCAGTCATGTTCTGCTTGGTTCCATCTTTCAGAGAATGTGGGCGGCCCCGGGTCCACGGAGCCGCCCGTTTCGGCTGATGGCGCGTCAGGAGCACCTCTGACGCGACATTAGCCTCAACCTTGGGTCGATCCAGCTTTCGTCACATCTTCAGCTTCACTCCGAAGGTGAAGCGGCGGCCGAGGACGTCGTAGACGGCCGAATTGTACTGCACCGAATAGGCCGAGAACGCGGTGTAGGACGGGGTCAGCGGCGGATCGGCGTCGGTCAGGTTGGTGACGTTGGCGAAGACCTCCCAATCCAGGCCCCCGCCCTGGAATTGGTAGCCGAGCCTGAGATCGAGATAGAGGACGGAATCGACGGTATTGTCTTCGATCACGATTGGAGTGGTCGGCTGACCTTGCGCGTTGAGCGGCGGGAAGTCCGGCGTCACGTCCTGGATCGCGCTGCCGATGTAACGGCCCTGGAGCAGGGCGGAGAAGCCGCTGTTGTTGTAGGTCAGGCCCGCGGTCAGCTTGAAGTCCGGGTAGGGGAAATAGACCCCGTCGGACTGCCGCGCGCCGGTTTGCCCGGCGTAGTCGGTGGTGAAGCCGGTGCTGTTGGTCTCGGACCGTTCGTTGAGCCAGCTGGCGAACCCGCGGAAATCGAGCGATTCCATCCCGCCGCCGAACAGCTTGAGGTCGGTGGTGTAGCTGACCTCCAGATCGATGCCGCTTACCCGCGCCGCCGCAACGTTGACGAACACGTCACCCACGATCGCGTCCTGCAGGCCACCGGTCGAGTTGAAGGTGATCAGATCGCAGAACTCCTGCGCTCCTTCGATCAGGCAGCGATTGACCACGGACTGCGTGCCGACCTGGCTGATCGCGTCCTTGATCTTGATGTCATACCAGTCGAGCGACGCGCGGAAGCCGGGGACGAACTCCGGCTGGAAGACCGCCCCCAAAGTGATGGTGTCGGCTTGCTCGGGCTCGACGTTGGGATTGCCGCCGGAGAAGCGGGTGACATTGTATTGCTGGGTGTCGTTGCTCGGGTCGTTGTCATCCAGGTTGCGTGGGTCGGTGACGGTTGCGGCGCCGCCGGTCTTGTCGAACCGTTCTGAGAGGTTGGCGGCGCGAACGTCTCGCGAATAGGTGCCGCGCAGGCGAACCATCTCGTCGAACAGCCCGACTTCCGCACCACCCTTGTAGGCCCAGATCGTGCCGGAGCCGGAGTAGTCTGCCCAGCGTGCCGCGCCGTTCAGGTTGGCCGTGAACCCATCCTGGTCGAGGAGCGGGATCAGAACCTCGCCGAACGCCTCCCAAACGTCCGACTTGCCGTTGATGTTGGAGACCTTGGAGTATTGGACGCCAACGGTATTGGCACAGTCTGGCCCGCTGACGCCGCGCAAGCCAATGGTTGGGTCGTTGCAGCGGACCGGGTGGAAGTTGCTGTGATCGGACGCGGGGTTGGTCACGTCCTGCACAACCTGGCGGATCCTGTCCTGCCGCCACGAGCCGCCGAAGGCGACAGCGATCGGTCCGGCCCAGAGATCGACGAGATTGCCCGCTGCCGAGACTTCGGCGAGCTGCTGCTCGAAGGTCGTCAGGTTCACCTTTTCGACCGAGGTCGTGTAATCGTATTGCTCTCCCAGGGAGTAACCCGTGTCGGGGAAGAACAGCGGCGTGCTGACGGATTGGCCCGGCTCGAAACCGACCACATAGTCGACGGCCGCTGCCGACGCGTTGCCTCGTCCGAACAGGTTGATAGGAGTGCATCCCGGAAATGCCGCAGCTCCTCCGGTGAAGGTCGAGACGCGGCAAACGATGTTGCCACTGCCGTCGCGAACGGCGTCAACCGCGGCAAAGATGCGGTCGACGCGCAGGCCGTACTGCCGCCAGTCGCGCTTGGAGCGGCCGTACTGGTAGAAGCCGTCGACCTGCCATCCGTCAAACAGGCCGCTGGTCTCGAGGTCCCAGTCGAAACCGGCGGTGCCGATGTGCTGGGTGGTGGTGTCGTCGAGGTACATCTGCCCGACGTCCTCGATGCTGCCCGTCCGGCGCAGAACGAAGCTGGCGATGTTGTTGTCGGTCATCGTCTGCTGCAGGCTGGCAGGCAGATAGGGGTTGCCGCTGAAGATCGTCAGCGTCGTCGGCGTGCCCTGGAAACTGCCGCGCGGCGTGTTGTAGCTGAAGATGCCAGTCTGCCCGAACAGGTACTGGGCGAACACGGTGAAGCCGTCGCTCACGTCGAAGTCGGCGTAGGCGAAGGCCGAGTAACGCTCGATGTCCGGATAGAGGGTAAATACCTCCGCCCCCAGGTCATCTCCGCTCGAGCCTGCTCCCGCGATTTGACGCGATCCCGGCGCGCCGATCGTGCCCTGGCCCGTGGCGGTCTGGCCCAGGACAAAGGGCGAGACATTGCCGTTGCGATCGAAGGCGAGGCCATTGATCGCCGTGCCCGGCGCGAAGATGATGCCGTCGAACGACGATGCTGCCGAGATGACGTTGGGCGAGAAGCGATAGGGGTTGGCAGCGGTCCCCGCGCCGACGGTGCCCCAGGACTGGTACCAGTCGCGCCCACGGTAGTTGTGAATGCCGTTCTGGTTGTAATGTTCGCCCGAGACCAGGAAATGCCCCCTGTCGTCGGCGAAAGACGTGCCCCAGGCAGCGGACACTTCGTAGTTGTCGCCGTCTCCTCGATCGGTCACGCCGACTTGTCCGCTTATCTCGAGACCTTCGAACTCGGTATTGAGGATGAAGTTGACCACGCCGGCAACCGCGTCGGTACCATAGGCCGCGGAAGCGCCGCCTGTAGTCGTCTCGACGCTGGCGATCATCGCTTCCGGAAACAGGTTGATGTCGACGCCGCCAAAGGCGCTGGTCGACGGCACGCGGCGGCCGTTGAGCAAGGTCAGCGTGCGGTTGACGCCAAGGCCGCGCAAGTTGAGCGAACCATACCCGCTGCGCACGAAGAAGTTGCCGCTGTTCGGAGTCTGGTTGCCGTAGAACTGCGGCAACTGGCTGACCGCAGTGATCAGGGCGCCTGGCGAAAGCGCTTCCAGCTCACTAGCGTTGACCACCGTGACCGGAACCGGCGCCTGCATGCCATCGGCCCGAATGCGTGAGCCGGTGACGTAGATCGGGCCACCTTCCTCCTCGCCTTCGACGACGTCGTTGGCTGGTGGCGTCGTCGCGGCGTTATCTTGCGCTAGTGCCTGGATCGACCAAAGGGTCAATACGGCCGCGCTGGCAGTTCCTTTGAGCGCTCGACGCAAACGGCTCCGGTTGTCGACATTATACCTCATCAAGTCCCCTCCCTTCTTATGAAGGCGAGGTCACCCCGACTGGGCGGTCAAAGCAACGGATCGCGAAGTGATGACAGGTTATAGCTTTTAAGTTATCACTAGATCCGGAACCGATAATGCCAGCCTTTCCTTTCACCCTGCGCCAGCTCGAGGTATTCGCCAATCTCTGTGGCACGCGCAGCTTTCGGCGCAGCGCGGAAAGCCTGGGGATTTCACAGGCTTCTGTCAGCAATCAGATGAAGACTCTCGAGGACCAGCTCGGCGTGGCGCTCTTTGTGCGCAGGCCCGGTCAACGGCCCACGCTGACGCCAGAAGGCATGGCGTTTCTGGATGACCTGAGAACATTTCAGGCGGCCGGGGAGGCGCTCGCAGGCCATCGGCGCCGGGGCGACGCGGACGAGTTGTCGGCAATCCGGTTTCGCGTTCTCGTCGGGCAGGGGCTGCTCGACAACTATATCCGCCCCAGGCTCGACCGGTTCTTTGCCTCCCACCCGCAAATCGAACTGACCTTCGAAGCGCATCCGCCGAGCAAGGAACTCGCGCGCGACGTCGAGGATGGCCGCTTTGACTTCGGGATGATCCACCAGCGTGCCGATCGGCCGGTAGAACTTCATCTCCGCCAGCTCGCACTGGTTCGCGGCGGCATCTACGGCCATCGCAAATTCGCCGAGGGGCGGCAGTTGCCTCTGTCTTCCGAAGTCGTGAACATGCTGCCGTTCATCATGCCGCTGGCGGCGAGTGCCCAGGAACGCGAAATCCTGCGCCTGTTCGAACGATACGGCATTACCCCGCGTCGAGTGATCGGCCACACCCAATACTATGACGTGATGGCCGCCATGCTGGAGCGCGGCGTGGGCGTTGCATCGTTCGCCGACTCGATCCTGCCTCCGGAAATGCGCAACGAGGTGATCCTGTTGCACCCGCTCGAGAACTGGCGATTGCTCTGGTACCGCAAGGACGCAGGGGTCGACCCCCGGTGCAATGCGGTAGAGGCATTCCTGTTCTCAAGCGTGCTGCAGAACCCCGACTATCGCACGATCTCGGTCTTTGCCGAGGAGTACGCCTAGGGTTCAGATCGTCAGGCGGAAGGAAGCTGGATAAGCTCGATTTCGTGGCCTTGCGGGCTGTGCATCATCGCCACCTTGACCCCGGCGGTCTCGAATACGCCGGTCAGCTGGCTCGCACCGCAAGCGAGCGCCTTGCCGTGGGCCAATTCGATGTCGTCGCAGATCAGTCCTACGGGGCCGTGACCCGGTCCGACAGTGACGTCACGGCCGTCCTTGTAAGCGACCAGCAGGAGGTTCGGCCCGGCTTCCTGGCCAGGCAGGGCGAGAATATGTTCGATGAAATCCGGCTCGTCGAAGCTGGTGGTGACCGCAAAACCGAACGCTTCGCCCCAGAAGGCCAGCGCTGGAGCCATCTCCGGCACGTTGAGCTTGAAGAATCCCAGCCGGACTTGAGCAGCACCCATCCCATTTTCTCCCTTTTTGTTCAGTTAGCGCGAGCACATGGCTTTGCAATCCCGCAGGGCTTGCGCCAAAGGGCCGACCATGATCCGCCGAGCACTGCAGAACACGGGTTGGCTAATGGGCGCCCGGGGCGTCAATGGCGTGCTGAGCCTGGCCTATCTCGCACTCGTAACGCGCGCGCTCGGTCTTGAGGGTTTTGGCTACTTTACGCTCTGCCTGACCTTTGCCCAGGCGGTGGCGGGGCTCACCTCGTTCCAGACCTGGCAGGCGGTGATCCGCTGGGGCCAACAGCGCGAGACCGTGAAGGATGCGGTTGGATTCGCTCTGGCCCTAGATCTGATGGCGGTCGGTGTCGGCGCTGTCGCTTCGGCCTTGATACTGGCGTTTGCCGGTGACTGGTTGCCGATCCCGCAAAATTTGCGCGGCGAGGCTTATGCGCTCACGCTGGTATTTCTGCTGTCGATCCGTTCGACCCCAACCGGCATGCTGCGCCTTCACGATCGCTTCGCAAAAGGCGCGGGCGCTGACACGGTGACCTCCATCGTCCGCGTGATCGGGGCCGGGATCGTGGCCCTTGCGGTTCCTACTATTGAAGCGTTTCTGGTTGTGTGGGCCCTGGCCGAGATCGCTACCGCCGCGACGTACTGGATATTCGCGCTTCAGTGCCAAAAGGTCGACCTCTCGCGCATCAGCCTGCGCCGACTGCCGCGCGCCGAACCCGGCGCCTGGAGCTTCGTCTGGGGTACGGCGCTGTCGGGAACCCTCCAGATAGCTTCGCGCCAGATCCTCGTGCTGCTTGTCGGCGCGCTGGGCGGCGCGACGCTCGCCGGCATCTACCGTGTGGCTGCCCAACTCGGCGAAGGCTTGCTCAAGCTCGCGCAGGCGCTGATGCGGGCCACTTATCCGGAGCTCGTTCGCGATCCCGATGCCGCGCGTCATATCGCCTCGCGGATCGGTAAGATCGCCCTCTTTACCGGGCTCGGCACGGTGCTGTTCTCGGTCCTCGGCGGACACTGGGTGATCAAGGTCATTGCTGGCCCCGAATTCGTCGCTGCCTATGCGCCGATGATCATCCTCTCGGCCGCTGCGGCGATCGAGCTTGCCGGTGCCTCGCTAGAGGCCCTGCTGGTGTCGCGTGGGCATGCGTTACGCAATTTCATGCTCCGCGGCGTGCCTACCGGCCTGGCGCTCGCCTCTCTGCCGTTTGCGATGACCTGGATCGGCGTTTCTGGCGCCGCGGCCATGGTCTTCGTGTCGAGCCTGGTGAGCGTCGGCGGGCTCATGTGGGTAACGCGCGAGCGCGAAGTCAGGCCGGATCGGCCTCCGCAACAGGCATGATCCGCGCTTCGTAACGCTTGAGCATCGGATCGTTCAGGAACGTGCCGAACGGGAAGAGCGAGGCGATGAAGGTCCTCGCCCAGTTCCAGGCCGACAGACCCTGGCCAGGCAACAGCAGGACCATACCTCCCAAATAGGTGAGCCAAGCCGCCCCGTGGATTGCGCCGGCCGGAGGCACCAGCGCGGGATTGCCGAGCCAGTACTTCATCGGCATCGCTACCAGGAAGAGCGCGAGCGTGGTCACGCCCTCGACAAACGCGATCATCCGGAACACCCGGAGTCTGGTCTTCGAAAATTCCATGGAAGTCTTTCCAGCGGGGGAGAACTGAGGCGGCAAGCTTGGCGAGCAAAATGCCCGGTCCGCTGTCCATAACTCAGTACCGAGCGTTTTCAATCATTTTGCGTTTGACTCGCAATAAGGCGCTTCGACCACCATCGCAACGGACCTTCGTCTCGTCGCAAGGGGCTTCTCAACCAAAACCGTTGAGTTAATTTCGAGGCGTCGGACCATGCGAATCGGACGGCCTTACCCCTCTGCTATGGGAGAGACGGCAATGGCCCATTACCTTGAACTCGGCCCTGAAAGCCTGCGCGACGATCCGCTGATCCTGATCGTTCCGGGCATGCACAACAGCAACCCCAATCACTGGCAATCGCGCTGGGAACAGCAATGCAGCGATTGCCGCCGCGTCGATCTCGGGATGTGGGACGATCCGCATCGCAATACCTGGGTCAACAAGCTCAACCTGGCGATTCATCGGGCCGATCGTCCGGTTATCCTGGTCGCACACAGCCTTGGGTGTCTGGCGGTGGCCTGGTGGGCTGAGTTCGAACAGCCGGTCCACGGTAATCCGGTGGTTGGCGCGTTGCTTGTCGCCCCGCCGGACGTCGACCGCCCTGGGACCGATCCGCGTTTGGCTCGCTTCGGTTCGTGTCCGCGCGAGGCGCTCCCATTCCCGTCGTTCCTTGCCGCGAGCCAGGACGACAGGCTGTGCAGCTTGCGCACGGCGCAGCTTCTGGCACGCGACTGGGGCTCTCGCTTCGCGTTTGCCGGCGCTATCGGTCACATCAACGCCGAGTCTGGGATTGGTGACTGGCACTTCGGCAAGACGCTCCTGGCGCAGCTGCTCCGCGAGAACGGACGCGATCATGCGCAGCTCCTGCAGGAACCGGTACCGGCCCAGCCACCGCTCCCCGACGCGAGCTACGCGCAGGCGCGACTATTGGCCGGTTGATCGTCTCTCTGGGTTGCCAACGCCTGTCAGCGGGCGGCTCGCGGTGAAATGACGACCACGGGCCGCCCGTCCTTGTTCCCGGGAGGAGAGTAGCGGCAGACCAGTGCGTCGTAAGTCTTCGAGGCGAACCCGCACCCGACGTCGGTCGTCGTCGACCAGATCATTTGCGTATAGTGCGCACAGCGCGACCAATCCCCGACGCAGACGTCCGGGAAAGTGCCCGGGCGGAAATAGCGGCGTTCATCGAGCCAGGTCTGGGCCAAGCGTAACGGCGAGTTTCCAGCTCGGGGCCCCGCAGCGAGGTTCTCGCGTTCGTTCTCCCGCCCGACGCGCGACGAGTGTTTCAACCGGCCCGTCTCAGCGACGACTTCGGCATATTCCTGCGCGTGGGCGGCCAGTGTGAGGTTCCATTGCAGCGGCGGCGACCCAGCGTCCGCACGGGCCTGATTGTGCAGATCGAGCACCTGCACCATGTCGCGTCCCATCGGGAGCTTTGCGAGATCGGAACGACTGATCACGCTCACCGAATTCGGGACGTCAGAGGGTCTTTCCGGGGCGGCTGCCAGAGCCATGCATGGCAACAGAAGGGACGCTGCTAAGCAGCTGATCGACATGCGTAAGTTGGTGCGGATTGGCGGAAACGGGGTCATGCAGTTCCTGTATCGGACCGGCTGCCAAGCTGCCGAGGCGATCGATCGTAGCAGTGTGTCCGGGCAGGCGATAGCGGTCCGAGTTGAAGATCGGGATGGCTATTAAAGATAGCTTTTGAGCTAGATCAAAACTTAGCTTGACGGCAATTCTGAGCCATGTCTAAGGGCGCCGCATGTTTCATCACATCGCCTACTACCGCGTCTCCGCTTCCGACCCGTCGATCGACGTCCAGCGCACCATGATGGGTGGCTCGTTCGATCAGGAGTTTTCCGACGAGGGGGTCAGCAGCTCCGTCAAGGCGACCGACCGTCCTGGCTTTGCCGATCTGCTGGCCGGCATTCGCAAGGGCGACACTCTTTATGTTTTTGCGGTCGACCGTCTGGGCCGCGACGCGTCCGATGTCCAGACCAATGTGCGGCGACTTATCGATGCAGGGGTGACTGTCGAAATCCGCGGCCTCGGACGCATCGGCGGGGAGGTGGGAGAGCTTCTCCTGACCTTGCTGGAGCAGCTATCGGACATGGAACGGCGCAAGATCGCCGAACGCACGGCTGCCGGTCGGCAAGTGGCTCGGGAGGCGCTGAAAGCGACCGGCAAGACTCACCGGGGCAAGTCCAGCCTGGGCCGGCCTTTCGCGGCGGACGCGGCAGAGGTGCGGGAGTGGCGCAAGGCGAACAAGGCCAGCATTGCCAAGACCGCGCAGCAATTCGGTCTCTCCCCGGCGACGGTCAAGCGGTACTGCGCCGCGCGCTGAGCGGGTGCGGATCGGCTGGGCCGGGGGAAAGGGAAAAGTCTGGCTGGGGCGGCAGGATTCGAACCTGCGCATGCCGGTACCAAAAACCGGTGCCTTACCGCTTGGCTACGCCCCAGCACTGCGGAGAGGCGCCCCTATAGCGGGTCGCGCCTCTCGCGCAAGGCACTGGATCAGACGTCGGCGCGTTTGCGGACGGGATTGAACAGCGAGCGGTCTTCGACAGTCTCGAAGTCCGCTGCGGAGTGCCGCTCGGGCATGGCTTGAGTGTTGACCAGGCGCCCGCGGATCACGCCCGGACGCGCGTCGATCGCCTTCACCCAGCGGCCCACGTTCTCGTACTCGTGCAGCGAGAGGAACTTGTCCGAACCGTTGTAGGCGCCATGGTAGAGGTTGCCGAGCCAGGTGTAGGCGGCGATGTCGGCGATGGTGAAGTTCGGGCCGGCGAGAAACTCGGTCTGGCCGAGCTGCATGTCAGCGACGGCGAACAGGCGCTTGGTCTCCATCGCATAGCGATCGATCGGGTACTTGTAGCGTTCGGGCGCGTAGACATAGAAATGTCCGAAGCCGCCGCCGATGAACGGCGCGCTGCCCATCTGCCACATCAGCCAGCTGAAGGTTTCAGCGCGCGCCGGGTTGGTCTTGGGCAGCAGGTAATCGAACTTCTCGGCCAGGTGGACGAGGATCGAACCGCTCTCGAAAACGCGGAACGGCTGCGGGCCGCTGCGGTCGAGCAGGGCGGGGATCTTGCCGTTCGGGTTGAGGTCGGTGAAGCCGGAGCCGAACTGGTCGCCGGCGAAAATCTTGATCATCCAGGCGTCGTATTCGGCGCCGGAGAAGCCCGCCTCGAGCAGCTCTTCGAACATGATCGTGGCTTTGACGCCATTGGGTGTGCCGAGCGAGTAGAGCTGGAACGGGTGCTGACCGACGGGGAGCTCCACTTCCTCGCGAGCGCCGGCGGTGGGCCGGTTGATGCCTGCGAACTGACCGCCGTTCTCGGGATCGAACGTCCAGACTTCGGGCGGGGTGTAAACGTCGGACATCGGCAAGCTCCTGCAAAGGTCGGGTCGCGGGGAGATGGCGTGTCCGTTGCGGAACCGCAAGCGTCCGGTGGCCGTTGCAGCGATCCATGGCGCGCAATTCTTCCGACCTGGAATTCGTCGACGACAGCGGGCCGGGCATTACGCGCAAGCGTGCGGGGAAGGGTTGGGCATACTTTTCACCGGGCAACAAGCGCATCACCGATCGCGATGAGATCGACCGGCTCAACCGGGTCGCCCTACCGCCCGCCTATACCGACGCGTGGTTCTGCCCGAAGGACTGCGGGCATCTGCTGGCGACGGGCATCGATGCGAGAGGCCGCAAGCAGTACCGCTACAATCCCGAATTTCGCACGCGGCAGGAGGCGGAGAAGTTCGACGGCTGCGCCGAGTTCGGCCGCTTGCTGCCGCAGGTCCGGAAGCAGGTGGCGAAGGATCTGGCTCGCCGGGGCCTAACACGCGAGCGTGCGGTGGCGAGCGTCGTTCGCCTGCTCGACCTGGGTGCCATCAGGGTCGGGAACGAGGCCTATGCGAAGGCCAACAAAAGCTTCGGCGCCACGACCTTGCGGCGGCGCCACGCCAGTGTCTCGGGCTCAAAGCTCAAGCTGCGCTTCAAGGCGAAGTCCGGACAACTGCGCGAAGCGACGGTGACGGACCGGCGGCTGGCGAGCTTCGTGCGCAAGGTGCAGGACCTGCCGGGCCAGAACCTGTTCCAGTATCTCGACGAGGAGGGCGAGGCGCACGCGGTGGGGTCCCACGACGTCAACGCCTACCTCGCCGACGCGATGGGCGAGCACTTTACGGCCAAGAACTTCCGGACCTGGCACGCGAGCGTGCTCGCGTTCCGTCTGCTCGCCGAGGCCGAACGGCCACTGACGCTGAAGGAACTCACCACCGAAGTCGGAGAGCACCTCGGGAACACCCCTGCAATGGCCCGCAAGAGCTACATCCATCCCGCGGTCATCGCGCTGGTCGATCGCCAGCAGAAATGGCGCGGGCGCCTCAAGCTCCCGCGGGAGGGCAAGTGGCTCAGCCGCTACGAGCGCGGGTTGATCAAGTTGCTCGAGAAGGCTCCGAAGGCGAAGACGCTCCTCGCCTAGCGCAACACGCCGCGCCCTCTCATGGCCGCTGAGTACCAAAGTTGCAGCACCGCGAGCACCCAAATGAGGCAGGTGGTGATGATGGTGCCGATGTTGTTGAACATCTGGCTCGTTCCCATGACCAGGTCGTAGCCGTTGGTCACCGCGATCGAGACCAGCGAGATCGCGAACAGGGGCACTGCGAAGCGGTTCTTGATGAGCAAGGCCATCGCACCGGCGATCGCGCTGAACAGGGAGATGTCGGTTACCGCGACGAACCAAGGTGCCTGCGCGGCGTAGTAAGCGGCCTCAGGCTCGCTGATGCCTGCAAGTCTGCCCTGTTGGGCGGTAATGATCGTGTAGGCGCCTGCCGCATTCCACAGCAACGACAGGATGCCGACTACCCAAAGATGCCAAGGCGTCTTGGACGCTGGTGCTTCCGCTGCGAACTGGGACATGATTTGTCTCCCCCTCTCCTCGCGACCCGAGCCGGAATGTACCCGACGTCGGGCCTGAATCAAAATCGGCTGGACTTGTGCAGTGGTCAGGTTCGCCTAGGAAACCGATGAGGAGACTTACGAATGGCGCAGCTGGTCGACGGAAAGTGGATAGATACGCTCCCGGCAGCGGAAGAGATCGGGGCGGACGGACGTTTTCGCCGCATCGACAGCCCGTTGCGCGAGTGGGTCTCGCCCGACCCCGCTGCCGAGTTTCCCGCCGAGGCCGGCCGCTATCACCTTTGGGTGGCCGCCGTCTGTCCGTGGGCCGCGCGAACCACAGCCTTCAGGGTGCTCAAGGGCCTGGAGGACATCATCTCGATTTCCTGGGCGCGGCCGGGTCTGCCCAAGGAAGGGTGGGTGTTCGACGAGGGCCCCGATGGCCCGGTCGAAGGCGGATATCCGCTGTACCGCCTCTACACCGAGCATGATCCCAACTTCACCGGCAAGGTCACCGTCCCGACGCTGTGGGACAAGAAGCAGCGACGGATCGTAAATAACGAGAGTTCCGAGATCATCCGGATGCTCAACTCGGCCTTCGACGGCCTCACCGGCAACCAGCTCGACTTCTACCCGGAAGCGCTTCGCGATCCGATCGAGCGATGGAACGCGCTGATCTATCCTGGCCTCAACAATGGCGTGTACCGGACGGGCTTCGCCAGCACCCAGGGCGCCTACGACGAAGCTGTCCGCGAGGTGTTTGCCACACTCGATAAGATGGAAGAGCATTTGTCGCGCCATCGCTACCTGGCGGGTGAGTACCTGACCGAGGCCGACTGGCGCGCGTTCACCTCGCTGGTGAGGTTCGATGTCGGGTATCACGGCGCCTTCAAGTGCAACTTGCGGCGGATCGAGGATTATCCGTCTCTACGCGGATACCTGCGAGAGCTTTACCAATGGCCCGGGATCTCCAGCACGGTCGATCTTGAGCTGATCAAGTTCGGCTACTGGTTTCTGTCGGATCGGAACCACATCGTCGCGATCGGTCCTGAGCTTGATCTCACCACGCCGCACGAACGGGCGCAGTTGTCAGGGAGCGGAGTTTGGGAGAGCGCGGGCTAGGCTGGATCAAGGTGTCGCCATTCGAGATAGTAGGCGACGACCCCGTGTTTCGCCCCATGCTCATCGAGCAGGTTCCATGATTTTGCGCGCACCAGTCGGAAGCGTCTTCCGCTCGACGCGATCCTGACCCCGGTATCGACTTCAACCAGGTTGCGTTTTTCAAGCTCGGTCAGGACTTTGACCCGTTCATGCCGGCGCGTTGGCTCGGCGCAGAGGTGCGAGGGCATGCCGATGAAGGCTTCCGCGGTCATCTCGTAAAGATCGAGCGCCTGGCGGTTCGCATAGAAGATGCGCGGCACCGGTTCGTCTCCATGCACCAATATCACGTGCGGAGAATGCCAAAGGGCTTCCTCTAGGTCCTCCGGGCTGCCCTCGACGAGGGGCTCTCCCGTAATCCGGGCATAGCTTTCGGCAATCAGCGCAAGCCTCGACCCGGCGCTGTCTCGCATCGCCGTGCGTTCATCTTCCTCAACCGACATGGCTCAAGTGCTACTGCACAACCCGTATTTGGCCAAATTGCGGCAGGTGATAGTCAATGAAGCTTGACATAAGGTCATGGTTGCTTGCTATATCGACGGGCTTTTCGGCGGGGGTGTAAGATTCGGACCAGCCGGCCGACTAACTCCCGGAAGGGATTCGGAGGGGTTCATGATGGCAGCGTTTGATAAATGCTTGATGGCATTGGTGGCCCCGGTGGCAGTCATGGCTGCCAGTCCTTCGATGGCACAGGAGGCGCCGGACATCGCCGGAACCTGGAGCGGCAAGATTTCGACAAATACCGGCGACATTACGCTGGTGCTCTACGTTACGCGTGGAGAGGGCGGCTCGCTCACCGCTTCGATCGAGAACTTCGACCAGAACCCCGGCAACAAGGCGGCGATCACCGAGATAACTGCGGTCGACGGAAAGCTCGCCTTCAAGGTGGCGCCGATCAGCGCGTCCTATCAGGGGACCTGGGATGAAGCGGCGCAGCAATGGAAGGGCACGCTAACCCAGGGTGCGGAGCTGCCGCTCGACTTCGGCAAGGGTGGGCCGCCTTCGCGTCCTGTTGTTGCAGGTCTCGACGGCGCTTGGGTCGGAAGTGTCGAGCGCAATGGCGTCAAGCTGCGGCAGATCCTACGCATTCGGACCGTGGAGCAAGGGACTTTCGCTCTCTACGATTCTCCCGACCAACTGGTGATAGGCGTGCCCGTGAGTGATCTTGCACGGGACGGTCAGTCGGTGAGCCTTTCGGCCATTCGAGGTCTGACAAAGTTCGCCGGAACGCTGTCGGAATCGGGCAATGAACTGACCGGTACCTGGACGACGCCAAACCAGCCTGATGTGACGACGACGTTTGTTCGCGCGACCGAGGCGCAGATCGCGGCGCAGCAGAAGCCCAACCGGCCGCAGACGCCGACGGAGCCGTTTCCGTACAAGGCCGAGGAGGTCGCTTTCGACAATCCCGCCTTTTCGGAGGTGCACCTCGCCGGCACGCTGACCCTGCCCGAAGGGAAGGGGCCGTTTCCGGCGGCGATCATGATCACCGGATCGGGCGCCCAGGATCGAGATGAAACGCTGCTCGACCACAAGCCTTTCGCGGTCATTGCCGATCACCTTACGCGTCACGGGATCGCCGTGCTGCGGTTCGACGATCGCGGCGTCGGGAAGTCGACCGGCAACTACGGCGTCGCTACTTCGGCCGACCTCGCGACCGATGCGAACGCGGCCTTTGCCTATCTCGCGACGCGTCCGGAGATCCGCCGCGATGCGATCGGCTTTATCGGCCACTCCGAAGGCGGGATGATTGGCCCGATTGCGATGTCGACCAACCCGGACGTGGCCTACTTCGTCGCGCTCGCAGGGCCCGGCACGAACTTGCCACAGCTCATGCTTTCCCAGCGCCGGTTGCTGACGGCGCAGATGGGCTTGAGCGAAGAAGAGATCAACAAGCAGGAGCCCGTGATGGCGGCCCTATTCAAGGCCATCGCCGACGCGGACACGCCTGAGGCGGGCTATGCTGCCGCGATGGCCGTGCTGACGCCCGAGGCCAAGACTGCGCTCGGCATGCCGGTGGACATGGATGGTGCGCTGGTGGTGCGACAGGTCTCGGGACCATGGTTCCAGTACTTCTTCAAGTACGATCCGGTGCCCAATCTCGCGCGGATCAAGGTGCCGGTCCTGGCCCTCAACGGCAGTCTCGACCTTCAGGTACCGGCTAAGGAGAACCTGCCGGTGATACGCGAGGCGTTGAAGGACAATCCCGACGCCACGGTCGTGGAGCTCCCCGGCCTCAACCACCTGTTCCAGACGGCCAAGACCGGTTCGGTTGGTGAGTACCGCGATATCGAGGAGACGTTCTCTCCCGCCGCCCTCAATCTCATTTCCGACTGGATCAGTCAGCGCTTTGTGAAGCCGTAGAATGCCGCTACGCCCCTCTGCCTAAGGGTAGAGGGGATTGCGAATGGGGCGGGAGCCCGATCTGATTGTCGTCGGCGGCGGCTCGGCCGGACTGGCCTGTGCTACTCGGCTGGCCGAAGGCGGATTGCGTGTGCTGCTGGTTGAAGCCGGCAAGGACCACAAGGACCCGCGTATCGCAATCCCGGCGCTGATGAGCGGCGTGGTTCACAAGCCCGATTTCGACTGGTGCTACAGTGCGGAGCCCGACCCCTCGGTGGGCGGACGGCCCGATGTATGGCCGGCCGGCAAGCGCCTGGGCGGCGGATCCTCGATCAACGGCATGATGTTCATTCGCGGCCACAAGTGGGACTTCGACCACTGGGCGGAGCTGGGCGCGACGGGTTGGGACTACGCGAGCGTGCTGCCCTACTTCCGCCGGCTGGAGCACAACGAGCGCGGTGCTGACGAATGGCGCGGGCAGGGCGGACCTATCCACGTATCCGAGGTGCGTTCGCGCTACGAAGTTACCGAGGAGTGGATCGAGGCGGCCGAAGAGGCGGGTATTCCGCGCTCGAAGGATTTGAACGGCGAAGTCGGCGAGGGTGTCGACATGATCCAGCTTTCACAGCGCAACGGCCTGCGCTGCTCGACGGCGGCGGGCTATCTGCGCAATCGGCCGCCGACGCTTGATCTCCTGCTCGAGGCACAGGTGCTGAAGATCGAGGTGGAGAACGGTCGCGCCACCGGGGTGACGATCCGCCGCGGTGGCGAGGTGCGGACGCTCACTGCGCGTCAGGGCGTAGTGCTCAGCGCCGGTGCGCTCAACACGCCGAGGCTGCTGATGCTGTCGGGCATCGGCCCTGCAAGCGAACTGCAACGGCATGGCGTTGCCGTCGTCAGCAACTTGCCGGGGGTTGGGCAGAACCTGCAGGAGCATCCGGGCTGCCATCTGGTCAACGCCGTCTCGGCTCACACCCTCAACAACGACGCGCGCGGATTCGCTGGTTTGCGGCAAGTGCTGGAACTCGCATTCTCGCGCAGTGGAGCGCTGACGACCGGGATCGGACACGCGCAGGCTTTCGTGAAGAGCCGGGAGGGGTTGCCGGCCCCCAATCTCCAGCTCGCGTTCAGCGCGTTCGCGTTCGAGATTACGCCCAAGGGCAATCTCGCCCTGGCGAAGGACGCCGCCGTCAGCACCTTCATCGCGCTGATGCGACCCAAGTCGCGCGGGCAGGTCCGCTTGAGATCGAGCGACCCCGACGCCGCACCGCTGATCGAGCATCGCCTGCTGGGCGAAGAGGAGGATGCGGCACAGCTGGTCGAAGGGATCGAAATCGCCCGACGCATCATGGCTCAACCGGCGATCGCGCCGCAGGTGAAGGCGGAGATCCGTCCTGGGGCAGCAGCTGATAGCGCCGAGGCGCTGCGGGGCTATGTCGGAGCTGCAACGATCCCGATGTTCCATCCTGTCGGTACGGCGAAGATGGGCGCGGCCAGCGATCCGCTCGCCGTTATCGGTCCTGACTGCGCCGTGCGCGGGGTGCAGGGCCTGTGGGTTGCCGACGCTTCGATCATGCCGACGATCCCGCAGGGCAATACCAACGCGACCTCGATCATGATCGGCGAGCGGGCGAGCGACCTTGTTCTGGCCGGGGTTCGCGAACGCACCTAAACTTAAGCAAGCAACTAACTCACAATTAAGAAATTCCGCGTAAGCCAACCCTGGGTAGCTATTGAGTAGTTTTCAGGGGCGGGGAATGAGCATCAATCGCCGACGCGCTGATCGTTATAGCGTGCAGGTCAGCGCCAAGCTCAAGGAAGAGCTGGGCAAGCCACATACTGTATTGGTGACCAACCTCTCGTGGAGCGGTTGTCGCCTTTCATCGAGCCACACCTTCAAGGTTGGTACGCCGGTCAGCCTCGAAGTCGGTCGGGCGGACGCTCTTGAGGGGCGTGTCAAATGGCGTGTCGGTGCAATGCACGGGGTGCGCTTTTCCAAGCCCCTGGACCCGCACCTGCTCGATCATATCCGCCTGTTCCTCAGCGCCCAGCCTTCCATGGTGGCCGAGCGGACCGACGGTTCCGAAGCTGCTTGATGCAGAGGTCAGGCGCCTAGCCTGGCCGATGCTGACGTTCGATAGCCGGCGACGCACAGTGCGAGCATCGCCGCGTTGCTGACGAAGTCGAGCGCCATCCACTGGTTGAACACCGGTACCACGAACACGAACCAATAGTTGAACCAGAAGAACGGCAGCAACGCGATGCCGTAGACGAGAAACGTTGTCCTCGTGAACCGGCTGAACGCGGCGAAGAGGCCCGAGAGTACCGCCTGCGCCCCAAAGCAGCCGATCAGAAGCGCGGTCGTGGTGTCGCCATGATAGAACTCCGGCCGCACCATGAGCTGCTCGACCATACCAGGGAGCAGCAGGCACCAGGCGCCCAGCACCAGGAACGGGATAGCGATCAGCCTTTGGGCAAGCAGGGCGGTCAAGACGGCCTCCTTGGGATCAACCCGCGAATCCCTCGTTCTCAGCCCACCTCTTCCATCGTTTGCCGAGGCGCTTGGTCATTACCGCTGGCCGTTTCTTGAACAGCTTTTTCGCCTGACGATCAGCACGCTGTTCTAGCTCGTCTGAGCTTTTTGCCGCGGCCAACAGCACTTCGTGCGAACGGCGTGCGGTAATAAAATCCGTCGGCGATCCGGTGAGATGCGAAGTCAGCAAAGCGAGGTCGTGGTGCCTGCCCAGATCGTCGGCCAGACCGGAAGCCTGTTTTGTGCGATGTTTGAGCATCCCGGGCCGGACCGGGCGCAGGAGCTGGCAATGAAAGCCGTGATATTTCACCTGCTTGCGAAGGTCATGATGGGCATGCGGATCGCTATCTTCGCGGGCGTGCTTCGCTGCCCTGCGAGCTCTGCGAACTGTCTCGGTAAAGCCCCCCGCGAGCCCGGCCCAGCCCCGTTCTTCTAGCGACCAGGACTGGGTCCGTACCCTCACATCAAGCAAGCGCTGGCGGCACTGTTCAAGCAGGGGACCAGTCTTCTGCTCGGGCTCCGTCGGGACACTGGCCGGTTCGCCAGTCAGTGCCTCGAAAGTCTCCCGGATCACGAACGCATCGCGCTTGTGAGAGACAAGGCGAGCGGTGTCGCGAAGGAACGCGTTCTCTTCCGCGTAGGCCGGAAAGGCCGGGCGGACGAGACGGATGAGGGCGCGCAACTTCTTGCACCGTTCACGCACCGCGTGGACCGCCGCGTTCTCCGGCCCCGCAATCGCGGCCAGCGCCTTGTCCAGCTGTTCCGCTCCAATCCGCCGGAGACTGGCTTCAACCGAGCCGTCTCTGGCCTTGAAGCGGAAAGCCATTCAGGCCCTCAGTCGAGCCGCATGACCCAGCCGTGGCGATCCTCGGCTGCGCCGCGCTGGATGGCTACGAGCCGCTCGCGCAGCTTGGTGGTCAGCTGACCCGGTCCGCCGCTGCCGATGGTGAACTCGCCATCCTCTCCGGCCACGCGGCCGATAGGGGTGACCACCGCGGCGGTCCCGCAAGCGAAGCATTCGACGAGCTTGCCGCTCTCGGCATCGGCGCGCCATTGGTCGAGGCTGTAGCGTTCTTCGCGCACATCGAGTCCGTCTTCGCGGGCCAGCGTCAGCAGGCTTTCGCGGGTAATGCCGGGAAGGATCGTACCGGTCAGCGGCGGGGTCACCACGCGGCCGTCATCGAACGCGAAGAACACGTTCATACCGCCGAGTTCTTCGACCCACTTGTGCTCGGCCGCGTCGAGGAACACGACCTGGTCGTGGCCGCGCGCGATCGCATCTGCCTGCGGAACGAGGCTCGCGGCGTAATTGCCGCCACACTTCGCCGCGCCGGTGCCGCCGGGCGCGGCGCGAGTATAAGCGCCCGAGACCCAGATCGAGACCGCCGGAGAGCCCGACTTGAAGTAGTTACCGGCCGGGCTGCAGATCACCAGGAACTTGTAGTGCTTGGCCGGGCGCACGCCGAGGAACGGCTCGTCTGCAAACATGAACGGGCGCAGGTAAAGCGAGCCGCCGGGAACCTTGGGGAACCAGTCGCGATCCGCCAGAGCGAGCTGGCGAACGGCCTCGACGAAGACGTCTTCCGGCAGCTCGGGCATCGCCAGCCGCTGCGCTGAGGCGTTGAAACGACGGGCGTTCTCTTCGGGGCGGAACAGCGCCATCGTCCCGTCATCAAGTCGATAAGCCTTGAGGCCTTCGAAGATCTCCTGCGCATAGTGCAGAACTGCCGCCGCCGGATCGAGGCTCAGCGGCTCGCGCGGGCCGAGCGTGTGCGAGTGCCAGCCTTGCCCCTCAGTCCATTCGATCACCACCATATGGTCGGTGAAGACCTTGCCGAACCCTGGGTCGGCGATCAGCCGTTCGCGATCGGCGTCCGCCACGGGGGAAGGGTGGGGAAGGTGAGTGAACTGGGTGCTCGGGTCGGCCAACGTCGCCATAAAATCCTGGTCCTTGCCTCTACTGGAGGCAATCTACGTACGAAAATTACAATCTGACAAGTAAAATTGTAATTAATGGTAAGAGGTGAAACCGCTTTCGAGCAGCCCTAGCCTTCTGTGCTTCGCTTGAGAAGGGTTTCGCGGTCAGATGAAGGACGCGCGAACGGAAGCCAGATATGAGAAAGGCCGCTTCGGCCTTAACCGAAGCGACCTTTCGCATGGTCAGCGGCCGGAAGAGCCGCCCACGAAGCCTTTATCGGCGAAAGTTGCGATTACCGATAATGCTCCGCGCGGGTCGTTACCGACCTCCCTGCTGAACCATGAGACATCGGATCACCTCCTTTCGCGCTTGGAAGCCATGCCCCCCGTTTCACCGGTGGGCCAAGCCTGCGTGGACCGCTGGCCTGAGTGGGAATTTGAGTCACTCCGGCCCTCAACGCAAGACTTGTAAAATTCTTTTTCCCCGTCAGAATCGGGACTTCGCGCTGCTTCGCGAACACCCCCTAGCGACAGTCCTCTATGACCCGCGTTACCTCTGGGTAGGCGGGGGCATAAAGCGTCGGTAAACCAGCTACTTCCACTGCAAATCGACCCTTCGAAAAGGCCATCGCATCAAGCAGCGGATCGCGTGCCGGGACTAGTGCTGCAACGCCCGCTGGGGCCGCCTTTCCACTGAGTCCGCGCTCCATAGTTTCAGCCCGGATGATCATTTCCACAGCTGTGACCTGACCTGCGCGAACGATTTCCACAGCGCCGGCCGCTCGGTCACAACGCATCGCCAGCAATGCGCCGCCTGCTGGGTCGGAAAACAGGGCCGTGCCGTTGCGATAAGTCCAGTTTCCCGGAGTCGCCGGGACATCGAGCCAGTGATCGTAGCTGGCGACTGGAGCGGGCGCGGGCACCGTTGGTGGCGGCGCCGGCCGGGGCGCTGGAGTCGGCTCTGGCGCCGGGACCGGTTGAGGCGCGGGAACACATCCGGCGATGACAAGACAACACACCGCCATGCCCAGTTGAACCCGCTTGAACCGCATCAATTCGCTCCTGCCTATCGGCCTGTCTGTGGGCAGCATTCCCGTTACCAGCAACAAGCACTGGCCTGCCCGCGTTCCTCGCCCTATCGCCGCCACCATGGCAGGCAAGCGACGTATCGACCAGTTGCTCGTGGAGCGGGGGCAGGCTGAAAGCCGGGCCCGCGCCCAGGCGCTGATCATGGCAGGGCTGGTCTTTGCAGGCGAAACGCGCGTCGACAAGCCCGGGCAACAGGTGCGTGAGGACGTGCCGATCGAGGTTCGCGGCCGGGATCACCCTTGGGTCGGGCGCGGAGGAGTGAAGCTGGCTCACGCGATCGAACACTTCGGATTCGATCCGGCAGGCGCAGTGGCGATGGACATCGGCAGTTCGACCGGCGGCTTCACCGAGGTGCTGCTCGAAAACGGCGCGGATCATGTGTTCGCGGTCGACGTCGGCACGAACCAACTCGCCTGGAAGCTGCGGCAGGATCCGCGCGTTACGGTTCTCGAGCAGACCAATGCCCGCGCGCTTACCTCGCAGCAGATTGATAGGCCTTGTGACTGGGTCGTGTGCGATGCGTCGTTCATCGGCCTTGCCAAGGTGCTCGAGGTACCCCTCCGCCTTGCAGCGCCCCGGTGCAGGCTCGTGGCGCTGATCAAGCCGCAGTTCGAAGTCGGCCGTGAAGAGGTGGGGAAGGGGGGCATCGTCCGGGACCCCGTCCTTCATGCCAGGACATGCGACGAGATCCGTTCCTGGCTCGAAGGCGATGGGTGGCAGATCGACGGGATCATCGAGAGTCCGATAACCGGGACCGAAGGAAACGTGGAATTCCTCGTGGCGGCTCATCGCGGCTGATTGCGCACGAGCAGCGCTTCCGCGATATCTTGTCGCGATTCGCTCAGGGGCTTCGATGAACCGTCTCGCTTCTCCCGCACAGTTGCGCGCCAGTTTTGTGCGCTGGTCGCTGTTCCTGGTTCCCGCGGTCCTGCTCCTTGGGCGGATCTCCGGGCTCGCGAGTGGCGATGTCTCGAACGACCCATGGTTCATGGTGCTCAACAAGCCGGCGATCTTTCCGCCGCCCAAGGTCTTCGGAATCGTCTGGCCGATCCTCTACACGATGATGGGCTTTGCCATGGCGATCATCTGCTCGGCCTGGGGCTCGCGCTATCGTGTCGCCGCGATCCTGGCCTTCATTGTCCAGCTTGCGATCAATCTATCGTGGAACCCCATCTTTTTCGCAGCGCACGAAATTTCCTTGTCGCTGATCGTGATCGGCGTGCTCAATGTCGCAGTCCTCATCACGATCGTGGTGTTCTGGAAAGTGAGGCGCTCTGCAGCCTTGCTCATGCTGCCCTACCTCGGGTGGATTCTGTTCGCGTCGGTGCTCAACTGGCAGTTCCTGCGCCTCAATCCCGATGCGGATGGGATGCAAGTGTCTGCCGCCGTGCAGCGGATCGAACTCTAGCCGCTTGCCGAATGGCTCCGGCGCGGCCACATAGCGCCCATGCAGAGCGAAAATCCCCTGATCGCCGACTTCGTGAAATTGGCGAACGCCGCCGCCGGCACTTTGGCCGGCATGACGCGCGAGGCGCGCGAAGGTGCGCGCGAGCGGGTGAAGGAGACCTTTGGCGGTCTCGATTTCGTTTCCCGTGAAGAGTTCGAGGCGGTCAAGGAAATGGCCAGCCGAGCGCGTGAGGAATCGGCCAAGCTCGAAGCTCGCGTGGCGGAACTCGAAGCGAAGCTTTCCAAGTAATCCTCCTTGTCTGGGGGAGGATGATCTAGGTCACCCCCATGCACCTGCGCGCCCCCGCCATCCTGATCGCCGCCCGACCGCATGGCGAGACGGCGGTCGTTGCGCGGCTGCTCACGGCTGAGCATGGCGTTGTCGCAGCTTACGTGGCCGGAGGGCGTGGCAGACTGTTGCGGCCGGTGATAATTCCCGGAAACCTCGTTGAGCTGCAGCTTGCGGCCAAGTCTGACAGCCAGCTTCTCTTTGCCAAGCTCGAATTGCTCGAAAGCCGCGGACCGTGGTTGACTGAGCCGCTTCCTGCCGCCGCGATCGGCTGGGCCTGCGCGCTCACCGCCACGGCGCTGCCCGAGCGACAGGCCTACCCACCGCTTTACGAAGCACTCGCGGGACTGCTTTCGGCGGTCTGCCTTTCGCCGTCGGCTCGCGGTTGGGCCGGAGCCCTGGTGGGCTACGAAACGCTGCTCTTGCGCGAACTTGGATACGGCGGAGAGGGCGCGCGACCGCAGGGTGAATTCGGTGACATTCTCACGGCAATGGACCAGCTCACTGCGCCGCTCGATCACTACCTTCTTGCCGACCGCCGCGGTGATGTTATGGCCGCGCGCGCTCGATTGCGTGAACTGCTTGGACGAATTGCCTGACCTATGAAGATTGCCTGCCTTGCCGGAGATGGAATTGGCCCTGAGATCATGGCCGAAGCGCGCCGTGTGCTCGATAAGCTGGACCTGCCGGGGCTGACGATCTGGGAAGGTGACGTCGGCGGCATCGGCTATCGCCGGCACGGGCACCCGCTTCCACCCGAAACGCTGGAGATGGCAAAGGCAGCGGACGCCGTGCTGTTCGGTGCAGTTGGCGATCCCGGGTGCGACAATCTCGAACGGCATTTGCGGCCCGAGCAGGCGATCCTCGGACTGCGCCAAGCGCTTGGCCTGTTTGCCAACTTGCGTCCGGCGACGATGTTTCCGGGGCTTGAGGACTTGTCCGCTCTGCGCCCGGAAGTGGCTCGCGCAATCGATCTCCTGATCGTCCGCGAACTCAACGGTGACGTCTATTTCGGCGAGAAGGCGATCCGTACGCTCGACGATGGTCGCCGGCAGGGCTTCGATCTGATGTCCTATGCCGAGGACGAAGTGCGCCGCATTGCCCACGTGGGCTTTCGCGCGGCGCAAGGCCGCGGCAAGCGGCTGTGCAGCGTCGACAAGGCCAACGTTCTCGAAACCAGCCAGCTCTGGCGCGACGTGGTGATCGAAGTTTCGGCAGAGTATCCCGATGTCGAGTTGAGCCACATGTATGTGGACAACGCCGCGATGCAGCTGGTGCGCAACCCGGGGCAGTTCGATGTCGTCGTCACCGGCAACCTGTTCGGTGATATCCTGTCTGACCAGGCGAGCATGTGCGTCGGCTCGATCGGCCTCCTCGCCAGCGCCTCTCTGGGTGAGCTTCAGACCGAGTTCGGAACCAAGGGCCTCTATGAGCCGATCCACGGCAGTGCGCCCGACATTGCCGGACAAGGCAAGGCGAACCCGATGGCAATGATCCTCAGCCTGGCGATGATGCTGCGCCACAGCTTCGGGCTCGAAGCGAAGGCCGCCCAGATTGAGGACGCGGTGTCGAAGACTCTCGCGGACGGAGTAAAGGGCGCAGATCTAGGCGGAAGCGCGGGCACGGTGCAAATTGGTGACGCAGTCGTTGCCCGCCTCTGACGCGGTGGACGCCGGCTCGCTGGAGCTCGCGGTCGTCCTGCCGACGTTCAACGAACGCCCCAATATCGGGCCGATGGTGGAACGCTTGGACGCCGCGCTTGGGACGACCGGCTGGGAAGCCATCTTCGTCGACGACAACAGCAGCGACGGTACCGCCGACGCGGCACGAGAGATCTCGCTCAGCGATCCGCGCATTCGTGTGATCCAGCGCATTGGCCGCCGGGGCCTTGCGAGTGCGGCGATTGAAGGGATGTGCGCCACCGCGGCGCCGATCGTCGCGGTGATGGATGCCGATCACCAGCACGATCCAGCACTGCTGCCGCAGATGCTCGCCGCGATCCGTTCAGGCGAATGCGATGTCGCGGTAGGTTCCCGCTTTGCCGAAGGCGCGAGCATGGAAGGATGGAACCGTCCGGATCGCGAGAAGGTGTCGGCCGTCGCCAACCAGCTGGCTCGCAAGGTCACCGGCGTTGACCTGACCGATCCGATGAGCGGCTACTTCATGCTCCGGACCGAGCTCTTGCGCCGTGATGCGCATCGCCTTTCCGGAATCGGTTTCAAGATCCTGCTCGACATCCTCGCGACGATCGACACGCCGCTCAAGGTAAAGGAATTCCCCCTGAAATTTGCAGCGCGCGCTGAAGGCGAGAGCAAGCTCGATCGGACGGTCGTGTTCGAATTCCTCGTCGGCCTGTACGACAAGTGGCTCGGGCGGATCATTCCGACGCGCTACGCCTTGTTCGGCACGATCGGGGCCGCGGGCGTGGTCGTGCACATGGCGGTGCTCAGCACCTTCCTGGCCCTGTTTGGCGGGAGCTTTGAGGACCACCTCATCTCCACTTTCGAGGTCGGGCAGACGATCGCCGCGCTGGTGGCGATGACCTTCAACTTCGTGCTCAACAACGCCCTGACTTATGCCGACCAACGCCTGCGCGGCGCCTGGCCGCTCGTAAAGGGGTGGCTCAAGTTCGCGCTCACCTGCTCGGTCGGTCTGTTGACCAACGTAGGCGTGGCGGCTGTCTTGGTGCGGATGGGGTTCCACACTTATCCCGCGGCCTTCACCGGCATCCTGATCGGTTCAGTTTGGAACTATGCCTTGTCCAGCCGCTTCGTCTGGGGGAGGTTCGGCTAACCTATCGCCAGCTGTGGAGCCACATCCAGGTGACATAGGAGTCGCGGCCCTTGAGCGGCGCGGCTGACAGGATGGGATAGAAGAACGCGAACACCGCACAAGACGCAGCGATCGTCAGCAGAGCTGTCCGTCGCCAACCGCGTTGCCAGAACTCGTTCAGTGTCAGCGCCAGCGCCGCGATGAGGAAAGTGCTTGGCAGGAAGTAGTGGTAGTAGAACTGCACCGGCTTCTTCGCGACGATCCAGAAGCCGAGGCTCACGGCATAAAGGATGAAGACCGAGAGTGTATCCCACCGGCGTTGCTTGATGCCCGCCCACAGGCACCACACGACGGCAGGCAGGCCAATTAGCATGGTCAGGGGGTTGCCAATCAGCAGCACACCCCGCTGCGCTCCATCGACGACTTCGTAGAGGTACCAAATGGCCCGCCAGTTGACGACCCATTGGTACCACACGCTCATGTACGTGTGCGGACGGACGACCGTCTGCTGCAGATCGTACATGCGCTTCTGCAGCTCAGGGAGATGCATCGGGTCGACCGCGCCCTGGTGGAGGAAGGCCAGCGGCAGATAAGAAAGTGAGTAGGCCACGACAGGCACCAGGCCGAGCCAGAAGGCTGCTTCCAGCAGAGTCATGCCCGGGACAGGTGGTCCTCTGCGGCAGGTCAGGAAACTCCAACCCGCCGAGTGCGCCCGAACTACGAGAAAGGTCAGCCCGGGCATCATCGCAAGGGGTATCGCGTTCCACTTGCAGGCCATGGCAAAACCCATGGCCGCGCCCGCGATCGCCAATCGCCAGCGCGCCGTTTCGCTTTCACGGACCGCTCCGGCACACATCCACAACGCCACCAGAACGAAGCTCGCCATGAAGATGTCGAGCATGGCGATGCGCGAGTGGATGAACAGCGGAAAGGCAGTCGCCAGGAGAATCCCGTTGGCGATCGTCGCAAAGCGGGCACCGGATGCGAACCACACGGCGCGCATGGCCGACCAAAGGCCCAGCGTTCCGAACAGCGCCGACATGATCCGCCATCCCAGGGGATTGTCACCGAACGTGCCCATTCCCAGCGCGATCAGCACTTTGCCCATCGGCGGATGCTCGGAATTGACCAGGTGCGACAGCTCAAGGATGGTGCGCGCCGCGGGCAGATAGTGAATCTCGTCGAAGAACGGCTTCGACGGTATCGTCAGCCGCACCATCACGAGCGCGAAGAACCCAAGCGTGATCGCAACGGTCCAGCCGAGGGGATCGCGTGGGTGAATGGGAGGGTTGCTGGAGCCGGCGCTCATCGGCGTAGCGGATAGGGCTCCGCGCGGAGCGTGGCAAGCAGTCGATCCCGCTCGATTGTGTCGAACTAGAATCGGGAATCTTTTCATGATCAGTGGGGGTATTCCCCAATATAACGGATCCTCGCTTTGGGGCATAAGGCTTGTGGGCAGTGAGAGCCGGCCGCTGTCCTGCCCCCCATCGGGACAGCGGTCGGACATTCTGCCCTTTTTGATTCCTGCCCCCCAACTCATCCCAACGACCCGGGCCCAAGGATTTAGCCCATGCCTCGCCCGATCTTGATTGCGGCTGTCGCCGGAACGCTCCTGATGGCCAGTACGGCTCAAGCGTTACCCGCGCGGACGGCATCGTTCGGGAATATCTCGACCGAGCAGCTTGACGCCACATCGACCTGGGCCATAGTTGGCGCGGTCTTGGGAATGGTCGCTCTGATCTTGCTGCTCGGTGACAGCGAGGACGATTTGATCCCAGTCAGTCCATGAAATGCGGCGAGTGGTGGGCATGGCAGGATGAGCCGTGCCGCAATTGCGGTAACGGCCTGTCAGCGCAGCAAAGTTTTTAGTGCATTTTAATTTTTCTTAGCCTAGAGGCGATCTTGGCCAAAAGGCTATATGAGAATCAGTGGAGGAGTTATGGTGCGTAAATCGCTTCTTGCCGCCGGCGCGGCTTTGACGCTTGTCGCCGGGACGGCCCAGGCGGCTTCGGTTCAGGCTGCCCCGGTGCGTGCACCTGCGGGGGTTGAGAACTCTGAGAGCGTTGCTGGCGTTTCGGTTTGGCTCGTTGCCGCTTTCGCGGCTGCGGCGCTCGGTCTGATCCTGCTGCTCGACGACGGTAACGATGCTCCGACCAGCCCGTAATCAGGCTGCTCAGAGTTATTGAAGGAAGCGGGGCCTTTGGGCCCCGTTTTTTTTTGTTCGAGTTCGCGAAAGACCGCTTCAATGCGGCAGGCGCCATTTGTAATGCGATATGCGGAGGAAACCCAAACCCGCTGCGACGTTGGTCCGATGTCACTCCATAACAAGGAGCAGGTCCAATGTTTCGCAAAGCCCTTGTCGTAGGAATCGCCCTTTCACTTGCATCTGCTCCGGCCCTCGCAGCACCGGCGCGTGTCACTGCGCCATTGAGCCAAGGTCAAAACCTAAGTGGCGGAGATGAGTCCGCGTGGATGCTTCCTGTGGGCGCCATCGTAATCGCCGCCTTGATCATTCTGATCGATGGCGACGGCAACAACGATAACGATTTCCCCACCAGTCCGTAAACTGAACTCGGGCAAGGGTCTGAACCAACCCATTGCCCGTCTTCAACGCAGCGCCTAGACGCGCTGCGATGAAGAAGACTACCGGCACCGACCGTTCGATCACTTCCAAGTGGCGCCCAGCAACCCGCGCAGTGCGCGCAGGGACTTGGCGTTCCGAGCATGGCGAAACCAGCGAAGCCCTGTTCCTGACATCTGGTTATACCTACGACGACGCTGCGACGGTGGCGGCACGATTTGCCGGCGAGGCGGAGGGGATGACCTATTCCCGCCTGCAGAATCCCACAGTGGCGATGCTCGAAGAGCGCATCGCGGCAATGGAAGGCGCTGAAGCCTGCCGGGTCCAAGCCAGCGGCATGGCGGCCATGACCACCGCGCTCCTCTGCCAGCTCAAGGCGGGCGATCACGTGGTGGCTGGGCGGGCCGCCTTTGGCTCGTGCCGCTGGTTGGTCGATACGCTTCTCCCCAAGTTCGGGATTGAGGCGACCGTGATCGACGCGCGCGACAATGCCGCATGGGAAGCCGCGATCCGGCCGAACACCAAGGTGTTTTTCTTCGAAACTCCTGCCAACCCGACCATGGACGTGGTCGACCTGGAGTTCGTCTGCGGTCTCGCGCGGTCTCGTGGGATTACCAGTGTCGTCGACAACGCTTTCGCCACTGCCGCCCTTCAGCGGCCTCTCGAGTTTGGGGCGGATGTAGTGGCGTACTCGGCCACAAAGCTGATGGACGGGCAGGGCAGGGTGCTAGCCGGCGCAGTTTGCGGAACGAAAGAGTGGATCGACGAGGTCCTGCTACCGTTCCAGCGCAACACGGGGCCCAACTGCTCTCCGTTCAACGCGTGGGTGGTGCTCAAGGGCCTTGAAACGCTGTCGCTGCGGGCTCACGCTCAGAGCAAGAGTGCGCTCGAAGTTGGCCGGTTCGTCGAAAGCCGGGTTCCACACATTCTCCACCCTGGTCTGCCGAGTCACCCGCAGCACAATCTGGCGATGAAGCAGATGGATGCGGTCGGCCCGATCTTCAGCTTCGTCTTGGATGGCGGTCGTGCACAGGCTCACGCCGTGCTTGACGCGCTGCAACTCGTCGACATCTCAAACAACATCGGGGATGCCAAATCACTGATGTGTCACCCGGCCAGCAGCACCCACGCCAATATGGGCGAGGAAGCCCGCGTGGAAATGGGCATCGAACAGGGCATGTTGCGAATCAACATCGGCCTCGAAGATCCTGCCGACCTGATCGAAGACCTTGATCAGGCCTTCACCAAAGCGGGACTTTAGGCTGCTTTCGGGATCGCGGCCGCCGTCAAGCTTCGGCCAAAGACGGCGGCCGCCGACAGCGCCTCGGCGACGCCCGGATTGCGCGTCAGTTCGACCAGCAGGTCCTCTGTAGCGGCGAGGTCGTTCGTCGCTCCGAACAGGATGCGCAAAATCAGGCCTTCATGTTCCGTCATCCGTGGTGTGCAGCAGGGCGCCACGCGGATGGGACCGCGCGAAGCGTGGGACAGTTCAAGCATGAAGTCTCGAAGCAGGATCAGGGGGCGGCGAAATCCCGTGCTGAACCGGTCCAGCATCAACCAACAGGCGTTGGCATCTCTCACCCCATGAACCGCCATCCGGCGCAAAGCGAACAACACCGTCCGTGAGGTCCTGTCATTCGGCACAGGCATGGGAAGAAGGCAGGCGCCACTTGGCTCGTTCATCTTTTGACTCCACTTCGGGACGACCTTGCTTATCGCTAGTGCGAGGCGTTCGCAAATAAATCGTGCACAGTTTCGCTCTTCGCCCGGGCTGTCTTGAAAAAGTTTCGCCTCGCGGAGCTTATCCCAAGAAAGGCCGGACTGGGCGATCTTCGCTGGGTGCAACTGACCGCAAGCCCTTTGCTCCGCGGGGCCAAAGAGGTTACGGGGCCAGGAATGCAGGATGTGCTCGCCAGCCTGTTCCAGCACGCGGCGAAGACCGCCGGGGTCACTGTGCGCGTCGCGGTGAACTTCATGCCCGATCAGTCACGGACCGAGGCCAAGCGCTGGTTCTGGGTGTACCATATCCGGATCGAGAACGGTCGGGACGACGTTATTCAACTGCGCACCCGCCACTGGCGGATAACCGATGCCCACGGGATGGTCAGCCTGGTCGACGGCGAAGGCGTCGTTGGCGAAACGCCCATACTCGCGCCGGGTGCGACGCACGACTACGTCTCGGGTTGTGAATTGATGACCAACCTAGGTTCGATGGAAGGCCACTATTCATTTGCCGGAGAGGACGGTGTCCTGTTCGATGTTGCGATCCCGTTCTTCCCGCTCGCGGCGCCCGCTGCGGTCTAGCAACCGGGGCCCTCGGCCTAGGCCGTCTCCAACTCGCCCTCTTCCTGCTCTGCTCGCCAGGTCCGCGGGGGCACGCCAAACTCGCCGACGAACCAGCGTGTGAACGAGCCGGGAGACGCAAAGCCCAGCAAACCGCCGATAACAATGATCGGGCGGCTCGACCCGGTCAGATAGTGGGTGGCGAGTCCTCGGCGGATCTCATTCAGCAGTTCGCCAAATACCACGCCTTCCTGTTCAAGCCGGCGCTGAAGGGTGCGCGGGCTCATTCCGAGATGGGAAGCGACCTGCTGCACCGTGGCCTTGCCGCTCGGAAGGAGCAGCGTAATCGCCCGCCTGACACTGTCGCCCACCCTGTCGGGATCGGGCAAAGGCACCAGGTGAAGCAGATGCTCAGCGTGCTTGGCCATGGTCGGGTTGGGCAACAAGGTCGGCAGTCGCATCGAACTCGCAGGAGCGACATAGCCGTTGAAGTTGCTCTCGAACTCGATCCGGCAGGGGTAGAAGCGGCGCCAGGCGGCAAGGTCCTTCGGCTCTGGGCGAACCAGGTGGACGCTCGACGGGCGCCAACGGTCGGCGGAGACACCGGACAAGATGCGGTAACCGGACCCCACCATGAGGTCCATCATCTGCACCCCCATCGCGATCGGCAGGACTTCGAGCCTGAGCACGCAAGTCTCCGAGTCCTCCTCCATCGAGATGTGGATCACGTCGTTCATGTAGCGGCGATAGGCGATGCTGGCCTTCGCGACTTCCCGGACATTGGGCAAATGCTCGAACAGCAAGCTCAGCGGACCGAGGCTGGCGAAGGACCGGCATTCGGCCATGTATAGGCCGAAGCTGTCGCAGCCTGACTCCGCGGCCGACCTTTCGAGCAGCTTGTTGACGGTCGCCGCAGGCAGGGGGCTCTCCGGGTTGGTGAGCGACTGCAGCGAGATATCCATCTCTCGCAACATGCGCGGACCATCGAGACAGACGTGCTTTGCGACCTCAAGATAACCGGTCAGTATTACGGCACGGACTTGATGCATGGGCAAGTTCCATAGAGTTCCGTTCGGGGCATTGTGGCGCAGGCAAAACCCTCTGTCTGTCAGGCCTTTTCCCGATAAGGGACGCCGCTGGACCCGATTTGTCCCGAGATCGGTGATTTGGCGCTTCCGTCGCCGCACGACAGATGATTTTGCCGCGATTGCTTCCAGAACGGCGCGATCGGCTAAGCGGCCGCGGGTCGAGGTCTCTATCCGGCCAACTCCAGAATTGCCGGAGGAATGAATGTTCGATCAGGATGCGCCGAAGCCATGCGAAGCAGAGGTGCTCGCGCGCCAGCTGCTCGTCTGGTCGGAGGAGCTCGCGCCCGCGCAGGCGCCGGGCACGCATCTCCTTGAGGAGGAGAGGTCAGACCTCGCGCGCGGCCTGGCCAACGCCATCAAGACCATCCGCCGGGGATTTGACCTGCAGTACGGCAAGCTCAACTTCGGCGATCCGACCCTGCGGGTGATGCTCGAGATCGTTGTTCACGAGAAGAAGTGCCGTCGGCTTTCAATCGAGGGGCTCGCGGCGCTGACCCAGATCGACAGGGTTTGCGTGGCCGACAGCGTGCAGACATTGACTGACCTCGGGTTGGTCATTGCTACGCCCGAGAAGTGCGACGGTCGCAATATCTGGCTTAACCTGACGCAGCAGGCCCGTGACGTCATGTTCGAGATGTTGCTGCAGACCGCCGAGTTTCTCCGCCCGCGGGGTTGCGGCCTTCCGCTCTGACGATTGGTCGGGGAATCGCCCCCGTTGCAGAGCGAAGGCGAAGCGGCGATAATGGTCCGCCATGAAGGGGTGGATCGACCTTGAGGTCGTCGAAGGGGCGAAGGGGTGCCGCCGTTGTGGTCGGCCGTCCTTTCGCCGTGCGCGCCGCTAAGCCCTGACATGGCGATACGCGTTCACCGCTTCCTTCCGAGCCGGTTGCCGCCGCCTACCAATACCCAGCTGACCTGGCTTCGCGGCCTGTGGTTCGTTGCGCTTGCGCTTGCGGTGGTGCTCGACATCGCCGGCACGGTCTTTGTGATGCGCGACGTCTATCGCAACGATCCTCAGTTCCACCGCCTGGCCCTGACCTCGGAAATCGAGAACGACGGGTCGGTGACCGTGGAAAGCATCCCCGACGTGGCCGGCGCTCCAGTGGTGCCTTTGCTGTCGCGCATCACAGCGATCGACGGGAAGCCAGTGGCCCGGGACACGCCGGTTTGGGACCTCGCCGAACGGCTCAAAGGCAAGGACGGTCAGGTCGTCGCCCTCACTATCGAGTCGCCTGACGGCCAGAGCGCCACGCATCGGATAGAGGTTTCGCCCCGCTATACCGCTGGAAGGGACGCCACGGCTCCTATTGGACGCGATGGACGGATGACGGCGAGGATGATCATCTCGCTGCTGACCTGCATGACCTTGATCGGCTGCTCCGTGCTGCTGTTCCTGCGGCGGCCGCAAGACCCGGTCGCCTTGCTTTTCTCATTTAGCTTTCTGCTCTTTGCAGGCGCGATCGACCCGCCGCTCAATCTGTGGCTCGCCACCGGAATGGGCGATGCGTTCGACGTCTACACCACGCTCGCCTGGGCGCTGCTGGTGATCGGGATCGCAGCCTTTCCGGATGGCCGTTTCACGCCGCGGGTGGTGCGTTGGGTTCTCGTCATCGCGCCGCTTCTGGCGATACCGCTCGCGATCGACGAGATACCAACCGTCATTAACATCACGGTCGCCTTTATCCTGCCGCTGTTCCTGCTGATCTGCCACGTGATCAAGTATCGGCGTTTCCCGTCCGGGATCGAGCGGCAACAGATCAAGTGGGCGGCGTTCGGCTTTGGCAGCGGACTTCTGTTGCTGACCCTGGCATTCGTCCTGGTTGAAGCGCTTGCGCTCGAAACTACGACGGCGCCCCTCAGCGGCCTCATTGTCCTTGTCCTGTTCAACGCCGGCTTCCTGGCGATGGCCATCGGCCTGTTGATCTCTTTGCTGCGGTTCCGTCTGTGGGAAGCCGACAAGGTGATAAGCCGCTCGGCGATCTCGGCGGTGGTGACCCTGGCGGTGGGCATCGTTTGGACGCTGAGCATGGATTTTCTCAAGCTCGGTGCCGAATGGGTGCTTGGTCGCGAAAGCGAGACCGCGGCTACGCTGGCAGGAGCGATTCTCGCTGCCGGGATCTTCGCCCCGACTCAGGCGCTCGCCATGCGTTGGGCGAAGAAGCGTTTGGCGGGCGACGAGAGCCGTATCCAGAAGCTCGTCGGCCGGCTTCAGGTCTGGCGCACGACCGAAATGCCCGAGGAGATCGGCGTCCGCACGCTTTCCGCTCTGTCGGCCGCGGTTCACTGCAATGGAGCCGCCCTGCTCGTCGATGGGCCGCGCGGGCCGCAACTGCTCGCCGCGCGCGACATCGATCATGCCGATGACCTCGACAAGCCGAGCTATGACCCCGTCGCCGACCCGCGCTTTCCGCTGACCCTGCCGCTGGAGGACGAGGACGGACCGATCGGGCAGCTGCTGATCGGCCCCCGCAGCGACTTCAATCGCTACAACGCCGCGCAGCTCGAAGGGCTCAACGAAATGACCGAGCCGCTCGCCGAGACACTTCGCGCTTCCCTCAAGCGCGCGCAGCAGGCGGAGAGCATCAACGTGCAGATGGGCTCGGTCGAAGAGCGCCTCGCGCGGCTGGAGCAGGGCGGCCCGCGTCTCAGTCCAACCTAGTCATTACGGCCTAGGTTGCCGCGAGGCTCCGCGCCCATTAAACGCGGGCGCGGAATGAAGCGGACTCACTTGCCCCTCAACGCCATGCGCGTGTTCGATGCCGCCGCGCGGCACCTTTCCTTCACCCGCGCAGCCGATGAGCTCGCGGTCACTCCCGCCGCCGTCGGCCAGCAGATTCGCGCGCTTGAGGACGTCCTCGGCGTGGTGCTGTTTCGCCGCACTTCGAAGGGGCTGGAGCTGACTGACGAGGCCGAAGCGGGTCTCGATCCGCTGCGGGAAGGGTTCCTGCGCTTCGAAGAAAGCGTCCAGGCGATGCAGGCCGGGCAGTCGAGCCACAACTACACCATCGCCGTTCCGCGGGAGTTCTTTGCCCAGTGGCTCGCGCCACGGCTGGCCGCCTTCCGTGCCGAGAACCCGGAAGTCCGCTATCAGTTGGTGGCTGACGAGGATGCAGACTTCACCGAAGCCAACCTCGACCTCGCCATCCGCCTGATCGAAGGGCCTGACGAACTCGAGGGTGTCCAACTCGCTCCCGCAAGCCGGGTGCTGGTCGCGGCGCCGGGTGGGGCTGAGGGCTGGATTGCCTGGCCCGGCTATCCCTTGCCGGAAGAGGAAGCCGCCGGCGTGGTGCTGCAGGTCGGCAATGCCGGCCAGGCCCTATCGAGCGCGTTGGCGGGGCTGGGCAAAGCGATGATGCCGCTGCCGCTTGTGCAGGAAGCGCTCACCGACGGGCGTCTTGTTGCGCTCGAAGGCCCGGAGGAAGGTCGCCGCTCTTACTGGCTGGTCGCACCGCGTCCGCAATGGCGGCAAAAGAAAGTTCGCGCGCTGGTCGAACACCTGACGCGGGATTGATCTTCGCGCTTAAGCGAAGTCTCTCAACGAAATCGGGGTGGGCCGAAGCCCACCCCGCTCGTGTCACAAGCCCTCTACGGCCTTGCTGACCAGGATGTTCACCGCGACGCGGCGGTTCTGGGCCATCCCGGCGGCGGTGCTGTTGTCCGCCAGCGGGTCTGACTCGGACATGCCGGTCGGGGTCAGCATGCGATAGGGAGCCCAACCGCACTTCTGCTGGAGATAGTTGACGACGCGGCCGGCGCGACGTTCGCTGAGCTCCTGGTTGTAGTCCTCGCTGCCGACGGCGTCGGTGTAGCCGACGACGAGCAACAGGGCGTTGTCCATCGCATTGGCTTCGGCCGCAGCTGCGCAGAGATCGGCCTCCGCGGACTGCGACAGCGCCGACTTGCCAGTGTCGAAGTACACGTTGGTCGTGCCCTTGACGTTGTACTGGTCGATATCGCCCACGCGGCCGCGCAGGGCTTCCGTCGCTGCGGCATTCTGGGCGATCTGCGTGTCATGCTCGCCGAAACGCTGCGCCGTACCGGTACGGATCATGTTCGCGGTGGCGAGATTGTTGTTCTTGAACCGGACTTGGCTGGCGACGAGACCACCTTCCCACTGAACGGTCTTCACCGTCACCGGCAGACCATTGAGCAGCGCGTCCGCACCAAGCTTGGTGCGACCGAGGCCGAGAAGACCGCCGCTCGACTTGATGTCCGTGGCATCTGACACAAGGACGGCGGTGGCGGCGCCGTCGACGCCGGTAACCTGCATCCCTTCGCCGGTGCGCGCGGAAATGTAACCCTCGATCTCAGGTCCTTCCGTCAACCCGGTCAGATCGGTTGGTGCCGAGCCGACTACGGTGATTGATTCCGTGCCTTCGGCCGAACCCTGTTGCTGCGCAGAGAGACCACCCCATGCCGGCACGGCCAGCATTGCCAACAGGATGGGAACTGCCGATCCTTTAGAAAAAACCCTCATTGCTCTGCTCCTTCAAAACGAAAAACATCCGCCTCCTCGCGTTCGCGACTTTTCGCCCGACAGCGTCCGTGGAGGAGTGCCTGGCGGTCAGAAGCCCGTTAAATTCGTTGAACAACTCTTTGGCTTGCGACCTGGTGCTCGAACGCGTCCGCATTCAGGACTGTTCAGGGCTACCTTGCTGGCAAATGAACAGTTCTGGCGACATCGTTAACTTTGGAGACAGCCAGAGAGCGTCGAGCGGCGAACCGCTTTTTGCACAGGGGTGGAAGGGGGATGCGCGAGGGTTCGGCTCAGGGGAATTGCCGATGGCGAGGTTCGATTTCCTCAGTCAAACTGGCACCCACATTCACCATTGAAGGCGGGTAAGATGCATATGATCCGCAAGTGGTTTCCAGCCTTGGTTCTGGTCCTCGGACTTTCTCTGACGACGACCTTTGGACCGTCACATAGTGCCGTCGCCGCAAGCGCCTCGGAATTGACCCGGGACGGCAAGGCCGCGCTCGAGCGGCTTTACTCGAAGTCGGAAAAGGCTCGCATCTATGGTCGCGACGCTCACGCTATCCTCGTGTTTCCGAAGATCGTGAAGGCTGGCTTCGTGGTTGGCGGGCAGAGCGGGGAGGGCGTTCTGCTCATCGATGGAAAGCCGTCGGGATACTATCGGATCTCGGCAGCCTCGATCGGGTTGCAGGCCGGCGGGCAGACCTTTGGCTATGCGCTGTTCCTGATGAACGACACTGCGGTCGGCTACCTGCGGGAGAATAACGGCTGGGCGATCGGCACGGGCCCCAACGTCGTCGTTGTCACCGAGGGCGTAGCAGCAGAGGCCAACACCACGACACTCAAGAACGACGTCTACGCCTTCCCGTTCGACCAGAAGGGCCTGATGGCCGGCGTGGACCTGGAAGGCTCGAAGATCACCCAGCTACGCAGGTAGGGGTGCCTTCGCTTTCCGCTCGTCCTTGACCCTCTAAGCGAATCCCCTTAAGGGGCCGCCCATCCGCAAGGGGGCTTTGTCCCGTGCGGGTAGATAGAGCTGAACATTGCCGGTGATGTCCCGGGGGCCTTTGCGGATTCGCGAAAGGCCTTTCTCTGTTGGAACGGTCCACTAGGACGTTCTCGGGGCAGCCGTCAAAGTAACCCGGTGCTCATGGGCCTGGGTGGAGTGTTTCAGGCTCGCGTTAGGTTGTCGCTATGCGGCTCCTTTTGTTTCGCTGGGTCCCGGCCTTCGCCGGGATGACGAAGCAGATAACGCGGTCCTATTCCTTCACCCCGTCCCGGTAGCCCCGATAGAACGGTGAAGAGATTACATGCCGACTATTAACCAGCTGGTCCGCAAGGGCCGGGTCTTGCAGAAGGCCAAGAGCAAGGTTCCCGCGATGGAGCAGAACCCGCAGAAGCGCGGCGTTTGCACTCGCGTGTACACCACGACCCCGAAGAAGCCGAACTCGGCGCTTCGCAAGGTGGCCAAGATCCGCCTGACCAACCAGCGCGAAGTCATCGCCTACATCCCCGGCGAAGGCCACAACCTGCAAGAGCACTCCGTGGTCCTGATCCGCGGCGGCCGTGTGCGCGACCTTCCCGGCGTGCGCTACCACGTGCTGCGCGGCGTGCTCGACACCCAGGGTGTCAAGGATCGCCGTCAGAGCCGCTCGAAGTACGGCGCCAAGCGTCCGAAGTAAGCGCTCGCGCTTTAGCTGGTTTCGGCCGCGCGCCCTTGGTTGGCTGGTGCGGCCCAAAATAAGGAATTAGTCCGATGTCACGTCGTCGTCGTCCCGAGAAGCGGGAAATTCTGCCGGATCCCAAGTTCGGTGATCTCGTCCTGTCGAAGTTCATGAACAACCTCATGCTTGACGGTAAGAAGTCGGTTGCAGAGCGTATCGTCTATGGCGCGCTCGAAACCGTCGAGAGCCGTGCGAAGGCCGATCCGGTTGCGCTGTTCCACGATGCGCTGGCGAACGTTTCGCCGCAGGTGGAAGTGCGTTCGCGCCGTGTCGGTGGTGCGACCTACCAGGTTCCGGTCGAAGTTCGTCCGGAGCGTGCTCAGGCGCTCGCCATCCGCTGGCTGATCAACGCGGCCCGCGGCCGTGCGGAAACCACCATGGCTGCCCGTCTCTCGGGTGAGCTGATGGATGCGGCGAACAATCGCGGCAACGCTGTCAAAAAGCGTGAAGATGCGCACCGTATGGCCGACGCCAACCGCGCGTTCTCGCACTACCGCTGGTAATCGAAATCCGCTTCGCCCGTTCCTTCATAGAGGGGCGGGCGGAAGCACCCTGGAGTAAGCACAATGGCCCGCAGCCATCCTATTGAGCGCTACCGTAACTTC
Source organism: Porphyrobacter sp. (assembly GCA_017744315.1). Classification (GTDB taxonomy): domain Bacteria; phylum Pseudomonadota; class Alphaproteobacteria; order Sphingomonadales; family Sphingomonadaceae; genus Croceibacterium_A. The sequence continues at coordinate 232,858 of JAGIBN010000001.1, forward strand.
GGCATCATGGCGCACATCGACGCCGGCAAGACCACGACGACCGAACGCATCCTTTACTACACCGGCAAGTCCTACAAGATCGGCGAAGTCCATGACGGCGCCGCGACCATGGACTGGATGGAGCAGGAGCAGGAGCGCGGCATCACCATCACCTCGGCCGCAACGACCTGCTTCTGGCAGGCCGAAGACGGCCAGGGCCCGGAACACCGCCTCAACATCATCGACACCCCCGGACACGTCGACTTCACCATTGAAGTCGAGCGTTCGCTGCGCGTCCTCGACGGCGCGGTCGCCGCGTTCGACGGCGTTGCCGGCGTTGAGCCGCAGTCCGAGACCGTGTGGCGCCAGGCTGAAAAGTACGGCGTTCCGCGGATGTGCTACATCAACAAGCTCGATCGCACGGGCGCCAACTTCTATTACTGCGTACAGACGATCATCGATCGCCTCGGCGCGGTGCCGGCGCCGCTTTACCTGCCGATCGGTGCCGAGTCCGATTTCAAGGGCCTAGTCGACCTGGTGAATAACCGCGCGATCATCTGGCACGACGAAAGCCTGGGCGCTAAGTTCGACTACGTCGATATCCCGGAAGACCTGGCCGACAAGGCTGCGGAATACCGCGAGAAGCTGATCGAGCTCGCCGTCGAACAGGACGACGAGGCGATGGAAGCCTACCTCGAAGGTAACGAACCCGACATCGCCACGCTCAAGAAGCTGATCCGCAAGGGTACGCTGGCCCAGGCCTTCGTGCCGGTTCTTTGCGGCTCGTCGTTCAAGAACAAGGGCGTGCAGGCCCTGCTCGACGCCGTTGTCGACTACCTGCCGAGCCCGGTGGACGTTCCGGCGATCAAGGGCGTGAAGCCCGACAGCGACGAGGAAGACAGCCGTCCGTCGAGCGACGACGCGCCGTTCTCCTCGCTGGCGTTCAAGATCATGAACGACCCGTTCGTCGGCTCGCTGACCTTCACCCGCATCTACTCTGGCCGTCTGTCCAAGGGTTCGTACCTGAACTCGGTCAAGGACAAGAAAGAGAAGATCGGCCGCATGCTGCTGATGCACTCCAACAACCGGGAAGACATCGATGAGGCCTTCGCGGGCGACATCGTTGCGCTGGCCGGCCTCAAGGAGACCACCACCGGCGACACGCTGTGCGACGCTGCGAACCCGATCATTCTCGAGCGGATGGAATTCCCCGAGCCGGTGATCGAGCTCTCGGTGGAGCCGAAGACCAAGGCCGACCAGGAAAAGATGGGCCTCGCCCTCTCGCGCCTGGCTGCCGAAGATCCCTCGTTCCGCGTTTCGACCGACCACGAATCGGGCCAGACGATCATCAAGGGCATGGGCGAGCTTCACCTCGACATTCTCGTCGATCGCATGAAGCGCGAGTTCAAGGTCGAAGCCAACGTCGGTGCGCCGCAGGTGGCTTACCGCGAGAGCCTCGCCAAGCCGGTCGAGCTTACCTACACCCACAAGAAGCAGTCGGGTGGTTCGGGTCAGTTCGGTGAGGTCAAGATCAAGCTTACCCCGGGTGAGCGCGGTCAGGGCATCAACTTCATCGACTCGATCAAGGGCGGCAACATCCCGCGCGAATATATCCCGTCGGTTGAGAAGGGCATGCGCGAGACGGCTGAGACCGGTTCGCTCATCGGCTTCCCGATCATCGACTTCGATATCGAGCTGATCGACGGTAAGTACCACGACGTCGACTCGTCCGCCCTGGCGTTCGAAATCGCCGGTCGCGGTGCGATGCGCGAAGGTGCCCAGAAGTCGGGCATCAAGCTGCTCGAACCGATCATGAAGGTCGAGGTCGTCACCCCTGAGGAATACATGGGCGACGTGATCGGTGACCTCAACTCCCGCCGTGGCCAGATTCAGGGCACGGACTCGCGCGGCAACGCCCAGGCTGTCGAAGCCATGGTGCCGCTCGCCAACATGTTCGGCTACGTGAACGAGCTTCGTTCGTTCACGCAGGGACGCGCCCAGTACACGATGCAATTCTCGCATTATGACGAGGTGCCGGCGAACGTTGCGGCGGAGGTCAAGGAGAAGCTTGCCTAAGGCGAGCGCACCGTTTAGGGGCGGCGCCTGATTCAGGGGCGCCCGCTCCGTTCTCCGTCAGAATCCCAGATTCGAAGAACAGAAGGTTATAGGAAATGGCCAAGGAAAAGTTCCAGCGGAACAAGCCGCACTGCAACATCGGTACCATCGGTCACGTCGACCATGGCAAGACCACGCTGACCGCGGCGATCACCAAGGTGCAGGGCGCGCCGGTTGACTTCTCGAACATCGACAAGGCTCCGGAAGAGCGCGAACGCGGCATCACCATCTCGACCGCTCACGTTGAGTACGAGACCGACGCCCGCCACTACGCGCACGTCGACTGCCCGGGTCACGCCGACTACGTGAAGAACATGATCACCGGTGCGGCGCAGATGGACGGCGCTATCCTGGTGGTGAACGCTGCTGACGGCCCGATGCCGCAGACCCGCGAGCACATCCTGCTCGCCCGTCAGGTCGGCGTGCCGGCTCTCGTGGTGTACATGAACAAGGTCGACCAGGTTGACGACGCCGAGATCCTCGAGCTCGTCGAGCTGGAAGTTCGCGAGCTGCTCTCGAGCTACAACTTCGACGGCGACAACATTCCGATCATCAAGGGTTCGGCTCTGGCCGCTCTTGAAGGCCGTGATGACGAAATCGGCAAGAACTCGATCATCGAGCTGATGAAGGCCGTTGACGAGTACATCCCGCAGCCGCCGCGTCCGACCGACAAGCCGTTCCTGATGCCGATCGAAGACGTGTTCTCGATCTCGGGCCGTGGCACCGTGGTGACCGGCCGTATCGAAACCGGCATCGTGAAGGTTGGCGACGAAGTCGAGATCGTGGGTATCCGCGACACGCAGAAGTCGACCGTCACCGGCGTGGAAATGTTCCGCAAGCTGCTCGACAGCGGTGAAGCCGGCGACAACGTCGGTGCGCTGCTCCGCGGCACCGGTCGTGACGACGTCGAGCGTGGCCAGGTTCTGGCCAAGCCGGGCACCGTCACCCCGCACACCGAATTCAACGCCGAAGTCTACGTGCTGTCGAAGGACGAAGGTGGCCGTCACACGCCGTTCTTCGCCAACTACCGCCCGCAGTTCTACTTCCGCACCACCGACGTGACCGGTGAAGTGATCCTCCCCGAGGGCACCGAGATGGTCATGCCGGGCGACAACGTCACGATCGGCGTCAAGCTGATCGCTCCGATCGCGATGGATGAGGGTCTTCGCTTCGCAATTCGCGAAGGCGGCCGCACCGTCGGTTCGGGGGTTGTCAGCAAGATCACGAAGTAATATAGGCGCCGCTCCGGGCGGGTCCTGAGGGATTCGCCCGGTCGGTATTCATGGGGGCCGCCCCTTCCCAGAACTTGCTTGGCAAGGCTGGTGAGGCGGGGCGGCTTCTTATTTTTTGGTGGTCCCCCAGGATCACTTGGCTCTTTCGCATCGGTAGTAGGACATGGAAGCTCAGAATATCCGCATTCGTCTCAAGGCCTTCGATCACCGCGTGCTCGATCAGGCGACCGGAGAGATCGCGGATACCGCCCGCCGCACCGGCGCGCTCATCCGGGGCCCCATTCCCCTGCCGACGCGCATCGAGAAGTTCACCGTGAACCGCGGTCCGCACGTCGACAAGAAGTCGCGCGAGCAGTTCGAGGTCCGGACTTACAAGCGGCTGCTGGATATCGTGCAGCCCAACGCCCAGACGGTTGACGCGCTGATGAAGCTCGACCTGGCTGCTGGCGTAAACGTAGAGATCAAGCTGGCCTAATAGCCAGTTCACCTATGCCCCCGCTTCGGCGGGGGTCTTGATCGGCCGATCCACTGGGTTGCCGATCCGGACATAGGGATACCGCCGACATTCAGTCGGGCCGCGTCCCCCGTCTCGCCTCTCTCGGGAGGCACTCAGCCCGGACGGGGCGATGCAAGACAATTTGGGCTGGCAAGCCTGTCGGATGGTCCGGCAGGCCTCTGTTGAAGGAGCTAGATCATGCGCACTGGCGTGATCGCAAAGAAAGTCGGGATGACCCGCCTGTTCCAGGAGGACGGCCGTCACGTGCCCGTCACCGTCCTGGCGCTGGAGGATTGTCAGGTCGTGTCGCATCGTACGTCGGAGCGTGACGGTTACGTCGCTCTCCAGCTCGGTGCTGGCGAGGCCAAGCAGAAGAACGTAGCCAAGCCGCAGCGCGAGCATTTCGCCAAGGCTGAGGTTCCGCTCAAGAAGAAGGTTGCTGAGTTCCGCCTCGACAACGAGGACGCGCTCCTCCCCGTCGGCGCGACGATCAGTGCCGAACATTTTGTCGCCGGTCAGATGGTCGATGTCTCGGGTCACACCCAGGGCAAGGGATTTCAGGGCGGTATGAAGCGCTGGGGCTTCGGCGGTATGCGCGCCACCCACGGTGTCTCGATCTCGCACCGTGCACTCGGTTCGACCGGTCAGCGCCAGGATCCGGGCAAGGTCTTCAAGAACAAGAAGATGGCCGGTCACATGGGTGACAAGCAGCGCACGCAGCAGAACCTCGAAGTCGTCCGTACCGACGCGGTTCGTGGCCTGATCTTCGTCAAGGGCTCGGTCCCGGGCGCGAAGAACGGCTGGCTGCTGGTTCGCGACGCGGTCAAGCTTCCGCTTCCGGAAGGTGCTCCGTTCCCGGGCGCGATCCTGGAAAAGAAGAGCTCGCTCCCTGAGCATGCAGAAGCTCCGGCCGGCATGGTCGAAGCGGCTGCCGAGCACGAAATCGATACCGGCCCGACCACCGAGGAAGCGGACGCTCTGCTCGCCGAGCAGCATGCTGGTGCCGCAACCGAGGCTGAGCAGGCCGCGGAACAGAACAACGAAGCCGAGGGCAATGCGCCCGAAGCTGACGAAGGCAAGGAGGGCTGATCCGTGAAGGTTAAGGTTCAGCAACTCGACGGCAAGGCCGCTGGCGACATCGAACTTAGCGATGCCGTCTTCGGTGTGGAGCCGCGCGCAGACATTCTGCATCGCGTCGTCACCTGGCAACTCGAGAATCGTCGCGGCACTGCCCGCCCGACCCGCGAACGTTCGGACGTCGCTCGTACCGGCAAGAAGTGGGGTCGCCAGAAGGGCGGCGGCACGGCTCGCCACGGCGATCGCCGCGCTCCGGTGTTCATCGGCGGTGGTAAGGCTCACGGTGCCAAGCTGCGTGAGTTCGAGCAGTCGCTCAACAAGAAGGTCCGTGCACTCGGTCTGAAGATGGCCCTGTCGGCCAAGGCGAAGGACGGCCTCGTTGTCGTCGACAGCCTTGAGCTCAAGGACGCCAAGACCAAGGCGCTCAAGGGTACCTTCGACAAGGCCGGCTGGAACGGCAAGGTTCTGGTGATCGATGGTGACGCGGTGAATGACGGTTTCCGTCTGGCCGCCGGCAACCTTCCGGGCGTGAACGTGCTCCCGGCCATCGGCGCCAACGTCTATGACATCCTGAAGCATGACACGCTGGTGCTGACGCGCTCCGCTGTCGAAAAGCTGGAGGCGCGGTTCAATGGCTAAGAAGCAGGAAGTGGATGCGCGTCACTACGACGTCATCCTCAGCCCCCACATCACCGAGAAGTCGACGCTGCTCTCCGAGCATAACGCGATCGTCTTCAAGGTCGCCAAGACCGCGAGCAAGCCGCAGGTCAAGGAGGCTGTCGAGGCGCTTTACGATCGCAAGGTCGCAGGCGTGAACATCATTGTCCAGAAGGGCAAGACCAAGCGCTGGAAGGGTCAGCCCTACAAGCGCACCGATGTGAAGAAGGCGATCGTGACCCTGGCCGAAGGCCAGGAGCCGATCGACATCACCAGCGGTATCTGAGGCTAGAACAAGATGGCACTCAAGAACTATAATCCGACCAGCCCGGCCCGTCGTGGCCTGATCCTGGTCGACCGCTCGGCGCTCTATAAGGGCAAGCCGGTGAAGGCGCTTACCGAAGGCAAGCGCAAGACCGGTGGCCGTAACAACAAGGGTCACGTGACCTCGCGCGGTATCGCCGGCGGCCACAAGCAGAAGTACCGCTTCATCGACTTCAAGCGTCGCAAGTGGGACATGGCTGCTACGGTCGAGCGGATCGAATACGATCCCAACCGGACCGCGTTCATCGCCCTCATCAAGTATGAGGACGGCGAACTGGCCTACATCCTCGCCCCGAACCGTCTCGCCCCCGGCGACCAGGTCATCGCGGGTGAGCGCGTGGACACCAAGGTCGGCAACGCGATGCTTCTCGGCCAGATGCCGGTCGGCACGATCTGCCACAACGTCGAGATGAAGCCGGGCAAGGGCGGCCAGATCGCCCGTTCTGCCGGGACTTACGTCCAGCTCGTCGGCCGCGACCGCGGCATGGTAATCGTCCGCCTGAACTCGGGTGAGCAGCGTTACCTCCGTGCAGATTGCATGGGCACGGTCGGTGCGGTGTCGAACCCTGACAACTCCAACCAGAACTTCGCCAAGGCTGGCCGTAAGCGCTGGATGGGCGTGAGGCCGCTGACGCGCGGTGTCGCGAAGAACCCGGTCGACCACCCGCACGGCGGTGGTGAAGGCCGGACCTCGGGCGGTCGCCATCCGGTGACGCCATGGGGCAAGCCGACGAAGGGTGCGCGCACTCGTCATAACAAGCAGACGGACAAGATGATCATCCGTTCGCGCCACGCTAAGAAGAAGAGGTAAGCGACATGGCTCGTTCCGTCTGGAAAGGCCCGTTCGTCGAACTGCAGCTGCTGAAGAAGGCAGAAGAGGCTCAGGACAAGGGTGCCCGCGCGCCGATCAAGACCTGGTCGCGTCGCAGCACGATCCTGCCGCAGTTCGTCGGCCTGACCTTCAACGTCTACAATGGCCAGAAGTTCATTCCGGTGTCCGTCAACGAGGACATGGTTGGTCACAAGCTCGGTGAGTTTTCGCCCACGCGCAACTTCCCGGGTCACGCTGGTGACAAGAAGGGTAAGCGCTGATGAGCAAGCAGAAAGCTCCCCGCCGCGTAGGCGATAACGAGGCGCTGGCTGTCGGCACCACCATTCGTGGTTCCGCGCAGAAGCTCAACCTCGTTGCTGCCCTGATCCGTGGCCGCAAGGCAGAAGAGGCTCTGAACATCCTCGCCTTCTCGAAGAAGGCGATGGCTGTCGATGCCCGCAAGGTGCTCGCAAGCGCGATCGCCAATGCCGAGAACAACCACAACCTCGACGTCGACGCTCTCGTCGTTGCCGAGGCCAGCGTTGGCAAGTCGATCACCATGAAGCGTTTCGCAACGCGCGGCCGTGGCAAGTCCACGCGCATCCTGAAGCCGTTCAGCCGGCTCCGGATCGTCGTGCGCGAGCAGGAAGAAGAGGCTTAAGATGGGTCAGAAGAGCAATCCGATCGGCCTGCGCCTGCAGATCAACCGTACCTGGGACAGCCGCTGGTACGCAGAAGGCCGTAACTACAGCCAGCTGCTCAAGGAAGACATTGAGCTGCGCAAGTACATCATCGCGACCCTGCCGCAGGCAGCGATCTCGAAGGTGGTGATCGAACGTCCGGCCAAGCTGTGCCGCATCTCGATCTACGCTGCGCGTCCCGGTGTCATCATCGGCAAGAAGGGTGCGGACATCGAGAAGCTTCGTTCGAAGCTGGCCACGATGACCGACAGCGAAGTGAAGCTGAACATCGTCGAGATCCGCAAGCCGGAAATCGACGCGAAGCTCGTCGCTCAGGGTGTGGCCGACCAGCTGGTTCGCCGCGTGGCTTTCCGCCGTGCGATGAAGCGTGCTGTGCAGTCCGCTCTGCGTCTCGGCGCCGAGGGCATTCGTATCACTTGCGCTGGACGTCTCGGCGGTGCCGAAATCGCCCGCGTCGAGTGGTACCGCGAAGGTCGTGTGCCGCTGCACACGCTTCGTGCGAACGTCGACTATGCCGAAGCCGAGGCGCTCACCGCCTACGGGATCATCGGCATCAAGTGCTGGATCTTCAAGGGCGAGATCCTCGGCCACGATCCGATGGCGCAGGACCGGCTGATGATGGAGGCTCAAACCTCCGGCGTCCGCCCGGCCCGCTGAGCTGAGTAACAGACCATGTTGCAACCGAAGAAAACCAAGTTCCGCAAGGCCTTCAAGGGCCGCATCAGCGGCGACGCGAAGGGCGGCACGGCGCTCAATTTCGGATCCTATGGCCTCAAGGCCATGGAACCGGAACGGATCACCGCGCGCCAGATCGAAGCGGCTCGCCGCGCGATCACTCGCCACATCAAGCGCCAGGGCCGTTTGTGGATCCGCGTGTTCCCCGACGTTCCGGTGTCGAAGAAGCCGGCCGAAGTCCGTCAGGGTAAGGGCAAGGGCGCTATCGAATATTGGGCTGCTCGCGTTAAGCCGGGCCGCATCCTGTTCGAACTCGACGGCGTTCCGGGTCCGCTCGCGGCCGAAGCGTTCGAGCGTGCGGCGATGAAGCTGCCGATCAAGACCAAGGTTGTTGCCCGTCTCGGCGACAGCTCGCACCTGGGAGGCGAATGATGGCCCAGAAGAAGTTCGAGGACCTGCGCACCAAGACCGACGATCAGCTGACTGATCAGCTCGTCGAACTGAAGCGCGAGCAGTTCAACCTGCGTTTCCAGGCCGCGACCAACCAGCTCGAGCGCCCTGCGCGGATCAAGGAAGTCCGCCGTGCGATCGCGCAGATCAAGACCTTGCAGACCGAGCGTACGCGCTCGGCCGCCAAGGCATAAGGAGCTAGACGATGCCGAAACGCATCCTTATCGGGACCGTCGTCTCCGACAAGACCGACAAGACCGTGACCGTGAAGGTCGAGCGCAAGGAAAAGCACCCGCTTTACGGGAAGATCATCCGCCGCTCGAAGAAGTATCACGCTCACGACGAAGCGAATGAATACAAGCCCGGCGACACCGTCCGCATCGAGGAGACTCGTCCGATCTCCAAGACCAAGACGTGGCGCGTGCTCGATCGTGTCCAGGCCGGCAAGGGCGTGGCGATCGAAGCCGACCTCGAGGTCGAGGCGGCGGGCAACTGAGCTAGGCCCCGTTTCGGCGGGGATAGGATTTGGAACTGCCGGACTCGTTCCGGCAAGCCAGTGAGAAGGAACCGGATCGATGATCCAGATGCAGTCCAATCTCGACGTCGCGGACAACAGCGGCGCTAAGCGCGTCCAGTGCATTAAGGTGCTGGGCGGGTCGAAGCGTCGTACCGCCGGCGTCGGCGACGTGATCGTCGTCTCCGTCAAGGAGGCGCAGCCGCGCGCTCGCGTGAAGAAGGGTGACGTTCACCGTGCGGTGATCGTGCGTACCCGCAAGGATGTGCGCCGTCCCGACGGCAGCGTTATCCGCTTCGACACCAACGCCGCGGTTCTCGTGAACAAGAACGAAGAGCCGATCGGCACCCGTATCTTTGGACCGGTCGTGCGCGAGCTGCGCTCGAAGGGTTTCATGAAGATCATCTCGCTTGCTCCGGAGGTGCTGTAATGAGCGCCGCTAAGATCAAGAAGGGTGACCAGGTCGTCGTCCTGTCCGGCAAGGACAAGGGCCGCACCGGCACCGTAAGCCAGGTTCTTCCGAAGGTCGGCAAGGTCGTGGTCGATGGCGTCAACGTCGCCGTCCGTCACCGCAAGCCGAGCCAGGCGAACCCGCAGGGCGGCATCGACCGCTCGCCCGCTCCGATGGCGATCAGCAAGGTCGCCGTTGCCGATCCCAAGGATGGCAAGCCCACCCGCGTCCGCTTCGAAGAGCGTGACGGCAAGAAGGTGCGCGTCGCCGTCAAGTCCGGGGAAAAGATCGATGGCTGACAAGTACGTCCCGCGCCTGAAAAAGGCTTACGAGGATCGCATCGCCAAGGCGATGACCGAGAAGTTCGGCTACACCAACCCGCTTCAGATTCCGAAGCTGGAGAAAGTCACGCTCAACATGGGCGTCGGCGAAGCCAGCCAGGACAAGAAGAAGGTCCAGGTTGCAGCCGAAGAAATGGAGCTGATCGCCGGTCAGAAGCCGGTCATCACCAAGGCGAAGAAGTCGATCGCGCAGTTCAAGCTGCGTGAAGGCATGCCGATCGGTTGCAAGGTAACCCTGCGCAGCGATCGCATGTTCGAGTTCGTCGACCGTCTGGTGACCATCGCAATGCCCCGCATCCGCGACTTCCGTGGTCTGAACCCGAAGTCGTTCGATGGTCGTGGCAACTACGCGATGGGTCTCAAGGAACAGATCGTGTTCCCCGAGATCAGCTACGACAAGATTGAGAAGGTGCGTGGCATGGACATCATCGTCACCACCACCGCCAAGACCGATGAGGAAGCGCGCGAGCTGCTTCGTCTTTTCGGTTTCCCGTTCCCGGCCGAGCAGGCTGAAGAGAAGGAGGCGGCATAAGCCGCCTCAGGAGAGCTTAAGTCCATGGCGAAACTGAGTTCGATCAACAAGAACGAGCGTCGTAAGAAGCTCGTCAAGAAGTACGCGGCCAAGTACGCGAAGCTTAAGGCTATTGCCGATGACGAGTCGCTGGATGACGGCGAGCGTCTGATCGCGCGCCTGAAGCTGGCTGAGGTGCCGCGTAACGGCAACCCGACCCGCGTGCGCAACCGTTGCAACACCACCGGCCGCCCCCGCGGCGTTTATCGCAAGTTCGGCCTCAACAGGATCGAGATCCGGAATCTGGGCAACAAGGGCCTGATTCCCGGTCTGACCAAGTCGAGCTGGTGAGGATCTGACGAGATGGCATTGACCGATCCCCTGGGTGATATGCTCACCCGTATCCGTAACGGCCAGCAGGCGAAGAAGGACACCGTCCTTTCGCCGGCGTCCAAGCTGCGTGCCAACGTTCTGGAAGTGCTCCAGCGCGAAGGTTACATCCGCGGCTTTTCCGAGGACACCACCGGCAAGCACCCGGCGCTGCGGATTGAACTGAAGTACTTCGAAGGCGAACCGGCTATCAAGCACGTGTCTCGCGTTTCGAAGCCTGGCCGTCGCGTCTACTCGGGCAGCAAAGAGCTCCCGACGGTACGCAATGGTCTTGGCATCACCATCGTCTCGACGCCGCGCGGCGTGCTCTCGGATGCCGAAGCACGCGCCCAGAACGTCGGCGGCGAAGTGCTGGCGGAGGTGTTCTGATGAGCCGCATCGGCAAAAGGCCGGTAGCGATCCCGAGCGGGGTCACTGCCGCTATCGATAACGGCGCTCTCAGCGTGAAGGGTCCGAAGGGCACCCTGACCCTGGGGCTGTCGGACCTCGTGAGCTACACGCTCGATGACGGCTCGATCTCGATCAAGCCGGCCAATGACTCCAAGGCTGCTCGCAGCCACTGGGGCATGCAGCGCACGCTCGTGTCGAACCTGGTCGAGGGTGTCACCGGAGGCTTCTCCAAGGTGCTCGAGATCACCGGTGTCGGCTATCGTGCCGCGGCTCAGGGCAACAAGCTCAAGCTGCAGCTCGGCTACAGCCATGACGTCGAGCTCGACATTCCGGCCGGCCTGGAGGTGAAGACCCCGGACCAGACCACTGTCGAGATCAACGGCATCGACAAGCAGGCCGTTGGCCAGTTCGCCGCCGAAGTCCGCCGCTGGCGGAAGCCGGAGCCCTATAAGGGCAAGGGCATCAAGTATCGCGGCGAGTACATCTTCCGCAAGGAAGGGAAGAAGAAGTAAGATGGCAAAGCTATCCCTATTCGAACGCCGCCGTCGCCGTGTCCGTACTGCGCTTCGCAAGCGCTCGGGCCTCCGTCCGCGGCTCTCGGTCCACCGTACGGGCCGGCACATCTACGCGCAGATCATCGACGATGCACAAGGCCGCACTGTGGCCGCTGCTTCGACGCTGGGCGCGAAGACCGCCGGTGCCAATGTCGATGCCGCCGTCCAGGTCGGTAAGGACATCGCTGCTGCTGCCAAGAAGGCGGGCGTGACCGCTGTCGTGTTCGACCGCGGCGGCTACCTGTTCCATGGCCGCGTCAAGGCGTTGGCCGATGCCGCTCGCGAAGGCGGGCTGGAGTTCTGATGATGGCTGACGAGAACAACCAGGAAAACGTAGCGGTCGAAACCGCTGAAGCCGTCGAAACCGGCGGTGCGCCTGAGCAGCGCGAAGGTCGTGGCCGTGGCGGCCGTGGCGGTCGTGATCGTGGCGGTGACCGTGATGGCGGTCGTGGCCGCGGTCGTGGCCGTCGTGACGATCGTCGCGAGGAAGAAGGCGACGAGCTGATCGAAAAGCTGGTCCACATCAACCGCGTGTCGAAGACCGTTAAGGGCGGCAAGCGCTTCGGTTTCGCCGCGCTGGTCGTGGTCGGTGACGGCAAGGGCCGCGTTGGCTTCGGCCATGGCAAGGCTCGCGAAGTGCCGGAAGCGATCACCAAGGCGACCGCTGCTGCCAAGAAGAAGATGATCCGCGTTCCGCTCAAGGAAGGGCGTACGCTTCATCATGACGGTCTCGGCAAGTTCGGCGCCGGTCACGTGAATGTCCGTTCGGCTCCGGCCGGTACCGGCATCATCGCGGGCGGCCCGATGCGCGCCGTCTTCGAGAGCCTGGGCGTTGCCGACGTCGTCACCAAGTCGATCGGCACCTCCAACCCCTACAACATGATCCGCGCCACCTTCGACGCGCTGGCCACCCAGACTTCGCCGAAGTCGGTTGCTCAGCGTCGTGGCAAGAAGGTCGCCGACCTGCTGGGTCGCGGCGGCGCGAGCGAAGCTGAGGCGGAAGCCGAAGCTGCAGCGATCGCGGAGTAAGAACGATGGCGAAGATCAAGATCAAGCAGATCGGTTCGCCGATCCGTCGGCCGGAATCGCAGAAGCAGACGCTCATCGGCCTCGGCCTGGGCAAGATGCACCGCGTTGTGGAGCTCGAGGACACCCCCGAGGTCCGTGGTGCGATCGCCAAGCTGCCGCACATGGTCGAAGTGATCGGCTAAGCCGTTCGCGAACGAACAACACGAAGGCCCTGGCAGTGATGCCGGGGCCTTTTTTTTTGGCGCGTGTGTTCGGTGCGAAGTAGGCATCGTCTCAACACCTTCGTACCTGTCGATGATGCGCGATCGGATCAGGAAGCTAGCAGGGGCCGAAATGGATTTGCCGCCATTCCTTCTGAACGACTGGCTTGAGAGCCGAAGCAACCTTCGTTTCAACCTGGCTGGCAGCACAGGCCCCCGCTGGACGATGGGGGATCTGGTCCAGTTGGGCGATGTCCCGCTCGATTTGGCGGATATGGCGATCAGCTATGCGCCTCCGGCAGGAACGGCGGACCTTCGAGCTGAAATAGCGGCCCATCACGATGTCGATCCGGACTGGGTCGTGGTGACCAATGGCGCATCGGAAGCCTTTCTGTTGCTGCTCCAAGCCCTGTCGCGAGTAGGCGGCAACGTGCTGCTGCCAATGCCGGCTTACCCAGCCTTCACCGGGGCGGCGCTTTCGGCCCATCTTGAGCCGCGCTACTATCAGCTTCGTCGCGAACGGCAGTTCCGGATCGACCTCGATCAGGTCGTCGCTATGGCTGATGGCGAGACGGTTCTGGCGGTTGCTAACTCACCGCAGAACCCTACCGGCGCGTTACTCGGGTCCGACGACTGCAAAGCTCTGGGTGAAGGGCTTCGCGAAAAGGGTGTTTCGCTGCTCGTCGATGAGGTTTTTCATCCCGTCTATTTCGGTGAGGCCAATCCGTCGGCTGCCGGGATCGAGAATGTGATCGTCATCGGTGACATGTCCAAGGCCTTTTCGATGCCCGGCCTCCGTATTGGCTGGATCGTGGATCAGGATGCCGAGCGTCGGGCAAGGATCATCCGTGCGCGCAGCTACCTGTCACTCAGCGGCTCGCCGATGACGGAGGCGCTCGCACTGCATGCCTTGCGCAATCGTTCGGTTATCCTGGACCGAGTCAACGCTATCGCCGCAGCGAACTTCGAAGACCTGCGGCGCTTCATGTCTGAGGTCGACGACATCCTCGGTTGGGTGCCACCGGAAGCCGGAATGCTGGCCTTTCCGTGGTTTCGGGACGGCCGTGACAGCCGAGCATTCTGCGAGCACATGGCCGACAAAGGCGTGTTCCTGTCTCCAGGTGATTGCTTTGGCATGCCCGAGCACATGCGCATCGGCTTCGGTTCCCAGACGGATGGAATTGCTTTGGCGCTGAAGCTCATCGCGCAGGAATTGCACGTGGGCTGACCCGGCTATCCCTTCGGGCCTTGTGCGTCTGCCATGACCGATTGGCCTGACCTCACGCCCAAGGGGTGACAAACCGGGCGGCCTCCGCTAGGGGCGCCGCTTCCCATCAGCGCGAATCAAGCGAAAGCGAGTGCAAACGACATGAAACTTAACGACATCCGCGACAATCCCGGCGCCCGTAAGGAGCGCATCCGTGTCGGCCGTGGCATCGGCTCGGGCAAGGGCAAGACCGGCGGCCGTGGCCAGAAGGGCCAGAAGAGCCGTTCGGGCGTCGCCATCAAGGGCTTCGAAGGCGGCCAGATGCCGCTTCACATGCGCCTGCCGAAGCGCGGGTTCAACAACCCGTTCGGCAAGGACTATGCCGAGGTCAACATCGGCCAGATCCAGAAGCTGATCGAAGACGGCAAGCTCGACGCCAAGAAGCTCGTCGACCATGACGCGCTCAAGGCGGCCGGTGTCGCTCGCGGCGGCAAGGACGGCGTGCGCCTGCTCGGCAAGGGCGAACTCACCACCAAGGTCCAGTTCAAGGTCAACGGCGCTTCGAAGGGCGCTGTGGCTGCGGTCGAGAAGGCCGGCGGTTCGATCGAAGTGATCGTTGCCAAGGACCCGGCAGCCCTCGCGGCAGCCAAGAAGGGCACTGCCAAGAAGGCAGCTGCCAAATAATCCAGTAGGAATTGCCGGGTGGGGGTTCTTGCATCCTCATCCGGCACCTATATGGGCTGACCTGAAGAGGGGGCCCGGGCAATTTTCGCCCAGCCAGGCAAGGCATTTTACGACTCATGGCATCACGCGCGGACAATATCGCGAGCAATCTCAGTCTCGCCAACTTCTCCAAGGCAACTGAGCTCAAGCAGCGCATCTGGTTTACGATCGGCGCTCTGATCGTGTTCCGGTTCCTCAGCTTCGTTCCGCTTCCGGGTGTAAACCCGTTGATCCTGGAGTCGCTCTACGACCAGACTCGTGGCGGTATCCTCGATCTGTTCAACACCTTCTCGGGCGGCAGCCTTGAGCGCATGAGTCTCATCGCGCTCGGCGTCATGCCCTACATTACCGCGTCCATCGTGGTGCAGCTGGCCGCGGCCCTGCATCCTTCGCTGGTAGCCCTCAAGAAAGAGGGTGAGGCCGGACGCAAGAAGCTCAACCAGTACACCCGCTACGGCGCGGTGTTCCTCTGCGCGATCCAGGGCTGGTTCCTGGCTGCTGGGCTCGAGGCCTACGGCGCTCAGAGCGGTTTGCAGGCGGTGGTCAACCCCGGCCTGATGTTCCGCATCGTGGCCGTGATCAACCTCGTTGGCGGCACGATGTTCCTTCTCTGGCTCGGTGAGCAGATCACCAGCCGCGGTATCGGCAACGGCGTGTCGTTGATCATCATGGCCGGCATTGTCGCCCAGTTCCCGACCTTTATCGCCAACCTGTTCGAAGGCGGTCGCACCGGCTCGATCAACATGTTCGTGATCATCGGCCTGTTCGTGATGATCATCGGCCTGGTGCTGGGCATCTGCTTCATGGAGCGGGCGCAGCGGCGATTGCTGGTGCAATATCCCAAGCGAGCGAGTGCCCGCGGGATGATGCAGGCGGATCGCAGCCATCTGCCGCTCAAGCTCAACACCGCCGGCGTGATCCCGCCGATCTTCGCCAGTTCGTTGCTGCTGCTGCCGCTGACCATCAGCCAGTTCGCCGGCAACTCCGTCAGCACCAGCAGCGCATTTTACGGCGTCATCCAGACCCTGAACCAGTACCTGCAGCATGGGCAGCCGCTGTACCTGGCGCTCTACGCCACGGGCATCATCTTCTTCTGCTTCTTCTACACCGCTGTCGTATTCAATCCCGAAGAGACGGCGGAGAACCTGAAGAAGAATGGCGGGTTCATTCCCGGCATCCGTCCGGGCAAGCGCACGGCGGAGTACCTGGATTACGTGCTCACGCGCATCACCGTGATCGGTGCGATTTACCTGACGGTGGTCTGCGTGCTGCCGGAGTACATGATCGCGCAGACGGGCATTCCGCTGTTCCTTGGCGGAACCAGCCTGCTCATCGTGGTGAACGTTACGGTCGACACGATCAGCCAGATCCAGTCGCATCTGCTTGCGCACCAGTACGGTGATCTTATCAAGAAGGCCAAATTGAAGGGCCGCTTGCGCTAAACGGCGCGGCGCGACCGCCCTGGCTTGGCCAGGGCGGGGCAAACGGGGGAGCGTAGTGAATATCATTCTTCTTGGCCCTCCGGGGGCCGGCAAGGGCACTCAGGCCCAGCGCCTGGTTGAAGGCCGGGGCATGGTCCAGCTTTCAACCGGCGACATGCTGCGTGAAACGCGCAAGGCCGACACGCCGCTGGGCCGCCAGGTGGCCGACGTGATGGATTCGGGCGCGCTCGTCTCCGACGAGATTGTCACCGCGATGATCGACGAGAAGCTTGCGAGCCTCGACGCCGACACCGGCGTGATCTTCGACGGCTATCCGCGCACCGCGGCTCAAGCTGAGACCCTGGACCAGATCCTCGCCGGCCGCGGTCGTAGGCTCGATCGCGTGATCGAACTCGGCGTGGACGAAGACGCCTTGGTCGAACGCATCGTCGGCCGCTACACCTGCGCCACTTGCGGCAAGGGCTACCACGACAAGTTTGAGCAGCCCAAGGTCGAAGGCACTTGCGACAAGTGCGGCGGCCACGAGTTCAAGCGCCGGGCTGACGACAATGAAGACACCGTCCGCACCCGCATGGGCGAATATCGCGCCAAGACCGCGCCGATCCTTCCGTATTACGAGGCCCGCGGCCTGGTGAGCCGGGTGAACGGCATGGCGCCGATCGATGAAGTTACGAAGTCGATCGAGGATATCCTCGGCGCGGATTGAACCCGGGCGCAGTCTGGGTCACACCCTTCCGCAAGGAGGTGACCCATGCGTCGTGCTCTACTCGGTTTAACGGCCTCGCTGGTCCTGACCGCCGCAGCGCCGCTTGCGGCGAAAGTCGCGGCGTCGAGTGAGGCCGGATTCGTCTCCCACAACGAAGCGCTGGTCCGGGCACCTCCCGAGCAGGTCTGGGCCACACTGATTGCTCCCTCACAATGGTGGAACAGCGCGCACACCTACTCCGGTGACGCGGCCAACATGACCTTGAACGCCAAGGCGGGTGGTTGCTTCTGTGAGCGGGTTCCCGGCAAGGGGCGGCCCGACGGTGAGGTCGAGCACATGCGGGTGATCTACATGACGCCCCATTCGGCTTTGCGTCTGAGCGGTGGACTTGGGCCCCTGCAGTCCGAACCGGTGAACGGCGTCCTGACTGTTACGCTCAAGCCGGAGGGGGAGGGGACCCGTGTCGCCTTCGACTATGCCGTGGGAGGCTACATGCGCGCGTCGACGGTCGAGATGGCCCCGCTCGTGGATGGGGTTGTCGGTGAACAACTGCAACGCCTCGCCGAACGGCTTGGAAAAGTCGGCTGACGCGAACGGCTAATTTTTGACGGCGGCGGTGATTTGTTGTAGTCCAAAGAAATCGAGCTGGCGGCCTGCCTCAATGCGGCCGATCCAGCGCTGCGCGTGTTTCGCTGTTGACGGCGAGCGCGATTCGCCGTAAGCGCGCCGCTCATTCGACACTTGCAGGGCAGTTCGGCAGGCGGGCCAGGTGCTTGTCCAACCGGACTTATTGCCATTGGTGCAAAGACAGGCCAGTGTCGGTGAGCAAAAGCGATGAGATAGGGGGCTCAGTTCCGCCCGCCGGAATGACCGGTCCCCTGTGGAGCATGGAGAATTAAGTGGCTCGTATTGCCGGGGTAAACCTCCCCACCAACAAGCGCGTGATCGTCGCGCTGACCTATATCCATGGTATTGGCCCGACCACGGCGAAGAAGATCGCCGACAAGCTGGGCATCGATCACAGCCGTCGCGTTCAGGACCTGTCGGATGCCGAGGTTCTGCAGATCCGTGAAACCATCGACGCCGATCACACGGTGGAAGGCGATCTTCGTCGCGAAACCGCGATGAACATCAAGCGCCTGATGGACCTGGCCTGCTACCGCGGCCTGCGTCACCGCAAGGGCCTGCCCGTTCGCGGTCAGCGCACGCATACCAACGCCCGTACCCGCAAGGGCAAGGCCAAGCCGATCGCCGGCAAGAAGAAGTAAGCGCGCCTTCAAGGCAGCAGCTTGCTCTTTCAGGATTAGGACAGGACACGAACAATGGCACGCGAACCCCAGCGCATCAAAAGGCGGGAGCGCAAGAACATCTCGAGCGGCGTCGCGCACGTGAACGCTAGCTTCAACAACACCATGATCACCATCACCGACGCGCAGGGCAATGCGATCAGCTGGTCCAGCGCCGGCATGATGGGCTTCAAGGGCAGCCGCAAGTCGACTCCCTATGCCGCCCAGGTTGCTGCGGACGATGCCGGCAAGAAGGCCGCCGAACACGGCGTCCGTACGCTGGAAGTGGAGATCAAGGGTCCGGGTTCGGGCCGCGAAAGCGCGCTCCGGGCCTTGCAGGCCGTCGGCTTCACTATCACATCCATTCGCGATGTGACCCCGATCCCGCACAACGGGGTCCGGCCGTCCAAGCGTCGCCGCGTCTGAGCGAACTTGCTGGCGGCCTGCAGGCCGTCATTTGAATTCGGTTCGGTCGCGGTGCTTCCAACGCTCCGCGACCGTGCCGCCCGAAACACCTTTAGGGGAAGTCCATGTCCGTCAACACCAAGAACTGGCAGGAACTCAAGAAACCCAACAGCCTCGATATCAAGAGCGGCGGTGATGCGAAGCGCAAGGCGACCTTCGTGGCCGAACCGCTCGAACGCGGTTTTGGCCTGACGCTCGGCAACGCGCTGCGCCGCGTGCTCCTGTCGAGCCTGCAGGGCGCGGCAATTACCTCGATCCGCATCGAGAACGTGCTGCACGAGTTCTCGTCGCTCGCCGGCGTGCGCGAGGACGTGACCGACATCGTCCTCAACGTGAAGCAGATCGCCCTCAAGATGGAAGGCGAAGGCCCGAAGCGGCTGCAGCTTTCCGCGACCGGCCCGGCTGAAGTCAAAGCCGGTGACATCGCCGTTTCCGGCGACATCGAAGTCCTCAACAAGGACCTCGTGATCTGCCACCTCGACGAAGGCGCGACGCTCAACATGGAGCTGACTGCCGACACCGGTAAGGGTTACGTCCCGGCCGTGTCGAACCGTCCGGTCGACGCGCCGATCGGCCTGATCCCGATCGACTCGCTCTACTCGCCGATCCGTCAGGTCAGCTACAAGGTCGACAACGCCCGCGTTGGGCAGGAACTCGACTACGACAAGCTTTCGATCACGGTCGAGACCGATGGCACCGTCACCCCGGAAGACGCCGTGGCTTATGCCGCGCGCATCCTCCAGGACCAGCTGACGCTGTTCGTCCACTTCGAAGAAGGCATTCCGCAGCCGTCCAGCCCGATGATCGGTGTGGCCGCGCAGCCGGAAGAGAGCGACGCCAACCAGCTCAACCGTTACCTCCTCAAGAAGGTCGACGAGCTCGAGCTGTCGGTTCGTTCGGCCAACTGCCTCAAGAACGACAACATCATCTACATCGGTGACCTGGTCCAGAAGACCGAAGCCGAGATGCTGCGCACGCCGAACTTCGGCCGCAAGTCGCTCAACGAGATCAAGGAAGTGCTCTCCAGCATGGGTCTGCGCCTTGGGATGGACATCCCGGGCTGGCCGCCGGAGAACATCGAGGAAATGGCCAAGAAGCTCGAACAAGAGCTGCTCGGTTAAGAATAGACCTCCCCGGGTTCGCTCGGGGAGGGTTCATGGGTGATAGGGCGGCGACCCTGACTGCCGCCTGGATCGGGGTACCTGATACGGCCCCCCTACGAACGGAGTATATGAAATGCGTCACGGTCACGGCGGCCGCAAGCTGCAGCGCAAGTCCGGCCATCGCGCCGCCCTTCTGCGCAACATGGCAGCGGCTCTCATCAAGCACGAGCAGATCCAGACCACCACGCCGAAGGCGAAGGAATTGCGTCCTTACGTCGAAAAGCTGATCACGCTGGCCAAGCATGGCGGTCTTTCCAACCGTCGCCTCGCGCACGCTCGCATCCTCGACGAAGCTCAGGAAAAGAAGCTGTTTGAAGTTCTGGCCGCGCGTTACGCCGACCGTGAAGGCGGTTACACCCGCATCATCAAGGCCGGCATCCGCGCCAGCGATGCTGCGCCGATCGCGATCATCGAGCTCGTCGACCGCGATGTCGACGCCAAGGGCAAGGACAGCGGTCCGGTGATGAACGAGGAACTTGAAGAAGCGTAAGGCTCCGGTTCATCACGTATTTTGCAAAGGCGGTTGCAGTCGTTACGGTTGCAACCGCCTTTTGCATTTCTGGAGCCCTTGATGCGTCTTCCTGTTCTCGCCACGGCCGTCGCTGCCGTCGTCCTTTCCGTTCCCTTGCAGGCCCAGGATATGACCGCTCCAAACTACCCTGAAACTCGCCGCGACGATGTGGTCGAAACGCTGTTCGGCGAACAGATTGCCGATCCCTATCGCTGGCTCGAGAACGATGTCCGCAACGATGCCGAGGTGGCCGATTGGGTCGAACGGCAGAACAAGCTGACCGATAGCTATCTGGCGAAGCTTCCCATGCGCGCGTGGTTCAAGCAGCGCATCGGGCAGCTCTATGACTACGAGCGCTTCTCGACTCCGGTGAAGCGGGGCGATCGCTATTTTTACAACCGCAACTCGGGCTTGCAGAACCAGTCGCCGCTTTATGTGCGCGAGGGGCTGAACGGTACGCCGCGGCTGCTGATCGATCCCAATACCTGGGCCAACGACGGTGCGACCGCACTCGACGCCTGGCGCGCGTCCCCCGATGGCTCGAAGGTGCTCTACAGCGTGCAGGACGGCGGCACTGACTGGCGCATCATCCGTGTGCTCGATGTCGCGAGCGGCAAGCAGCTGAGCGAAGAGATCCGCTGGGCCAAGTTCACCGACCTCGCCTGGGTGGGCGAGGAGGGCTTCCTCTACTCGCGCTTCCCGGAGCCGGAGAAGGGACAGGACTTCCAGGCGCTCAACTACGATCAGGCCGTCTATTTCCACCGCCTGGGCACGCCGCAGAGCGAGGATCAGCAGGTCTACTCGACACCGGCCAACCGCGACTACAACCACGGCGCGACCGTGACGAGCGACGGCCGCTGGGCGATCATCACGACTTCGGTCGGCACCGATGCCCGATACGAGATCCGCGCGATTGACCTTGCCGCGCGTGGCACCAACGGTTGGGCAACGCGCGAATTGGTCACCGGCTTCGACAACGCCTGGACCCTGATCGATGGCGTCGGCGGAAAGCTGTGGTTCTCAACCAACAAGAACGCGCCCCGCTACCGCGTCGTTTCGGTCGATCTCGACAATCCCGCGACCGACTGGGCGGAGATCGTGCCCGAGAAGGAACAGCCGATCGACAGTGCGTCGATCGTGGGGGACCGCCTGGTACTGTCCTACCTCAAGGACGCCACCGCACTCGCGCGCACCTTCGACCTGTCAGGCAAGGAATTGGCGCCGGTTGAGCTAACCGGCCTCGGCTCGGTCGCCGGCTTCACCGGCAAGCCGGGTGATCCGGAGACCTTCTACAGCTTCGCCAGCTTCAACCGTCCCGCGACGATCTACCGCTTGAACGTTGCCACGGGCGAAAGCTCGGTCTTCGCGCAGCCGGAACTCAAGTTCGATCCCGAGACAATCGCGGTCGAGCAGCGCTTCTACACCTCGAAGGATGGCACTCGCGTCCCGGTGTTCATCGTCCGCCGCAAGGATGTGACCGGCCCGGCGCCGACGCTGCTCTACGGTTATGGCGGGTTCGACATCTCGCTGACCCCGACCTTTTCGCCTTCGCGCCTCGCCTGGATCGAGGCAGGCGGGGTGTTCGCGCTCGCCAACATTCGTGGCGGCGGCGAATACGGCAAGGCCTGGCATGACGGCGGCCGCCTGAACAACAAGCAGAACGTGTTCGACGATTTCATCGGTGCGGCAGAATTCCTCAAGGCCGAGAACGTCGCCAGCCAGGTGGCAGTGCAGGGCGGCTCCAACGGCGGTCTGCTGGTGGGTGCGGTGATCAACCAGCGGCCCGACCTGTTCGCGGCCGGTAACGCCCAGGTTGGCGTGATGGACATGCTGCGCTTCGATCGCTGGACCGCGGGCCGCTATTGGGTTGACGACTACGGTTACCCGGATCGGGAAGCGGACTTCGAAGTCCTGCGCACTTACTCGCCGTACCACAACATTCGTTCAGGCACCGAGTATCCGGCGGTCATCGTGACCACTGCCGACACCGACGACCGCGTGGTCCCGGGACACAGCTTCAAGTACACCGCGGCGCTCCAGGCTGCCGACGTCGGGAACAAGCCGCACCTCATCCGCATCGAAACCCGCGCCGGCCATGGCTCGGGCAAGCCGACCGACAAGGCGATCGAGGAAGCGTCAGACATCCTCGCCTTCCTTGGCAAGTGGGCCGGGCTGGATGCTCCGAAGTAGAGTGTTCAGAAAACAAACTTGAAACCTGAACAATCTCTGTCAGCAGCATTCAGGCATCGCATATCGCGCCAGTGATAGCTCCTGACTCGGCAAGGGACATCGAGTCCCTTCGAGAGTTGAGAGGAGCAGATCATGAAGTCCTTTACCAAAGCCTTGGTCGGAACTGTCGCGGCTGGCGCGATGGCGGTGACCGCGACTGTTCCTGCACAAGCGCAGTCGCGTAACAACCGTGATGACGACGGCATTGATGCCGGCGACATCATTGCCGGCGCGCTTATCATCGGCGGTATCGCTGCGATTGCCACTGCGGCGAGCCGCGGCAACGATCGCTACGATGGTTATAATGGCGGCAATTACAATCGCGGCGACAACAACCGCTACGATCGTGGCTACAACAATGGCTACGCCCGTGCCGGTAACTCGCGCCAGGCCGTCGAGCAGTGTGTTGCGGCAGCCGAGCGCGGTGCCAACCGCAGTTCCTATCGCGGCAACTCGCAGGTGACCGATATCCGCAATATCGATCGCAAGCGGGACGGCTACACGGTCAAGGGCCGCATTGCGGTCAACACCGCTGGCCGTGACTGGCGCCGTGGCGACGCCGTATATGGCCGGGGCTGGAATGGCGACTACCGTGGTTGGAACAACAACTACCGCGGCTATGACGCCGGCAGCTTCACCTGCAAGGTGCGCTACGGCCAGGTCGTCGACCTCGACTACAGCGGAATCCGCGGCCTCGGGTAATCCCCTTCCCAGAGGACTGCGTCAGGCGGCCCGGGCGATGAGCCCGGGCCGTTTGCGTTTAAGGATCTCGTGAATACGCGGGCAGCTCGATGTTCCAGATCAGTGCTGCCCCGCGCAAGCTGAACCCGGCGCCCGCGGCGACGGCCCAGACCGGAAACAGCGGCAGCCCAGCCAGCGAACCCAGCGCGCACAGCGAGGCAGAGAGCGCGGCGGCGGTGACGTAGAGTTCAGGCCGCATGAGGATCGAAGGCCTCCCCGCGAGCACGTCGCGAATGATGCCTCCGACACAGCCAGTAATAACGCCCATCAGGATCGCCGGTACCGGCGCCACGCCATAGGCGAGCGCCTTGGCCGTACCCAGCACTGAATAGACTGCGAGGCCCACCGCGTCCGCCCAGTCGAGCATCTTGCCGTCCCACCAGCGGCTTGGTGTGAACCAGGTGATGAAGGCGATCATCAGGATCACCGGCGCCACCCAGGGATCGCGTACCCAGAACACAGGCGCGTCGATCAACAAATCGCGCACCGAGCCGCCGCCCACCCCGGTCACCAGAGCGAAAAACACCACCGAGACAATCGTCTGCCGCATCTTCGCGGCGAGCAGGGCGCCGCTCAGCGCGAAGACAGCAATGCCGGTGAGATCGAGCAGCGGGGGCAGGGCCGGAGGTGGCGTCATGCCTTCACGCGGGCCTTTCGGCGCCTGAACAGCAAAGTGCAACCGAGGCTCGCCCCAATCACCGAGAGCGCGGCGAACACGATCAGGATGGGATGGTGCGCGTTCTCACGCGTCTGCAGGTCCATGATGTGGAGGCCCCACATCACGTCGTAGAGCCGCCATTGCGGCGTCCGCAGGGCCAGAACCTCGCCGGTGGTATCGTCGACGTAGACCCGCGTTCCGTCAGCGTAAGTGGTCTGCCAAACCGCAGCCTTCGAACGTGCGTCGTTCGGAGCTTCTGCGGGCGGGAAATAAGTGACAGCCGTACGGGCTGCCTTTCCGGCGTAGGCCGCGTCGGCGATCCGGCCGGCTTCTTCCTTAACGACCGGCGGCAGAGCGGCGCTGCCGTCTGCCGAATAGCGCCAGACCGCGCCTTGGGCGGACGTGACGACCCAAGCGGGCCCGCCCGGCAGCGAGAGCAGGCGCGCGTCGCGGATCGGTTCGCCGATGGTGGACGGGAACCTGATGCCCGCCGGATCGATGGCAGAACTTTCGGCGCGGAGCTGGTCGCCGCGCACTTCCTCGATCGGCCGGGCCGCCATGTAGAGCCCGGTCACCGTCCACATCAGTATGGGGAAACCGACCAGCCAGCCGAGCCAGATGTGCCAGCGCGCGAACTGCTGCATGATGCGTTGCCGTGCCATGGCGAGGGGTTACTCCGGGATGGCGCGATCCGCCAGCAGCTCCGCAGCGAGCGGTGGATAGGGCAGGGGCAGACGGTCGGGCTCGACCCATTCGCGCCGGGCCACCCGGCTCATCAGCCGGGCCTCTGTCCAATAGGGCTCAAGCCAGCGAGAATCGCCGAGAGGGCTGGCCAGCACGTTATCGAGGATCGGCGCCAGCTCTGCGTCGGGACCGGCCTCGGCCAGGAAGCTCGCAGTCGCGCGCAGAGAGGCGATGGTGATCGTGGCGTGATAGCCGCGAGTCTGGGTGTTCGGAACGCCGACCGCCTCGTTGTAGCCGCGAATAATGGGCCCCATGCCGCCGTGCTGCACCAACACGTCAGGATGACGGAGCAACCACAGTGCCGCGGCGAAATGCGCGGCGTGGGTCCATTCCGCATAAGGATGCGTCCGTTCGAGCACGCCTTTGGCGATGCGCTCGATATCGGTTTCGGAATAAGGGGAAGTCATTGGGGTCGTTCCTGTTCGGGAAGGTCCGACCGGTTTGCTGTCCGGCCAGGTGAGGCCGGGTGAGGTTGGGAGGGAGCGGGTTGCTACCCGCGGCCCGTCCGCACGCACACCCGCGATACCGCCTGTTGGCGGACCGCGGCTTGGGTGCAGAAGATGAGCTTGCTCACGCCCAAGGCCTTAGCAATCGGGGCCCGTGGGTCAATCCTTGGCGAAGAGCTGGCCCAGGTCGGCGAAGGCCTTCATCTCGATGGCATTGCCGCTCGGATCGCGGAAGAACATCGTCGCCTGCTCGCCGGGCTGACCCTTGAAGCGGATGTGCGGTTCGATCACGAACTCGGTGCCAGCGGCGGCGAGCCGATCGGCGAGAGACTGCCAGTCCTCAAGCGTGAGCACGATGCCGAAGTGCGGCACCGGAACGTCGTGACCATCGACCGGGTTGGACGCGGTTTCGCCGGCGTTCTCTGCCAGATGCGCGACGATCTGGTGGCCGTAGAAGTCGAAGTCGATCCACTCGTCGCTGCTGCGCCCTTCCGGACAGCCGATCACGCCTCCCCAGAAGGCGCGCGCGGCGTCGAGGTCATGGACCGGGAAGGCGAGGTGGAACGGGCGAAGCGTCATCAAATATGGATCGGCTTGCCCTGAACCGCCATGGCGGCTTCCTTGAGCGCTTCCGAGTGCGTCGGGTGGGCGTGGCAGGTGTAAGCGATGTCTTCGCTGGTGGCGCCGAATTCCATCGCCTGGGCGGCCTGCGCGATCATCGTCCCGGCGACCGAAGCGATGATCCACACACCGAGAACGCGGTCGGTCTTGGCGTCGGCGACGACCTTCACGAAACCATCGGGCTCGTGGTTGGTTTTGGCGCGGCTGTTGGCGAGCATCGGAAACTTGCCAACCTTGACCTCGTGCCCGGCTTCCTTCGCCTGCTCTTCAGTCAGGCCGACACCGGCGATCTCGGGCATGGTGTAGACGACGCTCGGGATCACCGCGTGGTTCACGATGCCGGTCTGCCCGGCAATGTTCTCGGCCACGGCAATGCCCTCGTCCTCGGCCTTGTGCGCGAGCATCGGACCGGGGATCACGTCGCCGATGGCCCAGACGCCATCAACCTTGGTGCGGAAGTCGTGGTCGGTTTCGATCTGGCCGCGCTTGTTGAGCTCAAGGCCGATGGCTTCAAGGCCGAGACCCTCGGTGTTGGGGCGGCGGCCGATCGAGACCAGCACGCAGTCGGCTTCAAGCGTCTCGCTGGCGCCGCCTGCGGATGGTTCAAGCGTGAGCGTGGCCTTCTTGCCCTTGACCGTCACGCCGGTGACCTTGGTCGAGAGGCGAAGGTCCATGCCCTGCTTCTTGAACAGCTTTGCCGCTTCCTTGCGGACCTCTCCGTCCATACCCGGAAGGAGCTGGTCCAAAAATTCGACAACGGTAACTTCTGAGCCAAGTCGGCGCCACACGCTGCCGAGCTCCAGCCCGATCACGCCGCCACCGATCACGACCATCTTCTTGGGGACCGAGGCCAGCTCCAGCGCGCCGGTGGAATCGACCACGACGCCCTTCGAGTTGTCGACCTCAACGCCCGGAAGTGGAGTGACCGAGGAGCCTGTGGCGATGACGATGTTCTTGGCGGTCACCTTCTGCCCGCCGACGTCCACCGTATGCGCGTCCTGGAACTTCGCCAGGCCTTTCACCCAGGTGACCTTGTTCTTCTTGAACAGGTACTCGATCCCGCCCGTCAGCTGCTTGACCGCGTCGAGCCGCTGGCCCTGCATCGCGTCGAGATTGAGCTTGGGCGTGACTTCGACCCCGAGCTTGGCCATCGAGCCATTCGCTGCCGCCTCGAAGTACTCCGAGGCATGGAGCATCGCCTTCGAGGGGATGCAGCCGACGTTGAGGCAGGTTCCGCCAAGCGTCTCGCGGCTTTCGGCGCAGGCCGTTTTCAAGCCCAGCTGGGCCGCGCGGATCGCCGCGACATAACCGCCGGGTCCGGCACCGATGACAAGCACGTCGTAGTCGTAAGTCTGGTCAGCCATGCAATCCTCAGAAGATGCCGGAAACGTTGTGCCCCTTAATGGCGATGTGGGCCGCTGGCCAGTCGGTGCAAGCCCTTAGAGTCGCTATTTCTGGCGTACCTGGTCGAGACCCTCGCCCGCATCGATCAAACGGCCCTGCCGCTGCTCCTGTACCGCACGCAAAAGGGTGCGTGCGGCATTGCGGACTTCCTCCTGGATGTCGCGGTCCCGGTCGAGTTCCAGGTGGCTGGTGGCGTAGGGTTTCCAGTAGCCGATGTAGCGGTCGAGCTCTGCCGCCGGGCCGGCGGGCTTGAGCTTCATGAAGCGCAGCCAGTCGGCGAGGCTACGGCGCACGTTCTCCGCTCCCTCGACATCACCGTGGACGACAACGGAGAACACGCGCCCTTCGAGATGGCGCGGGTAGGGCCAGCCGGCGAGCTCCAGCTCCTTGGCCTTTTCCGCGTCCTTGCCATGGGTCGAGGTAGGATCGGGATTGCCGCCGTCAGCGCAGACCAGGCGGTCCATCATTAGCTTGAGCGGCGAGGTGGGCGAATACCAATGCACCGGGGTGATCACCATCACGCCATGCGCCCGCACCCACAGCGGGTAGATCTCGTTCATCCAGTCTTGGACCTGGCCGAGGCTGTGGTTGGGATAGCAGCTGCACGGCCAATGACAGAGCGCCGCGGCAGTCGAGAAGCAGGCCTTGCAGGGATGAATATGGCGGCCGTACTCCGAGGCCAGCCGCGCGAGGTCAAGGACGCGGACGAGCGTGCCGTCCACTCCGCAGATCTCCCGGGCGATCTCCAACAGTCGCCAGGTCTTGGACATTTCGCCCGGGCACGTGTGCTCGCTGCGGGGGCTGCAGTTGACGATCAGGATGCAGGGTGGTTCGGCCGGATCATCATGCTCGCGCTGCGCCTGTTCGATCGCGTCGCGTGCAGCAATCCAGTCGACCGAGAGGTCGTAGTCGGGATCGGCGAAGCCGGGTCCGGCCTTGCGAGTGCGCGGTGCCTTGCGGCCGTTCGAATAACCGTCCCAGGCGATGCCGGCGATCCGGTCGATCTCGGCGCGGACCGGCTCGAACGCTGGGTCGGCGAACTGCTGGAGATACCGTTCGCGGAACGCCTGCTCGTCCAGCTTGGGGGAAGGCATCCCCTTGCGGGGTGGGGGAGCGTCGGTCATCGCGTAATCAACGCGACGCCCGACGCTTGTATCCTCAGAGGTCGATCAGCAGGCGCATCGGATCTTCGATGGCTTCCTTGATGATCTTGAGCGCGGTCACGGCCTCGCGGCCGTCGATGATGCGGTGGTCGTAGCTGAGCGCGAGGTACATCATCGGGCGGATGACGACCTGGCCATTGCGCGCGACCGGGCGATCCTCGATCCGGTGGAGGCCGAGAACGGCGCTCTGCGGCGGGTTGATGATCGGGGTCGACATCAGGCTGCCGAACACGCCGCCGTTGGAGATCGTGAACGTACCACCCGACATGTCGGCCATGGTCAGCGTGCCGTCCTTGGCCTTCTGACCATAGCCCGCAATCGACTGTTCGACTTCGGCGAAGCTCATCGCATCGACGTTGCGCACCACCGGCACGACCAGGCCGTTCGGGGCACTGACCGCGACCGAGATGTCGACGTAGTCGTGGTAGATGATCTCGTCGCCTTCGATCTTGGCGTTGACCGCGGGCACGTCCTTCAGTGCCAGACACGAAGCCTTGGCGAAGAAGCTCATGAAGCCGAGCTTGATGCCGTGCTTCTTGGCGAACAGGTCCTTGTAGGCCTCGCGCGCTTCGATCACCGCGGTCATGTCCACGTCGTTGAACGTGGTCAGCAGCGCTGCTTCTTCCTGCGCGCCCTTGAGGCGGCGGGCGATCGTCTGGCGCAGGCGGGTCATCTTGACCCGCTCCTCGCGACGTTCGCCAGTCGCGGCGGTGGCTGTCGGAGCCGGTGCGACTTGAGAAACCGACGGGGCGGGCTCGTCCTTCTTGGCCTTGGCGGCGGAGAGCACGTCTTCCTTGGTCAGGCGGCCGTCCTTGCCGGTGCCCTTGATCGAGCTCGGGTCGACGCCGTGCTCCAGCACCGCACGGCGAACCGCGGGGGAGAGCGTGGTGGCGCTGTCGCCATGGTCGTCGCCGGCTGGGGCCGGAGCTACGGCCGGAGCGGGCGGCACCTGGTCGGCCGGCTGGGGCTGCTCGCGCTCGGCGACCTGGACCGTCTCACCGGCAGACTGGGCGTCCTCGATCGTGGCGATCACGGCGCCGACTTCGACCGTCGTGCCGACCTCGACCTTGTAGGCGCCCATCACGCCAGCCACTGGCGCGGGTACTTCGACCGCGACCTTGTCGGTTTCGAGGCTCGCGATCGGCTCGTCCAGCTTCACCGGGTCTCCGGGCTTCTTCAGCCACTCCCCGATCGTCGCCTCGGTCACCGATTCCCCGAGCGTGGGGACCTTCACTTCAACGGCCATCGTGCACCATCCCAAAGTCCGAATGTCCGTTCGACACGAACGAACGCAAATTGATCCCAAACACAGTCACAGTTCCGGTCACAGGCCCAGCGCCTCGGCGACGAGCGCCTCCTGCTGTTCCTTGTGGCGGCTGGCCAGGCCCGTGGCGGGCGAGGCCGAGGCGTCGCGGCCGGCGTAGCTCGGGCGCATGCCCTTGTGCCCGGCCTCGGTCAGCGCATCCTCGATCTGGCCGTCGACGAAGAACCAGGCGCCGTTGTTCTTCGGCTCTTCCTGGCACCAGACGACCTCCTTGAGGTTGGTCATGCGCGCGAGACGCAGAGCGAGCGGTTCGCCCGGGAACGGATAGAGCTGCTCGAGCCGGACGATCGAGACGTCCTTGAGCTGCTCCCGCTCGCGCGTTTCCATCAGGTCGTAGGCGACCTTGCCGCTGCACAACACCACGCGCCGGACCTTGTCGTCGGCGATCTCCATGCGGTCCGAGAGGATGCGCTTGAAGTGGCTCGTCGCGACGAACTCGTCCGCGCTGCTCTTGGCCATCGGATGGCGGAGCAGCGACTTGGGCGTCATGATCACCAGCGGCTTGCGGAACGGCCGCAGCATCTGCCGGCGCAGCACGTGGAAGTAGTTCGCCGGGCTGGTGATGTTGCACACCTGGATGTTGTCGTTCGCACAAAGCTGCAGGAAGCGTTCAAGGCGGGCGGAGGAGTGCTCCGGACCCTGGCCCTCGAAGCCGTGGGGCAGCAGCAAGACCAGGCCGTTGGCGCGGAGCCACTTGGCCTCGCCCGCGGCGATGTACTGGTCGATGATGATCTGCGCGCCGTTGGCGAAGTCACCGAACTGCGCTTCCCACAGAACCAGCGTCTTCGGGTCCGCCGAGGCGAAGCCGTATTCGAAGCCGAGCACGCCGTATTCGCTGAGCGGGCTGTCGTAGACCTCGAACTTGCCATGCGGCAGCTGGCACAGCGGGATGAACTTGCGTTCGGTTTGCTGGTCGACCCAGATCGCGTGGCGCTGGCTGAACGTGCCGCGGCCCGAGTCCTGACCCGACAGGCGAACGCCGAAGCCCTCGGTCACCAGGCTGCCATAGGCGAGCGCCTCGGCAGTGGCCCAGTCGAAGCCTTCGCCGGTTTCGAACATCAGCCGCTTGGCTTCGATTACTCGGCCCAGCGTCTTGTGGATCTGCAGATCGTCCGGAACCGTCGTCAGCGTACGGCCGAGGCTGTCGAACAGCTTGCGGTCGATCGCGGTGTCGACGTTGCGGCGCGCGGTTTCCGGATCGGCCGGCTTGTGCAGCCCGCTCCAACGCCCGCCGAACCAGTCGGCCTCGTTCGGCTTGTAGCTCTTGCCCGCGTCGAATTCGCCGTTGAGCAGGCCTTCGAACTCATAGCGCATGTGCGGCGCGGTCTGGCCGTCGATCACGCCTTCCGCGATCAGGCGGTCGGCGTAGATCTCGCTGACGCGCTGGTGCTTGCGGATGCGGTCGTACATCAGCGGCTGGGTGAAGCTCGGCTCGTCGCCTTCGTTGTGGCCGAAGCGGCGGTAGCACCACATGTCGATCACGATGTCGCGGCGGAACTTCTGCCGGTATTCGATCGCCAGCTTGCAGGCGAAAGTCACCGCTTCCGGATCGTCGCCGTTGACGTGGAGGATCGGTGCCTGGACGCCTTTGGCGACGTCCGAGGGATAGGGGCTGGAGCGCGCGAATTGCGGGCTCGTGGTGAAGCCGATCTGGTTGTTGATGACGAAGTGCAGGCAGCCGCCGGTGTTGTAGCCGCGCACGCCGGAGAAGCCGAAGCACTCCCACACGATGCCCTGGCCGGCGAAGGCCGCGTCGCCATGGATCAGCACCGGCAGGACCTGCTCGTGCTGCGTCAGGTCGTCACGGATCGCCTGCTGAGCGCGGGTCTTGCCGAGCACGATCGGGTCCACGGTTTCGAGGTGGCTCGGGTTCGGGACCAAGCTCATATGCACCTTCACCCCGTCGAAGTCGCGGTCGGTGCTGGTGCCGAGGTGGTACTTCACGTCACCCGATCCGCCGACGTCTTCCGGGTTGGCGGTGCCGCCCGAGAATTCGTGGAAGATCACGCGATAGGGCTTGGCCATCACGTTCGCGAGCACGTTCAACCGGCCGCGGTGGGCCATGCCGTAGATGATCTCGCGCACGCCGAGCTGGCCGCCGTACTTGATCACCGCTTCGAGCGCCGGGATCATGGACTCGCCGCCATCGAGGCCGAAGCGCTTGGTGCCGACGTACTTCTTGCCGAGGAACTTCTCGTATTCCTCGCCCCGGATCACCGCGCCGAGGATCGCCTTCTTGCCCTCGGGCGTGAAAGTGATGACCTTGTCCTTGCCCTCGATACGCTCCTGCAGGAAGCGGCGCTCGTCGACGTCCGCGATGTGCATGTATTCGAGGCCGACGTGGCCGCAGTAGTTCTTGCGCAGGGTCTCGACCAGCTGGCGCACGGTGCCCCACTGGAAGCCGAGCGTGCCGCCCATGTAGACCGGGCGATCGAGCGCCTCTCCGCTGAAGCCGTGGTATTCGGGGGTCAGGTCCTCGGGCAACTCGTGCTGGGTAAGCCCGAGCGGATCGAGTTCAGCTGCAAGGTGGCCGCGCACGCGATAGGTGCGCACGAGCATCATCGCGCGGATGGAATCGTCCGCCGCGCGTTCGATCGCGCCTTCGTCCACCGGGGCACCGGCCTTGGCCGCGGCCTGCTTGACCGCGAGCCGCATCGCGGTCGGGTCCATGGCCTGGGTCAGGTCGCCGCCATCGTCGAGCGGCCAGCGCGTGTTCGCCCAGCTCGGGCCGGGTTGCGGCCCTTCCTGTGCGGCAAGCTCGGGGAGGAAATTCTGCGCTTCGTTACCCATGGGGCGTTCCTTGCAGCCTAATCCGGGAGGGTCAGGCGAGTTCCTTCAACAGCGCGTCGAGCGTGGTGCCGAGTTCGCTGGGCGAGGCGGCAACGCGCACGCCGGCCTCTTCCATCGCCGCGATCTTGTCTTCGGCGCCGCCCTGGCCGCCCGAGACGATCGCGCCGGCGTGACCCATGCGGCGTCCCGGAGGAGCGGTGCGGCCGGCGATGAATCCGACCATCGGTTTGCGGCGCCCGCGCTTGGCTTCGTCCTTGAGGAACTGCGCGGCCTCTTCCTCGGCGCTGCCGCCGATCTCGCCGATCATGATGATCGACTTGGTATCGTCGTCGGCCAGGAACAGCTCGAGCACGTCGATGAAGTTGGTGCCGTTGACCGGGTCGCCGCCGATGCCGACCGCGGTGGTCTGGCCAAGGCCGATCTGGCTGGTCTGGAACACCGCCTCATAAGTGAGGGTGC
Source organism: Porphyrobacter sp. (assembly GCA_017744315.1). GTDB lineage: Bacteria > Pseudomonadota > Alphaproteobacteria > Sphingomonadales > Sphingomonadaceae > Croceibacterium_A. The sequence continues at coordinate 265,837 of JAGIBN010000001.1, forward strand.
CCGAACGCGACACGACGCCGACCGAACCCTTCTTGAAGATCGAGCCGGGCATGATGCCGATCTTGCACTCTTCCGGGGTCAGGACGCCGGGGCAGTTCGGCCCAATCAGGCGGGACTTGGAGCCCGAGAGCGCGCGCTTCACCCGCACCATGTCGAGCACCGGGATGCCTTCGGTGATCGCGACGATCAGCTCGATCTCGGCATCGATCGCCTCGAGGATCGAGTCCGCGGCGAACGGCGGCGGCACGTAGATCACGCTGGCGGTGGCGCCGGTGGCGTGCTTGGCCTCTGCTACGGAGTTGAACACCGGCAGGCCGATGTGCGTCTGCCCGCCTTTGCCCGGCGTGACGCCGGCAACCATCTGGGTGCCGTAGTCGAGCGCCTGCTGGGTGTGGAAAGTGCCGGTGTCACCGGTCATCCCCTGGGTGATGACCTTGGTGTTCTTGTTGACGAGAATGCTCATTCAGAAACTCCAAACTTCGCCAGATGGCGGGCGGTGGCTCGCTCCGGCGAATTCAATCAACTCAATGGTGCGGCGCTCGATATTGCCGGCACACGTGAACAGAAACGGCGATGCTCGATCCGGACTTGCGTCTGGGACTTCCAGGACAAAGTGTCCGTCGTCCCCAACACGCCAATTGTCGTCGCTAGCTTCACCAGCCCGCCCATCAAATTCATTCGGGACGAACTGTGTGAGCAGCGGCTCCGCCCGCTCCGTGCACGCAGCCATTGCATCCCATTTGGCTTGGTCCTGCGGTGAGGCTTCACCGCACCCAGCAAGGAGGAGCACTCCGACAAGAGCAAGACCCTTCGCGTCAGCCAAGGCTGCTATCGATACCCTTACAGGCAACCAGCAGTTCCTTGACCGCGTCGACCGAGGTCTGAAGGTTGGCCTTCGCTTCGTCGTTGAGCGCGATCTCGACAACTTCCTCGACCCCGTTCGCGCCGATCACTGCGGGCACGCCGACGTAGAGGCCGTCGAGGCCGTACTTGCCGTCAACGTAAACCGCGCAGGGCAGGATGCGCTTCTGGTCGCCGAGGTAAGCTTCGGCCATCGCGATCGCGCTGGTGGCGGGGGCGTAGTACGCAGAACCGGTCTTGAGCAGGCCGACGATTTCGCCGCCGCCGCTGCGGGTGCGCTGGACGATGGCGTCGATCGCTTCCTTGCTCGACTTGCCCATTTTCACGAGATCGTCGACCGGGATGCCCGAAACAGTGGTGTAGCTGGTGACCGGCACCATGGTGTCGCCATGGCCGCCGAGCACGAAGGCGTTCACGTCCTTGACCGAGACGCCGAATTCCCAGGCGAGGAACGTGGCGAAGCGCGCGCTGTCGAGCACGCCGGCCATGCCGACGACCTTGTTATGCGGCAGGCCTGAGAACTCGCGCAGCGCCCAGACCATCGCATCGAGCGGGTTGGTGATGCAGATCACGAACGCGTCGGGGCAGTGGGTCTTGATGCCTTCGCCGACGGCCTTCATCACGCTGAGGTTGATCCCGAGCAGGTCGTCACGGCTCATGCCCGGCTTGCGGGGAATGCCGGCGGTGACGATCACCACGTCGGAGCCGGCGATGTCGGCATAGTCGTTGGTGCCGGTGATCTTGGCGTCAAAGCCTTCGACCGGACCGCACTGGCTGAGGTCGAGCGCCTTGCCCTGGGGAATGCCCTCGGCGATGTCGAACAGGACGATGTCGCCCAGTTCCTTCTTCGCTGCGAGGTGAGCAAGGGTTCCGCCGATCATGCCGGCGCCGACGAGCGCGATCTTCTTGCGAGCCATGGGTCCTGGTCTTGTCCTTACAAGCTGCGCGGGCGCTTAAGGCAACAGGATCCGGCACCAATCCGCGTCCGCAAGGGGAGGGCGCCTGATATTCGGCGCTCGACCTAGGCCTGCCGGCAGGGGTTTGCAACTGCGAAAAACCCCTATTTGTCAAGTTTTTATGATATCAGTTCGCAATAGCGTTAAGGTGTGCAATTCGCGACGGTTTGGTAGGGATTTGGTAATCGGAACAAGGGGTCGCGCGCGATACATGACGTTTCACCATAACCCTAGCTCACCCCGGCACAGGCCGGGGTCCGGCGCAACAAAGAGAGTGTCGCTTCGCGGCTCATTTTACTCGCTGGGTCCCGGCCTTCGCCGGGATGACGGGAGTGTGTTTCGAATGGAAGCGCTCTACGCTCAACCCGCCAGGCGGGTGCTGGTGTCCTTGTCGCGGTCTTGCTCCTGCGACAGGAGCATCGCGGCCAGGTAATCCGGAACCGCACGGCTGAAGTAGTAGCCCTGGCCTAGCGTACAGCCGGCATCGCGTACGACCTGCACCTGCTCGATCGTCTCGAGTCCCTCGGCGACGATATCCATGCCCAGCGTGGCGCCCATCTCGGCCACGGCGCGGATGATGGCGTCGCTCTTCTTGCCGATGTTGGGGCCCGACACGAAGCTGCGGTCGACCTTGATCTTCTTGAACGGGAACTTGTTGATGTAGCCGAGCGAGGAATAGCCGGTGCCGAAGTCGTCGAGGGCGAAGCGGACCCCGCAGGATGCCAGCTCGTCCATGAAGCGCGCGGTGTTGTCGTTGTCGTCCAGGAACAGGCTCTCAGTGACCTCGAGTTCAAGGCGATGCGGGTCGAGGTTCGCCTCGCGGAGTGCGTTGAGGATCCCAAGCGCGGCACCCGGCGCGCGGATCTGCGCGGGCGAGAGATTGACCGCCACGGTCACATGCTCCGGCCAGCCGGCGCAGGCCTTGGCAGCTTGCGCGGTGATCCAGTTGCCGAGCGTGATGATGACGCCGGTCTCTTCGGCCACGGGAATGAACTCGTCAGGGCGCAGTTCGCCCTTCTCGGGGTGGAACCAGCGCACCAGCGCCTCGAAAGTGCGGATGCGGCCGGTTTCGAGATCGACAATCGGCTGGAAGAAGATCGACAGCTCGTCGCGTAGGATCGCGGCGCGCAGTTCGGTTTCGATCTGCTTCTTGCGCACGAGGTCGCGCGTCATGGCGTTGTCGAAGAAGCAGATCTGCCGGCGGCCGCCGGTCTTGGCGTGATAGAGCGCCAGGTCGGCGCCTTGCATCAGGGTGTCGATGTCAGGGCCGTCGTCCGGCAGCAGGGCCACGCCCATCGAGGCCGAGGTATCGATCCGCTGGCCCTCGATGCGGGCGGAGCGGCAAATCTCGTGGTTCATCGATCGGGCGAGGCGCTCGCTTTCGGCCCGGTCGAACACTTCGGCCACGACAATGAACTCGTCGCCACCGAACCGGGCAAGCGTGGCGCCGTTCGGGGTGGACGAACGCAGGCGGTTCGCGACTTCGGCCAGCACCTTGTCGCCGATCGTGTGACCGAGGGTATCGTTGATTTCCTTGAACCGGTCGAGGTCGAGCCAGAACAGGGCGAGTTGTTTGCCTTCGCTCAGGTTGGTGACCATCTCCGCCAGGTCGTGGTTGAGGCCGGCGCGGTTGACGAGGCCGGTGACCACGTCGGTGCGGGCCAACTCGCGCATCTTCTCGGCCATCTGGGCGCTAGCTTCGGCGGCGAAGATCTGTTCCTTGAGCGTGCGGAACACGTTGAACGTGATCGACATGACGCCGAAGATCACGAAGATCATCGTGATCGACAGCACGTAGTAGACGAGCCCGCCCACGATCGGGCCCACGACCATGATCGGTAGAGCGGACAGGATCAACTGGCCCACGGCAATGACCGGGCGTCCCGCGTTGCGAGCCGAGATGCCGACGCCGTAGACCAGCGCATAGGCGACCGTCAGCGTCTGGATATGCCCGCCGCTAGTGTCGTAGACGGTGAGCGCTGCGAGGATGCCGGACAGAAGGGCGTAAGTGTAAGCGCCGATCTCGTAGATCATCTCCAGGCGGCGAGCGTCGACTTGGGTGGCGTTCTTCCTGGCATGCCATCCGGCCTGGACGACGCGCGCGGTGGCCGTGAACATCATCAGGCTGCCGACGATGGTGATCGCTTTGTTCTCGCTGACGAAGATCGCCGCGGCCGCGCACGCGATTCCGGCCAGCGCACCTACGGCAAGGCTGGTCGGCTGGGCGTAGAGCGTGTCGACGAGCTTCCGGCGCACGCGCTCGTCGCGGTCGTCACCGCCAAAATAACCCGTAAAGATCCGACCCAGACGCAGGATGACTCACTCCTCGACACAATCGCCATAATTGAAAGACGTCACCGAGTGGTTAAGCGGCGTGTAACCGCGGTCACGTAGGTGCCTAGCGGCCTGGCGGCGGGGCCAGGTCTGCTCAAACAATGACGTCAAGACGCCTTCCCGCGTCCCGCGAATTGCGGGTCCAGCGGCGGCGCGCTTCTCCGGGCGCGTCGATTAGTTGGCTGATGGTCCCATCGAACCGGCAGCGATCTCAGATTGAACCGAGATCCGAGCTTGCGGGAGCGACCTCTTCGGCCATGGCCGTACCGAGGTCCTGCGCCATGCGCCGATCGAGCGCACGGCAGATTTCGAGCCACCAGGCATAGCCCTGGCGGTCGCCGGCGAAGAAGGCAGCTTCGGCCTGCTTGCGGGCGCGATGGGCCGCGGCCAGACCGTGCTCTGCGAAGTGGCGAAGCGCGGCGTGGAGCAGGGCATCGCTCTGATCGTCACGGCCGTTGTCGTTGCACGGGATGCCGCAGACCTCGCGGATAACCGCCGCACTAAGGCGCGGACGTAGTCGACCGGGAGGTAGGGCAAGGCGGATGGTCATTCGGCGTCCGATCACATGTGTCGGCGGCAAACTATCCAGGCGCGGCTAAGCGAAGGTTTGGATCAATGGTTTCCGAAACGACGCTGGAGATTTACCATCTTCTCCATGTCATTGAATTAGGAGCATTCCTTATTGAAGGAACGCAGGCCTGCCCAGTTACGGTTGGCGCAACCATTGGCCACTGCGGGCGTATTCTTCGCGGACCTGTCCGGACCCGGCGAGGGCGGCCGGTTGGAGAGGATTCTCGCTGCTGCGATTCTCGGCTTCCCGGTTGTGCGCAGCCACGGGCACGGCGGTGCTGGGGAGGGTCTTCGGAGCTTGTTTCAACGTCGCTTCGTAGACCCGGGCAAGGGTCAGCGGATCGGCTGCATCGGGCGCGTTCACTGCCGATCTCGGGTGAGGCGCCGCGGCGGGTTCGCCTCCGCGGTAGAAGTCGTTGAAAGCCTCCGCCGTACCGGCCGCCCCGCGCCAGCGATAGAAGCGATGCGCCCCGATCGTGCCTACGCTGGCGAGGCTGTCGGCCCAGTAAGGGTGGACCTGTACGGTGTGGTAATGCGTGGCCAGCCCGGCCGGAGCATAGACGGACCCGGCTAGCGCGGCGCGGGCGACCTTGGCGGCCCGGTCCCACCACTGGCGGGCCGGCTTGCGGGCCAGAGATCCGTCGCAGGTGAAGCTGAACTGGCAGCCCGTCGTCCGCTCGGAGCCCTGGAAGACTACGCCGCAGACCGTGTTCGGATAGTTCGGATGTGCGACCCGGTTGAGCACGACTTGCGCCACGGCGCGCTGCCCGGCGTCGGGCTCGTTCGCGGCCTCATAGTAGATCGCCATGGTCAGGCACTGCTGCGCTCGCACTCGGTCGGTTGCGGTCCCGGCGAAGTGCAGGGGATTGGCGGCGGGGCCCGTCTCAAGCCGGCCGGTGGATGGGCGAAGGGCAAGTTTCGCGCCGTCCACCGGCTGGCCGCCTGCCGTTGCCGGCAAGTTCGGTTGGTCGGCCAGATAGAAGAAGGCCGAGCCGGGAAAGCTCTCGCCCGGCGTCTCGAAGCCCATCGGCTTCAGGAGTTCCGGGGCAGGATCGTTTGATTGATGCCAGTCGGGCGCAGCCATCGCAGGTACCGCGATCGCCAGAGCAAGCACCGCCAGGCGGCGGCCGAAATGGCCCCGAGCGCGCGCTCGGTATGCGGTTGAAGGCAGGCGGTTATTCGTTGGCACGACCCGGCGCCTAGACCGGGTGAGCGACCTCTGCATCTGTCGCGCGGGCGCTGTGCCAAAGCTGGACAGGGTGAGAGGGGAGTCTCAATTGAGTTCTCCCGAACGGCCTGGATCAGTAGCCCGCTGGCTTGCCGTGCTCGTCCAGCTTCTCGCTTCCGCCAGTCAGGCGATGAATGGCAACGACCTTGTTGCTCTTGTGGTCGTAGTCGTAGGCGACGGCATCGTACGACCAGCAGCAGTCGGTAGGTATCTTGGTGCCCCAGCTGGCGGTCGAACTGAAATACTCGATCAGGAGAACGCGACCTGTCGAGGAGTATCCTTGTATGACTTTGAAGAAGACGCCGGGAGCTGCAAGCTTCTCCCCAAAACGGGCCATCCATTCGGCCTTGGTTCTGGCCACTACCTTTCCGTCCACAAAGACCTGCACATCGTCTGCCAGAAGCGAGGCGTAAGTTTCGGTATTCTTTGACGTAAGGGCTAGCACGAGTTGTTCAGCCGCCTCGTGCTGGCCTGGAAAGGCAGGCGGCGGAGGAACTGCCCCGACTGGTAGGGGCGTCATCACCAACAAGGCAGCAACTAGGGGTAGGCGGATTGCCATCCAGATTCTCACACGGATCAGACGGCCATCATGCCATTCAAATCTCGCGTAAAAACTAGGTAAGAGTACGGGGTGATGATCGCAGCCACGCGCGGTTCCGTACGCTGGACTGGGAGCTTGAACCCAATCCTCCCCGAGCAAGCTCGGGGAGGATCTTGGCTTACTTACCCGTCAGCCCACGCGCTTCGAGCAGCGGGCCGACTTGCGGTTCGCGGCCGGCGAAGTCGTGGAAGGCCTTGAAGTAGTCTTCCGTGCCGCCCTTGCTCAGCACCGTCTCGCGGTAGTGATCGCCGTTGGCGCGGGTCAGGCCGCCGTTGGCCTGGAACCAGGCGCGGCTGTCGCGGTCGAGCATCTCGGTCCAGAGGTACGAGTAGTAGCCCGCCGAATAGCCCGCCGGATCGGAGAAGATGTGGCGGAAGTACGAGCTGCGGTAACGCGGCGGGACCAGGCCGACCTCGAGCCCGAGCCGCTTGAGCGCAGCCGCCTCGAACTCGTCGACCTTGGCCGGCGTGTCGATCGCCTTGGCCTGCTCCGGCGTGAGGGCGTGCCACTCCATGTCGAGCAGCGCGGCCTCGACCACTTCCCCGAACTCGTAGCCCTGGTTCCACTTGGCGGCGGCGTTGATCTTGTCGATCAGCTCGAGCGGGATCGCTGCGCCGGTCTGGTAGTGCTTGGCGTAGTTCGCCAGCACTTGCGGGTCGCTCGCCCACATCTCGTTCACCTGGCTCGGGTATTCGACGAAGTCACGCGCGACGTTACCGCCGGAAGCGTAGGTCAGGTCCGAGAGCAGGTAGTGCAGCGCGTGGCCGAATTCGTGGAACATCGTGTTCACGTTGTCCCAGCTCACCAGCTGCGGCTGGCCCTCGGCGGCCTTGGGGATGTTGAGCACGTTGAACGCGACCGTCTTGGTCCCCTTCAGCTTGCTGTAGTCGACCAGGGTCGACATCCACGCCCCACCGCGCTTGCTGTCGCGCTGGTAGGGATCGAAGTAGAACAGCCCGAGCTCCGAGCCGTCGCGGTCATAGACGGTGTAGGTCCACACGTCCGGGTGCCACACCGGCAGGTCCGTGCGCGGCTTGAAGCTGAGGCCGTAGAGTTTGTTGGCGGCGAAGAACACGCCGTCTTCCAGCACGTGGCGGATCTCGAAGTACGGCTTCACCGTCTCTTCGTCGAAGGCGTAGCGCTCCTTCTTCACCTTGTCGGCGTACATCTGCCAGTCCCACGGCTGGACTTCGAAGTTCTTGCCGTCCGCGGCGATTGCGGCGTTGAGCACACCGGCTTCGGCGCGCTGGCTGGCGGCGAGGGCGGGGACCATCTGGCGCATGAAGTCGAGCGCGGTCTTCGGTTCCTTCGCCATGCGGTCGTACATGGTGTACTCCGCCCAGCTCGAGTTGCCGAACAGCGCCGCCTTCTGCGCGCGGAGCTGCATGATCTCGGCGAGCAGCATGCGGGTGTCGTTGGCGTCGCCAAGGTCGGCGCGGTGCACGCTCTTCTCGAACAGGGCCTCGCGCGTGGCGCGGTCAGTCAGCGTCGAGAGAGCCGGCTGCTGCGTCGTGTTCTGCAGCGCGATCAGGTACTTCCCGGTCAGGCCGCGGGCTTCCGCAGCCTTGGACGCTGCGGTGACTTCGGCTTCGCTCAACCCGGCGAGCGCGGCCTTGTCCGACACCACCAGCGCGCCGGCGTTGGTCGCTTCGGTCAGTCGCTGCGAGTAGGCGGTGGTCACTTCCGAAAGCCGGGAGTTGATCGCCTTGACCTGCGTCTTCTGCGCCTCGGTCAGCTGGGCGCCGGCGTGGACCATGTCCTTGTAGGTCTTTTCGAGCAGGTAGGCGTCTTCAGGCGTCAGGCTCATCGCCGCGCGGTTGTCATAGACCGCCTTGACCCGGGCGAAGAGCGCGGGATCGAGCTGGATCGCATCGAAGTGTGCGGTCAGCTTGGGCGACATTTCCGCCTCTGTGGCGTCGAGCGTGTCGTTGGTGTTGGCGCCGATCACCGTGTTGAAAGCCGAATAGACCCGGCCCAGCATCTGCCCCGACTGGTCGAGCGCGACGATGGTATTTGCGAAGTTCGGGGCTTCCGGATTGGCTACGATCGCGGCGATTTCCGCCGATTGGATCGCCATGCCCTGTTCGAAGCCGGGCTTGTAGTCGCCGTTCTGGATCTTGCTGAAGTCGGTCGTCTTGAACGGCAGGGTGCTTTCCCGCGCGAACGGGCCAGTCGCCTGAGGAAGGGCGGCGGTGGTGGCAGCGGCGGCAGTCATCGGCATCGGGGTCTCCGCACGGGACGGGCTAGCAGTCAGCAACGCGCCAAGGGCCACGCCGGCGAATAAACGGATCATCATGCAAAAGTCTCCAGGCCGCCAGGCAGGTTGGGCAAAGGCGGTTTCTTGGGAAACTTCCTTAGCGGGCGCGTGAAAGGCGCGTCAACCACGGAGGGGGTTGTTCTCGCGCCGGTCCGAAATGGATCGGGTTGCGCTTTTCGATGAAAATCAAATGGGTTAATGATCGGTCATGGCCATGCAGTCAGACTATCGGGAACTCGATCTTCAGCAACAGCTTGCTTCGATTCGTCGGGACCAGGCGGAGATCGATCACCGCATGGCCGAAATTCGGAAGTTCGCGGCCCAGACAAATACCATCTCCCCATCGGTCATTTTTCAGGGGATGCTCGCGACGGCTGCCATGCTCGGTGCCGGTGCGGCGATCGCAAAGGTTTTCTTCCCTTAGGAACTGGCGGCTATCGTCGGCACTTCACGAACGCGTCGAGGCAGTCCGCCTTTCAAGCTCCAGCTCAAGCCTCCCTTCAAGCCGCCCCATCGCCTCGCAACGGATATTGCGCGATCGCCTCATAATGTGCGCCGGTGTGGCCGAGGTGGCTTTCGTAGAGCGTGAAGCCGTCGATCTCCCACTCGGCGTGCATGTCTCCGAAGGAGGACAGCCAGGCGTCGATTGGACCAACGCTGCGATTGAGTCGGGCGAGGGTTATGTGGGGCGTGAACTTGCGGGTCTCGCGCTCGAACCCGGCGCTTTCGCACGCGCGTTCCACCTTTTGCCGCAGGGCTTCAAGCGGCGCGGACGGAACGATCCGCGCCCATAGGGCATGCGGATGGCCCTTGCGTTCGAAGTGACCGACTCCCTCGATCCGCGCGGAAAAGGGCGGGGCGGTGATGTGCTCCAGCGCCATCGCCAGGTCGTTTGCCGCCGGGCGCTCGACCTCTCCGATGAAACGGAGGGTCAGGTGCAGGTTCGATTCGTCCTGCCAGCGCGCGCCTTCGATCCCTTCCATCGCGTCGAGCAAAAGGTCGCCGACGCTTTCGGGCGGGCGCACACCGATGAACAGCCTGTGCATGGCCGATCCCCTACGCTCTGACTGGTTCGCTGACGAGTCCGGCGGCGTAATGTGCCGTGCGCAATCTTTCCTCGCCCATCCGCTTGTGGTTAGAGTACCTTCTCAACGGGTCGAGAGTCTTGCCAGGGCGGCGTTCCTGGCGGGCCAGGAGGGTCAGTGGGGCAGGTCCACTTCGAGAACGAAATGCTGCTGGCGGACCTGACCGCCAAGCAGCGCGACGTGCTCGACCTGCTGATCGAGCACAAGACATCGAAAGAGATCGCCCGGCTGCTGGAGATATCTCCGCATACGGTCGATCAGCGGATCCAGTTCGCCAAGGACAAGCTCGGCGCCCGTTCGCGCAACGAGGCTGCGGCCGTCTACCGCCGGCTCGTCGAGACATACGGGCAAATGACATACGAGAATTCCTGTATCGCGCCGCAGGACATTGCGTTGGACAACGGCCCCGGGACGCAGGGTCCGCCCCCCAATTGTAGCCTTGGGGGGCGGATTCAATCCGGCCAGCCCGACAGCGCCGAGGTGGATTACCGGGTCGTCCCAGAGTTGTTCGACGGACGTTACGGTACGTTGGTCAGGCTGGGAGCGATTGTGGTGATCGCTGTATTCCTCGTCTTTCTCGTGCTGGGCGGACTGGCCATCTTCTCTCAGCTCTCGGAGCTGATGGCCGCGTAGCCGAACTCGGACAGCTCATCGTCAAGTGATTTGGCCCAGGGCCAAGGGGGATTTTATGCCGATGACAGTTCCAGTGGCGCAAATGCGCATTGCTCGCGACATCAGTGAAGCCGAAAAGGCGCTCGACGAGGCGCTTGTGCGTCAATCGTCGCTGTTCACCTCGCTGGTGACGGCCCGCCGCGAGACAGGTAGCGACCCCTTCCTCGGACACGAGGCGCTCCTACGGCTGGCGAAGTCGCAACAGGCGCTGCTCGAAGCCGGCGGCAATCTTGCCCGCGTGCACGGATCGCTGCTCGAGGTGCAGAAAGAAGTCTGCGGCGTGGACGATTGTCCGCCCGATGGCGAACGAAAGTCGACCAGCGCGATTGCGGCCTGAGACTTTTGGTTTGGGGCCGAAGGACCCTAGGTAGCTAACGTGACCGGGTCGGCCAGCTTCATTTTTGCCATCGTCCTTGCCGTCGGGGCCTTCGCGTTTCGCCGCGGAGGCCCGCCGGAGAAATACGCCGCGGCGATCATCGTCAGCTGGATAGCTGCGGACGCTCTCTACCACCTGCTGATGGGCCCTTCGGGCTTTAACTCGGTCGATCCGGTTCACGTCGTGCTCGATGGAGCCGAACTGGTCGCGATCGTGTGGCTGGCCCTGCGCGCCAACCGGTTTTGGCCACTATGGGCGGCAGCGGCCCAGCTAATCTGCGTCTCAGGTCACCTCGCGGCCTTCATCGAGCCGGGCGGAATGCGCCGGGCTTACTGGGCGATGACCCAGTTGCCGCAATACATCCAACTCATCGCGCTGATCCTGGGCGCCCTGGCGCATGCCCGACGGCAACGACGAATCGGGCCGTACCGGAGTTGGCGGCTCGCCTGAGCCGAGCTGATCCCGGGGAAACCGCAATCCGCCGGCACTGGACAGAGTGCGCAGCCATCACTAGCGCCAGCCCCGGGAGAGGGAGGGACGCATTTCTAGATTTGGCTGGCTGGTCGCCGCCGCACTTGCGGTGGGGACGCCCTGCGTTGCGCAGGATTCATCAGACGATTCCATTAAACTGAGCGCGGTCGAGCTGTTCGATTTCGCCGATCGCACGCGCGATGCCGGGGACTTTGCCACGGCCGAGACCGCATACCTGGCGCTAGCGCAGGATCCCGATCTCGAATTGAGGACAGAGGCTCGCTTCCGCCTTGCGCTGATGTATGCCGACAAGATGGATCGCAAGCGTGACGCAGCCGTCCTCCTGCGCAGAATTCTCGACGACAAGCCCGATGCCGCGCCGGTCAGGCTCAAGCTGGCGCAAGTCCTGGCCGAACTGGGCGAATACCAGTCGGCGCGGCGCGAATTGCGTGCGGTGCAGGCCGGCGGATTGCCGCCCGATGTCGCGCAACTGGTACGCTTCTATTCCAATGCCCTGAGCGCCACGAAACGCCTTGGCGGCAGTCTCGATATCGCCATCGCGCCCAGCACCAATATCAATCGCGCTACCCGTTCCGATACGCTCGGTACCGTGATCGGCGACTTCACGCTCAGCGAAGACGCGCAAGCGCAGTCGGGCGTCGGTCTTGCGCTCAAGGCGCAAGGGTATGGTCGCGTTCCGCTCAATGCGAAGACCGATCTGCTCGTGCGGTTGAACGCGGCGGGCGACCTCTATCGCCGGTCCGAGTTCGACGATGTCACGCTGTCGGTGCAGGCCGGTCCGCAGTTCATTTCGGGACGCGATCGGCTCGCGCTCTCATTGACGGCCGGGCACCGGTGGTACGGTCTCGATCCCTATTCTGTGTTCTATGGCGTGTCGGGCAACTGGGACCATCCGCTCGACGACAAGACCCAGATCCGCATCGATGCGAGCGCGCTCAAGGATGACAACTCGGTCAACCGCTTGCAGGACGCCGATCGTTTCACCGCCGCCGTGGGCCTGGATCGAGCTTTCAGCAGCACCACAGGCGGGGGCGTGCGCGTGTTCGGTTCGCGCGACGACGCTCGCGATCCGGGCTATTCGAACACTTCGGGCGGGGGCAGCGTTTATCTCTACCAGGACGTGGCGCGTACCACGATGGTGGTCAACGCGGCCTATCGCCGGCTGGAGTCCGACGCGCGGCTGTTCCTCTATCCGGAGCGGCGCAAAGACGACAATCTCGACCTCTCGCTCTCGGCGACGTTCCGTAGCCTGACGATCGGTACTTTCGCCCCGCTCACGCGTGTGCGGTACGAGCGAAACTGGTCGACGGTTGGGATCTACGATTACGACCGCCTCGCATTCGAGTTCGGGGTGGTTTCAGCCTTCTAGGAGGATCCGGCAAAGGGCTGTCGGAAATTGACAATTGGCAAGTTGTCCGCGCCGCGCGATCAAGCGGTTCGGGGGAATAATGGGGGATTATATGAAGTTGGGACGTCTTGCGGCGAATGCGTCGGTGCTTTCGCTTGGGCTCATGCTGGCAGCTTGCGGTGGGGGTGGTGGGGTCAATTCGACGCCTGCTCCAGTGCCAAGCCCATCGCCGAGCCCCGGCCCGAGCCCCACTCCAACTCCAACGCCGTCTGCGATAAACGACGACCTGTTGCTGCCGCTGGCGAGCGAGACATTTACAAATGCAGCCTCGCGTGCGTCCGCCACGTTCAACGCGAATGGCACCAGCGGCACGAACGGCGCCATTTCTGCCACGATCAGTTTCAACGCGAGCAACAATACCTATGCTTTGACGACACCAACTGGCTCGATCTCGTTTGGCCCAGGAGACATCGACACGGCCCAGAGCAGCGCGGGCGGCGTAGTCTATGTGAAGGAGTCGGGAAGCCGGACAGACTCGCTGACTGTCACACGCCCGGGCACCTCGGGCAGAATAACCTACCAGTACGTCGGCGGTGCTTTCTGGCAGCGCACCACAGTTGGTTCGAACACGGCGTCGGGCTCGATCGATTCCCTAGTATATGGCGTGGAAACGCCTTCTGGCTCGGTCCCGCGCACTGGTTCGGCCAATTACCTCGTGGACCTGGTGGGAGCGATATCGACCGCCGACAATCTGTTCTCGCTTACCGGTCAGGGAAGCACTTCCGTAGATTTCTCTACGGGCCAGGTTCTTGTCGTTGGCGTAATAGACATGGTGCCCCTCCTTGGGAAATCTGCACAGTTTGACGGATCCGCACAGCTTTCGTCGACCTCGGGACAGTTCAGCGGCACTATGTCTTTCGACGATTTTGGACGATTTGATGGCCAACTTTCCGGAATGCTGTTCGGACCTCACGCCGAGGAGATTGGGGCTAGTTGGTCGGTCAAGGATTCAACCGGTCGTGTCGCGGTCGGCGCACTGCTCGGGCGCGAGGGCAACGATGATTTCGGCAATGACTCATTTAGCCCAGATCCCATCAATCAGTTGGCCAACAGCCAGACGTTCGACACGGAAGAGGCAGTGCTTCGCTTCCAGTTTGACGATCGGATCGGCTACAACCAGCAGGTCGGTGATCTGACGCGCATCTCATCGAAGATCGATCCTCTCAAAATCCGCTATGAAGAAGTGACCGACAGCTACTCGCTTTTGGCTGCTGGCATATTCGGCACTTACGACAATTCGAGCCAGAGCTTCACCGGGCTGGGGCCGGCGACCCAGGCAAGCTGGGACCGGGGGACGCAGAGCGTTCGCGGAGTTCCCTTGTCCTATTTGCGAGCGCGCGAATGGACCAATGCCGATGGGATCAACGGTACGAACGACTACCGTGTTTCGCACCATGTTTACGGGATGCCGACAGCTCAGGCCGATCTCGTCCGTACCGGTACAGCGGGTTACCGGATCGAGTTGTCCGGCATGGCTGCCGATGGTGCGTATCGCAATCCCATGCGTATCAGTGGCTTGGGTGACCTCTACGTCGATCTCGCAGCTGGGAGAGTCTCGGGCTATGCGCCTCTGGAATACCGGGAAGCCGGTGGTCTGTCGGGCCTGTTTCCTGTCACCGTGCTTGGCTCCTGGCGCTACTCGGCCGAGCTTGCGGCGGATAAGAACGCGTTCGCCGGAACGGTCGAGATGGACGGCCTGGGAACTTATCTCGGGACTGGATCGGGCAAATTCTACGGACCGGACGCCGATGAAGTCGGCGGGGTATTCTCAACCAGCGAGACCGGCGGCGGTGCGGCCACCGGATATTTCGTCGGCTATCGTGACGACACGGTTCGCGACCCCAGCAATAATGGTGTCCTGCCCTTGGCGGACTTGCCCGGCCAGACCAATCTCGCTTTCAAGTACCGTGATGACATTCAAACTGTTGCCGACATCAAGAACATTTCTTTCGATCCGGTCGGCCATACGTACAGGGTGTCTTTCCAACCTTTCGGCATGATGAATCCGCCGACGAACATTGTCACCTTCTCGGATGCTGAGCGCGATTCTGCGGCCAGTACCGGCGACATCGACCTGTATCGAACGGCCTACCTCACCTATCCGACGGTTGTCCGTAAGCTCTCGCCGAACGCGTCGGTGGCGTTGAGCTATGCATCGTTTGCCGAGATTTCGATCCAACTCTACCCGGCGAACAAGTATTACGACGCGATCTACTATGCGGTTTTCGGTAACCAGACCATTCAGATGCCGCGCACCGGGACGGCTTCATATGGCGGGTTGGCGATGGGCTCCGTCGAAGTTCAAGCGTCGAGCCCGTCTGGATGGGAATACGACATCTACAACGTTCTCGGAACGTCGGGTTTGAGCGTCAATTTCGGGGCCGGATCGTTCGTGCTGACGATCGACGGCCTGGGCGGTGATCGCGTCTACGCGGGGGCGAACAGGCCGGGCCACGATACCGTCTTGTTCCCGACCATGGAATTCAATGGATTGATTTCGGGCGCGTCAATGTCGGGAAGCGACGTTGATCGATCATTCAACGGGAGCTTCTTCGGGCCGAATGCTGAGGAGTTTTCGGGCGTTTTCAGGACGAATAACGTTAAGCCGGCGAGCCTGAATTTGGATCCCAACCAACTTGTGACTGTCACCGGAGTGGCCGCCGGAAAGAAGAACTGAGCTGCGGGATTGGGCGGCCGACGTTGCGCGACCGCCTCGTCACCCCCACATGGCCTGCAAGCCTGTGGGGGTGCGTTCGC
Source organism: Porphyrobacter sp. (assembly GCA_017744315.1). GTDB lineage: Bacteria > Pseudomonadota > Alphaproteobacteria > Sphingomonadales > Sphingomonadaceae > Croceibacterium_A. The sequence goes on from JAGIBN010000001.1 coordinate 281,434, forward strand.
GTGCCTCTTGACCAACGCGAACATTTGCGGAACATCCTGCCTCTATGTCCCTCACGCACATCTCCGTCCGCGGCGCTCGCGAGCATAACCTCAAGGGTATCGACATCGATCTGCCGCGCGATGCGCTGATCGTGATCACCGGGCTTTCGGGCTCGGGCAAGAGCAGCCTGGCCTTCGACACGATCTATGCCGAAGGGCAGCGGCGCTATGTCGAGAGCCTGAGCGCTTATGCGCGGCAGTTCCTCGAGATGATGCAGAAGCCCGATGTCGAGCATATCGACGGGCTCAGCCCCGCGATCTCGATCGAGCAGAAGACCACTAGCCGCAACCCGCGCTCGACGGTGGCGACGGTGACCGAGATCTACGACTACATGCGCCTCCTGTGGGCGCGGGTGGGCGTGCCGTACTCGCCGGCCACCGGCCTGCCGATCGAGGCGCAGACGGTCAGCAACATGGTCGACCGGGTGATGGCGCTGCCCGAAGGGACGCGGCTTTACCTGCTCGCCCCGGCCGTACGCGGGCGTAAGGGGGAATACCGCAAGGAACTGGCCGAATGGCAGAAGGCCGGCTTCACCCGCGTGCGTATCGACGGGGAGATGTACGAGATCGATCAGGCCCCGGCGCTCGACAAGAAGTACAAGCACGACATCGAAGTCGTGGTCGACCGCCTGGCCGTGCGCGAGGGGATCGAGACGCGCCTCGCCGACAGTTTCGAAACCGCGCTCAAGCTGGCCGAGGGGCTGGCTTATGTCGACCTGGCGGACGGTGTCGTGCCGGGGCGCGAGAGCGAGGAGCAGGGCGGGGCGATGAAGGGCGCGGGCCTCCCGGCCAACCGCATCGTGTTCAGCGAGAAGTTCGCCTGCCCGGTCTCCGGCTTCACCATCGAGGAGGTCGAGCCGCGGCTGTTCTCGTTCAACGCCCCGCAAGGCGCCTGCCCGACCTGCGACGGCCTCGGCGAAAAGCAGCTGTTCGATCCGCAGCTCGTGGTCCCGAACGAGGCGCTCAGCCTCAAGCAGGGCGCCGTGGTGCCATGGGCCAAGTCCAACCCGCCGAGCCCCTACTACATGCAGGTCCTCGCCAGCCTGGCCAAGGCTTACGAGTTCGACCTCACCACCCCGTGGAACCAGCTCGCGCCCGACCAGCGGGAGATCATCCTCCACGGCACCGGCGGGCTCCCGGTCGCGCTCACCTTCAAGGACGGGCGCAAGGAATACACCGTGCACAAGGCGTTCGAAGGGGTGATCGGCAACCTCAACCGCCGCCTGCTGCAGACCGACAGCGCCTGGATGCGGGAAGAGCTCTCCAAGTTCCAGACCGCCCAGCCGTGCGAGACCTGCCACGGCAAGCGCCTCAACGAGAAGGCGCTGGCGGTGAAGATCGCCGGAGAGGACATCGCCACCCCGGTGCGCTTCTCGGTCACCAACGCGCTCGACTGGTTCACCGCGCTGCCCGAAAAGCTGACCGACACGCAGAACCAGATCGCCCGCGCAATCCTCAAGGAGATCGTCGAGCGGCTCGGGTTCCTCAACAACGTCGGGCTCGACTACCTCAACCTCGACCGCACCAGCGGCACGCTTTCGGGCGGGGAGAGCCAGCGCATCCGCCTCGCCAGCCAGATCGGCAGCGGGCTGTCGGGCGTGCTCTACGTCCTCGACGAGCCGAGCATCGGCCTGCACCAGCGCGACAACGACCGCCTGCTCGAAACGCTCAAGCGCCTGCGTGACCTCGGCAACACCGTGATCGTGGTCGAACATGACGAGGACGCCATCCGCCATGCCGACTACGTGGTCGACCTCGGCCCCGGTGCCGGCGTCCATGGCGGCGAAGTCGTGGCGCAAGGCACGCTCGACGAAGTGCTCAAGAGCAAGGACAGCCTCACCGCCGCCTACCTCACCGGCGCGCGGGCGATCGAGCTGCCGGCCAAGCGCCGCAAGGGCAACGGGCACAAGATCACCGTCCACGGCGCGCGGGCCAACAACCTCAAGGACGTCACCGCCAGCCTCCCGCTCGGCACCTTCACTTGCATCACCGGCGTATCCGGCTCGGGCAAGTCGAGCTTCACCATCGACACGCTCCACGCCGGCGCCGCTCGCGCGCTCAACGGCGCGCGCGTGATCGCCGGGCCGCACGACAAGATCACCGGCCTCGAATTCTGCGACAAGGTGATCGAGATCGACCAGTCGCCGATCGGCCGCACCCCGCGCTCCAACCCGGCGACCTACACCGGCGCCTTCACCCAGATCCGCGACTGGTTCGCGGGTTTGCCCGAGAGCGAGGCGCGCGGCTACAAGGCCGGGCGCTTCAGCTTCAACGTCAAGGGCGGCCGGTGCGAGGCGTGCCAGGGCGACGGGCTGATCAAGATCGAGATGCACTTCCTGCCCGACGTCTACGTCACCTGCGAGGAATGCCACGGCCGCCGCTACAACCGCGAAACGCTGGAGGTGAAGTTCAAGGGCCACTCGATCGCCGACGTGCTCGACATGACGATCGAGGACGCGGAGGAGTTCTTCAAGGCCGTTCCGCCGATCCGCGACAAGATGCACATGCTCAACGAAGTCGGCCTCGGCTACGTCAAGGTCGGCCAGCAGGCGACCACGCTGTCAGGCGGCGAGGCGCAGCGCGTCAAGCTCGCCAAGGAACTCAGCCGCCGCTCCACCGGACAGACGCTCTACATCCTGGACGAGCCGACCACCGGCCTCCATTTCGAAGATGTCCGCAAGCTCCTCGAAGTGCTCCAGCGGCTGGTCGACCAGGGCAACTCGGTGGTGGTGATCGAACACAACCTCGACGTGATCAAGACGGCCGACTGGATCCTCGACCTCGGCCCTGACGGCGGCGTCCGCGGCGGCGAGATCGTCGCCCAGGGCACCCCCGAGCAAGTGGCCGACGAACCGCGCAGCTATACCGGGCAATACCTCAAGCCGATGCTGGAGAAAGCGCGCGAGGCGGCGGAGTAGGGGATGTGATTTCTTGGAGGCAGTAGCTAAATCGGCCGGAAACTAGATACTTGCAAGGGAAGGAAAATCGTTGTCCAAGAGTCGCCTAAGGGCGTTATTGGGGGGATTTGATGGCTCGTCGTCACAAGATGGAAGTTGGCGGACTAAATGTTCGCGTCCATCCGCACTCAGAAGACATATATCGTGACTTGATTCATGATCTCTATAAGCTCCGTAGGATTGCCAAGATACATGGCGATCGGCATGGCTTAATTACTACGTTGGACCGAAGAAGTCGTGAGCCTGTAGTGGGTGGAATTATTACAACCTTTCTTGAAATAGATTCCGCAGGAGAATGGTTCAATACTGAGACGATGAAGGAGGCGTCAGATAACGAGATAGAGGCAATAGTCATACCAGATAATTTGAGGCCAAATGCTAAGTCATTTAGATTTCAATTTGATGTGGTTAGACATGAGCTTGTGTTTGAGCATTATTCGGAAGGCGACGTTCTAACTCATAATTCGGCATTGAAGTTTTTTAAAAATCTAACAAATGTTAGATCTATAGGAAACAAGTTTGGGTTGGTGGATGTAAACATCATTCAATCAAGAGGAAGTGCTGAGAAAATCTTTTCAATCCCTAGGATAACTGACTTGGAAATTCTTATCGAAAAGCCAAATGCAGATATTTGGGGTGAGGATTTTGAGGAGCAGGCCGAAGAGCATCTTGACGAAAAGAATGCTCGTTCGATGCGGGTTTCCTATAAATCGGAGGCTGGGCAGGGAATTAGGAGAGACGTCGAGTTGGAGGCGTTGATTAGGGCAAGTGTAAATAACGGTCGTTCTGTTGCTAAGGGATACGGACCAAATGGTCATTTGATCGTTAGCACTGATTCATATCCTAGAGTTGAGCAGGAGACCTACGAGCCCGATGAGGCCCCGTCTCAGGTGTTCGCGAGGCTTGCCCGGATATTTAGGCGGTAATCGTGTATAGAGATACCATTAGGGCTTTTAGCCAATACTGGAAAGAGTATGGGGGTTTCCGGGATCTCATAAGGTCCCCCTTTGCACACTTTAGTTTTATTGTGACGGTTTTATACGCGGCGGGACTTTTGGAGATTGAGTGGCGAGAGGTTGTCCGGGACTCGCTACCGACGATCTTGGGTTTCAGTTTGGCGGCGTACACAATCACATTTACGCTTATGGGAAGTGCTCTTCATCGCGCGTTAACAGTAGCCATCGATAAGAAAACTGGTCATAAGCTAATAAGAATTGTTAATGCGACATTTTTCCATGTGGTTGTATTTCAGGCCATCGCCTTGCTATATGCCCTTTTGACGAAGGGATCATTGGTTCCATCAATAGTCTCTTGGACTGTAAATGATGATCAAGTGGCGGCTTGGATTAATGTAAGGGTCTATTTTTGGGGCGACGTGATTGGCTGCTTTTTTGCCGTTTATGCGTTTTTCCTGCTTTTGTCGGTAGGGTTGGCGATGTTCAGGTTGGGACGGATCTCGCCTCCAGTCGTGGCCTCCAGCAGGGGCGTCCCCGAGCACTCGCAGGAATCAGAACCTCCAGTAGTCAGGACTTTGCGCTTCAAGTTTGTTGTGTGGCTTTCTAAACGCCTTCGGCTTTACGACTAGCAAGTCGACCGATTCAATCGCTGAACACACTCCAGCTGATTGTCCTCTCTCACCGATGGTTGTGCATCTGTCGGCCGCGGATTCCACCCCCTAACCTACATCAACACGAATCCCTTAGGCTCCCCTGCCAAACAGGCGTACACGCAATCCCATCGCTGACCCTGTCCAGGCCTGTCAGCGGCTGAGAGAAGCTTCGGCACTGCTCCCGCCTCGTGCAATGGAGCAAGACAATGCCTAGTTGGCTCGCCCTCTCCCTGATTATCGTGTTGTTCTTCATTCCCACCATCCTGGCGGCCGAGCGCCTCGCCCGGTTTGTTACGCGGCGGAACAAGCGGCGCGAGGTTACCGTGGAGACGGGCAAGGCCGACGGGCGGCCGTCCGGTTGGTAGGGCTGTTCCAGATCCCTGCCGCAAGCGGAGGGATCTGGAAGACCACCCCTGTCTGCTATCCCACGACCGGCTGGAAGGTCCCGCCGTCGAGAGGTCCGTGGGTGGCATTGGGATCGGGCGCATCAAGGCGGCAATCAAGGAAGTAGTTCACGGGGAACTCCTGTATGCTGATGCCAAGCGGCCGCATGAAGTTCGTGCGGACTTTTGGATCGCCCGAGACGCCGCGAAAGCCGAGCGTGAAGACTGTCGGCGCGATGGTGTCGAAGTGCCAGAAGTCGGCGGCGATGAAATCATCCCGATCGAGCGCTCCGAGAATCCCCAGGATGGTGTCGCCCACCCCGAGCGCGTCCTTGATCGCTTCGGTGGCCTTGTCCCGCACGGCCTTCTTCATGACGTCGACGATCGCCTGCCGGTCCTCGTCGGTATCGGCCGTCACCAGTGGGCCGATCTTCAGGCGGAACTGCGCGTTTAACTCGTCGAGATAGGCTTGATAGCCCGCACGGATCGCGTCCGCTGGAATGTCGAAGTCAGCTTCGAGCAGCGCAACGACGAGGAACAAGTGCCTGATCGGGGTATCAAATTGAGCCACAAGGCGGTTGTTTCCATCAAGCGGCAACTGGGCGCTTTCATTGGCGCGCATTTCGTCCTTGATGTTGCGCCGCGCTTCGAATTCCGTCGCCACAGTCGGCGTTGAAGAGAACTGGCCCCCGTCAAGAATGCCGAGCCAAGGCCAGACGTAGGGTTCGCTATGGCTGGTGTTTTGCTGATCGCTCTCCTCGAAACAGACGAGGCGTTCGAGGGTGATGGTCGCTTGAATGGGCATGTCGTGTCTCCTGATCCGATGCCGATGGGACAGGTGACCGGTGAGGAGCGCACAGCACGAGGAAAGCGGATCGATGCGCAGCACACTCTCGGCACTCGGCCTGTCATTTGCGCGATCCGGCACATGCTTTTGCACGGCGCCGATAGTATCCGTTTAGCGCGAGGCCCGGTCAAGGCAGCGAACGCCACGGAAGAGCAGCCGGTCTGACGCCTTGCACCGGTGGCCGAGTATATTTTTGAAAGAAAACACTTTCCTACAGCCCCCGCTATGCTCCACTTGGTTTGGTTCATCGACTCGAAGCGAGGTGAACCATGTCCCACTACACGCCCATCGACCGTTTCACGCTGCCGGGTGATATTCCGGATTCTGCGGGCTTCGACGCGCCCACCCCCGGCCCCTCCCGTGAGCGGGAGGGGAGTCGGTCGCGCTTCCAGTCCCCCTCCCGCTTGCGGGAGGGGTTAGGGGTGGGCCACGGGGTCGACTACGAAGACGATCCCCGCCATCTCTCGCACCCCGCCGGCCGGGGCTGGCAGCCGGTCAGCCGGCAGCGCTTGCCGGGCGAGCCGCCCGAGCCCTCGAGCGTCGACGCCTTTGCCGCGCTGCTCGACGAGGGGGAGAGCCCGCACGCGGTGTTCACGCGCGCCTTGCAGGTGCGGTTCCTCGATCGGCTGGCGACTTGCGGCAACGTGCGCTCGGCCTGTGCGGCGGCGGGGGTCTCGCCGCACACCGCCTACAAGGCGCGGCGGCGCGACGGGGCGTTTGCGCGGTTGTGGGATGCGGCGCTGCTGCTCGCGCGGCCGCATGCCGAGGCGGTGCTGGCGGCGCGGGCGCTCGACGGGGTCGAGGTGCCGATCCTCTATCGCGGCGAGGTGATTGGCTATCGCCGGCACTATGACGGGCGCCTGCTGCTGGCGCATCTCGGGCGGCTCGACCGCGCGATTGAGGAGGCGGCGCCGGGGGCCGAGGAGGCGGCCGAGCGGTTCGAGGAGCTGCTGGCGCTGCACCTGGGGGTGGAGCCGGACGAGGCGTTGATCGAGGCGAGCGGGGAGGGGGAGGCGCTTCCCGGCACGCTCGACCAGGTGGTCGACGAGGCGCGGGCGCGGGCCCTGGCCGAGATCGAGGCGGAGCAGGCCGAGGCCGCGCCTCCGCGCGAGCGGCTCACCGACGAGGAGTGGCGGGCGGCGGGTTGTCCCGACGAAGACGATGAGGATTACGAGGACGACTGGGAGGAGGAACCGCTCAGCGAGGAAGAGCAGGCGGCGCTGGCCGCTCAGCACGCCGCGATGGACCAGGCCGAGGACGGCGCGCGGGCGCTATGGGCAGCGTGGCAGGAAGCCGCGCTCGCCGCCGTGGACGCAGCGCTCGCCGATCCTCCCCAGGATGGGGAGGATCTAACTCCCCTCCCGCTTGCGGGAGGGGTTGGGGGAGGGCCTGTCGAGCCCGAGATCGACACCTCAGAACCGTGTCACCCCGTCACCCCCCTGGCCCGTCCCGCAGTCGCCGCTTGACCGCGCCAAGCTCTGCGTTACCTCTTGCATCCGAACATAAAGAGAGAGGGAGAAGTCATGCGCGAAACGTCCGTGAAACTTGGTCTTGCTGCTCTTGGTCTGCTGGCCGTTTCAGTGCCCGCAGCCGCACAGTTCGGCGGTCCGCCGCCGGCGCCGAACACGGGGGTGCCGGTCTACACCCGGCTCGCGGGTGGCCAGGCGGGCGGCAGCTTCACCGGCGTGATCGATCCGCCGAAGGGCCAGTTCTGCTACATCATGAACGTGACGGGCACCAACGCCCCGACCGCGGCGAGCATCAACGGCGACAATGGCGCTTCGGTGCTCTCGCTCGGCGCCTTGAGCGGCAACTCGAGCGGGGGCTGCCAGCCGATCGCGGCCGACCTGGCGGCGGCGATCCTGGCCAATCCTTCGGCCTACTACGTCAGCGTGCCGACCTCGGTCGGGGCGCTGCAGGGCCGTCTGTCGAAGTAGTTGGAAGTTTGGGAGCGGGGGAGGGCTGGTGCCGTCCTCCGCTACCAACGGGCTTAGTCGTCGCCGACGACGGCGAGTTCGACTTTACCGCTGCCGGCGCTGCGAATGCCGATTTCCTCGGCAGCGGCCTGGCTGAGGTCGATCACGCGGTTGCCGTGGAACGGACCGCGGTCGTTGATGCGGACCACCACGGAGCGCTCGCCCCGCGACACGCGGACCAGGCTGCCGAAGGGCAGGGTGCGGTGAGCGGCGGTGTATTCATCGGGATCGAAGCGTTCGCCGCTCGCGGTGCGACGGCCTTCGAACTCGCGGCCGTACCAGCTGGCGACGCCGCCGCCGATCTCACGGACTTCCTCTTCCTCGGGAAGCGGCTGAACCACGGCATCCTGGAAAGGCACGATCGAAGCTTCGGCCGAATTGGTCGACGGAACGAAGCGGGGAAGCTCTGCAGCGGCCGCGGCAGCAACCGGGTTGGCCGGAGCAGTAACGGCTTCCGCCGTCACTTCGGCCAGAGCCGGGGCGATCGACCCGCCGAGCGCGACCAGGGCAAGCCCTGCCAGCGCCATGCGGAGTTTCATGGTGGTATTCCCGTCCATGGGCTTGGCAATAGGCGCCACTTCGCAGGTGCGTAACCCGTCGGAGGTCGCTTCACCCCGCCTTCGGCTCGACTCATCCCTTTGTGAGGAACTGTTAACTATGAACCAGATCGGCTCGACGCTGGCACGAAACGAGTCGTCGGCGGTGCCTCAACGAAGGTCGGCGGTGGCTCGGCCCGAGTCGCGGCGGATGGGAATTGGGAGGGGAGTTGGGTCGTGGAATGTGGGCGCCGAGCCCGAAAGAGAAATGGGGCCAACCCGAAGGTTGACCCCACTCTCACCGGCGTGTGGGCCCCGAAGGACACTTTACGCCTGGCGTCTTCAAAGCTGCCCATTAGGCAGCGTCTCCATCGCCCGGCGCTCGCGCCGGTGCCGGTTCCATCCGGGGGGCAGGTCATGTCCCGAAGGACTTGTCCAAAGCCATCCTTTGGTTCCGAGATCGGATCTTCGGACTGGACCTCAAGCGGTTCCGGCGTTGCCCGTGAGCATTGCTGAAACCTCGGCGCCAGGCCGGAACACCCGACCTTTCCGACTGCGATACCTTGCGGCTGAGTTGTCAGAGGCTTGGATTGGCCCGAAGGCTATCCTGCGTCCTGTCCCTCCACCGTGCGGCCCTCGCCGTCGCGTCGATCCAGTTGCTGTTCCCACCTTCCACTCGGGCCTTGCGGCCTTTGATCCGGTGGGGACTTTTCCCCGTTTCGATGATTGGAGGATGCGTCTGTTGACCGATTCGGGCAACAGCGCGACAGGCCAGTTATCCACTTTTGGCAGTTTTGCCAGTGGACAAGGGTGGATAACTCAACGGCCCGTCGCGAAGTGTACGATTTATCCGCGATCGCGCTGGGCGAGGAGCCTCAAACGCAGCGCATTGAGCTTGATGAAGCCCGCCGCGTCTTGCTGATCGTAGGCCCCAGCATCGTCCTCGAAGGTCACGTGGCGCTCGGAATAGAGGCTGTTCGGGCTCTTGCGGCCGACTACCTGGGCCAGGCCCTTGTAGAGCTTGAGCCGCACGGTCCCGCTGACCTTCTCCTGGCTGAGGTCGATGGCGGCCTGCAGCATCTCGCGCTCCGGAGCGAACCAGAAGCCGTTGTAGATGAGCTCGGCATACTTGGGCATGAGCTCGTCCTTGAGGTGCGCGGCACCGCGGTCGAGCGTGATGCTCTCGATACCGCGATGGGCGCGGGCATAGATCTCGCCGCCCGGGGTCTCGTACATGCCGCGGCTCTTCATGCCGACGAAGCGGTTCTCGACCAGGTCGAGGCGGCCGATGCCGTGCTTCTTGCCGAGATCGTTGAGCGCGGCGAGCAAGGTGGCCGGGCTCATCGCCTGGCCGTTGAGGGCGACCCCGTCACCGCGTTCGAAGTCGATCGTGATGTATTCGGGCTCGTTCGGCGCATCCTCAGGATTGTCGGTGCGGCTGAACACGTAGTCCGGCACTTCCTGCCACGGGTCTTCCAGCACCTTGCCCTCGGAAGAGGTGTGAAGGAGATTGGCGTCGGTCGAGAACGGGCTCTCGCCCCGCTTGTCTTTCGGAACCGGGATCTGATGCTGCTCGGCCCAGGCGATCAGGGCGGTGCGGCTGGTGAGGTCCCACTCGCGCCACGGTGCGATGACCTTAATGTTGGGATCGAGCGAATAGGCCGACAGCTCGAAGCGGACCTGGTCGTTACCTTTGCCGGTGGCGCCGTGGGCGACGGCGTCGGCACCGGTCTCGTGAGCGATCTCGACCAGGCGCTTGGAGATCAGCGGTCGGGCAATCGAGGTGCCGAGCAGGTAGTCGCCCTCGTACCGCGCGTTGGCGCGCATCATCGGGAACACGAAGTCGCGCACGAACTCTTCGCGCAGGTCATCGATATAGATGTGGTTGTCCGGAACGCCCATGAGGCGGGCCTTCGCACGTGCCGGCTCCAGTTCTTCACCCTGGCCGAGGTCGGCCGTGAAGGTAACGACCTCGCAGTTGTAGGTCACCTGCAGCCACTTGAGGATCACACTGGTGTCGAGGCCGCCGGAATAGGCCAGCACGACGCGCTTGATATCGGACATTTCTTGCTCCGCCGGGGATTCGCCGGCGGCGGTTATCAGGCTCTTTCCCGTCCGGCAACTTGGCTCGGAGAGGTTAAACGATCGGCTTGGCGCCAAGCTGTGGGTTGAGCGTCCCGATATAGTTGAGCCAGGCCTTGGGTTTGCGAAGCATTTCCTTTGGATAGGCGACTTTCAACCCGCCGAGTTCGGCGATCCGCCCCACGAAATGAATGCAGTTCCGGGTGTCGAGATCGTAGAACTTACCCGGAGCATCGCGCCAGGCAGCGACCTCCTGTTTCATCCTGCGGTAGGTGGCGTCCGACACGACGATCGAGAAATGCGTGTTGGTGCTGCGGATGTACTTTTCTTTTTCGATGTAGATCATGTGCTCGACAGGACCGGCCAGGATCGAGGGGCCGACGCTCTTGGCCGAGAAGCCGAAGTTTTCGTGCACCGACTGTCCGGTGTCGTCGAGCTTCCCATCGAACACCACGAACGTGTGGGGATAGCGGCCGAACATCACCGAGCCGTTGAAGCTATGGAACGAGACCGTGACCGCGGCGAGCGCCTGGCCATGCCAAAGCGACAGGGCGATCAGGACGAGGGAAAGCCGAGCAACTACGCGGCGAATGGACGACCAGGGCATACGATCCGCTTTAGCTGGAATGGGCTGGTCGCACTGCTAGCCGACGGGACCGGGCGCGACAACGGGGGGACTTGGCAGTTGTCCCGGTTTCATTGTGAAGGTTCGAGGCGGAGAACGGCGTTCTCCGGACCGTCGGTGAGTACGTAGATCAAACCATCGGGCCCTTGCGCGAAATCGCGGACTCGCTGGTGGATCTCGGTCAGCAGGGTTTCCCGGCGGAGTTCGCCGAATTCCGGGCCAAACACGACGCGTTCGAGGCCGCCGGTGCCCGGTATCTCGCCGCGCCTTCCGCTCCCGACGAAGAGGTTACCCTTCCACTTGGGGAAGCGGTCTCCGTCGTAGATCATCAGTCCGGTGGGCGCGATCGACGGCAGCCACACCAAGAGCGGCTTCTCGATCCCCGCGGCGAGTGGGAGCTCTGCCAGGTGAGAACCGTCGTACTGCCGGCCGTAGGTGTATTTGGGCCAGCCGTAGTTCGCGCCCGGGCGGATCAGGTTGACCTCGTCGCCGCCGTTTGGTCCGTGCTCGGCTGAGAAGACGGTGCCCGTAGCGGCGTCTACCATTAGGCCGTGCTGGTCGCGGTGGCCGTAGCTGTAGATTGCCGGATGAGCGCCCTCACGACCCACGAAAGGATTGTCCGGCGGTATTGACCCATCGTCATTGAGGCGCAGGACCTTGCCGTAGATGCTGCCCAAGTCTTGAGCGATCTCACCGAACGCGCCGCCGGTGGTCATGAACAGCTTGCCGTCCTTGGCGAAGGCTACCCGGGAGCCGAGCGCAGCAGAAGGTTCGCCGGTGAGCAGGGTTTCAACGTTTGAGACCTGACCATTCTCGAGTTTGGCCCGCATCAGGCTTAGCCGGGCGTAGCGATAGATGCTGGTATCGCTTGCTGGTTTTGGCGCCGGGTCATTGTACGTGAAATAGATCAGGTGGTTGCGGGCAAAGTCTGGGTGGAGCGCGATGTCCTGCACACCCACACTGAAGGCCGGTTCCCCCGTCGGGACCGGGAATCCGGCGACGGGCTGGGGATCGAGTTGAGCGCCGGGCTTGGTGGCCTGATGCAAGGTCCTGAGCCCCATGCCACGTTCGACAATCAGCAGGTCGCCGTCCGGGAGGAACTCGATGGCAAAGGGCCTCGCGAAGCCCTTGGCGAGCACTGTTGCCTTGATGCCGTGCTGTTCGGCGGTATCGAAGACGTAAGGTTCGCTGCGAAGCGTGACCGGAGCGATACCGATGTCGCTTTCCTGGGCAAACCCCGCTGCCGATATCAGCAGCATGGAGCCGGCGATCCATTTCTTCATCATCGCCGGCCCCCCATTCTGTTGATTGTTTACTCGGCCGCCTGCGACAGGTGCCAGGCCGGCGGTTCTTCGCTTTCGCGCAGCCGCTCGCTTTCCTCGTACATGTAGTCACGCGTCATCGGGATGGCCGCGCGATCCTTCACGTAGATCATCTGCCAGTTGACCAACCGTCCATGGCGGAAGCTCTGCTCGGCACCGGCGAGGTAGAACTGCCACATGCGATAGAACACCTCGTCATACATATCGACGATCTCGTCCTTGTGCATGACGGTGCGGTTGTACCACTCCTCCAGCGTGTGGCTGTAGTGGAAGCGCATCCCCTCCACGTCCATGATCTGCCAGCCGGCCTTCTCGCTTTCCTTCACAAGTTCGGACAACGACGGGATATAGCCGCCCGGGAAGATGTACTTGCGCGTCCAGGCGTCAGTGAAGCCCGGAGGACCCGCGCGGCCGCAGCAGTGCGAGAACATCACCCCATCGGGCTTGAGCAGCCGGTGGGTATGCTCGAAAAACTGAGGATAGTGCGGAGTGCCGACGTGTTCGAGCAGACCGACCGAGCTGATCCGGTCGAATTCGCCCTGGACATCGCGATAGTCCATCAGCGCGAACTTCACCTTGTCCTCGACGCCGGCTTCCTTGGCGCGTTCCTGACAGAAGGCGATCTGGTCGGGCGCCAGCGCCACGCCGAGCACTTCGCAATCGTAGTGGCGGTTGAGATAGAGAGCGAGACCGCCCCAGCCACAGCCGATGTCGAGCACCTTCATGCCCGGCTTGATGTTCATCTTGGCGGCGATGTGCGCCTTCTTGTCCAGCTGCGCTTTCTCGAGGCTGTTGTTGAGGTCGCGGTGATAGCCCATCGTGTACTGGCGGTCCTCGTCGAGGAACAGTTCGTACAGGCGGCGGGTGAGGTTGTAGGTGTGTTCGGCATTCTTGCGCGCTTTGCCGCGCAGATTGACGCTGTCGATCTTGGCCAGCGTCCGCTGTACCGCCTTACGGAACGGGCCCTTGGCGCCGAGGGTGGTGTGGCTCTTCACCTTGGCGTTCATCGCCACGTAGAGGACCATGTCGCGGATGTCGTAGGGCTCATCGACGACGAGCCAGCCCCACATGTAGGCTTCGCCAGCGCCGACTGCGGGATAGCGAGCGATGTGGTTGGCGGCCTTCTTGGTGGTCAGCCTGATATGCATCGGGCTGCCGTGTTCCATTCCTTCCGGTCCGGGCCCGTATTCGTATACCTTGCCATCATAGTCCGTGATGACCAGTCGGCCCGTTTTGATGATCTTGGTAAGGAACTTATCCAACAGCCACATTCTGCAGCACTCCCCTCAGTCCTTTTGAGCAGTAGAACCGCGGCTTTGCAGCCTGTCAATCGTGGGTTATCCTCTCTCCCCATGGCCGAAGCGAAGACCAAGCCCACGCAAGTCCGCGTCTCGGACTTCATTGCCGCCGTCGAACCCGCGAGCAAACGCGAGGATGCGCCGGTGCTGGACGCGCTGTTCCGCAAGGTGACGGGCGTCGAACCCGAGATGTGGGGTCCGACCATCGTCGGCTACGGCGAGTACCACACCGTCTACGACAGCGGCCGCAAGGTTCGTTGCTGCCGGGCGGGCTTTTCGCCGCGCAAAGCCAAGCATTCGCTCTATCTGCTTCCCTGCGATGACGACGGGTCGAAGGCGGATTTCGAAGCCTTGCTCGCCCGGCTGGGTAAACATTCGCTGGGGCAGGGCGGCTGCCTTTACGTGAACAAAGTGGCGGACATCGATCTGGGCGTGCTCGAAGAGATGATTGCGCTTGCCTGGAAGAACTCGTTCGCGCGCTATCCGGACTGAGAGATCGCACTAAAGATGTGCGAATCCAACATCTTGCCGACGATTTGAAAGAGCGTTCCTGCTCCTTTCAGATCACCTGTCTGTAGGAAAGTGGTTATTCCGCGAGCGGCTTGTCTAAACCCCCGCGTACCACTGGTAGCCCTTGTCTTCCCAGTAACCGCCGCCGCCCTGGCCGATGCCCTCCAGGGTATCGACCGCCTCGATCGCGGTCAGGTATTTAGCGTGCTTGTACCCAAGCTGTCGCTCGAGCCGCATTCGTAGCGGAGCGCCATTGGCGACCGGCAGCGGTTCTCCGTTCAGCTGGTGAGCGACGATGGTCTGCGGATGCATCGCATCGTTCAAGTCGCAGCTTTCGTAATACGGGGTCTCTCCGAAGCTGTCGGCGCAGCGGAAGACGATGTAGCGCGCTTCCGGCTTGACCCCGGCCTGTTCGAGAATGGCCGAGAGCTGAGGTCCGGTCCACTGGCCGATGGCGCTCCAGCCTTCGACACAGTCGTGACGGGTGATCTGCGTGCGTTGGGGCAGGGCGCGGACATCGTCGAGCGAGAGACTGAGCGGCCGTTCGACCAACCCGCCTACATTCAGGCGCCAGTCGGCGAACCCGGCCGCGAGATGAGCGCGGTAATCGTCACTGTCGACTTCGGTATTGCCGTTGCCGCGGAACGAGGGGGAAATATCGGCGAGCGTGTATTCCCGCGCCAGCGCCTGTCCACCGCCAAGCATCCGCTGCGCGCCTTTGTGCAGCTTCTCGGCGCTGTCGACGAGGCCGCTGAAGGTCTCGCTCTTGCTGATCTTGGTACAGCCCGCGGTGATGAACGCAGCGAGGCCGACAAGGACGTTACGCCGTTCCATCGGCGGTCCCTCCGGTGATCATCTCGCCCACGTTTTTCAGGGGCTTGTTGAGCAGAACCAGTATCACATGCACGATGAAGAATCCGAACAGTGTCCAGGCGATGATGAAGTGGATCGAACGCGCGCTTTGTCGCCCGCCGAAGATCTCGCTGAGGAACGACCATGCTGCGTCCATGCCGGGGCTCATCGCCATGCCCGTCAGGATCATTAGCGGCAGCAGGATGAACACGACCAATCCGTAAGCCAGCTTCTGCAGGAAATTGTACTTCGCGCCGGCGTGGTCGAACTTGAGCCGGAGGTGGGCCCGCACATCGGCCCAGATCGCGCTCGGGCGCCAGTCCTTGCGCCGGGTCACGATGTCGCGCCGGAAATGGCCGTTGAGCATGCCGACGATCAGGAACAGCAGCAGCGAGACCGAGAAGATCCACGCGAACAGCACGTGCCAGTCGCGAGCGACGGCAAGGCTGTAGTAATCCGGGATCGTAGCCCAGCCGGGGAATTTCGGCGGGTGCAGCCAGGCATCCTTGGGCGAGAAGCCCCATTCGCCCCAGTATAGGTGGCGGTGGGCGTTCGAGATGTTGAGCCCGGACATGAACAGCACCGCGAGGCTGAGCGCGTTGATCCAGTGCCAGATGCGGGTGCTGAGCTGATGCCGCTTTCTTGGGCGTGTCATCGGGCAGAATCCTCCTTTCCGGCCAGATACATCACGTCGCGCGGTTGGGCGAGGAGGTGTTGGCCGGAATCGACGAACAGCGTTTGCCCGCTCTGAAGGGGGCCCGTGGCGAGAAAGAAAGTGGCCTCCGCCACCTCGCCTGCGCCGGTACGACGGCCGAGCAGGTTGAGGCGGTGCGTCACCTCAGCTTGCCCCTCCGACTGTTCGTGGCTGGCGAGGATGGCGCCCGGAGCTAGGCCGTAGATCCGGTCGGCGGGATCGGCTGCCATGGAGAGCATCGGAACCGTCGCGGCGAGGGCGTGCTTGCTCAGGGTGTAGCTGAAGAAGTCCGGGTTGGGATTGGCGAGCTTCTGATCGGTCAACTGGATTACCCGGCGCCCCCCTTCCGAGCGGGCCTGGCGCAAGTAGGCCTGGCTCATCATCGCGGGGGTGACGGCGTTGACCTGCATCGCTTCCCAACTGATCCCGACGTCGAGCGCCGTGGCATCGTCGGGCCGGAATACCGAGGCGGAGTTCACCAGCGCCCGCCAGTCCTCCAGGCGGCCGGCGAGATCCTCGATCATGGCGAGGGCCGCGTCTCCGTCGGCGAGATTGCAGCGGACGACTTCGGCGCTGGGCAGTTCATCGGCGAGAGCCTGTGCCTCGGCGTAGGACCGGCAGCAGTGGATCACGACGTGCCACCCGGCATCCCCGAAGCGACGCGAAATGGCGGCCCCGATGCGCCGGGCGCCGCCGGTTACGAGAACTGCGGGGCGGCTCAACGGGCAGGCCTAGGGGCAGAGGGGGTGACGGGGTGACACTGTTGTGGCGTTTGTTGAAACCCGAAAAGTGTCACCTTGGAGCGGGTATCGGATATACGCCGTAAATCGCTGTTTTTATAACAAAAAGAATCCGTCCGAAATCGCATCCGAGCAATCAAGCACATTGCGTGTGAGTAGGAAAGTGTTCCGTCAAATGCTCGCCATAAATCCTCACCGTCACCCCACGCCTTCGAACGAAGCGATGATCGGGCACGGCCCGTCACCCCCTCCGGCGCACTCCTTGGCCAGCTTCGACAGCGACTGCCGCGCTGCCTGCAATCGGGCGATCTGTTCGTCGAGCGCGCCTATGCGAACGCGGGCCATCTCCCTGGCGCGAGGACGATCGTCGCTGGCATCCAGCAGCAGCAGTTCCCCGATCTCCTCCAGCGTGAACCCGGCATCCTGGGCAGAGCGGATGAAGCGCAAGCGCCGGGCCTCGTCCGGACCGTAGTGACGGATGCCTCCCGCGCCGGTCTTCTGCGGTCGGGGGTCATCCAACAGCCCGCGGCGCTGGTAATAGCGCACCGTTTCCACGCCGACCCCGGCACTGCGCGCCAGTTCGGAAATGCTCATCGCCGACATGCTTGACTCCGTACTATGGTACGGGAGTTATATAGGCGGTCATCATGACCGAACAAACCCGAATCGTCGGCTCCGAAACCGCCATCGGCGGCAAGACAGCCACTCTCTATCGCATGGTGATGCCAAGCCACGTCTGCCCTTACGGGCTCAAGGCGAAGCACCTGCTCGAACAGAAGGGCTACGCGGTCGATGACCGCTGGCTCACCACGCGCGATGAGACCGACCGCTTCAAGGCCCTGCATGGGGTCCAGACGACCCCGCAGACCTTTATCGATGGCGAGCGTGTGGGCGGTTACGACGACTTGCGCCGGTTCTTCGGCCTCAAGGTCGCGGACCCGAACGCGACGTCCTACACCCCGGTGCTCGCGGTATTTGCCGCGACTGGCGCGCTGGCGCTGGCGGTAAGCCAGGCGGTCTACGGGACCCCGCTGACAGTCCGAACGATCGAATGGTTCGTCGCCTTCTCGATGGTCATCCTGGGGATGCTCAAGCTGCAGGACGTCGAGCGGTTCTCGACCATGTTTTTGAACTACGACCTGCTGGCCAAGCGCTGGGTGCCCTATGGCCGTGTCTATCCCTTCGCCGAGTTCGGTGCCGGTGTGCTGATGGCGGCTGGCGTGCTCAACTGGCTGTCGATCCCGGTGGCGTTGTTCATCGGCACGGTCGGCGGCATCTCGGTGTTCTACGCCGTCTACGTCCAGAAGCGCGAGCTCAAGTGCGCCTGCGTCGGCGGGTCGAGCCGCGTGCCGCTCGGCTTTCTGTCCCTTACCGAAAACGTGTTCATGGTGGCGATGGCCCTGTGGATGCTCTTCTCCCATGCTTGAAGGATCGAAGATGAAGTCCCTGTTGGTACTGGCCGCGAGCGCGCTTTCCACCGGCCTCGCGGCCCCGGCTTTCGCGCAGGATCACTCCGGCCATGGCGACCATACGCCGGCCCCGGAGCCTGCCGAGCCGGTCGATCACTCGCAGATGGACCATGGCCAGATGGATCATTCGCAAATGGATCATGGCGCGATGGCTCACGTTGAGCACTCCGCGCCAGCCGGTCCCGTCGAGGGTTCGGGCACTTCGCGTCTGCCGCAGGCCGAGGGCATGATGCCCGGCCTGCATTTCAACATCGGCGACGGCTGGATGGGCATGGCGCACGGCTATCTGTGGGGCGTCTACACCGACCAGACCGGCCCTCGGGGTGACGACAAGCTCTACGTCCAGTCGATGGCCATGCTCATGGCGGAGAAGCAGTTCGACGGCGCGCGCCTGCAATTCCGCTCGATGATGAGCGCCGAACCGCTAATGAGCAATCGCGGCTATCCCAACCTCTTCGCTACCGGCGAGACCGCAAACGGAGAGCCGCTCGTCGACCGCCAGCATCCGCACGATCTTTTCATGGAGTTGGCTGTCCGAGCCGACGTCGATATCGCCGACGGCACAACGGCCTTCGTCTATGGAGGCCCGGTCGGCGAGCCGGCGATCGGCCCGGCCGCGTTCATGCATCGCGCCTCTGCCAAGCTGAACCCCGAGGCGCCGATCACGCACCACTGGTTCGATTCCACGCACATCACTTACGGTGTCGTGACCGCGGGCGTCGCGAGCAAGGTGTGGCAGATCGAAGCCTCTGCGTTCCGCGGCGAGGAGCCCGACGAAGACCGCTGGGACATCGAGACCCCGCGCCTCGACAGCTGGAGCGTCCGCGCCACGCTGACGCCTTCGCCGAACTGGGCAATGCAGGTGAGCCACGCCCGTCTCGACCAGCCAGAGGCGATGCACCCGGGCCAGGACGAGGCGCGCACCACTGCCAGCGTGAACTACAACTCCGGTAACGGGCTTGCGGCGATGGTGGCCTTCTCGGCCAAGAACCGCATGCCGGGCGATACGCTCAACGCCTGGTTGGCCGAGGCGAACTGGGACATCACCAAGCACCACACCGTGTTCGGCCGGATCGAGAATGTCGAGAACGACGAACTCTTCCCCGACCACGACGATCCGCTGCACGACCAGATGTTCCGCGTGACCAAGTTCCAGGCAGGCTATGCCTACACCCTGCCGCTGGGTCCGTTCGGCCTCTCGCTGGGCGGCACCGTGGCGACGTTCCTGAAACCGCAGGTGCTGGACGCGGTCTATGGCGACAATCCGATGGGCTACACCGTGTTCGCCAAGCTGAATTTGGGACGTTGATTTTCGTGCTCCGGAGAAGCTAGAGGTAGGCCACCGGGGCAAAGCAACCTCCCGGTCAGGCCTTGCGCCCAAGCGTTGCCTTCTATCCCCGCTTCGGCGGGCCAGGAGGTATTGGACGGAAATGGCCGGCACTGATTTGCACCACCCCACATTCTCGGAACTGACGCGCGTCTCGGCGCGGATCGGGTTCCTCAGCTTCGGCGGACCCGCCGGGCAGATCGCGCTCATGCACCGTGAGCTGGTCGACGAGCGGCGCTGGGTGGAAGAGGACGATTATCTGCAGGCGCTGAACCTGTGCCACCTGTTGCCGGGCCCGGAGGCACAGCAGCTGGCGACATGGATCGGCTGGAAGCTGCACGGCTGGAAGGGCGGGGTGGTCGCGGGCGCGTTGTTCGTGATTCCTGGCGCGCTGGTCATGCTGGCGTTGTCGATCCTTTACGCCTTTGCTGCCGATCTCGACTGGTTTGCGGCGCTGTTCCTCGGGATCAAGGCGGCGGTGCTGGCGATCATTGTCCAGGCTCTGCTGAGGATCGCGGGAAGGGCGCTCAAGACCCCGATCCAGAAGGGCATGGCCGTCGCTGCCTTTGCGGCGCTGTTCCTGTTCAATGCGCCATTCCCGCTGGTGGTGCTGGCGGCCTTGGCGCTTGGCGCGTGGATCGGGGCGAAGCGGCCGGACTTGCTGGCGCTCAAGTCTGGGGGACCTGCGGGTGAAGGCCATCCGCGCCCCTGGCGGGCGAGCCTGATCGCGGTGCTCGCCTGGTGTGCAATCTGGGCCGCGCCGATGGTTCTGGTGCTGGTGTTCCTCGGCCGCGACCATGTGCTGTGGGACATCGGGGTGTTCTTCTCCCAGCTCGCCGTGGTCACGTTCGGCGGCGCCTATGCGGTGCTCGCTTATATGGCGCAGGAGGCGGTGAACGGCTTTGGCTGGCTCAGCGCGGGCGAGATGGCCGACGGGCTTGGCCTTGCCGAGACCACGCCCGGTCCGCTGATCATGGTCACCCAGTTCGTCGGCTACCTCGCCGCCTTCCGCGTTCCTGAGCCGTTCAGCCCGCTGTTGGCAGGTGTGCTGGGAGCGGTGCTGACCACCTGGGTCACCTTCGCGCCCTGCTTCCTGTGGATCTTCGCCTTCGCGCCGTGGATGGATCGGCTGCAGCGCCAGCCGGCGTTGAAGGGCGGGCTGGCGGGTGTCACCGCTGCAGTCGTGGGCGTCATCGCCAACCTGGCGCTGTGGTTCGCTCTGCACGTGCTGTTTGCCGTGGTGGATGCCGTGCCCGTCGGCCCCATGGTGCTTCAGGTGCCCGAGTGGTCGACTTTTGACTGGCGCGCGGCGCTGATCGCGACAGTGGCGGCGGTGCTGATCTTCCGCATGAACTGGGGCATCATCCGCACGCTCGGCGTGGCGGCGGCGATGGGACTGGCGCTGGGGAGCCTGGCCTAACCCGCCCGTTCCTCCGGCACCACGTTGTACCGCCGCACTTCCTCCTGGCTCAGGCAATAGCGCGTGCTGGGGTTGTCGGCGGTCTTCACCGCTTGCTGGCGGTACATGATCTCGGTCAGCAACTTGCGGCTGACGCCCATGCGGATGAGGAAGTCGTTATCCTCGCTCGCCAGCAAGGCGCTTTGCTGTTCGATGTCGGCGATAAGGCGGACGGTTTCCGCGGTGCCTTCCTCGGCGGCGAGATAGATCGCCTCGCGGTCGCCCGTGTGGGTGAACATGTGGACCATGAAGAAGCCGCCATCGTCCACGAACCGGCGGTCGCCGCCCATGAACAGGAAGTTGCAGGCGGAAAAGCAGGTCCAGCCCGCGGGTATGCGCGTGATCATGCCGGGGAACGAGCGGATGATTTTGCCGGCCTCGTTCCCTGCACGGGCGTCACCGCCGCGCGAGCGCATCCAGATCTCGGCCAGTCGATCGTCCTTGTCGATCGCCGCCTTGAGCCGTTCGGGCAGGGTGGAATCGATGATCCCTTCGGCGACGAGGACATGCGTGCCGTCGACGACCTTGGGTGTCAGGACCATGGCCTTGGCCGGGCCCCAGTCGGGCTCGGCAGGGCAGGTGGGGTTGTTCGGGTCGGTCGCCCCCGCCAGCACGGCCAATGCCGCTAGGGCAGCAGCAGAGCGAAGCAGGCGCATCAGGCGACGATCGCGTAACGCACGGCTGGCGGGGTGCGGCACATGCGCTTGTCGGCGCGGGTTTCCTCGCCCTTCACGATGACTACGTCGGACACCGTGATGCACTGGCGGCCGTCGGCAGCGGCATCGTCCCGCGCGACCACGGTCGAGCTTCCGGAAACGTCCTGGCGGGTGTTGGAGGTCCATTCCGATGTCGTGCCGACCTCGGCCGCGGTAGTCTCGTCGGCGCTGCGAGTGGCTTCGAGCGTGGCGTTGGCGGCTTGCTCCTGCTCCTTCGGATCGAGCTTGCAAGCGATCGAGGCGGTGATCACGTCGGTGAAGGCGGCGACGGGAACATAGGCGATAAGCCCGCCCGCGCTGCCCGCCGCGCTTCCGGCGATGGAGCCGAGGATTCCGCCAGCCACGCGCGAGCCGCTGCTGCGCGACTTGCCTTTCGGGCAGCCATTGCTGTCGCTGCTGTTGTCGGACGAGCTCGCGGACCGCGCCGCGCTGTTCAGGATGCCGCCGAATTGTGCCTGCACCGGCGCCGAGAGCGCAGCCAGCGCCAGCGCGCTCGCGGCGAACCCTGCGAAACGAATTCGAGCGTCCATCAACCCTATCCCCAAGACCGCGGTCCCTTCCGCCGGAAGGGCTCCGCCATGCGCATACCTTTCACGCGGTTGAAAAATTACGCTCCGGCTGGGGGGAGGTCAATTGCTCTAGGGGCTAATCCGGAACCTTGGTCCGTAACTCGTCCAGCCACACATCGGCAACCGCGTCGCTCGGCGCGCGCCAGTCACCGCGCGGGCTGAGCGCGCCGCCGGTGCTGACCTTCGGGCCGTTGGGGATCGCGCTGCGCTTGAACTGGCTGAAAGCGAAGAAGCGCCGCACGAAGCTCTCCAGCCAGCGCTTGATCGTGGCGAGGTCGTATTCGTTCTTCGATGCCTCGGGAAAGCCCGCCGGCCACCCTCCACGCGTCTTGTCGCGCCAGGCGTGCCAGGCGAGGAATGCGACTTTCGAAGGCCGCTGGCCATAGCGAACGACGTGGTGCAGGTAGAAGTCGTTTAGCTCATAAGGCCCTATCTTTTGCTCCGTCGACTGGATTTCTCCGTTCTCGCCGATCGGGACCAGTTCGGGGCTGATCTCCTGGCCGAGGATCGCCTCGAGGACCGCGTCGGTCGCCTTGTCGAATTGGTCGGTGCGGGTGGTCCAGCGGATCAGGTACTGGATCAGCGTTTTGGGCACGCCGGAGTTGACGTTGTAGTGGCTCATCTGGTCACCCACGCCGTAAGTGCTCCAGCCCAGCGCGACTTCGCTGAGGTCGCCGGTGCCGATCACGAAACCGTTGTGATGCCCGGCAAGGCGGAACAGGTAGTCGGTCCGCAACCCGGCCTGCACGTTCTCGAAGGTCACGTCGTAGACCGGCTGGCCCTTGCCATAGGGGTGGCCGATGTCCTTCAGCATCGTCGTAGCAGCCGGGCGGATGTCGATTTCCTCGGCCACGATGCCGAGCGCCTTCATCAGCTTCCAGGCGTTGGACTTCGAGCCTTCCGAGGTCCCAAAGCCCGGCATCGTGTAACCGCGGATCGTGGTGCGCGGGAGGCCGAGCCGGTCGCAGACCTTGGCGGCGACGATCAGCGCGTGGGTGGAGTCGAGCCCGCCCGACACACCGATCACCATTGAGCCGCCCGCGGTCTGCTGGAACCGGCGCATCAGGCCCTCGACCTGGATGTTGAAAGCCTCGTAGCAATCGTCGTCGAGTTTGTCCGGTCGATTGGGGACGAACGGGAAGCGGCGGATCGGACGGATCAGGCCGATGTCTCCGCCTGCTGGCCGATGGTCGAAGCGGATCGCGCGGTAGTGCTCTTCCGGGCGCCCGGCCGCTTCGGCGGAATCGTTGAAGGTCGGCAAGCGCAAGCGATCGCCGAGGATGCGGTCGGTATCGATGTCGGCAATCGCCAGTTCGGGCCGCAAGGCGAAGCGCTCGCTTTCGGCGAGCAAGTCGCCCAACTCATAGATCACCCCTTGGCCGTCCCACGCCATGTCGGTCGTGCTCTCACCATGTCCGGCAGCCGAGTAGACGTAGGCGCTGGCGGTACGGGCGCTCTGGGCGCGGCAGAGCATGTGGCGCTCGTCCGCCTTGCCGATCACGATGTTGGAGGCCGAGAGGTTGGCGAGGATGGTCGCCCCCGCCAGCGCTCCTGCGGTCGATGGCGGGTTGGCGGCCCAGAAGTCTTCGCAGATTTCCACGCAGAGTTTGAAGCCGGGGATCTGGTTGGAGGCGAACAGCAAGTCGACGCCGAAGGGGATATCTTCCTCGCCTACCCGGATCGACTGGCCCCGGATCGTGATGCCCGAGGCGAACCAGCGCTTCTCGTAAAACTCGCGGTAGTTGGGCAAATAGCTTTTCGGCACAGCGCCCAGCAGCTTCCCGTTAGCGACCGCCAGCGCGCAGTTGTAGATGCGCCCGTTGTGCCGCAGCGGCGCCCCGATCAGCAGCACGGGCGAGAGGCCGGAACTGGCCTTGGTAATCTCGACCACGGCTGCCTCTGCCGCATCGAGCAGGGCCGACTGCATGTGCAGGTCGTCAATCGCGTAGGATGAGACGCAGAGCTCTGGATAGACCAGCAGGTCGACATGCGCAGCATGGGCGCGCCGGGCTTCCTCGATGATCGCGTCGCGGTTGAACGAGACGTCGGCGGTGCGGACTTGCGGCGTGCTGGTGGCCACGCGCACGAAGCCGTGACTGTGCATCGCGTAGAACGGATGCGCTCGATCCCCTCGGGCGCCGGTCGCAGGCTCGCTGTCGGACGCGGGGAGCAGCCAGTCTTCGGGTTGGCAAATGCCTAGCTGGGCCAATCGGCGCTGAGCGGCGGCGCGGGGGATCTTGCCCTTCGCCTCCCAGCCATAGACGGTGCGGCTAGGCCACGGATTGGGTTCGCCGTAGCGCTCGCCGAACTCCCCGGCCGAGAGCGGAGGGGTATGAGCTTCGCGCCATGCGCGTATCTTCTGACCGGCTTTATGCATATCGTCATTCAGTATCCATAAGGGATACAAATTTCAAGTTGTCATGCTCTTAGTGCCTGTTCGAGCATTTGCAGAGCAGTATTCAGCGCTTCCAAGCGCACCCGCTGTCTCCCAATAGGGCCGAAATGCTCTTCGCGATGGAATGTCTTACCGTCTCGAATGGCGCAAGCGAAGTGGACCAGGCCTTCCTCTTCATCGCCAGCGGGCCCGGCAAACCCGGTAATAGAAAGCGCAATATCGGCCTGCGAGCGGCGCAGAGCACCCAGCGCCATCTCGATCGCGATTTCCTTGCTCACCGCGCCGCAACTGTCGACTTTGTGGCGAGCTATATCGAGCAAGTCGCACTTCGCGTCCTTTGAATAGACCACGAAGCCGCGCTCGAACACATGGCTGCAGCCCGGAACGTCGGTGAGGAGTGCAGCCAGCAACCCGCCCGTGCAGCTCTCTGCCGTGGCGAGGTAGAGTTCCTTGTCACTGGCAAGTTCGAGCACCTTGTCCGCACGGTCCTGAACTTCGGGCGGCAAGGCGGGATCGAGCGTTTCGGCCATAAGGCCTTATCGCTCGAGGTCGCGTCGGGTTCCAAATCCTCCCCGGGACGGGGAGGACCTTACGCCGCTTCTTTGGCTTGCCCGATCGGCAGCTTGGCCCGCACGGTCGCCTTGCTCAGGTCGAGGCCGTAGAGCTTGGCCGCGTTGCCGCCGACGAGGCTGCGGACCACGTCGGGGTTCATGTGACCCATGGTCTCGCCGATCGTGCGGATGCTGTTGGGCCAGATCGAGTCCGGATGCGGATAGTCGCTGGCCCAGAGCATGTTGTCCGGTCCCCAGAACTCGAGCAGCCGCATCGCGGTCGGGCTCTGCTGGAAGGTGCCGTAGACCTGGCGTTGGAACACTTCGCTCGGCTTCATCTTGTGCGGGATGCCGCCCTTGTCGGTCCAGTAATCGGCGCATTCCCACAGGCGATGGTGACGATAGTCGAGCTCTTCGATCACCCACGGAACCCAGCCCACGCCGCTTTCGGCGATGACGATCTTGAGCTTCGGGTGCCGTTCCAGGATGCCCCAGGCGAACAGGTCGACGAACGGATCGAGGAACTGCTCGATGAACATCTTGGCGTGAAGGAAGGTCGCGCCCGGGCTGCCCCGGTACTTGTCGAATGCGTCGCCGGCCTTGGGGAACACGGTGACGTGGAAGCTGAGCACGATGCCCGACTGTTCGAGGAGGTCGAACAGCGGCTCCCACCGCTTGTCCTCAAGCCGCGGTTCGGCAACGGCGATCTGCAGGTTGGCCTGGCGCACGCCGCCCTTCTTGGCCAGTCGCTGAAGCTCCTCGAAAGCCGCTTCGGGATGCGGCGGGAGCATGGCGACGCCGATCAGCCTGTCCGGCGCGACGCTGCAGAAATCTTCGTAGAGCCAGTCGTTGTAGGCGGCGTAGCAGGCGCGCATGAACGCCTCGTCCGTGGTCTTGATCGAGGTAACCGGCCCGAACACCACGTGTGCCCACACGTTGTCGCGATCCATGTCCTGCAGCCGCAAGACGGGGTTGCCGGCGCGCAGTTCGGTCAGGTCCTCGATTCCGCCGCGATCGTACGCGGTCAAGATCGGCTTGGGTCCGTCGCCAAACGGGCTCGGGCCCTTCTTGCCCGACCAGAAGCCCCAACGTTCCCCATCGGCGATCCACGCAGCCGCCTGACCCTCTGGCGCGACAATCTGCGGAGTGCGCTCGCCCCATTTCGCCGACATGCGCTTCGCGAGCGCGTCGGCGGGGAGCATGTTGAGGTCGAGATGGTCGTCGCAGGAGACGAGGGCGGCTTCGATCATGGCACTCTCCGGAAATATCGTTAGCTTGCTAATAGAATAGCCAAGCCGGTTGGGCAATCCGCTAGCATGTCATTCATTACGGGCGAGAACGAAAAAGGGCGCCCCGCAACGGGGCGCCCAGTTCGCTCGCAACTTTCGGGAGGTGCGAGGGGTGTTAGAGTCCCACTACGCCGCCGTCGTTGCGGGTGATCGCGACGATCGCCGACCGCGGACGGCCCGAGGTGGTGCCGCCCTGGCTTTGCGGCCAGTTGCTGCTCGGGGCCGTTGCCGTGCCGTTTTCGCCCGGATGCTGGATGCCGACAAACAAGGTGCGGCCATCAGGCGTGGAGTCGACGCCGGTGAGCTCGCACTCCTTGGGTCCGACGAGGAAGCGCTTGAGGGTGGCTGCGGTGGCGGCAGCGCCGACGCGCGTGGCCTGCGTGGCCGTGGCACCGCCGGTGCCGACGTTGGTGATCGTCTTCACGCCGCCATCGCCAACCGTGCCCGGAAGCGCGGCAAGCATCTGGTTGTTGGTCCGGTCGGTGAAGGCGCCATCGTCGGTCTGGATCCACAGCAGCGGCTTGACGAGACCGGCCGGGTTCTGGGTGCGGGAGAACCACAGGCCGTCGGGGCTCGAGAAGTCGTTGTCGGCGGTCAGACCCGAGAGATTGACGTTGTTCGGATCGGAATCGGCCGAGTCAGCGCCGAACAGGTAGATGTCCCAGGCAAACCCGGTCGCCGCCGGATCGTCGGAGTTTTCGCGTAGACGGATGATGTGGCCGTTGGAGTTGCCGAACTGCGCCGTGTTGGTGGCGCCGCGCGGGTCGTTGTAGTGACGCGGGTTGGCGGCGTCGGTCCCGGTGAGCGGGCGTCCGGCGGCGTTGTTGTTGGTCAACGTCAGGTAGATTTCGCCGGTGACGTTGTTGGTCGCGGTCCATTCAGGGCGATCCATCGGGGTGGCGCCGACAGCGTCCGCGGCGAGGCGGGCGTTGACCAGAATGTCGATCTGGCTGGCGAACACGTATTCCGGGTCGGATCCGGTCACCGGACGATTGGGTACGCTGCCGAACACCAGCGGCAACCAGGTGCCGGTGCCGTCGGCGTTGAACTTGGCGACGTAGAGCGTGCCGCTGTCGAGGTACTTGTCGCCGATCGCCAGGCGATCGGTCGCCTGCGCGTCGTTCGGATCCCAGTTCGCCGAGGAGACGAACTTGTAGAAGTACTCACGACGGGAGTCGTCGCCGAGGTACACCGCGAGCTTCTTTCCGGCGGTCAGCTTGCCGGCCCAGGCGCCTTCGTGGCCCATGCGGCCAAGAGCGGTGCGCTTGCGCGGTGCCTTGGTCGGATCATAGGGATCAATCTCGAGCACCCAGCCGAACTGGTTGGGCTCGTTGCGGTAGTCGGCCAGGGCATTCGCGCCGGACGCACGGGCGTCCCAGCGGCGGAACATCGGATCGGAGCCGGCGCTGGCCCAGGCGTAGTTGCCGGTCGAGCTGGTGACGCCATAACGACGCAGCGACGTCAGCTCGCGCGGCGTGCGGGCGGCATCGTCGCCGCTACGCAGGAAGTAGCCGGCCCAGTTTTCCTCGCAGGTCAGGTTCGTGCCCCACAGGGTGTGGCCGTTCGAACAGTTGTTGATCGTGCCGCGCCCGGAAGTGCCGTCGGTCGAGGCGACGGTCTTGAGGAAGTCGCTGCCGCGCACCGGACCGTTGAAGACGATCGGCGTATTCGGGGTGATGCGGCGGTTGAACGCGCCGTCCTGAGCCCAGGTCCAGGTGCGGTTGCCGGTGTCGCGGTACTCGGTGACGCTGACGCCGTGAGCTTCGATCTCCTTGGTCGCCTCTGCCGCAGGGCGGGGGCCGCTGGCGACGTTGGTCGGACCATTGGGGTGAAGGTACTGGATGTTCAGGTTCTCGTGGTTCTGAACCATCAGGCCGCGAGTGGAGCTGTTGTCGTCACGGGTGCCGGTGGCGCTGAGGCCGTACCAGTAGAGCGCGTCACCATGGTCGCCGATGCGCTGGGCGAAGTTGGTGTCGGTCCCGTCGTTGGCGTAGCTCGCGACACCGGCGGCAATCGGATCGCCGAGCCGGGTCATTACCGTGACCGAATAGCCGGCAGGCACTGTCACGATGTCGTTGAGGTTCTTCGGAACCGCGGTGAACCCGAGGACGGCCGGGCTGACGGTGACTTTGGTCTCATCGGACTTGGCGCCGAGAATGTCGGAGACCTGGAAGCGGAACACCAGATCGGTCGCTGCACCGACGGCCGGAGCGATGAAGCTCACCGAGTTCCCGCTGCCGGTGAGTTCCACGGTCGGGCCAGAGACCTGGGTCCAGGTCGGCGCGGTGGCGGTGCCGGAAGTTGCGGCGCCGGTAAGGGTGACCAGATGCCCGGTCGTCGTCGCAGCGTCGTCGCCTGCGCTAACGGTCGTGGCACCGCCGCCGCCGAAGACGTCGTCGCTGCACGCCGCGAGCAAGCTGGTGCCGAGCAGAGCAGCGACCGTGGTCTTGAAGCCACCGATCAGGGTGCCACGGCGTGAATAGCGCTCGGCGACGATCGCGTTGAGGTGCTGGTTTTCGGTGAAGTTGGTATCGACGTCGCCGTCCGAATAACCACGCGTAAGATCACTGCTCATTAGAGAATCCCCCATTCGAGAAATTGCGAATGAGCGGGGGACTATCGGGCCAATGTGACCTGCAGAGGCGATTCGGGTGGCGGTGTGGGGACCCTTCGGTGACCGTGCCGTAAGATCGAGGTCCCGAAATCGTAATCAGCGGGCGCGCAAAAAGGGCGCCCCGTGAGGGACGCCCTTCGCGCTGTGACTTGAGGGGTTCGCTTTAGCGGCAGCGCAGACCGCTGGAATCGATTTCCTTGCCGATCAGCGCCCCGCCAGCAGCACCCAGAATGGTACCGAGTGTGCGGCTCTGACCGCCGTCGAGAGCGTGGCCGAGCAAAGCGCCGGCAGCGCCGCCGATAATCAGGCCGGTCGTGCCGTTGTCGCGCTTGCAATGGTACTGGCCGTCGTTGCCCCGCCAGACGCGGTCGTTGGCAGAGAGCTGGCGCGGCTCAACATAGCGGCCGTAGCGGTCATACCGGACGGCGTCGTGCGCGCGCTTGCCATGAGCCGGGGCCCAGGGCGGCGGGTCCGCCATGGCGGGAGCAGCGGATACTGTCATGGCGACAGCAGCGATTGCGAGCAGTGACTTACGCATTGTGCGAACCTTTCCGTCGTCGTTTTTCTTGCCTCAACAACGGGAAGGTTCGTTCATCGATCCCCAACCTCAGATGAACAGAATCGCTCAGGCGAAGGGGTGCGACGAACTGCCAGTTTCATGCGGCGGGGCGAGAACATGCTCGGACCGAGAAGGCTACTTCTGCGCAGCGAGTTCGCTTTGAAGGGATGGCGCAGCAGTCGACGACCGTGGCTGGAGGCCGCTTTCGCCGAACCTGGCCTCATCCTCGATCATGTAGTTGCGCGTGATTGGCGTTGTCCGGCGGTTGCGCAGGTATTGGAGCTGATAGACCACCATGCCGCCGTCGGTGAACATGGTCATCGAAGCCGCGAGGTAGAACGCGTAGAGGCGCCAGAAGCGCTCGTCGTACATCTCCACTATTGCGTCGTGATTGGTTTTGAACCGCTCGTACCAGGCATGGAGCGTGTAGACGTAGTGCATCCGCAGCGCTTCGCAGTCGGCCATGATCAGCCGTTCTCGTTCGCTGGCGAGGATGATTTCCGACAGGGCAGGGAGGTAGCCGCCGGGAAAAATGTGCTTTTGCATGAAGCGGTCGGTTGTGCCCGGCTTGCCCATGCGGCCCATAGTGTGGATCAGCGCCACGCCGTCGGGCGTCAGAAGCTCCTTCACCTTGCGGAAGAAGGTCGGGAAGAAGCTCGTCCCCAAGTGTTCGAACATCCCGATCGAGACGACCCGGTCGAACGGCCCCTCTAGATCGCGGTAGTCCATCAGCTCGAACTTCACCCGGTCGGATACGCCGGCAGCCGCGGCCCGTTCACGCGCCACCGCAAGCTGTTCCTTGGACAGCGTCACGCCGAGCACATCGACGTCGGCCACGCGGTTGAGATAGAGCGCCAGCCCGCCCCAGCCGCAACCGATGTCGACCACGCGCTGGCCCGGTTGCAGATAAAGCTTCGAGGCGATGTGGGCCTTCTTGTCGAGCTGGGCCTGTTCGATGCTGTTGGACGGGTCAGTGAAATACCCGCAGCTGTACTGCATGTCCGGATCGAGGAACTGGCGGTAGAGGTCGTTGCCGATGTCATAGTGATGGGCGACGTTCTTCCTGGAGTCCGCCCTGCGATTGTAGGTATTCAGCAGGTGCCGCAGTCGGTTGGTCTTCTTGAGGAAGCTCGCCGAACCGTCGAGTTCCTCCCAGCGGCGATTGCGGCGGATGATCAGGCACAGATCGATGATCTCGCCTTCGACCAGCTGCAAGCGGTCATCCATCCAGGTTTCGACAGTGCCGACGGCAGGGTCCCGCGCGATCTCGAAAGCGGCACCACCGTCTTTCAGCCAGACCGTAACGGGCTTGAGCTCCGGGTTAGGCGAACCGTAGCGGTACGTCTTCCCATCGGGCCCGATAATAGTCAGCTCCCCGCGCTTCAGGAGCTTTCGAAGCATCTTGTCGAGAAGCCGCATCAAGGCAGAATATACGTAAAACTACGTAGTGCAACCCGCCGAAAAGATGAGGTCGATTTAGCCCAGGGCGGCTTGCTTTTCTTCCGCCAGGCGGTCGAGTTCGGCGCGGCTCTTCTTTTCCGCGGCCGTCTTCAGTTGGCCGCACGCCGCATCGATGTCGCGTCCGCGCGGGGTACGCACGGGCGCGGAGATGCCGGCCTCGAACACGATCTCGGAAAAGCGCCGGATCCGCTCGGGGCTCGAACACTCGTACGGTGCACCGGGCCAGGGGTTGAACGGGATCAGGTTGACCTTGGCCGGCAGCTTGAAGTGCTTGATCAGGCGGACGAGCTCGCGCGCGTCTTCGTCGCTGTCGTTCTTGTCCTTGAGCATCACGTATTCGAACGTGATGCGCCTGGCGTTCGATGCGCCGGGATAGGCGGCGCAGGCCTCGAGCAGTTCCTCGATCCCGTACTTGCGGTTGATCGGCACGATCTCGTCGCGCACTTCCTTGCTCACCGCGTGGAGGCTGACCGCGAGATTGACGCCGATCTCTTCGCCGGCGCGCGCCATCATCGGCACCACGCCGCTGGTCGAAAGCGTGATCCGCCGACGCGACAGGCCCAGGCCATCCCCGTCCATCACTAGTTGCAGCGCGTCGCGGACGTTGTCGAAGTTATAGAGCGGCTCGCCCATGCCCATCATCACGATGTTGGTGAGCAGGCGGCCATCGGCGGTGTATTCAGCCGCTGTCTCTTCTTCCGGCATGTCCATCCGGCCCTTGGGCCACTCACCCAGCGCGTCGCGGGCAAGCATGACCTGGCCGACGATTTCGCCCGGCGTCAGGTTGCGCACCAGGCGCATTGTGCCGGTGTGGCAGAAACGGCAGTTGAGCGTGCAGCCCACCTGGCTCGATACGCACAGCGTTCCGCGATCGGCATCGGGAATGAAGACCATCTCGAAGTCATGACCGTCAGCGGTCCGGAGCAACCACTTGCGAGTGCCGTCGGAGCTGTGCTGGGCCTCGATGATCTCTGGCCGGCCGATCACGAAGCGTTCGGCGAGCCACGGGCGCATGGTCTTGGCGATGTCGGTCATCGCTTCGAACTCGGTCACGCCGCGGTGATAGAGCCAGTGGAACACCTGCTTGGCGCGCAGCTTCGCCTGCCGCGCATCGAGCCCGGCTTCGGCGAACAGTTCGGAGATGCGCGTCTTCGGCAAGCCGAGCAGGTCCACGCGCCCATCGGCACGCGGGGTGATGTCGCGCGCGACGGGGACGGGATCGATCTGTCCCGGGATAGGCATCAGTGCGGTGTTGGACATTTGACGCGCATATAGTGCGTAAGGGCCCGAAGGGCAAAGTCTCGCGCGAACGGCAAAACGCGCCACGCGTTCCCGCTGTTTGACGAGCCGGAAATGCGGTTCGTCGACGCAAGTGTTGCCGAAAATCCTCAGCCTTTTCGTTGTGTTAGGTTCATGAAACCAGCCGGGGGTGAGCGCCATTCTACGGGTCCACGGCCAGCGTTGCCGTGGTTCGAAGTGAATGGAGCTTATAATGAAAAAGGGTTTTGCAGTTCTCCTCGCCGCCTCGACGGCGGCTTTCGCCATCCCCGCGGCGGCGCAGGAGGATTCGGGCTTCTCCGGTCCGTGGGTGGCCGGTGTCGCAGGCTATGACATGAACAATGCCGGCAGCTCGCAGGACGATGGCGTGAACGTCGACCTCGACCAGAATGCCGAAGGTTTGGTCTACGGCGTGGGCGCCGGTTACGACATGGACCTGGGTGGCGTTGTCGTCGGTGCTGAAGCCGAACTGACCGATTCCACCGCCGATTCCGACTACACCGACCCGTACACCAACTTCGGGCTCGGCGCGGTCAACACCGGGCGCGACATCTATGTCGGCGCGCGCGTCGGCTTCAAGGCGACCCCGAGCACGCTGATCTATGCGAAGGGCGGCTACACCAACGCGCGCTTCAACTTCATCGGCACCGATGGCACCACCAACTACGACACCAACCTCGACACCGACGGCTTCCGCGTCGGTGCCGGTGTCGAACAGAAGCTCGGCCGCAACGCCTTTGCCAAGCTGGAGTATCGCTACTCCAACTACAGCCGCGGCGAGATCGACTTCGAGGCGGACAACGTCGCCGACAGCGACCGGTTCGACATCGATACCGACCGCCACCAGGTCATGGCCGGCGTGGGCTGGCGCTTCTAACCTCCATCGAGGTACGTCACGCGGGCCGGAGGGGAAACCTTCCGGTCCGTTTTTCTAGGCCAGCTTGGCGCAGCCTACTGTCGCAGCGTCCATCGCAGTGGCCGCGCCCGCCAAGTTGTAGCGATCGGTGAACCGGCGCCCCGAAACATCGCGAGCGCTGACGCTCATGGTCGGTGCCGAGCGCATGGCTGCGACGACCGCTGCGTCCATCTTCCGGTCCTTGGCCCAGGCATCACCCCCGGCTCCGCTCAGTTCGAAGCGCTGGCCGCCGATGCTGAGCGAGATCGCGCCATTCGCCGGGATCAGTCGCGAAAGCCGCACATGCAACTGGTTGCGCACTCCGCGCTTCGGCCAGGTTCCGACACTGGCGAAAGCCGCCTGCGTAGGCCGGCTCGCGCTGTTCGAGCGAGCCTCGGCCAAGGCGGCCGAGATCGCATAACAGCGCGGTACCTGCCGGTCGCGAAAGGCTCCCCAATCGTCGAACACGCCGAGGCTGTCCTTCGCCGCGGCGGGCGCGGCGAGGGCGAGGAGGCTGAGGAGGAACAGCGCTACGCGGCGCATTAGGCAGGGAGGAGCAGGGCAGGCATGCGACGAGCGATAGCAGGCGAACGACGCGCAGGAAAACTATCTCCTACGGCGCCAATCGAGCTCTCAACCCTCGAAAAAATCCAGCCACGCCACCACGTCGTTCTCGGTGGCAAGGAACAGTCCGGCCTGGACCTCTTCGGGCTGGCGTTCGGCAATCAGCACAGCTTCGCGCAGGGGGCCGTAGAACAGGGTTTCGGCAGCGCCGCCCTCGCTTTCGCCATCGAGGAAATAGAGACGCACGTTGGCTTCCTCGTAAGTCGTCCGCATCAGTCGCGCTCCAGCTTCGCGCCGTCGAGCTGTCTCGCCGCCCGGACCTTGTCGGCTATCGTTTGCGCCTTTTCCCCTTTGGTCTTGCCGAACTTCAGGCGGTTGGCGGAGGCCTCGACCTCTTTCTTCACACGCAGTTTCGCTTTCCGTGCCGTTCGCAGGTTGACGATCTCGGCCATCAGTTCGCCTCCGGATAAGCGATCGAGAGCACTTCCCATTCCTTCTCCCCCGCGGGGAGGCGAACGGTACGCAAGTCGCCGACTGCAGAGCCGCGGAGGGCGCGGGCTATCGGGGCGCTCCAGCCGATCTTGCCGGTGGAGGCATCCTGCTCGTCGTCGCCGACGAGGGTGAGGGTGCGTTCGTTGTCGTCCTCGTCGGCAATGGTGACGGTGGCGCCGAACCAGGTGCGGGCGCGATCGGGGGCCTGGGCGGGGTCGACTACGCGCGCGGCCTTCATCCGGCGGGCGAGGTGGGCGAGCTCGCGGTCGATCTCGCGCATGCGCTTGCGGCCATAGAGGTAGTCGCCGTTCTCGCTGCGGTCGCCGTTGCCCGCGGCCCAGCTGACGATGGCGACGATCTCCGGCCGCTCGGTGCCGAGCAGGTGGTCGTAGCGCGCCTTGAGCGCCGCGAGGCCTGCGGGGGTGATGAGGTTTTCCTTGTTCATTGGAATGCCTCTTACCCAAACTCGTCAGGCCCGGGAAAGCGGGAACCTAGCGCGAAGACGCGCTGGGTCCCGGCCTTCGCCGGGATGACGGCTATTGCAGCGCGCTCGACTAGCGCAGGAATTCGCTGAGCGTGCGCGGGCGGCCGTAAGTGGCGAGCTCCGGATGCAGTGCTTCGTAGACCACCGCGTTCTCGACCACCCGCTGGACATAGTTGCGGGTTTCGAAGATCGGAATCCGTTCGATCCAGTCGACCCACCCGATCGAACCGTTGCGGGGGTCGCCGTTCTGGCGCAGCCACTTGTTCACGTTGCCCGGTCCCGCATTGTAGGCGGCGACTGCCAGTGGATAGCTTCCGTAGGTATTGAGCATGCGCCGGAAATAACCGTCGCCGAGCTGGATGTTGTACTGCTGGTCGGTCATCAGCGAAGCCGACATGTAGACTACGCCGAGCTTGCCTGCCTGTTCGCGGGCGGTGCCTGGCATGAGCTGCATCAGGCCCTGCGCTCCGGCGTGGCTTACGCGGTAGTCGTCGAACTCGCTCTCTTGCCGGGAGATGGCGTGGACCATGGTCCAATCCGCACCCGACGGCGTTTGCACGACGGGGAAGCCCACGGAGGTGAAGCCGGTGAAGCCCTTTTCGGGAGCCGTGCGGCCGACGACCACGGCCAGTTCCGGCAGGTGCAAGTCGCGCGCCGCGTCTCCCACGAGCTGGAGATCGACCTCCGTCAGCGCCTGGTTGGCCGCCGCGGTGTAAAACTTGCGCTTGGTCTGCCAGGTGTGCCCGCTGCTGGCGAGCGCGATCAGCGCCTGGTTGATCGGACTGGCGTAGTAGGCGTCGCGTTGCAGCTGCGTCGGTTGCACCGGTGCGGCGGCGGCATAGGCGGGAGCCGAACGGCCGAGCCTGTCGAGTGCCAGCAGGCCGTAGAAATACTCAGGGTATTGCGCGGCCATCTCGTAATAGCGGTTTGCCGCACCCTGGTCGCCCGCTTGCGCTGCCGCTCGTCCGGCCCAGAAGAAGCCTTTGGACCTGGTCTGCGGCGTCTTGGCCGCTGCGCCGTAGCGGTAGAACAGCGAAGCGGCGGCATTGCCGTCGTTCAGATACCAAAGCGCGTTGGTCCCACCGAGCCACATCAGCGAGGTGTAATCGTCGCGCAGTTTGTAGGGACCGGTCAGAATCTCGTTCACGTCCGCAAACGGTTCGGTGGCGCGCTGGGCGACCCGGACCGCCGAATTGCTGTCGGCGAGCCTGGCGACGGTCAGGTGTTCGGTAACCCACGCTGTCGCGTCGAACGGCTTGACCGAAAGCTGACCGTGAGAGGCGAGCATCGACACCGCCTCTTGATTGCGTCCTTCCTGACGCAGTTCGCGGCTGCGGTTGTAGAGATACCCGGGGTCGGTCGTAGCGGAACCGTCGGCGGTGTAGCCATCGCCTCCCTGCAGGATCGCCAGGCGCGCGGCATAGATGCTCGCCTTGCCCGGCGAGACGTAGGGCAACTGCTGCGCGGCGGCATAAGCGTTACGCTGCCACAGGAGCGCGTCCATTCGCGCGTCCTGGTCTTCCGGCGTGAAGCGGCCGCCGTAGTTGCCGTAGATGGTTGCCAGCGCGCTATCGTTCATCTCGCCGCCACGCCATGCGGCGCGGGCGGCGGCTTCGGCCTGTTCGGGCCTCGCGGTCATCATGGCCACCGCGTACTGGGCCCGGCCGTTGTTGGTCACTGGTGGATAGCGGTCGAAATAGGCGATCAGCCGTTCGGGGCTGACAAAATCGTAACCCAGCCGTGCTTCGGCATTGGCACGCAGCTTGTCTT
Source organism: Porphyrobacter sp. (assembly GCA_017744315.1). Classification (GTDB taxonomy): domain Bacteria; phylum Pseudomonadota; class Alphaproteobacteria; order Sphingomonadales; family Sphingomonadaceae; genus Croceibacterium_A. Next base: position 317,796 of record JAGIBN010000001.1, read on the forward strand.
CGTCCGGGAAGCCCGGATAGCTCAACAGGAAGCCGGCGTAGTCCTCGAAGGTGTACTGCGGGCTGGCGGTCAGCTGTTCCCATCGGCTGATGGCGTAACTGATCCCGCCGGTCTGCGCGACCAGGCTGCTGCGTCCCTGATCCCATCCGGCTTGCGCTAAGGCATGGCCTGGGACTAGGGCGGCGGAAATCGTGAGGGCGGTGACGAGAGCTTTGCTAACCATGCTGGACATCGTGGCAAGCGGCTCCTTATCAACTGCTGAACGGTTTGATCCCTGCGGCAGCGCGATGCGCGCGGCCTTTCTCCGATTAGAATCCACGGCGGGAGCGGTGTAAATGTTTTCTGGCTCAATTCCGGCACTCGTCACCCCATTTCGTGGCGGACAAGTGGACGAGGAAGCCTTCCGCCGGTTCGTGGACTGGCAAATCGAAAATGGCACGTCGGCGCTCGTGCCGTGCGGCACAACCGGCGAAAGCGCCACGCTCGATAACGAGGAACATCACCGGGTTATCGCGATCTGCGTCGAGCAGGCGGCGGGCCGGGCCCCGGTTATCGCCGGCTGCGGCAGCAACGATACGCGCACCGCGCTGTGGCATATGCAAGTCGCCAAGGACCTCGGCGCCGATGCCGCGCTGATGGTCGCGCCTTATTACAACCGCCCGAGCCAAGAAGGCCTGCTGGCGCACTTCTCGTTTCTCGCCGAAAGCTGCGACCTGCCGATCGTGCTCTACAACGTGCCCGGCCGCACGGTGACCGACCTGCTGCCGGCGACCGTGGTCGAACTGGCGCGCCGTCACCCCGGCAAGATCGTCGGCATCAAGGATGCGAGCGGCGATCTCCAGCGCGTGACCCAGCACCGGCTCGGCGCCGGTCCCGACTTCTGCCAGTTGTCGGGCGACGATCCGCTGGCTCTCGCCGGCTACGTTCTCGGCCAGATCGGCTGCATCTCTGTCACCGCCAACGTCGCCCCCAAGCTCTCCGCCGAGTTCCATGCGGTGGCGGCAGCGGGCGACTACGAGGGCGCGCGCCAGATCCACGAAAAGCTGTTCCCGCTGCACAAGGCCCTGTTCGCCGACGCCAGCCCTTCGCCGACCAAGTACGCGCTGGCCAAGCTGCACAACTGGCTGACTGCAGAGACCAGGCTCCCGATCGCGCCGTGCAGCGAGGCCGGGCGCAAGGCAGTGGACGAGGCGCTGGAGATTGCCGGGCTCGCCTAGCTCGATAAACTACTCCGCCGGATTGTACCGCTCCACGAACGCCACTGCTGCTGCCAGCATCTGATTGCGGGTAGCGGCGCGTGAGAGCCAGTGGTCCTCGTCGCGCAGGTCGAGGAACTCGAACGGCTTGCCGGCATCCTTCAAGGCATCGGCCATCTTGGTGCTCTGCTCGTAGGGCACGATTGTGTCGTCGCGGCCGTGGATCAGCAGTATCGGTGCGTCGGCCTGAGCGGCGAACATCCGCGGCGAGGTTTCCCGGAAGCCGCTCCGCGGGCCCAGTTCTTCGAGCAGCGAGGTTTTGACCATCTTGCTGTAGCCGTACTCCTGGTTTTCGGTCCGGAACATCAGGTCGAGATCGCTGACGCCAGCGACCGAAACGGCGCAGCGGTAGAGCCCGTGCTGCAACGTGACACCGGCGAGCGCGACATAACCGCCATAGCTCCCACCGACGATGCAAGCGCGTCGCGGGTCGACGATGCCCTGCGCCGCCAGGGCCGCCAGTCCGTCAGAAACATCGCTCTGCATCTTGCGTCCCCATTGGCCGTAGCCCGCGCGTTGGAAGTCCTGGTCGCGATTGGTCGATCCGCGGAAATTGGGCTGGAACACCGCGTAGCCGCGAGAGGCGTAAGCCTGGGCCCACCAGTTGAACTCCTCCTCGTCATGACTTCCGGGGCCTCCGTGCGGGAGGATGACGACGGGTAGGTTCTTCGCCTCGCGCCCGGGAGGCAAGGTGAGGATGCCGTCGAGGTTGAGCCCGTCTTGCGCCTTGTAGGCGAAAGTGCTGATCGGTCCGACTTCTTCGGCCAGGATCTGCGGCCGCTCCTCTCCAATAAGGCGTGCGTTCAATTGGGCGCTGGTGAGGAGGAACCAGCTGCCGCTGTCCTGATTGCCAGTGGTGTTGACGATGACGTGGGAGAAGTTGGGCGTCCAGCCCATCAGCCGGACCGTTCGATCCTTGAAGGCGCGTCCGATCTTCTCAACCAGCGCTTGTTTGTCGGCGTCGAAGAAAACCTGCTCATCGGTCGTCCCGCGGCGCAGATAGCCGATCATGCGATTGTCCGACGGGTCGACGATGACGCTCACAACGCGCTCGTCGGTCAGGATTTCTGCTGGCGCGCCAGTTCCGCCCAGCGGCACCTGGTAGAATGTCGAATAGCCGTCATCGTCGTCGGCTGCATAGATCACGCTCGATCCGTCATAGCCGATCGCGGCAAGGCCGACGTCGCCGCCCGGGTTTCTGCCCGAGGCGAGGCGAAGGCCGCTGGCGTCGGCGATCTGCCATTCGCCGGTGTCTTCGCGGACATCGAGCGTTGCTACGACCTGGCCGTTACCGCCGACGAGCCAGCTGCGCAGCTCGCCTTCGCGCGCGGGGTCGCTGACCGCACGGGCGCGCTCCTGCGCGAAGTCGAGGGCGATCAGGGAAGGGCGGGTGTGTTCGAGATAGTAGTCATGGTTGTCGTTACGCTGGCCGAGCTGGACCCCACCGAAGAAGCCGGTCCACCGTCCATCGACCTGGCGAATGCCGTAGTCTCCGCGAAGGGCCCGGAGGATCGACCGGTTCTTGTCGAACACCACTTTGACCTCTTCGCCCGCCTTCGCCGGAATGACGACGCCGCGTTCGAATTCCGCCGTACTGGTGGTGAAGCCCATGCCGAGGTCTTCGGTCTGGCTGGTCACCATCAGCAAAGCCTCGTCGCCGATCCACTGGATGTCGCGAATCTTGGTGTCGGCGACCGTCAGCGCGCGCTTTGGCTGCATGGTCGTGGCGTCGAACAGGATGACTTTGCGTTGCCCGCCCTGGATCGCCAGCACCGCGAGGCTGTTGCCCGTCGGTGATAGCGCGGCATCCTCGAACGATGGCAGGTTTCCGTAGGCTTCCAGCGGCGGCGCCTCGGCTGCCGAAGCCGCAACACCAATCAAGCCACTCGCTGACGCGAGCGTCACCCAAATCCGACCCATGTGTCCCCCCATGTCGGTTTCCGGGCGAGGCTATTACGCAGCCGGCCTCAGGAGCAAGGAGGAAATCGAATTTCCTGTTTGGGGAGCAGGGCTTAGTAAAGCGGGGAGGGGTGTTCCCGGCCCAGCATCATCGCGCCATAGGTCTCGACCGCCGGCTGGGCGATGATCATGTGCTGGTTGAGCGTCAGCGCGTCGCGGGCGAGGCGTTCGAGGACCGAGCCCTCGAAGATCACGTTGGCGCCGATCAGGTCGAACAACTGGCGGGTGACGTCCACCGCCATCCGAAACGCATTGACGTTGGCGAGGGCGAGGCGGCCCTTGGTTTCGACCTTTGGTGTGCCGGCCTCCAGTTCGGCCCAGAACTCATCCGCGGCGCGGTAAAGGAACGCGTGGGCAGCGCCCCAGGCCGTCTCGGCTTTGGCGATGGCTTCGCGCACCTGGGTGATCTCAGCCATCGGGCGGGGCGGGATGCCGCCCTTGCGTTGGGCGACCAGCGCCTTGGCCTCGTCGATCGAGCGGCGGGCGGTGCCTAGTGGGACTGCGGCCATGGTCGTGACCCAGTTGAAACCACTCGAATAGAGCGGGTCGCGCCCGGCGAACATCGCTTCCTCGATCCGTAGCGCCTGGTCTTCCGGGATGAACACGCCCTCGGCGCGGTAGTGATTGCTGCCGCTGCCGCGCAAGCCGTGGGTGTGCCAGGTGTCCTCGATCACCAGCTGGTCCGCGCGACAGAAAGCGAGGCGGCCTTCAGGAATGCCGTTCGGGCCGATCACCGGCTCGCCGTTCTCGAATAAAGCGCCACCGCTCATCACCACATCGGCATGGGTCACCCCGCTGCCGAAAGGGAACCTGCCTGTGAGGATGTAGCCGCCATTGACCCGCTCGACCTTGCCATGAGCGGTGGTGAACTGTCCGGCGGTGATCATGTCGGGGTCAGGCAGGAGGCGGGCCGAGGCGCTAGCGGGCAGGAACTCAGCGAGCAGGCCACTGTCGGCGCCGATCTTGACGCACCAGCCGACTGAGGGGTCGGCGTGGGCGAGCACTTCCATCACTCGCAATTGCTGTGGCAAGCTCATCTGCAGTCCGCCCTTCGCGCGGGAGCGAGCCATGCGGAAGAAGCCGGCCTGCCGCAGATCTGCCACGAGATCGGCGGGCAGTCTCCGCAGCGCCTCTATCTCTGCCGATCGAGCCGCGATCGATGATGCCATGTCTCGGGCGTTTTGCAGGATGCGCTCGGCATCCAGCGAACCGGCATCGGCGGAACTTAAGGCTGTCGCCATCGCTTTCCCTTCGGTAACCGGTTCTCTCCCGCGCCAATGTGTAGGGGCGGTCAGATGGTCACGTCCAGCCCCGGAAACGGAGGACTCCCATGCGCAGGTTTTCGATCATTCTCGCTATCGGTGCGATGGCCCTATGCACGGCCGGCCACGCCAGCCAGCCGGAAGCTGCCGCGCCTTCAGCCAATGCGGGAGCTGAGACCGAGCAGCGCGTCGAGCTGTCGAACTTCGACTTCAACCCAAAGGAAATCCACCTGCAGGCCGGACACTCTTACGCGCTCGTAGTGGCAAACCAGGCCTCAGGCGGTCACAACTTCTCAGCGCGAGAGTTCTTCGCTGCCTCGAAGATCCAGGCCGCCGATGCTGCTCTCGTGACCGACGGCGAGATCGAGGTTCCGGCGATGTCCACGCGCACGGTCCATCTCGTCCCGGCCGCAGGATCCTACAAGCTGGTGTGCACGCACGCCGGTCATGCCTTCCTAGGCATGAGGGGCAAGATCGTCGTCGAATAGGCGGCTTAGGCCGTACCGTTCCGGCGCCGGGTATCCCAGCCCTTGCGCGCGGCGGCGGAGCGTTGCTCTGGCGACCCGGACTTGTGCGCCCGTCCACCGCGCGAAGACGAGACGTGCGTGTCCTTCTTTCCGCGGCCGGAGCCGGACTTGTTGCCTCCGCCGCTCTCCTTGTTGACGGTGGCCCAGGCGCGACCCTTGGCTTCCTTTTCCGACACGCCGCGATCTTCGTAGCCCTCGGCGATATGCTCGGCCTTGCGCTTTTGCTTGTCGGTGTACTTGTCCTTGTCTCCTCGGGGCATCGTGCGACTCCTCGTATGCCCATCCCGCTCCGGACCAAGTCGTGGGCCGGAGCGGGGTTCCAAGCTTGAGGAATCGCAATCAGTCGGCCGGGTTGTGCTCCTGGACGAAAGCCATCGTCTCCTCGAGCATCTGTTGGCGAGTGTCGGCGCGCGAGAGCCAATGGTCTTCGTTGCGGAGCTCGACGAACTTGAACGGCTTGCCCGCGTCCTTCAGGGCATCGGCCATCTTCGTGCTCTGGTTGAACGGCACCACCGTGTCGTTGCGGCCATGGATCAGCAGGATCGGGGCATCGGCCTGCGCGGCGAAGCGGGTCGGAGAGATCGCCGCAAAGCCACCGCGGGGGCCGAGCTCTTCAAGGAGCGATCGCTTGAGCAGCCCGCTCTGCCCGCTGTCACGGTAGTCGGCCGAATACATCATCGGAATGTCAGCGACGCCCGCGACCGAAACGGCGCAACGATAGAGTCCTTGCTGCAACGTCACACCCGCGAGTGCGGCGTAGCCGCCATAGCTAGCGCCGACGATGCAGGCACGGTCGCGGCTAACGATTCCGCGACGCACGAGCTCCTCGAGACCGTCGGAAATGTCGCTTTGCATCTTGCGACCCCATTCGCCGTTCCCGGCTCGCTCGAAAGTCTCGTCCCGATTGGTGGAGCCGCGAAAGTTCGGCTGGAACACCGCATAGCCGCGCGACGCAAACGCCTGCGCCCACCAGTCGAAGCCTTCGTTGTCGTGCGAATGCGGTCCGCCGTGGGGCAGCATTATCAAAGGAAGGTCCTTGGCCTCGCGCCCAGGCGGAAGGGTCAGGATCCCGTCGAGCGCCAGGCCATCGGCCGCGGTGTATTCGACAGTCGAGATCGGCCCGACTTGTTCAGGAGCGATGGTAGGCCGTTCGAATCCGATCGGATTGGCCTTCATCTGCTTCATGTCGACGATATACCAGGTGCCTCCGTTGCCGCTTCCGCTGGTGCGGACCAGCACGCGAGAAAAGTCGGAAGCCCAATCGACGAGCCTCATGTCGGCCTGGGGAAATGCCCGGTGGATTTTCCTCGCCACGGACTGGTGTTCGGGGGAAAAGAACTTCGGTTCGGGCACGGCACCGCCGGCGAGATAACCGAGCAGCCGGCCACTCGCCCTGTCGGTGAACAGCCGGTCGATGTCCGCGTCGGGGAGGAAGGGCTGCGCGGGTGCGCTTCCGTCGAGCGCGACCTGGTACCATTGCGTCACGTCATCGGCATCTTCTTCAGAATAGATTGCCGAAGTTCCGTCGGGGCCGAGCGAGACGAGCCCGGCATTGCCTGTCGTGGCAACGCCCGTCGCCAGCGTGTTCAACTGAGCGTTCTTCAGCGTCCATTTGCCGGTGCTCTCCTCGATCTGGAAAGTCGCGGCCACGGTTCCGTCACCGGCGAGGAGCCAGTCGACGTTGTAGCCTTCTCCGGAGGGAGGCGCCAAGCGAGAGGCTTGGTTGGTTTCGAGGTCCACCGAAAACAGCGCAGGGCGGGTGTGCGGCGCGAAAAACTCGAACGATCGCCGTTCCAGCTGGACGCCGCCGAAATAGGCCTTCCAGTGATCGCCAACCAGGCGTCGACCGTAATTGCCGAACACAGCCTTTGCGATGTCCCGCTGCGAGCCGAACACGAAGCGCACCTCGGCCGCCGGGTCGGCCGGTACGATCAACGCCCGATAGAACTCAAACTGGTCCTGGGCGAATTCGATGCCGAGCTTTTCGGTCTGGCTGACTTGCACGACAAGGGTGTCGTCGCCGATCCAATCGACCGAGCGCACCTTGGCGTCGCCGACCTTGAGCAACCGCTCTACCGCCGACTCGTTGTTCATGATCACGATGGACCGCTGGCCGTCGAGCACCCCGAGGACCGCCACACGCTTGCCGGTGTAGGACAGCGCCATGTCCTCGACCCCGGGAAGGTCCCCATAGGCAGAGAGTGGCACGGGTTCGGCCGAATAAGCGCTCGGCGTCAGGCCGAGCAGCATCGCCGTGGCCAGCACTGGCCGAAAGATTGCAGGAATATTCACTTGCGCCCCCATTTTTTCCGGTGCTGTTGCAGTCGGCCTGCGACTTGGCAAGCCATGCCGGGGGGCGTTTCAACGATTGGCGTTTTGCGAGGATAGGGGGTTCCGCTCGTTCGGCGTAATGCCTACATGCCCGGCCTCATGGCCCGTCCCAAACCTTCCACGTTCGACAAAGCGAAAACCGTCGCCGAAAACCGGCGCGCGCGGTTCGAGTATTTTATCGAGGATGTCTTCGAGGCCGGAATCGCGCTCTCGGGTACCGAGGTGAAGTCGCTGCGTTTCGGCGAAGGCACGATCGCGGAGTCCTATGCTGACCTGCGAGACGGAGAGGCCTGGCTGATCAACGCCAACATCCCCGAATTCAGCCACGGCAACCGCTTCAACCATGAGCCAAAGCGGCCGCGCAAGCTGCTGCTGCACGAGCGCGAGATCGAGAAGATGATCGGCGCGGTCGAGCGCAAGGGCATGACGTTGATCCCGCTGTCGGTCTATTTCAATTCGCGCGGTCGGGCGAAAGTGGAACTGGCCCTGGCGAAGGGCAAGCAGACCCACGACAAGCGCCAGACGATCAAGGACCGCGACTGGAAGCGCGACAAGGCGCGCCTGATGCGTGATCGCGGTTAAGTCGGCCGTGCGGTCGGCCTGCATGACCAGCTCAACGCAAATTGCACTGACCTATCCGAAAGCCCGCTTGCAAGCGGCGGGCAGGCCGCGCAAGGCGGGTAGGGATCATGGCTAACTTCCGCTCAAAGACTTTCTTGTCCGACTGGCTGCGCGAGAACATGCCCACGCGCGAGCAGATGGAGAAGAACCGCTTCATCCGGCCGTTCGCGCACCGGGTTTTGCGTTCGGAGTTGTGGCGCTTTACCCGCCGCTCGGTTCCGCGCGGTGTGGCGCTGGGGATGCTAGTCGGGGTCATCGTGCCGTTCGCGCAGATCCTGTTCGCGGCCTTGCTCAGCACCACGGTGAAGGCTAACGTCCCGGTTGCCGCCTTGACGACTTTCGTCACCAACCCGTTCACCACGCCGGCTATCTGGGTCGCCGCTTATTGGATCGGCGGCTGGATGCTGCGGGTCGACGCCGCGACGATTGTCGCCCCGGTCAACACCGCCATCGAAGAGACCGAGCTGCAGCAATTCCTCGAGTGGCTGACCGGTGCAACCATGGTCACGGCCTTCGGGCTGGTGATCATCGCGATCGTTTCCGCGGCTATCTCCTATCTTCTCGCGGTCTTCCTCTGGCGCTGGTGGATCGCCCGCAAGTGGGCCCGCCGCAAAGCCCGCCGGCTTGAGAAGGCAGTGCCCGCCGAATGAAGGGCGTGGCCGGAAAGATAAGCAAGGCTCCCGCCACTAGCCCGGTGGTCGATTCACTCGCCGTGGCCGCGGCGGTTCTGGCCAGCATTGCGCTGATCCAGCTGGTCACCGGAAGCGCTCTGGTGACGCTGGCCTATGCCGGCGGACTCGCGGTGCTGGGACTGATCGCATTTTCCGCCGCGCGTCGGCGCCCGGCTGCTGCAGCGGCAGCAGAAGCCGGAGTGCCCGATTGGTCGGTGACCGTTGCGGCGATCGAGCAGGCAGGCGTTGCCGTCGCCATAACCGACCGGGCCAACCGGCTGGTCTGCGCCAATGCCGCGTTCGAACTGTGGTTCGGTTCTTCCTACGCCCCGCCGCGCCTGCCAGTTGACGGCGCCTCCGCCGACCTGCTGGCCCGCGCCGCCCATGTCGCCTGGCGCGAAGGTGAAAGCGGAGAGGTTACGATCGCTGACGAGGACCAGTCCTGGACGGCCGTCCTCCAGCGGGTCGGCCGGGGCGACGAATATCTGATCTGGCGTTTCACCCCGATCACTCGGACCGAGCCGCTCGCGGGGATCGGCAAGTACATCATCGGTCCCTTCGGCAAGATCCTCAGCGCAGCGGGCATCGAAGTCGCTCTCGTCGGCCCGGACGGGGCAATCCGCGCGTGCAACCCGGGCTTCGCGCGCCGCGCCGCGGGTGATGAGAACGCAAGCATGGCCGGGCAGGATTTCGTGACCCTGCTCCGCTCTGACGAACGCGACCGCATCTATTTCGCCCGAGAGGGGCGCAAGGGCTCGCCGCAGACGCTGGTCAGCGTGCCGCTCGCCGATCCCGAAGTCGGAGCGAAAGCGGGCGACGCGCCGTCGCTGATGATGATGTTCGACGCTGGCATCGGCCTTGGTGGCTGGGGCGGCGAGACGCGCGGACAGGCGGTGCAATTGCAGGGCCTGCTCGAGCAGTTGCCGCTCGGCCTGGCGATGACCGATCGCGACGGACATTTCCTGTTCGCCAACCCTGCCTTCCGCCGCGCTGCGGGCGTGGAAGAAGGCAAGCTGCCGCCTTACCCTTCCGACTTGGTGGTGAGGCAGGACAAGACCGCGATGTCCGACGCCGTGCGCCGGTTCGGCCAGGGCCCGGCATCGAGCGGTGACATTGCGGTGCGTTTGCGTTCGGAGCCGGACGAGCCGGTTTCGCTCGGCCTCGCCGGGGTGCGCGGGATGGGCGAGGCGGCGGTGCTGCTCAGCCTGGCCGACACCACCGAGGAAACCCGCCTCAAGCGGCAGGTCGCCCAGCAGACCAAGATGCAGGCGATCGGTCAGCTCGCTGGCGGCGTCGCGCACGACTTCAACAACGTGCTGACCGCGATCATCGGCTACTGCGATCTCATGCTGCTGCGCCATACGCCCGGCGACAGCGACTACGACGACATCCAGCAGATCAAGGCCAACTCCAACCGCGCAGCCTCGCTCACCCGCCACTTGCTCGCCTTCAGCCGCCAGCAGACGCTGCAGCCCGAAGTCATCCAGGTGCCGGACGTGATTTCCGAAGTCAGCCAGCTGCTAAAGCGGCTGCTCGGTGCACGCATTACGCTCAAGACCCAGCATGCCCGCGACCTTGGGCCGATCCGGGCCGACCCGCGCCAGCTGGAGCAAGTGATCGTCAACCTCGCGGTCAACGCGCGCGACGCGATCCAGGCGCGGGGCGGCGAACAGGCAACGGGCACGCTGTCCTTCAGCACCCGCCGCGTGGCTGCGCACGACGTGCGGCGCATGGGCTCGGAGATCATCCCCTCCGGCGACTATACGGTGCTGATCGCCGAAGACACCGGCGGCGGCATTCCGCAGCAGGCGCTGAGCAAGATCTTCGAACCGTTCTTCACCACCAAGGAACTGGGCAAGGGCACCGGTCTTGGCCTGTCGACGGTCTACGGCATCATCAAGCAGTCGGGCGGGTTCATCTTCGCCGACAACGCCGTCAATCCCGACCGCAGCGTCAGAGGAGCGCGCTTCACGATCTACCTCCCGGTCTACCATGCCACCGAGGAAGAGCTGAAGCGGGCCGAGACGCTAGAGGAAGCCAGCGAGTGGTCGGGCGGCGGACGCATCCTGCTGGTGGAGGACGAGGACATGGTCCGCGCCGTCGCCGAACGCGCATTGACGCGGCAGGGCTATACCGTGGTCACCGCTTCGGATGGCGACATCGGCGTGGAGGCCGTGCGCAAGAACCCTGACTTCGACCTGGTGGTCAGCGACGTGGTCATGCCGAGCCTTGATGGCCCGGCCATGGCGCGCGAGATTCGCCAGCTCATACCCGGGATGCCGATACTGTTCATGTCCGGCTACGCCGAAGAGCAGCTGCGCCGCGAGATCGACATGGAAGGCATGCATTTCATCGCCAAGCCGTTCAGCGTCGCCCAGATCGCGGCCAAGGTCGGTCAGGTGCTGCGCGTGCACGCTGCGTCGACACAGCGCAAACCGGCGCCGGGTGAGAGAAGAACCCCTCCCACGCGTTGACGAACGATCGGTTCGTCGTTCATTCACCACGGGTTAACTCTCGTGTTACACTATAACATGAACGAGTTTCTGGGAGGAGCCCTGCATGTCCCTGCGTGTTGTCCTTGCGACGGCCACCGCTGTCCTGATCGCCCCGGTTGCCGCTGCTCAGGCGCAGTCGCTCGCCGACCCGGATGCCACCGCCCAGGGCGACGTGTCCGTGACTATCTACCAGAATGGTAATTCGCTGGTGCAGGACGTGCGCCAGCTCTCGTTTACCTCTGGCCGCAACACGATCGCGTTTCCGGACGTGTCCGCGCAGATCAGGCCCGAGACGCTCAGCTTTGCCGCCGCCAATACCTCGATCGTCGAACAGAACTTCGACTTCGACCTGCTGACTCCGCAAAAGCTGATGGAGAAGGCTGTCGGCCAGACCGTCACCCTCCTGCGCACCAATCCCGCGACCGGACAGGAAAAGCGCGAGCGGGCGACCGTGCTTTCGACGGCTGGCGGAGTGGTGATCCAGGTTGGCGACCGTATCGAAGTGCTGCGCGACGACGGCTTGCCGGTCCGGGTGCTCTTCGACGGGGTTCCGCCCAATCTGCGCGCCCGGCCGACGCTGTCGGTGACGCTCGAGAGCGAGCGCGGCGGCACACGCCCCGCTTCGATCCGCTACCTGACCCAGGGCCTCGGCTGGTCGTCCGACTATGTTGCTCTCTATGACGAGGGCAAGGGCACGATCGACATGCAGGGCTGGGTTACGCTGTCCAACAGCACCGGCACGACGTTCCATTCGGCCAACACCCTGCTCGTTGCCGGCAATCCCAACGTCTCCAACAATTCCCGAGGCTACCGCGGCCGCGTCGCGCCGCAGCCGGGTCGTTCGATGGTCCCGGGAACCGAAACGGCTGATCGCGAGCAACTCGGGGATTTCTACCTCTATCCCATCGCTGAGCGGACTACGATCGCCAACAACCAGACCAAGCAGGTCAGCTTCCTCGATGTGCAGGGCGTGCCCGCGCGCAAGGTCTATGGGCGCATGGTGGGTTGGCTGAGTTCCGACGATGCGCCGGTCAACGTCCAGAGCCAGATCGCGTTTTCATCCTCGCGAAATGGCGGGCTGGGCGATGCGCTGCCGGCGGGAACCGTGCGGTTTTACCAGCGCGACCGCACCGGCAATCCGCAATTCATCGGCGAGAACGGCATCGGGCACACGCCCATGGGAAGCGAGCTGACGCTCACGACCGGCGACGCGTTCGACGTCTCGGTTCAAGCCGAGGTCGAAAGTCGCAACCGGATCACCTCTGCCGATTATGAACGCAGCGCCCGCTACCGGGTGACCATCAACGGAGAGGAAGTCCGCACCGTCCAGGTCGACCGCACCGTCGACTACTGGCGCACGACGATGCGCTATACTTTCACCAACGCCAAATCGACGCCGGTCGATGTCGAGTTGGTGCAGGGCGGACTCGACTATGGCTGGTGGGCGCGCGACTTCCGCGTCGTCAGCGAAGACGTGGCGGGCGAGCAACTCAACGCCGATCGCCGCAAGTACGTGGTGACCGTGCCGGCCAACTCAAAGCGCGAGGTTCGCGTCACTTACGAGACGCGATACTGAGGAGGCGCGAGATGCGCTTCCCCTCTCAAATCGCGTGCTGGGTGACGCTGGCAGGTGCGCTGACGGTGGTCGCCGCTCCCGCTGTCGCTCGCGAAGCCGTCGACGCTTCCGCACCTCAAGACCTCGCGGTCACCCTCTATCGCGACCCTAACCGCTCGCCAGGGGATGCCATGGAGCGCGACTGGCCGCGCGGTTTTGCGATGATCACCGAAACACGCCAGGTCACCCTTCCACCCGGCGAGTCGACGATCCGCTTCACCGGCGTCGCCGAGGGCATGGTGGCGGTGAGCGCGATCGTCACTGGCCTTCCTGGCGGCACGATCGAGAAGATCCGCAACGCCGACTTGCTCAGTCCGGCTTCGCTGGTTGATGGAACACTCGGGAACCGCGTGACCATCACCCGCACCAACCCGGCGACAGGGGAGACTGTTACGGAATCTGCGGTTGTCCGTACTCGTGCCGATGGCGGCCTGGTGCTGCAGACCGGGCAAGGTTACGAAGCGGTGCGATGCTCGGGCCTGCCCGAGAAGCTTACGTTCGATCGAGTACCCGTTGGACTGTCGGCCCAGCCGGTGTTCAGCGTCGACACCCGCAGCCCGTCGGGCGGCACTTACACCGTCGAGCTGACGTACCTCGCCTGGGGATTCGATTGGCAGGCCAACTACGTCGCGACCTTGCAGCAAGGCGGGCAGGGCGACGCGATGAAGCTGCGGCTGATGAGCTGGCTCACGCTGCTCAATGACAATGGGCAGAGCTTTCCAGATGCCGAACTGTTGGTGATTGCGGGCAAGCTCAATGTCGTGAGCGACTTCGAAGAACTGTCCGATCCTCCGGACGCTCGGCCGCTCCGGCTGACGTGCTATCCCTTCGGCAGCACTGCCGTCGGCACGCCTGTCTATGACTTAATGCCGCCTCCGCCACCTCCGCCGCCAGCGCCCATGATGGCGGCTCCTGCAGCTATGCTTGAACGGGCTGATGCGATCGTGGTGACCGGTGCGCGGATGATGAAGGCGGAAGAAGAGGCGCTGGGCGACCTCAAGCTTTATCGCGTACCCGAGCCGGTAACCGTATCTGCGAAAGGCCTGAAGCAGGTCGCATTCCTCGATCAGGAGAGCGTCGATGGCCGGCTGCTCTACCGCTCAGCTTGTTCGCCGTGGGAGACAACGGACGAGGTGGTGCGGGCATCGATGCTCCTCGTGACTGTGAACGACCGCAAGCACGGCCTCGGCATGGCCCTGCCGATGGGTGGCGTGGCGGTGTTCGAGCCCTCGGCATACGGCGAGCAGCTTGTCGCGGAGGAGCAGATCAGGGACTACGCGGCAGGACAGGACATCGAGCTCAACCTGGGCGAAAGCTCCCAGGTATTTGCCCGGTGCGAGCGAATGGCCGATTTCGATTTCGGTGAGGAGCCGAAGCGCTGGATGCCGATGCGCACCACGCTGACGAACGCCAACGCCAACCCGGTCAAGGTTCGCGTCTCGCTCGGTCCCTCGGGCTCGTGGAAGTTGCAGGGCCTCAAGGGCACGCGGGTGAAGGACGGCCAGGTGATCGTCGAGGTCACCGTTCCCGGAAACGGCAGCCGCGAACTCAAGTGGGACTTGAGGCCAGCGGGCGCGGTCTGATCTTAATCGCCCGAAAGCGTAAAGCCAGGAATGCGCCCGGGCCCAGGCGTAAATTCGCTGTTCGTTACCTTTATCGAAACCACGCGGTTTAACCGAAGCGAAGCGGCTTATCCCCTAAACCCGGCCACTGGGTAACAGGGTCTTTCAATGCTTCGCGTCTATTCCTGCATAGTTCAGGATCATGACCTGCGCCTCCTTTTGGTCGCGGGGCTCATTTGCCTTGCGGCCTCTTGCATCGCCTTCGCTGCCTTCGAGCAGGCCGAACGGGACAGCTCGCGCAAGCTTCTGTGGACCCTGCTCGCGGCGGTAGTCGCCGGGCTCGGCACCTGGGCGACCCACTTCGTTGCCGTGCTCGCCTTCAAGCCCGACCTGCCGATGGGCTACAATTTCTCGACCACCCTGCTTTCGGTGGCGGCGGCGATCTTCGTGTCGGGCATCGGCTGGACCGTTGCGCTCGCCAAGCGTCGCTTCGCGGCGATCGTCGGAGGCGCGATCGTCGGCGTGGGCATCGGCACGATGCACTACGTCGGCATGGCGGCGGTGGAGGTCGCAGGGTTCGTGGTCTGGGACCAGGACCTCGTGTTGGCCTCGATAGCCATCGGGGTCGTTCTCGGGGCCTGCTCGATGTGGGCGGGACGGAGCGCACCTCCGGTCAGGAAAGCTGCACCGTTGCTGCTCACGCTGGCGATTTGCGGACTGCACTTCACCGCCATGGCCGCGGCCTCGATCTACCCCAGCAATGCCATGACCGTGCCGAGCAATTCGGTCGACAGCGGCACGCTCGCGATAGTCATCACCGCGGGAGTCATGTTGATCTTCGGGTCAGGCTTCGGCGTGATCCACTTCGAACGCCGCCTGGCCCGCGCCCAGTTCGCCGAAGCCGAACAGCGCGCGGCTCTGGCTGAGGAGATCCTCGTCGGCGCTCTCGAGCGTGACGCGCTGACCGCCAAGCTCGAGCGCGAGGTGACGATCAGCAGCGCGGCGCTGGAGAACATGGGCCAGGGCCTATCGATGTTTGACGAGCATAACCGGCTCGTCCGGTTCAACCAGAAGTATGCCGAACTCTACGGCATTCCCGAACATCTGCTCGTTCCCGGCACCGCGGTGTCGGAGATCCTGCACTACCTCACGGGCTCGGGACTGTTTCCGCAGTCGGCCGAATTCTACGCGGAACTGCTCAGCGCTCTCGTCGAAGAGGGTGGCCGTCACGAAGTCGAACTTTTCGATGGCCGGATCATCGAGATCGCGATCCAGCCAGCGCCGATGGGAGCCTGGGTGGCGACTCACGAGGATGTGACCGAGGCTCGTCTGACGGCCGATCGGATCGCGTACCTGGCGCAGCACGACACGCTCACCGGCTTGCCGAACCGATCGGCCTTTGCCGAAAACCTTTCGGCTGCCGCCGGAGAGGCGCGCGAGGGTTGCGGCCTGGCGGTCCTGACGATCGACCTCGACCGGTTCAAGGAAGTCAACGACACGCTCGGACATCCGTTCGGCGACCGCATTCTCGAACAGGCGGCTGCCCGGTTGCGCGAGATCGTCGGGCCGGACGACATCCTCACACGCCTGGGCGGCGACGAGTTCGCCGTGATCCAGAGCGGCACGCCCGATGTCGAAGCAGCCTCGGCTCTCGCGGCCCGCATCGTCGAAGTGATCGAGGAGCCGTTCCGGTTCGACGGGCACACCGTTGTGATCGGCGCGAGCATCGGCATCAGCGTCAGCCCTCGCGACGGCAAGGATGCCGAGAGCCTGCTCAAGAAGAGCGATCTCGCGCTGTACCGGGCGAAGGAAGAGAACCGCGGGAGCTTCCGCTTCTTCGAGACCGGCATGGACGCGCGGATGCAGGAACGCCGCCAGCTTGAGGCGGAACTGCGCATTGCGATCGAGCAGGGGCAGTTCGAGGTCCATTATCAGCCGCTGCTCGATACGGGCACCGGACGTATCGCCAGCTTCGAAGCATTGGTCCGCTGGAACCATCCGCTACGCGGTCTCGTCCAGCCGGCCGAGTTCATCCCGATCGCCGAAGAGAGCAACCTGATCATCCCGATCGGCGAATGGGTCCTGCGCCAGGCCTGCCACGACGCGCGCGACTGGCCAGAGGACGTGAAAGTGGGCGTCAACCTCTCGCCCGCCCAGTTCAAGCGCGGCGACCTGATCACCGTGACTCTCTCGGCCCTCAGCAACGCGGAACTGGCGCCGAGCCGTCTCGAGCTTGAAATTACCGAGTCCGTCCTGCTGCATGACGAAGCCTGGGTCCGCACGATCCTCGAACGGCTGAGCGCGATCGGCGTGAGCATCGCGATGGACGACTTCGGCACCGGCTATTCGAGCCTCAGCTACCTGCGCACGTTCCCTTTCGACCGGATCAAGATCGATCGCAGCTTTGTGGCCGATCTGGTCAAGGCCGGTGATTCGCTGGCCATCGTCCAGGCCACCATCCAGCTTTCGCAGAAGCTCGGCATGGAAACGACCGCCGAGGGGGTTGAAACCCAGGAGCAGCTCGCAATCTTGACCGGAGAGGGCTGCACCCACGCCCAGGGTTTCCTCATCGGGCATCCGGTCCGCGCCGAGGAAGCGCGGCGCTTAGTCGCGCCGCAGGAACAGCGTAAGCGGGCCGCCCGCTAACCTACTGAATTCGCTAATTCCAAAAAAGTTTTGTTCCGCTCTTGTTCTGTTGGAACAAATCGGATACGAAACCGTCAGTGAGGAAATGTCCTGCAACTCTAGGCAACTGACGGAGGCCATGTCATGGCGGCGGAACTGAAGCTGGTAGGAAAGGAGTCCAACGTGGACCGTCAGAAAGCGCTCGAAGCTGCGCTGGCGCAGATCGATCGCGCATTCGGCAAGGGTTCGGCGATGAAGCTGGGCCAGAAGGAAACCATGCAGGTCGAAGCGATTTCGACCGGTTCGCTCGGGCTCGACATCGCGCTCGGCGTAGGCGGGTTGCCGCGGGGCCGGGTGATCGAAGTCTACGGCCCGGAAAGCTCCGGCAAGACCACGCTCGCGCTGCATGTCATTGCGGAAGCGCAGAAGACCGGCGGCACGGCGGCGTTCGTGGACGCGGAGCACGCGCTCGATCCGGTCTATGCCAAGAAGCTTGGCGTCGACATCGACGAGTTGATCGTCTCGCAGCCCGACACCGGGGAGCAGGCGCTGGAGATCGTCGATACCCTGGTTCGCTCGAACGCGATCGACGTGTTGGTGGTCGACTCGGTCGCCGCGCTCGTGCCGCGGGCTGAGATCGAAGGCGAGATGGGCGATTCGCACGTCGGCCTGCAGGCCCGTTTGATGAGCCAGTCGCTGCGCAAGCTGACCGGTTCGATCAGCCGTTCGCGCTGCATGGTGATCTTCATCAACCAGCTGCGCATGAAGATCGGCGTGATGTACGGAAATCCGGAAACCACGACCGGCGGCAACGCACTGAAGTTCTACGCCAGCGTCCGTCTCGATATCCGCCGCACCGGCCAGATCAAGGAACGCGACGAAATCATCGGCAACGCCACGCGCGTGAAGGTGGTGAAGAACAAGGTCGCTCCGCCGTTCAAGCAGGTCGAATTCGACATCATGTATGGCGAAGGCATCTCGAAGATTGGCGAGATTCTCGACCTTGGCGTCAAGGCGGGCATTGTGGAGAAGTCAGGCAGCTGGTTCTCTTACGACAGTGTCCGCATCGGCCAGGGCCGGGAGAACTCGAAGCAGTATCTCAGAGACAATCCTGAAGTTTGCGACAGGCTGGAAGCTGCGATCCGCAGCCGCACCGACCAGGTCGCCGAGGAGATGATGACGGGCCCGGACGCGGAAGACGACATCTGATCCTCTAGAGGCGCGGGCTGTTCGCGGTCCGCGCTTCCGGAACCGGAGCCGGCGCGGATGCCCCACGGGGCCCGCGCCGGCTTCTTCGCATTTGATTTAGGTTATCCTATCACCACTTCCGACGGACGCGCGTTGGAAGCGTTGTGATAGGGGCAGCGAATGCAGGCGAACGGCGACAAGTCTGGCACTGACAAGTCCGGCGGGGTCACGTTTGGTGGCGACGAATGGCAGGGCCGGACTGGCGATAGCTGGGCTGCCGAGTGGAAGCGGACCGACCGCAGCTTCGGAATGCTCACAGAGCGCCTGCTCCAGCGCAGCCGCGATTTCACGAGCGAGGCCGTGCTCGATATCGGTTGCGGGGCGGGGGAACTTTCGCTCGCTCTGGCTCGTACCCAGCCTGGCTCGCGAGTCACCGGGATCGACATCTCGCCACAGCTTCTCAACATTGCCAAGGATCGGGCCCGCAACCTCAGCAACGTCCGGTTCGAACTCGCCGACGCCGCGGCGTGGGATTCGGGAGAATCACTTGCTCCCGATCTGCTCGTTTCCCGTCACGGGGTGATGTTCTTCGACGATCCGGTCGCCGCCTTCGCCCACCTCGGCGGTATCGCAGCCCCGAATGCAGGCTTGCTGTTCTCCTGCTTCCGAACCTGGGAGGAGAACCCGGTCTTTCGCAGCGTCACCCGCCTGCTGCCGATCGAAGTTCCTCCTCCTGCACCGGGCGCGCCGGGACCCTTTGCCTTCAGCGATCGCACTTACGTGCAAGGCATTCTCACCGCGGCAGGTTGGCGGGACATCGCCTTCGAACCCTATGATTTCGCGATGGTTGTCGGCGCGGGACCCGATCCGGTCGAAGATGCGGCGTCATACTTCACCGTCATCGGTGGAGCAGCGCGAGCCGCTCGTGAGCTCGCTCCCGAGGCTCGCGAATCCTTCATCAATCGCGTGAGGGATCTCGCTCGAGCGAACCTTCGCGAAGGCATAGTCTCGCTTCGAGCAGGCGCCTGGATCGTCACCGCACACCGCTAATAGCGCGCTCTTTTCGCACCATCGGCGGACACACTCTCAGTTAGCGGTTTAATCCGCTTGTTTAGCTACGCGCTGCACCCTAATTCGCAACTCCCATGCACTCGACCAACGACATACGCCGTACGTTCCTCGACTATTTCGCCGCCAACGAGCACACCGTTGTGCCGTCGGCGCCGCTCGTGCCGTACAACGATCCCACCCTGATGTTCGTCAACGCCGGCATGGTGCCGTTCAAGAACGTCTTCACCGGGCTCGAAACGCCACCCGCGCCGCGCGCCGCGAGTTCGCAGAAGTGCGTACGCGCCGGGGGCAAGCACAACGATCTCGATAACGTCGGCTACACCGCCCGGCACCTCACGCTGTTCGAGATGCTCGGTAACTTCAGCTTCGGCGACTATTTCAAGGAACGGGCGATTGAGCTCGCCTGGAACCTGGTCACCCGCGAGTATGGGCTGGCGGCCGACCGGCTGACCGTCACCGTCTATCATACGGACGACGAGGCCTGGGACCTTTGGAAGAAGATCGCCGGCCTGCCCGACGAACGCATCATCCGCATCGCCACCAAGGACAACTTCTGGGCCATGGGTTCGGAGGGTCCGTGCGGCCCCTGCTCGGAGATCTTCTGGGATCACGGCCCGGAAATCGCCGGTGGTCCTCCGGGTTCGCCCGATGAGGACGGCGATCGCTTCGTCGAGATCTGGAACCTGGTGTTCATGCAGCACCTGCAGGAAAACGATCAGATCGTTGCCGACCTGCCGCGCCCGAGCATCGATACCGGCATGGGGCTGGAGCGGATTTCCGGCGTGCTGCAGGGCGTCCACTCGGTGTTCGAGACCGACACCTTCCGCCACCTCATCGAAGCCAGCGAAAGCCTGACCGGCACCAAGGCCGAAGGCGCGCAACAGGCGAGCCATCGGGTGATCGCCGATCACTTGCGCTCGACCAGCTTCCTCATCGCTGACGGCGTGATGCCGGCCAACGAAGGGCGCGGCTACGTGCTCCGCCGCATCATGCGCCGCGCCATGCGCCACGCGCACCTGCTCGGTGCCAAGCAGCCGTTGATGCACAGGTTGGTCCCGGCGCTGATCGGTGAGATGGGCCAGGCCTATCCCGAACTGCCGCGCGCCGAAGCGCTGATCACCGAAGTGCTCGAACGCGAGGAAACGCGTTTCCGCCAGACGCTCGACAACGGCCTGCGGCTGCTCGACGAGGCGACCTCGGACATGTCCGAAGGTGCGAGCCTGCCGGGCGAGACGGCGTTCAAGCTCTACGACACTTACGGCTTCCCTTACGATTTGACCGAGGACGCCCTGCGCGCTCGCGGGATCGGCGTGGACCGTGCCGGGTTCGACGCGGCCATGGCGCAGCAGAAGGCTGCCGCTCGCGCAGCCTGGAAGGGCTCGGGCGCCACGGCCGACGGAGAGCTGTGGTTCGACATCGCCGAACGCGAAGGCGCGACCGAGTTCACCGGCTACGCTTCGACCAGCGGCGAAGGCCAGGTGGTCGCGCTGCTCGTGGACGGCAAGGAAGTCTCCGAAGCGGCCGAAGGCGCCGAGGTTATCGTCCTGACCAACCAGACGCCGTTCTACGCCGAAAGCGGCGGTCAGGTCGGCGACTCCGGCACGATCACGTCGGAGAGCGGACTTCGCATCGAGGTGTCGGACACGACCAAGCCGCTCGGCCGTCTGCATGCGCACCGTGGCAAGATCGCCGCGGGCAAGATCGCCGTGGGCGATACCGTACACCAGGAAGTCGACGTGGCGCGTCGCGACCGCGTTCGCGCCAACCACTCGGCGACTCACTTGCTCCACGCCGCGCTGCGCAATCAGCTCGGCGAGCATGTCACGCAAAAGGGCTCGCTCGTCGCCGAAGACCGGCTGCGGTTCGACTTCTCGCACCCCAAGCCGCTGACACCGGCTGAGATCACCTCGATCGAAGCCGAGGTGAACGCCGAGATCCGCCACAACGCGGAAGTGGGCACGCGCCTGATGAGCCCCGACGACGCCGTCGCCGCGGGCGCGATGGCGCTGTTCGGCGAAAAGTACGGTGACGAAGTGCGCGTCCTTTCGATGGGCCGCGGTGACTGGCACGGCTCGGGCCGCAACTATTCGGTCGAGCTTTGCGGCGGCACGCACGTGAAGGCGACGGGCGACATCGGCCTGTTCCGCATCATCTCCGAAAGCGCGGTCAGTTCGGGCGTTCGCCGGATCGAGGCGCTGACCGGCGAGGCTGCGCGGCAATGGGTGGTCGGGCGCGAAGAGGCGCTCAAGACCGTCGCCGCCGCGCTCAAGACCGCGCCTGAGGATGTTGAAAACCGCGTCGCCGCGCTCCTCGACGAGCGCAAGCGGCTCGAGCGCGAACTGGCCGAGGCGAAGAAGCAGCTCGCGATGGGCGGTGGCGGCGGTGCCGCACCGGCTGCGGACGAAGAGATCGGCGGCGTGAAGTTCTCGGGCCAGGTGCTCGATGGGCTCGATCCGAAGGAGCTTCGCGGCCTGCTCGACGAGGCCAAGAAGCGTCTCCAGTCAGGCGTCGCGGCGATCGTGGCTCTGAACGAAGGTCGTGCGGCTATCGCTGTTGCGGTGACCGAGGACCTCGCGGGCCGCATCAGCGCTGTCGAACTGGTTCAAGCCGGCGTCGCTGCGCTGGGCGGCAAGGGCGGCGGTGGCCGTCCCGACATGGCGCAAGGCGGCGGGCCTGACGGTTCGAAGGCCAATGAGGCCCTCGATACCGTCCGCCAGGCTCTGGCGAGCGCTCCGGTCAGTTAAGGCAGCCTATCACCGACGTCGCGCTGCGGCCCCGGTTTCGGGTTCGCTACCGCGCGGCATGTCGCCGTGGCCCTTGAAGTCGTCCTCGCCGCGCTGACGGCCCTTGATCGTGCCGTACCGTTCGCCAGTCTGGTTCTGCGGCTTCATGTTCGTATCGTTGCGCGGTTCGTTTCCGTCTTTCATCGGAAGTCTCCTTCGCAATGAGAACGGCCAGCGAGCGGAGTCGGGTCCGGCGCGCTCGATGAAACGGTCGGCCGGTTGGGCCGGTTGAGATTGTCCGGTCAGCTTTCGGCGACGCGCGTGCGCAGCATGGGTTTCTGAGTGAGTTCGCCGCTCTCCATGATCTGTTCGCGGAACTCATCACGCTTCTCGTGGATCGAGGCGATGACCGGACCCATGGCGACGCCGAGGTCGACCAGCACGGCTTCCGAGAGTTGCAGCGACGCCTCCAGCGTTTCCGGAACGGCGGTGCTCGCTCCGGCGCGGTAGAGTTCTGCAGCGTGGATGGAATCGCGGGCGCGGGCGATGATCGGCAAGTCGGGATAGGCGGCGCGCAGCTTGCGAGTGATGCGCTGCGCGAGGACCGGTTCGTCCATGGTCAGGATCACTGCGGGCGCTTGGGGCAGGCCCAGCCTAATCAGCGTTTCCATGCGCGCGGCGTTGCCGAAGATCGCGTGGTAGCCCTCGCTCCGGCAACGATTGACCAGCTCGGAATCGGCGTCGATCGCCACATAGAGCTTGCCATGCCGGGTCAACATCTGCGCCACCAGCCGGCCCACGCGCCCGCAGCCGAGGATGATCGCGCGCGGTTCATCGGTGTCGTAAGTGTCCGTCGCGCCGCCGGAAGTCGGCTCCATCCGCCGCGCGATCAAGCGACCCAGCGAGGCGAGCAGCGGCGTGACCGTAAGGCCGATTGCCGTAACGATCTGCCAGAACTGCGCGGTCCCGGGCTGAATCAGCATGGCCGAGGTCGCGGCGGCCAACACGATAAGTGTGGTTTCGGAGGGGCTCGACATCAGGATGCCGGTCTCGATCGCGGTCGAGCGACGCGTGCCCATCAGGCGCAGGAGTATGCTGGTGACCACGGCCTTGAGGAAGAGGACGCCGACCACCGCGACGGTGATCATGCCGAGGTTGTCCCAGATCGTGAACAGGTCGATGCCCATGCCGACCGTGATCAGGAAGATGCCTAGGGCAAGGCCTTTGAAGGGCTCCATGATCCCTTCGATCTCGGTGTGGTATTCGGTTTCGGCGATCAGAAGGCCGGCGACCAGCGCGCCGACGATAGGCGACAGGCCGATCAACGCTGTCGCCAGGCTCGCTCCCATCACCACTAGAAGCGAGGCAGCAAGGAATAGCTCCGGGCTCTTGGTCCGCGCCGCCTGGGCGAACAGGCGGGGGAGGGCGAGGCGGCCGATCACCATCATGCCGACGACCACCAGGACGCCGACCCACAGGGTATGGAACAGGCCGTCCATGCCCTCGCTGCCCGCAAAGGGCGCCAGTGCGCCGAGCATGAAGATGATCGGGACGATCGCGATATCCTCGAACAGCAGCATCGCCAGCGCGGCGCGGCCGACCGGCGTGTTCGTCCCGGCGATGGGGAGGACGAGAGCGGTGGAGGACAGGGCAAGCGCCAGGCCGAGAGCGAGCGCTCCGGTCCAGTACTGGCCCATCATCGAGAGGAAGGCGGCAAGCAGCGCTCCTGTCGCGAGCAACTCCAGCGCACCAAGTCCGAAGACCAGTTTTCGCATGGCCCAAAGCCGGTTGAACGACAGCTCCAGCCCGATGGTGAACAGCAGCAGGATAATGCCGAACTCGGCAAAGGGATCGAGCCGCTCCGGATCGGAAATGGTCATGTAGAACAGCCATTCGTGCTGGTAGACCAGGCGCCCAAGTCCGAACGGGCCCACCAGAAGACCGACAAGAATGAAGCCGATGACCGGGGTGATGCGAAAGCGCGCAAAGACCGGTATGACTATTCCCGCCGCACCCAGGATCACGAGTGCGTCGGACATTACCGGGGAGATAGCTTCAGCATGCATGCCCTCTCTATGTCAGACGCCCGGTGACTGCCGCAACGCACAATCTCGCTGATGTTCTGATCGTCGGCGGCGGGCCGGCCGGGATGATGGCCGGGCTCTTGTTCGCAAGGGCTGGCGTTACGGTACAGGTCTTTGAAAAACATGCCGATTTCTTCCGTGATTTTCGCGGAGATACGGTTCACCCGTCGACGATGGAAATCCTCGACCAGCTAGGAATGCTCGAACGTTTCCTGGCGCGGCCGCATGACAAGGTTGAGGGCGCGCAGGTGCGGGTGGCTGGGCACGACTATACGATCGGCGATCTCTCCCACCTCGATGCCCCGGCCCCCTTCATCGCGATGATGCCGCAGTGGGAGTTCCTCGATTTCCTGCGCGACGAGGCCGCCACGTTTCCCGCCTTCGCGCTGGAGATGGAGGCGGAGGTCACCGGGCTGATCGAGGAGCACGGGCGCGTGGCGGGCGTTCGTTTGGCTGACGGACGAGCGGTGCGGGCTCGCAAGCTGGTGCTCATGACTGATGGCCGAGCGTCGCTGGTGCGCAAGCAGGCGCTGCTGCCGGTTACTCAGCTTGGGGCGCCGATGGACATCTTCTGGTTCCATCTCGGCAAGGCAGACAACGCCGGCGACAAGCTGCGTGGGGCGGTCGACACGGGGCGCATGGCCGTGCTGATCGACCGCCGCACTTACTGGCAAGCGGCTTTCATCATCCCGAAGGGTGCGGCTGAGGAAGTGAAGGCGCGCGGCATCGAGTGGCTGCGGGCGCAGATGCAGGCGCTGTTTCCGGAGCTAGATCTCTCCGGCGGCCTCAAGGGCACTGACGACTTGTTCCTACTGTCAGTTGCGCTCGACCGGCTCGATCGCTGGTCGCGGCCGGGGCTGCTGGCGATTGGGGACGCGGCGCACGCGATGAGCCCCATCGGTGGGATCGGCATCAACCTGGCGATCCAGGACGCGGTGGCGGCGACGAACATCCTGGCTGGGCCACTGGCTCGTGGAGAGGATCCCGACCCGCTGCTGGCCAAGGTTCAGGACCGGCGCGAGTTTCCGACGCGGGTAATCCAGGCGGGGCAGAAGCTGGCGCAGGACAATGTGATCGGAGCGGTACTGTCGGGCGAGCCGATTACCGATGCACCGTGGCTTCTCAAGGTGCTCGACCGTTTTCCGCTGCTCCGCCGCATTCCGGGCCGGATCATCGGCCTGGGAGTGCGGCGAGAGCGGGTGTCGACCTAAACCCTTTCCCATTGGGATAGGGCCAGGTAGCTGCTTGGGTCAGGCCCAGGCGGCCATTTCGGTTTCGAGGTTCTCGACGATCGCTTCGAAGAACTGCTCGGTGGTCATCCACGCCTGATCGGGGCCGATCAGCAGCGCGAGGTCCTTGGTCATCTTGCCGCTTTCGACGGTCGAGATGCAGACCTTCTCCAGCGTCTCGGCAAAGCGAACCACGTCCGGCGTACCGTCGAAACGGCCACGATAGATCAAGCCGCGAGTCCAGGCGAAGATGCTGGCGATCGGGTTGGTGCTCGTCGCCTTGCCCTGCTGGTGCTGGCGGAAGTGGCGCGTCACGGTGCCGTGCGCGGCTTCGGCTTCGACCGTCTTGCCGTCGGGCGTCATCAGGACCGAGGTCATCAGGCCGAGCGAGCCGAAGCCCTGCGCCACCTGGTCCGACTGCACGTCACCGTCGTAGTTCTTGCAGGCCCAGACGAACTTGCCGCTCCACTTGAGGGCGGAGGCGACCATATCGTCGATCAGGCGGTGTTCGTAGACGATGCCTGCGGCCGAGAACTTCTCCTTGAAGCCTTCGGTCTCGAACACTTCCTGGAAGAGGTCCTTGAAGCGGCCGTCATAGCGCTTGATGATCGTGTTCTTGGTCGAAAGGTAGACCGGCCAGCCACGGTCGAGGCCGTAGTTGAAGCTGGCGCGCGCGAAATCGCGGATCGATTCGTCGAGGTTGTACATCGACATCGCCACGCCCGGCGCCTTGAACTGATAGACTTCACGGTCGATCTTTTCGCCGTTCTCGCCTTCCCAGACGAGGCGCAGGGTGCCAGCGCTCGGAACGAGGAAGTCGGTCGCGCGGTACTGGTCACCGAAAGCGTGACGGCCGACGACGATCGGATCGGTCCAGCCCGGGATCAGCCGGGGGACGTTCTGGATCACGATCGGCTCACGGAAGATCGTGCCGCCGAGGATGTTGCGGATCGTCCCGTTGGGCGACTTGTACATGTCGTGCAGGTCGAATTCTTCGACGCGCGCTTCGTCCGGGGTGATCGTGGCGCACTTCACGCCGACGCCGTACTGCTTGATCGCGTTGGCGGAATCGATGGTGATCTGGTCGCGCGTTTCGTCGCGCTTCTCGATCCCGAGGTCGAAGTACTTCAGGTCGACGTCGAGGTAGGGAAGGATCAATCGTTCACGGATCCATTGCCAGATGATCCGAGTCATCTCGTCGCCGTCGATCTCGACGATGGGGTTTGCGACCTTGATCTTCGCCATATGCGGGAATCCTGCCTCTATCTGCCCAGTGGGAACGGGGGGTTCCTTAGGGAGCGGCAGGCGCCTGCGCAAGCGGCGCATCGGGGGGAATACGGCTGGAATCCATCAACCAGTGCAACAACGGCTGCGCATGGCGCGCGAGAGGGAGCGCGAGCCGGGCGCCGATGGGGCTTTCGGCAAACGCTCGTGCGAGCTTGGCGGAGCGCAGCGGTCCCGTAGCTCGCTTCGCCAGCGCGCGTTGATAAGCGGGTGCGCTGGCCCGGCCGCCTTCGAGCCAGTGGCGCGCGGCCAGTTCTCCGCTGGCGAGGGCAATCGAAATGCCTTCGCCGGCAAGCGACGGAATAACCGCCGCCTGGTCTCCGAGCCGAAACAGGCCGGGCGGGCTGGTCTCGGCAATCCAGCCATAAGGAATGGCGCCGATCGATTCGATCGCCTGGCCTTGCCAATCTCCGCCCAGCCGATCCTGCAGAGCAAGACTATGCGACACCAGGTTCGCGAGCAGCCGCGCCGGTGTCCACCCGCAAGCCGCCAGCACCGACTTGCGCAGGGCCAGGCACAAGTTGGCGCTGCCGTCTTCCTGCATCACCATGCCGGCGTATCCCCCGGTGAAGAGGTGAAGCTCTATCCGACCTGCCAGGAGGTCGTGACGGGTCGCTGTGGCGGGCAGTCGCACTCGCAACCCGAGCTCGGGATCGCCTGACAAACGAGGCCGCGATTGGCCGCGCACGTCATGCTTGCCCGTTGCGAGGAACAGACCGTCGCCCGTCCAGCGGCGAACCTGGCCGACCACCGTCTGCCCCTGAACCTCGCGTGCGGTGTCGACCTCGAGCGTGGCCCCGAGAACCATGGCGCGCCGCCTGAGCGCGTCATCGAGCGTTCGGCGCGACAGCCCCCAGGCGGGCGCGGGAAGGGGGACCACCGCTTCCTGACCATTAGCGAACAGTGCGAGGCGTTCGACGGGATTTGCTCCAAGCGCCTCCGGATCGACTCCCAGCGAGCGAAGCTGCTCCGCCGTGCGCCAACTGAGAAATCCGCCGCAGAGGCAGTCCCGCACCTTGGCATCGCGGTCGAGGAGCACTGGCGCAGCGCCGTTGCGGGCGAGGGCGATGGCCGCGGCGCACCCGGCCGGGCCGGCGCCCAGGATCAGCGGAGCCGTTCGACGCACAGCCTGAAGGGAAACCAGCGCCGCACCCGCGCCTGCGTGATGCCTTCGCGCGCGAGCCGCTCGTGCCACTCGGCCGGGCGGAAGCTTCGGGCGATCGAGGTGTGCCCATCGGCGCGCACGATCGGATGCCAGCCCATCGCGCCCGACAGGAGCGGCCAGGTGGTGTAGGAAAAGCCGTGGCGGTGGAGGTCGTTGACGAACCAGCCCTCGCGGGCCTCATCCTCCATGAAATGCAGGAACTTCGCGAGCTCGCTTTCGGTCATGTGGTGGGTGACGAGGCTGGAGATCACGCAGTCGAAGCCCGAGCCGGCGAGGTCGGCATAATCGCCGGTGAGATATCGAATGGGGGCGCCCGGAGAGGGGACCGATTCCGCTGCGGCCTTGCTGCGGGAATTAAGGTCGATCCCGGTAAGTTCGGCGACGATCCCATGCTTCTTCGCCCAACGCGCGACATGGCGCAGCATGTCGCCATCGCCAAACCCGACGTCGAGCAAGGTGAAGGGGCTCTTCTGCCCGACCGCGCGGCGCAGGAAGTCGAGGGTGGGGCGATAGGCGAAGGTTGTGCGATTGACCTTGGCGAGATCGGCCAAGACTGCGTGATAAGTGGCGGCGTCCAGGGCCGGATCGTCCATCAGCTCGTCGGCCTGGCGCCTCTCAGCGAGCATCGCCTTCGGTCCATCCGAACCGCAAGCCCTCCATCGCCAGCCCGGGCCCGAAGGCGAGCGCAATGCCGGTGCGGGGCTTTTCTTCCATCAGCTTCTTGAGCACGAACAGGACCGTGGCCGAGGACATGTTGCCGCAGTCCTGCAGCACTTCGCGGGAGGCCGTCAGCTTCTCCGGCGGGAGTTGTAGCCCGCGTTCGACGGCGTCGACGATCGAGCGGCCTCCAGGATGAACCGCCCAGGCGTCGATGTCGGTCACCGACTTGCCCTCGGTAACGCGGGTCGCGACCGTCTCGTCACCTAGCGCTTCGGCCAGTCGGAAAGGCACTTCGCCGGAAAGATGCATGGCAAAGCCGGTGTCGCCGATGGTCCAGGTGATGAGGTCGTGGCTGTCTTCGAGCGTCATCGACAGCCCTTCGCCCAGTTCCAGCCCTTCGCCTTCGCTGCTGACAATCGCCGCCGCCGCGCCGTCCGCGAATTGCGCCATCGCCAGCAAGCGTTCGAGCTTGTCGGTCGGCTGGAGATGCAAGGTGCAGAGCTCGACCGAGAGCACCAGCACTCGCGCGGCCGGATCGGACCGGACGATGTGGGCGGCCGTGCGCACGGCGGTGACGCCGGCGTAGCACCCCATGAAACCGACTACGACCCGCTCCACCGTGGGATCGAGGCCAAGACGCCGAGCGATGACTTGGTCGAGACCAGGCGCCATGAATCCGGTGCAACTCGCGACCACCATGTGAGTCACACCCTCGATCGAGCCCAGTCCGGCGATGGCTTCCAATGCCAGCTTGGGCGCTTCTCGGGCGTAGACTTCCATCCGCGAGAGCGTGCCGGGCGCGTTGGGCGTGTCGTAGAAGCTGCCTTCGGCCTGATAGGTTTCGGCATTGGAAAGGACTGTGAAGCGTCGCCCTATTCCCGAACGCTGCAGCATCCGTTCCAGCAGTGTCGCTTCCCGCCGGCCGTCGAGCTGGCGCAGGGCCCAGGCGTTGTAGGTGGCATCGCATTCGCTAGCCGGCAGAGCGCAGGCAATCGCGTTGATTCGCGGCGCTGGTTGGCCGGAGACCATGACGAAGAGATAAGCGTCTCGCGGGGAAACGAAAGAACCTTTGATAGAAATTATGATCTAAAAGATTCCAAGGACTTTCGGCCGGGAATTCTCCAAAGCGACACGATCCCGCTCCTCGCATCGCTCGACTATCCCGATGGCATCGATCGCGCGGCCGTTGGCCTTCTGTAGTTGGCCGGTCTGCTCGACCCCAAACTGCATCCACGATCGCGCCAACTGGTCTGCAAACAGCGCATCGCCGGCGGGCCCTGCGGGATAGGCGGACCGCTCCGCGACCACCGGCGCTGCAGCCGCTTCGACGGGGTTGCGCCAGGCCTGCGGGAGCAATTCGGTGCACGGCGCTCTAGTGGCAATAATCGGCGGAGATCCCGCACAGGCCGCTGCGAGCAGCGCCATCGGCAGCGCCAGTATCGGGTGCGGTGCGAATGCGGTCTTGGGCATGGGTGACTTCCTTGTCGATGGAGTGTTCGGCAGCGCTGCGGTTGCCGATGGTGTTGGCGGCATCGGCCCCGCTGCGGACCGCGGCGTCTCCGCGGTTGGACTCGACGCGAGCGGTCAGCTCGGTCCGGCGGGCGGTGCTCATGAGATTGGAGAGCCAGAGCAGGGCGGTAGCGATCAGCACTGCGCCGATCAGCCAGGCGAGCGGTTTGCGGATAATCTCAGCCATCGGTCAGGCCCTCCATCCCGCCGAGCCTGCGTTCCCGGGCAATGTCGGCCTCGACGCCGTCGCGGTTGGCGCGGAAGCTCAGCCGGCCGCCGGAGAGGACGATGATCACCAGCACCGCGAGGCAAAGCGCCAGAGTGCCGATGGCGAAGTGGCTGTTGATCGCCAGCGCCTCGACCTGCTGCCGCAACAGCGCGAAGCATTCGCCCATGGCCAGATCGGTGCGGGTGCCCATGGCTCGATTGCACCAGTCGGGCGCGGCGATCAGGCCGATCAAGCGCCAGGCGAAGTAGATCAGCGCGGCGCTGGTCACGGCGACGGCGACCAGGGCCCAGGTGCCAATCGAGTTGCGCCGCGCGGTCATGCCGCACCTACGCGGTTGTCGAGCCAGCCGGGCATGAAGTCTTCGAACTTCGCGTTTCCTCGGGCGAGCGAGAAATAATGGCTGAACTGGAGGCCGTTGAGCGCCTTGAGCATGAGTTGGCGAGCCTTAGTCTCGCCCCGGCGGCGGCGAAGGGCGCGGAAGGCGCCGAGCGTAGCTGGTCCAATGGCACCATCCTCGCCGATGTCGGCATAGTCCTGGCCCCGACGGTTGAGGACGTTGAGCGCCTGCTGAAACCACAGCGCGGCGCGCTTCGGCCCGGCGTTCACGCCGCTGTCGATCACTTCTTCGGCTACCTGCGGATCGATCTCCGCAATCCCGAGGAAGCCCGGCTTTTCGAGATAGAGTTCGCGATAGATCGCCCGCGCCTGTTCGATCGGGAAATCGCGCATGGATCCGCCGTAGCCATGCGCTCGTGCGACGCGCTGGGTGATCCCGTAGCGGGTGGCGCCGCCCGGGTCGGAGGGGTGGTCCACGTAGTCGCCTTCGCGCGCGAGGATGCCATCGATCAACTGATCAATCGTCATGGTTCGGGTTCTCTTCGATTGCTGGGGGTGGTCTGCATATATGCGCATACGCATAATTTGTCAAGCGAATTATGCGTTAGAGGGTAGCGCCAGGAAGCTCGCGGCGTTATGCTGGCGGCATGAGTGACACTCTCGCCATCCGTATCAAGGCGATCCGGCAGACCGCCGGATTGAACCAGACGGAATTCGCCGAACGGCTGGGCACGACCCAGTCGACCGTCGCTCGGTGGGAGAAGGGCGCGGAGCCTAGCGGCCCCATGCTGAACGCTATCGCCCGGGTGGCGAACACTTCGGTCGAACGGCTGCTGGGGACTGGCGAGCTCGCCGCCGCGCAGGCCGATCAGATCCCGGTCGTCGGATATGTCGGGGCGGGGGCGGCGGTTACTCCGTTCGACGATTACGCTCCGGGCGACGGCATGGCTTTTGTGGAACGGCCGCCGTTCGTGTCGGGCCGGGCTATCGCGGTCGAGGTGAAGGGCGACAGCCTGCTACCGGTGGCGGAGGACGGCTGGCGCCTGGTCTACACCGGCGAACAGGCGATCCTGGAGGATCAGGTCCTGAACAAACTTTGCGTAGTCCAGCTGCGCGACGGGAGACTGCTGGTGAAGCGCCTGATGCGTGGCTCGAAGCCCCAGCGCTATCACCTGGTCTCGACCAACGCGCCGATCATGGAAGATGTCGAGATCGATTGGGCCGCGCCGGTCCGGGCCATCATCCCGCAATAGGGGCAGGGCCGCCCGGTCTTCTTCGGGCAATAAAAAACCCGCCATTACAGCGGGTTTTCTGCCTCGACCGGATGGTGGGCGTAGGAAGGATTGAACTTCCGACCCCTGCGATGTCAACACAGTGCTCTACCACTGAGCTATACGCCCGAACCCATCCGGTCGATCGGCAGGCGGGCCATCTAGCGCCGGGCAATCGTTATGACAAGGGGTCCTTTGGTGGGTTATTCGAAGGTGGCTCCGGACCTTCAGGGCCGAAAGGACGCTTCGGTCTTTTCATCCTCGAAAATGCGTTCGACTTCGAGCACCAGGTCCTTGAGGTGGAACGGCTTGGACAGCATTTTCGCCTTGGGCGCCTCGCGGCTGGCGCGCAGGGTGACCGCGGCGAAGCCGGTGATGAACATCACGCGGGTGCCCGGGCAAATCTCCGCACAACGCTGCGCCAGTTCGATTCCGTCCATTTCCGGCATCACGATGTCGGAGAGCAGCAGATCGTAGTGCTGCGATTCGAGGAGAGGAATGGCCTCCGTCCCGCGATCGACCGAATCGACCGAGTATCCTGCCTGTTCGAGCGCCCGCGCAAGGTAGGTGCGCATCGCCTCGTCGTCTTCTGCCAGCAAGATGCGGATCATCAATGCCCCCTTGTCCAGGAATTTGCGTTGCGATCCCTTATCCGCGAGCGATTTACGAATCTTCTAGATTGTCGCGGCTGCCCAGCTTTGACACATATCGGAAACGCGGTCAGCTTAGATTTTTGCGGAGATGGGCCCAGTGGCACGAGAATCGCGCAACGTGCGCGGCGGTAGTATTCCGGGAACGGTCGCCCAGCCGGCGTTTACCCTGATCCAGCGGACCTCTCCTCCCGTTCCTGTCCTCATCGCAGTGCCTCACGCCGGCCGCGTCTATCCAGACGAGTTTGCCGAGAACTTCCGCCACTCCGAACAAGCCAGCGTAAGGCTCGAGGACCGCTTTGCGGATCTGGTGGGAGAGGCTGTGGCACGGGAGACCGGTGCCTCGCTGCTGCTGGCCCATGCGCCGCGCGCGATGATCGACCTCAACCGTGCGCCCGACGACATCGACTGGGACATGATCGAAGGCGACACTCCGGTGAGCCGCACGCGCCACGCAGCGGGCCGGCGCGCGCGCAGTGGCCTGGGCCTGGTGCCGCGGCGTCTCCCCGGCCTGGGTGAGCTGTGGAAGCGGCGCCTGACTTGCGAGGAACTGGCGGCGCGGATCGAGCAAGTGCACCAGCCTTACCACGCGGCCCTCTCGCGCGGGCTCGAAAGCTTGCGCGACCGTTGGGGTGCGGCGCTGCTGATCGACCTCCACTCGATGCCGCCGCTCGGCCCGAAACGGGGCTCGGACGCTGCGGTCGATTTCGTGATCGGCGATCGCTTCGGAGCTTCGGCCAGCAGCAGCTTATCGGCGGCGGCCTTCGACCATTTCACCTCGATCGGAAGGCGCGCTGCGCACAATCGGCCTTATGCCGGCGGATACGTGCTCGACAGGCATGCGGCGCCTTCGCGCGGACTGCACGCGTTGCAGCTTGAAATCTGCCGGACCACTTATCTCGATAGCGAGTTGCGTGAACCAGGGCCGGGACTCGAAGCTATTTCGAATGCCGTTGCGGGGCTGGTTCGCCGATTGTCGGGAGAATTGATTGGCGGCTGGGGTTTACCGCAAGCCGCGGAATAGTCTTCCGGCAGGCTAACCTCATGAAAAAACCACCTCGTGCACATGGCACGAGGTGGCCAAGGTTCAGGGAGGAGGTACGCCGAAGCGTACCTATCCAGCCGAGCCATGAGGGAAGCGTCGGCCGGACATCGCGTATTTAGGCTTTATTGGCTGGGCTTCAAGGGGGTGGCGGATCGAAACTATCGATCCGCCTTGAAGCCGCCACGACTCGGGTCTGAACGACCCTGCGTCGGGGATCAGTTGGCCGCGCCGGGCCCTTTGCCCTGCTGGACCTGCTTGGCGAAAATGATGCGCATCAGGTCGAGCGAGAACAGGTGAGCGTAGATCAGCGGCAGGAGGCCGATCTCGTTCCACGACTTGAGCGTCTCGCCATCGAGCGTCCGAAGCTTGTCCTGGTTCACCATCCGGAAGCCGCGATAGATGTACGGCTGCTCTTGCTGGCCGTTCTGCTGAATCGCTACTTCGCCGTCCATGAGCAGGTCGGCCTTGGTCAGTTCTTCCATGAACGCCTGGGTACGTGCCCCGGCCTCTTCGAACTTCTGACAGAAATCGAGCAGGCTCTTAGTGTGATCGCTCGGCTCACCGCTCACGAACAGGAGTTCGCCGTCGTCGAATTCGCCCATGAGCTCGGCGGACGGATCAAAGCACAGCGACATCTCTTCGGCGTCCGGCCGCAGCTTGGCCAGGAGCATCGGATAGCGGCGGATATAGGCCGGGACGTAGACGTCTTCAGCCAGCGTGCCTTCGCTGTCGAAGTAAACGTTCACACCCTCGTTGAGGCCCAGGAGGGCGAGGGGAACGGAAGTCTCGCCGGCCGAGAAGACGATCGGGAAATAGCGCTGTGCCTGCGCGAATTCGTCCACCGTAAGCGGGATCGCGTGCTGGCCGCCGACCCAGGCGGCCTTTTCGACTTTGCGCGCTTTCCAGGTGCCGTGGTCGCGGCTGTTGAGTGGCATCAGGTCGTTATAGAACAGGGGCAGTTGTGGTTGCGGCGCGCTGGCCATCATGTCTCTCCGAGAAGGCTGGTTTTTATCAAGACCCGGTACGGGGGCCCGCACTCGTGTGGCGGGCTTTAAAGCCGCGCGGCATCACGTGCAAGGCGGGACGAGTTTGCCAGGATTGAGCAAGTCGGCCGGATCGAGCGCATGCTTGACGGCGCGCATCATCGCCAGCTGTACCGGATCTCCGAGCCGGCCCAGTTCATCGCGCTTGAGTTGGCCGATTCCATGTTCCGCACTGATCGAGCCGCCCCATTGCGTGACGAGATCATGGACGAAAGCGCTGATCGACTTTCCGTCGCTTGCTTCCCATTCCCCTCGTACCGCGCCGGCGGGTGCGAGAACGTGGAAATGGACATTGCCGTCGCCCAGATGCCCGAAGGCAACGGCCCGTGAAGAGGGGAATCGGGCCTCGACATCCGGCACGGCAGCGGCGACGAAATCGGCCATGCGGGCGACCGGGACCGAAATGTCGTGCTGCACAGCCGGGCCGAGAGCTCGCTCGGCCGGCGCGATCTCATCACGCAGCAGCCAGAACTGCTCGGCCTGAGCTTCGTTCGCCGCGATGGTTGCGTCCTCAACAAGGCCGGCCTCGAAGGCCGTCTCCAGAAGCGTCTGAGCCAGCGCGGGCAGGGCGTCCGCTCCGGCCGCGTCGGCAGCCAGTTCGATCAGGACGTTCCATTCGTGCTCGCCCTGCAGGGGCGAGCGCGAACCGGATACGTGAGCCAGCACGGCCTCAAGGCTGTGACGGGGCATGATCTCGAAACCCTCCAGCGCGTCGCCGGCGACCGTTTCGCTATGCAGAAGCAAGGCGCGGGCTGCCGTCACCGATCCGAGACCCGCCCACAGCACGGCCCGGTCCGCGAGCGCCGGGAGCAACCTAAGCGTCGCGGCGGTGACGATGCCGAGGGTGCCCTCGGAGCCGATCAGCAATTGCTTGAGGTCGAACCCGCGGTTGTCCTTCTTCAGCGGGACGAGCGCGTCGAACACGCTGCCATCGGCCAGCACCGCCTCGATGCCGAGAACCTGGCTCCGCATCGAGCCGTGACGCAGAACCTGCGTGCCGCCCGCGTTCGTGGAGATCAGTCCGCCGACGGTGGCAGAACCCTTGCCGCCCAGAGTCAGCGGGAAGCGCAGATGCTGCGCCTCCACCGCCTCGTGCAGGGTTTGCAGGATGACGCCGGCCTCGCAGGTGATTTCGCGAGCCGCCGGATCGAACTGCCGGATCGCGTTCATCCGCCGCAAGGAGATCAGGATCGCATGGCCCGTCTCGTCCGGCGTGGCACCGCCGGACATGCCGCTGTTCCCGCCTTGCGGCACGACTGGCACGCCGTGTTTGGCGCAAAGCTTCATTAGGGCGGAGACCTCTGCCGTGGACGAGGGCGAAGCCAGAGCCAGCGCTCGACCGCTGAAACGGCCACGCCAGTCGGTCAGCCAGGGCTGCAGCAGTTCCGGATCGCAAGTCAGCCCGCGCTCGCCCAGAAGCTCACTCGCGGCGGAGAGAAATTGTTCCTGATCGGTCATGATCGGCATTTGCCAGCGCGGTGAGAGCGTTGCAAAGGGCAAATCCCGGGTTAAGCCGATATTCAATCAGCGGGTCTAGAAGACACCGCCGACCGCCGTTCCTCTCGCGGTAACCATTGCCGAGCACCGCAACACTGCATGAATAGTTTTGCTATCCTCCTTTCCCCGCTCGCCTTGCTGCTGCCAGCGGTGGCTGTTGGAGTGCCGGAATCCATGGTGCGGCAAAGCGAGGCAGCGCACACGACGCCGGAACCCGATAGCCCCCCTGTCGGCCTCGACAGTCCCGCTGCCGCACCGTTCAGGGTTCTCGACGATGCCCGCAAGCCGCCGACCGAAAATCAGGTCAGGATCGAGCAGCGGGTGATCATCCGTATCGCTCCCAGTTCACCTCGGACGGTTGCCAGATCGATGGACAGAATAGCGGCGGACACCGACAGGTTCGAAGAAGAGCGGGTCGGTGACTGCGTGCCGATCGGCTCCATCGCTGCTGTGCAACCGGCGAACAACAACCGGCTCCTGTTGTTCATGCGCGACAGGCGAGTGCTCAGTGCCGCCCTGGAGCGTTCCTGCAATTCAGAGGACTATTACCTCGGCTTCTACGTTGAACGCAGCGGTGACGGTCAGCTTTGCACGCGGCGCGACAAGCTCCAATCTCGCGCCGGCGCCAGTTGCCATTTCACCAAGCTAAGCAGGCTGGTCGCCGAACGCGACTGACGTTCCCGTGTCCAGCACGGGGGAATCCTTGACTTTCTCCTTGGGCGCTGCATAGGCGCTGGCCCGGCGTCGCGCGTGCGTGCGTGGCCGATTTTGCGGCGGGATAACCGCCCCGTTCCGGACATTGAGCCCCTATGAAGTTTGCCGATCTCGGCCTAACCGACGAATTGCTGAAGGCGGTCGAAGCCGCCGGATATAGCGAACCTACGCCCATTCAGGCGCAGGCGATCCCGCAGGTCCAGATGATGCGCGACATTATCGCCATCGCCCAGACCGGCACCGGCAAGACCGCGAGCTTCGTCCTTCCGATGATCGACATCCTGCACCACGGCCGTCGCCGGGCGCGTATGCCGCGTTCGCTGATCCTCGAGCCGACGCGCGAACTGGCTGTGCAGGTGGCCGAGAACTTCGAGAAGTACGGCGTCAACCACGACCTCAAGATGGCGCTGCTGATCGGTGGCGTGCAGATGGGCGACCAGGTCAAGGCGCTGGACGAGGGCGTAGACGTCCTGATCGCCACGCCGGGTCGCCTCATGGACTTGTTCGAGCGCGGGAAGATCCTGCTCACCGGCTGTGAGCTTTTGGTGATCGACGAAGCCGACCGCATGCTCGACATGGGTTTCATCCCAGACATCGAATTCATCTGCGAGAAGCTGCCGCCCAACCGCCAGACGTTGTTGTTTTCGGCGACGATGCCGCCGCCGATCAAGAAGCTGGCCGACCGCTTCCTCAGCAACCCGAAGTATATCGAGGTGGCGCGTCCCGCCTCGACCAACACCAACATCGCCCAGCACAAGGTCTTCACCAGCGCGCGCGGCAAGCGCGAAGCGCTGCGTGAGCTGCTGCGTACCGACGACGTGCAGACCGCGATCATCTTCGCCAACCGCAAGACCACCGTGCGCGAGCTCAACAAGAGCCTGCAGCGCTATGGCTTCGCCAGCGGCGAGATCCACGGCGACATGGATCAGTCGAGCCGGCTCGCAGAACTCGACCGGTTCAAGAAGGGCGACATCAACATCCTCGTCGCCTCCGACGTCGCCGCCCGCGGCCTCGACGTGAAGGGCGTAAGCCACGTGTTCAACTTCGACACGCCGTGGCACCCAGACGACTATGTTCACCGCGTCGGCCGCACCGGCCGCGCCGGCGCCAAGGGTAGGGCGTTCACGCTCGTCGCGCCTGACGATGCCGAAGCGATCGAGAACGTCGAGAAGCTCACCGGTTCCCCGCTTCCGGTTTACGAACTGGCAGGCGGGAAAGAAGCTGCGGAACCCAAGGAAGCCAAGGCTGAAAAGGCGCCGCGCGAGAAGACCGAGCGGAGCAAGCCCAAGCGCGAGCCGCGCGAGGCTGACGCCCGTCGGAAACCCGCCCAGGCAGAGCCGCGCCGCTCCGAGCGTCGCCGGCCGGATCCGGAAGACGATCGCCCGACCGAGCCGGGTGAATGGAACGGCCCGGTCCCGGGCTTCCTCAACCTTTCGGCGCTTTGAGACTTACCTTGACCTCTCCCAGTGGGAGTGGGCTTTAGGTCAGGAAGCGCGCCTCAAGCCGGTTTGACGAAGCTGTCGATCACGCGCTTGCGCCCGCTTTGCTCGAATTCGATTTCGAGCTTGTTGCCTTCCTGGTCCACCACTTCGCCGTAACCGAACTTGTCGTGAAAGACGCGCGCACCGATTGCGATGTCGGTGCGGGGCTTGGCGGCGAAGCTGGCGGCGCTGCGGCTGGGTTCGGGCAGGCGCTTGGGCAGGCGGTCGTAGCCTGTCGACAGTGCGCGCTGCCAACCCGGGCCCCGGGCCTGGCTGCGATCGGGCCGGGCTTCGCTGACATGCGCGAAGGGATCGTCCTGCTCGCTCCAGTTGGCGCGCCATAGCGAGGCGCCACCAGTTAGCGTGGTCTCCTGCACGATGTGTTCCGCGGGAAGCTCGGCAATGAAGCGCGAGGGGATCGAGCTGGTCCATTGCCCATAGATGCGCCGGTTCGCTGCGTGCATTATCGTGCAGCGACGGCGCGCGCGCGTGATCGCCACGTAGGCGAGGCGCCTTTCTTCCTCCAACGAGGCGAGTCCGCCTTCGTCGAGCGCACGCTGGCTCGGGAACACGCCTTCCTCCCAGCCGGGCAAGAACACATGGTCGAACTCCAACCCCTTGGCGGCGTGGATGGTCATGATCGTGACCTTCTCGGTCTCGTCCGCCGCGTCGTTGTCCATCACAAGGCTGACGTGTTCGAGGAAGTCTCCGAGCGTATCGTATTCTTCCATCGCCCGGGCGAGTTCGACCAGGTTGTCCTGCCGCCCGGCGCTCTCGGAGGTGCGTTCCGCCTTGAGCATGGCATCGTAGCCGCTTTCCTCCAGCACCTGGCGCAGCAACTCGGCGGGGGTGACCTGCTCGCTCAGTTCGCGCCAACGCAGGAACGAGGACATCAGACCGGCAATCGTCCCCCGAGCGCGCGCGGGCAGTTCGTCGCTGTCGGCGATCTCCAGGGCAGCGGCGGCCAACGGGATGTCCTGGCGGCGGGCATGCTGGTGCATCTTTTCGAGTGCCTTGGCACCGAGACCGCGCTTGGGCTGGTTGTGGATGCGTTCGAACGCCAGGTCGTCCGCCGGCTGGGCGATAACCCGGAGATAGGCCAGCGCGTCGCGGATCTCGGCTCGCTCGTAGAAGCGGAAGCCGCCGACGATCCGATAGTTGAGTCCGATCTGGATGAACCGGTCTTCGAACTCGCGCGTCTGGTACTGGGCCCGCACCAGGATCGCTACGCCTTCCAGCGGCGCACCTTCGCGTTCCAGCCGTTCGATCTCCTCGCCCAGGCGGCGAGCTTCTTCGGGAGCATCCCAAACGCCGATAACGCGGACCTTCTCGCCGCCCCCGCGCTCGGTCCAAAGCGTCTTGCCGAGCCGTCCGCTATTGGCTTCGATCAGACCTGAAGCCGCTGCCAGGATCTGCGGGGTCGAGCGGTAGTTCTGCTCCAGCCGGATCACCGCGGCGCCGGGAAAATCCTTTTCAAACCGCAGGATATTGGCGACTTCTGCGCCGCGCCATGAATAGATCGACTGGTCGTCGTCCCCCACCACGCAGATGTTCTTGCGGGTCTGGGCGAGCAGGCGGAGCCACAGATACTGGACGGCGTTGGTGTCCTGGTATTCGTCCACCATCACGTATTTGAAGCGGTTCTGGTAGCTCTCAAGAATGTCCCGCTCGCGCCTGAAAACATTGAGCATATGCAGCAGAAGATCGCCGAAATCGCAGGCATTGAGCGCCTTGAGCCGCGCCTGGTAGAGCGCGTACATCTTCTGGCCCTTGCCGTTGGCATAGGCCTCGTTTTCCACTGCATCGAGGTCTTCGGGATTGAGCCCGCGGTTCTTCCAGCGATCGATCAACCCGGCGAGTTGGCGTGCGGGCCAGCGCTTTTCGTCGAGGTCGTTTTCCTGGATCAACTGTTTGAGCAAACGGAGCTGATCGTCGGTGTCTATGATAGTGTAGTTGCTCTGAAGCCCGACCAGTTCGGCATGGCGGCGGAGCATCTTCGCGCAGATCGAATGGAACGTGCCGAGCCACGGCATTCCTTCGACCGCATCGCCGATCAACTGACCGACCCGATGGCGCATCTCGCGCGCTGCCTTGTTGGTGAAGGTGACGCAGAGGATCTCGCTCGGCCAGGCGCGGCGGGTGCGGATCAGGTAAGCGAGGCGAGCGGTGAGTGCGGCCGTCTTGCCGGTACCGGCACCCGCCAGCATCAGCACGGGACCGTCTGTGGTCAGAACGGCCTGTTTCTGCGGCGCGTTCAGCCCCTCCAGCCACTCGGGAGCTTCGCCAAGGTCAATCGCGGGAAGGGGGGTGTCGGTCACCGCGAACAACTAGGGAACGAAAACGCGGCGCGCAACCGGCGAAACGCGGTCGCCCAAGGCGGAACTTGATCTATGTTTCTCCGTTGTCCCCGCGTCCTGCTGCAGTGGAGATGGATTATGCGCGCCATACTTGTTGCCAGCACTCTCGCTTTGACCGTGATCGCCGTCGCCCAGCCGGCGCTTGCGCAAGGGAACCCGGCCAAACCGAAAGCCGAAGTGGTTGAACGGGACGCCCGTGGAAAGGCTATCAAGGTCAAGATCGGCGACACGGTCTATGACGTTTGCCGCGAGGGCAAGTACGACAGCTGCATCAATCCGCGCGAGGCCGGGCTCGCGTTCGGGAACGTTCCGCTCGATAATTGGCCTAAGAGCCGTTCGAACCCCCAGAACTGACGGGTCCAATCTTGACTTGATGGCGCATCCGCCCCAGCCCGCCGGCAGGGGGACGGAACCGTGACATCACCGCTTAAAACGCATCGTAGAGTACTCGCCGCCTCGCTCGTCGGCACGGCGGTCGAGTTCTACGATTTCTATGTCTACGCCACGGCCGCGGCGCTGGTGTTCGGCCAGCTGTTCTTCCCCGCCGAAAGCACTGCGGCGCAGCAGATGTTCAGCTTCATGAGCTTCGGCCTCGCCTTCGTGGCACGGCCGGTTGGCGCGATCGCGTTCGGGCATTTCGGCGACCGCCTGGGTCGCAAGTCCACGCTGGTCAGCTCGCTGCTGCTGATGGGCATCTCGACCTTGCTCATCGCCTTCCTGCCGACTTACGCGATGGTTGGCTGGGTCGCGCCGCTGCTGCTTTGCATCCTGCGCTTCGGGCAGGGCTTTGGCCTGGGCGGCGAGTGGGGCGGGGCGACACTGCTCGCGGTCGAGAACGCGCCCAAGGGCTGGGAGGCACGCTTCGGCTCGGCGCCGCAGCTCGGTGCCCCCGTCGGGTTCCTGGCGGCGAACGGCCTATTCCTTCTGCTCGGGCTCGGCCTGTCCGACGAGGCTTTCACCGCCTGGGGCTGGCGCGTGCCGTTCCTGCTCAGCGCGGTGCTGGTGGCGATCGGTCTGTGGGTCCGGCTGAGCATCGGTGAAACGCCCGCCTTCCGCGAAGCGCTGGAGAAGGCGCCGCCGCCCAAAGTTCCGCTTGGCCTGGTCCTGCGTTACCATTGGGGCTCAGTCTTGGCAGCGAGTGCCGGCGTGGTCTCGGCCTTCGCGATCTTCTATCTCGCGACCGCTTTCACGCTCAGCCACATGACGCTGGAGCGCGGCGTGGAGCGGGACGTTATCCTCGGCCTGCAACTCGGCGCCAACTTGTTCCTCGCGCTCGGCATCGTGCTCGCGGCCATCGGCTCCGACAGGTTCGGATCGAGCAAGATGCTGGGATGGGGTGCGGCCGCGACGATCCTGCTGGGCGCGATCTTCGGCCAGGTCCTTACCGAAGGATCCTTGCCGCTGCTATTCGTGACCCTGGCCGCGGCGTTGCTGGTCATGGGCTTTGTCTACGGACCGCTCGGCGGTTGGATGCCGGTGCTGTTTCCGGTGACGGCGCGCTACACCGGGATGTCGATCGCCTTCAACGCCGGTGGGATCATCGGCGGTGCCGTCGCCCCGATCGCGGCCCAGAACCTGAGCGCGGCGGGAGCCACTCCGTTGATCGGGCTGCTCCTGAGCGTCGCCGGCGTGATGACCCTGGCGGGCGTTATCCTTGCGCGGCCGGTAGGCGCAGAAGAGTAAGCTTGGCCTTGCCGACCTTGCGCTCGCTTTCGATCTCGAGCGATTTGACCTGAACCTTTTCGTCCTGCGCGGTTTCGAGCGCGATCCAGGTCGCTTCACCGATCCAGCCGAGGCGGAACAGCTTGTCGAGCGCCACAGCGCCAGCGCCGCTGCCATAAGGCGGATCGAGCAGCAGCAAGTCCAGCGGGGCCTTGGCCGGTCCGACCTGCAGCACTGAAGTCGCGCGCACGTCGCATTGCGACTGGGCCCGCAAGGCCGCGATGTTGGCCCGCAAGGCCCGGATCGCCGCGGCTTCGTGCTCGACGAACAGGCAAGTCGCTGCCCCGCGTGACAGAGCCTCGAGGCCAAGCGCGCCCGAACCGGCGAACAGGTCGGCCACCGCGAGCCCTTCAAAACTGCCCAGCCGGCTCGTCAGCATCGCGAACAGGGTTTCGCGCGTACGGTCTGCGGTGGGACGCGTGTCATCGCCCGGAGGAGCCTTGAGCAGGCG
Source organism: Porphyrobacter sp. (assembly GCA_017744315.1). Taxonomy (GTDB): domain Bacteria; phylum Pseudomonadota; class Alphaproteobacteria; order Sphingomonadales; family Sphingomonadaceae; genus Croceibacterium_A. Next base: position 360,429 of record JAGIBN010000001.1, read on the forward strand.
GCGGCGCCATTCGCCGGCGATAATTCTCACTTCGGTCCTCCGCGGGAGGGGGAGCGGGAGGGGGGACGGGATCCGGAGCGCGACCTAGGCGCTGGGCCACCTGGCTTGCCTGGACCACCCGGCTTGCGCGGAGTGGGCGGCCGGTTGGCGGCGTCGCTCGCTGGCTTGCTGACACCTTCCCGCGGCGGCGAGGCGGCATGCTTGAGCGAACTCCTGAACCGCTCCAGCTCTTCCTTGCGGACTTCCACCGCCGCGCCCTTGGCGAGGTCGCCGAGCGAGAAGGGGCCGTAGGCGGTGCGGATCAGACGCGAGACCTTGAGCCCGAGGTGTTCGAGCACCCGGCGGACTTCGCGGTTCTTGCCTTCGGTAAGCGTAAGCTCGACCCACTGGTTGCGGCCGGTGCGACGCTCCAGGTTGGCATCGATCGGGCCGTAGCGAACGCCCTCGATCTCGACGCCGTCCATCAGGTCTTCGAGCTGGGCTTGCGAAATGTCGCCGAACGTGCGGGCGCGATAAGTGCGCGGCACTCCGGTTGCCGGCAGCTCCAGCTGGCGCTTGAACCCGCCGTCGTTGGTCAGCAGCAGCAGCCCCTCGGTGTTGAGATCGAGCCGCCCCACCGGCATCACTCGCGGCGTCCCCTTGGGGAGCGCATTGCGCAAGGCGTTATAGATGGTCGGCCGCCCGGCCGCATCGCGTTCGGCGGTGATCAAGCCCTCGGGCTTGTGGAAGCGGAACAGCCGTGTCGGCTCGGCACTGGCGACAGGATTGCCGTCGACAGTGACACCGCGCAGGTGTTCGAGCACCGTGGCGGGCGTTTCGATCACCACCCCGTCCTTGGCGATGCGGCGATCGGCGATCATCCGCTCGATCTCGCGACGGCTGGCTACGCCCGCGCGGGCAAGCAGCTTGGCGATTCTCTCGCCATTGGGATTCCAGGTGTCGGCCATGCTGGGCCCATAGCGGCGAAGCCCGCTGGCTCCAAGCTGCGAGGCCGTATGTGTCGCCCAGAAGCCTGTCTATCATCTCGCGGCGGGGGTTCCTCTGCACCCAAACTCCGCTACGCTCTGCCGAGATGACGAGGAGGAATTGATGACAGAGGCGGTTGAAGGCCAGCGCAAGCCGGGCTGGCGGGTGCTGTTTCTCGCCCTGCGTCAACGGAAGACCGCCTTCATGGCGCTGTTCGGATTTGCCTCGGGCCTGCCCTTCGCCTTGTTCCTCGGCACGCTCTACGCCTGGCTCACCGAGGCCGAGGTGGACCTTGAGACGATGGGTGTTTTCTCGTTGATCGGCCTCGCCTACGCGTTCCAGTTCCTGTGGTCGCCGCTGGTCGACAAGCTCGATCTCCCGGTTCTTCGCCGATTGGGCAAGCGCAAGCAGTGGATCGTGCTGGCGCAAGTGTTGCTCGGCGTGATCCTGCTGACGCTTTCGACGCTCGACCCGAAGTCGGCGCTCGGTTGGTTCTCGTTGCTCGCCGCCATCGGCGCGTTCGCAAGCGCGACCCAGGACATCGTCATCAACGCCTGGCGCATCGACGTAGCCGACGAAGAGGCGACGCTCGATATCCTCTCGACCGTCTACCAAATGGGCTTTCGCCTCTCGTCGCTGGTCGGCGGTGCGCTCGGCCTTATCATCGCCGCCAGGATCGGCTGGCCGCAGACTTACGTGATCATGGGCGGGGTATTGCTGGCGATCGGCATTGCGGGGCTGTTCGCGCCTGATGCCGAGGCCTCTGCCAGCCTGGCTTCGAGCGAGGCGGAACTGCACGAGCTCCGCCAGCCTGGGCAGCTCAATCCGAAAATCCGCAACTGGGCCCTGCTTGCGGTCGGCTTGCTATGGGGTTGGTCGCTCTCAGCCGTCGGCGTGTTCATGGTCAGGTCGATGACGGCTCTCCCCGAAAACCGCCCGGATCCTACGCTTTTCACCGCAACCTATGGCCCGCTGATCGTGATCGCGACAATCGTGCTTCCGGCGCTGATCGCGGGGCTCCTGGTCAAGCTGCAGCGCGAAGGGCGGCACGTCCTGACTGTCGAAGAAACGCACCGTTCTTCCGCCGGGCAGGTTGCCGATCATCTTTACCGCGCCTTGTTGCTTCCGATGACCGAGTTCGTCGGGCGCATGGGATGGTCGCTGGTGCTGATCCTGGGCCTCGTCCTGACCTATCGCATCTGCGATTCGATCTGGGGAACCTTCGCCTATCCGTTCTATCTCGGCGAGTTGAAGTACACCAATGACGAGGTCGCAGTGGCCTCCAAGTTCTTCGGCGTTGGCGCGACGGTGCTCGGCCTGGCCCTGGGCGGCTACATGCTGACGACCATCGGCCGCATGGCGACGCTTACTCTCGGAGCCGTGCTCGCCGCCGCGACGAACCTGCTTTACGCCGATCTGGCTGCGGGCGGCGCTACCATGTCGACGGTGAGCCGCCTTGTGGGCTTCACCTGGGCGGTCGAGCAATTCCCGGGCGGCAGCGAGAAGCTTGCGCGCTTGATGATCACGATCGGGGCGGAGAACCTGGCCACCGGTATTGCCGGCGCGGCTTATGTTGCGTGGCTCTCCTCGATCGTCGCCAAGGGATACAGCGCGGTGCAATACGCCTTGCTGGCCTCCCTGACCTTGCTCGTCGGCACGTTAGGCCGGGGGGCGCTCGGGCAGATGATCGAACAGCGCGGATATCACGACGTCTTCATTTTTGTGACGCTGATTGGCGCAGTCGCGGTGGTGCTTTGCGTTCTGGAGTGGATCCGCGTGACCCGAATGGGCGACCGTTCGGGTGTCGAGGCGACGGCGCTAGCGGGCGTTTAGCGCGACCCGGATTTAAGACGACGCTAACCCCGGCATGCCACTGTCGGGTCATGTCACGGCTTAATGTTTTTGGCGGCGCCGACCCGCGCCGCACGCACTCGCGTCTCGGAGTTAACTTCGTCGCTCGCCTGAAGACCGTGAGCGGTCTGCAGGAGGTTCGCCTGCTCGACCTGTCGCGGGGCGGGGCACACTTCGTCCTGAGCCGGCCGGAGAAGGTCCGTGACGGCATTCTCAGCTGGCTGCAGTACGAAGCGTTCGGCGGCGCCGTATGGCAGAAGGGCGATCGCGTGGGCCTGGAATTCGACCGGCCGATCCCGCTTCCCTATCTGGTCGAGACCCGCAAGCTCGCGCCATCCGTGGTGAGCGAAGAAGCGGTGAGCGAAGCTTAGCCCTAGTCCGGAATCTCGTCGTTGGCCGCCAGGACCTTGCCCGCGAGGTAGAGCGAACCGGCAATAAGGACCGGCAGTCCATCATCCGGCAGGTTGCGTAGAGCCGTCGCCACGTCGGGCGCCCAGTTAGCGCGGTCGCCGTAAGCGGCCTCACCGTGGGAATCGCTGCCGTCGATCGGCACGGCGGTGACGCTGGCCAGTTGGTCTTCGAGCGGATCGATGATCGTCTGCGGATAGCGGTTGGCGAGCATGCCGATGAGGAGATGCAGGCGCTGCCCGGCAAAATGGCGGCCGATGGCAAGGCCGGCGTCGGCGTTATGTCCGCCGTCGAGCCAGACCTCGCGGTTCGGGGCCAGCGCGGTAAGCGGACCTTGTCCGAGCAACTGCAAGCGAGCGGGCCAGCGAGCCGTACGGATGCCTTCCGCCATGGCTTCGGCGGAAACCTCGACCTTGTCCTGATGGCGGATCATCGCGACGGCGAGAGCGGCGTTGTCACCTTGGTGCTTCCCCGGAAGCTGGGGAAGGGGAAGGGAGAGCGTGCCGTTGCTGTCGCGGTATTCGATCGTGTCGCCGACTTCCGCGGACCATTCATGGCCACGGCGGAAGAGCGGGGCGCCCGCGAGACCGGCGATGCGCGCGATCTCTGCCTCCAACGGCTCGGCGTAGCTTTGCGTCACCAGCGGCGATCCGGCGCGGGCGATACCGGCCTTCTCAAACGCGATGCGGACCATGGGTTCCGTCGGAGCACACTCTTCCGGGACCAGGAGGAAGGACTCGTGATCGATGCCGAGCGTGGCGATACCGCAGGCGGCGGGTTGCACCATGACGTTGGTCGCGTCGAAGCGTCCGCCGAGGCCGACCTCGATCACGCAGGCGTCCGCCGGATGGCGGGCGAAAGCGAGGAAAGTCGCCGCCGTCGTGACCTCGAAGAAGCTCGGGCCGAGGCCTTCGCCGATGTCGAGCACTTCCTTGAGCAGCGAGGCGAGTTCCTCGTCTGAGATCAGCTTGCCGGCGATGCGGATACGCTCGTTGTAGCGCACCAGGTGTGGCTTGATCGCCGAGTGAACCGTGAGGCCCTGAGCTTCCATGATCGAGCGGAGATAGGCGCAGGTCGAGCCTTTGCCGTTGGTCCCCGCGACGTGGAACACAGGCGGCAGATGCTTCTGCGGATCGCCGAGAAGTGCCAGCAATTCGCGGATTACTTCCAGGCCGAGGCGGCCCTGGGGCAGTGAAAGCGCCGCCAGACGGTCAAGCTGCGCCTGGACCGCCGGATCTTCGGAGGCTGCAAAGTCTTTCATGGCGGCGCAGGATCAGGCGGCGGCTTCGGCCGGCGCCAGGTAATCGATGAGGTTGGCCAGCGTCGCGCGCAGCTGATGACGGTCGACGACCATGTCGACCATGCCGTGCTTGTGCAGGTACTCGGCGCGCTGGAACCCTTCGGGCAGCTGCGCGCGGATCGTGTCCTGGATCACGCGTTGGCCGGCAAAGCCGATCAGTGCGCCAGGCTCGGCAATGTGGACATCGCCCAGCATGGCATAGCTGGCAGTGACGCCGCCCGTCGTCGGATCAGACAGCACGACGATGTAGGGCAGACCGGCTTCCTTGAGCCGCCGCGTCATCACCGTCGCCTTGGGCATCTGCATCAGGCTGAGGATGCCCTCCTGCATGCGGGCGCCACCTGCGGCCGTCACCACGACAAAAGCGCAGCGTTCTTGCAGAGCTCTGGCAGCCGCGGCGCAGAAGGCATCGCCCACCGCCATGCCCATCGAACCGGCCATGAAGCCGAAGTCCTGCACGCCGACAACCGCGGGCAAACCCTCGATCCGGCCATAGGCGGCGGTGAAGGCATCCTCGTGCGGGTTGGAGGCGCGTGCCGCCTTGAGGCGGTCGGCATAGCGCTTGGTGTCGCGGAACTTGAGCGGGTCTTCGCGCACCTGCGGTGCCGGAAGCAGCTCGTAACCTTCGTCAAGCAACTGGCCGAGTCGCGCGTCGGCACCGATACGGCCATGGTACTCGCAGCGCGGACAGACGTAGAGGTTTGCCTCGTATTCCTTGCTGAAGAGCATGTCGTGACAGCGCGGGCACTTGACCCACAGGTTGTCGGGCGTTTCGCGCTTGTTGCTGAAGGGCAGCGCGTTGCGGACACGGGTTAGCCAGCTCATGCGGCCTCCCTTGCAGCCGAATGGACCGCCGCTGCAAGCTCTGATGTCAGTCGGCGGATGTGTTCGGGAGCGTTTTCCCCATGAGTTCCGACCAGCTCGACCAGCGCGGAGCCCACCACGACGCCATCGGCGACACGGGCAATTGCGGAGGCCTGCTCGGGCGTGCGCACGCCGAAGCCGACAACTACGGGAAGGTTGGTCGCCTGCTTGAGACGCGCAACATTCTCCTCGATCGAACCCATCGCGGCCTGCTGCATGCCGGTGATCCCCGCCACCGAGACGTAGTAGATGAAGCCCGAAGAGCCCTCGAGCACGGCCGGAAGCCGCTTGGCATCGGTCGTCGGAGTGGCAAGGCGGATCGGGGCGATGCCTTTTTCGCGCAGCGCCGGTCCGAGCGCGTCGTCTTCCTCTGGTGGAATGTCGACGCAGATCACGCCGTCCACGCCGCAGCCGTGGGCCTCGCCCGCGAACCACTCCGGCCCGCGGCGGACCATCGGGTTGGCGTAGCCCATCAACACCAGCGGCACGTCAGGGTGACGTTCGCGGAACTCGTCGGCGATCATCAGCACTTCGCGAGTGGTCGTGCCCTTGCCGAGGCTGCGCAAGTTGGCCGCCTGAATCGCAGGGCCATCAGCCATTGGATCGGTGAACGGCATGCCCAGCTCGATCACGTCCGCGCCACCTTCGACGAGGGCGTCGAGGTTGGCGGCAGTGTCGCCGTCACCGGCGGTGATAAAGCACACGAGGGCGGGGTGGCCCTTGGCGAACGCGGAGGCGAGGCGGGTGGTCACAGCTTCACCCCCAGGTGCTCAGCCACGGTGAAGATGTCCTTGTCACCCCGGCCGGAGACGTTGACGAGGATCCGCTGATCCTTGCGATAGTCCTTCACCACCTTGGGCAGCGCGGCGAGAGCGTGGGAGCTTTCGAGCGCGGGGATGATGCCCTCGAGCTTGCAGCACAGCTGGAACGCTTCGAGCGCTTCGTTGTCGGTGATCGGCAGGTACTTCACCCGGCCGCTTTCATGCAGCCACGAGTGTTCAGGTCCGATGCCCGGATAGTCCAGGCCGGCGCTGATCGAGTGAGCTTCTGTGATCTGGCCGTCCTCGTCCTGCAGCAAGTAAGTCTTGTTGCCATGGAGGATGCCCGGGAAACCGCCCGTCAGGCTGGCGGCGTGTTGCCCGGTTTCGATTCCGTGGCCCGCAGCTTCGATGCCGAGCATGGCGACGTCCGGATCGTCGAGAAACGGATGGAACAGACCGATTGCGTTCGAGCCGCCACCCACTGCCGCGATCAGCAAATCAGGCAGAGCGCCGGTGCGCCCCAGCATCTGCTCGCGCGCCTCGCGTCCGATGACACTCTGGAAGTCGCGAACGAGTTCCGGATAGGGGTGCGGGCCGGCGGCGGTGCCGATAATGTAGAACGTGTCGTGGACGTTCGCGACCCAGTCGCGCAGCGCCTCGTTCATCGCGTCCTTGAGCGTCTTCGCGCCGCTTTCGACCGGCACCACTTCGGCACCGAGTAGCTTCATGCGGAAGACGTTGGGTTGCTGCCGAGCGACGTCGGTCGAGCCCATGTAGATCACGCAAGGCAGACCGAACCGTGCGCAGACCGTGGCCGTGGCGACGCCATGCTGACCCGCGCCGGTCTCGGCGATGATCCGCGTCTTGCCCATGCGGATGGCGAGCAGGATCTGGCCGATGCAGTTGTTGATCTTGTGCGCGCCGGTGTGGTTCAGCTCTTCGCGCTTGAACCAGATCTCGGCGCCGCCGAAATGCTCGGTCAGCCTTTCCGCGAAGTAGAGCGGGCTGGGGCGGCCGACGTAATGCTCGAGCAGATCTTCGAACTGCGCCTTGAATGCCGGGTCGGCCTTGGCCGCACGGTATTCGCTTTCGAGGTCGAGGATCAGCGGCATCAGCGTTTCGGCGACATAGCGCCCGCCGAATTGGCCGAAATGTCCGCGCTCATCAGGCTGATTGCGGTAGGAGTTGGGTTGATCGGTCATGACTGTCGAGCCGCTTGGCAGAGCCTCTCGGCCTTGTCCAGAAACAGCGTGCTGAATGCCGCACGGGCAATATTACCACACCGCTGATGCGCAACGGCAACATATTCTAACAAACTGGAATCGCCGTGGTTTTGTGAATGGCTTTCGGCGCGCTCGCGGCTAGAGGCGCGCTCCGCCGCCAAGGGGTGCGGCATACTGGCGGAGCGACGCAATAATGCGACGCTCCGTCCGAAGGAGAAAAATAAGTGAAGATTCAAGCTGCTCTGTTCGCCGCTGCTGCCGCTCTCGTTGCCGCCACTCCGGCTGCTGCCAACGAATTCCGCGTTGAAGCGCGCGGCGGCCTCACCTTCGGCGAAAACCAGAGCAACGAAGCCGTCATCGGCGCCGCTGCCGGTTACGACTACGACATCAGCGAAGGCGTGTTCGTCGGTCTCGAAGGTTCGGTGGACAAGGTCCTCATCGACGGTTCGGGCGTGATCCTGGGCGGCACCGCGCGCCTCGGCATGAAGGAAGGCAATTCCAAGTTCTTCGTCGACGGCGGCTACAGCTACCTGACCTGCGACTTCTGCAACGACGCAGTTCACGTCGGCCTCGGTGTTGAGCAGCCGCTGGCTGGCAGCGTCTACGGCAAGGTCGGCTACCGTCACTTCTTCTTCGAAGGCACGGATTCGAACGTTGTCGCAGCCGGCATCGGCATGCGCTTCTGATCGTTTAGATCAAAGTGACTTGAAGGGGCGGTCCGATGGACCGCCCCTTTTTCATGCGCCCAAGCGGTTTGCGTTAGAGTGGCTGTTGCCGGGCAGCAACATGCGCGACGTCGAAGCGGCGAGATCCGTAAACATACTGAATGGAAACCCTAAACCTCACGGCTAGCTCTCCGCCGCCGCCGAGACGCGGTCGAAGAGATGCAGGGCTCAGCTTCTGCACAAGTGAGTTTTACAGGAGTTCCAAGTGGTGAATATTCGAATTGCCGTGCTCGCGGCAGCGCTAACCGTTTCCGTCCCCGCTGCTGCTAACGACTTCCGCGCCGAAGCGCGCGGCGGCATGACTTTTGGCAATGATCAGACTTCGGAAGCTCTGATCGGCGTCGCTGGCGGCTATGACCTCGACATCAGCGAAAATGCCTTTGCTGGCGTCGAAGCTTCGGTCGACAAGGTTCTGGTCGATGGCTCGGGCGTAATCCTTGGTGGAACCGCGCGACTTGGCCTGAAGAGTGGTGGCGTCAAAGCCTACATCGATGGTGGCTACAGCTATTTGACGTGCGATCTTTGCGGCGACGCTGTCCACGCAGGTCTCGGTGTCGAGCTTCCGATTTCTGGACGCGTCTATGGCAAGGTCGGCTACCGTTATTTCTTCTTCGATGGCACCGACTCGAATTTGGCGACGGCCGGTATCGGCATGCGGTTTTGATCGATAGAATAGAACAGATGCCAAGGGCGGTCCGTCAGCGGGCCGCCCTTTTTCTTAGGCGCTCTGTGCTGCCCGGCAAAAGGCCGCGATCTTGCTCAAGTCTTTGACGCCGGGTGCGCTTTCTAACCCAGATGAGGCATCAACCAGAGGGGCGCTTGTCATGCGGATGGCGTCCGCGACGTTGTCCGGGCCGAGCCCGCCCGCAAGGCCCCACGGCATTTCATGCTTGAAGCCGCCCAGCAGTGACCAGTCGAAAGCTAGACCCTGACCGCCAGGGAGCTTCTTTGCCGGAGCATCGTAAAGCACCATGTCCGCCACGTCCTTGTAGCGCTGGGCACGCTCAAGGCTGCCGGCATCGCTGACACCCACCGCCTTCCACAAGGCAAGACCGCGGCTGTACTGCCGTACCAGCGAGAGCCATTCCGGCGCCTCGCGGCCATGAAACTGCACGACGTCCGGGCGCACGGCCTGCACCGCCTCGACCAGCGCCTGAGGCTGAGTGTCGACCAGCAGCAACACCACTTTCACTTCGACCGGAACGCGAGCCCGCAAGGCTGCGGCCTGCTGGAGCGTGACGTGGCGCGGGCTCGGCTCGTAGTGGACAAGGCCGATGTGCGTCGCTCGCGCGGAAACGGCTGCATCGATCGCTTCGGGCGTCGAAAGGCCGCAAATCTTGATCTGGGTTTCAGGCATGTACGCGCCCTAGGGCAAGCGCAGCTTGCAGGAAAGGGGCCCGCTAAAGCGTCGCCGCAATCGCCCGCGCGGCTGCGACCGGATCCTCAGCGCGGCTGATCGGGCGTCCGATTACCAGCACACTCGCTCCATCATCCCGGGCCTGTCGCGGTGTCACCACGCGCTTCTGGTCCCCAGCGCCGCTGCCCGCGGGTCGCAGGCCGGGCACGACGAAGTAGCCGTCACGCCACTGGCGATGCACCGCCTCAACCTCGTGACCCGAGCACACGATGCCGTCGAGACCGGCGACTTCCGCCAGTTCGGCCAGACGCAGGACCTGGTCATGCGGGGTGCCGTCGACACCCATTCGCTTGAGATCGCGCTCGTCGAGGCTGGTCAGCATGGTCACCGCGACGACCTTGGTGTTGGCCGATGCCGCTGCCTTGGCATCCTCCATCATCGCCCGCCCGCCGCTTGCATGAATGGTCACGATGGCGGGCTCCAGGACGTGGATCGCCTGCATCGCGCCCGCGACGGTGTTGGGGATGTCATGCAGCTTGAGGTCGAGGAAGATCGGCAGGCCGACATGGGCGATCTCGTGCACGCCATGATGACCATGGGCGCAGAAGAATTCCAGGCCGAGCTTGAGTCCCCCAACGTGGTCCTTGACCTTTTCGGCCAGCGCCCGAGCCGCGTCGAGTTGCGGCAAGTCCAGCGCGAGATAAATAGGGTTGCTCACGGGGTTAACGACTTGTTCTCGTCTTCGACGATCGGCTCAGCGACCGGCGGGGGTGGGGCGGAGGCCATCGCCGCAGTCTTGGCGGCGTTCTCCAGCGAATTGATCCGCCGTTGATAGTTCCACGTGCTGGCGCGATGAAGCAGCCACATCGGCACGAAGCCAATCAGGAAGGAAACCACCACAAGAGCGGGGATCTTCGTTTCGACGACCAGGTTTTCCCAGATCTTCACGACTATCGGGTCCCAGTTGTTGATCGAAAAGATCAACAGGGCGACCACAAGCAAAACCCACACGATTGTGCGAACGATTTTCATGCCCACGCTCCTTCGCTGCACTCTGGCCTAATGCGAATGAGCGACGAAGGGAAGTCCACGACCAATCAACCGAACACCCGCTCGAAGATGCGATCGACTTGCTTGAAGTGATATTCGAGGTCGAACTTCTCTTCGAGTTCGCTGGCGGAAAGCGCGGCCGAAACTTCAGGATCGGCCTTCAGCAGTTCGAGCAGCGAAAGCTGGCCGTCCGATTCCCACACCTTCATCGCGTTGCGCTGGACCAGACGATAGGCGTCGTCGCGGCTGAGGCCAGCCTGGGTCAGCGCCAGCAGCACCCGCTGCGAGTGGACCAGGCCGCCCATGCGGTCGAGGTTCTTCTGCATCCGCTCCGGATAGACGAGCAGCTTGTCGACTACGCTGGTGAGGCGGGCGAGGGCGAAGTCGAGCGTGATCGTGGCGTCGGGCCCGATGAAGCGTTCGACCGAGGAGTGGGAGATGTCCCGCTCATGCCACAGAGCGACGTTTTCCATCGCCGGGGTGACGGCGCTGCGCACCACGCGGGCGAGGCCGGTGAGGTTTTCGGTCAGGACCGGGTTGCGCTTGTGCGGCATCGCGCTCGAACCCTTCTGGCCGGGCGAGAAGTATTCTTCCGCCTCGAGCACTTCGGTGCGCTGCAGGTGGCGGACTTCGATTGCCAGGCGCTCGATCGAGCTGGCGATGACGCCGAGGGTGGCGAAATACATGGCGTGGCGATCGCGCGGGATGACCTGCGTCGAAATCGGCTCCGGGGCGAGGCCGAGGCGTTCGGCCACATGCTCTTCCACCTCGGGGGCGATGTTGGCGAAGGTGCCGACGGCGCCGCTCACCGCGCATGTCGCGATTTCCGCGCGCGCCGCTTCGAGGCGGGTGCGGCAGCGGCTGAACTCGGCATAGGCCTGGGCGAGCTTTAGGCCGAAGGTGACCGGCTCTGCGTGAATGCCGTGGCTGCGGCCGATTGTGGGGGTGTATTTGTGCTCTTCCGCCCGGCGCTTGAGCGCGGCGAGGAGCAGGTCGAGGTCTTCAAGAAGGATATCGGAGGCGCGGGCAAGCTGTACGGCCAGCGTCGTGTCGAGCACGTCCGAGCTGGTCATGCCCTGGTGCATGAACCGGGCTTCCGGACCGACCTGTTCGGCCACCCAGTCGAGGAAGGCGATCACGTCATGCTTGAGGATGGCTTCCTTCGCGTCGATCGCCTCGACGTCGATCTTCGGGTTGGTCTTCCACCAGTCCCACAGCGCGTTGGCCGCGCTTTCCGGCACCACGCCGAGCTCGCCGAGCTTTTCGGTCGCATGGGCCTCGATCTCGAACCAGATGCGGTAGCGAGCTTCAGGCTCCCAGAGCGCGGTCATGGCGGGGCGGGCGTAGCGGGGGACCATCTTCAACTCCGAATACTAGCTTTGCGGCGCGGCTAAGCCGCGACCGACCGAATGGCAAGGGTAAGGGGCCACCCCAATTGCATTCCCTTCGGCGCCATGGTGATATCGCTGCGAATCCGTCCTTACAAAGGGCGTTAGGGGGAAATGCGATACGTGACTGGGCGAAGCGTAGCTGGCTTGCTGGTGGTGACTGCACTCGCGTGGGGCAATCCTGCGCTGGCGGGAGAGGAAGTTCTTTATCAGTCGGCGCCCGCCTGGGTCGTTGAAGCAAGCCTGCCGGATGTCAAACCGGGGCCGCCCCTGCTGGTTTTCGATGACCAGAGGCGGATCGATGAAGGGCGGCTGTGGACATATGTCGATCGCGCGGTTCGGATCGATAATCCGCAGATGCTCACGGCCCTTGGAACGGTTCAGGCGGGCTGGTTGCCGGACAAGGGCGACCTCATCGTCCACCGCGTCTCGATCATTCGCGACGGGCAGGTGATCGACCTGCTTGGTCAGGGCACGAAGTTTGAAATCCTGCGGCGTGAGCGCCAGCTCGAGCAACGGATGATCGACGGCTTGCGGACTGCCACTCTGGCTGTCCCGGGCTTGCGGGTGGGTGACGTGCTGCGGGTCAGCTACACCGTCAGCCTGTCGGACCAGGCGCTCGACAAGGAGGTGCAGGCGACGGCCGTGTTGCCCTCCGCTCCATCCGAGGCGAAGTTTGGCCGAGTAAGGATATCCTGGCCCGCCGACGCTGACATCAAATGGGGCGCGACCAAGAGCGTGACCCTCCCCGAACCGGTGGTTCGTGACGGCTTCGCGACCCTGGAGTTAAAGGTGCCGCTGACCGAGGCCGCACCGATGCCGGAAGACGCACCGCTGCGCTATCGCATGCCGCCGTTGCTCCAGGTCGGGACTTTCGCGGATTGGCCGGAAGTGAGCCGGGTCATGGCTCCGCTGTTCGCGACCGAAGGGACGATAGCTCCGGGAAGCCCGATCGCGCGCGAGGTTGAGCGGATCGAAGCTGCTCATGCGCAGCCGCTGGAACGGGCCGTGGCGGCGCTGCGATTGGTTCAGGACGAGATCGCCTACATGCTCAACGGCATGGAGGGCGGCAACTACATCCCGCAATCGCCGAAGCAGACCTGGGACATGCGCTACGGCGATTGTAAGGCGAAGACGCTGCTGCTGCTGGCGATGCTGCGCGAAATGGAGATCGAGGCCGAGGCCGTGACGGTTTCCTCCGCTATCGGAGACGCGGTTCCGGGCATGCTGCCCATGCCCAGCGCCTTCGATCACGTCATCGTTCACGCCGTCATCAATGGCGAGGATTTCTGGCTCGATGGCACCAACTACGGCGCCAGCATGGATGTCGTGCGCGAGGTTCCGCCGTTCCATTATGCCTTGCCCTTGCGGCTGGCAGGGGCCGAGCTGATGCCGATGCCCCAGCGACCGCAACAGTCCTATGACCAGGTGGGCAAGATCACCTTCGATCACCGTGCCGGGCTGGACGTGCCCGCCCTGTTCGACGCCGAATGGACGCTCACCGGGGCCTACGCGGCGCGTTATCGGGCGGTGATCGGCCAGACGGCCGAGGACCAGTTGCAGGATTATATCCAGGACTTCGCCACCGGAGAGTTGGGTGAGGGTTACGTCTACGACGGCCAGCTAACCTATGACGAAGGCAGCAACACGGCGACGCTGAAGGTGAAGGGTCTGATGGCCTCTCCGTGGGAGTGGGACCGCGGTGTCGGTACCCGGCCGTTCAGCTTGCCCACTCAGTCCGTTCAATTCCGCCCCGATCGCGCTCGGACGGCCTGGCGTGACATTCCGGTAGCCGTGCCGGGACCCTATTCCGAGGATAGCGAGATAACCGTGCTGCTGCCGGAAAGCGCCCAGCCTTACGCCCTGGAAGGCAAGCCCTCGTTCGATGTCGAGATCGCGAAGATCCGTCTGCATCGCGCTTCGGCGCTGTCCGGAGGCCGGCTCACTATCTCGGACCAGACCTCGTGGCCGGGCGGCGAGATCGCTCCCGCGGACGTGTCGGCCGAACGGCAGAAGGCGGCGCGCTTCGGGAACTCGCAGCTCATGCTTCGCGCACCGGCCGACGCTCAGCGCCGCTATGATGCTGCCGCCCGCCAGGACCGTAAGCGGTTTGCCCCGATCGAGGCGGCCTATGCCAAGCTGATCGAACGCGAGCCGGACGATCTCAATACTTACCGCGGCAGAGCCCAGTTCCGCGCGGCGACGTGGGATTGGCAAGGGGCGATGTCGGACCTCGACACCGTGATCGACCGTGAGGGAAGTGCAGACGACTACCTCGTCCGCGCCGCTTTGCGCACGGAGGCGGGAACGCTCGAAGATGCTTTGGCCGATGCCGAGGAGGCGTGGGAACTCGAACCGTCGCTGACGGCCGCTTTCGCGTTGGCCAATATCCTGCCCTATTTCGATCGCGTCGACGAAGCGATCTCGTTGCTCGAGAATCAGGCCGGCAATGCCGAGCAACAGCGTGCGATCGCGATGGCGGTGAGCGAGCTGGAAGCTCAGGCAGGCCGCAAGGAGGAAGGGCTCGAGCGCATCGACGGCTTGTTGGCCGAGCGTCCCAACGATCCCGACATGCTCAACGCCAAGTGCTGGTATCAGGCGACGTGGAATTTCCGCGCCGAGGAGCTGGCCGACTTGTGCACCCAGGCGGTCGAGAAAGCCGTGTTCTCGCCCCCAGTGCTCGATAGCCGGGCGATGGGCTACTACCGCCTTGGCCGCTACGCCGATGCGCTCAAGGACCTCGAAGCAGCCCTGTCGGTTAGTCCGGAGCTTGCGCCCGCGCTGTTCATGCGGGGTGTGGTCAAGCGCGAGATGGGTGATCGCGGCGGCGAGAACGACATTCGCGAGGCGCTTGCGCGGCAACCTTCGATCGAACGCCATTACGCGCGCTACGGGATCAAGGCCGACTAGATCAGTCCCTTGGCCCGAAGCGAGGCGTGGCCGTCGCGTCCGATGATCAGGTGATCGTGGACCACGATACCAAGGTGGCGGCCCGCCTCGGCGATTCTCTGTGTCAGCAGGATGTCTGCGCGGCTCGGTTCCGGATTGCCGCTCGGATGGTTGTGGACGAGGATCAGCGCGGCCGCGCCAATATCGAGTCCGCGGCGAATGACCTCGCGGGGGTGAACCGAAGCTTCGTCGAGCGTTCCGTCACCAACGTGGTGATCCAGAATCAGCCGGTTCTGCGTGTTGAGATAGAGCACTCGAACGCGCTCGACCGTCAGGTGCGCCATGTCGATGGTCAGGTAGTCGAGCAGCGCCTGCCAGCTTCCTAAGATCGGCTTCTCGCGAACTTCGCTGCGCGCCAGGCGGCGGGCGACCAACGCGGCGATCTTAAGCGCGCCGACGGCGGTCTCGCTGATTCCCTTGACCTGTTTGAGTGCGCCCGGCTGGGCATCTAGTACCCCGGCGAGCGAGCCGAAGCGGCTGAGCAGGTCCTTGGCAAGCGGCTTGGTGTCGACCCGCGGAATTGCGAACAGCAGGTATTCGAGGACCTCGTAGTCGGCGAGGGCTTCTGGCCCGCCTTCGAGCAGCCGTTGCCGCAGTCGCGCGCGGTGGCCGTCGCTCTCGCGCGGCGCTTTCGCCCTCAATTCAGTCCCTTCGCCAGACAATTGCAGCCCTCATGCAAGGTTCCTGCATTGCCTTTGCCGAGCCTAGCGCGCAAGTGTGCCGGCAATGGCGACGCTTGCCGAGATTGAAGACCCTATGCCCGAGCGCCCGCGTCGCCGCGTCGGCTGCTGGGTGCTGCTCGTCGTTTGCGCCCTGCTGGCACTGGGTGCTGCGATCCTCTGGATCAGCCGCGAAGAACTAGCTGACAGCCTGATCTCCCGTGAGTTGGCGAACCGCGGGATCCGGGCCACCTACGAGATAGAGAGCATCGGTGGGCACCGGGAAGTGCTGCGCAACGTGGTGGTCGGCGACCCGAAGCGTCCGGACCTGACCATCGAACGAGCGGAAGTGACGATCGGGTACGGATTGTGGTTGCCCCGTATCGCGAGCGTTCGGCTGGTCCGCCCACGTCTGTTTGGCTCCTACATCGATGGCAAGCTCAGCTTCGGCGCGCTCGATCCGCTGCTGTTCGAAGGCCCAAAACGGGCGTTCGAGCTGCCGGACATGCGGTTGACGCTGGTCGACGGGCGTGCGCTTGTCGAAGGGACCTACGGCCCGGTCGGCATAAAGGTCGATGGACGAGGCCACCTTCAGGATGGTTTCGAGGGTGAAGTGGCGGCCATCGCTCCACGGCTCGCCGTCCCCGGGTGCGCCCCCATTCGGACCACGCTCTACGGTCGCATAGCCATTCAAAGCCGGCGCCCTGCGTTCGAGGGGCCCGTTCGCCTGGGTGCGGTTTCCTGCCCTGACCAACAGGTGCAGCTGGCCCGTGCTGCGTTTCAGGTCGACGCTCGCGCCGACGAGGCGTTCAAGGCGTTCGAGGGTGAGCTTGGCGTCGACGTCGGGGCGATGCGCTTCGCGGTCACGCAGCTTGCGGGACTTTCCGGAAAGACGCGGTTTAGCTGGCGCGACAACGGGCTGACGGCGCGCTACGAGCTCGCTGGCACCGAATTTACCACGAACTTCGCAGATGCCTCGCGCCTCGAACTTGATGGGTCGTTGAGGGCGAGGCGGAATTTCGACCGGATAGAGATTGACACTCAGCTCGATGGCTCCGGCGTCGGATTGGGGAGCGGGCTCGACGGGACGCTGGCTGACGCGGCGAAATCAGCAAGCGGCACAATGCTTGGGCCGATTCTCGATCAGGTCAGGCGACAACTCGCCGCTCAGCAAGACGGCAACCGGCTGGTGGCCGATGTGACCGTGCGTCGAACCGGGGATCGCACGAGCGTCGTGATTCCCGACGCCTACTTGCGGGGCAGGGGCGGCGCGGCCTTGTTGTCTCTCTCCCGTTTCCAACTGGCCACAGGCGGTACCGAGCCCGCCCTGTTGTCGGGGAATTTCTTGACCGGTGGTGAGAAACTTCCGCGCATTGCCGGGCGAGTGGAGCAGCGCGCCGACGGCGGCATGGAACTGCGGTTCAGCATGGCCGAATATGCCGTCGGTCAGTCGCGGCTGGCGATTCCGGAGCTCGCGTTGATGCGCAGAGGAGACGGTGTCCTGGGCTTTGCCGGACAGATCAGGGCGAGCGGAGCGCTTCCCGGCGGGCGGGCGGAGAATTTGCTGCTGCCGGTTTCAGGCAACTGGAGCCCTATGACGGGCCTCTCTCTCTGGCATGACTGCACCGATCTGCAGTTCGAGGCACTGCAGCTGGCCAATCTCTCATTCGGCCACCACCGCCTGACATTGTGCCCGGCCCGCGGCGCGCCCATCGTGCGTTATGGCAGCGGCGGTTTGCGTGTCGCCGCTGGCGCTCCTTCGATGCAGCTTGCGGGGCATCTGGGGGAAACGCCGATCGCGCTCCGCACCGGAGCCATCGGCTTTGCTTATCCCGGCGCCGTTTCGGCGAAGCAGGTGCTGGTCACGCTTGGCCCAGCCGATACCGCCTCCACCTTCGCCATCAGCGATCTTTCGGCCCAGGTGGACAAGGACATCGCCGGGAAGTTCAGCGGCGCCGATATCAGGCTCAGCGCGGTCCAGCTCGACCTGATCGGAGCGGAAGGCAACTGGCGCTACGCCGAAGGGCGCATGACCATCGGCGATGCCCGGTTCCAATTGGTCGATCGGATCGCTCCTGCTCGGTTCGAGCCGCTGTCGGCTGAGGGAGCGGGCCTGGCGTTGGTCGATAACCGCATCACCGCCGAGGCTCTGCTCCGTGAACCAAAGAGCGGCCGCGAAGTGGCGCGGGTCGATATCGTTCACAACCTGAACTCCGGGCGCGGCAATGCCGATCTGGCGGTCGCGGGGTTGGTCTTCGACAGCGCGATGCAGCCGCTCGATCTGACCCGCCGGGCCGAAGGTGTGATCGCGCTGGCCAATGGCACTGTCACCGGGAACGGACGGATCGACTGGGACGAACACGGCATCACCAGCCGCGGTCGCTTCTCGAGCGAGTCTCTGGACTTCGCGGCGGCCTTCGGTCCGGTGAAGGGCGCTTCAGGTACGGTCGTGTTTACCGATCTCCTCGGCCTGACCACGGCGCCAGACCAGACGATCAAGGTCGCCTCGATCAACCCTGGGATCGAAATCAACGACGGGGAACTCAGTTTTGCCATTCGCAACGGGGAAGTCCTCGATGTGAAGGGTGGATCCTGGCCGTTCCTGGGCGGGACCCTGAAGTTGCAGCCGGTCGAGATCCGCTTCGGCGTTCCCGAGGAACGGCGTTACGTGCTCGAAATCGTAGGCCTCGACGCCGGCCGCTTTGTCGAGCGCATGGAGCTCAACAACATGGCGGCCACCGGCGTCTTCGACGGCACGGTCCCCTTGGTGTTCGACACCCTGGGCAACGGTCGGGTGGAGGGCGGATTGCTGATCTCGCGGCCGCCGGGCGGGAATGTCTCCTATGTCGGCGAACTCACTTACGAGGATCTCGGCGCGGTCGCGAATCTCGCCTTCGATGCGCTGCGTTCGCTCGACTACCGTCAGATGCGGGTGCAGATGGACGGCTCCCTGACCGGAGAGATCGTCACTCGCGTGCGGCTGGACGGGGTCAGCCAGGGGGCGGGAGCCGAAAAGAATCTCATCACCAACGCCATCGCCGGATTGCCGGTGAGGGTGGACGTCAACATTCGCGCGCCGTTCTATCAATTGATCGGAGTTACGCGCGCCCTTTACGACCCAGCGGCCATTCGCGATCCGCGGGAAATCGGCCTGATCGATGCCCAGGGCAATCCGATCAAGACGCAGTCGGACGGCTCGCCGTCCGCTCCGGCGCCGCCGCAAGACCCAATCGCAGATGAAGCCGTCATTCAGCGCCGCGAAAGCGAGGAAATGCCATGAGAATTGCGAAATTGACCAAGCCCGCTGGCGCGGCGCATAAGCCCCCGATGACGGGGACGCGTAAGGCAATAGCGGGTGTGGTGGCGGTGCTGGGTTCGGTGCTGGCTGGTGGATGCATCACGGTTGATGCGCCCGACAAGCCGATCGTGATCGAACTCAACATCAACATCACGCAGGAAGTGATTTATCGGCTGGCGACTGACGTCCAGCAGAACATTGACGATAACCCGGAGATTTTCTGACATGGCCTCCACTCTGCAAACCTCCTCGAAGGCGCTGCTGGCCAAATCGATATTGGGCGGCCTGCTCGCGGCCGGACTGGTTTTGCCGGCACCGGCATTCGCGCAACGCGATCCCGCTTACGAGGCGGCGCGCCAGGCAGGACAGGTGGGCGAAAAGACAGACGGGTACCTTGGCGTGGTCGGCGACCAGTCTGCCGCTATCCAAAAGATGGTCGCTGACCTCAACATCAAGCGGCGCGCGAACTATGCGGAACGCGCCCAGGCCCAGAACGCCACTCTCGAAGCCTATGCGCTGACCCAGGGGTGCGTCCTCATTGGCCGCACTCAGCCCGGCGAAAAGTACCAGGCGCCGAACGGAACCTGGCAGACGCGGGGTGCGGGGGCTCCCGAACGGGATGCGCGCTGTCCGTAATGCCTCGCCGGCGGCTACTTTGCCTCAGTTAACGAGATCGTTCGATGGAACGATCCGTTAACTGAAGCTTTCTGCTCCGGTAAGGGGGCGGTGGGCTAAGAATGTCGGTTAAATCATTAAATTCGGGTCGCGCCGATCTGCTTATCCAAAGCATCACGGATTATGCGATCTACATGCTCGACCCTTCGGGGATCGTGAGCAGCTGGAATGCTGGGGCCGAACGGCTCAAGGGTTATCGCCCGTCCGAGATCATCGGGCGGCACTTCTCCCAGTTCTACACCGAGGAAGACCTCGCCCGCGGCATCCCTGCACGAGCCTTGAAGGCCGCGCTGGAAGAAGGACGTTTCGAAGCGGAGGGCTGGCGTCTCCGCAAGGACGGCTCGCGCTTCTGGGCCAACGTCGTCATCGATTCGATCCGCGACGAGGAAGGCCAGCACGTCGGCTTCGCCAAGATCACCCGTGACTTGTCGGAACGCAGGGAAGCCGAAGAAGCGCTCCGCCAGAGCGAAGAGCGCTTTCGCATGTTGGTGCAGTCGGTCACCGACTACGCGATCTACATGCTCGATCCCACAGGTCGGGTGTCGAGCTGGAACGCCGGCGCCCAGCGCTTCAAGGGTTATCAGGAAAGCGAGATCATCGGCGAACACTTCTCGCGCTTCTATCTTCTGGAGGATCGAGAAGCCGGCGTGCCTGATCGCGCGCTCCAGACCGCTGCGACCGAGGGGCGATTCGAAGCCGAAGGCTGGCGAGTGCGTAAGGACGGGTCGCGCTTCTGGGCTCACGTCGTAATCGACCCGATCCGCGACGGCGAAGGAACGCTGGTCGGCTTCACCAAGATCACCCGCGACCTCACCGAGAGAAAGCGGGCGCAGGAAGCGCTCCAGAAAGCGCAGGAGCAGTTCTTCCAGGCGCAGAAGATGGAAGCCATCGGCAAGCTGACCGGCGGTGTCGCGCACGACTTCAACAATATTCTCGCCGCAATCCTGGGAAGCCTGAGCCTCGCCAAGCGGCGCCTGGCTGACGGCGTGGACATCAGCCGTTTCCTCGAAAACGCGATGCTCGCTGCCGAGCGCGGCGCGACCCTCAGTCAGCGGATGCTGGCCTTTGCGCGCAAACAAGAGCTTTCGCTCGAGCCGGTGGATCTCCAGGACGCTGTGCGCGGCATGGCCGAGATGTTGCAGCGGACGATCGGACCCGGAATCACCATCAGGACCGACTTCCCGCTCAAGCTGTCCGCAGCTCTGGCCGATCGCACGCAGCTCGAACTGGCGGTCATGAACCTGGTGGTCAACGCGCGCGACGCCATGCCCGAAGGGGGCGAGGTGATCATTTCTGCCGAGGAAGCGATTCTGCCCGATACCGTCGGAGCCTACGTGCGTCTCTCGGTCATCGATCAGGGCGAGGGCATGAACGCCGGCACTCTGGCTCGCGCGACGGAACCGTTCTTCACCACCAAGGGAGTGGGGAAGGGCACGGGTCTCGGCCTATCGATGGTCCAGGGCATGGTCGAACAGTGCGGCGGCCGGTTGCGCATTGAGAGCGTCCCGGGGAAGGGCACGACGGTCGAGATTCTCCTGCCGGCAGCGGAGCAGTCCGTCGCCACTGTTAACGTGTCGGTGCCCGAGCCGGAAAAACCCAGGTCAAACGGCGCTCTGCGAATCCTCGCTGTGGATGATGACGAAATCGTCCTGCTCAACACGGCAACGATGCTGACCGACATGGGCCATCAGGTGCTGCAGGCCGATTCCGGATCGAGTGCCTTGGTGGTTCTTGCCAGCGAAGATTTCGATCTGATGGTCACCGACTACGCGATGCCCAACATGAGCGGTGGCGAGCTGGTCGAGAAGGCACGTGAGATTCGGCCTGATCTCAAGGTGATCGTCGTATCCGGCTTCGCGGACCTTCCAGACGGCGAGGAACTTGACCTTCCAAGGCTGTCCAAGCCGTTTACAGAGGGCGAACTGGCGCGGACGATTTCGCAGATCGCCTGAAAGCCCGGTTGTTTCTCCATAGTTATCAGGATCAAGTACAGCAGGCAGGCAGGTAGTTGCCCAGCATCGGTTGACTCGGGCGGACCCCCTTTCTAAAGGGGCGGCGCCCTCGGCGGGCAGGTCTTTGCCTGTGTCGGAAACTCCAATCTAGCGGAGCCCAGCATGAGCGACGAAACGCCCGAACGGGACCCCATCGGCGAGGACGCGCGGATCGACGCGCTCGGGGAGCGGCTTAAGGCTGCCCGTGAGCGAGAAGATCAACGCAACCGGCCGCAAGTGCAGGGCGCGGATCCAGGCTACAAGCTTGGCAATCGCGTACTGGCGGAATTGCTGGGGGGGATGCTCGGCGGTGCGGCAATTGGTTGGGTAATCGACCAGTTTGCCGGAACATCGCCTTGGGGTCTGTTGGTAATGCTGTTCCTCGGGACGGTCGTTGCCTTCAGGAACATAATCCGGATTTCCAGCCGGCGTCCCGACTGATCCTGCAATTGGGTCGGCCAGTGGGCGCCGCGTTCGCAATGTTAAGGGACACGTAGACAAGTGGCAGCCGAAGCCAAAGTCGATCCGATGCACCAGTTCACCATCGAGCCGCTGTTCGGCTCGGGGAACTGGGAGATTGCGGGCTACAACATTGCGTTCACCAACAGCGCTCTGTGGATGGCGATCTCCGCCGTCGCGCTGTGGATCTTCGTCGCTGGCGGCATGAAGCGCCAGCTGGTGCCCGGTCGCTGGCAGATGGCGGTTGAGACCTTCACCGGTTTCATCGACGACCTGCTCGCTGCGAACGTCGGCAAGGCCGGCAAGAAGTATGTTCCGTACATCTTCTCGCTGTTCATGTTCATCCTGTTCGCGAACATGCTCGGTCTGCTGCCGCTGGGTGTCGTCGGGCTGCACGCCTTCACGTTCACCAGCCACTTCACCGTGACTGGCATCCTCGCGATCCTAAGCTTCTCGATCGTGCTGATCGTCGGCTTCTGGCGCCATGGCCTGCACTTCTTCTCGCTGTTCGTGCCGCACGGCACGCCGATCTGGCTGCTGTGGCTGATCCCGGTGATCGAGCTGATCTCGTTCCTGGTGCGCCCGTTCAGCCTCGGCCTGCGACTGTTCGTGGCGATGATGGCCGGGCACGTGCTGCTTGAAGTGCTGTCGAGCTTTGTGATCGACAGCACCAACGCCGGCGCCGGTTGGGGTGTATTCATCGGCGTCCCGAGTTTCATCCTGATGGTGGCGATCTGCGCACTCGAAGTGCTGGTCGCGGGCATTCAGGCTTACGTCTTCGCGTTGTTGACCTCGCTGTACATCAACGACGCCGAAAATCTTCACTGAGTGATTTCAACGAGTTTCGAAAAGGAGTTTTGACATGGACATGGAAGCAGCCAAGCTGGTCGGCGCCGGCCTCGCGGCAATCGGTGCGGGCATGGCCGCCATCGGTGTGGGTAACGTCTTCGGATCGTTCCTCGAAGGCGCTCTGCGCAACCCGGGCGCTGCCGACGGCCAGCAGGGCCGCCTGTTCATCGGTTTCGCCGCGGCGGAACTGCTGGGCCTGCTCGCGTTCGTCGTCTCGATGATCCTGATCTTCGTCGCCTGACGATTTGACGACCTGACTGACTGCCGGAAACCCCGATGCCACAGATAGCTCAACTTGCCGAAACCTACTCCAGCCAGGTCTTCTGGTTGCTGATCATCTTCGGCCTGGTGTTCTTCGTCGTGGGTCGGGGCATGGTGCCCAAGGTGATGGATACCGTCTCCCAGCGCGACCGGCAGATTTCGGACGACCTCGCCGCGGCGCAAGCCGCGCGCGATGCGGCCGACGAACAGGAAGCGGCCTGGCGCAAGCGCGAGAACGAAAATCGTGCTGAAGCCCAAGCCCTGGTCGCTCAGGCCAAGGCTGATGCCGCGGCCAAGACCGAGAAGAAGCTGGCGACTGCGCAGAAGAAGATCGACGCACGGCTGGCCGAAGCTGAGGAGCGGATTTCCGCCGCTCGCAGCGCGGCTGGTGCGGAGATCGAAGCTGTCGCCAGCGAAGCGGCGCAAGACATCGTTACCCGTCTTGCCGGAGTGAAGGTCCCCAAGACCTCCGTTTCCGCCGCTGTGAAGAAGGCCCTTGCCAATGGCTAATCCCGCAGCCGAGCACCAACTCCAAGCCACTGTCGAGCATGATGCCGGCGGGCATGGTGGTGAGCATGTCGAACCCGTGGCGTTCGGTTTTGTCGGCCCCGGTGCGTGGGTCAGCCTGGCGATGCTGGCGTTCATCGGCATCCTCATCTGGAAGGGCGTGCCCAAGCTGATCACCGGCGGGCTCGATGCCAAGATCGCGGCCATCCGCGAACAGCTCGACGAAGCCAAGAAGCTACGTGCCGAAGCCGAGGCTCTCCGCGGGGAATACGCCGCGAAGATCGCCAACGCCGAGAAGGACGCTGCGGCGATGATCGAGCATGCGAAGACCGAGTCCGAGGCGATCGTCGCCAAGGCCGAGGCCGACGCCAAGGCCGTGATCGCCCGTCGTGAGCGCATGGCCGAAGATAAGATCGCCGGTGCCGAGCGCGCTGCGGTCGACGAACTCCGCGCCAAGGCAGCCCTCGCGGCTACCGAAGCTGCGCGTGGGCTGATCGCCGCCAAGCATGACACCGACGCCGACCGCAAGCTGGTCGACGAGGCGATTTCCTCGCTCTGATTTGATCGGATTTAGCCCTCTCCCGGTGGGAGAGGGAAGAGCGCCGAAGGCGCGGAGGGTGAGGGTTTCAGCGACCCGCATCACCCTCACCCAACCCTCTTCCTTGGGGAGAGGGCTCTAACTCAAAAGTTGTCCTTGGCCGCCCGCAGGCGGGCGAAGGTCTCGACCGGGTCGAGGCCGCCCCAACGATTGCGCATGTCTTCTCGATCCGCCCGCAGGAAGGGGTTGGTTGCCAGCTCCCGCGCCAATTGCGTCGGGACGGTCGGCTCCCCTCTGGCGCGGCGTTGGTCGATGTCTCGCGCATAGATCTGCAGTTCGACATTGTCTGGATCGGCGTGCAGCGCGAAGCGGGCGTTCGACTGAGTGTACTCGTGCGCGCAGTATAGCGCCGTCTGGGGTGGGAGAGCTTTCAGGCGCGAGAGGCTGGTCCAGAACTGCTGCGGCGTCCCCTCGAACATCCGCCCGCATCCGAGCGCGAAGAGTGAATCCCCGACGAAGGCCACACCTGCTTGCGGCAGGTGATACGCGATGTGGCCCATCGTGTGGCCCCCGACATCGATCACTTCGGCGTTCCATTCGCCGAGCTGAACGATGTCACCGTTGACCACCGACCTGTCCACTCCCTCGATCTTGGCCGCATCGCCCTTGGGTGCCACGACCATGCAGCTTGTAGCCGCCTTGATCGCAGCGTTGCCGCCGGCATGGTCGGGGTGCCAGTGGGTGTTCCAGATCTGTGTGATCCTCCAGCCTTTGGCGGCTGCCTCGCGCAAGTAGGCTTCGGCATCGGGCGTATCGATGCAGGCGGTCTCTCCGCTTTCCGGGTCGTGCAGCAGGAAGCCGTAGTTGTCGCTGAGGCAGGGGAATTGATGGATTTCGAGCATTGGTCTCACTTCAAATTCAATTGCCAGCTTACGCCGAACCGGTCGGCGAGCCAGGTGAACAAGCTGCTGAAGCCGTAATTGCCGATCGGCATCATCACCCCGCCGCCTTCGCCCAGCGTTTCCGCCAGAGCCCGCAACTGAGCTTCATCGTCGCATTCGATAAAGGTGGAGGTGGAGGGGGTGAATGTGAAGGCGTGCACCGGCGGGCTGTCGTAGAGCATGATCTCCAGCCCGCCCACGCGGATCCTCGCCATCGCGATCTGTCCGGCCTGTGGGCCCTCTGCGTGCTCTTGCAGCAGCACTTCCTCGTAGTCGGGGAAGGCCTGGCGATAGAGGGCGAGGGCATTCTTCGCTTCGCCCTGGAACATCAGGAAGGGATTGGCTTTCATCGGGTCTGTTCTCCGTCGCGGCCGCGGGCGAAGCCCGGCAGGGCTTCGGGCAGCGCCAGCCAGCGATGGCGGCTCTGTTCGTAGACCGAGCGGGCAGGGGCGGGAAAGTTCGGGTCGGCTATAGCGCCGACGGTTACTCCGGTGATCCCGGGATACTTGCTGGCGCGTCCATAAAGGGTGCTCCCGCAGGTCGGGCAGAAGCCGGTGGTGAAGCTGTTCCCCTCGTCCGTAGGGCGGGCGTACTCGCGGGCCTCTCCACCAACCGAAACGCTCGCGTCAGGAAAGTAGGCCATTACTCCGAACGGAGAGCCGGTGCGCTTCTGACATTCGATGCAGTGGCACATCACCGTCATCGGCTCGGCGCTGTCATCGATCGTGGCGGTCAGGTTTCCGCACTGGCAGCTGGCTTCCATCCCCTGAGTCTAGAAACCCCCGCCCAAATAGGAAAGGCCCGCCCGCTCAGGTGAGCGGACGGGCCCTTTCGCTTTGGCTTATGCCGAGAAGCTTACTGCTTCTTCAGCGCTTCGCCGAGGATGTCGCCGAGCGAAGCGCCCGAGTCCGACGAGCCGTACTGTTCGACAGCCTGCTTCTCTTCGGCGATCTGGCGCGCCTTGACCGAGAAGTTCGGCTTCTTCGAACGGTCGAAGCCGATGACCATGGCATCGAGCTTCTGGCCGGTCTGGAAGCGATCCGGACGCTGCTCGTCACGGTCACGACCGAGGTCCGAACGCTTGATGAAGCCCGTCGCGCCATCGTCGCCGGCCTGCACTTCGAGGCCGCCATCGCGGACTTCGAGCACGGTCACGGTGACCACGTCGTTCTTCTTCAGGCCACCGCCGGAGCTGACGCCGCCGGCCGCCGGAGCGCCCTTTTCGAGCTGCTTCATGCCGAGGCTGATGCGCTCCTTCTCGACGTCGACGTCGAGAACGATCGCGTTGACCTGCTCACCCTTGCGGTGCAGCGCCAGCGCGTCTTCGCCCGAGATGCCCCAAGCGATGTCCGACATGTGAACCATGCCGTCCACGTCGCCCGGAAGGCCGATGAACAGGCCGAACTCGGTGGCGTTCTTGACTTCGCCTTCGACGGTCGAACCGACCGGGTGCTTGTCGGCGAACTCTTCCCACGGATTGCCCTGCGCCTGCTTGAGGCCGAGCGAGATGCGGCGCTTGTCGGAATCGACTTCGAGCACGACAACTTCGACTTCCTGGCTGGTCGAGACGATCTTGCCCGGGTGGACGTTCTTCTTGGTCCAGCTCATTTCCGAAACGTGGACCAGGCCTTCGATGCCGGCCTCGAGCTCGACGAACGCACCGTATTCGGTGATGTTCGTGACCACGCCCGAAACCTTGGCGCCGACCGGGTACTTGGCGGCAACGCCTTCCCACGGATCGCTCTCAAGCTGCTTCATGCCGAGGCTGATGCGCTGCGTGTCGGCGTTGATGCGGATGATCTGGACCTTCACGGTGTCGCCGATGGCGATCACTTCGCTCGGGTGGTTGACGCGCTTGTAGCTCATGTCGGTGACATGGAGCAGGCCGTCGATGCCGCCGAGGTCAACGAACGCACCGTAGTCGGTGATGTTCTTGACGACGCCTTCGATGACTTGGCCTTCGCTCAGCTTGTCGATCAGCTCGCTGCGCTGTTCGGCGCGCGTTTCTTCGAGGACGGCGCGACGCGACACGACGATATTGCCGCGGCGACGGTCCATCTTCAGGATCTGGAAGGGCTGCGGCACGTCCATCAGCGGGGTGACGTCGCGCACGGGGCGGATGTCGACCTGCGAGCCGGGAAGGAACGCAACGGCGCCGTCGAGGTCGACGGTGAAGCCGCCCTTGACGCGGCCGAAGATGACGCCTTCGACGCGCTTGCCTTCACCGAATTCGTTTTCGAGCTTGTCCCAGGCGGCTTCGCGGCGTGCGCGGTCGCGCGACAGCATCGCTTCACCGTCGGCGTTCTCGACGCGGTCGACGTAAACTTCGACTTCGTCACCGACCTTGAGACCGTGCTCGCCTTCACCGCGGGCGAATTCGCGCAGGGCAACGCGGCCCTCGCTCTTCAGGCCCACGTCGATGACGGCCTTGTCGTTTTCGATGGCAGTGACGGTACCCTTGACGACGCGGCCTTCGAAACCGTCGTCGGCAACGCCGCCGAGCTGGTCGTCAAGCATCTTCGCGAAATCGTCGCGGGTGGGATTGGCAGAAGTAGCCATTAAAGGTTTAATCCTGTTTAGTTCTTTCCGGCCAGGCGGTTTTATCCGCCGGTCTTTCCTCCGCGCTTCGCACCATGCGAGGCCCGGGCCAAAAGGGCCGAACCGCCGTGAGGGCCGGATGCCGTCCACGGCGCCCTTCAAACCTTGCGGTTCTCCAGACCGGCGGCCCCTACGCCCATGAGGGGCGAAATGCAAGAAAATTGGCGGATACGACGTGGTTTCGTCGCATTGCGAAGCCAGTCGATCCCGATGATTCAGCCGGGCAGGTCAGGAGACCCGCAGGGCATCCACGGCGGCGATGGCGGCGGCGATGGCTTCCTCGCGTTTCAGTTCGGAGGTGTCTATCTCGATGGCATCGGCGGCGGCCACCAGCGGTGCGTCCTTGCGATTGCGGTCGCGTTCGTCCCGCGCGGCGAGGTCGGCGGTGATCGCTTCCAAAGTGACGTCGCGGCCATGGGCCTGCATTTCGAGGAAGCGGCGCTGGGCGCGGGCCTCGACCGAGGCGATCACGAACAGCTTGGCTTCGGCCTCCGGCGCGATCACCGTGCCGATGTCGCGTCCGTCCAGCACGGCGCCGCCGGGCTGGACGGCGAAGGCGTGCTGGCGTTCGTAGAGCGCCTGGCGCACCGTGGGGTGGATCGAGACCCGGCTCGCCAGGCCGCCGCTGGCTTCGGAGCGCAGTTCGGGGTCTGCCAGCAGGCCCTCGGGAAAGGCGCAGGCGGCGAGGGCGTCAACCGGATCGTCCGGATTGCCGCCGTCGAGGAAGCACTGGCGACCGACCGCGCGATAGAGCAGGCCGGTGTCGAGGTGGGGCAGTCCGAAATGGTGGGCGAGGGCCTTGGCAATGGTGCCTTTGCCCGAAGCGGTGGGTCCGTCTACGGCGATAATCATCGCGCGGTCATGGCGGCTCGGCGCGCTCAGTGCAAGGTCGTGCGTTCCGGCGGAGCGGGCTGCCTGCGGCGGGAGAGCAGGGCTTTCACCAGGCCCCAACCGGCGATGACCGCCCAGAGCGCTTCCATGGCGATCGAGGGCAGGTTCACGTTCACCATCAGCGAGATCAGCAGCAGCACGGCGCCTGCAAAGTTGAGGCCGTGCTGGAGGTAGCGGTTCGGTTCGTCCTCGTAGGTGATGTAGGCATAGGCGAGAATGCAGCATGCCGTGCCGATGAAGCCGAGGATATTGCTGAGCGATTCCGGCAAGTCGAGGATCATGTAAGGTTCCTGCGCAGGGATGACGACGTGCCATCCCTGCGCAGGATGCCCTTATCCGGCGAGGCTGGCCAGCAGGTCCTCGAAATTGGGGAAGCTGGTGGCGATCGGGCGGGTGTCGTCCACTTCCACGCCGCCGCTGCTGACGAGTCCGGCGATGGCCATCGACATGGCGATGCGGTGGTCGAGGTGGGTGGTGACTTGCGCATCGGCGGCGGTGCCGGGCAGCGGGGTGCCGCCGGTGCCGGTGATGACGAGGCCGTCCTCGCGCTCTTCGATTCCCGCTCCGGCCAGCGTCAGGGCGGCGGCCATGGCGGAGAGGCGATCCGATTCCTTCACGCGCAGCTCGTCGAGGCCGCTGGTGACGGTGACGCCTTCGGCCAGCGAGGCGGCGACGAAGAGGACGGGGAACTCATCGATCATGGCCGGTGCGATGGCGGGATCGACTTCGATGCCCTTCAGCGCCGAGTGCCTGACCAGCAGGTCGGCCACCGGCTCGCCGCCGACTTCGCGTTCGTTCAGGAATTCGATCTGGCCGCCCATCTGGCGCAGCACTTCGACAAGCCCGGCGCGGGTAGGGTTGAGGCCGACGTTCTCGATCACGACTTCGCTGCCCGGCGTCACCAGTGCGGCGACAATGAAGAAGGCCGCCGAGGAGGGGTCGCCCGGCACGTCGATGACCTGCGGCTTGAGTTCGGCCTCGCCCTTGATGGTGATGACGCGGGTGCCGTCGGCCTCCATGGTCACGGAGAGATCGGCGCCGAAGCCCTTGAGCATGCGTTCGGAGTGGTCGCGCGTCGGCACCGGCTCGATCACGGTGGTCTCGCCGGGCGTGTTGAGACCGGCGAGCAGGATGGCGCTCTTCACCTGCGCGGAGGCGACCGGCAGGCGGTAAGTGATCGGCACGGCAGGCGATGCACCGCGCACGATCAGCGGCAGGCGACCGCCTTCACTGGCTTCGAAGCTGGCGCCCATTTCTGAAAGCGGATCGATCACGCGGCCCATCGGGCGCTTGGAGAGGGACGCGTCGCCGGTGAAGCTGACGTTGATCGGATGGCTGGCGACAAGGCCCATCAGCAGGCGCGTCGAGGTTCCGGAGTTGCCCATGTCCAGCGGGCCTTCGGGCTGGAGCAAGGCGCCGACGCCCACGCCGTTCACCCGCCATTCGCCGTCACCGACGCGTTCCACGCTGGCGCCCATGGCGCGCATGGCGGCGGCGGTGGCGAGCACGTCCTCGCCTTCCAGCAGGCCGGTCACGCGGGTCTCGCCCACGGCCAGCGCACCCAGCATGATCGAGCGATGGCTGATCGACTTGTCGCCCGGCACGCGAATCCTGCCTTTCAGCGGTCCTGCGGGCAGGAAACGGCGAGGGCGCATGGGTGTGGTGGTGTCGTGGCTCACGGGCGTGCTTCTTTCGAGGCTGGAAGGCTGCAAAATCGCCGGGCTTTTGACAGCGGGGGCGGCCTATGGCAAGGCGCGCGCCCTGATGGTGCCGGGGTGCTTGATTTTGCGCGTTGGCCCTCCCATCAAGACACGGAATTCTCGCCCGTACTCTTCGGGCGCGCAGTATGAGGACATTTCATGGCAAAGCCTGAGTGGGGCGCCAAGCACGGCTGCCCGAAATGCGGCACCCGCTTCTACGACCTGGGCAAGGACGACCCGGTCACCTGCATCGAGTGCGGCCATTCGTGGCACCCGGAGCCGGTGTTGAAGTCCAAGCAGCCGATTCCCTACGAGGAAATCCAGAAGAAGGAAGTCGTCGAGAACGAGGATTCGGATCTCGCCGATGACGATCTGGACATCGACGAAGACGGCGATTCGCCGGACAACGACGTCGACCTCGGCGGTGACGACGATCTCGGCATCGGCGGCGGCGACGACGACGGCGACCGCGACGAGTAAGTCTCGGGACCGATCCGTTTCAGGAAAGGGCGCGGCGCTTCGGCGACCGCGCCCTTTCTTTTTGTGCTAGTAACTCCCGACCCCGCTCAGGCTGAGCTTGTCGAAGCCCCCTGCGGCGTGGCGCGAGGCCGCAATCCTTCGACAGGCTCAGGATGAACGGGGGTGGGCAATCTGGAAGAAGCAGGTGCTGGTGATTCTCCGTCCTTCGTCATTGCGAGCGTAGCGAAGCAATCCAGGAGCGGTTTACGCCGCTCTGGATTGCTTCGTCGGCTTCGCCTCCTCGCAATGACGAACAGGGGGAGCGAGTGATCTCGGCCTCCATCCAAAAAATGACAGGCCCGTGAAAATTTCCTCTTGCCAGCCCTGAGAACCCCATCTAGAGGGCGGCCTCCCAAGCGGAGGCAAGTCACAGCGACTGGCCGAAACGCGGGAAACGGATCGAACCTCCCAGGTCGATCCGGCGAAATGAATGGGGCCTTAGCTCAGCTGGGAGAGCGCCTGCATGGCATGCAGGAGGTCAGCGGTTCGATCCCGCTAGGCTCCACCATTTCTTACGAAACAGCCTTTCAAAGTCAGCTTCGATCGGTTATTTCGACATATCAGTTTCGCGGAAACGCGATACGCTGGCCGACGAGGTTTCGTCCGCCGGCGTTTTTCGCATAAGGTTTCCGTCACGCCGGTCAGCGAGGTTTCGCCCACCGGCGTTTTTGGCGTTCTGGCTGGCCCTTTGGTCCGTCGATGAGGAGTTTGGCATGTTCGCCGCGAGTGACGTTAGGAGCGAGAATGTTTGACTCCCTTTCGGATCGTCTTGGTGGCGTTTTCGACAAGCTGCGTGGCCGCGGCGCGCTCAAGGAGCAGGATGTCCGTGATGCCATGCGCGAAGTGCGCATCGCGCTCCTCGAAGCCGATGTCGCGCTCCCCGTCGTGCGCCGCTTCATCGATCAGGTTACCGAAAAGGCCGTCGGCCAGTCGGTCCTCAAGTCGGTCACGCCCGGCCAGCAGGTCGTCAAGATCGTCAATGACGCGCTGATCGAGATGCTGGGCGGCGAAGAAACCGCCGAACTCGATCTCAATGCCGCGCCGCCGGTCGTCATCATGATGGTCGGTCTGCAGGGTTCGGGCAAGACCACCAGCACCGCCAAGATCGCCCGCCTCCTTCGCGAGAAGCAGGGCAAGAAGGTCCTGATGGCCTCGCTGGACGTCAACCGTCCGGCGGCGCAGGAACAGCTTCGCGTGCTGGGCGAGCAGGTGGGCGTCGCCACCCTGCCGATCATCGCCGGCCAGCAGCCGACCGAGATCGCCACCCGCGCGATGCAGTCGGCCAGGCTCCAGGCCGTGGACGTGCTGCTGCTCGACACCGCGGGCCGTCTCCACGTCGATACCCAGCTCATGGACGAGATGAAGGCGGTTGCCGCCATCTCGAACCCGCGTGAAACGCTGCTCGTGGTCGACTCGCTGACGGGTCAGGACGCGGTCAACGTCGCGCAGTCGTTCTCCGGCGAAGTCGATCTTACCGGCGTCGTGCTCACCCGTATGGACGGTGACGCGCGCGGCGGTGCGGCGCTATCGATGCGGGCCGTCACCGGCAAGCCGATCAAGTTCGCGGGCACCGGCGAGAAGATGGAGGCCCTTGAGGTCTTCCACCCCAGCCGCGTCGCCAACCGCATCCTCGGCATGGGCGATATCGTCTCTATCGTCGAAAAGGCGGCGGAAGCGGTCAAGATCGAGGACGCCGAAGCGCTGGCCAAGCGCATGGAGCAGGGCAAGTTCGACATGAACGACCTGCGCATGCAGCTCGGCCAGATGCAGAAGATGGGCGGCCTCGGCGCGCTGGCGGGCATGATGCCGGGCATGAAGAAGGCCAAGGCGGCGATGGCGGCCTCGGGCATGGACGACCGCGTGCTGCTGCGCATGGACGCGATCATCGGTTCGATGACCCAGAAGGAGCGCGTCAATCCGGCGCTGCTCAATGCCAAGCGCAAGATCCGCGTCGCCAACGGTTCCGGCACCAATGTCCAGGACGTCAACAAGCTGCTGAAAATGCACCAGGAGATGTCCAAGGCCATGAAGCAGATCAAGAAGATGGGCGGCCTCAAGGGGCTGGCCGCGATGTTCGGCAAGGGCGGCCTCGATGCTGCCATGCCGGGCCTCGGTGGTGGTCTTGGGGGCGGCGGTATGCCCGGCCTCGGTGGTCCCGATCTCGGCAAGTTTCTGAAGAAATAATTTTTGAAGATTTGAAGGAAAGGTAGAACAATGTCCGTTTCGATCCGTCTGTCGCGCGGTGGCGCGAAGAAGCGTCCTTACTACAAGATCGTCGTCTCCAACTCGCGCGCTCCGCGTGACGGCAAGTATCTTGAGCAGGTCGGCACCTACAACCCGATCCTCGCCAAGGACGACGAAAACCGCGTCCGTCTGGTCGAAGACCGCGTGCGTTACTGGCTCGGCGTTGGCGCCCAGCCGACCGACCGCGTTGCCCGCCTGCTCGACAAGGCCGGCATCAAGGAACGCGCCGCCACCGTGAACGCCAAGAAGGGCGAGCCTGGCCAGAAGGCCAAGGACCGCGCTGAAGAGCGTGCCGAGAAGCTGCGCGAAGCCGAAGAAGCGGCTGCCGCTGCTGCTGCCGCTCCGGCCGCTGAAGAAGCGCCTGCCGAAGCAGCCGCTGAGGAATCGACCGAAGCCTAAGCTTCAGGTCGGATCCAGATGGCTGGTCAAGACCGCCCCGTCACGCTTGCTGCCATAACCGGCGCGCACGGCGTGACGGGCGAGGTTCGCCTCAAGCTGTTCGGTGAAGGCGTGGCGGCGCTCAAGCGCTACCGCGCCTTCAACGAGTCAATGGGCAACGATTCCACCCTGACGCTCGCCAAGCTGCGCGATGACGGCAAGGGCGGCGCGATTGCGCGTTTCGAGGAAGTGCCGGATCGCACGGCTGCCGAGAAGCTGCGCGGCACCGCGCTCACCGTCCCGCGCGCGTCGATGCCGGAGCTGGAGGAAGGCGAGTATTATCACGCCGACCTGCTGGGCCTGCGCGCCGTCTCCGATGCCGGTGACGAACTCGGCATCTGCATCGCGGTCGAGAACTTCGGCGCGGGCGACGTGATCGAGATCGAGCGTCCGGCAGGTGAGGACGGGAAACGGCGCCGCTTCATGGTGCCGATGACTCCCGCCGCCGTCCCCGAGTGGGATCACGAACGGTTGGTCATCACCGCCGTCTTCGCGGAAGAATAAGGAAAGGCCGTCCCTCGGGGCGGCTTTTCTGCTTTCAGGCAAGGGCGGCCTGGGGGCACGAATGCGCCGCTTCCAGGGGAGCCTGCGGACAGTCGATGGTGAGCACCAGCGGCGCCACCATGCCGAGGCTGGCGCCGGCGAGAATGCCGCCGATGACGCCGAGCGTGGTCAGGCGGGCCTTGTGGGCCAACGGTGATTCCGTCTCGCGCTGCCGCGGTGCCCGGCGCCCAAAGCGAGCCTTGGCTTTCCCGGCCAGCTTGCCCAGCCCCTGATCGAGTCCTTCGGAAAACCGGCCATGACCGGCGTTCCATTGCTGCATGAAGTGTTGATCCTGCATTGTCCGGTTCCTCCATCGGATGTCCGGAATCTGGCCGATCCTGCCCGCCCGCGCCAACAAAGCCTCTGGCGAAGGTCATAAGGCAGCCTTATCATGCGGGGATGGACCGCCTGCCGCCCCTGACTGCCATCCGCGCCTTCGAGGCCGCCGGTCGCCACGAGAACTTCTCGCGCGCCGCCGAGGAACTGGGCATGACGCAGGCGGCGGTCTCCTATCAGATCCGCCAGCTCGAAGATCGCGTCGGCAAGCCGCTGTTCGTGCGCAAGAAGGGCAGGGTGCATCTCTCCGACGCGGGGCGGCGCCTGCTGCCCGCGCTGAGCGGTGCTTTCATCGCCATGACCGACGCCTTCGCATCCATCCGCAGCGAGGACGAGGACGTTCTGGCCATCAATGCCTCCGTCTCGCTGGGCGCAAGCTGGCTGAGCACGCGCATCGGGCGCTTTCAGCTTCGCCATCCGGATATCGCGGTCCGCATGGCGCTTTCGAACGAAGTGATAGACTTCGCGACATCGAACGACGATGTCGCCATTCGCGGCGGCGCCGGGCCATGGGAGGGGCTCCGCAGCGAGTTCCTGTTCCGGCAGCACTATTCGCCGATCTGCTCGCCCGAGTTTCTTGAGCGACATCGCATCACGCAGCCGGAAGACCTGCTGACGGTCGAGCGTTTCGCACCGAACGATCCCTGGTGGAACGCCTGGTTCGCGGTTGCGGGTGTCGGGCAGCTACCCACGCCTTCGCGGCGGGGCTTCATGTTCGACAACCAGCTACAGGAAGGCAGCGCGGCGCGCGAAGGTTTCGGCGTAGCGCTGATGACCCCGCTGATCTGGCGGGAAGATCTGGAGGCCGGTCGTCTCGTGCAGCCTTTCGAAACGATGTACCTGCCCGGCACCGCGCACTGGATGGTCCATCCGGAGAACCGGGTGGGCGTCCGCAAGATCGAGCGGCTGCGCGAATGGTTCCGCGACGAGATCGCGCGCGACCGGGCGTTCCTGCCTGCCGAAGTCTGGGAACCGTTCTGAAAGGCGCAATTCCGGCGCTTCCCCCTTGCCGCCGCCGCCGAATTGGGCTTTGCGCGGGGGCATGACTTTCAACGCGACCGTCCTCACCCTCTATCCGGAGATGTTCCCCGGCACGCTTGGCATCAGTCTGGCGGGCAGGGCCCTGGCGGAAGGCAAGTGGGCCATGAACCCCGTCCACATCCGCGATTTCACGAGCGACAAGCACCGCACCGTGGACGATACCCCTGCGGGGGGCGGCGCCGGCATGGTGCTCAAGGTCGACGTGCTGGCCGCAGCGATCGACCATGCCCGCTCGATCAATCCCGATGCGCCGATCATCGCGATGACGCCGCGCGGCAAGCCGATCTCGCAGGCGCGCGTGCGCGAACTGGCGCAGGGTTCCGGCGTCACGATCCTGTGCGGCCGCTTCGAAGGTTTCGACGAGCGCATCTTCGCAGGGCGCGACGTCGAGGAGATGTCGGTCGGCGATGCGGTGCTTTCGGGCGGCGAACCCGCGGCAATCCTGCTGTTAGACGCTTGCATTCGGCTGCTTCCCGGCGTAATGGGCGCGGCTTCCAGCGGGACCGAGGAATCGTTCGAGGACGGTCTTCTCGAATACCCGCAGTTTACCCGACCCACCGAGTGGGAAGGGCGCACGATCCCTGAAGTGCTGCGATCGGGGGATCATGCGAAGATCGCCGCCTGGCGGAAACGACAGGCGGAGGAAGATACACGGTCACGCAGGCCGGACCTTTGGGAACGTCGCAGTGACGTTCGGGGCCAGTCTGCCTCTGGTGCGCGGCGCAAAAACGAGGACTTAGGTTCATGAACCTGATTCAGCAGATCGAGGCCGAGGAAATTGCCAAGGCCGCCAAGGATATCCCGACCTTCCGTCCGGGCGACACCGTCCGCGTCGGCGTGAAGGTGGTTGAAGGCACCCGTACCCGCGTTCAGGCTTACGAAGGCGTGTGCATCGCGCGTTCGAACCGTGGCATGGGTTCGAACTTCACCGTCCGCAAGATGAGCTTCGGTGAAGGCGTGGAGCGCGTATTCCCGCTCTACTCGCCGAACATCGATTCGATCACCGTGGTCCGTCGCGGCGTCGTGCGTCGTGCGAAGCTGTACTACCTGCGTGGTCGTACCGGCAAGCGCGCCCGTATCGCCGAGCGCCGGGTCAACGAAGCCAAGGCGTAAGCCCTGGCCGATTGTCCGGCTCGCAAGGGCCGGACAGCTTGAGAGGCGGTTCGATTTCGAACCGCCTTTTTTGCGCCCTGCGTGTGCCTGTGTCCGGGACCGGAGCGCGGAATGTCGAGGCCTTTAACGCGGCTTTTACCAAGTTGAATCCATTCGACGAATCGTTCGGGTGCGGTTGAAAGGCGTCTCGTCGTCGTTTCGTTACAAAGCGCTCGGCACCATCTGGGCAACGGCCAGCATTCCGGCGCGCGCAATGCTGCGTCGCACAATTCAGGAATCGTCATCTGATTGGCGGAAAAACGCGATAAACTGCCACTTTTGGCTTTGTTTAGGCTTTGACACCGTGGGGAAAACCCGCTCAATTCCGTCCGTTTCGAGGCGAATCCGAATATCCCATCGCATCCTTCCATTGAAAGCCTAGGGGGTTCCCATAATGAACAAGAACGATCTCATCAGCGCCGTCGCGGACACGAGCGGTCTTACCCGTAGCGACGCCACCAAGGCTGTCGAAGGCGTGTTCGAAGCCATCACCGGCGCGCTGAAGTCGGGCGACGAAGTCCGCCTCGTCGGCTTCGGCACCTTCTCGGTCGCCAAGCGCAAGGCCTCGACCGGCCGCAACCCGCGCACCGGCGAGCCGATGGAAATCAAGGCTTCGGCTCAGCCGAAGTTCAAGGCCGGCAAGGGCCTCAAGGACGCTGTCAACTAAGCATCCTTGCAGCCTGCTACGCCTCGCGGGCTGAAAAGATTACGCCGCGCCGACCAGGAGGTCGGCGCGGCGTTTTTCGTTCGAGAGGCGGCAGGCGTGGCCGGCTGCCGCAAGGGGGTCAAGGCGTCAGCTTGACCAGCGCCGTGGGTGCGGCCGGTGTGCGCGGGTTGACCTTCCAGACCAGCGCTCTCCCGCCGGGTGCAGCGACCGGCCCTTCATCGGTGTTGTTGGCCAGGATTTCGCCGTCGGTCGTCAGGGTGAAGGTGCCATCGGCGTCGACGGTGCTGTCCGACGTGTCGCCGCCCTTGTCGTTGGCGAAGCCGCTCATCATGGCGCCCATGCCCGCCGCGCCGCCCTGGGGGCCGAATGCGGGAGCATCGAAGCGCACCGAGCCGTCCCGCCGCAGCGAAAGCTGGACGAAAGCATTGCTCATCGCAAAACCTTCGATGGTCGGGAAGGCGAAGTCGTGATCGAGCCGGCCGGTCATGGTGAAGTCGACGTCGAACTTGCCGTCGCCCACGTAATCGACCTTGTTCCAACCGACCTGACGGCGCAGCTTTTCGGCGATCTGTTCGCCGGCCCTGGGATCGCTGGGATCGAGGCCGCCAAGCAGCATCTGCGACGCCTCGGCATCGCTTTTCTTCTTTTGCTCGTTCGATTTTTCCCAGTCCGCCTTCTGCTGGGCGAGTTCTTCCTCGGTGCAGGGGCGTTCGTTGTAGTCGTCGTCGTGGCAGGCGTCGGGCTCGAAGGGCTTGGGCTTGGATGCCTTGAGGGGCACCATCACGATCTCGCCCGCGTAGCGGAACGTGAACGTGCGATTCTTGCGCAAGTCGAGCGTGGACGTGAACTTGCCCGGCGCGAATATGCAGGCCGCTGCCAGCAGGGCGAGGGCGGTGACGCCCAGCCCTGCCAGAAGGCGGCGCCCCAAAGGTCGCCGTTCGGTGCGATTCATGATGGGTGCCCCCTGTGATGTCGGATTATACAGGCCGGGTCGCGGCGGCGTAGAGCGCGATGGCGGCAGCGTTGCTGACGTTGAGGCTCTCCATGGCGTCGCTGATTGGCAGCTTGGCGATGGCGTCGCAGTGCTGGACGATGTTGTGGCGCATGCCGTCACCCTCGGCGCCGAGTACGAGCGCGACCGGACCTGAGGGCAGGGCCTCGCCGAGCGTAGACTGGGCTTCGCCGTCGAGACCGATTCGCCAGTAGCCCGCTTCGGCAATCTCTTCGAGCGCACGCGCGAGGTTCACGACGCGGACCCAGGGCAGCACTTCCAGCGCGCCCGAGGCGCTCTTGGCCAGCGTGCCCGATTCGGGCGGCGCGTGGCGGTCCTGTGTGACGATGGCGCAGGCGTTGAATGCTGCGGCCGAACGCATGATGGCGCCGACATTGTGGGGATCGGTCACCTGATCGAGCACGACGACGGGGCGCGAGGGATCGCCGTCGAGCACATCGTCGATGAAGATGTCATCGAGCGGTGCGCATTCGAGCACGAGGCCCTGATGCGGCGCGTCGCGGGCGACGAGGCGGGCGAGGTCGGCAGGCTGGGCCCATTCCACCGGGAAATCGGTGGGCAGTTCGCCGTCGAGCGATTCGACGCCTTCGCGAGTCGCCCAGAGCTTGCGGTGGCTGCGATTCGGATTCTTGAGCGCGGCCTCGACGGCGTGGCGGCCCCAGAGGCGAACCATGCCAGTGCTCGCACGCCCGCTGCCACGGCCGTTCTTCATCCGGCCTGCGCGGCCGCGCAGCGGTTTCCCGGAGCGGCCGCCTTCGCGGTCACCGTCTTGCCGGTCGCTACGATTGGTCATGAAAATTGTCCTTATTCGAAAAAACTATGCCGCTCCTGCCATTCCCCCCATTGACAGGCAAGGCCGGGTTCTACATAGGCGCGCTCCTCGGCAGCGAGGCTCTGGTTTCGGAGCTTCAACACAACGGGTCTTTCGATAGAGAGACCCCCGCCAGTAACTGGTGTGGACAGGTGGCCGAGTGGTTAAAGGCAGCAGACTGTAAATCTGCCCGTGCAAGCGTACGCTGGTTCGAATCCAGCCCTGTCCACCACCGGTTCTCTTCAAAAGAGCATTCCCTTCGGGGACCCCGGACCCTATCCCCGTCACGAAATATCCCCGCCAGTCTCGGCGAATGGGAACGCGGCGCGCCTCCCCGGCATTGCGGGGGCGGTGCACAGTGACTAGAGGACGGTGATGCCCGGAGAAATTCTCGATAATCAGGGACGCGGCGAAGCGTCCTGGAGCTGGCCTTCCGTTCATCCGGAAGGTCGCAAGTTCGGCGCCATCGCAGGCGTTGTCGCGCTGATCGGCTGGATCGTGTTCGGGCCGCTCGTCGGCCTGCCGCTCGCCCTGCTGACGTACTGCGTGCTGGCGTTCTTCCGCGATCCCGTGCGCGTCACGCCGCAGGACGACCGCTACATCGTGGCGCCGGCCGACGGTCTGGTGACGCTGATCGGCAAAGTCGCTCCCCCGCGCGAACTGACGGTCGAGGACGGCAGCGGCTCGCTGCCGATGCCGACCGAGCCGGTGACGCGCATCTCGATCTTCATGAGCGTGTTCGACGTTCACATCAATCGCAGCCCGATCAGCGGCACGGTGCGCCGGGTGATCTACATTCCGGGCAAGTTCCTCAATGCCGACCTCGACAAGGCCAGCGAAGAGAACGAACGCCAGCACATCCTGGTCGAGCGCGGCGACGGCCTGCGCGTCTGCTTCACGCAGATCGCCGGTCTGGTGGCGCGCCGGATCGTGCCGTTCGTGAAGCCGGGGGACATGATCGCCGCCGGTCAGCGGATCGGCCTGATCCGCTTCGGCAGCCGCGTTGACGTCTATCTTCCCGCCGGAGTGGAGCCGAAAGTGCTCATGGGCCAGCGCATCGTCGCCGGGGAGACGGTTCTGGCCGAACTCGGCTCGGCGCCGGTGATCGAGGGTATCGCGCAGTGAACGGCGAGCCCGGCGGAATTCGCGGCGATGCAGCGGAGGGTCCCGAAGAGGGCCAGCGCCTGCGTCGCCGCCTGGCCGGCGGGCTGCCGATGCGCGTTTTCGTTCCCAATGCGATTACCGCCGCCGCGCTCTGCTCGGGCCTTACCGGCATCCGCTTTGCGATCGGCGGCGACTATCAGCGCGCGGTTCAGGCAATCATTCTGGCGGGCCTGCTCGACGGTATCGACGGCCGCGCTGCCCGCCTGCTGAAAGCGCAGACGCGCTTCGGTGCCGAACTGGACAGTCTGGCCGATTCGATCTCGTTCGGCGTTGCGCCCGCGCTGATCGTCTATCTCTGGACCTTGCATCAGCTTCCCAGCATGGGCTGGATCGCCGCACTGGCCTTCGCGATCTGCTGCGTGCTGCGTCTCGCGCGGTTCAATTCGCGGCTCGACGAACTGGACCAACCGCACAAGGAAGCCGGGTTCCTGACCGGCGTTCCCGCCCCGCTCGGCGCGGGACTGGCGTTCCTGCCGATCTATCTCTGGATCGCGACCGGTGTATCCGAATTCGCCAATCCGATCGCCGTCGGCGTGTGGATGGTGCTCGTCGCCGTGCTGATGATTTCCAGCCTGCCGACCCTGGGCTGGTCCCGCATGCGCCCGCCGCCCAGCATGCGCCTTGGCGTGCTCGCCCTCGTGGGCCTGACCGTCGCCGCGCTGCTGACCGAGCCGTGGTACACGCTGGCGGCCATCACCATCGTCTATCTGGTGCTGATCCCGATCGGGATCGCCGCTTATGCGAAATTCAGGCGGCGAGTTCCGCTCCAGCCTCGAGTCCAGGCCACTCCAGGCCAGGCCGTTCCGCTGCATTCCACTGGGGATGACGGCGAGGACGCACCGGCCGGTCCTTTCTGAGCATGGCGAGCGCGGGCAGGGGCACGCGCTCCGCCGTCTTCCACACGACCGTCAGCGTTTCGTCGCAGGCGCGAAGCTGCGCCGGGAGGGCACGGGCGGTGCCGAGATGGCGGCGCCAGCTTGCGGCGATGACCTGGGCGGAGACCAGTGCGGCCACGGCGAAGAGACAGGCAGCAAAAGCAGTCATGACCGTTCCTTTCGAACCATCGTCCATGATCCCGGTATCTTCCGTGATCCCGACGGGGTCGGCATCCGCTGCCC
Organism: Porphyrobacter sp.; assembly: GCA_017744315.1. Classification (GTDB taxonomy): domain Bacteria; phylum Pseudomonadota; class Alphaproteobacteria; order Sphingomonadales; family Sphingomonadaceae; genus Croceibacterium_A. The sequence goes on from JAGIBN010000001.1 coordinate 401,683, forward strand.
CTGTGGAGAGCTTGTGGAAAATTCAGAATCGTTCTATTAATGTTCCTGTGATGCAGTTGTTCTCAATTTGTTCTCTTGCTGTCAAGCTGAAAACCTTGGGCGTGCAGAACCGGCTGTCAGCCAGGCAAGGAGCATCGGAATGAGTGCGGAAACGCGCAGCGCGCTGGCGGAGCTGGAAGGGCTGCGCGATTGGTGTGAGGCGAACCAGTTCGAGATCGAGGAAGTCGATTCCGAGGAACTCGTTCTCACCGATCAGGAGACGGGTAGCGTCTGGTCCGTATTCGGCGTCGACGAATGGATCCAGATCAAGGGCCTCGTTCTGGAGGAAGTCGAACCGGGTCCGGCCCTGTGCCTGACGCTGGCGCGGCTTCATGACCGTCTGCTGGGATGCCGGTTCTCGATCGATGCGCAGCACGGGCTGATCATCATCGTCGATCTGATGCCGTCATGCCGCTCGGGGGAGGCGATTGCCGAAGCCATCATGCAGATGCAGGCGATCATCGATCACACCAGCGACCTGATCGAGGACGCCATCGCCAACGAAGTCGCGGCCGACGACCGGACGATCGATCACGCCTTCAGATTGGAAGGCTCCCGGCGCCTGCACTAGCCTCGGCTCAGGCTGGGTGGTGATGGGTGGACTTGCCGGAATGCCGCGTCGGGAAATGCGCGCGGCCCAACGGCGGTTCGCGATCTATGCGCTTCCCGGTCCTGCGTAGGGTCGAACCTGCCGCTCCGGCGGCCGTCGATCGATGCTGCAGATCCCGGAAGGCGGGAACCACGCCCAGCCAGGCAATGAAAAGCGTGCGGACGGCCATGGCGGCGGCGATTCCGAACAGGATGGATATGACGGCATTCATGGGCAGCGTCCCTGGCCTGTGTCCTCTCCCCCGAAAGGTCTTGCTTGATGGAGTCCCGCGAGACCCGTCGTGAAGCTCTTCCGAGGTGACGGCTCGCTGGGGATTACCCTGTGGAAAAGCAGTTGAGAGGCGGTTGGTTTCCGGCGGGAAACCGCCCTTTCCCGGCTCTGCGACGAACCGCCTTGGCGCAACGCCGGATCGCGGATCAGATTGGGGCTGGCCTTTTTGCATGAACATCGCTAAGGGCGGCCCCGCTCGACGAACGATACCGAATTCGCGGTATTTCGACGACTCGGGCAATCCACATGGAAAGCGCACATACCGGTGCTTTGGCGGTCGGGTTTCCCCTCCGCCAGGTTCCTGCTTTCCAGAGGCTCAACCGGAAAGGAATTCTATTATGGCGGCACCTGTCGTCACCATGTCGCAGCTCATCGAGGCCGGCGCACACTTCGGTCACCAGACCCACCGCTGGAACCCGCGCATGAAGCCGTACATCTTCGGCGCGCGCAACGGCATCCACATCATCGACCTGTCGCAGACCGTGCCGCTCTTCGCGCGCGCTCTCGAGTTCGTGCAGTCGACCGTCCAGGCCGGTGGCAAGGTGCTTTTCGTCGGCACCAAGCGCCAGGCTCAGGAGCCGATCGCCCAGGCCGCCCGCGCCTGCGGTCAGCACTTCGTCAACCACCGCTGGCTGGGCGGCATGCTCACCAACTGGAAGACCATCTCGGGTTCGATCAAGCGCTTCAAGGCTCTTGAAGAGCAGCTCGCCGGCGACACCGCAGGCCTGACCAAGAAGGAAGTCCTTCAGCTCACCCGCGAGCGTGACAAGCTGGAACTGTCGCTCGGCGGTATCCGCGACATGGGCGGCATCCCGGACGTGATGTTCGTGATCGACGCGAACAAGGAAGAGCTGGCGATCAAGGAAGCCAACGTCCTCGGCATCCCGGTCGTCGCCGTGCTCGACACCAACGTGAACCCGCAGGGCATCGCCTTCCCGATCCCGGGCAACGACGACGCCAGCCGCGCCGTGCGCCTGTACTGCGAAGCGATCGCTCAGGCCGCCACCAAGGGTGGTCGTGACGCGCTCGTGAACAGCGGTGCCGACATCGGCGCCATGGACGTGCCGGTTGCCGAAGAGACCGTCGAGGCCTGATAGGTCCGGCGACGACTTTTTCGTCATGGAATTGTCGCGCGCCGGGTCCAATGGGCCTGGCGCGCGTTTCATTTCCGGGTCGCGGGTGCGGCCTGGGCATTTCAAAGGCCGTGATATGCGGCCCCACCAAGCAAAAGGATTTGAGCGATGGCTTACACCGCCGCTGACGTGAAGAACCTGCGCGAGCGCACCGGCGCCGGCATGATGGACTGCAAGAAGGCCCTCGACGAAACCGGTGGCGATCTCGAAGCCGCCGTCGACGCGCTGCGCGCGCGCGGTCTGGCCGCTGCCGCCAAGAAGTCGAGCCGTACGGCTGCCGAAGGTCTGGTCGGCGTTGCCGTCACCGGCACCAAGGGCGTTGCCGTCGAAGTGAACTCGGAAACCGACTTCGTTGCGAAGAACGACCAGTTCCAGGACTTCGTCCGCAAGACCACAGAAGTCGCTCTCGGCGTTGCCGGCAACGACGTGGAAGCCCTCAAGGCTGCTGCCTATCCGGGCGGCGGCACCGTTGGCGACGCGCTGACCAACAACGTCGCGACCATCGGCGAGAACCAGCAGGTTCGCCGCCTGAAGACCGTCGAAGTCGCTCAGGGCCTCGTCGTTCCCTACATGCACAACGCTGCTGCACCGAACCTCGGCAAGATCGGCGTGCTCGTCGCTCTCGAATCGGAAGCTTCGGCTGACGTTCTCGAAGCGCTCGGCAAGCAGATCGCGATGCACATCGCCGCTGCCTTCCCGCTGGCACTCAACGCCGACGACCTCGACGCCGAGCTGATCGCGCGCGAGCGCAAGATCGCCGAAGAAAAGGCTGCCGAATCGGGCAAGCCGGAAGCCGTGCAGGCCAAGATGGTCGACGGCGCGATCGCCAAGTACGCCAAGGAAAACGCGCTGCTCTCGCAGGTCTTCGTCATGGACAACAAGACCCCGATCCAGCAGGTCGTCGACCAGGCCGGCAAGGACGCCGGTGCCAAGATCGTGCTGAAGGACTACGTCCGCTTCCAGCTCGGCGAAGGCATCGAGAAGGAAGTCACCGACTTCGCAGCCGAAGTGGCTGCTGCCGTCGCTGGCTGATTCTTCGGGCTGATCCTTCGGGATACCGAACAGGAAAAGGGCCGGGGAGCTTTGGCTTCTCGGCCCTTTTTCCATGCCCGTTCGCCGCTTCAGTAAGCGGCGGTGAAGCGCGCGCGGCTGTGCTTGTGGGCTTCGAGTTCGTCGACCATGGCGATGGCATAGTCGGCGAAGCTGATCCTGCTTTCGCCGCTATCGTCGGTGACGAGGTGGTCGGTGCCGGGGCGATAGGTGCCGGTACGCGGACCTTCGAAGATCAGCGCGGCGGGTGAGAAGAAGGTCCAGTCCACGTCCTCGACCTGCCGGAGTTCGTCGAGAAAGGTGATGCCGCCCAGCGCGAAGGGCTTCCATTCCTCGGGGAACTCGGGCGAATCGATCAGGCGCTGGCCCGGCGCGACTTCGAGGCTGGCAGCGCCGCCGGTGACGAGCAGGCGCGGGACTCCGGCCTTGCGGATCGCGGAGAGCAGGGTCTCGGCGGAAATGTCGAAGTGCAGGGCGCTGATTACGGCGTCGCTGCCCGCGATGAGCGCAGCGAGGGCCTCCGGATCGGAGGCATCTCCGACCTTGGCAGTCACGCCCTCGGCGGCCGCGATCTTCTCGGGATTGCGGGCGATGGCGAGGACCTGATGGCCGCGCGCGGCGGCTTCCTTGGCGATTTCCGATCCGGCGCGGCCGCTGGCGCCGAGGACTGCAATCTTCATTCCGGATACTCCACTGGTTTCCAATAGTAACCAAGTGTGTCATGGAATGGGCCTATGCAAGAAGGCACTTTCATCGCACCGGGTTACCCGCAGGAAACCGGCGGCAGGCAGCCGGACGTCTATGCCGCGAACTGCCCGACCCGGCAGCTGCTCGACCGCATTGCCGACAAATGGAGCGTGCTGATCCTGACGACGCTCGGTATGGACGAGATGCGCTTCAATGCGCTGAAACGCCGGATCGACGGAATCTCGCAGAAGATGCTGAGCCAGACCTTGCGCTCGCTGGAGCGCGACGGGCTGGTCGCGCGCCATGTCGTGCCGACCGTGCCGGTGACGGTCAGCTATGCGATCACGCCGCTCGGCAGCGAACTGATCGCGGCGCTTCAGGCGATGATCGACTGGGCGGAGCGGCGCATGGCCGACGTCACGCTCTCGCAGCTTGCCTACGACGTTCGGGAGCGGGAATTGGCTGAGGCGATAGGCTGAACTCGCTCCGGGTCGCGTTGATTGAGCCATAGTCTCCGAAGGGGTAGGCGGAGGCGTTGCGGCAAGGCTGCGCCGGGTCGGTGGCGCTCATCCACAAGCTCGCCCCTTGGCAAGCCGCCCGCGCGCTCCTAAAGCCGGGCGAAATGCCCAGAGGAGATTGTGCGGCCATGAGTTCTTCCCCCTACAAGCGCGTCCTTCTCAAGCTGTCGGGCGAAGTCTTGATGGGAAGCCAGCAGTTCGGGATCGACCCGGATTTCGTCGCCGAACTTGCCAAGGAAGTGAAGGCGGCCAAGGAGACCGGCCTGGAGATCTGCCTCGTCATCGGCGGCGGCAACATCTTCCGCGGCATGGCCGGTGCCGCGCGCGGCATGGACCGCGCGCAGGCCGACTACATGGGCATGCTGGCCACCGTCATGAACGCACTGGCGATGCAGAACGCGCTGGAGCAGCTCGGCGTCGAGACCCGCGTGCAGTCCGCCGTGCAGATGGACCAGGTCTGCGAGCCGGTGATCCGCCGCCGGGCCGAGCGTCACCTTGAAAAGGGCCGCGTGGTGATCTTCGCCGCCGGCGTCGGCGCGCCCTATTTCACCACCGATTCGGGCGCTGCCCTGCGCGCCGCCGAAATGCGCTGCGACGCCCTGCTCAAGGGCACCAGCGTCGATGGCGTCTACGACAGCGATCCCAAGACCAATCCGGACGCCAAGCGTTACGATTCGGTCGATTACGACACCGTCCTCGCCGACAACCTGAAGGTGATGGACGCTTCCGCCGTGGCGCTCTGCCGCGACAACGCAATCCCGATCGTCGTGTTCTCGATCCGCGAGAAGGGCAATCTTGCCACCGTTCTCGCGGGCGGCGGCACCAAGACGATCGTCCAGAAAGGAGCCTGATTCATGGCCAAGTACGACAAGGCGGACCTCGAACGCCGCATGACCGGCGCGATCGAAGCGCTCAAGCACGACCTCTCGGGCCTGCGCACCGGCCGCGCCAATACCGCGCTGCTGGAGCCGATCATGGTCACCGTCTACGGTGCCAGCACCCCGATCACCCAGGTCGCGACGATCTCGGCCCCCGAACCGCGCATGCTTTCGGTGCAGGTCTGGGACAAGTCGAACATCGGCCCCGTGGAAAAGGCGATCCGTTCGGCAGGTCTGGGTCTCAATCCGATCAACGACGGCAACACCCTGCGCCTGCCGATCCCGGACCTGACCGAGGAACGCCGCAAGGAACTCGCCAAGCTCGCCGGTTCCTACGCCGAGAAGGCCCGCGTCGCCATTCGCAACGTCCGCCGCGACGGTATCGAGAACCTCAAGGCCGACGAGAAGAAGAAGGAAATTTCGGAAGACGAGCGCAAGCGCGGCGAAACCGAAGTCCAGAAGCTGACCGACGACATGATCAAGCAGCTCGACGAAGTGTTCGGCGCCAAGGAAAAGGAAATCCTCGGCAAGTGAGGCCTTGCGGCACCGGCTTGAGGACCCTCTGATGGCGAAGAGCGAACCCGTTTCCGCGCGTCACGTTGCCATCATCATGGATGGCAACGGCCGCTGGGCGAAGAGGCGCCACCTGCCTCGCGTGCTGGGCCACCAGCGCGGCGTGGAGGCGGTGCGCCGCGTTGTGCGCGGCGCGCGCGAAATGGGGCTGGAAGCGCTGACGCTCTACGCCTTCTCCACTGAGAACTGGCGACGGCCGGAGGAAGAGGTCTCCGACCTCATGAGCCTGATGAAGCGCTTCATCCTCTCCGACCTCGACGAGTTCGCGGCGGCGGGCGTGCGGCTCAAGATCATCGGCAATTACAGGGCGTTCAAGCCCGATGTCGTCGAATTGATCGAAGGCGCGGTGGCGAAAACCGCGGCCAATACCGGCACCACGCTGGCCGTGGCGCTGAACTACGGTTCGCAGGACGAAATCGCCCGCGCCGCCACCAAGGCGGCGGCCAAGGGAGAGATCACGCCGGAAACGATCTCGGCGGAACTGGATACGGCGGACCTGCCGCCGCTCGACCTGGTGATCCGCACCTCCGGCGAAGTGCGGCTGTCGAACTTCCTTCTCTGGCAGGCGGCCTATGCCGAAATGCTGTTCACCGAGGTGCTCTGGCCGGACTTCACCGCCGAACATCTGCGTCAGGCGCTCGAAGACTTCACCGCCCGCGAGAGGCGTTATGGCGGACGCTGATCCCCCCAGAAAGACGTCCGACCTCGGGGTGCGGACAGTTTCGGCAGCGGTCATGCTGGTCGTGGCCGGCGGGGCGCTCTGGCTGGGCGGGGTGGTCTGGACCGCTTTCGTCTGTGCCGTGGCGCTTGGCGTGCTGTGGGAATGGGTCAGGCTGGCGCGCGGCGGCACGCAGCATCCGGGTGAGCGCGCCGCGTTCAATTTCGGCGGCATGCTCTATGTCGGGATCGGCGCGGCGATGCTGCTGTTCCTGCGCAACCCCGCTTTCAGCCTCGCCCCGCTGCTGACGATCCTGCTGGCGGTGATCGGTGTCGATGTCGGCGCCTACTTCACCGGGCGCAGCCTCGGCGGCCCGAAGATCGCACCGTCGATCAGTCCGTCCAAGACCTGGTCCGGCCTGCTCGGCGGCGTGCTCGGCGCGACGCTGGTGCTGTTCGGTGCCGCGCGGTTCTGGCAGGAGGGGCTGCTCTCGGTCCATCCGCAGGGCAATGCCGCCGATGCGCCTGCCTGCTTCGGCATGCAGCCCTGCTGGTATCTGACCGCGAACGCGCTGCCGCTTTTCACGACCTGCCTGCTCACCGGCATTCTCGTCGCCGTCTGCGCGCAGGCGGGCGATTTCTTCGAGAGCTGGATGAAGCGCCGCGCCGGGGTGAAAGACTCCGGCAACTTCATTCCCGGTCACGGCGGTTTCTTCGACCGTCTTGACGGCTTGCTGGCGGTGCTTTTCGTGCTAGGCCTGATGATCCTTTTCCAGCCGCGATGACGACCATGCGCACCATTTCCGTTCTCGGAGCCACCGGCTCCATCGGCGCATCGACGCTGGACCTCGTTCGCCGCAATCCGGCGGACTGGCGCGTCGCCGCGCTGACTGCCAACGGCAACGTCGCCGAACTGGCCAGGCTGGCAGTGGAATTCTCCGCCGAACTCGCCGTCGTCGCCGACGAGGCGCGGCTTCCCGAACTGCGCGACGCGCTCGCCGGAACCGGCATCGAGACGGCGGGCGGCGCTGCTGCGCTCGTGGAAGCGGCGGCGCGCGGCGCCGACGTTACTGTCGCGGCGATCGTCGGCTGCGCAGGCCTTGCGCCGACGATGGCGGCGATCGAGCAGGGCGGCGTGATTGCGCTGGCCAACAAGGAAGCGCTCGTCTCGGCGGGCGAAGTGATGACGGCGGCGGTCGAGCGCCACGGCGCCACCTTGCTGCCGATCGATTCCGAGCACAACGCGATCTTCCAGTGCCTGCAAGGCAACAGCCTCGACCATGTCCGCTGGATCACGCTCACCGCCAGCGGCGGCCCGTTCCGCGACTGGTCGCTCGACCGGCTGACCCTGGCGACGCCCGCGCAGGCGATCAAGCACCCCAATTGGGACATGGGCGCGAAGATCAGCGTCGATTCGGCGACGATGTTCAACAAGGGCCTCGAACTGATCGAGGCGCATTACCTGTTCCCGGTCGGCCTCGACAAGCTCCGCATCATCGTGCACCCGCAGTCCGTCGTTCATTCGATGGTCGAGTACCGCGATGGCTCCACATTGGCGCAGCTAGGGCCTTCCGACATGCGCGTGCCGATCGCCTCGGCGCTGGCCTGGCCGGAGCGGATGGACACGCCTTGCGCGCCGCTGGATCTTGCCGAAATCGGCGAGCTGACCTTCCGCAAGCCCGACGAAGTGCGCTTTCCCGCCACCCGTCTCGCGCGCGAGGCGGCGGAAGCGGGCGGCGGCATTCCCGCCGTGCTCAACGCCGCCAACGAAGTGGCGGTGGCCGCCTTCCTCGGCGGTCAGATCCCGTTCACGCGCATCGCCGCACAAGTCGAGGACGTGCTCGGTGCCTACGCGCCGCCCGCGCCTGCGAGCCTGTCGGACGTACTTGCGGTTGACGGCGAGGCGCGAGCAAGGGCAAGCATGCTGGCCGGGACCGCGTAACGAACGCGGTCCGAAGAGGATTCCCTGAATAGTGACCGCATCGCCGAACCTTTTGACGACGATTTTCGCGTTCCTGCTGGTGCTGGGGCCGCTCGTGCTGATCCACGAGCTGGGCCACTATCTGGTCGGGCGGCTGTTCGGCGTGAAGGCGGATGCCTTCTCGATCGGCTTCGGCAAGGAGATCGCGGGCTGGACCGACAAGCGCGGCACCCGCTGGAAGCTCTCGATGCTGCCGCTGGGTGGCTATGTCCAGTTCGCGGGCGACATGAACCCGGCCTCGGCACCCAGTGCCGGGGAAGACGGCCTGACGGCTGCCGAGCGTGCGAAGACGTTTCATGTGAAGCCGCTGTGGCAGCGCGCGCTGATCGTCTTCGCCGGACCGCTGACGAACTTCGTGCTCTGCGTGCTGATCCTGGCCGGCTTCGTCTATGCCCACGGCCGCCTGATCGCGGAACCGGAGATCGTCGGTTTCTCCGAGACCTCTTCGGCCAAGGCGGCGGGACTTGAGATCGGCGACCGTATCGTCGCCATCGACGGCGACAAGATCTCCAGCGTCACCGAGATCCCCGAACATACCGTCTACTTCCCCGGCAAGACCGTGAATCTCGCGGTCGAACGACAGGGGCGCGCGCTCGTCCTGCCGGTGAAGATCGCCGGCGAGGAAGTCAGCGACGATTTCGGCAACAAGGCGAAGATCGGCGATCTGGGCCTCGATTTCGCGGTTCCGGTGGTCAGCGGGATCATGGACGGCTCGCCGGCGGATCAGGCCGGCATGAAGATCGGTGATCGCATCGTCGCCCTCGGCCAAACCCCGATCAACAGCTTCCGCGAAGTGCCGCCGCTGGTCATGCCCAAGGCCGGGCAGCGCACCACCGTCACCGTCCTGCGTGGCGGCGAGGCGCATGTCCTGCCGCTCACTATCGGCAGCGCTGTGCAGACGGATGAGAAGGGCCACTCCGTCACCGTCGGACGGATCGGCGTCGAATCCGGATTCGGCCGTCTCGAAAAGGTCGGCCCGGTCGAAGCGTTGGGCATCGGTGTCGAGCGCAGCTTCGGCCTGATGGGAACGATCGTCACTGGAATTCGCCAGATCGTGACGGGCGACCGCTCGGTTCGCGAACTGGGCGGCCCGATCAAGATCGCCAAGTATTCGGGCGAGCAGTTCTCGCTCGGATGGGAGCCTTTCGTGGGCTTCGTGGCGATGATTTCGATTAACTTGGCATTCATCAACTTACTGCCAATTCCTGGCCTCGACGGCGGGCACCTGGCTTTCTATGCGGCCGAACTGGTTCGCCGGAAGCCTCTGGGACTGCGCAGTCAGGAATGGGCGATCCGAACCGGGGTGGTACTCGTGCTTGCCCTGATGCTGTTCGTCACGGTCAACGATCTGGCATCTCTCCCGATTTTCGGGGGATAGCCTGGAGAATTCATCAACCATCACATTTCCGCCGGGATTGGCTGCTTGATTGGACGTCGTCCATCGGGCAGATGGGCGCGATTGCCTGTCGATATGACGGGTAGCCTGGCGGGTCGGTCGAAGTCCTCGCGAAAGCGAATACGGGAATTTGCGTAGAATGATCGGATTGGAAATGGGTCGCAGCACTGAAGCTCGCCGTGCGCCGCAGCTTGCCATAGTGCTTCTGGGGACCACGATCCTCGCTGGAGCGCCCGAAATCGCGCTGGCGCAGACGGCCCCCGCCCGCACCGCACCCGCCCCTACTGCACCGGTTGCGGCTCCTGCTCCGGAAGCCGGCGAAACGATTCAGACGATCCAGGTCAAGGGTGCAGAGCGCCTCGAACCGCAGACCGTGCTCTCCTACATCCAGTTGCGCGTCGGCCAGCCTTACACCAAGGCTGCAGGTGACGCCGCGCTGAAGGACCTTTACGCCACCGAGCTGTTCTCGGACGCGCAAGTCGGCAACGAGAACGGCGTCGTGACCATCACGGTCAAGGAGAACCCGGTCGTCAACCGCATCATCCTCGAAGGCAACAAGCGCATCAAGGACGACAAGATCCTGCCGGAGATCAAGGTCTCGCCGCGCCAGATCTTCACCCGTTCCAAGATCCGCGCCGACGTTGCCCGCATCATCGAGCTGTACAAGCGTCAGGGCCGCTACGCCGCGACCGTCGAGCCGAAGATGGTCATGCTCGACCAGAACCGCGTCGACATCGTCTTCGAGATCACCGAGGGCGACAAGTCCAAGGTCCGTCAGATCAACATCCTCGGCAACGAGCATTTCTCGGCCGGCGAACTGCGCGCGCAAATGGTCACCAAGCAGGCCCGTTTCACGCGCCTGTTCAGCTCGGGCACCAGCTACGATCCCGACCGCATGGCTTTCGACCAGCAGAAGCTGCGCCAGTTCTACCTGACACAGGGCTATGCTGACTTCCGCGTGGTTTCGGCCGTGGCCGAACTGACGCCGGACAAGAAGGACTTCATCATCACGTACGTGGTGGAGGAGGGCAAGCGCTACAAATTCGGCGACGTGAAGGTCGAGAGCCAGCTGCGCGACTTCGACGGCGAGAAGCTCGCGAAGAACCTGACGATCCACAAGGGCGATTGGTACGACGCGAAGAAGGTCGAAGACACGATCGAAGGCCTGAACGACACCGCGGGTGCCTTCGGCTATGCCTTCGCCGACGTGCGCCCGCAGTACGATCGCGACAAGGAAAACCTCACCATGGGGTTGACCTTCGTGATCCAGGAGGCGCCGCGCGTCTATGTCGAGCGGATCGACATCAACGGCAACACGCTGACGCAGGACAAGGTCGTCCGTCGCGAGTTCCGTCTGGCCGAGGGCGACGCCTTCAACTCGCTCCAGGTCAAACGCTCGACCAACCGCATCAAGTCGCTCGGCTATTTCCAGGAGAAGTTCGAGGTCGAGCAGAAGCCGGGCAGCGCCGAGGACCGCATCATCCTCGAAGCCAACCTCGAGGAAAAGCCGACCGGCGAACTCCAGCTCTCGGCCGGTTTCTCCAGCCTTGAGCGCTTCATCTTCCAGGCCTCGATCCGCCAGCGCAATTTCCGTGGCCGCGGCCAGACGATCGGCCTGTCGGGCAGCTATTCGTCGTATTCCAAGTCGCTGGAAGCCAGCTTCGTTGAGCCGTACCTGTTCGACAAGAACGTGTCGCTGGGCGTGGATATCTATCGCCGAGACTACAACAGCTTCCAGTATCTGAACTCCAGCCGTAACACGACGTACGAGCAGTCAACTACCGGCTTCCAGGTTCGTGCGGGTGTGCCGCTGACTGAATATCTGACCGCGATCGGCCGTTACACACTCAATTATGACAATGTGACGCTGGACAAGGGTACGTACTATTCGGTCGATCAGAACGGCAACTATACCTGCGATTCGCTCCGTGCCGGTCGTTATCTCTGCGATGCCATCGGCAAGCGCCTCAGTTCGATCCTCGGTGGATCGCTGATCTACGACAATCTCGACAACCGCATGCGCCCGACGCGTGGCGAAACCATTTCGGCCAATGTCGACATTGCTGGTCTGGGCGGCGACGTGAAGTATTATCGTATTCGCGGCAATGCGGCCAAGTATTGGCCGGTTGGCGGCGGCTTCATCTTCTCGATTCTGGGCGAGGGCGGGCTCATCAAGGGATGGGGCGGCAACGACATCCGCCTGAACGACCGCTTCTATCTGGGCGAGCCGGATATTCGCGGCTTCGGCATTCGCGGTGTCGGCCCCCGTGTGCTGCGTCAGTATTACACGGCGGATTCCAGCGGGGCCTATACTGTCAAAGGACAGGATTCGAACGACGCGCTGGGCGGGCGCTATTACTACAAAGCGCGCGGGGAGCTTGAGATCCCGCTCGGTTCGGGCGCCCGTGAAATGGGTCTGCGTCCTTCGATCTTCGTCGACGCAGGTGCTGTTTGGGCGATCAAATCGCCGCAGCTTAACGACAATTGCCATGAACCGGGTTCGCAGGGATGCTTTGTGGGATCGCGTGATTCCAGCGGCAACCAGCTCTATACCCAGACGGCTGCAGACGGTACGACTTCAACCACGACGAGCGCGACCAACACGGTTACCGGCGGCGCCAATGTGGCTATCGGCACGTATACCAACTTCACGGAAAGCTTCCTTGGCAACACCTGGAAGCCGCGCGTCGCCGTCGGGTTCGGCGTGAACTGGAACTCGCCTTTCGGGCCGTTCCGCATCGACATCTCCAAGGCGCTGCTCAAGTATGACGGCGACCGGACCAAGACCTTCACTTTCAACGTGGGAACTCAATTCTGATGAACATGCTTCTCAAGTCCGCCGCTCTCGCCTCGGGTCTGGCGTTTGTCGCTTTCGCCCAGCCCGCGCTGGCGCAGGCCGTGCCCGCGTCGAAGGTTGCCGTCGTCGATCTCGACCGCGTTGCGCGTGAGTGCAATGCCTGCAAGACGGCCAACCAGTCGCTGCAGCAGCAGATCCAGGCCTTCGAGGCCCGCCGCAACCAGCTCCAGACTTCGCTTCAGCCTGAAGCGCAGGGCCTCGAAACCGCTGTCAAGGCGCTGAATGGCAAGCAGCCCGACGCCGCGCTGCAGGCCCGGATTCAGGCCTACCAGCAGAAGGAACAGCAGGCCGGCCAGGAACTGCAGGGCCAGCAGCAGCAGATCCAGCGCAACCAGGCCTATGTCGGCCAGCAGATCCAGGCGCAGCTCCAGAACCTCTACAAGCCCGCGATGCAGAAGCGCGGTGCCAACGCGCTCGTCGAAGTGGGCCAGACGCTGGCCTACGATCCCTCGCTGGACATCACCACCGACGTGCTGACCGCGCTCAACGGTGCGCTGACCTCGATCAACACCACGGCACCGGCTCCGCAGCAGCAGCCGGCTCCGGCGGCCTCGGGCCGTTAAAGGGCAGCGGCGGGTTAAAGCGATGAGCGATTCGACCGAGTTCGTCTACGACACCGCGAAGATCCTGGCGGCCCTGCCGCATCGCTACCCGATGCTGCTGGTCGACCGTGTGGTCTCGTTTGATGAGAACGAGATCCACGCGGTCAAGGCCGTGAGCTTCAACGAGGACTTCTTCCAGGGGCACTTTCCTGGCCGTCCGATCATGCCCGGCGTCCTCCAGATCGAGGCGCTGGCGCAGGCGGCGGGCATCCTGGCCATCGAATCGCTCGGGCTGGCCGGAACCGGCAAGCTCGTCTATTTCATGGCGATCGAGGAAGCGAAGTTCCGCAATCCGGTGACCCCTGGCAACCTGCTCGACCTGCGGGCCGGCTTCGTTCAGAAGCGTTCACGCGTCTGCAAGTTCTGGGGCAAGGCCGCGATCGGCGACAAGGTGACTTGCGAAGTCAACTTCACCGCCATGATTGCGGATGCCTGAGCACGGCACCTGACAGGGCGGGGGAAGGCTCCGGTCGTCCCCTTGACCCTTGCTTTTTCGGGGGCTCCCGTGTAAGGGCGCCGCTTTCCCAAGCAGGCCGGTCGGAACCGGCCATATGCGAAGAGAGATACGACATGAAGGCCGATACGCATCCCGACTACCACATGATCACCGTTCAGATGACCGACGGTTCGACGTTCCAGACCCGCTCGACCTGGGGCAAGGAAGGCGACACGCTGGTTCTCGACATCGATCCGACGTCGCACCCGGCCTGGACCGGTGGCAAGGCCCAGCTGCAGGACGGCGGCCGTGTTGCCCAGTTCAACAAGCGTTTCGGCGGTCTCTCGCTCAAGAAGAACTGAGCGAAATCCGTTCACGAACACGAAGAAGGCGGTCCTTGCGGGCCGCCTTTTTTGTTGCGTGAAACGTTTCAGGCTTCGAGGCCGAAATCCATCAATTCGCGCCAGTCCAGCCGCTCGGGCGGAACCGGGCGCAGGAATTCCATCCCGGCGGTATGCCCGCGCACCCAGCGGACGACCGCTTCAAGTCTTGCGGCTTCGGGCTTTGCCGTTTCGGGGGGCGCACCGTCTTCTTCGGGGGAGGCACCGTCTTTAAGGCGAATGGAAACGAACGCGCCCTGGCGCAGCCAATCGGCGTGATCGTCGTTACCCGGGGCGCGTATGCAGCATCCGTGGGTGGATACGTCGGCCAGTTCGACTTTCATGACGCCGCCGCGCGCTGATTCCAGGTTCGCTGTGTAACGGGTGGTATGACGGTGTTCGCGGCGCCGCTCCTCGCTGCTCCGCGCCGGACTGGGCATGAGCCTTGCGATCGGTGCTGTCACTGTGCGATGTCCTTGGCGTCCCGTTGAAAATTCGGAGCCATTCTCCGTCAATAGGATTAACGGATTGTCACCGCGCCGCTGTCCCGGGCCTCCATCCGGTGGCAATCGGGAATGCCGGCGCGCAGTTGGAGAAGCGTAATGACCCGTACCTTCCGCATCCTTGCCGCATGTGGCGCCGCCGCTCTGGCGACTGGTGGTCTCGCAGCGCAGGCGTCAGCCGAGGAAAAGGCAGCCCCTGCGTCGGTCCGCGCCGATGTCATCGGTCTCGACGGCAAATCGCTGGGCACCGTCACGCTTCAGGAGACGCCATCGGGTGTGCTCGTCACCACCGACCTGAAGGGCCTGCCCCCCGGCGACCACGGGTTCCATTTCCACGAGAAGGGCATTTGCGAGCCGGCACAGAAGTTCACCACTGCCGGCGCCCATTTCGCCGGTGGCGGCCACATGCACGGCCTGATGGCCTCGGGTATGCCGCACGGCGGTGACATGCCGAATCAGCATGTCGGTGCCGACGGCACGCTCAAGGTGCAGGTGCTGAACACCGGCGTGTCGCTGGGGACGGGCGGGAAGTCGCTTGTCGACGCCGACGGCTCGGCCTTCGTTATCCATGCCGACGCGGACGACTATACCAGCCAGCCCGCGGGCAATGCCGGTGGTCGCATCGCCTGTGCGGTCGTCAGCGCACCGCAGTGAGGTGAAGGAAGGGGCGGCTGTTTGTCGCCCCCTATTTTCATCCCCAGGGGCGCTCGCGATACCACTGGGTAATGACGTACTTGAAGCCCTTGCGCACTTTCATGGCGTGATGGAGCGTCGCGCCGTTGAGCGCACCGTCGGGCTTTCGGTTGTTCCAGGCGATCAGCTTGCCGCGCTCGGGCTGGATCAGCTTGTCGATCACCTTGAAGCGTGTCGCGCCGCCAGCCTCGACATCGTTGAGATAGACCATGAAAGTCCAGGTCCGCTGCCCGGCCACCGAGCAGTACCTGTCGTAATCGGCGTTGTTCGGCTCGAAGTAGTCGGTGTGCGCCTTGAACTCCTGCCCGACCTCATAGCGCTGTCCTTGCAGTGGCTCGGCATGGGCGAGGTCGATTCGCGAAAGTGCGGCCAGTTTGTCCGCCAGCGCCGCTACGGCGGGTTCGCTGCGGGAAAGATCGCAGGTGGAACTGGTGCGGAAGGCATCGTCGCCGTTGTAGTTGGCGATCGTCGAGGGGCGGTGCTGCGCCTCGATCATCGCCACCAGTTCGGCGCATTCCGCAGCATCGAGGAAATCGCGCAGGACGAAGAGGTCCAGCCGCGAGGAAGGGAAGCGCTGCACGCCGGGGTGCGCGAGGAGGATTTGCGCCGATGATTCGCCTGGAGCCGTCATGACGTACCTTTAGCGGGGTGCGCCGGGCGGGAAAATTGCAGGAGTTTTCGCCAAATCCAATTTTTTGCTTTGCAAGACGGCAAACCTTGTGCAAAGGGCGCCCTCCGCACCGAGCGCTGCACAGCGAAACGGAGCGGACTTCGGAAGACATGACGCATGGCTCATGTTTCCCGTGTGGCGATTGTAGCTCAGTTGGTTAGAGCGCCGGTTTGTGGTACCGGAGGTCGTGGGTTCGAACCCCATCAATCGCCCCATTTCTCCCCTTTCTGTCGCAATATCGGGCATTTGCCGGGTGAAAAGCCCTGTGCTTTGGCATAGGCTACTTGCTCCTTCTTCTGCGCACGATAGAACCCCCTCCTGACATGCACGGCTTTGCCAATCCCGCCCGTTTCCTGCGCATCGCCCGCTGGCTGATGCCGCTTTGCATGGGCGCGGGATTCGTCCTCGCCATCGCCGCGCTCGGCTGGGGACTGTTCTTCGGCCCCGCCGAACGCCTTCAGGGCGAGACAGTGCGGATCGTCTACCTTCACGTACCGGCGGCCTGGCTCGGCATGGCGGGCTGGATGGGGATTGCTGCGGCCAGTTTCACCGAACTCGTCTGGCGCCATCCGCTGGCGGGAATCGCCGCGCGGGCCTGCGCGGTGCCGGGGGCGGTGTTCACCGCCGTCTGCCTCGTCACCGGATCGCTCTGGGGGCGACCGGCCTGGGGCACGTGGTGGGTTTGGGACGGACGCCTGACCAGCATGCTGGTGCTGCTGTTCCTCTATTTCGGCTGGATCGCGCTCTCGCAGGCGAGCGAGGCTGCCGATGGCGGCCAGAACCGGGCTCCGGCGATCTTCGGGCTGGTCGGTGCGGTGAACATTCCGATCATTCACTATTCGGTGATCTGGTGGAACAGCCAGCACCAGGCGCCGAGCATTACGGTCGGCAAGTCGGCGATGGCGGGGGCGTTCCTCTGGCCGCTCATGCTGGCGATGCTGGGGTTCACACTGCTCTTTGCAGGCTGCGTGCTGGCGCGGATACGGGCGATTCTCGCGAACCAGCAGGCCGAAGCGCGACTACGGCGCAAGGCGCTGAGCGACGCCTGGTAGAGACGACAAGAAACGTGACAACGATAACAGACAAGATGGGGCGAACGAGGATCCGATGCGCGAGGCGATGAACCCCTGGACCTTCGTGGTCGCCGCCTATGTCGTGGGTCTCGGTGCCACGCTGGCGATGGTCGGCTGGTCGCTGCTTTCGATGAAGCGGGCCGAGAAGCGCCGCGACAGCGCGAGGAAGCGCTGAACATGAATCAGGCCGTGAAGGGACCGATCAAGGCCAAGCATCAGCGACTGGTGCTGCTGGTCGTCGCGCTCGTGGTGCTGGTCGGCGCCGCGCTGCTCGCGGCCTGGGCGCTGCGCAACCAGGCCAGCTATTTCTACGTTCCGGCGGAGATCGTCGCCAAGCCGCCCGAGCCGGAACGCGGAGTGCGGCTCGGCGGCATGGTGGCGCGCGGCTCGCTCAGGACCGAAGCCGACGGCGTCACGATCGCCTTCGCGGTCGAGGACGGCAAGGCGCGCGTTCCGGTGCGTTTCAGGGGCATCGTGCCCTCGCTCTTCGTCGAAGGCTCGGGCGTCGTGGCCGAGGGGCACATGGGCGCGGACGGAACGTTCGTGGCGGACAATCTCCTGGCCAAGCATGACGAGAACTACGTGCCACGGGAAATGAAGGACATGAGCAGGGAGCAGGCCGAGCAGGTCATGCGCGAAACCAAGTGAGGCTGCCGCGATGATTGCCGAACTCGGTCTTGCCGCCCTCTGGCTCGCCGCCGCCCTCGCAGGGCTGCAACTCGTGGCCGGAGCCCTCGCGCTGACGCCGCGCGGGGCGACGCTGGCGGGAATCGTTCGCCCGGTCGCGGCAGTGCAGGGCGCGCTGGCGCTGATCGCCTTTGCCTGTCTGGTAGCTGTCTTCGCCACCACCGACCTCTCGGTGAAGCTGGTGGCGATGAATTCGCACTCCATGAAGCCGCTGATCTTCAAGATCGCCGGGACCTGGGGCAACCACGAGGGCTCGATGCTGCTCTGGGTCACGGTGATGGGCGTGGCCGGGGGCTTCGTGGCGCTGATCGAGAAGCGCCTGCCGGAACCGACGCTGCTGGCGACTCTGGCCGGGCAGGCCTTCGTCAGCCTCGGCTTCTATGCCTTCCTGCTGATCGCCTCGAATCCCTTCGAACGGCTCTTTCCGGTTCCCGAGGAAGGCAACGGCCTCAACCCGCTGCTGCAGGACCTTGGTCTCGCGTTCCATCCGCCGACGCTCTACCTCGGCTATGTCGGCTTGTCGGTGGCCTTCAGCTTCGCGATCGGGGCGCTCGTCACGCGGCAGGTCGGCCCGGCCTTTGCAAGGGCGACGCGGCCCTGGGTGCTGGGCGCCTGGATCTTCCTGACAGTGGGCATCACCGCCGGGTCTTATTGGGCCTATTACGAGCTGGGCTGGGGCGGCTGGTGGTTCTGGGACCCGGTCGAGAACGCCTCGCTGATGCCCTGGCTGGCGGCGACGGCACTGCTGCATTCGGTCAGCGTGCTGGCTGCGCGCGACGCCCTGCGCGCCTGGACGGTCATGCTGGGCGTCGTCGCCTTCTCGATGTCGATGATCGGCACGTTCCTGGTGCGCTCGGGCATCCTCACCAGCGTCCATGCCTTCGCAGTGGACCCCGAGCGCGGTTCGTTCATCCTCGCGCTGCTGGCGATCAACATCGGCGGTGCGCTGACGCTTTTCGCCTTGCGCGCGGGCACCGTGACCGAGGGCGAGCGCTTCGCCCCGGTCAGCCGCGAGGGCGCGCTGGTGTTCAACAACGTCATGCTCTCGGCGATCCTCGGCATCGTCCTGTTCGGTACGCTCTATCCGCTGGTGGCCGAGGCGATGGGCGCGAAAGTCTCGGTCGGCCCGCCTTACTTCAACCCGATGGGCGCGCTTTTCGCGGTGCCGATGCTGGTGGTGCTGGCGGTGGGACCGATGCTGCGCTGGCGGCGCGATTCGTTCGCGCGTATCGGCAAGTCGCTGGTGATTCCGGCGATGCTGGTGGCGGCGGGCATGATCGCCATGGTCGCGGTCGGCGGCGTGGGCGTGTTGCCGACGCTGGGCTTCGCGCTGGCGCTGGGTCTCGGCTGGGCGAGCGTTTTGCCGCTGAAGGACCGCAACTTGCGCCGCACGCCGCTGCCGATCTGGGGCATGGTGCTCGCGCATTTCGGGATTGCCGTCTCGCTCTTCGGCATGAGCTGCGAAAGTGCCTTCTCGGTGGAGAAGCTCGTCGCGGTGAAGATCGGAGAGGCCACCGCGGTCGGCCCCTGGCAGGTCAAGCTCGACGCCGTCGAGCCGGTGGCCGGGCCGAACTGGACCGCGCTCGAAGCGCGGCTGCTGGTGCGTTACGGCGATCGCGGCAAGGTCGTGCAGATCGATCCCCAGTCGCGCAGCTTCTGGGCGCCGCCGCAGCAGACCAGCGAATCGGCGCTGCTGACCCGCTGGAACGGCCAGTTCTATGCCGTGCTGGGCGGTGAGGCGGATGCGAAGAACGGGGCCAGCCGCTGGCAGCTCCGGCTCTGGTGGAAGCCGTTCGTGACGCTGATCTGGCTGGGCGGTCTCCTGATCGCGCTGGGCGGCGCGCTGGCGCTCGTTGGCCGGGTCGCCAGCGACCTTCGTCGCATCTTCGCGCGCGAGAAGATCGCCTATCGCCGCGAACGCATGGCGCAACTGGATAGCGGGCAAGAGGGAGAACAGCCGTGAGCGATCCGCTGCCTGCCGATGCCGGGCGCCCCAAGGCACCGCGCTGGGCGATCTGGTTGCCGCTTGTCCTGTTCGTCGGCTTCGTGGCGCTGGTCATGATCGGTCTCTATCGCCCTGCCGACAGGACGGTGGCGAGCGCGCTGGTCGGCAAGCCCATGCCCGCTTTAACCTTGCCCGCCGCGCTGCCGGACCGTCCGGGGCTGGCCGGCGCGGACATCGCCAACGGACGGCCCCATCTCGTCAATATCTTCGCCTCATGGTGCATTCCTTGCCGGGTCGAGGCCCCGCAGCTTGGCGCGATGGCCCGCGCGGGCGTGCCGGTCATGGGCATTTCGGTGCGGGACAGCGCCGAGAACTTGCAGGGCTTCCTCAAGGAAAACGGCGATCCCTACCAGCGGATCGGTGCCGACGATGACGGCAAGGTGCAGCTCGCACTCGGGTCTTCGGGTGTTCCGGAGACTTACGTGATCGATGGCAAGGGCGTGATTCGCTACCAGCACATCGGTGAGATTCGTCCTGAACATGTGCCGATGATTCTTGAGAAGTTGAAGGAGGCGGGACAGTGAACCGGTCTCTCGCCGCGCTCCTGTTCGCTTTGGGGTTCTGCCTCGCCGCGCCTCTGGCCGCGCAGGAAGAGCAGTCGACCGCGCCTTACGCCTATCGCCAGCTCGACGATCCGGCGAAGGAGGAAAAGGCGCAGGCGCTGATGGAGAGCTTGCGCTGCCTCCAGTGCCAGGGCCAGTCGATCGCCGATTCGGATGCGCCGATCGCCGGATCGATGCGCTCGCTTGTGCGCGAACGGATCGCGGCGGGGGAGGAACCCGAAGCGATTCGCGGCTGGCTGATCGAGCGCTACGGCGACTATGTCAGCTATGCGCCGCAGCTTACCACGCTGACATGGCCGCTCTTCGCGGTGCCGCTGGTTCTGGTGGGGCTGGCGGGGCTGCTCTTGCGCAAGCGCTTCCGCCGGGGAGATCCGCGATGACCTGGGCCTTCGTGGCGCTGCTGGCGACCCTCGCCTTCGCAGCGATCGTCTTTCTGTTCAAGGCGCCGAAGGGCGGCCGCGAGGCCGTGGCCGCCGCACTGATGCTCGGCGTCGCAGGCTATGCCGCGCAGGGCAGACCGGGCGAGGCGGGCGCGCCGAAAGCGCAGGCCGAGGCGCAGAACCCCGCTGCCGGGCAGTTCTTCGTGGAAGCGCGTGCCAAGCTCAACGGCGACGGCATTCCGACCGGCAATCGCTGGGTCGTCATTTCCGACGGCCTCGCGCGTAACGGTCATTACAGCGACGCCGCGCAGCTGCTGCGCGGCGCGATCGAGGACAATCCCAAGGATTCCGAAGCCTGGGTGGCGCTCGGCAATGTGCTGGTCGCCCATGCCGAGGGCATGCTGACGCCGCCGGCGCTCTATGCTTATCGCCAGGCGGCCAAGGCCGATCCCAGGGCGCCGGGGCCGCCCTATTTCCTCGGCCTCGCCATGGCGCAGTCCGGGCAACTGGAGCAGGCGCGGGCGCTCTGGGTGGATCTGGTCAAGAAGGCGCCGGAGAACGCGGAATGGCGGCTGCCGGTGGCGCAGCAGCTCCAACGGCTGGATGCCTTCATTTCCAGCCAGTCTGGCCCAAAAACTCAAGCCCAACCTCAGCGCGAATCCCAAGCCATGCCGTTAGGCCGATGAACCTTTGGCTAACACTCGTTGCTAGGCTCCTTTCATGCTGCTAACGGCGGGCGCTTGTTGCGGGGGCGAATGTCGACGCGGCAAAGCCATTACGGGGCGCTGGAATGAGTGATACAGGTTCGGACACGGCTGTCGTCCCGACGGTGATCGATCCGGCAGAGGGGCAACAAGCCCCTGCCGCACAAGGAAATGGTTCCGGGCATGGCTCCGGAAACATAACCAAGCTGGCATTGGGCGCGGTGGGTGTCGTCTTCGGCGACATCGGCACCAGCCCGCTTTACGCTTTTCGCGAAACTTTCGTCGGCCCGCATCCGCTGGCGATCGACGAACTGCACGTGCTCGGTGTCGTCAGCCTGATCTTCTGGTCGATGACGCTGGTGGTTTCGGTGCAATATGTCGGCGTGCTGATGCGCGCGGACAACAAGGGGCAGGGCGGCAGTCTCGCCCTCGTCGCGCTGATCTCGGGCGCGATCCGAAAGAGCCGGTTCGGCCCGCTGGTGGTCCTGCTGGGGGTCTTCGCGACGTCGCTGTTCTACGGCGATTCGATGATTACCCCGGCGGTCTCGGTGCTTTCGGCGGTCGAGGGCCTCACCGTCGTTGAATCGCGCCTCGCGCCGCTGGTCCTGCCGATCGCGCTGGTGCTGCTGATCGCGCTCTTCGTGATCCAGAAGAGCGGCACCGCCAAAGTCGGCGCGTTGTTCGCGCCGGTCATGGTCGTCTATTTCTCGGTCCTCGCGATCCTTGGCATCTACCATCTGGTGCAGATGCCTTCGGTGCTGGTGGCGCTGAACCCGTGGTACGCGATCCAGTTCTTCCTGACCGACAAGATTCTCGGGTTCCTCGCGCTCGGCTCGGTCGTGCTGGCGGTGACCGGCGCCGAGGCGCTCTATTCCGACATGGGCCATTTCGGTCGCGGTCCGCTGCGCCTCTCGTGGTTCGCTTTCGTCATGCCCTGCCTGCTGATCAACTATTTCGGCCAAGCGGCGATGATCCTCGGCCTCGACGATTCGGCGGCGCTCGATGCGATGAAGAATCCCTTCTTCAACCTCGCGCCGGAAAACCTGCGTCTGCCGCTGGTGATCCTGGCGACGTGCGCGACATTCATCGCCAGCCAGGCGGTGATCTCGGGCGCGTTCTCGATCACCCACCAGGCGATGCAGCTGGGCTTCATCCCGCGCCTTTCGACCCGCCATACCAGCGAGCACGAAGTCGGCCAGATCTACATTCCCTTCGTGAACTGGGCGCTGATGACCGGCGTGATCGTGCTGGTGCTGGTGTTCCAGAACTCGTCGAACCTTGCCTCGGCCTACGGTATCGCGGTGACCGGGGCGATGCTGATCGACACCTGCCTGATGGCGGTGCTGGTGATCGTGCTCTGGCGCTGGAAGCTGTGGCTGGCGGTGCCGGTGATCGTGACCTTCTTCGTGGTCGACGGCGCCTATTTCGCCGCCAACGCCACCAAGGTGCCGGACGGCGGCTGGTTCCCGCTGCTGATCGGCGGCATCGCCTTCACCCTGCTGACCACCTGGAACAAGGGCCGCCGCCTGATGCGCGAGCGCATGACCGAGGCGGCCCTGCCGCTCAACGTCTTCGCCAAGAGCGCCCACGGCTCCGCCGCGCGGGTGCCGGGTACGGCGATCTTCATGGCGTCGAGCAATGCGGGCGTCCCTTCTGCGCTGCTGCACAACATCAAGCACAACAAGGTGCTGCACGAGCGCGTGGTGGTGCTGACGGTCGAAGTCCAGGACGTGCCCTATGTCGAGCCTGCCGAGCGCTATTCGGTGACCGACCTCGGGCAGGGCTTCTACCGCATGAACTTGCGCTACGGCTTCATGGAAGAGACCGACATTCCGGTGGCGCTCGCCCATGCCGACTTCTGCGGCGGGGCCTTCGAGATGATGAAGACCAGCTTCTTCCTCTCGCGCCAGACGCTGGTGCCCTCGGCCAAGCCGGGCATGGCGATCTGGCGGGAAAAGCTCTTCGCGTGGATGATGCGCAATGCCGCCAGCGCCATGGAGTTCTTCCGCCTCCCTACCAACCGCGTGGTCGAACTCGGCAGTCAGCTCGAAATCTGATCGTTCCTCTGGTCGAGTGCAGAGCATGGCTTTAAGGCGCGCGCTGCCGGTGCGATTCGTAAGTGATCGCGTCCGGCATTTGCGGGGGCAATTTCGATGATGGGGATGAATGCGGGCGTGGCCGGTGACGGCCATGCCGGTTGCGTGGGCGCGTGTGCGTCCGGCGAAGCGCCGGAGCGGCCGTGGCTCAGTATTCTGGTGCCGGTCTACAATGTCCGGCCTTTCGTGGAAGCGTGCCTGGCCTCGATCATCGCGCAGATGGCCGGGCAGGCCGGTGTCGAACTCGTCATCGTCGACGATTGCTCGACGGACGGTTCGGCGGACCTCTGCCGGCATATCCTGGACGACTGCGACATCGACAGCCGCCTTCTGCTGCACGAAGGCAATCGCGGCATCGGCGTCACGCGCAATACCCTGCTGGAAGCGGCACGGGGCGACTACCTGTGGTTCGTCGATTCCGATGACATGCTGCTGCCCGGTGCGATTGCGGGGCTGCGCGATGTGGTCCTGGCGCATGAACCCGATGTCGTCCTGTGCGACTATGTGCGGGAGAAGGGCAGGCCCTTCGCGACATTCTGCGGCAGGAGCGGCGTGGAGAGCGGCGTGCCGATGCAATGCACCGAGACGCTGATCGCGGGCACTTTTGCCCGGCGGCGGCTTCATGCCTGGTCGAAGGTGTGGCGGCGGGACCTGTTCGGCGATGCGATCCGCTTTCCCGAAGGCGCCCGTTTCGAGGATGTCGCGACGGTGCCCTGGCTCCTGCTGGGGGCGAAGAGCTTCGTCTACATAGCCCAGCCGTGGATCTACTATCGCACCCGCAAGACCAGCATCATGGCCCAGCTCAATTGCCGGGGCCGGTTCGACCGCTGCGGCAACGACGAACTTGCGGTGGCCCTGCAAGGGTTCAGCCGGGCGCTGGCGCAGCGGTTGCCGGAAGCGCGGTCCAGGGTCGATAGTGCCGTGGCCGAGTTCTGGGCGCGGGAGTTCGTGAAGATCGTCAAGCGCCTTGCGCGCTCGGGAGGCGTCGGGATGCAGGGCAAGGGCTGGAGCGCGTTCCAGGCCGAAGCCCGGCGGTATCGGGAGCTGATGGAAGCCTCGTCGCCGCAGAGTTTCGAGGCAGTGATGCGCGCCTATCTGCGCAAGGGGCGGATCGTACGGGGCGGAGCGCTTGCCCTGTCGCTGGCGGTCGCCATGCCGCGCCGGATTTCGGTGAATGCGGAGCTAAGTCCGGAAGCTTGAAAGCGAAGGGGGCCGAATGATCCGGCCCCCTCATTGTCTCAGTCGTGCGGCGGGTTCTCGATCACTTCTTCCTTCGCCGCCTCGCCCATGCCGTGCTTCAGCACCATCGGCAGCTGCGAGAACGTGAAGACGAACGAGAGCACGGTGAAGCCCCAGAGCTTGGCCTGGAGCCAGGTGTCGAAGCTGACGGTGAAGACCAGCGCCGTGTTGAGCACGGCCAGCAGGACGAAGAACCACGCCCAGTTGCGCGACAGCTTCATCCAGCCTTCCTCGTTCAGCCCCTCGAAGGCCGACTGGAGCAGGTATTTCAGCATCGGCTTGCCGCGCATCAGGCCGAAGAACAGCACGCCCGCGAACATCAGGTAGACGGCGGTGGGCTTAATCTGGATCCAGAAGGCATCGTGGAACACCACGGTCAGCGCGCCGAAACCGACGATCAGCACGGTCGTCAGCCAGAGCATCGGCGAGATATGGCCGAGCCGCCATTTCGACACGCCGAGCGCGATCACGGTGGCGACCATGAAGGCGATCGTGCCCTTGATGACGGCGGAAACGGTGCCGATCGTATCGCCTTCGCCCGAGGGGGAGAAATGGCGATAGGCGAGGAAGAAGACCAGCAGCGGGCCGAAATCGACGACGAGGTTGACCCAGCTCGATTTGGGCTTCTGGGCGGGCGTGGTTTCGGCGTTCATCAGGCGATCCCCGCGATCACGCGGGCCAGCAGGTCCGGGTTGAAGGGGCGCAAGTCGTCGATCTTCTCGCCGACGCCGATGGCGTGGATGGGGAGGCCGTATTGCTCGGCCGCCGCGACCAGCACGCCGCCGCGCGCGGTGCCGTCCAGCTTGGTCATGATGAGGCCGGACACACCCGCCACTTCCTTGAAGATCTCGATCTGCGAGAGCGCGTTCTGGCCGTTGGTGGCGTCGAGCACCAGCACCACGTCGTGCGGCGCCTCGGGATTGAGGCGGCCGAGCACGCGGCGGATCTTGGACAGTTCGTCCATCAGCTCGCGCTTGTTCTGGAGGCGACCGGCGGTGTCGACGATCAGCGCGTCGATGCCTTGGTCGGTCGCGGCCTTGACCGCGTCGAACACGATCGAGGCCGGATCGCCGCCCTCGGGGCCCTTGATCAGCGGAATGCCGAGACGGTCGGCCCAGACGCCGAGCTGGCCGATCGCGGCGGCGCGGAAGGTGTCGCCCGCCGCCAGCATGACCGAATAGTCCTGCTCCTGGAACAAGTGCGCGAGCTTGGCGATCGTCGTCGTCTTGCCGGAGCCGTTGACGCCGATCACCAGGATCACCTGCGGGCGCGGGAAGGCCACGACGTCGAGCGGCTTGGCCACCGGACGCAGGATCTCGGCGATCTCGCGGGCGACCACTTCCATGATCGCGCGCTCGTCGGCATCACGTTCGAAGCGTTCGTCGGCGAGGCGGGCGCGGATGCGGGCGGCGGCGCGGGGGCCGAGGTCCGACATGATCAGCGCATCCTCGATATCGTCGAGCTGCGCCTCTTCCAGCCTTGTCTTGCCGACGATGCCGGAGAGGTTCTCGCTCAGGCGTTCGGAGGTCTTGCGAAAGCCGCCGAACAGGCGGTCGGACCAGTCGCGCTCAGCCTGCTGGCCTTCGGTACTCATGATTCCAGTATTCCTTCGACTACCCTTGCGGGCGTAACGCGGATCAGCGTGCCGGGCTGCGCATCGGGGGGCAGGCGCACGGCAGCGAAGTTTTCCGCATGGCCTTTCGCGCCTCTTTCGGCAAGCACCGATAGCGGCTGGCCGATAAGCCCGGTGAGCCAGTCGGCCCGGATTTCGGCGATCCGCGCGCGCAGCTCGGCGGCGCGGGCCTTGATCGTGGCGGCATCGACTTGCGGCATGCGCGCCGCCGGCGTGCCGGGGCGCTGCGAATAGGGGAAGACATGGCCGTGGACGACCTGCAATTCCCCGAGAATGGAGAGATTGGCGGCGTGGGCTTCCTCGTCCTCGGTCGGGAAACCGGCGATGAGGTCGGCGCCGATGGCGATCTCGGGACGGCGCGCGCGCAAGTCGGTGACGAGCCGCACCGCATCGGCGCGGCTGTGGCGGCGCTTCATGCGCTTGAGGATCAGGTCATGCCCGTGCTGGAGCGAGAGGTGGACATGCGGCATGACCCGCGCCTCGCCTGCCAGCAGCTCGAACAGGGCCTCGTCCACTTCGGCGCCGTCGATGGAGGAGAGGCGCAGGCGGGGCAGGGCCGGGAACTGCGCGAGGATCGCCTCGCAGAGCGTGCCGAGGCGGGGCGCGCCGTCGAGGTCACCGCCCCAGGAGGTGAGGTCCACGCCGGTCAGGACGACTTCGTTCACGCCTGCATCCAGATGGACAGCCACGTCGTGGAGCACTTCGGCCATGCTGCGCGAGCGGCTGGAGCCGCGTCCTTGCGGGATCACGCAGAAAGTGCAGGCATGGTCGCAGCCGTTCTGCAC
This sequence comes from Porphyrobacter sp., assembly GCA_017744315.1. GTDB lineage: Bacteria > Pseudomonadota > Alphaproteobacteria > Sphingomonadales > Sphingomonadaceae > Croceibacterium_A. The sequence continues at coordinate 428,781 of JAGIBN010000001.1, forward strand.
TTGCACGAAGCCGCGCGTATAGGCGCGGCGTTCGATGGGGGCAGGGGCGACGGGTACGTTCCACGCGCGCGGGTCGAGCTTGGCGGTGTTCGGCACCAGACCGTCGACTTCGGGCATCGCCGCGAGCATCGCGCGTTCGACTTCGGCGGCACAGCCGGTGACGATCAGGCGGGCGTCGGGGCGCTCCTTGCGGGCGCGGCGGATCGCCTGCCGGGTCTGCCGCACGGCTTCGGCGGTGACCGCGCAGGAATTGACCACGACGAGGTCTTCGGCGCCGCGCAGCAGGCCGCGCAGCGTCTCGCTTTCGGAAATATTGAGGCGGCAGCCGAGCGAATGGACTTCGACGGTCAATCTGGAATCCCGTAGTCCGCCGCCGCGAAGGAGCCGCGGAACGATTCGGTGGCCGGGCCGGTCATGACGATCTCGTCGTCGCCGCGCCATTCGATGGTGAGCGGGCCGCCGGGCAGGGTGACGGTGACCTTGCGATCGACCAGACCGCGCTTCATCGCGCCGATGGCGGTGGCGCAGGCGCCGGTGCCGCAGGCGCGGGTGAGACCGGCGCCGCGCTCCCAGACGCGCAGCGTCAAGGCGTCGCGGGCGGTAACGGCGGCGACATTGACGTTGATGCGCTCGGGGAACAGCGGATCGTTCTCGATCAGCGGGCCGAGCCGGGCCATGTCGATGCGGTAGGGGTCTTCGACGAAGAAGATCACATGCGGATTGCCGACGTTGACGGCGATCGGGTTGACCAGCTCTTCCCAGGCCACCGGCAGACTATGCGTGTCCATCGGATAGCCGAGCGGGATCAGGTTCCAGTCGAAGCGGGGCTTGCCCATCTCCACGCTGATGCCGCTGTCGGTAGGTGTCGTGGCGACCATGCCGCCGAGCGTCTCGATGCTCGCGGGGCGGCCGTGGAGCAGGCCGATGGCGCGCGTGGCATTGCCGCAGGCTTCCACTTCGCTGCCATCGTTGTTGAAGATCCGCATGCGGAAGTCGCCGCGATCGGACGGGGCGAGGACGATCAACTGGTCGCAGCCGATGCCGGTATGCCGGTCGGCCAGCGCGGCGGCGAGCGCCGCGTCCACGACCGGCAGCGCGCCGGTGCGTCCATCGAGCACGACGAAGTCGTTGCCCAGCCCATGCATCTTGGTGAAATCGATCCGCATGGCGCGCGATTTATGCGTTGCGGGGCGTCAGGTCCAGAGGAATGGCACAATCGAAGGTCCGTCCGGGAGGCGCGTTGCGGTTCCCCGGCGTGGAGCGGCCGTCATCCCGCGCTTATCCCTGCATCCTTGCGGCAGGAAGCAAGGCCCCCGCCTGCATGGGTGCGATCGGCGGGCTTTCGGGCGATGCGCTCTGGAAGTCGGCATTCGGAAGCTGCGGGTGGGCAAGCAGGCCGTGTTCGCTCAGCCACTCGGCGATCTCCGCTGCCGGGCGCGGCTGGCCGTAGAGGTAGCCCTGTCCCTTGATCTGTTCGTATTGGCGCAGGTGCGAGAGAACTTCGCTGCTCTCGATTCCCTCGGCGGTGACCGGCAGGTCCAGTCCCTTGCCGAGCATGGCAATGGCATGGACGATGGCGGCGCTGTCCTTGCTGCCCGTCAGGTCCGACACGAAGCTGCGGTCGATCTTGATGCGATCGAACGGCAGGCTGCGCAGCATGGCGAGCGAGCTGTAGCCGGTGCCGAAATCGTCGAGGCTGACCTTGATCCCCTGGTTCTTGAGGCTGGCGATCAGGGTGCGGACTTGCGCGAGGTTCCGGTGGAGGCAGGATTCGGTGATCTCGATTTCCAGTCGGTGCGGCGGGAAGTTCGCTTCCAGCAGCAGCTTGAGCAGCTTCTGCGCGAACCACGGATCGCGCAGTTGCAGCGGCGAGATGTTCACCGACAATGTGAGCCGCGCGTCCCATCCCCTGGCGTCTTCCAGCGCCTGTGCGATCAGGCTTTCCGAAAGCGAGGCAATGGCGCCGATTTCCTCGGCCACGGGGATGAAGATGTCCGGCGCGACGAGGCCGAGCTGCGGCGCGTTCCAGCGCGCCAGCATTTCGAAGCCGGTGAGTTCGCCGGTCCGCAGATCGATCTGCTGTTCGTAGAACGGCACGAATTCACCGCGTGCGATGCCCTGGCGGATGGCCTGTTCCAGCGCGGTACGGGCGCGCATTTCGGCGGCCATCGGCGCTTCGAACCAGGCGAAGCTGTTCCGGCCCTGTCGCTTGGCGTGGTACATCGCCATGTCCGCCTTTTCGAGCAGGGCGGCGGCGTTGCTGCGGGCTTCCTCCCCATCGTCGATGTTCGAACCGGCAAGACCGATCGAGGCGGTAACCTCGACGCTGATCGTATCGACCATTGCGCTCTGCCCGATCGCCTCGACCAGGGCTGCGGCGATGCGGTCGATTCGCTCGGAGCGGCTGCCGTCGCATTCGAGGGCGATGGCGAATTCGTCTCCGCCGATGCGGCTGATCAGCGCCGGGATGGGCAGGCAACCGGAAATCCGCCGCGCACATTCCTGCAGCAGGCGGTCGCCGACCGTGTGGCCGTTGCAGTCGTTGACCTGCTTGAAGTTGTCGAGGTCGATCATCGCCAGCACCACGTCCCTGTCACGCGCGGCGGAGCGGCGGATGAGGTCGTCCACCGCACGGTGGAAGCTGCGGCGGTTGAGGAAGCCGGTGAGCGGATCGGTCTCGGCGAGGCGGCGGGCCTGCTGCTCCGCGCGCTTGCGCTGGCGGATTTCCTCGCAGAGCTGGCGATAGCGGCTCCACCCGAAGATGATGATGGCGATGTTGAGCAGGAAGGCGTTGAGCAGGAAACGGTCGGGACCCGGTCCCGTGCCGGCCAGCGATTTCAGGACGGCGGGCCCGATCGCCGCGCCGGTGGTGACGAACAGCAGGATCGCGGCGGTGACGATGCCGAGAGCGACGACATCGACCTGACGGCCGCTGTCGCTTTCGACATTTTCCGTTTCGGCGCCATTCTCCCCGAATTGCGCGGTCCCGCTTGTCGTCACTGAAGTTCCCCCGGCTGTCCCCGGAGGAGTACTTAGGCGCAGCGGGCTGAAATATTGGTTAAATCGCAGAGGGAAACGCGCCTTCGGTTTTCGTGAACCGAAGGCGCGCGGGCATTACATCTTCAGGCCGATCTCGCGCAGACGCTCCTGGAGATAGTCGTCGGCGGTGATGCTGACCGGGTAACGGTCCGGGTTCTCGTCCGTGATGCACTGGTCCAGCGTCTTGAACGGGAAATCGCTGCGCAGATGCAGGAAGAACGGCATCGAATAGCGGCTGTGCGCGGCGCGGTCGCCATCCGGATTGCGGACGCGGTGGGTGGTGGAGGGCAGGACGTGGTTGGTCAGGCGCTGGAGCATGTCGCCGATGTTGATGACCACCGCGCCTTCCGGCGGCGCGACCGAGAGCCACTCGCCGTTCTTGCCGAGCAGTTCGAGGCCCGCTTCCTGCGCGCCGAGCAGCAGGGTGATGAGGTTGATGTCCTCATGCGCGCCCGCGCGGATGGCGCCGCCGGCGCCTTCGCCGACAGGCGGATAGTGCAGCAGGCGCAGCACCGAATTGCCGTCCTCGATCGCCGGATCGAACCAGCGGGCGTCAAGGCCGAGGTAGGTGGCGATGGCGGAGAGGATCTCGGCACCGGCCTTGTCGAACTGGGCGTAGAGTTCGGTGAAGGTCTCCTGGAAGCCCTCGACTTCGCCCGGCCAGATGTTCGGGGGCATCGAGGCGGCGAGCGGCGAGCCGTCGGGAAGGTCGCGGCCGATGTGCCAGAATTCCTTGAGGTCCTTCTCGGTCGCGCCCTTGGCCACTTCGGTGCGGAACGGGGTATAGCCGCGCGCGCCGCCCTGGCCGGGGATGAAGTGGTTGCGCTTCACGTCGTCGGGCAGGGCGAAGAACTGCGCGGTAAGCTCCCAGGCGCGCTCGATCAGGGCCTGGTCGATGCCGTGGTCGCGGACCATCGCGAAGCCGAAAGTGCGGAAGCTCTCGCCGATGCGCTGCGAGAATTCGGCGCGGTCGGATTCGAGGCTGAGGACGGGGATCTGGGCAAGGTTCATCATGGTCTTCCAACAAGGCTCGGCGGGCTGTGACCGGTGCCCCGCGAAGAGCGCCGAATCACCGATATTGTTTCCGCCGATTGAATCGTTATGCCGCCCCCATATAAGTTTATTGCCGGAAGGCGAAATCGAAAGGCACGAGATGGCGAAGCGCTACTGGCTCATGAAGTCCGAACCGGACGCCTATGGCTGGAAAGACCTCGTGTCGGAAGGCGAAGGCACCTGGGACGGCGTGCGCAACCACCGCGCGGCTAACAACTTGCGCGCCATGGAGGTGGGGGACGAGGCGTTCTTCTACCACTCCAACATCGGCAAGGAGATCGTCGGGATCGTTACCATCAGCCAGTCCGGCCTGACCGACCCCAGCGATCCCGCGGGCAAGTGGGCGGCGGTGAAGGTCAAGCCGCTGCGCAAGCTGGCGCGTCCCGTGACGCTGGCCAAGATGAAGGCCGATCCCAAACTCGCCGATATGGAGATGCTCAGGCTTTCGCGTCTGTCGGTCGCCGAAGTGACGTCGCAGGATTGGGACTACATCCTCTCGCTGGCGGGCGGCTGAGCCGGGTAGCTGAATTTCGTCGCCCTCAGGCCACGTTCCGGCGCAGGAGGCGGCAACTTCCGCGCGGGCTGGCGGGTTCTCTCGGTGTGCAAACGGCGGATTTCCGCTGGAACCGAGAAGGAGCAACGATCATGGGCGAACTGAAGGACACCATCAAGGGCCTGGGCAACGAGATCGCAGGCAATGCCAAGCAGGCCCTCGGCAAGGCCCGCAACGACCCGGCCCAGCAGGCCGAAGGGAAGATTCAGGAGAAGAAGGGCGAGGTCCAGCAGGGCGTCGGCAAGGTCAAGGGCGCGCTCGGCGACCGGATCTGACCTTCCTTTCAAGGAAACATGCCGCAAAGGGCCGCCTTCGGGTGGCCCTTTTTCGTTTTGGCGCCCTTTTTCGTTTTGGTTGAGGGCCTTGTTAAATGTTCTTCATCCGGTGTCGTATTCGGTTTCGTCCCGGATCGGGATGCCTCTTTCGGGCGAGTGGTCAAAGGTAAACAAAGCCTTAAGCTGCGGGTCATGTCTCGACGCGCCAGCATACTCGCTTACGGAAAGGCCGGTCATCCGTTCCGGTGCTCCTTGCCCCGTCATGTCTTTCGCGGGGTAAAGGCGCCCTCGGTGGAGGTTGCGGAGGATGCGCAGGCCAAGGCCGATTGGCAGATGAGCGGCGGCGACTGGCGGCGCTTTCTTTCCGCCTATTGCGCAGCGCTTGTCGTCGTGACGACCTTCATCGCCTGAGGCGTCAGGGCCGCTTGGCGGCCCGCTCGGCGCGGTAGAGCAGCAGGCCGAGCCAGGCCGAGGCGACGCAGCACAGCGCCACCACCATGAGCTGGGTGACGACCGCAAGTCCCAGTAGCGACATCATCCCCGTGGCGATGGCGCCGACCACCATGGCGCCGGAATTGACGATATTGTTGGCGGCGATGGTGCGGGCGGTCTGCGACTTGTCCACGAAAGTCGTCAGGAAGGCGTAGAGCGGCACCACGAACATGCCGCCGCAGACGGCGATGCCGAGCAGGGTCAGCAGCAGCGGGATCGCCAGCGGCTGGACCACGAACATGCCCACGTTCATCAGCGCTTCCGGCCCGCCATGCGGCGGCCAAGAGGCGCAGACTTCCTGGAACGCCAGCAGGAACAGCCCCATGCCGATCACCGAGAGCGGCGACCAGCGTGCCGAGACCGTGCCCTTGAGCAGCGCGTTGATCGCCACCGAGCCGATGGCGACGCCGACCGAGAACATCACCAGGAACAGGCTGGCCACTTCCTTGCTGGCGTGGAGCATGTTCTTGGCAAGCGGCGGGAAGTGCACGAAGAGCACGGTCCCGATCGCCCAGAACAGGCTGATCGAGCAGATCGCGAGATAGACCCGGCGGTCCTTCATCGTCGTGCGCACGAGATTTATCGAGGAGCGGATGACGTGGTAGTCGATCGGCTCAGGCTTGCCCTGCGGCGGGGCGGGGGGGACCTGTCGGCCCGCGAAATAGCCCAGGGCGGCGATCGCGACGACCATGACCGCGGCGGTGTCCACGCTGATCCAGCCCGCGACGATCGTGCCAGCCAGAACCGCGATATAGGTCCCCGCCTCGACGAGGCCCGTGCCCGAGAGCACTTCGCCTTCCTTCAGGTGCTGAGGCAGGATCGCGTACTTGATCGGGCCGAAGAACGTCGAATGGATGCCCATGGCGAAGAGCGCCAGCAGCATCAGCGGGATCGCCACGGCATGGAGGGCGATGCCCTGCCAGGCGAGGGCAAGGCCGGTGCCGCCCACCAACATGATGACGATCTCGCAGAACTTGACGATGCGGATGATCCGCGACTTGTCGCGCATGTCCGCCATCTGCCCGGCGAGCGCCGAAAGCAGGAAGAACGGAATCACGAAGATGCCCGAAGCCAGCGCGCTGAACCGCGCCTCTGCGGCTTCCGAGTTGTAGACGCCGTAGACCACGAACAGGACCATGGCGTTCTTGAACAGGTTGTCGTTGAACGCACCAAGCAACTGGGTGACGAACAGGGGCAGGAAACGCCTGGCCCGGATGAGTTGGGTCGTCGTTGTCATGTCGGAGAAATTCGGCGGCCTCGCTTCATCATGGGGGCGACACTTAATGCGGTAAGGCGAGGGCACAAGCCCCGTAAGCCGTTTTTTGCCGAATGGACGGAGCAGGAGGCAAGCGAGAACAGCGCGATTCACAAGTCAATTCTCGAATCGAAGAATCGCGGCTATGGGCAAGGGAACATGCTGACCTTGCCGAATATCCTCACCCTCTCGCGCATCGTGGCGCTGCCGCTGCTGGCCTTCCTGCTCTGGTGGCCGCGATGGGAGTTCGGCTACGGCCTGGCCTTCGGTCTCTACTGCCTGATGGGCATTACCGACTATTTCGACGGCTATCTCGCCCGGTCGAGCGGCACGGTGTCGAAACTCGGCGTGTTCCTCGATCCGATCGCCGACAAGATCATGGTCGCGACGGTGATTCTGGTGCTGACCGCGCAGGGCATCCTGACCGGGCCTTACGTCGGCGACATGCATGTGATCGCCGGGCTGATCATTCTCGTGCGCGAGATCGCGGTCTCCGGCCTGCGCGAATTCCTCGGCGGCTTGCAGGTCTCGGTGCCGGTCAGCCGCCTCGCCAAATGGAAGACGACGTTCCAGATGATTTCGCTCGGCGCCCTCGTGCTCGGCGCAGCAATGCCCTGGTGGAATGTCGATCTTGGCGCGCTGGAGGTCAATGTGCCGCATACCGTGGGCCTGACCACGCTGTGGGGCGCGGCTGTCCTGACGCTGATCACCGGCTGGGACTATCTGCGGGTCGGCCTGAAACACATGGACTGAGCGCGCCGTCACGCGCACATTGCTGAATTGCGAAAATTGCAGGCCGGTTTGACCTCGTTGCGTTTGGTACAATCGCCCGTACCCGGCAGAGGGCGGCCCATGGGGGCGTCATCAGCAAGGAAAATCCCATTACCGCGCCCCGTTCCGTTTCCGCTGCCTCACTTTCAAGCCACGTCAACGGCAAGGAACGCCCCTTCGGACGGGCGCTGGTCTTCGCGCTGGCCGCTTCGGCGGGGCTGACGGTCGCCAACATCTATTACGGCCAGCCGATGCTCGGCCTGATGGAGCGCGACTTTTCGGGCGCGGCGATCACCTACGTCCCCACCGCGACCCAGCTCGGCTATGCGGCGGGCCTCTTGCTGCTGGTGCCGCTCGGCGACCTCCTGGAGCGCAAGCGCCTGATCGTGACGCAGTGCATCGCGCTGTCGGTGGCCCTGGCCCTGGTGGCCCTCGCGCCAACGGGTGGCACAGTGCTGGCCGCCTCGCTGCTGGTCGGACTGCTCGCTTCGGTCGCGCAGCAGATCGTTCCGCTCGCGGCCAACCTCGCGCCCGAGGAGAAACGCGGTGCAGTCGTCGGCACGGTCATGGCGGGACTGCTCTGCGGCATCCTCCTCAGCCGCACGCTGGCGGGTTTCGTCGGCGGCGCCTTCGGCTGGCGCGCGATGTTCTGGCTGGCCGTGCCGCTGGCACTGATGACCGCGGGACTCATGGCCTGGCAATTGCCCCGTAGCCACCCGCATCGCGGCGGGCCCGATCACCAAGGACTCGGTTATCTCGGCCTCATGGCCTCGCTGCGCGACCTCTGGCGCGAGTTTCCCGCACTGCGCCTCGCCACTCTCACCCAGTGCACCCAGTTCGGCGTGTTCAGCGTGTTCTGGACGATCCTGGCGCTCCACCTGCAGGAGCCGCGCTTCGGCCTCGGCTCGCAAGTGGCGGGGCTGTTCGGCGTCCTCGGCGCCGCAGGCGTGCTGGCCGCGCCGATCGCCGGGCGCATCGCCGACCGCCGTGGTCCCCACCCGGTGATCGTCGCCGCCAGCGCGATGACGCTGGTGTCGTGGCTGGTCTTCGGGTTCTGGACCTCGATCGTCGGGCTGATCGTGGGTGTGCTGCTGCTCGATTTCGCGATCCAGGCGAGCCAGATCTCCAACCAGAGCATCATCTACGCCCTGCGTCCCGAAGCGCGCTCGCGAATCAACACGGTCTACATGGCCTCGATGTTCCTCGCCGGGGCCGCCAGTTCGGGCGCGGCGACGGTGGTCTGGCATGGCTGGGGCTGGACCGGGGTTACGGTGCTGGGGGCCGGGATCGCGGCGCTTGGGCTGGGTTTGCAGACGCTGCGCGCAAAGAGGTGAAGGGGAAGACCCGGGGGATGATCCCCCGGACCCTCGGAATGTCGTCGTTGTGCGCTACCTATCCGGTGTGCGCTCCCTGCGGCGCAGCCAATAAGTCTCCCGACGCAGCCATGGGCGCACGAGGCAGTCGGTCCGCGTGACCTGGACGGTAATGGGGGTGCAGGGGGGCTATGCTCCCCTGCTTTTCCTTTTCTTGAAAACTACCCAGCCCGAAGCTCATCCGCGAGCAGACGAAACTCCTCCGCACGCGGCGAATTCTTGCGCCAGACCAGAGCGATCTCGCGATTGGCGTTAGGCGAGAGCAGCGGCCGGGCGACGACATTGGTGCCGTTGAGGATGCCCGCGTCGATCGCCATTTCCGGCAGCATCGTCAGGCCCAGCCCGTTGTCGACCATCTGCACCAGAGTGTGCAGCGAGGTGCCGATCATCGTCGCCGAGGCGCGCAGTTCCGGGCGGTTGCAAGCCGCCAGCGCGTGGTCCTTCAGGCAGTGTCCGTCTTCCAGCAGGAGCAGGCGGTGCTCGTCGATCACTTCCGGGCCGACTTCGGCGGGCGGGTTGCGCGGGTCGTCGTTGGGGAAGGCCACGAAGAAGGCGTCGAGCTCGATCGTCTCCTTGTCCACTTCGCCGGTGGCGTATGGCAGGGCGAGCAGCACGCAGTCGGCGCGGCCGTGGTGCAGCGATTCGATCGCGGCCTGGCTCGGTTCCTCGCGCAGGAACAGCTTGAGGTTCGGGCGCTCGCGGCGCAGGCGCGGCAGCATCCGGGGGAGCAGGAAGGGCGCGATCGTCGGGATCACGCTCATGCGCACTTCGCCGGAGAGCGGCTTGCCGCTGGACTGCACGAGGTCGGAGAGTTCCTCGGTCTCGCGCAGGATGCGGTGGGCCTTGGCGACGACCGCGTTACCCAGCGGCGTGAAGCGCACCGCGCGCTTGGTGCGCTCTACCAGCGTGACGCCGAGCAGCGCTTCCAGATCGCGCAGGCCTGCCGAAAGCGTGGACTGCGACACGAAACAGGCATCGGCGGCGCGGCCGAAATGCCCGTGTTCGTGCAGGGCGACGAGGTACTGGAGCTGCTTGAGCGTGGGCTGGTAGACGGTCACTCGTCCCCCAGGGCCTCGTTCGGGGCTGCGTCCGGGGTTGCCGTATCTTCGGTCGCGACGTCTTCCTCGACGCGGGTCATCTTGAGCTTGCCGTTCTCCACCGCGAAGGCGAGCTTGCCTTCGACGAGGGCGAGGGCGTCGCGCCCGAAGACCTCATAGCGCCAGCCTTCGAGGATCGGCAGCTTCTTGCGCACGCCGGCGGCCAGCAGCTCGAGGTCCTCGCTGCGGGCGAGCAGGCGGGCGGCCACGTCGATCTCGCGGGCGCGAATCTTGAGCAGCAGCTTGAGCAGGTCGGCGACCAGCGAGCCTTCCTTGCCCAGCGGCGCGCCCTTGGGCGTGCGGGGCGGGAGTTCGTCGTCGGTCAGCGGCTCGGCCTTGGCGATGGTGTTCATCAGGCGCTTGCCGATGTCGTTGTCCTTCCAGCCTTGCGAAAGGCCGCGGACCTTGGCGAGGTCGGCCTGCTGCTTGGGCGGGTGGCTGGCGATATCGGCAAGCGTCTCGTCGCGGGCGATGCGGCCGCGCGGGATATTCTTGCCCTGGGCTTCCAGTTCGCGCCACTCGGCGATCGCCTTGAGGCGGCCGAGCATGGCCGGGTTGCGGCCTGCCGCCTTGATCCGCTTCCAGGCCTGGGCGGGATCGTTGCGGTAGTGCTCGGGATCGGCGAGCTTCTCCATCTCCTGATCGAGCCATTCGCCGCGCCCGGTCTTGATCAGGCGCTTGAGCATCTTGGGGAAGATCTTGGAGAGGTGGGTGACGTCGCCGATGGCATATTCGATCTGCCGCTCGGTCAGCGGGCGGCGCGACCAGTCGGTGAAGCGGGCGCCCTTGTCGATGGTGAGGCCCATCCACGATTCGACGAGGTTCGAATAGCCGATCTGCTCGGACTGGCTGATCGCCATCATCGCGATCTGGGTGTCGAAGATCGGATGCGGGGTGCGGCCGGTGAGGTTGAAGATGATCTCCACGTCCTGGCCGCCCGCGTGGAAGACCTTGAGGACCTCCTCGTTGGCGGTGAGCAGGTCGAGCAGGGGCGTCATGTCGAGCCCCTGTGCGAGAGGGTCGATGGCGGCCGCTTCCTCGGTATTGGCGATCTGCACGAGGCAGAGTTCGGGCCAATAGGTGTTCTCGCGCATGAATTCGGTGTCGACCGCCACGAAATCGGATTTCGCAAGGCGTTCGCACAGCGCGGCGAGGTCTTCGGTCTTCGTTATCAGCGGATGGATTTTCATTTCGACCGTCGCGGTAACGCGAACCGGGCGGGGGATCAATGTTTCCGGTCCGTCATATTCTCCGACAAATGCCGAAATTGCTTATTTTTTGCGCAACAGGCCGCCGAAGACCCGGTTCAGGAGGCTCGGCGTCGCCTCTGCGGCCAATTCGGCGATGCTCTCCTGCGTCACCAGGCGGCGGCGCAGCTGGGTGCCGGTCGTGTGGAGTCCCGGTGGCGGCAGATGCCAGGCTTCGGGGCCTTCATCGGCCGCGCGGGGCCGGTTTCCAGAAGAATCGTCCGTCCGAGTGACTTCCTCGGCGGCTTCCGAAATCTGCGCGTTGTCCATGTGATCCATTGGCGAAACCCGTTTTATCGCAGGGTATAAGCCTGCAATGGTTTATTTCGGGTTATCGACGCGGCCTTGGGGCGATCCCCGATTCGAAACTGGAAATCGCCGCGCCACTCGACTAGGGGGCACGGCTTGCAATTCCATTCAGCCGAGAAGAAGCCCGAGCCCGCCATGACTCATCCCTATCGCTCCCACACCTGCGGCGCCCTGACCGCTGCCGAGGTCGGCCAGACCGTCCGCCTCTCGGGCTGGGTGCATCGCAAGCGCGATCACGGCGGCGTGCTCTTCGTCGACCTGCGCGACCACTACGGCATGACCCAGGTTGTCGCCGACACCGACAGCGCGGCGCTGGAGCTGCTCGATTCGCTCCGCGTCGAATCGGTCGTCACGATCGAGGGCACGGTCAAGGCCCGCACCGAATCCACGGTGAACGCCAATCTCGCGACCGGCGCGATCGAGGTCTACGCCCGCTCCGCCACGGTCATCAGCCGCGCCGAGGAACTGCCGATGCCGGTGGCTGGCGAGCAGGAATATCCCGAGGATATCCGCCTGCGCTACCGCTTCCTCGACCTGCGCCGCGACACGCTGCACGCCAACATCGTCAAGCGCACGAAGATCATCTCGGACATGCGCCGCAAGATGGAAGGCATCGGCTTCACCGAGTACTCGACGCCGATCCTCACCGCTTCCAGCCCCGAAGGCGCGCGCGACTTCCTGGTGCCGAGCCGCATCCACCCCGGCAAGTTCTACGCGCTGCCGCAGGCGCCGCAGCAGTACAAGCAGCTGCTGATGGTCGCCGGTTTCGACCGCTACTTCCAGATCGCCCCCTGCTTCCGCGACGAGGATCCGCGCGCCGACCGCCTGCCGGGCGAGTTCTACCAGCTCGACCTCGAAATGAGCTTCGTGACCCAGGAAGAGATCTGGGAAACGATGGAGCCGGTGCTCCAGAGCGTCTTCGCCGACTTCGCCGAAGGCAAGCCGGTAACGCCCGCCGGTGAATTCCGCCGCATTCCGCACGCCCAGGCGATGCTGGACTACGGCTCGGACAAGCCGGACCTGCGCAACCCGCTCATCATCAAGGACGTGACCGAGCACTTCGTCGAATCGGGCTTCGGCATCTTCGCCGGCATCGTCGCGAACGGCGGCACGATCCGCGCGATCCCGGCTCCGGGCGCGGGTGCGGGCAGCCGCAAGTTCTTCGACGACATGAACGTCTGGGCGCGCGGCGAGGGCTACTCCGGCCTTGGCTACATCAACATCAAGGATGGCGTCCCCGGCGGCCCGATCGCCAAGAACCACGGCGAGGAAAAGACCGCCGCGCTGATCGCAGCGCTGGGTCTCGGCCCGAACGACGGCGTGTTCTTCGCCGCGGGCAAGGAAGAGCAGGCCGCCAAGCTGGCCGGTCTCGCCCGTATCCGCACCGGCGAACAGCTCGACCTGATCGACAGGGACCGCTTCGAGCTGTGCTGGATCGTCGACTTCCCGTTCTATGAATGGGACGAGGACAACAAGAAGGTCGACTTCGCGCACAACCCGTTCTCCATGCCGCAGGGCGGCATGGAAGCGCTGGAAGGGCAGGACCCGCTGACGATCAAGGCGTTCCAGTATGACCTCGTCTGCAACGGCTACGAAATCGCCTCGGGTTCGATCCGCAACCAGTCGCCGGAGCTGATGGTCAAGGCCTTCGAGATGACCGGCCTGACGCAGCAGGACGTGGAAGATCGCTTCGGCGGTCTCTACCGCGCCTTCCAGTACGGCGCCCCGCCGCACGGCGGCATGGCGGCCGGTGTCGACCGCATCGTCATGCTGCTCTGCGGCGCGCAGAACCTGCGCGAAATCACGCTGTTCCCGATGAACCAGCGCGCCGAGGACCTGCTGATGGGCGCGCCGAGCCAGGCCGAGGCCAAGCAGCTGCGCGAACTGCACATGCGGGTGGTGGAGCCCCAGAAGGTCTAAAACATCGTTGCAGTCTCCGGCGGAACCGCTATTCCGCCGGGATCGTCTTCTCACGCCAGCCTCGGTCGTCGTCCGGAAATATTCCGGAAACATGGCCGGGGCGTGGGTAAATCGGGACATGGCGCTTCGGCGTCGCGATCCTATCTTGTGTGCGAGGCTTGCCAGCGCGCCGCCCAGTCTTTAGGGCGGCAGGCGAGATTCCACACCTCGCGAATTTTTGAAGGGGTTTACAATGAGCGATACCGCCGATCGGGTTAAGAAGATCGTCGTCGAACACCTGGGCGTCGAAGCCGACAAGGTGACGGAAGAAGCAAGCTTCATCGACGATCTGGGCGCTGACTCGCTCGACATCGTCGAGCTGGTCATGGCGTTCGAAGAAGAATTCGGCGTCGAAATCCCCGACGATGCTGCCGAAAAGATCAGCACCGTCTCGGATGCGATCAAGTACATCGAAGAGAACAAGGGCTGAGCCCGGCTTTTCGGCCTTTCTCGCGACTTCCGGCCCCGTGCCGGATCGCGGGCGGCTGTGATCCCGGTTCATAACCGGATTGAACTCGACAGGCTCGACCTCTAAGGGGGCGGGCCTGTTGCCGTTTCTGCGTGTCGGTTTGCACCGTTCGCATTTTCGGCCAAATTGCTTTTTCGGAGAGCATGAATGCGTCGTGTTGTCGTCACCGGACTTGGTCTTGTCACCCCCCTGGGTGCTGACGTCGAGACCACCTGGGCCAACATCCTTGCCAGCAAGAGCGGGGCAGGCCCGATCACCAAGTTCGACGTCTCGGACCAGAAGTGCACGATCGCCTGCGAAGTGAAGCCGGCCGACCACGAATATGGCTTCGATGCCGGCAAGCGTGTCGATCACAAGATCCAGCGCCAGGTCGATCCCTTCATCGTCTTCGGCATCGATGCCGCGGGCCAGGCCCTCGAAGATGCGGGCCTGACCGACATGAGCGAGGAAGACAAGCTCATGGCTGGCTGCTCGATCGGTTCGGGCATCGGCGGTCTGCCGGGCATCGAAAGCGAATCGCTGGTGCTGGACCAGAAGGGGCCGGGCCGCGTCTCGCCGCACTTCGTCCACGGTCGCCTCATCAACCTGATCTCGGGCCAGGTCTCGATCAAGTACGGCCTCAAGGGTCCGAACCACGCGGTCGTCACCGCCTGCTCGACCGGCGCCCACTCGATCGGCGACGCCGCGCGCATGATCAAGGACGGCGACGCCGACATCATGCTGGCGGGCGGCGCCGAATCGACGATCTGCCCGATCGGCATTGCCGGTTTCGCGCAGGCCCGCGCGCTCAACACCAGCTTCAACGACCGCCCCGAACAGGCCAGCCGTCCCTATGACAAGGACCGCGACGGTTTCGTCATGGGTGAGGGCGCGGGCGTTCTCGTGCTCGAGGAGTACGAACACGCCAAGGCGCGCGGCGCGAAGATCTACTGCGAAGTGATCGGCTACGGCCTCTCGGGCGACGCCTATCACGTCACCGCCCCGCATCCGGACGGCGACGGCGCCTATCGCTCGATGGCGATGGCTCTGAAGAAGGCGGGCATGACCCCTGCCGACATCGACTACATCAACGCCCACGGCACTTCGACGATGGCCGACACCATCGAACTGGGCGCCGTGCGCCGCCTGTTCGGCGATGCCCTCGGCACCGTTTCGATGAGCTCGACCAAGTCGGCCATCGGCCACCTGCTCGGCGGCGCCGGTGCGGTCGAATCAATCTTCTGCATCCTGGCGATGCGCGACCAGATCGTTCCGCCGACGCTCAACCTCGACAACCCGGACGAGGGCTGCGAGGGCGTCGACCTCGTCCCGCATGTCGCCAAGAAGCGTGAAGTGCGCGCAGTGCTGAACAACTCGTTCGGCTTCGGCGGCACCAACGCCAGCCTGGTGATGCGCAAGATCGACTGATCGACAAGGATACGGGGCGATGATGTCGCGGCGCAAATGGATATTCGTCGCGGCCATCGGCCTGGCGGCGGTGATCGCCTTGTGGTCCTTCGTGGGCGGCTGGTACGGTTCCGGCCCGCTGGCGAAGGACCAGCACTTCATCGTTCCGAACGGTGCGAGTCTCGCCACCGTTGCGCAGCGGCTGGAGGAGAAGGGCGTGATCCGCTCGGCCAGCGGCTTCGCCCTGCGCGCCCGCGTCTTCGGCGGCGGCAGCGCGATCAAGGCGGGCGAATTCGCCATTCCCGCCCATGCCAGCCCCTCGCGCGTGCTGGCGATCCTTTCCAGCGACGAGGTGATTCGCCGCTTCGTCACCGTGCCGGAAGGGATGCCCTCGATCATGGTCTATGAGCGTCTCAAGGCGCAGGATCAGCTGAGCGGCGATGTCGCGATGCCGGGCGAGGGCACTGTCCTGCCCGACAGCTATGCCTTCGAGAACGGCGAGCCGCGTGCCGCAGTGCTGCGCCGGATGCAGGCGGCGATGACCGCGACGCTCAAGGACCTGTGGGAGAAGCGCGCGCCGAACCTCGTCGTCAAGACGCCGGAGCAGGCCCTGATCCTCGCCTCGATCGTCGAGAAGGAAACCGGCAAGCCTTCCGAACGGCGCATGGTGGCCGGGCTCTACTCGAACCGCCTCAAGCAGGGCATGCTGCTCCAGGCCGATCCGACGATCATCTATCCGATCACCAAGGGCAAGCCGCTGGGCCGCCGCATTCTCCAGTCGGAAATCCGGGCGGTGAACGACTACAATACGTACACGATGGTCGGATTGCCGAAGCACCCGATCACCAATCCGGGCCGCGAATCGATCGCCGCTGTGCTGAACCCGGCCAAGACCGACGCGCTCTACATGGTCGCGGACGGCACCGGCGGTCACGCTTTCGCGGACACGCTGGCGCAGCATAATGCCAACGTAAAGAAGTGGTTCGCGATCCGCCGCGCGCGCGGTGAGATCTGAAACGGGATGGGCGCGCTCGTTATTTGAGCGTCCCGTCCGCCCGCTTGCGCCGCGCATAGATCGTCGAGGCAAGCGCGATCCCCA
Organism: Porphyrobacter sp.; assembly: GCA_017744315.1. Lineage (GTDB taxonomy): Bacteria > Pseudomonadota > Alphaproteobacteria > Sphingomonadales > Sphingomonadaceae > Croceibacterium_A. The sequence continues at coordinate 445,158 of JAGIBN010000001.1, forward strand.
CGATCGCCAGCGGGAACAGCGCCGAAGAAGGCCCTTTCGCGCCCAGCATGTCGAAGCCGAGGAAACTCCAGCCGAACTGGATCACCACGGCCACGAAGGACAGCGCAAACAGCGCCCAGGCCCAGCCGCGCCGCATCAGCAACAGGATTGCGCCGAGCGTGCCGCTGGTCACCGCCACGGCATAGGCACCCCAGGCCCATCCCGGCATCTCCCGGAAGGCCTGCGCCTGCACTGGGTCGCGCGCGGCGATCTCGTCGATATTGGCGCTGGCCTGCATCAGGTAAGCCGCGTCGCCGAGCAGGTTCCACAGCAGGATGAGAACGGCGATGATCCAGAACTTGCGCATGCCCGCTCCTTTCGCACAGGACGGTTTTTCAGGTACTTTGCCGGAGCGTCGGGGTTCTGGCAATTGACCGCTCGGGCGAGGGCGGTGAGCCCAAAGGAGCAGGCACATGAACCGCGAAGGCGAAATTCTCGCGACCGAGCGCAAGCCCGGCGCGCCGCTTCTGGTCACGGCCGAACTGCCGCCCGATGTGCTCGGCTGGGCAGATGGCCTGCGCCGGGCGCATTACCCGCCCGAACGCAATCGCCTGCGCGCCCATGTCACGCTGTTCCATGCGTTGCCGCCCGCGGTGGAGGGCGAACTCGTCGACGTCCTCGCCGATCTGGCCCGCACCCCGCCGCCGCGGGCGCGAATCGACGGGCTGATGAAGCTGGACAACGGCACGGCGCTTTCCGTCGATTCGCCGGAGATGGCGGACCTCCACGCGGTGATCGCCGAGCGTATGCATGGATTGTTGACCGATCAGGACAGTCGGCCGCTGCGGCTGCACATCACCGTTCAGAACAAGGTCCCGCCTGCGGCGGCCCGTGCGCTTCAGGGGGAACTTGGCCCGAGCCTGACGCCCCGCGCGTTCCGTTTCCGGGGCTTCGGTCTGTACGCCTGGGAGGCGGGATTATGGCGTCCAATCCGCCTTTTGTCTTTTCGCGGCTGAAATGCGTTTTTGGGTGTTGACCGATCCGAACCTTGCCCCTAGAGGACGCCACCTGCCCGGCAGCGATGCCCGGCACCGGATCGAGCCACCCACGCGGCGGCCTTGGTTTGGCGGAGTAGCTCAGCTGGTTAGAGCAGCGGAATCATAATCCGCGTGTCGGGGGTTCGAGTCCCTCCTCCGCTACCAAAAACCAATCACATAGCATCGATTTGAAGAAGCGGTTTACACCACTGTGTAAACGTTTTCGCCTGACGCGTCCGCGTCCGGGGCTGCCGATCCAGCTTGGGCCGTGTCTGGCCGGCGCCCTACCTTGGAGCCGGTATCGGGAGGAAGGCCTCGTCATTCCCGCTGGCGATAAGTCGTTGACGCAAGGCGCGGGTAGCGCAACTCTGGCGAAGACCGATAGCTGGAGGGGCGGGAATGCGAGGGGGCAGATCTGTGAAGCATGGGGCCGGGGCTGCGCTGTGGCTTGTCACGGCAGCGCTCGTGCCCAGTGGTGGGGCCTGGGCGAAGGACTTCGCGATTCATGCCGGGCGCTTCATCGACGGAACCGGGGCGGCGCCTCGGCAGAAGGTCTCCATTCTCGTTACCGATGACCGCATCACGGCGATCCAGCCAGGCTTCGTCACACCTGCAGGGGCCGAAGTGGTGGACCTGGCCGACAAGACGGTGCTGCCCGGTCTTATCGATACCCACGATCACATCACCGCCGGATGGCACGCCGGTGATCCGATCCGTAACACGGTGACGCGCAGCGATTTCGAGGACGCGATCGAGGCGACGCTGTTCACGCGCAACACCCTGCTGGCGGGTTTCACTTCGGTGCGCGATTGCGGGGCCAATACCCAGGTCGTCGTCGCGCTGAAGAAGTCGATCGAGGGCGGTGTGGTGCCGGGGCCGCGCATGTGGGTTGCCGGTGCAGCGCTCGGACCGACCGGCGGGCACGGCGATCCGGTCAACGGGTTGCGCGCCGAGTTCGCCGATATTCCGCATATCGCCGACAATGTCGTCGATGGTCCCGAATCCGCGAGGCTGGCCGTCAGGCGGTTGAAGCGCGAAGGCGTGGATCTCATCAAGATCATGCCCTCGGGCGGGGTCATGTCGATCGGCGACGACCCCCGCCACCAGTTGATGACCGACGAGGAGATCAAGGCCGTCATCGATACCGCGCACGCGCTGGGGATGAAGGTGGCCGCCCACGCTCATGGCAAGGAGGCGATCGACCACACGATCGCGCTGGGTGTCGATTCCATCGAGCACGGTTCCTATGCCGACGCGGGCAGCTACAAGCTCTTCAGGCAATATGGCGCTTATCTCGTTCCCACCATGCTGGTCGGGGAGCGGGTCTATCAGCGCGCCAAGGAGCATCCCGAGCAGCTCAATCCGTCGACCGCCGAAAAGGCGCTCGAGATCGCCCCGCTGCTGCGCCGGAACCTGCATGACGCTTATGCCGCGGGGGTGAAGATCGCTTTCGGCACGGATACTTTCGGTCTGTCGAAGCATGGCGAGAACGCGCAGGAATTCGCCCTGCTGGTCGGGGCGGGGATGACGCCGATGGATGCGATCCGCACGGCGACCGGCAATGCGGCGGACCTGCTGGGCAGCGCCGAAGTTGGCACCTTGCAGGCAGGGCGCTATGCCGACATCATTGCCGTGGACGGCGACCCTCTGGCTGACGTGAAGGTGCTGGAGAACGTCAGTTTCGTGATGAAGGGCGGGGCGGTCGTCAAGTCCGGCGGCAAGCCGTTGATCTGAGGCGGCGGCTTCCGGCCCGCTCAGGCGGCCAGCCGGGCACCATTGGCGCGCAGCGTTTCCAGGACGCGCGCGGCGGCGAGTTCGGCAGGGTGCTCGACGCCCATCAGCGAGAACGTGCCGCCGAGCAGGAAGGCGCAATGGCCGTGCACATTGGCGATCAGCGAACTGGCCAGTTCGGCGGTCTTCGCGGCATTCGCATCCGGGAGTACCGAGGCGACTTCGCGGGAGATCATGCCGGTCAGGCGGACGCGCTCGGCCACGAGGTCCTCGGCCATGGGCACGCCTTCCGGGACGCGGTGCTCGTAGATGGCGGACCACAAGTTGCGGTGGCTGGCCGCGAAATCGAAGTAGCCGCGCACCAGCACCAGGATGCGCTCCTGCCCCTGCGTGCCTTCCAGCCGCTCGTCCAGCCACTGGGTCCAGAGCCGGAACGTCCGCGCATTGATCGCCATGACGAGCGCGCCGACATTGCCGAAGACGTGCATGACCGTGCCCACCGAGTAGCCGATGCGCTTGGCCACCTCGCGGGCGGAAAAGCGCGCATAGCCGCTCTCCGCCATGACCTGTCGCCCGGTGTCGAGGATCAGCGCGTGCAGTTCCTCGCGGCCGTGGTCGGAGCGTCGGGCCACCTTCAGTTCGCTTTGCGGACGAAGGGATAGCGCATCTGGGCGAGGTAGCCGCTTGGCACCGCCTCGGGCACGCCGTAGCCCTGCGGCCACTTGCCCTTGGGGAAGTAATGGGTGCCGAACAGGCGGTCGAGCCAGGGGAAGTGGATCGCGAAGTTCTTGTCGATGCCCTCGGCCTCCAGCGCGTGGTGCCAGTGGTGGAAGCGCGGCACGACGAGGAAGCGGCCAAGCCGGTCGAAGTCACCCCGCACGTTCGCGTGGATCAGCGAGGAATAGACGTAGACCATGCCGATGTAGGCCTGCATCACCGAGGGCAGGAAGCCGAAAGTCAGCAGCGGCAGCGAGGTCACGCCGCGCAGCAGCACGATCTCCACGAAGTGCATCCGTCCACCGGCCAGCCAGTCCATCGAGCGCGCCGAGTGGTGCACCGCATGGAAGCCCCAGAGGAACGGTATGCGGTGGAACAGGCGGTGGAACCAGTACTGGGCCAGGTCGGTCAGGAACATCGCCAGCAGGAACTGCACGGGCCAGGGCAGGCCGCCGATCGCGCCGCGGATGCCGGAAAGGCCGGTGCCGTGGGCATTGAGATAGCTCGACGGGGCCAGCGCCAGAAAGGTGATGAGCTGCACCAGCATCGAACTGATGAGGAAGTAGAACAGGTCCTCCCGCCATTCGGCACGGAACAGGCGCTGCTTGGCGCGGTGGGGGACGAGGCGTTCCAGCGGCGCGAACATCAAGCCGGTGGCGATCAGGTTCACCGCGAAGAAATCGACGCCGAAGAAGATGCCCCAGTCATGCATCTCGCGCGGCTGGACCGAGGCCCCGCCGAGGATCGTACCGGCCAGTGCGACGACCAGCGCGGTCAGGCCCAGCGCCTTGCGGGGCCGCAGCAGCAGGCTCAGCAGCGCGAGGGCATAGGCGCCGAGCAGGGTGGCATGGACCATGATGCGGAAACCGGAAGAGGCCAGCACGCGCGCGAGTTCGGGCGTGGCCAGCCAGTCCGGCCAGCGCAATGCCGCGACGAAACAGAGTCCGGCGGCGGCGAGAATGAGGGCGAAGAAGCCGGAGAACCACCCCGTGCCGAAGCCGCGCGCCTCGATCGGAGCTTCCAGATCGCGCATCAGCTTTTTCAGAAATCCCGTCATGTCCGTTTCCCTGAAAGTCGTGCTGCCTTCATATCGCTGAAATAGAACGCTGTCTAATTTTTTATTGTACGGTGTTCGATTTCACGATACCTCCATGCAGGAAATGTGATCGAGAGGGTAACGGCGTGACCGAATTCCTGCTGCTGGCAACGATCTTTCTGGGCGGACTGCTGTTCGACACACGGCGCCGTCTGGGCCGGATGGAGCGACTGTTTCGCGAAGGCGGGCCTGCCGCAGCGCGAATCGGGCGGCCGGTCTCGATGCCCGAGCCTCCCTTCGAGCCGGAGCGCGTGCTGGAGCCGGTGAAGGCGCCGCCCCCTCTGCCCGTGGAGGATCTGCCGGTTGCCGAGCCCGCAGCGTGGGTCGAGCCGGAACCGGTGCCTTCCATCCCCGAAGCCGTTTCCGAGCCAGTCATCACTGCGCCGCCGCCGCCATCGCCGCCGCGCAAGGCGGCCGGTCTTGGCTTCGAGGACCTGTTCGGCCGCAAGCTGCCGATCTGGGCGGGCGGCATCACCCTGATCGTCGCGGCCGTGCTGATGGTGAAATACTCGATCGACACCGGGCTGCTTTCGCCGTTGGTGCGCATCGTGCTGGGCTTCACGTTCAGCGGTGCCCTGATCGGCGGCGGCGAACTGGCGCGGCGGCGGGCGGACTTCGTGCGCGACGAGCGGGTGGCGCAGGCTCTGGCCGGAGCGGGTGTGGGCGGTCTCTATGCAGCGACGCTGGCGGCGGCAAATCTCTATGGTCTCGTCGGGCCGGGGCTGGCCTTTGCCGGGCTTTTCGCGATCACCGCGCTGGCGCTCGGTCTGGCGCTGCGGTTCGGGGCGCCTTGCGCGGTGCTGGGGCTTGTCGGCGGCCTTGCGACGCCTGCGGTCGTCCAGTCGGACAGTCCGAGCGTGCCGCTGCTGGCGGGCTATCTGGCCGTTCTCATCGGTGCGATCACCCTGCTTTCGCGCCGCCAGCGCTGGGTCTGGCTGGGCGTCGGCGCGCTGACCGGCGGTGCTGGCTGGAGCCTCTTGACGATCGCCATGGGCGGTCTCGACAGCGGTTCCACCCTGTCGATGGGGCTGCTGGTGCTGCTGATCGGGCTTGGCCTTCCGGCCCTTGCGCTGGAAGGCCGCGCGGTCCCGATCCTGCGCGGCGCGTCGGCGATCGTCGGTGCGTTCCAGCTGGCCCTGCTGGTGGCGAACGGCCACTTCGCGCCGCTGACATGGGGGCTTTACGGCTTGCTGTCGCTGGCGTTCTGCTGGCTTGCCGGAACGACGCCGATGCTGCGCCGGACGGTCGCGGTGCCGCTGCTGACGGCGCTCGGCCTCACTGCGTTCTGGCCCGCGCCTGAAGCTGGTCTGTTCACGGCGGTCATGGCCGGGATCGTGGCGATCTATGGCGGCTATGCGCTGCGGAACTTGTGGCGGGAAGGGTGCGGCTTCATCGAAGTGGGCCTGCTCTGTGCCATCGCGCTCGGTGGTTACGGGGTCTGCTGCGCGAAGTTCTACGAGTCTGCCGCAGGCCACGACACCGGCTTTGCGCTGCTGGCCCTGGCGTTTGCTGCCCTGCCTGCGCTGGGTGCCGGACTCGGCTGGCGGCGCGAGGCGCGTCTCGAGGATGCCCGTTTCGCCTTGCTGGCCTCCTGCACTGGTTTGCTGCTGATCGTGGCCGGCATGATGGGTCTTCCCGAATGGCTGGTGCCGGTCGTCTTCCCGGCCGTCGCGGCGGGACTGCTGGGCGTCGCCGTGGCGGGACGGGACCATCGCCTGAAGCACGGTGCGCTTGGTTTCCTGGGGCTGGCGGTCGCCGTCGTGCTGGCGGTTTCGGCGGAGAACGGCGCCTTGGCCCGTCTGGTGCAGACGGCGACGGCGACGCATCCGGGCCGCGCCCTGCTGCATTGGGGCGCGCTGGCTCTGACCGCCGCCGCTTTCGCCTGGCGGAATGCGGGATCGCGCCTGCGCTTCGGCTTGCAGCCGCTCACTGTGCTGCTCGGCTATGGCTTCGTGGCGCAGCTGGTTCCGGCGCCGTGGCTTTCCGTCGTCACGGCGGCGGCGCTGGTGCTGCTGGCCGAAGTGAACGGGCGCAAGCCTGTGATGGCGATCGAGGCCGCCCAAGGCATGCTTGTCGTGCTCGCGGCGCTCTGGGCGCTGGAACCGATGGCCTACTGGCTGACGGCGAGCGCGAACTCGGTGATGACAGGCAAGCCGGTGCTCGTGATCGATCTGCCGACATGGGCGGAAGCGCTGCGCCGCCTCGTCGCACCGGCGCTCGCGACGGCCTTCGCGATCTGGCGTGGCCGTGCGGACTTGCCGCGCCCGGTGTTCCTTGCCGGAGCGACGATGGTCGGCCTGCTCGGCGTTGCTGGCAGCCACATCCTGTTCAAGCAGGTCTTCGCGCTCGACGATCCGGAATCCTTCGCCCGCCTCGGCCTTGCCGAACGCTGTGTCTGGGAGGCTTTGCTGATCGGCGTGGGCATGGCAGTCTGGCGCCGTTTCGCAGCGCGCGAGATTGCTCTCGGCTTCCTTGCGGCGGGTCTGGCCCATGCGCTCTTCCATACCTGGATTTCGCTGAATCCGTTCTGGAGCCACCAGCAAGTGGGCCCTTGGCCGCTGGTCAACCTGCTGCTGCCTGCCTTCCTCATCCCGTTCGCTGTGCCGTCGCTCGCCGCCCGCATCGCACCGGATCTGGCGCCGCGTTTCCAGCTTCCGGCGGACCTGCTGCGGATGGCGCTGATCCTGCTCTTCGCTTTCGCGACGCTGCGCCAGCTTTTTGCGGGAAGCCTGCTCTACGTCGGCTCGGTGGGCGAGGGGGAGAACATCGGCCGCTCGGTACTGGCGATCGCGCTGGCGCTCGGCTTCCTCGGCTGGGGCATCCGCGAGCGGCTGCGCAGCTGGCGCTTCGCCTCGCTGGTGCTGATGCTCGCCGCCGTCGGCAAGGTCTTCCTGTTCGACGCCTCGGGGCTGAACGGGCTGCTGCGGATTCTCTCGTTCCTCGCTCTCGGCTTCAGCCTGATCGGGATCGGCTGGGTCTACAGCCGTTACCTGAAGCCCGAGGCGGCGAGCTGATGGGCTATCGCTTCCGCAAGGCGATAGCCACGGCACTGGTGGAAACGAGCGGGCCGATCCAGTCGACCCACTGATCGAGCTTGGGCCATACCCTGAGGTCGAACGGTCCCCACCAGGGCATGTTCGCGCGCAGGCCGTGGCCATAGGCTTCGATCCAGCGGTACTCGGCTTGCGCCACTTCGCGGCCGAGAAAATAGGCCGAGGCCATGGCGGCGCCCGGCCACCAGCCGCCGGTCAGCAGGCGCAGCAGGGCCTGGACCGCGAGGGCGGCGAGCGTGTGCTCCAGCAGGTTCATGTCATGCTCCCGTTTGCGTGTGCGGGTCCTGTCCGGGATCGCCGGAAGATCGTCAACGCAATAAGGCTTCCCACAAGCCCGCCGAACGCCTAGAGCGGCCCAATCCCCGGGGGGCCGCTCATGCGCGGCTGAGAGGTGGTCAGCAGACCACGACCCGCTGAACCTGATCCGGTTGACACCGGCGTAGGGAGGGCTGGCGGCAGAGCGTCCGTTGTCCCTCCGACTGGAGCGGACGAAAGACGATGACCCTTACCCCGAAGCCTATTCGCACCTTCACTTCCCTCGGCGGCGCCGCGCTGGCGCTGTTTGCGCCGCTCGCCATGGCAGAGACGGCAGACGAGGCGCCCGATACCCGCACCGACATCCAGGTCATCGGCCATCCCGACCCCGAAGGCCTGCTGCCGGACCAGACCGCGCCCAAGGCGATCAGCGCGATCTCTGCCGACTTCATCACCAAGCAGGCGCCGACCCTGAACGCCTTCCAGCTCGTCAACCTGCTGCCGGGCGCGAATGTCTCTTCCAGCGATCCTTATGGCCTCTCGACCAGTTCGTCGCTGACGATGCGGGGGCTGGGTCAGGACCAGATCGGCGTCATGATGGAAGGTGCGCCCCAGAACGACATCGGCTATTTCTACGCCTACCCCTCGCAGTTCGCCGATGCCGAGAACGTGCGGCAGATTGCGCTTTCGCAAGGCGCGGCGGCTATCGACGCACCGGTCGTCGCAGCGGCGGGCGGCACGCTGGCGCTCTCGCTGGACGATCCGAAGCCGGAGATGGGCGGGCTGGTCAATCTCTCGGCGGGGTCCTACGACGCGCGTCGTGCTTTCGTGCGCTTCGACACCGGCACGCTCGGGGCCAGCGGGATCAAGGCCTTCATCTCCTATTCGAACAACCGCGCGGACAACTGGCGCGGCGCGGGCTTCGACAAGCGCCAGCACGTCGATGCCAAGCTGCTGCGCGAATGGGGCGAGGGCAACCGTGCCAGCATCTCGTTCTCGTACAACGACGCCAATACCTCGAGCTACGCCAGCCCGACCCTGGCCGACTGGAAGGCCTCGGGCCGCGACTTCAACTATGACAAGCGGTACAGCGAGGGAAACACCAACTACTGGCGTCTCTACCGCGCGCCTTTCCGCAATTTCTACGTCGCCGCGCCGGTTCATCTGAAGCTGTCCGATCATCTGACGTTCGATAGCTCGGCCTATCTCCAGCTCGGCCACGGCAATGCGCCTTATGGCACCCAGCTCGCCACCACCGGCAACTTCCTCGGCACCGAGGAACTGACCCAGCCGATCGCGTTGCCGGGTGCGGTCGACGGCGTCGCGACGGTAATGGGCAACTGGACCGGCAAGCAATTCCGCGTGGGCGACGTCAGCAAGCTGACCCTCACCGCAGGCGCGCATACGCTCACGGCGGGGGTCTGGTTCGACTACGGCACCGACCGCGTCACCCAGTCCTACACCTCGATCGATGCGAACGGCCGCCCGTTCGACATGTGGGGCTATCAGGACAAGGCCATCCGCACCGCCGACGGACGCCTGCTCGCTTACGAGAACGCGCGGACCGAAACGGTGACCAAGGGCTTCTTCCTCGCCGACAGTATCGCGGTGACGCCGCGCCTCGTCGTCGATCTGGGCTTCAAGGGCGTGGACGTGCTGCGCAATGGCCGCAATTACCTGCCCGGCCCGCAGGACCGGATCCGCAAGGACAGCTTCGCTGCCCTGCCGCGCGCCGCGGTGCACTACAAGCTGGACGAGCGGCAGCAGCTTTTCGCCAACGTGACCACCAACTTCCGCACTCCGAACGAGTTCGCGCTCTACAACAGCTATTATGGCGGCGAACTGGTGAGCGCGGGCACGACCGGCCTCAAGAACGAATATTCGGTCTCCGAGGAACTGGGCTATCGCTACATCGGCCCGAGCCTGTCCTTCTCGCTGACCGCCTTCCACTACCACTTCCGCAACCGGCAAGTGGCAACGGTGGTGAACAGCGGCGGCGCGCTGGTCAATTCGACGATCAACGGCGGCAGCCAGACCTCCTATGGCCTAGACGGCGAGATCGACTATCGCCCGGCCAGGGGCGTCAGCGTCTACCTTTCGGGTGAGTACCTGCACACGCGGCTGGGCGACGATCTCGCGGTCGGCGGTGATCTCCTGCCAACCAAGGGCAAGCGCGCGGTCTCCAGTCCCGAGTTCCAGTTTGCCCTCGGCACGACGTATGACGACGGCCGCCTGTTCGGCAGCACCGCGCTCAAGTACGTCGGGCGCCAGTACGCGACCTTCATGAACGACGAGAGCGTCAAGCCTTACGCCACGCTGGACCTCTCGGTCGGCGTGCATCTGGCCGGGCTGATCGATGCGCAGCGCATGGACCTGCGGCTCAATGCGATCAACGTGACCAACCCGCATGTGCTGTCGGGCGTGCAGGCGATCAAGACCAATGCGCTGGATACTATCGGGCGCGGCGGCACGGTGATCGCCGGTTCCTCGCCGAATTACTACGTCGGAAGCGGACGCGCCTTCGTGGCGACGCTCAGCCGCGCCTTCTGATCGTGGGCGGTACTTCGTCTCATCTCGTGCATGGCATGGGCATGGCGCTCGAAGTGCCGCGCTGGCCGACGATCACTGCCGCCGAGGCCGAAGCGATCCTCGCCCGTTATCCCGAAGTCGGCACGCCGGGCGCGCTGCTCTGGCATTCGCCGCGCCCGTTCTCGGCGGCGACGCTGGTGGAGACGGAGCGGGGGGCGTTCTTCCTCAAGCGCCATCATCGGCGGCTGCGTACGCCTGCCGCGCTGGCCGAGGAACATGCCTTCATGGCGCACTTGCGCGCGGCGGGCGCTGCCGTGCCGGACGTGGTGGCCGGAGAGGACGGCGTGGGCGCGATGGCCGCGGGCGAGTGGACTTACGAGGTCTTGCGCAAGGGGCCGGGTCTCGATCTCTATCGCGACCGCCAGTCGTGGACGCCGTTCCTGACGCTCGGCCATGCCCGCGAGGCGGGGGCGGCACTGGCACGGCTGCACCGGGCAGCACGCGATTTTCCCGCAGGGCCGCGCGGGGACCATCCGCTCGTCAGCAGCTTCACGATCCTGCCCGCGCGCGATCCGCTTCTGGCGGCCGAGGCTTATGTCGCTGCCCGTCCGGCGCTGGCCGCCTATCTGGCCGACAAGCCCTGGCGGCAGGAGCTGGCGCGTCTGTTCGCGTCACTGGGGGAGGGGTTGTCCGAGCGACTGGCGGACCAGCCTTCGCTCTGGACCCATAACGACTGGCACCCCTCCAATCTGCTCTGGTCCGTCGAAGGTCAGGTGAGCGGGGTGATCGACTTCGGCCTGGCGACGCGGACTTGCGCGCTCCACGATCTCGCCACCGCCATCGAGCGCAGCGCCGTCGCCTGGCTGGATCTCGAGCAGGGGGCGGATGGGGAGGCCGCACTGGCGCTGCTGGCCGGGTATCGCTCGGTCCTGCCGTTGACCCGCGCCCAGATCGAGACGCTGATCCGCCTGCTGCCGTTGGTTCATATCGAGTTCGCCCTGTCCGAGGCCGACTACTTCGCAGGCATTCTGGAGGACCGCACGCAGGCCGATCTCGCGTGGCACGGCTACTGCATCGACCATGCCGACTGGTTCCTCTCGCCGCCGGGGCAAGTCTTTCTGCGGAATCTCGAAACCGGAGCGCTATCCTGATGTCGGCACTGGAGATCGTCGCCGTCGCCGTGAGTTTCCTCGGCATCTGGCTGACGGCGAGACGGCGGATGCTGTGCTGGCCGGTCAATCTCACCGCCTGCGCGCTCTACTTCAAGCTGTTCCTCGACGTGCGGCTCTATGCCGACATGGTGCTGCAGGCGCTGTTCGGTGCGGCAATCCTCTATGGCTGGACCGTCTGGGCGCGGGGCAGGGATCAGTCCGGAGAGATCGTCGTCAGGCCGCTTTCGGCAGGGCAGGCAGGCAAGGGGCTGGCAATCGGCGCCGTGGCGGCAGTGGCGTTCGGCTGGTTGACCAGCCGCTATACCGACGCAGCCCTGCCGTGGATGGACTGCGCGCTGAGCAGCTTCAGCCTCGTCGCCCAGTACTGGACCGCAAGGCGTCACGCGGCGAGCTGGCTGCTGTGGATCGCCGTGGACGTGCTCTACGTCGGCATGTTCGCGTTCAAGGGGCTATGGCTGACCGGCGGGCTCTACGGCGCGATGATCGTGCTTGCCGTGCTCGGCTACCGCAACTGGCAGCGGGCACGGCGGGAAGACGCGTAGAGAATCAGCCGACGACGATCGCGCTGATCCGGTGGAAGAACGGATGGTGCGGCGTCGCGCCGTGGGCGACATGCGTGAACATGCCGTCGTTCAAGTTCGGCAGCCTCGATTCGACCCCGCAGACTTCCTCTCCGCCGCGCACGTCGATGTGGGCATGGAGCTTGCCGTCGAATTCCAGGCCGATGTCGACCGCCTGCGGGAACTCGGCGCGCAGCACCTCCAGCACCCGATGGAGACGATCGGTCAGCGTCTCGTCCGTGGCGGGATTCGAGAGCGGGGAACCGTCGATCGAGTACAGGGATGCATCCTTGCGCATGGGGCGCGCCTCCTTGGAAGAACGGGTAGGAAATGGCTGTTGCGAGAGCCAGCTTACCCGTTTTCCCGTAACAGGAAACACCCGAGTTTCGCGGATGCGGTGGCCCGATCAAGTATCGGACCCGGCGGCATAATCGCCTTCACAAGTCCGGCTCCGGCCGGTCCGCCCCGCCGCGAATCGCCTAGCGAGCCTTGCGTGAGGGGCTGGTCTTCCAGCATAGCCAGGCCACGTTGAGCCAGGCGCCCATCGTCAGTTGGCCGGCCCAGGCGATCAGGCCGTAGCCGAAACCGAAAGCACCCGCGTCGATTCCCAGGACCAGCGCCACGAGCGTCCAGCCGCCGATGCGGGCAAGGCGGCTCTCGCGCTCGGTGAGGGCGCGACCGGCGAGGTCGCGCTGGTGGCGTTTCATCGAGAGGGCGAGCGCGGCGAAGGCGGCGCTTCCCAGCACCAGGCAGAGCAGGTGGATCATGCCGTCACGGCCTCCCGAGGCTTGCGTCTTGCGGTGCGCGGACCTTCCGCGCGCTTGCGGGCGGCCTTGCGCGCGCCCATTGCGAAACCGAGCGCCAGCAACAGCATCACCAGATCGAACGAGACGAACAGCCAGTCGCCCGCCAGCAAGCTCACCGGCAGCCCGCGCGATGTGGTGAAGGCATTGACCAGCGGCACGGCGGCGAAGAGCGCGGCGGCAAGCCCCAGCATTTCCGGCCAGGCGCGAGCGGAGGGGCGGGCCAGCGCGTAAACCAGAACCGCGAGGCAGGTCAGGAACAGGCTGTTGATCTCGTGATCGGCACGATCGGCCATTTCCAGCGGCAGCAGGCGGTTGGCCAGGAAGTAGGCGGCGATGCCCGCCGGGAAACCCGCGATCGTCGCGATGTTGAGCTTTTCGACGAGGCGGAAGCCGAAGTGCGGGCGGCTGGGATCGGGCAGCTTGGTGCGGCGCTTGACTGTCCAGAGCACAAGGCCGCTGCCGACCATGATCGTGCCACCGAGGCCCGAAAGGAAGTAGAGCCAGCGCAGCCCGTATTCGGCGTAGCGACCGGCATGGAGGCCGATCATCACGCTTTCGGTGGCGAGCGCCGCGCCCTTGGGCATGCTCCCGCCCACCGGCTGTCCGGTAACGCCGCTGAAGGTCATTTCCTCGCCCCGCGAGCCGATCGCGCCTTCCGCGGCGCGGGTGGCCGAGATCGTGGCGGTGGCGTCACCGGGATTGGCGATGCGCAGATAGCCGACCTTCTTGCCGTCCCAGCGGGCCGAGGCCGACTGCATGATCGGGCCGATCGCAGCCAGCGGCGCGGGCTTGCCGCTGCGCGCGACTTCTTCGCTCTTGCCGAACACGGCTTCGAAGAACGTGTTGCGCTCTGTATAGTTCGCGGCGATGCCCCAGGGCATGTACATGGTCGCCAGCGTGACCAGCCCGGTGAAGGTTATCATCAGGTGGAAAGGCAGGGCGACCACCGCCGTCACGTTGTGCGCGTCGAGCCAGGAGCGCTGGCCCTTGTTGAAGCGCAGCATGAAGAAGTCGGCGAAGATCTTCTTGTGGGTGATGATCCCGGAAAGGATCGCCACCAGCATGAACATCGCCGCCACGCCCACGAGATAGCGCGCCCAGAGCACCGGCATGTAGTGCAGGTCGAAATGGAAGCGGTAGAGGAAGAAGCCGCCGCTCGTCTCGCGGGTGGAGATTTCCCAGCCGCTCTGGTCGAGCATGGCGCTGGTCTCGCCGCGCTTCGTGGGCTTGTCGTCGGCCGGCTGCCAGTAGACCTGGGTGGTGGCGCTGCGGCTGTTGGGGGGCGAGATGTACCAGCTTTTCGCGTCGGGCACGGTGCGCTGGAGGAAGCGGACGGCACCTTCCGCCGAAGCGATCGGATCGGCGTCCCCGGTGACTTCCGGTTGCATCCAGCGGGTGATCTCGTCCTGAAAATAGGCCGAAGTGCCGGTGGCGAACATCGCGAACAGCAGCCAGCCCAGCAGCAGTCCGGTCCAGGTGTGGAGCAGCGCCATCGACTGGCGCAGACCTTCCTTCACAGCCGACCTCCCATGTCGAGCGAAAGCCAGAGCAGGCTGCCGCCGATCGCGCTTCCCACGGCGAGCCAGAGCCACAAACGCGCGATCGAGCGCAGACCGAAAGCGAACAGCGCCACCGTGGCGAAGATGGCAAACGAGAGCAGTGTCGCGGCAACGCTGGCCTCGGCGGGATTGACCGTCAGGCCGTGCGCCAGCAGCCGGGCAAGGCAGGCCGTTGCAAGCGAGGTGAACAGGTAGTTCGCCGGTATGGCCGCAAGAATGCGCGACGCGATATTCCAGCGGCCGATTCCGCGGTTCGTTCCCCTGGTAGTGGCGGCACTCTTGGCCATGCTCGATCATTCCCCGAAACAGGATATTGCAAATCAATCGCAAGAACAATGCCGGTAGTTTCGGGGCGCGTCGGAGTCAATGGTTCAGCAGCGCGCCGGAAGGAATCCAGGCGCGGACCGCGCCTTTCGCGGCTTGTGGCCGGATATTCGTCAAACCGTCATGGATCGTCCCTAGGGCGGCGCGCGCCGGACACGAGACGGCGGGGCGCAAGGCAGAAAAATCGTGCTTATAGAGGTCATGGATCGTCCTGCGGCGCCGTCGCAGGACTGGAATGCTGTAAGCACTACGCTTCTGCGCTATCTCCGGGCCAGAGGCGCGCGGCCGGATCTGGCGGACGATGTCGCGCAGGAAACGCTTGCGCGGCTGATCGCTCTCAGCCAGACCCGGCAGATCGGCAGTCTTTTTGCGCTGGCCTTCAGGATCGCGGACAACCTGATCGTCGATGCCGGGCGCCGCGAGAAGCGACAATTCGGGGAAGTAGACGAAGAATGGGAAAGCGATGACCCCTCGCTGGACAGGGTTCTCGATTCGCGTCGCGCGCTCGACGTGCTCTCGCGCTGCTTGCGCGCCATGCCGCCGCTGCGCCGGGAAGTTCTCATTCGCCGCCGTCTGAACCAGGAAAGCTGCCGTGCGATCGGCGAAGACCTTTCGATGAGCGCCAAGGCGGTGGAGAAGCACATCACCCGCGGGTTGCTGGACTTGCGCGCCGCGCTGGAGCGCGCGGGGGTCAGCGTGATGGGGATCGGCGAATGAACGCGCAGGCGCAGGAGTTCGACGCGATCGACCGGGAGGCGGCGGTCTGGGTCGACCGGATGAACCGCCCGCTTCACGATGCGGAAGTCGCGGCCGAATTCGACCGCTGGATCATGGCGGATCCGCGCCATGTCGAAAGCTATGCGCGGTTCCAGGCGCTCTGGCAGTCGGGCGGCTTGCGCCACGGGCTGGAGGCGGCCCAGGCCGATCCCGAAGGCTTCGCACTTGCCGGAGAGGGTGAAGCGCCGGACTGGGAAATTCCGAACCGCGCCAGGCAGGCCTGGAAGCAGTTTGCCGGTTTCGCCGCGGTGGCCTTGTGCCTCGTGGGACTGGCCTCGCTGGGCGCGCGCGCACTGGTGAGCGAAACGAGCTATGCGGCGGCGCGCGGCGCGGCGCGGGATGTCCTGCTGGCCGACGGATCGAAAGTCCGGATGAGCGGGGGCACGCAGATGAACGTGCGCATCACTCCGTGGTCGCGCGAAGTGGCGCTCCAGAGCGGCGAGGCGTTCTTCGACGTGGCGCACGAGAACCTCCGCACCTTCACGGTGAATACCGGGACATCGCGGGTCACCGTGCTCGGCACCGCGTTCGACATCGACATGGTGGACCGCGAGACCCGCGTGGTGCGCGTCTATCGCGGCCTCGTCAGCGTCGATGCCGGGGCCGGGCGGCAATGGCGCCTTCCGGCGGGGAACGGCATCGAAGTCGGCGGCGGCCGGGTGCGCAGTCTCGGCGAAGTGCGCGGCGATCATCCCGGCTGGATCGACGGCTGGTTCGATGCCGACGACACCTCGGTGCAGCAGCTGGTCCAGCGGCTCAATCGCGGATCGCGCCTGCCGGTGGTCCTCGACGACCCGGCGCTGGGGAGCCTGCCGGTGACGGGACGGTTCCAGACTTCCGATCCGGAAATGGTGTTGGAGGCGCTGGCCGCGATCCATGACCTTCAGTGGCGCAAGGAGACGAGCCGCTACGTGCTCTCGCGGTGAAGGTGTCATCGGAATTACTTCATAACGACATGAAAATGTAAGAAAAATATTTGTCGGGATCGGCCGGGTGCGCGCGTCTTCCCCCCGAATGCCTAATCCAACGGGGGGTTTTATGTTTCGTTCGAGTAAAGCGCTGGCGCGGGTTTCCGCGCTGGCCATAGCGCTGGCAACGGTCGGGGGCAGCCTTGCCGTGCCGACGGCACAGGCGGCCGCCGCACAGTACAGTTTCACCATTCCGGCGCAGGACCTGGGCCGCGCGCTTCAGGAGTTCTCGCGCGTCACCGGGATGCAGGTGGCGGCGGCGCCCGACGCGGTACGGGGGCGTCGCAGCAGCGCCATTTCCGGCAAGATGAGCGCGCAGCAGGCACTCTCGCAGCTCGTGCGCGGCGCCGATGTCGATACGCAGATGCGCGGGGGCACGGTGATCCTGAAGGCACGGGCCGCCGCCCGGCCGCGTCCCGTTTCGGTTACGCCGGCCCGCCGGGCGGCTCCCGTCGCTGCGGCGACCGTCGCCGAGGAGCCTGCCGGAGGCGGTGACAGCGAGATCGTCGTCACCGGCTATATCGAGGCGGTCCAGCGTTCGCTCGACATCAAGCGGGGCAACGACACCGTCTCCGACACGATCAGCGCCGACGACATGGGCAAGCTGCCCGCCAACAACGTCTCGGAAGCACTCGCGCGCCTGCCGGGCGTGAATGCCGTGCGCAGCCCCAGCACGGGCGAGGGCGACCGCATCACCGTGCGCGGCCTCTCCACCGAGCTGAACAATTACTCGATCAACGGCGTGCGCCTGGGCGGTGCCGGTTCGCGCGACAACAACTTCTATCGCGGCGTGCGCCTTTCGGTCCTGCCGCCCGACGGCATCAAGCAGATCACCGTCTACAAGACCCTGACCCCCGACCGCGACGGCGACGCGCTGGGCGGCTCGGTGGATATCTCCACGCCCACGGCCTTCGACCAGACCCCGACTTATGCGCGTCTCTCGGTCGAGGGCGGAATGCTCGACAAGTACGACCACCGCAAGTCCGGTCAGGTTTCCGGGGCTCTCGCGCGCCAGTTCAACGAGCATTTCGGTGTCTACGTCTCGGCCAACTGGAGCCGCCGCAAGTCGCAGTTCGAAAAGAACGGCGTCGACGGCGATAACCAGCCGGACACGTGGTACGACAACAGCGAGACGCTCGGCTGGGATCCCAACCGCTTCGTCATGCGCGGCATGAACCTCGGCTTCGGCGAGACCGACGTGAAGCGCTGGGGCGCCAATACCAGCATCGACTATCGCTCGGACGACCACGATTTCCACTTTCGCGGGCAGTACAACAAGTACCGCAAGGACGAATTCCTCAACCGCCTGAACTTCCGCAACGACACCGCGAAGAACTCGACGCGCCTCGTGCAGGTGGATGCCGCCGATACCGCGCTGCTCCAGCCCGAGGACAACGTCACCGGGTACGATTCCAAGCTGGGCCGCATCTACGGCTATACCGTGGGCCAGATCGTCGACCAGGACCGCGACGGACGGATCACCGACAAGGACCGCAAGGGCAAGTCGTTCTACAGCCTCAACGGCGGTTCGGGCACCTGGGACCCGCAGGGCTTCCGCCTGCGCCGGTTCTGGGAAGGCTCGCGCGAGACCGGCAGCCTGGCTTCGGCGAACGTCGGCGGCGTTTCGCGGGTCGGTGAGCTGACGATCGACTACGATGTTTCCTATTCGCAGTCCGAGGACAATCTCGACGACGGCTACACCCTGGAATTCCGCAGCGACAAATACAACTGGCTGGGCAACAAGGGCGTTCTGTTCAGCAGCAGCGAGGATTCCCGCTTCCCCAAGTGGCTGCTCAACTCCGCCGGTCTCGACGCCGTGCAGGACCCCTCGCAATATGACTTCAGCAGTCTCGAAGGCGAAGTGGGCGGCAGCAGCGAGAAGCTCTGGCAGGCCCAGTTCAACCTCGTGTGGAAACCGGTCGATTCCTGGCTGGAAGCGTTCAAGACCGGCGCCAAGTTCTACAACTCGCGCCGCCGCACCTATCAGGGCTCGTTCCTGAATCTGGAGGCGGACGGCACCCTGGCGGACTTCTCCGGGTTCTACGGCAAGGACGTGAACAGCCTGTTCGGCGGCGCCTATAGCGGCCTCTACCGGCTCGGCACGACGATCGACAATCGCAAGATGCTGGCCGAACTCCAGCGGGCGCAGTCCGGCGACAGCGAAATCTTCGACGGATTCGCGGTCGATCCAAACCAGGCCGAACTCTCGAACGAGGACAGCTTCCGCTTCGGGGAGCGCGTGATCTCGGCCTATGCCATGGGCACGGCGCGCTTCGGCCGGGCACAAGTGATCGCAGGCGTCCGCATGGAAGCAACGCGCAACACGATCGACGCCTGGAACATGGACCTGATCCAGGGCCAGCGCTTCGTCTCGGACAAGTCCAGTTTCGTCAACGTGCTGCCCTCGATCCATGTGAACTACGAACTGGATGATCGCACCAAGCTGCGCGGCGCGGTCTGGACCAGCTTCGCCCGCCCCGACATCGCCCGCATGAGTTCGGCGCGCGAGTACGGCTACGACACCGATCCCGATGGCGACGGCAAGGAAAACCCGATCTCGCAGTGGGTGCTGACCTCGATCGCGCAGGGCAACCCGAACCTCAAGCCGATGCGCTCGCTCAACCTCGACATGTCGCTGGAGCATTACGCCGGGCGGACCGGGGCCTATTCGGTGGCGCTCTACTACAAGCACATCACCAACTTCCTGTTCCGCTCTTCCTCCAGCAACATCCGCAACGGAACGCTGGGCGAGAACGTCGATCCGGCGGGTGTGGCCATCTCGATGCCGAACAACGGCAAGACCGCCGAAGTCTACGGCATGGAGATCAGCGGGCAGCAATTGCTGCACTGGCTGCCCGGCGTGCTCGGTTCGCTGGGCGTCGGCGGGAACCTGACCTTGCAACGCTCCACGGCGGTGACGGGCCTTTCGTGGCATCCGGACGGCTACGAGCTGCCGCTGATGGAAACGCCCGAGACCATCGCCAACCTGCAACTGTTCTGGGAGCGCAAGGGCTGGGAAGTCTACGGTGCATGGAACTACCAGTCGAAGTTCCTCGGCGGCATCCAGGACTTCGGCAACAACCCCTACGAGCAGGCCTATAGCTTCGTGGACCTGACGTTCCGCAAGACGTTCCTGAAGAAGTCGTCGGTGCAGCTCCAGATCCAGAACCTCTTCGACTCGCATACTTATTGGGAGACGGTCTCGTCGGGCACAGGTGCCAGCCGCGGCTACGTCAAGAATGGGCGCAGCGTCACGCTCGGCCTCAACCTGATCTTCTGAGGGGCACTGTGATGACACTGAAAACCCGCATCTTGCTGGGGGCGCTGGCGTTTTGCCTGCCGCTTCCGGCGATTGCCGCCGACGCGCCTGTCCAGCAGCAGGAGCAGCTGGCCCCTGCCACCGTCCGGCCCGAGCGCGTGATACTGAATCTCACTGCCGATCCGGCGACGGAGATGGCCGTGACCTGGCGCTCGGCTCCGGGCCTCTCCGGGCAGGTCCAATATGCGAAGGCGACCAACAGCCCCGATTTCGTGAAGACGCCGCTGACGGTCGAGGCGAAGACCGACGATGCAACGCTGCCGGTGCGCGAGGACCCGGCGTTCCGCGCGGCCTATCACGCGGCGGTGCTGACAGGGCTCGAACCGGACACCGTCTACGCCTACCGCGTGGGTGATGGCGCGCACTGGTCCGAATGGTTCCAGTTCCGCACCGCCGCGCGCGAGGCCAAACCGTTCCGCTTCATCTACATGGGCGACATGCAGAACCAGATCCTGTCGGAAGCCTCGCGCACCTTGCGGATGGCTTTCCGGCAGGCAGGCGACGCGGCCTTCACGATCCATGCCGGGGACCTCATCAACCGGCATGACAGCGACGCGGAGTGGGGCGAATGGTTCGCCTCGGGTGGGTTCCTCTATGCCCAGACGCCGCAAATGCCGACGCCGGGCAACCATGAGTACGTGCGCGACGAGGCGGCGCGGGCGGGCTCCTCGATCAACGGCCAGTGGCGCCGCCAGTTCACTTTGCCCGAGAACGGCCCCGCCGAAGTTCCGGCGAGCCGGGAAACGAGCTGGTACACCGACTATCAGGGGCTGCGCCTGATCTCTATCGACTCCATGCAGGTCGATCGCGACGGGGCCGCGCGCAAGGCCATCGTGAAGTGGCTCGATGCCCTGCTGGCGAACAATTCAAACCGCTGGACGGTCCTGTTCCTGCACTTCCCGCTGTTCTCCAGCGAGCCGGGGCGGGACAATCCCAAGGTCCGCGCCGCGCTCAAGCCGCTGATCGACAAGTACCATGTCGATCTCGTGCTTCAGGGCCACGATCACGGCTATGCGCGGGGTGCCGTCGGCAAGGACGGTCCCTCGGCGGACGATGCCGGGACGACTTATGCCGTCTCGGTCGCGGGGCCGAAGATGTACGAGGTCGGCAACCTGCCCTGGGCGCGCAAGTCGGCTTCGCGCACGCAGGCCTATCAGGTGATCGACGTCAGCCCGTCCGCGCTGACCTATCGGGCCTATACCGCGACGGGCGAGCCGCTCGATGCGGTGACCTTGCAGAAGCCCTGAAGAGAACGAGCCGGAAGCAAGCTGGGGGGCATTGCTCCGGCTCCTGGCGAGGCCGCACTTCGAATTGCGACCCGAAGGGCGGCTTCGTCATGCCCGCCCGGCCGATCAGGCCGGGCGGGCACATTCCTGTTCAGTCCAGCATCGCCTCGCGCAGCTTGGCGATATCGGCGTCGGTCAGGCCGATCTTCTGCTTCAGATAGCCTTCGGTGCCGCCGTACTGCTTGTCGATGTAGGTGAAGAACTGCGCGAGGTGCGAGGCGCCGCTGGGGGTGTAGAGCGGCTCGGCCTTGGGCGGCTGGCCGTCGGCGCGCGCAGCGTAATACTTGAGGATCGGATTGCCCGGATAGTCGGCGGGATCGACCTTCGGCATTTCCCACTGCGGGCGGCGCAGTTCGGTGGAGCGGTGATAATCCTTGAGGATCGTCTCGCGGTCGACGCCGAGCACGTCGTAGATCAGGGCCGTGGCGATGCCGGTGCGATCCTGACCGGCCGAGCAGTGGTAGACCACCGCGCCCTCGTTCGCGAGAAGCCGGTTGAACAGCGCGCGGAACTGCGGGACGAGCATGATCTCCATCCCCTCGTACAGGTTCTCGCCGCCGCTCTTGGCCATCTTCGCGAAGAGCGGCTTCAGCGAATAGTCGTTGGCAAGGAACAGCGCGCCGGTGCGGTCGTCGAGCATGTCGGGCGCGACTTCACGCTCCTCGATCGCGCGCAAGTCGACCACGGCGCCGAGATGGACCTGATCGAGCAGGGCGTAGTCGGCTTCGGTCAGCAACGGCATCGCGCCGGAGCGGAAGGCCTTGTCCCACTTCACGGTGCGACCGTCCCTGGTGACATAGCCGCCGATGTCACGGAAATTGCTGCCCTGCTGGAGCGGGAGCACGCGCTCCGCGACGACGGTGGTCTTGCCGTCCTTGCCTTCGAGAATGACGTAGCGCCGCTCGCTTGCCGGGATCGGCAGCTTGAGCGCGACCGCCTTGCTGGCGGCGGCGAAGCGCTGGTCGCTCTTGTCGAGCACGGGGTCGGTGCTGATCCAGACGGTGACGGGGGTGCTGTCCGTCCGGGCCAGTTCGACCGTCCGGTCATCGAGGCGGGTGAGCGTCGCCAGTTCGCGGGCCATGGCGGGCGAGGCGGTGAGCGCCGCGATAAGGGCGAGGGGGGCGATCTTGCGCATGAGCGGAATCCTTGAGGTCGTTAGGGTCTCGGCCGTTAAGACGGATGTATGTATCCTTTGTGACAGAATTTCGGTCAATATTCTTATATATGATCGTGGTGGTGATGGTGTCGTGCAGAATTAACAGGAACGGATGTATGTTTTCTTGCCGGGGGCGAATCAAAAAAGGGGCTGCCTTTCGGCAGCCCCCTTTCATCGGTTGGTGCGGGATGGATCAGTCGCGGCCTTTGCCGAAAGCGACGATCTGGAGGAGGCCGCCGGCCATCGCGACGTTCTTGAAGAAATGGATGAACTGGTTCTGGTCAGCGAACTGCGCGTGGAAGAATACCGCCGTGGCCAGGCTGAACAGCGCGAGACCGGCCGCTACCGTGCGCAGGCGATAACCCGAGATCAGCAGGGCGCCGCCGATGACTTCGATCGCGACCGCACCGGCCATGGCGACGGCGGGGAGGGGCAGGCCGACCGAGGCAATATAGGCCATCGTCCCGGCAGGATCGGAGAGCTTGGAAAGGCCGCTCAGGATGAAGATGGCGGCGATCAGGATGCGGCCGACGAGCGGCAGGAACTTCACGATTCCGGCCTCGTTGGCGGCGGGAGCGATCTTGGCGGTTGCGGTATTCATGGCTTTTCCCCTTCGGGTTTGTCTGGAGAGGGTCCGGCCGTTGCGGCTGCGGGGTGCCTCGATGAGCCATGAAATGCCGAAGAAAGACGTTTCCAGAAATCCGGATAAATTTGATCGTGGTGTTCGAGGAATTGGAAATGAAGTGTCAGCCCGAAAGGTTCAGCGGCTTCCAGCGGTTGCGCCAGACTTTCGGTGTCGTGCCGACGATGCGGCGGAACAGGCGGGTGAGGTGGGCCTGGTCGGTCAGGCCGCAGACGCAGGCGATCTCCGACAAGGCGTCGTCCGTCTGGAGCATCAGCCGCTGCGCGCGTCGGATACGCTGGCGAATGACATAGGCGTGCGGCGGCTCGCCCACGCTGGTCTTGAAGGCGCGGCAAAAATGCCCGGTGCTTAGCCGTGCGGCGGCGGCGAGATCATGGCAGGACAGGGCTCCTGCAAGATTGTCCTCGATATGCTGGACAACCTTGCGGAGCTGCCATCCGGCGAGACCGCCCTTGGCCGTGCCGTCGGGCCGGGCGGTTATCGGTCGGAAGGATTCGATGTGGCGATGCTGTAAATCGTGCGGCCTGTCTGTCGTTGTCGTGCCCAAGGCTTCGTGAAGCATGACGAACTCTCCAGATCCGCTGCTTGGCTTGCGTCGATAAAGGCAAACCGGGCGGCGATATGGCAATCGATGGGCACAAGTGTCGCATAGTCATTCATAACGACAAGCCCATTCTTCATCGAATGGCCTTCGATCTTCGTGGATGTTCGAAATAGATCGTGATCGCGAGTCTTTTGGGTATTTTTTTGAGCTATCCGATCAGATGTCGGGAAGTTCGCCCATGTTGCTGTCGAGTTCGCACTGGGCGACGAAGCGGTCGAGCAGCCACGCTGCTGCCGGGCCGGGCGGGGTGTCGCGGCGCCAGATGCCGCCGAAGCGGTAGATGCCGCCCGGATGGTCGGGCATCGAGAGGCGGATGAGCGTGCCGGAAACGAGATCGGCCTCGATCATCGGCAGCGGCATGTTGCCCCAGCCGATCCCCTGTCGCAGCAGTGCATGCTTGGCGCCAAGGTCGGCAAGGCGCCAGGTCTTGGGGCTCATGACCGAGAAGTCCTTGCCATCGGTGAAGCGCGAGCGGTCGCTGAGCACGAGCTGGGTATATTCGCGCCCCGCGCCGGGCGGGATCGGGTCTATGCGGCCGAGCGGATGGTCGGGCGCGGCCACCGGCACCATCGCCACCGAGCCGACCGAGACGCTTTCGAGCCCCCCCACACCCGCGAAGAGCGGCCCGGACAGGCCGATCACGGCAGTCCCGTCGAGCACCATCGAGGTGATCGCGCCGAGCGCCTCGACATGGAGGCGAAGCTGCACGGTCGGAAACTCGGCAGCGAAGGCGCGCAGGATCACCCCGAGGCTCTCTGCCGGGAACATGACGTCCACGGCAAGATCGACTTCCGCTTCAAGACCGTCGAGCAGGCCCTTCACTTTGGCGCGCAGCCCGTCGATGCCTTCCGCGACGCCGCGCGCCTCGGACAGGACCGCGCGGCCGGCGGTGGTGAGGACGGGCTTGCGGGTGCCCTCGCGCTCGAACAGCAGGACTCCGAGCTGGGCTTCGAGATTGGCGATGCCATAGCTGATGACCGAGACCGCGCGGTTCAGCTTGCGCCCGGCGGCGGCGAAGCTGCCGGTATCGACAATGGCCAGGAAGATGCGAAGCTGGTCCAGGGTCGGCGTACCGGGGTTACTCACTTTTCAATCTCCTCGAACAATCATGTCGATTTTATCCCTCTGAACTTGAAATGAGACCAAGTCTATATGGGTTTCAACAGGACGGCACCTCACCCCGCCGCCCCCGGAGACAGGACATGATCGAACTTCGCCCCTTTGACAGCCTCGGCGGTGCCAACCACGGCTGGCTCGATGCCAAGCACCACTTCTCGTTCGCCGGCTACCACGATCCGGCCCGCGTCCACTGGGGCAACCTGCGCGTCTGGAACGACGATGCGATCGCCCCGCAGACCGGCTTCCCGCCGCACCCCCACCGCGACATGGAAATCATCACCTATGTCCGCGAGGGTGCAATCACCCACCAGGACAACCTGGGCAACAAGGGCCGCACCGAGGCCGGCGACGTCCAGGTGATGAGCGCAGGCACCGGCATCACCCACTCGGAATACAACCTCGAGGACGTGACGACGAAGATCTTCCAGATCTGGATCATCCCGACCCGCGACGGCGAAGAACCGAGCTGGGGCGCCAAGCCCTTCCCCAAGGGCGACCGTTCGGGCCAGTTCGTGACCCTCGCCTCGGGCTACGAGAACGACAACGACGCCCTGCCGATCCGCACCAACGCCCGCGTCGTGGGCGCCACGCTCAAGGCCGGCGAGACCGCCGAATACCCGCTGGGCAAGGATCGCAAGGCCTACCTCGTTCCCGCCATCGGCGCGGTGCAGATCGAGGACGTGCGTGCCAATGCCCGTGACGGCGTGGCGATCAGCGACGTCGAGGTACTCCGGGTCACCGCGATCGAGGACAGCGAGATCGTCCTCGTCGACGCAGCCTGACCAATACCTGGAGCGGGTGGATATCCATCCGCTCCCCATCTCCCCGATTGAAATTTTCCGGTTCGGCGCCAACACTCTCCCCGGCGCTCAAACGCACAGAAGAAGCGCAAGGAAGGATTGCCCCATGACCGTCCACTCGTCCGATATCGAAGGCGTTGACCTCGTCGTTCTCCCCCCCGTTCGCGACCTTGGCGACGGCTTCCAGGTCCGCCGCGCACTGCCCACCGCGCAGCGCCGCATGGTCGGCCCCTTCATCTTCTTCGACCAGATGGGCGAGGCGGTGTTCCGCAGCGGCGAAGGTCTCGACGTGCGCCCGCATCCGCACATCGGTCTCTCCACCCTGACCTACCTCGTCGAAGGCGAGATATTCCACCGCGACTCGCTCGGCTCTGCGCAGGCGATCCGTCCCGGTGAGGTCAACTGGATGACCGCGGGCAGCGGCATCGTCCACTCCGAGCGCACCTCTCCCGAAGTCCGCGCCAGCGGCGGCAAGCTGTTCGGTCTCCAGACCTGGATCGCGTTGCCCAAGGAAGCGGAAGAAATCGCCCCGGCCTTCGCCCACCACAAGGCCGACGAAATCCCCGTGACCGAAGACGCCGGAACCCGCCTTACGCTGATCGCCGGTACGTCCGACGGCCTGACCTCGCCGCTCAAGACCTACTCCGACATGGTCTATGCCGATATCGTCATGCTCGACGGTGCCCGCTACCAGGTCAAGGCCGAGCACGTCGAACGCGCGATCTATGTCGTCGGCGGCGAAGTGGAAGTGGAAGGCCAGACCGGCAGCTTCAAGGAGACCGAACTCGTGGTCTTCAAGCCCGGCGCCGAAGTGGTGCTCCGCGCCAAGGGCGGCACGCGCCTGATGCTGCTGGGCGGCGAACCGCTGCCGGAAAAGCGCCACATCTTCTGGAACTTCGTCTCCTCATCGCTCGACCGCATCGAGCAGGCCAAGGAAGACTGGAAGGAACAGCGCTTCGCCCGCGTGCCCGAAGAGCACGAATTCATCCCCCTCCCGGCCTGAGGAGTACCGGACCATGGCACATGGAACCGCCCATATCGGCGCCCCCCCCTGGCGCACCGATATCGTCGTCGGCGGCCACGCGATCACCGCCGACGAACCGGCAGCACTCGGCGGGCAAGGCGCAGGACCGGCGCCCTATGACCTGCTGCTCGCCAGCCTCGGCGCCTGCACGGCGATTACTTTGAAGATGTATGCGGCCCGCAAGGGCTGGCCGCTGGTCTCGGTCGATGTGGACTTGCGGCTCAAAGGTTCGAAGGAAGAGATGCATATCGAGCGCAAGCTCTCGATCGTCGGGCTGGATGAGGAGCAGAAGGCCCGTCTTGCCGATATCGCCGAGCGGACGCCGGTTACTTTGACTTTGAAGTCGGGGCTCGGGATCGAGACGGAACTGGTTTGAAGGTAAGAGGAAGTCCTGGGGGATGATCCCCCAGACCCTCGGAATGTCACCGTTGCGCGCCACCTATCGGTATTGCGCTCCTTGCGGCGCAGCCAATATGTCTCCCGACGCAGCCATGAGCGCACAACGGATAGGCTGGGTGTGACCTAGACGGTATCGGGGGTGCAGGGGGGCTATGCTCCCCTGCTTTTCTTTTTCTTCCGCCTGCTATTTCACCCCTTTTGGCGCAAAGCCCCCAGATCGATCCCGTGCTTGTTCACTTTATAGTAGAACGTCTTGCGCGGCAGATCGAGCGAGCGGATGGCGGCGCCGATCTCTCCGTTCGCAGCCAGCACGGCGGCGACGATTTCCTCCCGTTCGAAGGCGTCGACGCGCTCGGTCAGGCCTTTGGCTGCCGAGGGTGACGGCGTGGGCGTGGATTCGCCGAGGCCCAGCACGAACTGTTCCGCGAAATTGGCGAGTTCGCGCACGTTGCCCGGCCACTCGTGGCGTTCCAGCATCGTGCGCACTGCTGCGCTTACCGGGGGCAGGTCGCGGCCGGTGCGGCGGGCGGCGTCTCCGGCAAAGCGGGCGAAGAGGGGGGCAATGTCCGCGCGGCGTTCGCGCAGGGGCGGCACGGAGAGGCGCATCGCGGCGAGGCGGTAGAACAGCGGCGGGAGGAGCGCGGGGGGCGGGCCTTCGGCGGTATTCTGACTGGTGGAGATCACGCGCACGTCGATCGGCATGGCCTCGTCGCGGCGGCGCAGCACGCGCTGTTCGATGAAGGGCAGCAAGCGCTCTTGGAGGTGCGCGGGGGCGCGGTCGATATCGTCGAGATAGAGCGTGCCGCGCTGGGCGGCGGCGAGGCCGGGTTCGGCGTGGCCGTTCGCTGCGAACAGCGGCTCTGCGAGCGTTTCCGGCATTCCGGCGCAGGCGAGGGGCAGGAAGCGGTGGCGTGCGCGTTTGCCGGTGCGGTGGATCAGGCGGGCGAGGAGGTCCTTGCCGGTGCCGGTTTCGCCTTCGATGAAGAGGTCGATATCGGCATTGGCGAGCACCGGGATCATCTCGCGCAGGCGGCGGATGGCCGGGCTTTCGCCGAGGAAGACGGGGGCATCGTCGGCCTCGGCCAGTGCGCGCAGGCGGCGGTTATCGAGCGTCAGGGCGCGGGCGGTGGCGGCGCGGTTGACGGCGGCAATCAGGGTGTCGGGCGCGAAGGGCTTGGTCAGGAAGTCCCAGGCCCCGGCCTTGAGCATTTGCACCGCCATCTCGATATCGCCGTGGCCGGTGACGAGGATCACCGGCAGTTCGGGGTCGCGCTCGTGAAGCTGGCGGAACAGGTCGATGCCGGAAATCTGCGGCATGCGCACGTCGGTGACGACGACGCCGGGAAAATCGGCGGTGATGGCGGCGAGGGCCGGGGGAGCGGCGGGGAAGCTTTCCACTTCGAACCCGGCGAGGCGGAGAAGCTGCGCGGTCGAGCGGGCGAGGTCCTCGTCATCCTCGACGAGGGCGATGCGGGGGGCGATCCGGGGGGCGGCTTCCATCAGGCGAGTCTCAATTGCAGTTCGAAAGTTGCGCCGGTTTCACTGGGCGCGAGGCGCAGGGAGCCGCCGAATTCCTGGGCGATATCCTGCGCGATCACCAGACCGAGGCCGAGGCCTTCGGCGCGGCTGGTGGCGAAAGGGGTGAACAGGCGGTCGGCGATTTCGGGCGCGATGCCGGGGCCGTTGTCGGAGACGGTGAGGCGCAGGGTCTCGCCTTCGGTGGCGACGGCGAGGGTGATGCAGGCATCGGGCTGGGCGGCCAGCGCTTCGGTGGCGTTCTGGAGCAGGTTCACGAGAATCTGTTCGAGCCGGACCTTGTCGCCGCGCACTTTGAGATCGGCCGGAATCGCGGGTGTCTCGAAGGTCAGCGCGGCGAGGCGCTCCTTCATGAGCAGCCGCGCGCCGTCGAGGACTTCGGCCAGCGAGACGGCGGTCTCGCCCGTCCCGGCCTTGCGGGCGAAGCCGCGAAGCTGGGCGGTGATGACGCCGATGCGCTCGGCCAGCCGGTCGATGGCGGTGAGGTTCTCGCGCACTTCGGCGGAGGCGCCGAGGTCGAGCAACTGGCCGGCGGAATTCGCGTAGTTGCGGATCGCGGCGACGGGCTGGGCGGTCTCGTGGGCGACGCTGGCGGTGACTTGCCCGAGCGTGGCGAGGCGGTTGGCGAGGCGCAGTTCCTCGCGCAGCAGCGCTGCTCGTTGTTCGAGGGCGGTGCGTTCTTCCATTTCCCGGCGCAGTTCGGCGGTGCGTTCGGTGACGGCGGTTTCGAGCAACGCGGTCCGTTCGCGGCGGCGGCGGTTGCGTTGTGCCAGCCAGCGGAGCGCACCGACGGCGACGAGCGCGAGGATCGCCGCCACCGCCTGCGCGCTGCGCATCGGCGTGGTGACGGCGACGCGTATCGGCAGGGCGAGATTGACCCGCCACTGGTCGCGGTTGGGCGCGCTGGTGGCGAGCAGCAGCCGCGCGGTCGCGCCGGAGCGGTGCAGGAAGCCGTCGCCGTCGATCGCGTAGGGCGTCGGGGTCAGACCGGGCGTACCGATGTCTCCCGCGATCGCCTTTTGCCGGGCGGGAGCGATCGGGCGGGTCATGGCGAAGCGCCATTCCGGGCGGCTCGCGACGAGTATCACACCGTCGCGATTGGTCACGAACGTCTCGCCGCCTGCGGTGCGCCACTGCGCTTCGATCCGGTCGAAATCGAGCTTGATGACGATCACGCAGTCTCCGGCGGCCTTGCGCGCGAGATAGAGACCGGGGCGGTGGCTGACGGTGCCCAGCGCGAACTGGGCGCCGTCGCCGTGTTTCAGCGCGTCGCGGTAATAGCGGCGGAAGCGGTAGTCGCGGCCCACGAAGCTGTCCGGGCGGCGCCAGTTGCTGGCGGAAATCGCGAAGCCGTCCTCGCCCACGAGATAGATCGCGGAGGCGCCGATCTGCTGGGCGAAGGCTTCGAGTTTGGTGTCGAGGCGGCGGTCGGCGCCAGGCTTGCGATCTGCGGCGGCGATCACGTCGCGGTCGTCGGCGAGGGTCTGGGGCAGCAGGCGGAAGCGGGCGATCTCGCTGTCGAGCAGGGCCTGCCGCAGGCGGGCATCGGCGGCGACCGAGGCCGCGAAAGCCGAGGCGGCGCGCTGGCGGACGATCTCTCCGACAAGGCCTGCCGCGATCAGGGCGGCAAGGCAGGCGGCGAGTAGCCAGGTCAGGTTGAGGCGGCGAGTCACGTCGTCTTTCTAAGACGCGGGCAAGCGATGTGCAAATTTCTGCACATCGCTGCAGTGCAATGTGCCGATTTCTGCGCTCGGGACATGGGAGCAATACTCGTAAAGCCGCGAAAATCAGCCGTTTAAAACGAGTGCAAAAATGTCTTTGGCCGCAGCGTGAAATCGAACAGTCTTTGCTCGGCCCGCGATAAGCATAAGTCTTGAGCGGGCAGAGAGAGGAAGAAAGGCCTTACCCATGCACGCTCAATTGTCCGAAACGCACGAGCCGACCGCGCCCAAGCGCTGGTACGCACATCTCTATGTGCAGGTGCTGATCGCCATCGCGGCGGGCGTGACGGTAGGCCACTTCGCACCCGGCACGGGCGAGGCGCTGAAGCCGCTCGGCGACGCTTTCATCAAGCTGGTCAAGATGGTGATCGCTCCGGTCATCTTCCTGACCATCGTCACCGGCATCGCCTCGATGCGCGACCTTCGCTCGGTCGGCCGCGTCGCGGGCAAGGCGTTCGGCTATTTCTTCTTCTTCTCGACCCTGGCGCTGATCGTCGGGCTGATCGTCGCGAACGTGGTTCGCCCCGGTCACGGCCTGAACATCGATCCGGCCACGCTCGATGCCTCGAAGGTCGCAACTTTCTCCGAGAAGGCACACGAAACGTCGATCACCGGGTTCCTGATGGAGATGATCCCGGACACATTCCTCTCCTCCATGACCGAGGGTAATATCCTTCAGGTCCTGGTGATCGCCATTCTCTTCGGCATTGCGCTGGCCATGCTGGGCGAGCGCGGCGCCCGTCCGCTCTCGCTGCTCGAAGACGTCTCGCTGGTGTTCTTCAAGCTCGTCTCGATCGTCATGAAGGCCGCGCCCGTGGGTGCTTTCGGTGCCATGGCCTTTACCATCGGCAAGTACGGCGTCGGCAGTCTTGCCAACCTCGCCGGGCTGGTGGCGACGTTCTACGTGACCTCGGCGCTCTTCGTGGTCGTGGTGCTGGGCGTGGTCGCACGGCTTGCAGGCTTCTCGATCTTCTCGCTGATCTCCTACCTCAAGGCCGAACTGCTGCTGGTGCTGGGCACCTCCTCCTCGGAAAGCGCGTTGCCCTCGCTGATGGAGAAGATGGAGCGCGCCGGTTGCCCCAAGAGCATCGTCGGCCTCGTCGTGCCGACCGGCTACAGCTTCAACCTCGACGGCACCAACATCTACATGACGCTGGCGGCGCTGTTCATCGCGCAGGCCTGCAACGTGGAACTGACCTTGGGCCAGCAGGTGCTGCTGCTGGGCGTGGCCATGCTCTCCTCCAAGGGTGCGGCGGGCGTGACCGGCGCGGGCTTCATCACTCTGGCGGCGACCCTCTCGATCGTGCCTTCGGTGCCGGTTGCGGGCATGGCGCTGATCCTCGGCGTCGACCGCTTCATGTCGGAGTGCCGCAGCCTGACGAACTTCATCGGCAATGCCGTGGCGACCGTTGTGGTCTCGCGCTGGGAAGGCAAGCTCGACACCGAGCGCTTCAACGCAGTCCTCGCCAATCGCGAGCCTGCCGCCGAGCCGAGTGCCTTGCTCGTCTGACCTGCGCTCGTCTGACCTGACCCGACACGGGGCGAAAGCCCCGCACAGGAACCACGGACATGAAGACAGTTTCCAAGCGGCTGCTGGCCGCCACCCTTTGCTGCGCCTCCTTTCCGGCCCATGCCGAAGAGGCCAAGACCCCGGTCTACCCGGTTTCCGCCAACGGCGACGGTGCCGTCATCAATGGCTACAGCATCTCGCGCTGGGCCGAGGACTGGCGGGTCATGGCGGACGAGAAAAAGCGCGACGATTCGCTCGACCGGCTGAAGTTCCTGCCGCTCGATGGCGACGAAGACATCTACCTGACGCTCTCGGGCGAACTGCGTCTCCGCGTCAACCAGACCACCAATCCCAACTTGCGCGAGGCCGAGGCCCAGCGGCAGGACATCAGCCGCGTCGTCGCCGGGGCTGACCTCCATGTCGGTCCGCACCTTCGCTTCTACGGCGAACTGGCACATGGCGGCCTGAGCGGTCGCAACCTCGGCACGCCTTCGAGCAACTTCCGCAACGGCCTCGCCGCCCAGCAGTATTTCGCCGAGGCGACCGGGCAGATCTCTGGTCTCGACGTGGGCATACGCTATGGCCGCCAGGAATTCGTCGATGGTCCCAACCTGCTGACCTCGCAGCGCGACAACAATACCCTCCACTACACGCTGAACGGCGTGCGGGCCTGGGTGCGCGGGAAGGCGTTGCGCGCCGACGTCTTCGACTTGCGCCCGACCGCTTATGGCGAGGACGGCATCGGTGACGACAAGAGCGATCCCGAACGGCGCTTCTCGGGCGTGACGCTGGGCTATGCCGTGCCGAAGACGTTCCTTGGCGATTCGAAGCTCTTCGTCGATCCCTTCCTCTGGCGGCGGCGCAACGGCGTCGGCACCTGGGGTGGGCGGATCGGCCCGGCGACGCGCTGGTATGGCGGGGTCCACGTCTACGGCGACGCCGGGCCGCTCCAGCTCGACTGGACGGTGAACCACCAGTGGGGTGAATTCATGGACCAGAAGATCGATGCCTGGCAGGTGCTGCTGGCGCAGTCCTGGCGCCTCGGATCGGACAAGGCAGCACCGCGCATCGGCCTCAGCGCCGACTATGCCAGCGGCGGTGGAGGTTATGGCGACGGCAAGCTGCGCGACGCCTACTCGCCTTTCGGCAACAACATCTATTTCAGCTACCAGCTTTACCTGACCCCTTCGAACATCCGCGCCATCGCCCCGACTTTCAGCTTCTCGCCGCTGAAGAACGTGAAAGTGAATGCCGAATACCGCTTTGCCTGGCGTGACAGCGTCACCGATGCGGTCTATCGGGCCAACGGCCAACCCTTTGCCGGCACCCAGAACGGCCGGGCGCGCAAGATCGCCGAACTCGCCCGCTTGCAGGCGGTCTGGCAGATTTCGCCGCGCGTCTCGTTCACCGGGCGCTACGAGCATCTCGAAGCCGGCCCCGCGCTGACCGATGCGGGTTACCGCAGCTCCGATTTTCTCGCGGGCTGGCTGAGTCTACGTTTCTGATGAAAGGTCATTGATGTCCCCGACCCGTCACGCCGCCGCTCGCGCGCTGCTTTCCGATCCCCTGACCAACAAGGGGACCGCCTTCACCGCCGAGGAGCGTGACGCATTCGGCCTCCACGGCCTGCTGCCCCCGCATGTCGGCACCCTCGACAGCCAGATCGAACGCCGCCGCAAGGCACTGGAAGAAAAGGAAAGCGACTTCCAGCGCTATGCCTTCCTGCGCGAGCTTCAGGATTCGAACGAGGTGCTGTTCCATGCCCTCGTGCAGAGCGACCTGCCGCGCATGTTGCCGCTGGTCTATACGCCCACCGTGGGTGAGGGCTGCGAGCGCTTCAGCGAGATCTGGCGCCGCCCGCGCGGGTTGTTCCTGAGCTATCCCAACCGCGACCGCATTTCCGACATTCTCGCCGATCCCGCCTACGACCGGGTGAAAGTGATCGTCGTCAGCGACGGCGAGCGTATCCTCGGCCTTGGCGACCAGGGCGCGGGCGGCATGGGCATTCCGATCGGCAAGCTGGCGCTCTACACCGCCTGCGCCGGTATCCATCCGTCCGAAGTCCTGCCGATCCTGCTCGATCTGGGCACCGACAACCATGCCCGCCGCGAGGACCCGCTCTATGTGGGCTGGCGCGCCCCGCGCGTGCGCGGTCAGGACTATGACGATTTCGTCGAGGCCTTCGTCAGCGCGGTGGACGATCGCTTCCCCGGCGTGCTGCTCCAGTGGGAGGATTTCGCGGGCAAGAACGCCTATGATCTGCTGGTTCGCTACCGTGACCGCCTGCTGAGCTTCAACGACGATATCCAGGGCACCGCCGCCACTGCGGTCGGCACGCTGCTGGCCGCGATCGGCAAGACCGGCGTGCCGCTGGCCGAGCAGCGCGTCGTGCTGTTCGGCGCAGGCGCGGCGGGCAGCGGCGTCGCCGAGATGCTGGTGCAGGCGATGGTCGCCGACGGTCTCGACGAGAAGGCGGCGCGTTCGAACATCTGGGCGGTAGACCGCGATGGCCTGATCCTGTCCGACATTCCGCGCCTGCCGCATCAGCAGCTCAAGCTCGCGCGCGATCCGGCGGAGATCGAGGGCTGGAACGTCAGCGGCCAGAACATGATCTCGCTTCAGGAAGTGGTCGCCAATGTCCACCCGACCGTGCTGATCGGCACCTCAGGGCAGAAGGCCGCTTTCGACGAGCGGACCATTCGCGCGATGGCCGAAAAGGTCGCGCGGCCGGTGGTCTTCCCGCTCTCCAACCCGATCTCGCGCGCCGAAGCGCATCC
Organism: Porphyrobacter sp.; assembly: GCA_017744315.1. Taxonomy (GTDB): domain Bacteria; phylum Pseudomonadota; class Alphaproteobacteria; order Sphingomonadales; family Sphingomonadaceae; genus Croceibacterium_A. The sequence goes on from JAGIBN010000001.1 coordinate 479,615, forward strand.
GGCGGACATTCTCGAATGGACCGAGGGCAAGGCGATCGTCGGTACTGGCAGTCCCTTCGGCACGCCGGGCGTCACCCAGGTCAACAACGTCTACATCTTCCCCGGCGTCGGCCTCGGGGCGCTGGCCAGCGGAGCCACGGCGATCAGCGACGGCATGTTCATGGCCGCCGCACGCCGCCTCGGCGAACTGGGCGGCCGCGAGGGTGAGAGCAAGGGCGGCCTGCTGCCCGCCGTCACCGAACTGCGCGACCTGGCGCTCGAAATCGCCGTTGCCGTCGCCGCGCAGGCGCGGGCGGAAGGGCTGGCGACCGCGGAGCCGGAAGCCCTGACGCGCGAGAGCATCGCCGCGACCATGTGGCAGGCCCGATACGCCTGAGCGCTTGTTCGCGATGGCGGAAGGGGCGGCAGATTTCTAACTGACGGACAGTAGAATCACACGTCATCCTGAACTTGTTTCAGGATCCATCTCGCCGAACAAACTGCTGCTGATGGCCAGAAATGGATCCTGAAACAAGTTCAGGATGACGTTAGGTCTCGGCTGAGGTGGCTTGCCATCTGTATCCTGTCAGCACCTATCGCCCATAAGAAAACGGGCCGTCCTTCCGGACGGCCCGTTTCTTTTTTCCGAAGCCGAAGCTCAGCCTGCGGGCAGCAGCCTGCGGTCGCTGGCAATGCGGGTCATCGCCTTCTGCAGCTTCTCGAAGGCGCGCACCTCGATCTGGCGAACGCGTTCGCGGCTGACGTGATAGACCTGGCTCAGCTCTTCGAGCGTCTTCGGGTCCTCGGTCAGGCGGCGCTCCATCAAGATGTCGCGCTCGCGTTCGTTGAGGCCGTCCATCGCCTCGACCAGCATGGCGTGGCGCACGGTCGCCTCTTCGGCATCCGCGACGGTCTCGTCCTGCAGCGGACGGTCATCCGCGAGAACGTCCTGCCACTGTCCTTCGCCTTCCTCGCGCAGGGAGACGTTCAGCGAAGCATCGCCGCCCATCATCATGCGCCGGTTCATGTTGACCACTTCCTGCTCGGAAACGCCGAGCGTGGTCGCGATCTTGGCGACGTCGTCCGGATGAAGGTCGGAATCCTCGTAAGCATCGAGGTTCTTCTTCATCCGGCGCAGGTTGAAGAACAGCTTCTTCTGCGCGGCGGTGGTGCCCATCTTCACGAGCGACCACGAACGCAGGATGTACTCTTGAATCGAAGCCTTGATCCACCACATCGCATAAGTGGCGAGGCGGAAGCCCCGATCGGGTTCGAACTTCTTCACGCCCTGCATCAGGCCGATGTTGCCTTCGGAGATGAGTTCCGACACCGGCAGGCCATAGCCGCGATAACCCATCGCGATCTTCGCGACGAGGCGAAGATGGCTGGTTACCAGCTGGCCGGCTGCCGCCGGATCCTCATGCTCCTTGTAACGCTTGGCGAGCATATATTCCTGCTCGGGCGCGAGAAGCGGGAACTTGCGGATCTCGGACAGGTAGCGGTTGAGGCTCTGCTCGCCGCCCAGTGCCGGCACCGCCGGGAGATTACGTTCCTTGCTCACAATATCCGTCCTTTCCGGTCGGCCCGCGGTCGAAGACCCTTGCGAGGCGTCTTAGCTTGGGGCCACCTTTTAAAGATAGCACATTAATCCGATTTCAGTGTCGCAGTTCATCGATCAGTGTCCGCATGTCGTCGGGTAGCGGACTGACGAAATGGACGTTCTCTCCTGTAACGGGATGGACGAAGCCAAGTTCCGCGGCATGAAGAGCTTGTCGGGTGAAACCGAGTCGCTGAAGAATCGGGCGAATCGCTGAAGGTGTACGACCATATACAGGGTCCCCTAATAGCGAATGGCCGATTGACGACATGTGAACGCGCACCTGATGGGTGCGTCCTGTTTCCAGGCGGCACTCCACGAGACTCGCGTTCTTCAGCGCTTCCAGCGTCTTGTAATGGGTTACGGCGCGCTTGCCGCGCCCGTCCTCCACCAGCGCCATCTTCTTGCGGTTGACGTTCGAGCGGGCGATCGCGCCGCGCACGGTTCCGGCGACCGGGATTGGCCGCCCGGACACGACGGCCCGGTAGGCGCGTGCGATCGAATGGTCCGCGAACTGCACGGCCAGTCCCTCGTGCGCCTTGTCGGTCTTGGCGACGACCAGCAGCCCCGAGGTGTCCTTGTCGATGCGGTGGACGATGCCCGGCCGCGCGACGCCACCGATGCCGGAAAGCTGGCCCCGGCAGTGGTGGAGCAGGGCATTGACCAGCGTGCCGTCGAGATTCCCCGCCGCCGGATGGACGACGAGGCCCGCAGGCTTGTCGACGATGATGAGATATTCGTCCTCGAACACGACATTAAGCGGAATGTCCTGCGCGACCGCTTCGGCAGGGGCGGCCTCGGGCACGTCGATCGCGAAGGCGGTGCCGCCCGCGACCTTGAGCGAGGCCTGCGAGACCGGCTTTCCGGCCAGCGAGATCCGGCCTTCGCCCATCAGCGCCTTGATGCGTTCGCGCGAAAGTCCGCTCGCTTCGGCCAGCGCCTTGTCGAGCCGGCCGCCGTCATGGCCGATGAAACCCTGGATGATGTTTTCGTAAGCCCCCATTGCCTGTAGGATTTGGGGATGAATGTCGAAGTGACAAGTGACGTGATCGCAAGATTGCATGAAGAATCCTTAAGCGCCCATCCGGAGGAGTGCTGCGGCATCCTGACGGGAGAGGGCGAGCGGATAGAGGCCGCGATACCCGCTGCCAATGTCGCGGCGCAGCCCACCCACCATTTCGAGATCGACCCGGCCACGTTGCTCGCGGCCCACCGCGCGGCGCGGCAGGGCGGGCCGCAAGTGCTGGGCTATTATCATTCCCATCCGGTCGGCCATCCGGTGCCCTCCGCCACCGATTGCGAACATTCCACCGGGGATTCGCGCATTTGGGCGATCATAGCCGACGGGCAGGTTGCTTTCTGGCGCGATACCGGGAATGGATTTTCGCCGATGACGTACCATGTCGTCGCACCAGTGGCCGCTAATGGCCTGAATTCGAATGCCTCGCCCGAATGATTATTGATAACGGAAGTCCCCAGTCCATGACGACCAGCTCGCTCGAACTTGCCAGCCTGCTATGTTCGCGCCTGTGCCATGACATGCTCAGCCCGGTCGGCGCCCTGACCAACGGGCTGGAACTGCTCGCGGACGAGAAGGACCCCGACATGCGCCAGCGCTGCTTCGAGCTGCTGGACCAGAGCGCGCGGATCTCGGCCGACAAGCTGAAGTTCTTCCGCCTCGCCTTCGGGGCTGCGGGCGGCTTCGGAGACATGGTTCCGGTCAGCGAGGCACGCGCCCTGATCGATGCTTTGGTGGCGAACAATGCCCGCATCGTGCTCAACTGGGCGCTGGCCAGCGAAATGCTGCCGAAGCCTGCGGTGAAGACGCTGCTCAATTTCGGCCTGATCGGCATCGAGGCGCTGCCGCGCGGCGGCACACTGGAACTGGCCGCGGAGTTCCGCGACGGCGTGACGGAGATCGTCGTGCGCGCCGCAGGACCCCGCATCGCTTTCGACAGGGATATCGGCCGCGCGCTCGAAGGGGCGCTGCCGGAAGGCGACCTTTCCAGCCGCACCGCGCCCGCCGCGATGATCCAGCAACTGGCGCACGGGCAGGGCGGCAAGCTGCAATATGCCCTGGCGGAAGACGCGCTGGTTCTCGGCGCGGTTCTGCCGGGAGCCTGACGCTTCGGCAGGCTTAGAGTGACGCTTCGACAAGCTCAGCGGAGGTGATGCGATGTTTCCAGTCCCGCTCAGGCTGAGCCTGTCGAAGCCCGCTCGAAAAAGCGCAGGTCCCGGAGGCGCGGGGTCATGAACCGTTGGCTGGTCAATCGCACCGTCGCCTCGCCCAATTTCAACGAGCGCAAGCTGCCGATCTCGATGGTCGTGCTGCACTATACCGGCATGAAATCCGCCGCCGAGGCGCTGGAGCGGATGTGCGATCCCGAAGCGGAAGTCTCGGCGCACTACATGATCGACGAAGAGGGCATCGTCACCGCGCTGGTCCCGGAAGCCAAGCGAGCGTGGCATGCCGGGCGATCCTACTGGCGCGGCATGACCGACGTGAACTCCGCCTCGATCGGGATCGAGCTGGTCAATCCGGGGCACGAATGGGGCTATCGACCGTTCCCGGAGGCGCAGATGGAAGCGCTGCTCCCGCTTCTCGCCGATATCGTCAAGCGCAACCACATCCCGCGCGGCAATGTCGTCGGCCATTCCGACATCGCGCCTGCCCGCAAGCAGGATCCCGGCGAGTATTTCGACTGGGCGCGGCTTGGCGAACTGGGGCTGGCCCTGAAGATCCCGGCGGCGAAGATGAATCTCTTCTACGACAATCCGGGCGCCTTCTATCTCGCGCTAGAACGCTTCGGCTACGACATCTCCGACGGACGGGCGGCGGTGACGGCATTCCAGCGCCGCTGGCGGCCCGATCTGATCGACGGCGAGATCGACGGCGAAATCGGCGCAATTCTGTTGGAACTGCTGTTGGAGCGGGACAACGGCCGTGCTAGGTGACCGCTCGCACCGGGGAGCCGGGCAGCCGCGGGCGTCTTCGGGCGCGCGAGGAAAGTCCGGGCTCCACGAAACAAGGATGGCGGGTAATGCCCGCCGGGCGAGTCGGGTTTTCAGGCCCGGCGAAGCTTAGGGAAAGTGCCACAGAGAGCAGACCGCCTCCCCAAAAGGGTTCGTCCCTCGCGGCAGGTAAGGGTGAAAGGGTGCGGTAAGAGCGCACCGCGCTTCCGGTAACGGAAAGCGGCATGGCAAACCCCATCCGGAGCAAGACCGAATAGGGGCTGCGCGCCGTCTTTGAACGGCGGGTCTGTTTCGGACCCAGGCAGCCCGGGTTGGTCGCTTGAGCGGCGCAGCAATGCGTCGCCTAGAGGAATGGCTGCCACCGCGGCGTAAGGTCCCCCCGTGGGGAGACCACGCCAGGTACAGAACCCGGCTTACAGGCTCCCCGGTGCGTTTTCATGACAGGGTTGGCGTCTGGCTCCCGCTTCGTCATTGCGAGCGCAGCGAAGCAGTCCAGAGTCGCCCAAGCCGCCGCTGGATCGCGTCGGCTTCGCCTTCTCGGAACAACGAAGCTATATGGGGTGAATTCAGGCCTCGGCCGCGACCTGCACGGAAATGCCGTCTGCGCTTTCGCAGGCCTGGATGAACCAGCGCTCGCTGCCCTCCAACCCGATTGCGGTGAGGCGGCCGTGCATATAGGCACCGGTATCGATGCCGACGCGGTTGGCGCGCACCGCAGGTTCTTCGGTGATCGTGTGCCCGTGAATGACGAAGCCGCCGAATTCGCCGATGTGGCTGAGAAACGGCTCGCGAATCCAGCGGCAGTCGTGGCCGAGCTGGTTCTCCAGCGGCGTATGGGGACGCACACCGGCATGGACGAAAACATAGTCGCCGAGCCGGATCATCTTGCGGAAACCGTCGATGAAATCGAAATCCTGCTGCGGAATCGCGTCCATCGCGGCGCTGTGCAGGTCTTCGAGTTCGGCCTCCCGCACGAAGTCCGGATCGAGGCCGTAGGACAGGATCGTCTCGCGCCCGCCGAACTTCAGGAAGCTGCGGAAGGCGTCCAGCTTGTCGCGCGAGACCAGCAGCATTTCCTCGTGATTGCCCTGGATGAACTCGACATCGCGGCGACGGGCCAGCTCGCGGGCGGCGGCGAGCACCCCGGCGCTGTCGGGGCCGCGATCGATCAGGTCGCCGAGGAGAATGACGAGGCTGCGACTGCCGCTGCGCTGGCTGTCGTCGCGCTCGATCGCCTCGATCAGGCGCTCGAACAGGTCCAGCCGCCCGTGGATGTCGCCTATCGCATAGACGCGCTGTCCGGCGGGCAGTTCGGGAAGGCGGGCGCTGGGAGCGCGGCCGAGCAGGTTTCTGATCTTCGCTAGCATGCGTCGCGGCGATTATAGAAAGTCACGGCCTCGCCGACAAGCGGCCCGCATCGGCTTTGGCGCTTCCCGAGCCGAACCGTTCCCGCACCGCGACGGGGTATTTTTCCCTTCTATTTCAGGTAGAAATCGACCGTCGTTACGACGCGGACCTTCTTGTAGGGCGTATCGGAGACACCCCAGCCGCCGCCCGAATCGCCGTCCCGCGCCTCAATCGTGAAATAGCCCTGGGTCGCGCTCTTGATTGCGCCGACCTCGGCGCCGCTGTCCTGCGCGAACTGCTCGGCGGCGGCGCGGGCGTCCTTGGTGGCGGCCGCGACCATCGGCGGCTTGATGGCGTTGAGCTTGGTGAACGTGAAGGCCATGCCCGAGCCTTCCTCCAGGATGACCCCGCGCCGAACCAGTTCGAACTGGCGCTTCACCGCATCCTGCGCGCGCTTGACATCCTGACTGCGCAAAGTCACGCGCTGGCGGACGGTGAAGCTGGTGGTGCCGCTGTTGTCCTTGCTCTGCTGGACGTTGGCGCCGGTCGGTTGCAGGGCGTCGGCAGGAAAGCCGAGTTCGCGGAAGAAGGCCTCGATCCGGCGGGTGTCGTTCTCCACGCCGGACTGCGCGGTGGCGAGATCGCCCGCCGTGGAGGAATAGGCGATCGTCCATGTCGCAAGGTCGGCGGTCACGTCCCGCTCGGCGAGGCCGCGCACGGTGACGGAGCGGTCGGCGCGGTGTGCGCGGCGCATGCCGTCACCCAGCAGATAGCCGCCGCCGACAAGGCCGATGGCGAGGATCGTGGAAGCCGCGATCCAGCGCTGGCCGGTGGATTCGCGCAAGAAGGAGGTGGAGTGGCGGGGGCGTTCCGGGCTATCGTCGGTCATCGCGGCTTCTCCCTGAAGTCCTGCGGATGATGCCGTTTCTCGGCTGTATCCGTGATGAACCGTTATATACGTGCGATGAATTGAAGGAAATCCCGTGACGAAGTACCTCCACACGATGATCCGCGTGACCGATCCGGACGCGACGATCCGCTTCTTCGAACTGATCGGCCTCAAGGAAACGCGCCGCTTTTCGAGCGAGCAGGGCCGTTTCACGCTCATCTACCTTGCCGTGCCGGGCGAGGAGTCGGAAGTCGAACTGACCTATAACTGGCCCGCCGAGGACGGCTCCTTCGAGGAATATACCGGCGGCCGCAATTTCGGCCATCTCGCCTTCCAGGTCGACGATATCTACGCGACCTGCCAGACCCTGGCCGATGCCGGGGTGACGATCAACCGTCCTCCGCGCGACGGCCACATGGCCTTCATCCGCACGCCGGACGGGATTTCGGTGGAACTGCTTCAGGACGGACGCCTCGATCCTGCCGAACCCTGGGCCTCGATGCCGAACATCGGCAGCTGGTGACGCATTGCCGCCGATCTCCTTCAAGAGATCGGCGGCCTGCCACAATAACGGGCAAGTTAGTTAATTTTGTGAAATAGACGCATGTTCATTGGTGCGGCGCTACCGATGTCCATACTTCGCCTTTGACGATGAAACGCCCAAGAACCGGTGGCTCCGAAGGCCCCCGGTAACTTCGGAGTGGAATCGCTTCGGTCTAGGGCGAGGGCTGGGATGGGGTGGGCGGAGCTAATTCATCAGGCGTTCGGCGTCTTGGTCATGATCGAGCAGGAGCTTCTGCTCTTTGCGGGCTTCTGGGTACTGGTCGGCACGGCGGACGAACTGGCTATCGACTGTTGCTGGTTGTGGTTCCGGCTTTCCGGGCGAGTCCAGACCACGCGCATCTCGCAAGAGGCCGTGCAGGCACCGCTCCGGGGGAAAGCGGCGGTGTTCATCGCCGCCTGGCAGGAAGACCAGGTGATCGGCCATACGATCCGGCACGCTCTTGCAGCCTGGCGGCAGGACGATTTCACGCTCTACATCGGATGCTACGGCAACGACGCACCGACCGTCTGCGCGGCGATGGAGGGTGCAGGCGCGGACCCCCGGGTGCGCGTCGTCATTCACGACCGGGCGGGGCCGACGACCAAGGCGGACTGTCTCAACCGCCTCTATCACGCGCTGTGTGAGGACGAACGCCGATCCGGCCGCCGCTTTCGCTGCGTGATTCTCCACGATTCCGAAGATATGGTGCACGCGGCCGAACTCGCCGTGATCGACGCCGCCTTGTCTTCCGCCGATTTCGTCCAGCTTCCGGTACGGCCCGAGCCGCAACCGGCCTCACGCTGGGTCGGCGGCCACTATGTCGACGAATTCACCGAAGCCCATACCAAGTCGCTCGTCGTGCGTGATGCCTTGGGCGCGGCGATTCCGGCAGCGGGGGTGGGCTGCGGCTTTGCCCGCGAGATGCTCGAACGGATCGCGGTAGGCCGCCGCCTGGAAGGCAGCCCGGGACCGTTCGCGGCGGAATGCCTGACGGAGGACTATGAACTGGGCGTGCTGGTCTCGCGCGAGGGAGGGCGCTCGCGGTTCCTCAGGGTGCGGGACGAGACCGGCGAACTCGTCGCCACGCGAGCCTATTTCCCGGCGCGCCTGAAGGATTCGGTGCGTCAGAAGACCCGGTGGATCCATGGTATCGCTTTTCAGGGCTGGGAGCGGCTCGGATGGGCGGGAAGCGCCGTCGATACGTGGATGGCGCTGCGCGACCGGCGTGGCCCGCTGACAGCCATCGTTCTGGCAAGCAGTTATGCGCTTGTCGTCGTGGAGGGGATGCTCGGCATTCCGCGCGTGCTGGGCTGGGATGTCGCGGCGATGCCGGGGCCGCCCTTGCTCTGGTGGATGATCGCGGCGGGTCTGTTCAGCCTGCTCTGGCGCAGTTTCCTGAGGGCGACGCTAACGACGCGGGAATATGGTTTTCCGGAAGGCGTCTGGGCGGTCCTGCGGATTCCGGTGGCAAACTATATCGCGATCATGGCCGGACGCGATGCTCTGGCCTCCTACATCCGGACGTTGCGGGGCGGGCAGGTGACCTGGGACAAGACCCGTCACGACGCGCATCCGGCTTCTGCAGGCGGAACGGCCGCATGAGCGTGGTGCAGAGGCTTCGCGGGCAGCCGCTGATCGCATTGCTGGCGGTGCTCGCGGGCTGGATGGGTGGGCGGATTTCGGCCTGGGACCATCCCATTCCGATTGTGGCCAAGGGTGTTCCGGCGATGCGCCTGTCTTCGATGGAAGTTGCGGAAACCGCCGGATCAGGGGGGACGGCCATGGCGGGGGGGCCTCAGTCAGCGCCCGGTGCGGGCTTCTATCCGGCTTCCGGCTATGGCCCGCCGCCGATGTCGAATGTGCCCTATCCCGTATTCGTGAAAGTGCCGGTCTGGGTGGAGCGACCGCAACGCTGGTATTCCGGGCGAGACCGGGGACAGCCGCCAGCGCCTTCGGGAGCAGCGTATGGTGCGAGGGAGGAATTTCCCTCAGGGACGATGCAGGACACGCGCGTTTCGCCAGGCCTGCCGCCGGTCTGGCAATTCGCCGCGCAGCCCTATCCGGCTTCGAGCGCCTCTCCGGTGCCTGTTGCCGTCGCGCGACCCCGGCGGTGGTCGGTCGACAGCTGGGCGCTGCTGCGGCAGGACGGCGCCGGGCCGCTCGCCAACGGTGCGCTTCCCGCGACATATGGGGCCAGTCAGGCGGGCGCCGTCCTGCGCTATCGGCTTTCGCCGGGCGATGCGCGGCAGTTGACCGGTTACATGCGCACCACCGCCACCTTGGGCACCGCCATGCGTGAGACGGCTGCGGCTCTCGGCGTATCGGCACGTCCGCTTCCGGGATTGCCGGTCATTGCCGCGCTGGAAGGACGCCTGACCGAGCAGGGGGGCGCGAGACGGTTTCAGCCGGTGGCGATGGCCGTGACCCAGCTTCCCTATTTCGCCTTGCCCGGCGGCCTGCGGGGCGAGGCCTATGCGCAGGCAGGCTATGTGGCAGGCCGATTCGCGACGCCGTTCGCGGACGGCCAGTTCCGCGCCGACCGGGCATTGTTCTCCCTCGGCAAACTCGAAACCCGCGTTGGCGGGGGCGTTTGGGGCGGGGTGCAGAAGGGGGCGGGGCGTCTCGATGCGGGGCCGTCCGCGAGCCTCGCCATGCCGCTCGGGAAAGGTCTGTTCGGGCGCGCAGCGGTGGACTGGCGGTTCCGGGTCGCGGGCGATGCCGATCCGGGTTCGGGACCGGCGCTCACTCTATCCGCAGGTTTCTGATTCGCCGCTTTCCTCGTTGCCGGTGCTGCGGTAGCGAGAGGGGTGGAATGGATGTCTATCTCCCCATAGCCAATCTCTCCGTCAACGGGATCATCATCGTTGGCCTGGGGGCGATCACCGGCCTGCTTTCGGGCATGTTCGGCGTGGGCGGCGGCTTCCTGACGACACCGCTGATGATCTTCTACGGCATCCCGCCGACTGTAGCGGCGGCTTCGGCGGCGAGCCAGGTGACGGGCGCCAGCGTGTCCGGCGTCTTCGCCCATACCCGGCGCGGCGGGGTGGACTATCACATGGGCACGGTCATGGTGGTGGGCGGGATCATCGGCACCGGCATCGGCGCGGCGCTGTTCAGCCTGCTGCAACGGCTCGGGCAGATCGATACGGTCATCAACATCCTCTACGTGCTGATGCTCGGCGGCATCGGCGGGCTTATGGCCAAGGAGAGCATCCAGACCATCCGCGCCGAGCGTTCGGGCATTCCCATCGCCGCGCGCAAGCGGCGGCATCACCCGATGGTCGCCAGCCTGCCGCTGCGCTGGCGTTTCTATCGCTCGGGGCTCTATATCTCGCCGCTGGCGCCGCTGCTGCTCGGCATCGGCACGGGTATCCTGACGATGCTGATGGGCGTGGGCGGTGGCTTCATCCTGGTGCCCGCTATGCTCTACATCCTCGGCATGAGCGCCAATGTCGTGGTCGGCACTTCGCTCTACCAGATCCTGTTCGTCACCATGGCGACGACGATGATGCATTCGATGACCACCCATGCGGTGGACATCGTGCTTGCCTCGCTGCTGCTGCTGGGGTCGGTCACCGGCGCGCAGCTCGGCGCGCAATTCGCCCAGAAGGCCAGTCCGGTGAAGCTGCGCCTGGTGCTGGCAATCATCGTCCTGCTGGTGGCCGGGCGCATGGCGATCGGCCTCGGCTATCGTCCCGACGAGATCTACACGGTCTCCCCGCTGTGAGGCGCGCGCTGGCTCCGGCTGTCGCGCTGGCTGCGGCGGTGCTGCTTGGCGGCGCGCGCGATCCGATCCTGGTGCCGGAAATCTCGCAGCACGAAGTAGACCTGCGGCAGGGCTTCACTGGCACCGAGCTTCTGCTGTTCGGCGCGATCCTGACGCCCGAGGGGTCCCGCGCCGCGCAGGACTACGACATTGTCGTCGTGCTGAAAGGGCCGACCCAGTCCATCGTCCTGCGCGAAAAGCAGAAAGTGGCGGGGATCTGGATCAATGCCGACAGCACCGAACTGCGCTCGGCGCCGTCCTATTACGGCCTCGCCTCGACCCGGCCGATCAAGGACATCGTCGACGACAAGACCGCCGCGATTTACGAACTCGGTCTCAAATGGCTGCAACTTTCGCCGATCGGCGCCATCGATCCGGCCGAGCAGACCCGCTTTTCCGACGGCCTCGTCGATCTCAACCGCCGCAGCGGCCTATACCGCGAGGAAGAAGGCGGCGTGAAAGTCAGCGAGCAAGTGCTCTATCAGGCCCGCCTCTGGCTGCCCTCGCAAGTGCCGACCGGCACGTACACCGCCGAGACTTACGCGGTTTCGCGTGGGCGCGTGGTGGCCTCGGCGAGCAGCCAGGTGGAAGTTCGCAAGCTCGGGTTCGAGCGGGCGATTGCCAACTTCTCCGAAAACTACGGCTTCGCTTACGGACTGCTGGCGGTTCTGGTCTCGGTCGGGATGGGCTGGCTGGCGGGACGTCTTTTCGCCATGCGCTAATCGCGGGTTTAGCCTGAAATTAACCGCGCGGGCCTAGCAGTCCTGGTGAAACGGCTTGCTGCGGGGGCGCTATGAACGAGATGCGAATGGTGGGCGGCGAGGCGGAACGCACAATGAGTCGCGAGCCGATCGGCGCCATCCTCGAAATTTCCGGCGCAGGCGCTCGCATTGCTTTCGATCTCGATCGGTTGAATCACTCCGCACAGGATGGCGATCCTTCGGTCGCGATGTCGGGACAGGTCGGCAGCCAAGTCAAAGTCCGCGTCGGCCGGGGGTGGCTGCTCGCCAGCATTCGCAACCAGAAGAGCGATGCCACGGTCCCCGGCGGCATCGTCGCGGAGGCGGACTTCCTCGGCGAAGGGCTGGAGGAACGCCTCACCGGCCGCATCCACGGTTTCCGCCGCGGCGTGACCCGCTATCCGACGCCGGGCGCGCTGGTCTATCCTGCCAGCACCGACGACTTGCGGCAGGTCTATGCCAGCGACGGACGGCAGGCGATCGAGATCGGCACGGTCTATCCCACCAAGGAAATTCGCGCCGGACTTTATATCGATGCCCTGCTCGGCAAGCACTTCGCGCTACTCGGCTCGACCGGCACCGGCAAGTCGACCAGCGCCGCGCTGATCCTCCACCGGATCTGCGAGCAGGCGCCCGAAGGCCATGTCATCATGGTGGATCCGCACGGCGAATATGCCGCCGCCTTCCGCAATACCGGCGTGATCCTCGACGTCTCGAACCTGCAGATGCCCTACTGGCTGATGAACTTCGAGGAACACTGCGAGATCCTCGTCACCACACGGGGCGACGAGCGGCAGCTCGATTGCGAGGTGCTCGGCAAGTGCCTGCTGGAGGCGCGTTCGCGCAATCGGCTGGCCGAGCAGATCGGCAAGATCACCGTGGATTCGCCGATTCCCTATCTGCTTTCCGACCTGTCGGTTATCCTGAACAATCACATGGGCAAGCTCGACAAAGGGCATTCGAGCGCGCCCTACATGCGGATCAAGAACAAGCTCGACGAGCTGAAGGGCGATCCGCGCTACCAGTTCCTGTTCTCCGGCATGCTGGTGGGCGACACGATGGCGGAGTTCATCGCCAAGTTGTTCCGCCTGCCTTCTGGCGGGCGGCCTATCTCGATCATCGACGTGTCCGGCGTGCCCTCCGACATTACCAGTACCGTCGTTGCAGTGCTCAGCCGCATGGTCTTCGACTTCGCGGTCTGGGCGCGCGAGGAGAAGACCCGGCCGATCCTGCTCGTCTGCGAGGAGGCGCACCGCTACGTTCCCAGCGAGAAGAACGCGGACGGCTCCTCGGTAGGCCGCATCCTCTCACGCATCGCCAAGGAAGGGCGCAAGTATGGCATTGCGCTGGGCCTCATCACCCAGCGGCCTTCCGACCTCGCCGAAGGTGTGCTCTCGCAGTGCGGTACGATCATCGCGATGCGTCTCAACAACGACCGCGACCAGGCTTTCGTGCGCGCTGCCATGCCGGAAGGCGCGCGGGGGTTCCTCGATTCGATCCCGGCGCTGCGCAACCGCGAGTGCGTGATCTGCGGCGAAGGCGTGGCGATCCCGATCCGCGCCTCGTTCGACGATCTGGAGGAATTCAAGCGCCCGGCGTCGGCCGACCCCTCGTTCACCGAACTCTGGAGCAGCTCGGGCGGCGAGGAGGAGATGGTCCTGCGCACGGTCCAGCGTTGGCGCGCGCAGGGCCGGTAAAGGTTACGGCCTGAACGCGGCGCGCCACTTGCCCCAGCGGTAATAGGCCAGCGTCAGCGCCACGGTCAGTGCCGAGCCGAACGGATAGGACCACCATAGCGCCTCGCTGCCGATCAGCGGATAGGCGAGGTGGTAGAAGCCGAGGCGCCCCGGATAGAGGCCGAGGAACATGATGATCAGCGGCATCACCACGGCGCCATAGGCGCGCAGGGTGCCGGTAAGGATCATGGTGATCGACACGATCACGTAAGAGGCGGTGCAGACCAGCTGGATATGCCGGGCGATCGGCATTGCCGGGCTGTCTCCGCCGAGGAACAGCGCCAGCAGCGGCCGGTCGAACACCACGATCAGCGTGGCCAGCAGCGTCGAGAGCGCCAGGTTGGAAAGGAGGCCGATCTCGGTCACCTTGCCGACGCGGCCGTGGTCGTGCGCGCCCAGCGACTGCGCGACCATCGCGCTCACCGCCGAGCCGATCGCCATCGCCGGCATCTGGAGATAGTTCCACAACTGCAGCGAAGCACCGTAGGCCGCCGCCGAATCCAGTCCCTCGCGGTTGACGAGGCCGACCATGATGAGGCCCGCCGACGAGACCAGCAGCATCTGCGCGCCCATCGGCAGGCCCTTGAGGATCACATAGCGAAGCTCGCTGCCGCGCGGGATCAGGTAGCTGAGTTCCGCGCCGCGCAGGCGCATCGGCAGGTCCTTGCGGTAGATCGTCCAGAGCTGGAACACGAGCCCTGCGAAGTTCGCGAAGGCCGTCGCCGCCGCCGACCCGGCGATACCCAGCGTGGGCAGGGGGCCGGGGCCGATGATGAGCAGCGGGTTCAGGATCACGTCCAGCGCCACCGTCAGGATCATCGCGTAGAGCGGCGTCCTGGAATCGCCGGCGCCGCGCATGCCCATCGACACCATCAGCGAGAGCGAGCCGAGCGGCAGGGTCACGAAGATGACGCGCAAGTAAGCCAGCGCCTCGATCCGGCTCTGGCCCGGTGTGCCCAGCGCATGCAGCAGCGCATCGGCACCGAGCCATCCGGCCAGCCCGCAGCCAACGGCCAGCAGCGAGCAGAAGCCGAGGCCCGAACCGAAAGTCCGCCGCGCCGCGTCGATGTCGCGCGCGCCGAAGTGCTGGCCCACGCGCACGGTCGTCGCCATGCCGAAGCCGAAGACCAGCGCGATCAGCAGGAACATGATGATATTGGCATTGGCGGTCGCCGCCAGCGCGCTTTCGCCCAGCAGCCGGCCGACCCAGATCGCGTTGACCGAGCCGTTCAGCGTCTGGAGCACGTTTGAGATCAGCATCGGGATCGAGAACACCAGCAGCGTCCTCAGGATCGGACCCTGCGTGAGGTCGCCCTTCATCCGCGCCATCTGGGCGGGCGGAGGTGCTTCCTCGGGTTCGGTTTCCCCATGTGGGATCGGCGATGCCTCGTTCATGTGCCCCTCAAGTTCCCCGCGTGTCGCCCCAGATATGGATGTGCAGGCGGTCGGTGAAGCGATAACCTTCCTGCGTGCAGATGTCCGAGAGCCATCCCGACCGCTGCCGGATGACATCGCTGGAGCGGCCCTCCGGCATCAGGAATATCCGCTCGGCGGGGATATTGTAGCGCTCTTTCAGCGCGCGGACCTCATCGACGTCGGCAGGCTCGGCCACCACGAACTTGAAATAAGCGCGCGGATCGGCGGCCCAGGCATCGAGCCGCTCGGGCACCAGCGCCAGTTCCGCCGGATTGCCGCTGTGCGAGAGCTTCGGGCTGACATTGTACTGCTGCACCCGCGCATCGAGGCTGGCATGCGGCGCGACCGAGCCGTTGGTCTCGATCTCGACATGCATCCCCGGCCGGGCCTCGTCGAGCGCCGCCAGCATCCGCGCCAGTTGCGGCCCCTGAAGCAGCGGCTCGCCGCCGGTGATGACCAGACGGTCGGGCGGCAGATCCGCCACCATGCGCGCCACCTCGGATTCCTCGGCCATGACCTGATTGGCCTTGCGTTCGAATGCGAGCTCGTCGCGGTGGAAGCGGTTATCGCCCGTAAAGCGCCACGTATACGCAGTGTCGCACCACTGGCAGGCGAGATTGCAGCGCGACAGCCGCACGAAGGTGCTCGGGCGCCCCATGCTGGCGCCTTCGCCCTGAAGTGAAGCGAAGACTTCGGGTTCGCCGGGAGTGGTGGTGGCAAGCGCAAGCGTCACGGATGGTCTCGAATGCAAGGTTACGGTTTTGAAGGGTGAGGTTGACACAGTTTACACGGTCCAGAGGAAAAGTGTCACCTTGCGTCGGAGGTGTCACCTTGTGGCTGGTGTCGTGGAGAAAGGGTAGGGCGTTCACGCGCGCGAACGTGTCAGATGCGGGCGGTGTAGGAAAATAAAAAAGTCCTGGGGGATGATCCCCCAGACCCTCGGAATGTCTGCGTCGCGCCCGGCCTAGCCGTTTCGCGCCCACTGAGAGCCGGGAGACAAAATAGCCTGCGGCGGCAAGGAGCGCACTACGAGGCTGCGCGCGTGCCTTAGACGGTATTGGGGGTGCAGGGGGTGTTGACCCCCTGCTTTTCCCTTTGTCTTAACCCAACCGCGCCAGCGCCGCAGCCAGACGCTCCGCTTCGGCCGAATGGTGCGCATGGTCGGCGCGGGCTTTGTCGATCGCCTCGGGCTTGGCCTTCTCGACGAAGGCCGGGTTGCCCAGGCGCTTGTCGAGCGAGTCCCGTTCCTTGACCGAAGCGGCCATGGCCTTTTCCAGACGGGCCTTCTCGGCAGCGATGTCGATCACGCCTTCCAGCGGAATCGCCAGCGTCGCGTCGCCTGCGCCCACCTGCATGGCGGCACCGGCCGGAGCCGCTTCGAACACGATTGCATCGAGGCGGGCCAGACGGTCGATCACGGTGCCGTTACGACCGATCACCGCGCGGGTCGCGTCCGAGGGATTGGCGACATAGGCGGTAAGGCGCGCGCCCGGCGCGATGCCGAGTTCGGACTTGGCGCCGCGGAGGTTGCCGATCAGCGCGATCAGCCATTCGACCTCGGCCTTGGCTTCGGCGTCCACCGAGGCTTCCGGCGCGGGCCATGCGGCAACGATCAGGTCCTGATCGCGGCTGCCCATCTTGCTCCACAGCTCTTCCGTGACGAAGGGCATGAAGGGGTGGAGCATGACGAGGATCTGGTCGAGCACCCAGCCGGCGACGGCCTTGGTCTCTTCGTCGAAGTTGCCCTTGATCAGTTCGATGTACCAGTCGCAGAACTGGTTCCACACGAAGTGGTAGATCGCGTTGGCGGCCGCGTCGAAGCGCAGGTCGGCCATGGCCTTGTCCAGCGCGGCGACGGTTTCGACGACTTCGCCGATGATCCACTTGTTGACCGCCGTGGTCGCCTTGGGGGCGGCGACCGAGGTGCTGGCGACGATGCCGTTGGACTGGCAGAAACGCGCGGCGTTCCACAGCTTCGTGGCGAAGTTGCGGTAACCTTCGACGCGCTTTTCATCCATCTTCACGTCGCGGCCCTGGCTTTCCATGGCGGCCATGAAGAAGCGCAGCGCGTCGGCGCCGTACTTGTCGATCAGGCCCAGCGGATCGACCACGTTGCCCTTGGACTTCGACATCTTCTGGCCGTCGGCAGCGCGCACCAGACCATGGAGGTAGAGCCGCTTCCACGGCACTTCCTTCATGAAGTGAATGCCCTGCATGGCCATGCGCGCATCCCAGAAGAACAGGATGTCGAAGCCGGAAACGAGCAGGTCGTTCGGGTAGTGCTTCTTCAGCAGCGGGGCGTCTTCATCAGGCCAGCCGAGCGTGGCGAAAGGCCAGAGCGCGGAGGAGAACCAGGTGTCCAGCACGTCCTCGTCGCGGGTCAGCTTCTTGTTGCCGGCCTGCGCCTGTGCTTCTTCCTCGGTTTCGGCGACGAAGATTTCGCCGTCCTCGCTGAACCACGCCGGGATGCGGTGGCCCCACCAGAGCTGGCGCGAGACGCACCAGGGCTGGATGTTTTCCATCCAGTTGAAGAAGGTCTTTTCCCAGCTCTTCGGGACGATCTCGATCGCGCCGGAGCGGACGGCTTCCATCGGCGGCCCGGCCAGCGTCTGCGCGTCGACGTACCACTGGTCGGTCAGCCAGGGTTCGATCACCACGCCGCTGCGGTCGCCGTAGGGGGTCTGGATCACGCGGTCCTCGACCTTTTCGAGCAGGCCGTCGTCATCGAGGAACTGGACGATGGCCTTGCGGGCCTCGAAGCGGTCCATGCCGATGAACTGCGGCGGCACGAGGCCGTCCTGCGTCTGGCAGACATGAGCATCGGCATCGAGCATGTTGAGCATGTCGCCGGCCTTGAAGCCCGCACGCTTGCCGACCTCGAAGTCGTTGAAGTCATGACCCGGCGTGATCTTCACCGCGCCCGAACCGAGTTCGGGATCGGCGTGCTCGTCGGCGACGATGGGGATTTCGCGGCCGGTGAGGGGCAGGGTGACGGTGGCGCCGCGCGCCAGCAGGTCCTTGTAGCGCTCGTCCTCGGGATTAACCGCGACGGCCATGTCGGCCAGCATCGTTTCCGGGCGGGTGGTGGCGACGTGGATGTAGCCCGAACCGTCCGACAGCGGGTACTTGATGTGCCAGAAGTGGCCGTTGGTTTCGCGCGTCTCGACCTCGAGGTCGGAAATGGCTGTGCGGAACTTCGGATCCCAGTTCACCAGGCGCTTGTCGCGATAGATCAGGCCCTGCTTGTGCAGGTCCACGAAGACCTTGACCACGGCCTTGGTGAAGTGTGGATCCATCGTGAACTGTTCGCGGCTCCAGTCCATCGAGCAGCCGAGGCGGCGCAGCTGGCCGGTGATGGTGCCGCCGGATTCGGCCTTCCACTCCCAGACCTTCTCGATGAAGGCCTCGCGCGTGTAGTTGGCGCGCTTGTCCTGCCTGGCTTCCATCTGGCGCTCGACCACCATCTGGGTGGCGATGCCGGCATGGTCGGTGCCGACCACCCAGAGCGCGTCCTTGCCCTTCAGGCGCTCGTGACGGATCACGATGTCCTGCAGCGTATTGTCCAGCGCGTGGCCGATATGGAGCGAGCCGGTAACGTTCGGCGGCGGGTTCACGATGGTAAACGGCTGCGCGTCGGCACGCTCGGGGCGGAACAGCCCTTCGCTTTCCCAATGCTGGAACCACTTCGCCTCGATCTGGGCGGGGTCGAAGGTCTTGTCGAGCCCGGATTCGAGAGCGGCTTCGGGGGCGGTTTCTGGAGTGTCGGTCATGGCGCGGGGCTTTGCCAGCAGAGGCACCCGCGCGCAAGTACGCGTAGGGGCGGCGAGGTGGCCTGCCATGAAATCGCCACGGTATGTTTCCAGACCGGCGCTTGCGAAATCAACAATCTGTCGCGGCAGGGGAACCCCTTGCCGGTACAGGCATTTTCCCCCAATACGAGCGCACATGCGGGAATGGGCTGAATTCACTCTGTCGGAAAGCGACCAGGACGGCGTCCAGACCGTGGCGCTCAAGGGGCCGTTGCGCGTCCATTCGCTGGGCAATCTGGGCGCCAAGCTGGCGGCGCTGCACGGCCCGTTCGCGCGGGTCGACATGTCCGGCGTCACCGATATCGACACGACCGGGGCCTGGCTCGTCTGCCGCTATGCCAGCGAGCACAAGCTCGAAGTCGTCGGCCAGAGCGAACAGGCCGAGCGCCTCTTCGCGGCCATCGGCAAAGTCCCCGAGGAAGCCCCCGAGATCGAGCCGGAGCGCCCGCTGCTGGTGCGCACCGTGGGCGAACTGGGCGACCTCGTGGTCGGCTGGGGGCATGGCCTCGTTCGCATGGTCGGGTTCCTTGGCGAGCTTATCACTGCGCTCGGCACCGCGATCCGCCACCCCTCACGGCTGCGCGGCACGGCGCTGGTGCACCACATGCAGCATGTGGGCATCAACTCGCTGTGGATCATCGGCTTGATGAGCTTCCTGATCGGCATCGTCATTGCCCAGCAGGGCGCGGTGCAGCTCGCGCAGTTCGGCGCGGAGATCTACACGATCAACCTCACCGGACGCCTCGCCATGCGCGAACTGGGCATCCTGATGACCGCGATCATGGTCGCGGGCCGCTCGGGATCGGCCTTCGCCGCGCAGATCGGCACGATGAAGCTGACCGAAGAGGTCGACGCCATGCGCACCATCGGCGTATCGCCGATGCAGGCACTAGTGGTGCCGCGCGTGCTGGCGGCGATGCTGATGATGCCGCTGCTGGGCTTCTATTCCACGGTCCTGGCGATCATCGGCGGTGCCTTCATCGCCAACTTCGCGCTCGACATTCCGTTCTGGACCTTCCTCCAGCGCACGCAGGAAGTGGTGCCGATCACCGACGTCTGGGTAGGCCTGCTCAAGGCGCCGGTCTTCGCGTTGATCGTGGCGCTGGCCGGTTGCTACCAGGGCATGCAGGTGACCTCGAACGCCGAGGAAGTCGGCGCGCGCACCACCCAGGCGGTGGTCACGGCGATCTTCACCGTGATCGTGCTCGACGCCTTCTTCGCGATCTTCTTCACCAAGATCGGCTGGCAATGACCGAAACCGCCCATCTCGAATCCGATACCCGTGAAGCCGAACGCCCGTCCGACGAATTTCCCATCGTCGTCGAGGGGCTGAGCAACGTCTTCGGCGAGCACGTCATTCACGACAATCTCTCGCTCAAGGTCCGCAAGGGCGAGATTCTCGGCGTCGTCGGCGGCTCCGGCACCGGCAAGTCGGTGCTGATGCGCTCGATCATCGGCCTCCAGCAGCCCGCGTCCGGCGAGATCACCGTGCTCGGCCACCGCATGGGCGATTCCACCGACGAGGAAGACATCGACCTGCGCTCGCGCTGGGGCGTGCTGTTCCAGGGCGGCGCGCTGTTCTCCACCCTGACCGTGGGCGAGAACGTGGAAGTGCCGCTCAAGCAGTTCTATCCCGAGATCGACGATACCCTGCGCAGCGAGATCGCCCGCTTCAAGGTGCGCCTTGCCGGACTGGCCGAAGAGTCGGCCTTCAAGTATCCGAACGAGCTTTCGGGCGGCATGAAGAAGCGCGCAGGCCTCGCCCGCGCGCTGGCGCTCGATCCGGAACTGCTGTTCCTCGACGAGCCGACCGCCGGGCTCGACCCGATCGGTGCCGCCGCCTTCGACGACCTCACCCGCGAACTGGCGGATACGCTGGGGCTGACGGTGTTCCTGATCACCCACGATCTCGACACCCTCCACGCCATCTGCGACCGCGTGGCGGTGCTGGCCGACAAGCAGGTCATCGCCGTGGGCACGATCCCCGAGCTGCTGGCGCTCGATCACCCGTGGATCCAGGAATATTTCAACGGCCCTCGCGGCCGTGCCGCGCTCTGCGCGAAGGAAGATGTTGCGATGAAGCATGACGCGCCTGTCGCGCAGGACGGTTCCGCCCCCGGGGCATCGTCCATGAACACCACCACTGAAAGCGGGGCATAGGGCACACAGCATGGAAACACGGGCCAATCACGTATGGGTCGGAGCCGTCACGCTGGTGCTGCTGGCGACGCTGGCGGCGTTCATCATCTGGATCGCGCGGATCAACGATACCGCGCGCAACGAGTATGACATCTTCTTCAAGCAGTCGGTGGACGGTCTCGCCAAGGGATCGGGCGTTGATTACGCGGGCGTGCCGGTCGGCCAGATCAAGGAGATCGAGCTGTGGCCGAAGGACCCCAGCTTCATCCGCGTGCGCATCAAGGTGGACAAGAAGGTGCCCGTCACCGTCGGCACCACCGCGACGATCCAGGGCAGCTTTACCGGCGTCGCCGACATCCAGCTCGAAGGCGCGGTGAAGGATGCTCCGCTGCTGACCGAACCCGGCCCCGAAGGCGTGCCGGTGATCCCGACCAAGCGCGGCGGCCTCGGCGAAATCCTCTCCAACGCGCCGCTGCTGCTGGAGCGGCTGGCAACGCTGACCGAGAACCTCAACTTGCTGATGTCCGAAGAGAATCGCCGTTCGATCACCGGTATCCTCAAGAATACCGACAAGATGACGAAGGATCTCTCCGCCGCGACCCCGCAGATGAAGCAGACCCTGGCCGAACTCCAGGGCACGCTGAACCAGGCCACCAAGACGCTCGTCGCCTTCGAGGGCGTGGCGGGCAAGGCGGACAGCCTGTTGGGCGATCAGGGCAATTCGCTGGCCGCGCAGCTGCGCCAGACGCTGGGCGCCGCGCAGAAGTCGATGGAAACGCTCGACCAGACGCTCCAGCACGCCCAGCCTGCCTTCGACAAGGTCTCGAACCAGACCCTGCCTGCCGCCGAAGCCGCGATCCGCGATCTGCGCGCGACCAGCAAGGCGCTGCGCAGCGTTACCGAGAAGATCGACGAACAGGGCGCCGGTGCGCTCATCAAGGGGCAGAAGCTGCCCACTTATAAGCCATGATTGAACCGGCCATGATGACGAGAACGACGATGGGAACCGCGATGAAGCTTCGGCACAAGACCCCGATCCTCGGCGGCGCGCTCGCGGCCATGGTGGCCCTCGCGCTGTCCGGCTGCATCAGCCTTGCGCCCAAGCCTCCCGAACTGCTGTTCCGCCTCTCCCCGGAAGACCGCGCGCCGGTCGGCTCGCAGCGCAGCGGGGAGATCGCGCAGGCGATCGTCGTGCTCGATCCAGAAGCGGACCGCAGCCTCGATGCCCTGCGCATGCCGGTGCGGATCGATGCCGCAACGATGTCCTACCTCAAGGATGCGTTCTGGATCGAAAAGCCCAGCCGCCAGTTCCGCTCGCTGCTCGCCGAGACGCTGCGCGCCGATACAGGACGGCTTGTGGTCGAAGGCGTGGAATTCGAAGTGACCGGCAAGACGCTGGTTGGCGGACGACTGCTCGACATGGGCTACGACGTGCCGACGTCCTCGGTGGTCGTGCGCTTCGATGCCGTCCGCACCGAACGCGGCGGGCCGATCGTGACCAAGCGGTTCGAAGCCGTGGTGCCGGGCGTGAAGCCGGAAGCGGCGGCGGTCGGTCCGGCGGTCAACCAGGCGGCGAACAAGGTGGCGCAGGACGTCGCGGCCTGGGTCAAAGGTGAAGGCTGAAGGCTGAGCAGGAAGAAGGGAAGTCCTGGGGGATGATCCCCCAGACCCTCAAAATTTCAGCGTCGCGCGCGACTTCTCCGGTGTGCGCTCCCTGCGGCGCAGCCATTAAGTCTCCTGACGCCAGCTTGGGCGCACGACGCTGTTGGTCCGCGTGACCTCGACAGTAACGGGGTGCAGGGGTAATAACCCCTGCATTATCTTTCCCTACTTCAAACCCGCGAAAGTTCCGCCAGCCGGATCGCCAGCTTGAACGCCTCGAACCGCGCCGCGCGGCGTTCGGCGGCTTCCCAGTCTTCGCCCCAGAGTTCGACTTGCCAGTCCTCTTCGAGGTTGGCGGCGTTCCACAGCCTGTCCGCGTCGCTATCGGGGCGGATCGCGGCAAGGGCGATCACCAGCGAGGCGGCGAGGCTGGAGAGCATCTTGAGCGCGGCCAGCGCGAAGTCGTTTTCCGCCGTGAGGGCGGTTTCGAGGCGGGCCAGGGTCTCGGCGGGCTGCGGCTTGTGAAGTACGCCGGAGATGCGCACGAAGTGTACGTCGTACCGCGCTTCTGCCTCGGTCAGCAGCGACTCCCAGACGGCGAGCTGGCGCTGGTAGAGGGCGTCCTCGGGATCGGCGCGATAGCAGAGCGTGTCGGTCTCGGCGTAAGGGAGGACATCGCGGACGGTCTGGGCGCGGTCTGCGGCGACGGCGTCGATCGCGAAGTCGGCAAGGTCGCGCAGGAGGAACGACTGGGCGTCGATCTGCTCGCCCTGCGCCGCCCATTCCGCCGCCAGCGCTTCGGCGAGCGCCTGCGTGGGGACGACTTGCGGGCGGCCACCGGCGGTCTTGATCGGTCTGCCGTCCAGCAGGACGCGCCAGCCGCCTTCGGTCTCTCCGGCACCGGCTTCCTTATAGAACCGCTTCATTTCGGGCTGCGCCACTTGCGGGCGAGGACCTTGGGCGCGACGAAGACGTCGATCAGGCCATTGATGATGAGCAGGTAGCCCACCCAGAGCGGCATCGCGAACTTGTTCGCGCCGATCGCCATGCCCGCGATCACGCAGGCGACGCCGAAGATGCGCACGAGCTGGATGATCGCGAAGCGCGCTTTTGCGGGATCGGATTCGCTCACGTCAGCAGGTACTCCAGGAGTTCGTTGGGGGCTTCGGCGACCTTTTCCGCGCCTGACTCGATCAGTTCGCGTGGGTGGTGGTAGCCCCAGTCGACGCCGACGGCGCGGGTTCCGGCGGCCTTGGCCATCTTCATGTCATAGGCGGTATCGCCGATCATCACCGCTTCCTCGGGCATCGCGCCCGCCTCGATCAGGGCTTCTTCCAGCATGGCCGGGTGCGGCTTGGAGGGATGGCGGTCGGCGGTCTGGAGAGTGACGAAGAGGTCGGAAATGCCGTTCGCCTTGAGGCAGTGGGTGAGGCCGCGATCGGACATGCCGGTGGCGACGCCCAGCGTCCAGCCGCGCGCGTGGAGGGTGCGCAGGCAGTGCTCGATGCCGGGGAACAGCGGCTGCGAGACGCGGCCTTCCTCGCGGGCCTGGCGGAAGGCCAGCTTGTAGGCCTCCGCCATGGCGTCCTGCTGGGCCTCGTCGCTTTCGGGCAGGAGCTGGCGGATCGCCTGGGGCAGCGAAAGCCCCACGGCGCGCCGGATCAACCCGCGCGAGGGCGCGGCGAGGCCGAAGGCGGCGAAGCTCGCCTCCATGGCCTCGCAGATCGGCGCCTGTCCGTCGACGAGCGTGCCGTCGCAGTCGAAGACGGCGAGCTTCACCGCTTCCCTCGCGGCGCCGGGGGACGGCTGCTTGCGGGCTTGCCGGGGCCGGGACGGGCGCCGCCGGGCTTGCTCGGGCCGGGTTTCGCACCGGGCTTGGCGCCCGCACGAACCGGCTTGGCGCCGGGCTTGCCGGAAGGCTTCCCGCGCGAGCCGGGACGCTCGGAAGCACCGTCGCGGCGCGAGCGGCGTTCGCCGCGGCGTTCCTTGCGGTACTGCTTGGCGTGGGCCTTGGCGGCGCGCTTCTCGTCGTCCTTGGTGAACTCCGGCGCGGATTCGGGCAGTTCGGCGCCGTCCGCCTCGTCGAAGCCGAGCGAGGCCATCGAATTGGCGAAGTGCTCGGGCAGGGGCGCGGTCACGTCCAGCGGGGTGCCGTCCGGATGCTCGATGATGAGGCGGCGGGCATGGAGGTGCATCTTGCGGCTGATCGTGCCGGAAAGGAACGCTTCCTGTCCGCCGTACTTGCCGTCGCCGACGATCGGGTGGCCGATCGCCGCCATGTGGACGCGCAGCTGGTGGGTGCGGCCGGTCAGCGGGTGCAGTTCGACCCAGGCGGCGCGGTTTCCGGCGCGGTCGAGCACGCGGTAGCGGGTGCGGGCGGACTGGCCGCCTTCCTCGTCGACATGCATCTTCTCGCCGCCGGTGCCCGGCTGCTTGGCGAGCGGCAGTTCGATCATGCCGTCATTGATGCTCGGCACGCCGACCACCAGCGCCCAGTAGATCTTCTTGGCGGTGCGCCCGGAGAAGCGCTTCGAGAAGAACGCGGCGCTGCCCGGTGTGCGGGCGATCAGCAGGACGCCGGAGGTGTCCTTGTCGAGCCGGTGAACGAGGCGGGGGCGCGGGCCTTTCTCGGCATAGGCGTCGAGCAGGCCGTCGACGTGCTCCTTCATGCCCGAACCGCCCTGGGTGGCGAGGCCCGGCGGCTTGTTGAGCACGATCGCCGAGCGGTCCTGCGTGAGGACCATCGAATCGGCGAGTTCGATCTCGGCCTCGGTCAGTTCGCGGCGGGGGCGCGATCCACCGAGGCCCGGCTTGGCCTCACCGCCGGGCGGCACGCGCAGGATCTGTCCGGCGGCGAGGCGGGTGTCGACATCGGCGCGCTTGCCGTCGACGCGGATCTGGCCGGTGCGCGCCCAGCGCGAGACCATCGCGAAGCCGACTTCGGGGAGGTGGCGCTTGAACCAGCGGTCGAGCCGGATATCGGCATCGTCGCGGCCGACGGTGAACTGGCGGACGGAATCTGAATTGTCGCGGCTCATGCGGCGACTCCCTTCGTGATGGAAAGGCCGGCAAACAGCGCGGCGAAGCCCGCGATCAGTGAGATCGCGACATAGAAAGCCGCAGTACCAGTCTGCCCGCGCGAGACGAGGGCAATGGTATCGAGGCTGAACGAGGAAAACGTGGTGTAGCCGCCGAGCACGCCGACGCCGAGGAGCAGGCGGGCGCTTTCACCCGCCGCGCCCTGGCGCAGCAGCCAGCCGGCGAGCAGGCCCATGAGCAGGCTGCCGACAATGTTGACGGTCAGCGTGCCGTAGGGAAACGCACCGACGCGGGTCGGGCCGATCGCGGCGATCCAGGCCGCTCCGGTAAGATACCGAAGCCACGAGCCGAGGCCGCCACCGAACGCCACGAAGAGCGAGGCAACTAGAAAGGAAGGTTGGGGCATTGCGTCGCCTTAGCCGCGAATGCTCGGATTTCCAATCGTTCCATCCGACCGGATCGCTGCGAGGGCTTCTATAAAGGTCCTTGGGTGCGACCCCACTCCGCAAGGAGACATAATGATGCAGATATCATCGTCGACGAGCGCGCTAAGCGCTCTCATCAACCCGCGTCAGGACATGGACGACAAGCTTTCGACCGCGGTCGGCAACGGATCGATCAGCGACAGCGATGCTTCCGTGCTCGAATCGGCGCTCGATTCGATTGACGACGCGCTGAAAACGGGTTCGTCGGGCAGCCGTCTCGATCCTTCGCAGATGAAGGGCCGGATCGATTCGCTGATCTCCGACCAGGTCGAGAACGGCACCCTGACCGAGGATCAGGCGAGCACCTTGCAGGCGCTCTTCGCGCAGGGTCCGTCACGGGGCGGCGGCGAGGCCGGTGCTCCCGGCGGCGGCGCCGGTGGTCCGGGCGGTCCGGGTGGTCCCGGTGGTCCCAAGGGCGCGGGCGGCCCGCCTCCGGGTGGTGCCCCGGTCAAGGAAACCGAGGAAACGGATGAGGCGGGCGAAACCGATTCGACCGCAGAGACCGACGAAACGGAAGAGTCCGACGAGGCCGATGCGGCGTTGGCCGCGATGCAGGCATTCCTGGATAACCTGAAGGCCCAGCAGGCCGAGGGCGCGACTTATACCGCTTCGGCCGCGACTTCGGCCAGCGTTTCGGCAGCCGGTTTGATCGTCGATCAACTGGCCTGACGCGCAGGATCGGTGTATAAGGCTCCTCCGCCGGGGTATTCCACACCCGGTGGAGGGCGCTTTTCGGCCAATCGATGGCCGAGATTGCTTGCCTTAGGGCGCTGGCAGTGCTAGCGGCCCCCAACTTCGAGCCGAACCCCTCAGGGATTCGGTGTCATTACGTTTTTTCTTTCAAGGTACCTTCCGCGTCGGAATGCGGAATTCGTGCCTTCGATTTGTGAGGTGTGTCGGTTTATGCAGATTCTCGTCCGCGACAACAACGTCGATCAGGCTCTTCGGGCTCTCAAGAAGAAGCTGCAGCGTGAAGGCGTCTATCGTGAGATGAAGCTGCGTCGCCACTTCGAGAAGCCCTCGGAAAAGCGCGCCCGCGAAAAGGCTGCCGCTGTGCGCCGCGCCCGCAAGCTGGAGCGCAAGCGCATGGAGCGTGACGGCTCCAAGTAAGATTGGGGTCGGCCCCGCGCTCCTTTGAAGTGCGGGGTTGCGGTGAGGGCTTTCGCTCCTGGATGAGCGAAGCCGCGCCGTTTCAATCGGATCGCTTTCCCGCGATTGCGATTGGCACATCTTAAATTGCTCGGCTTGCGGCTTGAATGCCGCTCCGGCTTGAGCCATGAGGGCGCGGAAATTCCATCCGCGCCCTTTGTGCATCTGCCGTGCAGTTGCCGACGCCGGGCGAACCCGAACGAGGCCCTAGACCATGACTGAGATCACTCGCGTTCCGTTGCAGCCGATTGCCAAGGGCTCGCTGGGCAAGATCTGGCTCGGCGTTGCCGCAGTCGCCCTGGCCGCCGGCGGTGTCGCCTATGCCGCGCTGCCCCCGCAGGTCCACGTCAAGACGCTGACCGCCGGAACCGGCGAATCGCCGACGATCGCGGACGTGGTGCTCATCAACTACAAGGGTACGCTGCCCGACGGTAAGGTCTTCGACCAGGCCCAGCAGGTGCCGATGGCCCTCAACGAGGTGATCCCCGGCTTCACCAAGGCGCTCGTGAAGATGCAGCGCGGCGGCAAGTACGAAGTCGAGATCCCGGCCAAGCTCGCTTACGGCGACAAGGCCGTCGGCCAGATCCCCGCCAACACCGATCTGAACTTCCAGATCGAGCTGCTCGACTTCAAGAGCCGCGCCGAGATCGAGCAGCAGCAGCGCCTGATGCAGCAGCTTCAGCAGATGCAGGGCGGCGCGCCCGGTGGTGTTCCGGGCGGCATTCCGGGCGGTGTTCCCGGTGGCGCTGCCCCCGGTGCTGCCGCTCCGGACGGCGCGACGAACTGATCGCGGCGCTTCGGATGATCGTCACGCTTCGCTCCTCGCTTCTGGCTCTTGCCTTCGTCCTGCCCGTCGCCGCTCCGCTGGCGGCGCAGGACAAGGTCGCCGCTCCCGCACCCGGTGGCATCGCTCCGGCACCTGCTCGCAAGGTCGCCGTCACCACGCTGACCGCGGGGCAGGGCGCCAAGCCCACCCGCGAGGACTACGTGCTGGTCAGCTACAAGGGCATGCTCAAGGACGGCACCGTGTTCGACCAGAACGAGCAGATGCCGATGGCCGTGGGCAGTGTGGTCCCCGGCTTTGCCGACGGCCTCGTGCAGATGCAGCGCGGCGGTTCCTATCGTCTCGAAATCCCTTCGGAGCTGGCTTACGGCGCCGAGGGCGGCGGGCCGATCCCGCCGAATTCGGACCTCGTCTTCGAAGTGACCTTGCTGGACTTCAAGACCCAGGCCGAAATCGATGCGATGGTCGCCGAGCAACAGGCGCAGCAAGACGCTCAGCAACAGGCGCAACCGGCCCGCTCGGGCCAGTAAGGCGCCTGCCGGACGCTCCCTGCGTGGCGGCGTCCCTGCTTGAAGCATTTTCGGACGGGTGCTAGCTGCCCGGTCCTGACATTCCGGCGCGGCGTGCGCCCCGCCGGGCAAATCTGAAGGAAAGCCATGTCGGTCGATACCGCAACCGTTGCGAAGATCGCCAGCCTCGCCCGCATCAAGGTGAGCGAGGCTGAAATCGAGGCGATGGTCCCCGAACTCAACGGCATTCTCGCCTGGGTCGAGCAGCTTGGCGAAGTCGATACTTCGCAAGTCGAGCCGATGACCGCCGTCATCCCCAATACGCTGCGCCTGCGCGACGACGTGATCGATGCCGATCCGCTGACCGGCGGCGACAAGCGCGATGCCGTTCTGGCCAATGCTCCCGCCGCCGAACACGGCTTCTTCGGCGTGCCCAAGGTGATCGAATAATGACTGATCTTACCGAATTCGGCGTCGCGCAGATCCGCGACGGCGTTGCGAATGGCGATTTCACTGCCGTGGAAGTGGCCGAGGCGTTCAACGCGAACGTCGCTGCCGCGCAGGCCGCACTGAACGCCTTCATCGTCGCGACGCCCGAAAAGGCGATCGAGGCCGCGCAGGCCACCGATGCCAAGCGTGCCAAGGGCGAGGCTCTGGGCAAGATGGGCGGCGTGCCGATCGGCATGAAGGACCTGTTCGCCACTTTCGACGTGCAGACCACCGCCGCCAGCCACATGCTGGAAGGCTTCAAGCCGCAGTACGAATCGACTGTCTCGCAGAAGCTGTGGGACGCCGGTGCGGGCATGCTGGGCAAGCTCAACCTCGACCAGTTCGCCATGGGCTCGTCGAACGAGACCAGCTACTTCGGCAACGTGATCTCGCCGTGGAAGCGCAACGACGGTGGCAACGCTGCCCTCGCTCCGGGCGGTTCCTCGGGCGGTTCGTCGTCGGCTCTCGCCGCGCGTCTCTGCCCGGCGGCGACCGGCACCGATACCGGCGGTTCGATCCGCCAGCCTGCTGCCTTCACCGGCACCACCGGCATCAAGCCGACCTACGGCCGCTGTTCGCGCTGGGGCGTGGTGGCCTTCGCTAGCTCGCTCGATCAGGCTGGCCCGATGGCCCGCTCGGTGCAGGACTGCGCGATCATGCTCGAAGCCATGGCCGGTTTCGACGCCAAGGATTCGACCAGCCTCGACCTCCCCGTGCCGAACTGGGAAGCCGCGCTCTCGGGCGACATGAAGGGCAAGAAGGTCGGCATTCCCAAGGAATACCGCGTCGACGGCCTGGACGACGATGTCGCCAAGTCGTGGGATGACGGCATTGCCTGGCTGAAGGATGCGGGCGCGGAGATCGTCGAGATCTCGCTGCCGCACACCAAGTACGCGCTGCCGACTTACTACATCATCGCGCCCGCCGAAGCCTCGTCGAACCTCGCGCGCTATGACGGCGTACGCTACGGTCTGCGCGACCTGCCGGACGGTGCCAACCTTCAGGACATGTACGCCGCGACCCGCGCCGCCGGTTTCGGCCCCGAGGTGAAGCGCCGCATCCTGATCGGCACCTATGTGCTCTCGGCAGGTTTCTACGACGCCTACTACACGCAGGCCCAGAAGGTCCGCGCGCTGATCGCGCAGGACTTCGCCAAGGCCTTTGAACAGTGCGACGTGATCCTCGCGCCGACCGCGCCTTCGGCCGCCTTCGGCCTTGGCGAGAACGTCGACGATCCGCTGAAGATGTACCTCAACGACGTCTTCGCGGTGCCGGCCTCGCTCGCGGGTCTTCCGGCGATGTCGGTCCCGGCAGGGCTGAACCGTGAAGGTCTGCCGCTGGGTCTTCAGGTCATCGGCAAGGCTTTCGACGAACAGGGCGTGCTGAACGCCGGTCTCGCCATCGAGGCCCGCGCGCAGTTCTCGGCCAAGCCGGAGAAGTGGTGGTAAGCTGGTCGTTCCTCTTCGAACTGGTCGGCGGCATCGTGGAGATGCTGGGCGACCGGGCATCGAAACGGAGGGACGACCGACCCGCTCGACGGCGCGAAACGCCGGAACGGGATTTGAATGACGGAGCGAGGCAGCGGCATCGGCTGCTGCGTCGCTCCAGAAGTGGACCGAAACACGATGACTGAATCAACCTATCGCATCCAGGGCGCCACCGGTGACTGGGAGGTCGTGATCGGCCTCGAAGTCCACGCGCAGGTCACCTCGAACTCCAAGCTGTTCTCCGGATCGGCGACGGCATTCGGCGCGGAGCCGAACAGCCAGGTCTCGCTGATCGACGCGGCGATGCCGGGCATGCTGCCGGTTCCGAACCGCGAATGCATCCGTCAGGCCGTGCGCACCGGCATGGCGATCGAGGCGCAGATCAACAAGTGGTCGCGCTTCGACCGCAAGAACTACTTCTACGCCGATCTTCCGCAGGGTTACCAGATCAGCCAGCTCTACCACCCGATCGTGGGTGAAGGCTCTCTGACTATCGAGGCGGACGAGAAGGCGGGAATCCCGGCCGACAAGGTGATCGGCATCGAGCGCATCCACGTCGAGCAGGACGCGGGCAAGCTGATGCATGACCAGCATCCGACGATGTCCTATGTCGACCTCAACCGCTCCGGCGTGGCGCTGATGGAAATCGTCAGTCGCCCGGACATGACCTCGCCCGCCGAGGCCGGTGCCTACCTGTCGAAGCTGCGCACGATCCTGCGCTATGTCGGCTCGTGCGACGGCAACATGGACCAGGGCTCGATGCGCGCCGACGTCAACGTCTCGGTGCGTCGCCCCGGCGAGGAACTCGGCACCCGTACCGAGACCAAGAACGTCAACTCCGTGCGCTTCGTCATGCAGGCGATCGAGCACGAGGCGAGCCGTCAGGTCGACGTGCTGGAGAGCGGCGGCAAGATCGTGCAGGAAACCCGCCTGTTCGATCCCACCAGCGGCTCGACGCGCTCGATGCGGTCGAAGGAAGACGCGCACGACTATCGCTACTTCCCCGATCCGGACCTGCTGCCGCTCGAACTCGACGATGCTTTCCTCGAGGAATGCCGCGCGAGCCTGCCCGAGCTGCCGGACGCCAAGCGCGCCCGCTACGAAGGCGAACTGGGCCTTTCGGCCTACAACGCCGCTGTGCTGACCGCCGATGTCGATACTTTCGCCTGGTTCGAGGCACTGCTGGCCGAAACCGCTTCGGCGCAGGGCAAGCAGCCTGCCGAAGTGGCCAAGCAGGCGGCCAACTGGCTGATTTCCGAATTCTTCGGCGCGCTCAACAAGCTGGGCAAGAGCCTTGAGGATTCGCCGATCAGCCATGAGCAGGCGGCGGAACTGCTGGCGCTGGTGGGCAAGGGCACGATCTCCGGCTCGATCGCCAAGCAGGTGCTGGAAACGATGTTCGAGACCGGCGACAATGCCGGTGTCATCGTCGAGCGCGAAGGCCTGAAGCAGGAATCGGACACCGGCGCCATCGAGGCCAAGGTGGACGAGATCCTTGCCGCCAATGCCGACAAGGTCGCCCAGTACAAGGACGGCAAGGTCGCGCTGTTCGGCTTCTTCGTCGGGCAGACGATGAAGGCCATGGCGGGCAAGGGCAATCCGCAGGTGGTGAACGAGATTTTGAAAGCCAAGCTGGGCTGAGGGTTTCGAACCGACAAGAAAAAGGGCCGGGAAGCGGATGCGCTTTCCGGCCCTTTTTCGTATCCCCATCCCGTCGCCCCCGCGAAGGCGGGGGCCGCGCTTCCTTCTCCCGCGCCCGCAAGAACAAGCGGGGTCCCCGCCTTCGCGGGGACGACGGGGTTGGTTGTTGCGACGACTGAGCTGCCCTCAGCTCGTTTTCGTGCCGGTCAGCGTCATCGAGCCGAAGAACCCGGCCTTGATCGTGCCGGTGAGATCGGTGCCCTCCACCTCGGCCTTGCAGTCGAGGTCGATGGCCATCGGCGAGGTCATCTTCATCTTCCAGCTGAGCCGGTTGCCGTCGATCCGGCCCTCGCGCAGTTCCATGGTGCCGAGATCGCCGGTGATCTGGCCGGTGAAGGTGTCACCTTCGGGCACGATGGTCAGCGTGCCCTTCTGGTGCCCCATCGGGGTCTTTGTCGAACATTCGTAGGTTCCGCCGAGCAGCGACATCGTTCTCTCCTTATTCTCGGACGTGTTATTCTTGGCCTTCCGGCGCCGCCGGAGCCGCGCGCACTTCGACGGGGATGCCGAGGCCCTTGAGCTGCGGTTCCACCACCTTGCGGTCGCCCACCACCACGAATGTCAGGCCCCTGGGCTGGAGGTACTGCGCGGCGGCGCTGCCGATCGCCTTGGCGTCGATCGTGCGGTACTTGGCGGCGAGAGTGACATAGTAGTCTTCCGGGCGGCCGAGGCGTTCGTTCTTGCGGATCGCGGCCTGCACGGCGGCGCCCGTCTCGAACTGGTTGGGCAGCTGGCGGATCGCCCCTTCGGTCACGCGCTGGAGTTCCTCCGCCGTCACCGGCTTCTTCGCCGGGAAGGCGCCCATGTCGGCGATGATCGCCTGGATCGCCGCGCCCGTCTTGTCCGACTGGACCGGTGCCGCGACCTGCACCGAACGCGGGCCGACCGGCTGCGTGACGCCGCTGCGCACGCCGTAGCTCCAGCCCTTTTCCTCGCGCAAATCCTTGTTGAGGCGCGAGAGGAAGCCGCCGCCGACGATGTCGCTGGCCAGTTGCAGCGCTTCGGTGTCGGGGGTCTTGCCGGTCATCGGCAGGACGCGCCCGGCCATGATGACCGATTGCGGCGAGTTCGGGCGGTCGATCAGGACGATGCGGTTGGCACCGACGCTGGGCACGGCGGCATCAAGCTGCTTCACGGGCTTGGGCGCGGCGGGGGCCTGCCACTGGCCGAAGGCGCGCTCCAGCAGGTGCTTCAGCTCGTCCATAGTCACGTCACCGACGACGGTGATCCGCGCGAGATCGGGACGCAGCCACTTGTCGTGCGCGGCCTTGAGCTGGTCCGGCGTCAGCGCGGCGAGCGAGGTGGCATTGCCGAGGCCGTCGCCCGGCTGCGCGTAAGGATGCGCGCCGAACAATTCCGCGCCGAGCGAGCGAGCGGCCAGCGCACTGGGGGTAGAGAGCGTCTGCGCCAGTTCGGCTTCGGCCTGCGCCTTGACGCGGGCCACTTCCGAAGGCGCGAAGGAGGGATCGCGCACGATCTGCGCCATGAGGTCGAGCGAAGGCGCGAGGTTGGCCGAGAGCGCCGAAAGCGTCACGCTGCTGGTATCGAGCGAGCCGTCCACCGAGATGCTGGCGCCCAGACGCTCCTGCGCCTCGGCGATCTGCGTGGCGTCGAGCTTCGCGGTGCCCTGGTCGAGCATGGCCAGCATCAGGCCCTGGGTGCCGGGCGTGTCCAGCGCGTCGGCGGCGTAACCGGCGTCGAAATCGAGCGAGAGCACCAGCTTCGGCACCGCGCTGCGGCGGGCGAGGGCGACCTCGATGCCGTTCGAAAGCGTTGCGTGTTCGATGGCCGGGAAGGTCAGCGCGCCGATCTGGCCGAGCGGCGGCATGTCGCGCTTCGGTCCGGCGGCGACGGCGGCGACTTTGGTCTTTGGATCGGGGCGGGGTGCCGGTTGCTGGGCTTCGTCGCCCCAACCGCCCATGGCGTCGCCGCTTTCCTTGCGTTCACCGGGCACGACGTCGAGCGCATAGACCGGGCGCGCGAGCCACTTGTTCAGTGCCGCCTTGATCTCGCCGGGCGTCAGCGCCGCCATGTGAGCGAGGTCCTGCTTGTACTTGGCCGGATCGTCCGAATAGACCTGACCTTCGGCCAGCGTCGCGCCCTTGCCGCTGAAGCCGCCGACGCGCTCAAGCCCGCCGATCTCGCCGGAGAGGGTGCTGACGACGGCGCGGCGCACTTCGTCCTCGGTCGGGCCGTCGCGCAAGTAGTCCGCCAGCACCTTGTCGAAGGCGGCATCGGCCTTGGCGCGGTCCACGCCGGGCTTCACGTCCATTGCCATGGTCAGCAGGCTGAGCTGCTGGAAGACCTGCGCCGAAGCCGTCACCGCGACGGCAAGCTGCTGGCCGCGCACCAGTTCGTTGTCGAGCCGCGAGCTGGCGAGGCCGCCGAGAATATGCATGCCGATCTGGAGCGCGGGCGTATCGCGATCGTTGAGGCCCGGCGCGGTCCAGTTGCGGGTGAGGCGCAGCACCGGCACCTGATCGGCGATCTCGCGCTTGACCGGGGCGGCGAGCGTGACCGGATCTGCGGCCACCGGCTTGATATCCGGTCCGCGCGGGATGTCACCGAACCACTTTTCCACTTTCGGGCGGGCGGTGGCGGCGTCGATGTCGCCGGAGAGCACCAGCACGACGTTGTTGGGGCCGTAATGGTCGGTGAACCACTTGCGCACGTCGGTCAGCGTGGCGGCGTCGAGGTCGGTCATCGAGCCGATCGTCGCGTGGCGATAGGGGTGGCCCACCGGCAGCAGGCCTTCGCTCTGGGCATATTCGAAGAGACCGTAAGGCTGGTTGTCGCCCTGGCGCTTTTCGTTCTGGACGACGCCCCGCTGCTTGTCGAGCTTGTCCTGGGTCACCGCGGGCAGCAAGTGGCCCATCCGGTCGCTCTCCATGAACAGCGCCACGTCGAGCGCGCCGGTCGGCACGGTCTCGACATAGTTGGTGCGGTCGTACCAGGTGGAGCCGTTGGTGGGGGTGGAGCCTGCCGCTTCCAGCGGAATGTCGAAGTCCGGCACATTGGCCGAGCCGCCGAAGAACAGGTGCTCGTAGAGATGCGCGAAGCCGGTCTTGCCGCGCGGCTCGTTCTTGGAGCCGACCTTGTAGTAGGCGGTCACGCCGACGATCGGCGCCTTGCGGTCGGTGTGGACGATCGTGGTGAGGCCGTTGGCCAGCACGAACTTCTCGTAGGGAATGTCCACCTTGGCGACGAGGTCGGCCGGGGAGGCGGGGGCCGGGGCGTCCTTTCCGGCAGGCGCCGCTGGGGTCGAGGCTACGGTCGCGGTCGGCGCGCTGGCGCAGGCGGAGAGGAGAAGAGCGGCGGCGAGCGCGATGGCGCTGGAACGAGGAGCAAGTCGCATGGCCCAAGGTCTAGCACGTTGTTCGGCAAGGGCCAGCGGCAAAGGTGAGGGAGGAAAGGATGGAAATGGCGTCGTCCCGGAAGACGAGTTTCTTTCACCCCCGCTTGAAGATCTGGCCGGAATCGAACCGGGCGATCCGCCATTCGCCATCCGCATCGCGGCGACATTCCATCTTCACGTCGGCCACCGCCAGCGGATCGCAATACCTGTCGAAAGGCCCGTCACCCAGTGCGGCGAAGAACACCAGCAGATAACCGACCTTCGCATGATCGGCATCGTCGAAGGAGACGCGAAGCGAAGTGATGATGTGGCGCATGGTCATGAGACCGGCGCCCGCGCGCATGGCTTCGGCGCGGCCCTCGTAGAAGGCCTCCACTTCCGCCAGCCCCGCGCGCCACGCCCCGCCGACATTGTAGGACACGTCCTCGGCCAGAACGTCCGCCTGCCGCATCTGGAGGCCGTTGTGGATGTCGAGTTCGTCCCCCCATTCGTAAACGACCTGCTTGATCGCGAGCACGTCGGCTGCCTGCTGGGGAGTGAATTTCGCCACCTGATGCCTCTTCCCGTTGCTTTTCCGGTCTTGTCGGCGAGAGGCTAGGCAGGAGCACCCCGTGCGCCAAGCGAATGCTTGCTGCTCTGCACGTTAACGCCACAGCGACGTTTTCGAAGGGGTAGCATTCGGCGCGCTACCTCCCATCTAGGGCGAACGGATATTCAGCTCTTGAGAATCTATGCTTTCTCACCATTTTTCCGTCCGAAACAGGCGGTTCACGAAAAACGTCACGGCATGCCTTGTGTTGTAAATATGCAACACTATATGGTCGAGATCAGGAGGCAATTCATACCATGAATCTCGAAAAGTTCACCGACCGGGCCAAGGGGTTCCTTCAGGCGGCGCAGACCGTGGCGATCCGCATGAACCATCAGCGCATCAGCCCCGATCACATTCTCAAGGCTCTGCTTGAGGACGGCGAGGGCATGGCGTCCGGTCTGATCCAGCGCGCGGGCGGCAATCCGGCTTTCGCGCAGCAGGAAGTCGACAAGGCGCTGGCCAAGGTCCCGACCGTCTCGGGCAGCGGCGCGCAGGGCACGCCCGGTCTCGACAACGATGCCGTGCGCGTGCTCGATCAGGCCGAGCAACTGGCCACCAAGTCGGGCGACAGCTTCGTCACGGTGGAGCGCATGCTGCTGGCACTGGCGCTCGCCACCACGACGTCGGCGGGGCAGGCGCTCAAGGCCGCCAACCTCACGCCGCAGGCGCTGGAAGCGGCGATCACGCAGCTGCGCGGCGGTCGCAGCGCCGACAGTGCAGGCGCGGAAAACGCCTATGACGCGATGAAGAAGTACGCCCGCGACCTGACCCAGGCCGCGCGCGACGGCAAGCTCGATCCGGTCATCGGCCGCGACGAGGAAATCCGCCGCACCGTGCAGATCCTCGCTCGCCGCACCAAGAACAACCCCGTCCTCATCGGCGATCCCGGCGTCGGCAAGACCGCCATCGCCGAAGGCCTCGCGCTGCGCATCGCCAATGGCGACGTGCCCGACAGCCTCAAGGATCGCCAGTTGATGGCGCTCGACATGGGTTCGCTGATCGCAGGCGCCAAGTATCGCGGCGAGTTCGAGGAACGCCTGAAAGCCGTGCTCGACGAAGTGAAGGGGGCGGACGGGCAGATCATCCTGTTCATCGACGAGATGCACACGCTGATCGGCGCGGGCGCTTCGGAAGGCTCGATGGACGCGGGCAACCTGCTCAAGCCCGCGCTCGCGCGCGGCGAACTGCACTGCATCGGCGCGACCACGCTCGACGAGTATCAGAAGTACGTCGAGAAGGATGCCGCCCTCCAGCGCCGGTTCCAGCCGGTCTTCGTGGGCGAGCCGACGGTCGAGGACACGATCTCGATCCTGCGCGGGCTGAAGGAGAAGTACGAGCTGCACCACGGCGTGCGGATCACCGACGGCGCCATCGTGGCGGCGGCGACGCTCTCCAACCGCTACATCACCAACCGCTTCCTGCCGGACAAGGCGATCGACCTCATGGACGAGGCCGCCAGCCGCATCCGCATGGAAGTGGAGAGCAAGCCCGAGGAAATCGAGAAGCTCGACCGCCGGATCATCCAGCTGAAGATCGAGGAAATGGCCCTCGCCAAGGAAACCGACGAGGCCTCCAGGGATCGTC
Organism: Porphyrobacter sp.; assembly: GCA_017744315.1. Taxonomy (GTDB): domain Bacteria; phylum Pseudomonadota; class Alphaproteobacteria; order Sphingomonadales; family Sphingomonadaceae; genus Croceibacterium_A. Next base: position 517,326 of record JAGIBN010000001.1, read on the forward strand.
TGGTCGCCCTGCGCGAGGAACTGGCCAATCTCGAACAGCAGTCGAGCGAACTGACCACCCGTTGGCAGAACGAGCGCGACAAGATCGCCGCCGAAGGCAGGATCAAGGAGCAGCTCGAAGCCGCCCGCGTGGAACTGGAACAGGCGCAGCGCCTCGGCGATCTCGCCAAGGCGGGCGAGTTGTCCTACGGAACGATCCCCTCGCTGGAGCGCAAGCTTTCCGAAGCCCAGGCCCAGGCCGATAACGCGCTCTTGCGTGAGGAAGTGACCGAGGACGATATCGCCGGTGTCGTCAGCCGCTGGACCGGCGTGCCGGTCGACAAGATGCTGGAAGGCGAGCGCGAGAAGCTCCTCAAGATGGAGGAAATGATCGGTGCGCGGGTGATCGGCCAGAAGGATGCGGTCTCCGCCGTGTCCAAGGCGGTGCGGCGTGCCCGCGCGGGGCTTCAGGATCCGAACCGGCCGCTCGGCTCGTTCCTGTTCCTCGGCCCCACGGGCGTCGGCAAGACCGAACTGACCAAGGCGCTGGCGGGCTTCCTGTTCGACGACGACAGCGCGATGGTCCGCATTGACATGTCGGAGTTCATGGAGAAGCACGCGGTCTCCCGCCTGATCGGCGCGCCTCCGGGCTATGTCGGCTATGACGAGGGCGGCGTGCTGACCGAAGCCGTGCGGCGGCGGCCCTATCAGGTCGTGCTGTTCGACGAAGTCGAGAAGGCGCACCCGGACGTGTTCAACGTGCTGCTGCAAGTGCTCGACGACGGACGCCTGACCGACGGGCAGGGCAGGGTGGTGGACTTCACCAACACCCTGATCATCCTGACCAGCAACCTCGGCAGCCAGTACCTGACCCAGCTCGACGAAGGGCAGGACGTGGACAGCGTGGAGCCGCAAGTGATGGAAGTGGTACGCGGGCATTTCCGGCCCGAGTTCCTCAACCGCCTCGATGAGATCGTGCTGTTCCACCGCCTCGGCCAGGAGCACATGGGCCCGATCGTCGATATCCAGGTGGCGCGGGTGCAGAAGCTGCTCAAGGACCGCAAGATCGTGCTCGACCTCACCGACGCCGCCAAGCGCTGGCTCGGCCGGGTGGGTTACGACCCGGTCTACGGCGCGCGTCCGCTGAAGCGCGCGGTCCAGCGGTATTTGCAGGACCCGCTCGCCGAGAAGTTGCTGGCAGGTGAAGTGCCGGATGGCTCGCACCTCCGCATCGACGACGGCGACGGTGCGCTGGCAATCGCGGTAGAGTGATCTTCACCGCCACGAACAGGAAAGGGCCTCGGTTTTGCCGAGGCCCTTTTTGTTTTAGCCCTGGTTCCACACGTCGAATGGTTTCGCGCGAATCCACCGGGTCGCCGCCCACTTGGCGCCTTGTCTGACGGGCGCCCCGGCATGACGGCTGCGCGGGTCGGGTGAGCCGTCGGGCAGCGTATTGTCGAAGGCCACCATGTCGCCGCCGCCGCCCGCGACGGAGAGGTTCTGCTCCGGGAAGCGGGTCTCGCCGCCGACATAGCCGGTGTTGAGGTAGATCAGCGCGGTCACCGTGCGCTGGTTGGTGACATGGGGCAGCGTGTCCATGTGCTCGCGGTATTCCTGTCCCGGTGCATAGTGCAGCACATTGAGCGGCTCGCCCTGTTCCACCCGCGTGCCGGTCGCAGCGGCGAGGCGGCGCATGATGGCCTGGAGCGGCAGGGATTCGCGTGTCGGCCCGACCACGGCGGCGGACGAGGTGCGGATCGGATGAGGGATGGAACGTCCGGTGCGCGGATCGGCAACGATCGATGGCGCCAGCAGGTCGCGCACCGACATGGCGAGATGCGCGCATTCTTCCGGCGTCACGAACTGCCGCCAGCGCATGACCTGGTAGCCTTGGCCGAGTTTCTCGGGTTCCGAAAGGGCGACCGGGTAGCCCTCTTCGTCGAGATCCATGCGGGAAAGCAGGGCAAAGTCTTCCGCTGCCGGGCCGCCGTAGCGTTCGGCGGCTTCGCGCAGGATCGTCATGGCGCTGCGCCAGTCCTGCGGTGCGCCGGTTCCGTTGGCGGTGAGAGCGGCCTCCATCAATGCTGCGTGTTCGCTGCCTGCGGTGGTCGCAGCGCGCAGCAGGCGGCGGGCCTCCGGCAAGTCGCGCGGGAGAGGACTGCCGATCAGCCGCCAACGCGCCAGCATGGCGAGACATTCCGCATCGCCTGCGGCGGCACCGTCCTGGGCGATGGAAACGGCATCCTGCTGCCGCCCGCTGTCGAGCGCGGCCTGGGCGCGTTCACTGGCTTGGGTCATGCAATATCTCTTGGCTGCTCCGGGCGGCAAAGAAAAGGGCCGGCGGATTTCTCCACCGGCCCAATTTCCGAATCGTAATGTTCGATCAGAACTTTGCGATGAAGCCCGCGTAAGCGTAGCGACCGCGCACGTCGTAGATACCGGCACCACCACGGCCTGTTGCCGTGTTGAGACCATTGCCGACACCGGTCAGACCGAAGGGCGGCATCTTGTTGCCGACGTTATCAACGCCAAGGTAGAAGTTGAACTTGTCCGACACGTCGAGATCGAAGCGCACGTCGTGATAGAACACGTCCGGGTACTTCATGTATTCGGCGAAGTCCTCGTTCTGCGGCGGCAGGCCGTTGAGCGAGTGCGTATCCTCGTAGGTATTCAGATACATCTTGTCGATCCAGCGCATCTGGTAGCCCAGCGTGAACTTGCCGAACTTGATGCTGCTGTTGAAGTTCACCTGGTTCTTCGGGTCACCCAGTTCGCCGAGGATACGATCGCGGAAGCTCGGGTCTTCAGGGTTGGTGAAGTTGTCGATCTGGAGTGCGCGGTTCCAGAGCACGCCGACATTCAGCAGGCCCCAGCCGAAGTCGCGACGATAGTTGACCGAGGTATCGATACCACGGACCTTCATCTTCGCGAAGTTGGCCGAGAGTTCCTCAAGCGAACCTTCGATGATCTGGAACGGCTGCTCGCCGTTCGGACCACCGTTCGCACCGGCGCGCTGGAACAGACCGCAGAACTGGTTGTCCAGCGAGGCAGAGTCGTAGCAGAGGTTGGCGATCTGCTGCGCGTTCACCGAGCTGATGACGTTCTTGACGGTGATCGAATAGTAATCGACCGACATCGACAGTCCGGGGATGAACGACGGCTGATAGACGGCGCCCAGCGTGTAGGAGTCCGACTTTTCCGCACCGAGGTTCGGGTTTCCGCCGGCACGCGTTTCGAGCGACTGGAGGTAGACGAAGTCGTAACCTGCCGGGGCGCCTGCTGCAGCGCAATTGGCGGCGCGATTGGCGCTGCCGGTGCCGATGTTGCGAGCCGAGCACGGATCGACGAAGCTCGGAGCGAAGTTCTGGCCGACTGCCGAGTAGAGTTCGGACAAGTTAGGCGCACGAACGGATCGCGAGTAGGTGCCGCGCAGGCGCAGATCGTCGATCGGACGCCAGTCGACACCGCCGCCGTAAGCGTAGACCGTACCGGCCGCGCCCTTGTAGTCGGCTACGCGGCCCGAACCGGTCAGCGTCAGTTCGCGGAAGAACGGCGTGTCCTTGAGCAGCGGCACGCGGACTTCGGCGTAAGCTTCCTTCACTTCGAAGGCCGGCGACTTGAACGAGGGGATCGCATTGTAGAATGCGTAGCCCGCCTGGGTCATGGCATCGAGATCGTAGCGGTTGGTTTCACGACGATATTCGGCACCGACCGAGAAGCCCACTGGGCCGCCGGGCAGTTCGAACCACTTGGCGGAGTCACCGGCCATGAACGCGGAGGCGACGAACTGGGTGATCTTGCCGGTCGCTTCCGACTGCATCAGCAAGTAGTCGCGTGCAGCCTGGGTCACCGAACCCTGGCCAAACGGGTTGAGCGGTACGCAGGCGGCGATGTCGGCCGCGAGCTGGGCGGGATTGCCGCCCGCGTCCGAACCGGCATAGCGCGGATCGATCTGGGCGCGGCAGCGAATTACGCCGTTCGCATCAAGAGCTGTGTCGTTGGCCAGCAGGAAGCGCTGGGTGTTGACGTTGCCCTGGATGAGGTTGCGTTCCTTGAACTCGCCGTAGTTCGCCGAGACCTCGTAGTTCCAGCCGTCGTTGAAGTCGCCGCGAACGCCGAACACCGCGCGGAAGGTTTCGCGGGTGATCTTCTCGTCGCGGATACCCAGGTCTACCCAGTTACGGCGAAGACCGAAGCGGTAGGTTCCGGCAGCGACCTGTGCGAGGGCAGCAGCCTGGTTGGCGGCAGCTTGGGCATCAGTGTTGGTGGCGGTCTTGAATGCGGCGCCGGTGTTCGGGTTTACGCCCGAGTTGATGGCGGCGGTGAGCTGCGCGGCCAGATTGGCGCGTGCAGCTGCCGACAGGTAGGGGTTATCGAGACGTACGCCTTCACGGTTGACCGCGCCGCCGCCGTTGCTGAACGAACGGTCGGCAAAGCCGCCGATAGTCACGCCGTCACCCAGCGTCTGGCCCTGCGAGAAGAACGGGCCGCTCTGCGAACCCTGGGCTTCGGTGCGGACGTACTTGGCTTCGAAGAACGGGACGAAGGCTGGGCTGATCTCGAAGTGGCCCATCGCGTTAGCAGAGTAACGACGCAGGTTGGGCATGAAGGTCAGCAACTGGCCTTCGCGGCCGGTCGAACCGTTTCCGCCGATGAATGCACCGCTGGGGCCGACGCCGACGCGGTCACCGGTCTGCGCGACGAGCGAGCCGTCGGGCTGGAACAGCGAGTTGCAGGTGAAGGCCGAGCCGTTGGCACCGCCGCAGGGGCCGGTTGCGCCACCGTAGCGGAACGCGGTCAGGCCGCCGAGCGAGATCGTGCCGCTGCGGATGTCGCGGAAGAAACGGCGGTCGGGGTTGCCGTCGCTCGGTGCACTGGCAGGGTCGGTGTCGACGACGACGAAGCCGTTGTTGCGAGCCTGGGGGCGACCGGTCGCATCGTACTGCGACTGGTTCGAGAACTCCAGGTTGACGGCAATGTTGCCGCGGCCTTCCGCGAAGTTCTTGCCCGCCAGCAGCGAGACATACTGGTTGCCTGCGTCGTGGTACGTCGGCGAGATGCCGCCCTGGCCACGAATCTGAAGGCCATCGTAGTTGGTCTTCAGCTTGAAGTTGACAACACCGGCGATCGCGTCCGAGCCGTAGATCGAGGACGCGCCGCCCGTCAGGACTTCGACGCTTTCGATCAGGTCGGTCGGGATCGTGTTGATATCGACCGAGACGCCGGTCGAGAGAATGTCGCCCGCGACGTGGCGGCGACCGTTCACGAGGGTCAGCGTGCGGACCGAACCCAGACCGCGGAGATCAAGCAGGTTGAGGCCGCGTGTGCCCAGGAAACGGGTGGAATTCTGCTGGCTGAAGGTGTTGCGCAGCTGCGGCAGTTCGTTGAGCACGTCACCCACCGAAACCTGGCCGGTCTCGAAGAACTGTTCGCCGCTGACCACGGTGACGGGGTTGGTCGATTCCAGGTTCGCCGAACGGATGCGCGAACCGGTAACGACGATGGCGGGGGCGCTGGCCGCTTCTTCATCGGCAGTAGCCTGGTCCTGCGCATAGGCGTTCGAAGCGAACGCCAGCGCGAATACCGGCAGGCTGGCAGCGCTGCGCAGCGCGGCCTTCTTCAGAGAGTTTTGCACGTTTGTGTGTCCCTTGTTGCTTTCGTGCGCACGGCTGGAAGCGTGACCAGACCTGCCGTGCACCCGGATGCGGTAATCTTCGTGCGCAGACGCACGGGATCACCATGGAGGGATTTCTCGCGCCGGGGGCGTCAGCTTTCAATCGGAAACACCCCAAGGGGTGGAATTGCTCTGCTGGTTGTGGCTAAGATGCAACAGGCAACCATCGCTTTTCTAACGGGTTTTTTTAGGATTGCTAAGGTCAATCGTTACCATTTTGCCACAAACGGACTTCTGCAAGCGTTATTGGTTTTCCGATGTGTCCGCGGTGCGCGGTTGCTGGTTATTTTGTTGCTTGAGATTTTTGGCTCTCGGCCAAGTCTGTTGAACCCTTTAGGGCTACTTGACGCGGCGCATCTTGATCGGACGTTGACCGCGCACCGAAATGGTGAATGTCCCGAGTATGCCGCGGGCAATTTTCGCTTCGTTGCCGACCTTTGGCGAAAGCACGAAGTCGCGCGTGTCGTTCTGTTCCCAGGTGCTGCCGTCTTCGAAATCGAGCACCCAGCCCGACGAATTGCGGCGAGCGCCGCTGACTTGGGTAACGATTTCCTTCAGTTCGTCCGTTGAATCGGCGTTGCCACCAAAGCCCATGAGTTTTGCGACCGGGGTGGCAAACCCGAACAGGCCGCGCCTGGCGGTCTCGACGGCCTGCTTGTCGGCAATCACGATTTCGTGCTGGCTGGCGGCCTGCTCCAGCGCCGCGACCTGGCGATCGAAGCAGGTCAGGCGGGTAGTGGAGTCCTGAATTTCGCGGCAGGCTACGAGTTCGCGATAGGCCTCGGGGCGATCCTGTCCGGATTCGCTGCCGGATTTGCCTTTGTCTCCGGCAAGCGCGGCATGGGAAAGGAGCAGCAGTGAAGTCGCCGCTGCCAGGTGTACCTTGCTCAACGCATTTCCCCTTGTTGCGATTCATCGCGATGTTGGCGGCTTGTCGTAGCAAGCGCTCCGGGGGCGCGGCAAGCCGGCTTGCGAGAAGCGCGAAGAGGTCGTGCATGCGAGCGCTTTTGCAGCATTGTGATCTTCCGCCTTGCTGTCATTGAAATCATGTTGCGACAATGTCACGCCTCTCGAGGGAAATATTTCGATACCCCTCTGGCGAAATCAGAGCGGAGTGCGAAGGCTTGATGCAGGTTTGTTGCGGATTTGCCACAAGCCATCACCAATGTTGCGGGGCAACGATCAAAGCACTTTGAGCAAGTCTGGCTTTGCGTAATGAAAGCGTATCTTCTGTCGCGCGAAATATCCTTACTGGGGCAAGATCCTTCGAAGGGCATGGCGCGTGTCGGAGAATTCAAGGCTTGGGAGTCACACCCTTGCCTTAGAAAAAAGGGACACACCAGTGAACAAGCAAACTCTTACCGCGCTGAAGGCCGGCGCAGCACCCCTGGTGCTCGGCTTCGCCTTGCTCAGCAGCGGCGCGCAGGCGCAGGACGCCGGCGCTGACGACAGCGCCAGCGGCGGCGCCATCGTCGTCACCGGCAGCCGCATTGTGGCGCCGAACCAGACGTCGATCGCACCGATCACCACCGTCTCCTCGCAAGACATCCAGCTCCAGGGCACGACCCGCACCGAAGACCTGCTGAACTCGCTGCCGCAGGTCGTCGCTTCGCAGAGCTCGAACCTCGCCAACGGTGCGACCGGTACGGCCAACGTCGACCTTCGCGGCCTCGGCCCGTCGCGCACCCTGGTGCTGATCAACGGCCGCCGTCTGATGACCGGCGACCCGAACACCACCACTTCGGCCGCCGACCTTAACTTCATCCCGGCCTCGCTGGTGAAGCGCGTCGACGTGCTGACCGGCGGCGCTTCGGCCACCTACGGTGCAGACGCCGTTGCGGGCGTCGTCAACTTCGTGATGGACACGGAGTTCGAAGGCTTCAAGATCGACGCCAACTACGGCGTCTACATGCACAACAACGACAACCAGTTCATCCGCTCGGTTCTCGACAAGCGTGCAGGCAACCCGGATTACGAATATCCGCGCGGCCAGAACGTCGATGGCGGCCAGTATGACGTGACCGCCTCGTTCGGCACCAGCTTCGACGACGGTCGCGGCCACGCCACTGCCTATGTCGGCTATCGCCGTGCGAACCCGATCCTTCAGGGCAAGCGCGACTATTCATCCTGCGCCATCGCGGCTTCGGGCGGTGCGTTCAACTGCGGCGGTTCGGGTACGGCTGCTCCGGGCAACGCCTTTTACATCCCCAACGGTGCCAGCGCCTCGACCACCGGTGCACTGGGTGCGGGCACGATTACCCAGGGGTCGCGCAACATCTACAACTTCGCGCCGGTCAACTACTACCAGCGCCCCGACGAGCGTTACACCGCCGGTGTCTTCGCCGACTACGAAATCAACAAGGCCATCCATCCGTACATGGAATTCATGTTCATGGATGACCGCACCGTTGCGCAGATCGCGCCCTCGGGCGATTTCGGCAACACACTGACCATCAACTGCGACAACCCGCTGCTCTCGGCCAGCCAGCAGGCGACGATCTGCAACCCGTCGAACCTGATCAGCGGTTTCCTCGGCAACTTCCCGCTGGCTTCGGGCGCCGCCTTCAACCCGAACCAGGGTGCCGCTCCGCTCGCCTTCACCGACCCGGTCACCGGGGCGACCTACAACAAGGCCTTCTTCCAGTTGCTTCGCCGCAACGTGGAAGGCGGCGCGCGTCAGAGCGATCTCCAGCACACCGCGTTCCGCACCGTCATCGGTTCGCGCGGCGAACTGGGCAACGCCTGGTCGTATGACGCGTTCTATCAGTATGGCCGCACCAACTACTCGCAGGTCTATTCCAACGAGTTCTCGGTCGCTCGCCTGAACAACGCGCTCGATGTCGTTTCCGGCCCGAACGGTCCGGCCTGCCGCGTCACCCTGACCGGCCAGGATCCGAACTGCGTTCCCTACGACGTGTTCAGCGGTGCGCCGATCTCGGCGGAAGCGCTGAACTACCTCTCGGCAACCGGCTTCATGAAGGGCCAGACCTCGCAGCAGGTCGCCAGCGCCAGCTTCACCGGCCTGCTCGGCGAATACGGCATCAAGTCGCCGCTCGCCTCAGACGGCATCAACGTGGCTCTCGGTGCCGAATATCGCCGCGACTCGCTGGAGCTGAATACCGACTACGCTTTCACCACCGGCGACCTCACCGGCCAGGGCGCTCCGACGCTGTCGACCTCGGGTAACTACAAGGTCACCGAACTGTTCGGCGAAATCGACATTCCGCTGATCCAGGACGGTTTCGTTCAGAACCTGTCGTTCAATGGCGGCTACCGCTATTCGCACTACAGCATCTCGAATGGCCGCACCTTCAACACCAACACCTACAAGCTGGGTATCGATCTGGCCCCGGTTTCGGACATCCGTATCCGCGCCGGTTACAACCGCGCCGTTCGCGTGCCGAACATCCAGGAATTGTTCGCTCCGCAGATCGTCGCGCTTGACGGCACGACCGATCCTTGCGCCGGACAGACCACGATCTCGCCGGCTTGCCAAACGCAGGGTCTGGTTGCTCCCACGCCGCTCAACCCGGCTTCGCAGTACAACGGCCTGATCGGCGGCAACCCGGACCTCAACCCCGAGAAGTCGACCACCAAGACCATCGGTGTTGTCCTCCAGCCGCGCTGGATCCCGGGTTTGACCGCCAGCGTCGACTGGTTCGACATCAAGGTGAAGGATGCCATCCAGCGCTACGGCGCCGACGCGATCCTCGCCGCTTGCGGTGACGGCAACACTACCGCTTGCGACCTCGTTCAGCGCAACCCGGCCGGTTCGCTCTGGCTGAGCAACGACGGCTACGTCATCGACATCAACCACAACGTGGGCGGTGTTCAGACGCGCGGCTTCGAGTTCAACGGCAACTACTCGACCGAGATCGGCAACGCCGGTCGCGTGTCGCTCAACCTGGTGGGTACGCTGCTCGACAAGTACAACGTCGACAACGGCCTGACCGAAGAATACGACTGCACCGGTTACTATGGCCCAACTTGCGGCGTTCCCCGCCCCAAGTGGCGCCACAAGGCCCGCGTGACCTACACCATGACCAACGGCGTCGGTGTCTCGCTCCAGTGGCGTCACCTCTCGCAGGCCAAGGTTGAATTCCTCAACCCGTCGAGCACGCTGGCCGGCAACACCAACACCCTGGACGACAAGATCAAGGCTCAGGACTACTTCGACCTGACCCTGACGGCCGACCTCGGCAAGAACCTGACCTGGCGTCTGGGTGCAACCAACCTGTTCGACAAGGACCCGCCGCTGGTCACGCAGGCTGCTTGCGCTTCGACGTTCTGTAACGGCAACGTCTACCCGGGCACCTACGATCCGCTGGGTCGCTATGTGTTCACCGGTATCACGATGAACTTCTAATCGTTTTCACGAACGTTTAGTCTCTGGCGGCGGTCTTCCCTGGGAGGGCCGCCGCCTTTGTATCCGGCGACCTCGTAATGGTGTTCGCCACGAATTTACCGGACTTGCCGATGACCAGCACCGCCCCACCCTCGGAAGAGCTTCGCCAGATTGCCGGCCTTGCGCGCATGGGGCGTCTCGACGAGGCGGCCGTGCGGGTCGCGACGTCGATCGCTACGAATCCCGATGACCCCGCACTGGCCGCACTCGGCGGCGCGGTGGAATTTCACCGTGGGCAGTTCGAGCGCGCCGTCACTTACCTCGAACGCGCGCTTGCGCTTCGTCCGCAGGATCTCGTCGTCAGGACCAATCTTGCGGAGTCCTTGTTCAGAATCGGACGAGCCGAGCAAGCGTTGGCTCTGTGCGACGAGGCTTCCGCTCTTGCCGAACCCAGCCTGCGGCTCGCGCGGCTTGGCGCGCATCTGGCGCAGGAGGCGGGCGACATGGCTAAAGCCATCCGGCTCTATCGCCATATCCTCAATCGGGAGAGCGAGGACTGGTCGGCATTGAATAACCTTGGCAACGCCCTCTCGGGTGCCGGCGAACATGCCGAGGCGGTGAAAGTCCTCCGGCGGGCAATGGCGCTTGCACCGGATTCTCCGCCGATCCGGGTCAATCTCGGCAGTGCGCTGCTGCGGGCGGAACGGGTCGAAGAGGGGGAAGCCATCCTGCGCGATGCCGCGCGAGATTTCCCAGGCGATCACGTGCCAATTCTCACACTCGCGGCTTTCTATCGCGATACCGGCATGGAAGACCTTGCTTACGAGGCCATGGCCGAAGCCGCTCGGCGCGCGCCTGGCAATGCCGGAGTACTTTCCGATCATGGCCAAGAAGCCGCACGTCGGAACGACTATCGGATAGCTGAAACCCAGTTCGAGGCGGCGCTGGCGATCGATCCTGCACTCGGTCCGGCTTTCGTCGGGCTGGCGGCGGTCTATGAGCGTAGCAACCGCGAAATGGCGCTTGACCCCTTGCGAGAGCGGGCCGTGGCGAGCGGCGTCGATGAGCCATCGCTGGCCTATATCGATGCTCTCCGCTTCAAGCGGGCAGAAGCTTTCGAGCAGGCCTTCGCCGCGCTTGAACAGTCCGGTGACGTGGTCGAGCCGGGCCGCCGCCACCAGTTGCGGGGGATCATGCTCGACCGCATGGGGCGCTACGAAGATGCCTTCACGGCTTTCGCGGCGATGAATGCCGCGCATCTGGACGATCCCACGCGCCCCGGCGAACGTGCCAAACGATTTCGCGGCGAACTCCTGCACGACAAGGCGCTGGTCACGCCGCAATGGGCCGCGGGCTGGGGCAAGACGCCACCAGCCGAGCGACCCGCGCCGGTCATTCTCCTCGGTTTTCCGCGCTCGGGCACGACCCTGCTCGACACGATGCTGATGACGGCGCCGAATACGCTCGTTCTTGAGGAAGAACCCTTCTTCGCCGAGATCGAGAACGAACTCGGCGGTGTGGAGGCTCTACCCGGTCTCGACGAGGCGACGATTTCCGCCGCACGTTCCCGTTATTTCGAGCGCGTCTCGGCGCTTGGAACGCTGGGGCCGGATACCGTCGTGATCGACAAGCATCCGCTTCATCTCAACAAGGTACCGGTGATCCGCCGCCTGTTCCCGGATGCGCAGTTCGTACAGGCGCTGCGTCATCCCTGCGACGTCGTGCTGAGCTGCTTCATCACCAATTTCCGCCCGAACAATGCGATGAGCAATTTCCTCGATCTGGAGGGCGCAGCCAAGTTTTACGACCTCAGTTTTTCGTTCTGGGAACAGGCGCGGGCGACGTTCGATCTGCCCGTGCACACTGTCGTCTACGAAAGGCTGGTGGCGGATCAGGCCCGCGAACTGGCGCTGCTGTTCGACTGGCTGGGGCTGCCGTGGAACGGCGAGGGCTTCGACCACCGCGATGCGGCGCGCGCGCGCGGTATCGTGCGCACGGCCAGCTACGCACAAGTTACCGAGGCGGTCTACACCCGCGCCGCAGGGCGCTGGCGGCGGTACGAGAAGCATCTCGAACCGGTGCTGGAAATCCTGCGCCCGTGGGCGGAACGCTTCGGCTATTCGCTCGACGATGACCGGGTGCCCGGTTTCGTGTCGGGTACGATCTGAACGCGCTCGGGGGGGCAATGAATTCAGGGGTTTCTTCGTTCGTCGAAGTGGACCGGCTCACTGCGGCCGGTAACTTGTCTGCCGCTGCGCAGGCGCTGGAGAACCTGCTGGTCGCGGGATCGGCTTCCTCTCGATCCGAGCCCGACTTGCGCGCTCTGGTCGCGCAGTGGTTGAAGTTGGCGGGCTTGCGCCGTGCCTTGCGGCAACCGCGCAAGGCGCTGGAGGCGGTTCATCGCGCTCTGGAACTGGCGCCGCTCGATTTCATGGCGCTGGTCATGCGGGCGGGGCTGCTAGAGCGGTTGGAGGAGCCGCAGGCCGGGGCCGCCTGGGGCGAGGCGCTGGCGCAAGTGCCCGACGGTCCACTGCCGCCGCCGCTCGCCGCGGCCTTGACGGCGGGCAGGGCTTTCCACGAGACGTGGCTCGACACGCGCGCACGGCAGCTGGAAGCGGCTGCGGCAACTGCGTCGGACGACCACGCTGATGACGGGGCCGATCTCGCCTGGCGGCTGGCGCGCTTCCGCGACAACATTCTGCACAAGGCGCGCGTCTACCACAGCGAGCCGACCCACTTCCATTATCCGGGGCTGGTCGAGCGCGAGTTCCATCCGCGTCACGTCACACCCTGGCTGGCCGAAGTCGAAGCGGGCTTCGCGGATATCCGCGCGGAAATGCTCGCCCTGCTGAAGTCCGACCGGGCCGAGCTGGAGCCTTACATCCAGTACGAGGAGCGCGAAAATCTCGCACAGTGGCGCTCGCTCAACCGGAACCGGGACTGGAGCGCGATCCATCTCCTGAAACAGGGCGTGGAAGTGGCGCACAATGCGCGTCAGGCGCCGCGCACGATGGAGATCCTCTCCCGCCTGCCGCAACCGCAGGTTCCCGGCGCCTCGCCGAATGCGATGTTCTCGCTGCTGGCGCCGCATACCGCGATTCCCGCGCATGTCGGCGTCGACAATACCCGGCTGGTCTGCCACCTGCCGCTCGTGGTGCCGCCGGGCTGCTGGTTCCGCGTTGGCGCCGAGACGCGCGAATGGCGCGAGGGCGAGGCCTTTGCCTTCGACGACACCATCGAGCATGAAGCGATGAATCCCACTGACGTGCTGCGGATCGTGCTGATCTTCGACGTCTGGCATCCCGGGCTGTCCGAGGCCGAACGCGCTGCCGTGGCTGCGACGATCGCCGCGGCCGGGTTCGGCGGGCGCGGTCATTGAACGGAGCGACGACCTTGGACGAGCGGCAAGATCTGGCCGATCTGGCGGAAAAGGCCTTGGCCGAGGGCGGCGAGGAGCAGGCCGAAGCGCGTCTGAGCGCCTGGCTGTCGCGCCATGCGCCGGATGTCACCTTGCTGCACTGGACGGCGATGCTCCGCCGCGCGCTCGACCGGCGCGACGGTGCGGTTGCGGCGCTGGAGGCGGCGCGCCGCATGGCGCCGGACAATGCGGGGGTGGTTCACGCGCTCGCGCATGTCTCGCTGGAAGCCGGGCTGCCTTCGGCAGCGCTGTTCGAGCAGGCGATCCGGCTGGCGCCAGCCAAGGGCGAAATCCGGCTCGGGCTAGCCTCGGCGCGGCTGGCGGAAGGGGAGGGGCCGCGCGGCCTCGGCGAACTCGAAGCCATGCTCGGCGCCAATCCGGGCTGGATGGAAGGGCATCGCCAGTTCGCCCAGCTTGCAGTCATGGTCGGGCAGGAGCGCCGTGCGCTGGCGAGCATCGAGGCGGCCTTGCAGCGCTTTCCCCAGAGCGAATCGCTGCGAAATCTCGCCATCGACCTGCTGCTTTCCGCAGAGCGCCATGCCGAAGCGCTCACCGTGGCCGAGCGGGCGATTGCGGCCCATGGTCCGGTCGCTCCCTTTCTGCTCGCGCGCGCCGCCGCGCTCGACGAATTGGGGCGGATCGAGGAAGCCGAGGCGGCATTCGAACAGCTGGGACCGGCGACGGAGTCGGGCCACGCGATCTGGCATCTGCGCCATCTGCTGCGCAAAGGAGAGGTCGCCCGTGCGGCGGCCGAGATCGAGCCGTGGCTGGCGCGTGGCGGTGCGGAAGCGTTCTGGCCTTATGCGGCGATCGCCTGGCGCCTTGCCGGCGATGCCCGGTCGGAATGGCTCGACGGTCAGGAAGGGCTGTTCCGGGTGATCGACCTCGATCCGGGCGAGATCGGTCTCGACACGCTGGTGCCGATGTTGCGGGGACTTCATGCCCGGTCCGGGCGTTTCCTCGACCAATCGGTGCGGGGCGGCACCCAGACCGACGGTGCCTTGCTGGGGCGGTGCGAGCCGGAACTGGTGCGCGTGCGCGAAGTGCTGCGCCGCGAGGTCGCGCGGTTCGAGGCCGAACTGCCGCCCGCCAATCCGGCCCATCCGATGCTGGGGCAGAAGCGCACCGCCCGCCCGCGGTTTGCCGGGAGCTGGTCGGTCAGGCTGGCGGGTGCGGGCTTTCATGCGCCGCATCACCATCCGCAGGGGTGGATCAGTTCGGCGCTCTATCTCTCCGTTCCGGATGGGCTTCTTCCCGGTGAGGGTTGGCTCGATCTGGGCGGCGCGCCGCAAGGGCTGGGCGACCTTGCGCCCCGCGCCTCGGTGGAGCCGAAGCCCGCGCGCCTGGCGCTGTTCCCTTCGTGGATGTGGCATGGAACCCGCCCATTCGCGGCGGGCGAGCGCATGACCATCGCCTTTGATATCGCCCGCACTTGATGTGCGGTACGTCCCGATTTACCTTCGTTTCATCCAGTCATTCGGCATGCGGCGCCAGAAGCCGATGCCACGGAGTTGCATCATGCATATGCTCACACGACTTGCTGCCGTTTCCCTTGCTTTCGCTGCCGCGCCGGTACTGGCGGGGAGTCCCGCGCCCCAAGCTGCGCCTGCTGTCGCCGGAACCCCGGTGGCGCAGAACGATATCGACAAGAAGGACCCGATGATCTGCGAGCGCGTCACTGAAATCGGCTCGCGCCTGCGTGCCAAGAAAATCTGCATGACCAAGAGCCAGTGGGAAGAACAGCGCCGCGGCGATCGCTCCAATATCGAGCGTTCGCAGATCCAGCGCGGAATGGATCCGGTCGGCTGATCGCAGGCTTTCGGCGACCTGCTTCCCGCACCCGGTGACGACGCCGGGGCGGGTTTTGTCCTGTTCCACCGACCTGCCCGATTGACCTGCCGGTTCCGCCTGCTTAACCGGTTGATTAAATCATCGGGCCTGCGAGATTCCGCCACGGGTCGGGATCTTGTGCGCGAGCAGGAAGGGGAAGCAGCATGAAACTGGACAGCAGCCTGGCCGCCGTCGTCACCGGCGCGGCATCGGGTCTCGGCGCGGCCACCGCGCGGGCGCTGGCGGCGCAGGGCGTGAAAGTGGCGGTGTTCGACCTCAATGCCGAGGCGGGCGAGGCCATCGCGGCCGAGATCGGCGGCGTCTTCTGCCAGGTCGATGTAACCGACGACGCCAGCGTCGATGCCGGTTTCGCCAAGGCCCGCGCCGCGCATGGGCAGGAACGCATTCTGGTCAACTGCGCGGGCATCGCGCCTGCTTCCAGGACCGTCGGCCGCAACCGCGAGACCGGGGCGCCGCGCGCGCATGACATGGCGCTGTTCGAAAAGGCGATTCTCATCAACCTCGTCGGCACCTTCCGCTGCATCAGCAAGGCGGCGACGGGGATGGTGACGCTCGATCCGCTGGATGATGCAGGCTCTCGGGGCGCCATCGTCAATACCGCCTCGGTCGCGGCGCAGGACGGGCAGATCGGGCAGGCGGCCTATGCGGCGTCCAAGGGCGGCGTGCTGGCGATGACCCTGCCGGTCGCCCGCGATCTCATGGGCGAGGGTATCCGCGTCAACACGATCCTGCCGGGCATCTTCGAGACGCCGATGATGGCCGGAATGCCGCAGCCGGTGCAGGATGCGCTCGCGGCCATGGTGCCGTTCCCCAAGCGCCTCGGCAGGCCCGAGGAATATGCGAAGCTGGCGCTCTTCATGCTGGAACACGACTATATGAACGGCGAGTCCGTCCGCCTCGACGGCGCGATCCGCATGGGTCCGAAGTAAGGGCTGCGCGGGGCTGAGAGATGGCGCAGGGCACTTCCTCCACCGAGCACGGCGCGCCGCCTCCCGGCGCGCGCGGGCAATTGCTGGACACGGCCAGCGCGATCATGCGCGAAGGTGACGTGATCGACATTTCGCTGTCGGAGCTGTCGCTGCGCTCGGGTCTCAATTCGGCGCTGGTGAAGTATTACTTCGGCAACAAGGCCGGGTTGCTCAAGGCTCTGCTCGACCGGGACTGGCAGGCGATCGTCACCAGCGTCGATGCGCTGCTGGCCAAGGACGGCTGGTCGCCGGAGGCCAAATTGCGGCGCCATCTCTGGAAGGTCGTCGATACCTTCTATGAAGTGCCCTATCTCAACCGCCTGACCATGCGCATGGTGCGGGAGAGCGACGATGCCGAGGCGCGCCGCATCGCCGATTGCTATCTCTCGCCGATCTACCGCGCCTACGAGCAGCTCATCGGCGACGGGGTGCAGGCGGGGGTGTTTCGTGAAATCGATCCGCAACTCTTCTACTTTACGGTGACCGGCGCGGTGGACCGTTTCTTCTCGGCGCGGCTGGTGCTGAAGCATTGCTTCGACCAGGACACATTGACCGAGGAACTGCGCGACCGCTACCGCGAACACACGATCGACATCATCATGGCAGGTATCCTTGCGCGCTGAGAAAAGCAGCTTCTGGCATCTGGGCATCATCGGCGGTTCGGGTCTGGCGGCCGGAATCGAACTGGAGGACGCGCAGGAGATTTCCGTCTCCAGTCCGTTCGGGGCAGCTTCCGGGCCGGTCACGACCGGATGGCTTGGCGGGGTGCGCTTCACTTTCCTCGCCCGCCACGGGGCGGGCCATGCGATCCCGCCCTCGGCGGTGAACTACCGCGCCAATATCGACGTGCTCAAGCGCTGCGGGGTGACGGACGTGCTGGCGCTGTCCGCAATCGGTTCGCTGCGCGAGGAGATGGCGCCGGGCCACATGGTCATGGTCGACCAGTTCATCGACCGGACCACGGGCCGGGTCGGTAGCTTCTTCGGCACCGGGCTGGTCGTCCATGTCAGCCTGGCGGACCCGGTCTGTCCGCGTCTTTCGGGACTGGCAGGCGCGGCGGCTGAGGCCGCCGGCGCGAAAGTCCATCCTGCCGGGTGCTACTTCGCCATGGAAGGCCCGCAGTTCTCGACCCGCGCGGAAAGCCGCATGTACCGTGGCTGGGGCGCCGATGTGATCGGCATGACCGGCATGCCCGAGGCCCGGCTCGCCCGCGAGGCGGAGCTGCCTTACGCGATGCTCGGCATGGTCACGGACTACGATTCCTGGCGCGAGGAAGAGGCTGGCGTCGAGGTCAGCCATGTCCTCGAGGTCATGCACGGCAATGCCCGCGTGGCGCGGGATTCGCTGCGCGCGCTGGCGGCAAGCCTGCCTGCCGAGCGCGCGCCCAGTCCGATCGACCGGGCGCTCGACCATGCGCTCATCACCGCGCCCGATGCGCGCGATCCGGCTGTGGTGGCGCGGCTCGATGCCGTGGCCTGCCGTCTGTTCGGCGAGCGGGGCTGAGATGGCTCCGCCGGAGGGGCGGTAGCATATCTCACTTTCTCAGCCTGACCTTGCCTCCCGCTCAGGCTGAGCTTGTCGAAGCCCCCGAGACGTGGCGCGAGGCCTCCCATCCTTCGACAAGCTCAGGATGAACGGGGGTGGAAGTCGTACGGGATGAGAAACTACGGGCGGGTGGCGATCTGCCCTGTGCGTTCCCGGAAAAACACCGGACTTCAGCCGCCCCGCGTTACCGGGATCAGCGCTCCGGTGATCGCGCGGGCGGCGTCGGAGGCGAGGAAGGCGATCACATCGGCGATGGCCCGCGGCTGCACCCAGGTCGAGAAATCGGCGTCGGGCATGTCGGCCCGGTTGGCCGGGGTGTCGATCACGCTGGGCAGGACCGCATTGATGGTGACGCCTGTGCCCGCGAGTTCCTCGGCCAGCGCTTCGGTCAGGCGGTGGACGCCGGACTTGGAGGCGGCATAGGCGCCCATGCCCGCACCGGCCTTGATCGCCGCGCCGGCGCCGATGTTGACCACGCGGCCCGCCGCCGATGCCTTGAGCCGGGGCAGGGCAAGCTGGGTGATCGTCGCCGCCGTCGTCAGGTTCATCGCCTGCATCCGCGCCCAGCTCGCCAGCGAGCCGCCTTCCAGCGTCTCCCAGGTGAAGCCGCCCGCGACGTTGACTAGCACGTCGATGCCGCCGTGGGCCGCGACCACCTTGTCCAGCGCGGCCTGCGTGGCCTGCGCGTCGGTCAGGTCCACGCCGCCGATGTCCAGAGCGCCCGCCAGCGCTTCCCTGGCTTCGGGCGCGAAGTCGATGCGGGTGACCTTGTCACCCGCTGCGGCGAAGGCGGCGGCTACGGCCGCGCCAAGAACGCCGAAACCACCGGTGACGATAACCGAACGTGCCATGAGAACTCCTCGCTGTGATGCAACGCTAACCGCCTGTCGGGATCGCGGCAACGCAGGCGGGAAAGACAACGCCCCGTCGATGCCGCGAATACGAAAAAGGGCGGCCTCCCAAAGGAAGACCGCCCCACTTGCGCTATCGCGCCTCTATCAGAGCTGGCCGAGCAGGTGGTCGGCGGAGCTGACCTCGAAGGCGCCCGGCGCTTCGACGTTGAGCTGCTCGACCACGCCGTCGTTGACGACCATCGAGAAGCGCTTGCCGCGATGGCCCATGCCGAAGGCGGTGCCGTCCATCACGAGGTCGATCGCCTTCACGAAGTCGCCGTTGCCGTCTGACAGCATGGTCACGTCGGCCGAGCCGTTGGCCTTGCCCCAGGCGCCCATGACGAAGGCGTCGTTGACGGCGGTGCAGGCGATCTCGTCGATGCCCGCGGCCTTCAGTTCGGCGGCCTTGTCGACGAAGCCGGGCAGGTGCCTGGCCGAGCAGGTCGGGGTGAAGGCGCCGGGAACCGAGAACAGCGCGACCTTGCGGCCCGCGAAGAATTCCGCGCTCTGCACGGGTTCGGGGCCGCTCTCGCCGGCCTTGACGAGCTTTACGTCGGGCAGGGTGTCACCAATGGCGATGGTCATGGAGTAATCCTCTTCACGTGTGGAAATGTGCCGTGCAGATATAGAGGCGCGGGAGGCGGCGGCAATGCGGCCGCGCGATTTTAGATGGCGATTACCCGGCTGGCCAGACGGTCCACTTCGGCGCGGTCGTGGCTGACGTAGAGGATCGGCAGGGCGAGTTCGTCGCGGATGCGCTCAATCACGGTGAGGATCTCCTCGCGCCTTTCCGCGTCCACCGAGGCGAGCGGCTCGTCCATCAGCAGGAAGCGCGGGCCGGAGAGCAGGGCGCGGCCGATCGCCACGCGCTGGGCCTCGCCGCCGGAGAGCGTGGCGGGGCGGCGATCCAGCAAGTGGCCGATGCCGAGAAAGCCGATCGCGGAGTCGAGGTCCATCCATCGCTGCTCGGCGGGCGCGAGGCGCCAGCCGTAGAGCAGGTTGTCGCGCACGCTCTTGTGCGGAAACAGGCGCAGGTCCTGGAACACGTAGCCGCAGCGGCGCTGCTCAGGCTTGAGGTCGATGCGGCGGGCCTTGTCGAACAGCACCGTATCCTCGACGAGGATGTGCCCCTCGCTCGGGCGGGCGAGACCGGCGATGGCGTCGAGCAGCGAGGTCTTGCCTGCGCCGGAGGGGCCGAACAGCGCTGTCAGCCCGCCTTTCTCGGTGCGGAAGGCATAGTCTAGCCGCAGCTTGCCGCGCCGCAGGGCGATGGCAACGTCAAAGGGCATGGTGCGCAGATCCCTGTCCGCTGCGGCGGGCGAGCCATTCGGATGCCACCAGGGCGACGACCGAGACGAGGATCGACAGCACGGCAAGGCGCGTCACCTGCCATTCGGAACCGGGCATCTGGAGCGCACTGTAGATCGCCAGCGGCAAGGTCTGGGTCTCGCCGGGGATGTTGGAGGCGAAGGTGATCGTCGCGCCGAATTCGCCGATCGAGCGGGCGAGGCCGAGGACGAGGCCCGCCAGCACGCCGGGCATGGCCAAGGGGAGGGTGACGCTGGCGAAAGTCCGCCAGCGCCCGGCGCCGAGGGTGCGGGCAGCGCTTTCGAGGCGGCGGTCGACGGCCTCGATCGAGAGGCGCATGGCCCGTACCATCAAGGGCAGCGCCATGACCGCGGCGGCCAGCGCGGCACCGGTCCAGCGGAAGATGAAGGTCAGCCCCAGCCACTCTGCAAGGAAGCGGCCGAGCGGCCCGTTGGTGCCGAAGGCGATCAGCAGCAGCCAGCCGGTGACGACCGGGGGGAGGACCAGCGGCAGGTGGACCAGCGCGTCGAGCAGGACCTTGCCCGGAAAGCGCCAGCGCGCCAGCACCCAGGCCAGCGCGAAGGCCAGCGGCAGCGCGGCGGCCATGGCCACGCCGCTGACTTTCAGCGACAGGACCAGGACCTGCCATTCCTCCGGGGTGAGCGCGGCCATGACTTGCGCGGGGTCAGCGCGTGCCGAAGCCGAAGCGGCGGAATACCGCCTTGCCCTCGGCGGAGATCAGGAAGCGGCGGAAGCCCTCGGCGTCCTTGTGGCGCGAGGCGGCGAGCAGGGCGACCGGATAGCTGATCGGATCGTGCGATGCGGCGGGGAACGTATCGACCACGCGCACGCCCGGTTCGGCGCGGGCGTCGGTGGCATAGACAATGCCGAGCGGCGCCGCGCCCCGACTGACGAGGGCGAGGGCGGCGCGCACGTTCTCGGCCGGGGCCAGCTTGCCCTGCACCGAGGGCCAGACCTTGAGCCGCGTCAGCGCCTGCTTGGCATAGACTCCGGCGGGCACGGCATTGGGATCGGCCACTGCCAGCCGGTTCGGCCCGAGCGCGGCGGCGAGGCGGAAGCCCGGCGCGATCTTCAGGCGCACCGGCTTGTCCGCCGGGGCAATCAGCACGAGGTTGTTGGTGAGGAACGATACGCGGGTCTTCGGGCGCAGCAGGCCCTTGCCCTGTACTTCGTCCATCCACGGCTCGTCCGCCGAGACGAACAGGTCCGCCGGCGCCCCGGCCTCGATCTGGCGGGCGAGGGCGGAGGACCCGGCAAAGGAAATCTTCGGGCGCGGATGGCCTTTTGCTGCCCAGGCGTCGGCCACCGCGTTCATCGATTCCTGGAGGCTCGCCGCGGCCAGCACCAGCGGCCCGGATTGCTGGGCGAAGGCGGGCGACACCAGCGCGGCAAAAGCCATGAAAAGCGAGAGGATGAAGGCAAGCGGCTTGCGCATTACGGGAAGACTCCGGAGCGTTTGCCAAAGGACGTATGGCTGTATCCGGTCGTATATGGATGGACCGGGGCATTGCAAGGCGTTGATGCCTATCCGAAAGGCTTGTCGTGACGGTCTGGGCAAGGTCCCGTGAAGATGTTAGCATCCCGATTCTGCGGGAGGTTCGAGGCGTCACACCACAACGGTGGGCGGCATCGAACCGGCGGGAAAGGCCGCCACGCACAAGGGGATGTTGTGGATGAACGTCATTGACGAAGGTATGTTCGATCGCCGTTCGGAAGGATTCGCCGGCGGAAATCTCGGAATAAGTTCAGGTCTCGTCTACGCCGCGCAAAGCGGCCGGTTGAGCGATCAGGAACACGATGCGCGCGGCCTCATCATCGCCATTGCCCTCTGCGCGTGTTGCTGGCTCGGTCTGGGATATTTCCTGCTGACCTAACGGCCGAGAAACGCCTTCACATCGTCCATGAAGCGATCGAACTGGTCGTGATGCAGCCAGTGGCCGGCGTTTTCATATTCGATCAGCGTGGCACTGGGGAAATGGTCGATCCGGCCGTCTTCCGCGGGGCTCTGGGCAAAGCTCTTGCTACCCCAGAGCATCAGCACCGGGCAGGTGATCGCCTGCCACAGTGACACCACGTCGTCGGTGGGCAAGTCGGAAGCGGACCAGACGTTGACGTAGTTGTCGAACTTCCAGCTCCAGGTGCCGTCCTCGTTGCGGCTGGCACCGTGGATGGTGAGGTGACGGGCCTGTTCCTCGGTGAGGAAGGAGTTCTCCTCCTTCATGCGCTGGTAGGCGTCTTTGCGCGTCGCATACTTGCGCGGCGCCCGGCCGGAAGCGCGGCGCTTGTCCTCGATCCACTGCCTGAGCCGCTCGCCCACGCCGCGCTCTTCCATCTGGCGGCGGATTTGCGGCGGCGGGCCGAGGCCTTCGATATTGACCAGCTTCTCGACTTTCTCCGGAAACAGCCCGGTGAACCGCGTCGCGATGTTGCCGCCCAGCGAATGGGCGACGATCGTCACTCTTTCGTGCCCCAGCGTGTGGACCAGCTGCGCGAAGTCGTAGACGAAGGCGTCCATGCCGTAGTGCCCTTCGGGCGACCATTCGGAATCGCCGTGGCCGCGCAGGTCCGGGCAGATCACATGCCAGTCGTGCCGCAGCTCCTCGGCCACCCAGTCCCAGCTGCGGCAATGGTCGCGCCCGCCGTGCTGGAGGATCAGCGGCGGTGCTTCCGGATTGCCCCAGTCGACATAGTTGAGGCGCAGGCGCTGCGAGATGAAGCGGTTCGAGGTCGGTCCGAGCTGGCTTTTCATGACAGAACCGTGATGCGCCGAAGCATCAACGTCAATGGGGCAGGTCAATGACAGGTTAGCCGGGATTTGCGGGGATCAAGATATTCCTTATGCCCCCTGACGCTTGGCAAACCGGGGTGCTTGCCCCTATCTCGCGCCCAACGATATTCGACCCTTTTACGCCGGAGACTTTCACATGGCGACGACGCACAAGACCCGCATGCTCATCATCGGCTCCGGCCCCGCAGGCCTTTCGGCCGCGATCTACGGCGCCCGCGCCGGCATGGAGCCGATCGTGGTGCAGGGTCTCCAGCCCGGCGGCCAGCTGACCATCACCACCGACGTCGAGAACTATCCGGGCTTCCGCGAGGTCATCCAGGGCCCCTGGCTGATGCAGGAAATGGAGGCCCAGGCCGTCCACGTCGGCACCCGCATGATGTACGACATCATCACCTCGGTCGACCTTTCCGGCCCGCTCTTTACCGCCATCGCCGATTCGGGCGACGTCTACGAAGCCGATACCCTCGTCATCGCCACCGGCGCGCAGGCGCAGTGGCTGGGCGTTCCCGGCGAGCAGGAACTCTCGGGCAAGGGCGTCTCGGCCTGCGCCACGTGCGACGGCTTCTTCTATCGCGGCAAGAAGGTCGTGGTGATCGGCGGCGGCAACACCGCTGTGGAAGAGGCGCTCTACCTCACCAACCACTCGGACGAAGTGACCCTGATCCACCGCCGCGACACCCTGCGCGCCGAGAAGATCCTTCAGGACCGCCTCTTCGCCAATCCCAAGATCAAGGTCGTGTGGGACAAGCGGGTCGAACGCTTCATGGAAGGCGAGAACGGCGAACTGCGCGCTCTCGCACTGATCGACACCAAGACCGGCGAGCAGAGCGAGATCTTCACCGACGGCGCCTTCGTCGCCATCGGCCACGCGCCCGCGACCGAGCTGTTCAAGGGCAAGCTGGCCATGGACGAGACCGGCTACCTCCTCGTCGAACCGGGCACGCCCAAGACCGCGATCCCCGGCGTCTTCGCCTGCGGCGACGTGATGGACCACGTCTACCGCCAGGCGATCACCGCGGCAGGCACCGGCTGCATGGCCGCACTCGACGCCGAGCGTTACCTCGCGCATCGGGAATTCGCCGAGGCGGCGAAGGTCGAGGCCTGATTTTACAGTAGGGAAGGGATTCCGGGGGCTGAGCCCCCGGACCCGCGGAATGTCTGCCTTTGCTTGCGCCTAACCCTTGGGGGCGCATTACAAGAGGTGTGTGATCCTGTTAACTGCGTTGCAGCACGTCCAGCACTTGGGCCAGCAACCAGTCCTGCGCCTCGGGTTCGACATAGCTGTGGGTAGCCCCGGCGCACAGCCGCAGGCGCGTGTCCGCCTTGTCCCAGTTCGCCAGAAACGCGAGACCCGTGCGGTCTCTCGCTGCGACCAGCAGCCGAATCTCGCCTGCAAAGCCCGATAGCCCTCGCGCGATCTCCTGCGCCAGACCGGCAGGAGCCGCTGGAGCCGGACGCATCGCCGCAAACAGGCTGCGGACCAGTCCGCCGATCGCCACTTTGCCGGTGAGCAGGCGCCGGATCGCCGCCGGATCGGCCAGGCGGCGGCGATAATGGTCGCGCACCACTTCGGCAGGCGCTTCTGCCGTATCGTCCTCGATGGTCCAGGGGTTGGACAGCACCAGTGCGTCGAGACCGGCGCCCTGAGCCAGCATCAGCGCGCTGGCGGCGTCGCAGTTGCCGAAACCCACCACGCGGCGGACGTGCGGGCATTCGGTGCGCAGAGCAGCGAGCGCGGCGCGGATATCCGGCCCGTTCGAGCGAAAACCGTGGTTGTCGCCCTCGCTGTCGCCCACTCCGCGCCGGTCGAAGCGCAGTACGGGGAACCCTTGCGCGGCGATACTGGCGGCAAGACGGGCCTGTCCGTTCCACGCCCCGGCGCGCACTTCGTTGCCGCCGGAGACGATCAGCAGCGCGTTCTCGCCTGCCGCTTCGTCGAGCGTCCCGACAAGCTGCACGCCTTCGCAGGTGAAGGTGAAATGGCGCCGCGTCATGCTTGTACGGCCTCAACGAGAATCGCGGCGAGGGCGTCGGCCTGGGCGGCATCCTCGTCCGGCTCGGCGCGCAGCCAGAGGCCGCTGCCGCCGATCCGGTCCTGCGCGATGACCTGAGCAGGAGCGGATTCCAGCGTTTCGAGTTCGCGGAAAAGCGCAGCGCCGAACGGATATCCAGCCAGCATGATCCCTTCGCGCCGCGCCGTCTCGGTCAGCGAATCGCGATTTTCCTCAAGCCCGGCTTCCCGGCTGGCGAGCATTCGGGCGCGGAGCATGCCCCGCAAAATCTGCGCGCCCTTGACCGGCGCATAGTGAAAGGCGGGCAGGTCCGGGGTGAACAGGCAGCCGCCGCGCAGGCCCAGCACATGGGTCACGGCGAAATACCGCGCGGCCGCCTGCATCGCCTCTCGCCAGAGGCCCGCATCCTGCGTTTCGAGGCCGAGCAGGCTCTCGTTCGTACCGGGCAGGTCCGGCAGCATGGTGTCGATTCCGGCCCGGTCGAGCCGCCGCATGACTTCCACCGTGAAGCGGCGCAGGCGATTGCCTTCGTCGAACAGCGCGGGAACGATCAGCAGGCGCAATGGGCGCGCGCGATCACGAACGAGGGCCGTTTCCTCGCCTCCGTGGGCATCTGAGGACCATGTCGCGGGGATCATGTCACGCTCCCCGCCGACCGGATCATACCCCGAAGAGTCAGGCAGGCGCGCGCTTGGCTTTCGCGAATTCGAGCAGGCCGCCGAAGGTCTCCAGCATCTCGCCGTCGATCTCGTCGTCCTCGATGATGATGTCGAGCCGGTCTTCCAGCTCGGTCAGCAGGCCGGCGACCGCCATCGAATCCAGCTCGGGCAGGTGCCCGAACAGGCCGGTATCGGCATCGAACGTCTCGGCCTGACCCTGCTTGAGGCCCAGCACGTCCGTCAGGATGCGGCGCAGCAGCAGGTCGGTATCGTCTTGCATGGCCCCTCTCTTCGGGCATTGTTCGTAACCCCGCGCCTCTAGCCGCGCTTCGCAGTTGCGGCAAGGTATTGTGCACCGGCGCGCAGCAGGTCCCGTCCCAATGTCGGCCAGTTTCGCGGCGAGCCAGCGCGGAACATGTCCAGCCGATAGCGTGGGCGGACCACTTCCATCCAGTCGCGCTTGTAGGGATCGTCGCCGGTGCCGAAATCGACGAGATCGACCCGGTCCACGTCTATCACATGGCGAAACAGCGCCGCGCTCAGCACCGATCCGGGCGAGAGCGGCTTGGCAGCCTCGCGGTGGGCGAGCTTGTGAATCCACGCGGTGCCGTGCTCGACCGTCCACATCTGCGCCGCCACCGGCGCGCCCTCGGCAAGGGCGATTCCGAGCCGGAGCCTGCCTGCCTTGCCTTCCGCCTCGGCAAAGGCGCGCAGGAAGGCGGGGCTGCCTTCCTCGGGCTTCCAGCTTTCGGCGTAGATCGATTCGTAGGCGTTCCAGACCTCTGCGTCGAAGTGCTCCAGCACCCGTGTCTCGACTTTGCCGGACTTGCGCTTGAGCGTCGTGCGCAGTTTTCCGGGGCGCGAGACGAGATATTGCTCGTAGCTGCGGCCATCGACGGGGAGGATGTGATTGCTGTCGCAGACTTCGCGGCGGACCAGCCATCCGGTCTTGCGAAAGGCCGCTTCGAGGCGAGAGACGCTGCGGTCTTCGTCGGGAAGCCCGGAAAGCGTCACGCGGCGGGCCTTTCCGGCAAGGTCTCGCGCGAGCGCTTCCAGCAAGCCTTCGGGCCGCGAGGCGAGGGGGCGATAGCGGAAGGTGTACCAGTTCGACAGCGCGTGAAGATGGCCGCCGTCACCCCGCAAAGGCAGGACGGTGATATCGCCGCCTTCGCGCGCCACGGCGATCAACGGATTCAGCCCGCAATGCTCGCTCAGCCCGGCGAACCACGCCAGCCGGTCGAAGGGCGCGCGCTGGTTGCTCTCGGAAAGCCATGCGGTTAGCTGGCCGTCCGATTGCACTTGCTTAAGATCGCGGTGATAATCGACCTGTACCAAACCCTTGTGGAGCCTTTCCCGCCATGATCCTGCCGCTCGACCATCTCGCACTGCGCGGAGAGGATTCGGCCGAGGCGCTCGTGCTGCGCGGAGACGTGCTGGACTACAAGGCCTTAAGAACCCGTGTCTCCCGCCTTGCGGCATGGCTCGCGCAGGAAGTGCCGGAAAAGGGCGCGCGGGTGGCGTCCTGGGCGGCCAAGGGCGAATTGACCTGTCTGCTCCCGCTGGCCGCCGCGCGGGCGGGCCTTGTCCATGTGCCGATCAATCCGCTGCTCAAGCACGGCCAGGTCGCGCATATCCTGGCCGACAGCGGCGCCGTGCTGCTGATCGCCACGCCATCGCGACTGGCCTCGCTGGAGGAGGGCGACGTTCCCGCGGCCTGCCGCCGGATCGAGGAAGGCGCGGCGCTCGCCGAAGCGCAGGCGCTCGGGGGCGACATGGCGCCTTCGCAGGCCGATCCCGAGGAACTCGCGGCGATTCTCTACACCAGCGGCTCCACCGGGCGGCCCAAGGGGGTGATGCTCAGCCATGCCAACTTGTGGCTGGGGGCGGAGAGCGTGGCCGACTATCTCGGCGTTACCCCGCAGGACCGGGTCCTGGCGGTCATGCCGCTCTCGTTCGACTATGGGCAGAACCAGTTGCTCTCGACCTGGCACGCGGGCGGCTGCGTGGTGCCGCTGGACTACCTGATGCCGCGCGACGTGATGAAGGCGGTGGACCGGCACGATATCA
The DNA here is from genome assembly GCA_017744315.1 of Porphyrobacter sp. Classification (GTDB taxonomy): domain Bacteria; phylum Pseudomonadota; class Alphaproteobacteria; order Sphingomonadales; family Sphingomonadaceae; genus Croceibacterium_A. Next base: position 544,853 of record JAGIBN010000001.1, read on the forward strand.
CCAGCCTCGGCGCGGTGCCGCCGCTCTGGGTGCAGATCTGCGAGATCGACTGGCCCCCAGAGGTCGCCGCGAAGCTGCGGCGCCTGACCAATACCGGCGGCGCCCTCACCGTGGATCTCGTGCGCCGGATGCGCGCGCTGTTCCCCGAGGCGCGGCTTTTCGCGATGTACGGCCTGACCGAGGCGTTCCGCTCGACCTACCTCGATCCCGCGCTGATCGACACCCATCCGACCTCGATGGGCAAGGAAATCCCCCATGCCGAAGTGCTGGTGGTGAACGAGGCCGGAGAGGTCGCCGCCGACAATGAGGAAGGCGAACTTGTCCATTGCGGCCCGCTGGTCGCCCATGGCTATTGGCAGGACCCGGCGCGCACCGCCGAACGTTACCGGCCCGCGCCTTCCGGCTCGCGCTATGGCGGCATGGCGGTCTGGTCGGGCGACCGGGTGCGGCGCGATGCCGATGGCCTGCTCTACTTCGTCGGCCGCCGCGATGCGATGATCAAGAGCGCGGGCAACCGCATCAGCCCGCAGGAAGTGGAAGAGGCGGCGCTGGCGACGGGTCTCGTCGCCGAAGCGGTGGCGCTGGGCGTGGCCGATGCGCGGCTGGGGCAGGCGGTTCATCTGGTGGTTCGCGCTTCCGCCGGAACTTCCGATGCGGAGGGAGAATTGCCGCGTAAACTCATGCAGGAACTACCGAATTTCATGCAGCCCAAAGTGATCCACTGGCGTCAGGCGATGCCGATCGGGCCGAACGGCAAGATCGACCGTAACGGGCTTGCGGCGGAACTGGCGAGCGAGCTGTCGGCATGAAGCCGCTCGGTCCGATCCCCGCCGGTTTTGCGGCGATAGACGGCGTTCTCGCGATCGGCGGCAGGCCGGTGACGGAATGGGTGGAAGCGGCGGGCGACACCCCGCTGTTCCTCTACGAAGCGGCGCGCATCCACAGCCGCGTGGCGGAATTGCGGGCAGCCATGCCGGAGCGGCTGGCGCTGCACTATGCGGTCAAGGCCAATCCGTTTGTGCCGCTGCTCTCGCTGATGAACGGGCTGGTGGACGGCTTCGACATCGCCTCGGGCGGCGAGCTCGCCATCGTGACCGGGGCGGGGATCGACCCGGCGGCGGTCAGTTTCGCCGGTCCGGGCAAGCGCGACCGCGAACTGGAAGCGGCGATCCGCGCCGGGGTGACGCTCAACCTCGAATCGGAAGCCGAGGCCCGGCGCGCTCTGGCCATTGGCGAGAAATTGGGCCTGACGCCGCGCCTTGCGATCCGGGTCAATCCGGATTTCGACCTCAAGGGTTCGGGCATGAAAATGGGCGGCGGGGCCAAGCCCTTCGGCATCGACGCGGCGCGCGTCCCGGCGCTGGTGCGCGAAATCGTCGCCAGCGGCGCGGAGTGGCGCGGCTTCCACATCTTCGCCGGAAGTCAGGCGCTTGGCGCCGAGGCGATTGCCGAGACCCAGGGGCAGGCGATCGACCTCGCGGCGCGGCTGGCGCAGGAAAGCGGCTTGCCGCTGCCGCATTGCAATCTCGGCGGCGGCCTCGGCATTCCCTATTTTCCGGGCGATACCCCGGTCGATCTGGCCCTTGTGGGCGAGCGACTGGCGGGGCGTTTTGAGCGGCTTCCGGGGGTCTTGCAGGATACTGCATTCTGCATCGAACTCGGCCGCTATCTCGTTGGCGAATCGGGAATTTACCTCGCCCGCGTGATCGACCGGAAGGAAAGCCACGGCGAGGTCTTCCTCGTCACCGACGGCGGCCTGCATCACCAGCTTGCCGCCTCGGGCAACTTCGGCACGGTGGTTCGCCGCAACTATCCTTCGGCCATCGCCACGCGCTTCGATGCGCCGGTGGAGGAAGAGGCTTCGATCGTCGGCTGCCTCTGCACCCCGCTCGACAAGCTGGCAGACAAGGGCGGCTTTCCGCGCGCCGACGTGGGCGATCTGATCGCGGTGTTCTGCGCCGGAGCCTACGGCGCCTCGGCCAGTCCGGCGCATTTTCTGGGGCAGGGACCGGCGCTGGAAATGCTGGTGTGACGGCGCCGGACTGCGGTTAAAGCCCGACGCCGATGTTGTCCCATTCCGGGACCGCGCGGGAATCGCTGGTTCACGACTAACGCAATGTTCACCCTTTTGAGCGATAGGCAAGGCTGGAAATTTGCCCGGTCCGCCAGTCTCGTACGGCGGAAGAGCTGGGCGCCTGAAGGGATTGGTCTATGTCGCATCGCCGCTTCACCGGACTGCTGGCCGGCTCCGTGCTCACCAGCATGGTCCTGTCCGGCTGCGCCCATGCCGCGCCGAAGCAGGAGCTTCCGCCCGCCCAGTTCGTGGCGATGCAGGAAGGGCCTAGCGAGGAATACGTGATCGGCCCGCTCGACCAGCTGACCGTGTTCGTCTGGCGCAATCCCGAACTCGGCGCCAAAGTGCAGGTGCGGCCCGACGGGCGCATCACCACCCCGCTGATCGCCGACATGCCCGCCGTGGGCAAGACTCCGGCGATGCTGGCCGAGGATATCCGCCTTCAGCTCTCGCAGTACATCCAGGACCCGCTGGTCTCGGTGATCGTCGATGGGTTTTCAGGCACTTACAGCCAGCAGATCCGCATCGTCGGCGCGACCGAGAAGCCTGCCTCGATCCCTTATCGCGCCAACATGACCGTGCTGGACGCGATGATCGCGGTGGGCGGCCTGTCCGAATATGCGGCGGGCAATCGCGCCCGCCTGATCCGTTTCGACAAGGCGAGCGGCAAGCAGACCGAATATGCCCTGCGCCTCAGCGACCTGCTGAAGAAGGGCAAGAGCAAGGCCAATGTCATGCTCAATCCGGGCGATGTCATCATCATCCCGGAAAGCATGTTCTGAGGACCTGAGGGGAGCGGCGCGGCGCGATGAACGGCCTCTACGAAGAACTGCTCGCGGCGCTCCACAGCGTCTGGCACCGGCGCTGGATCGCGCTGGCGGCGGCCTGGGCGATCTGCCTTCTGGGCTGGCTGGCGATCGCGCTGATCCCGAACACTTACGAGTCGCGCGCGCGCATCTTCATCCAGCTCGACGACGCGCTGGCCGAGCAGGTCGGCATCGGCGTGGCCGACAAGAAGCGCGATATCGAGCGGATCCGCCAGACCCTGACCAGTGCGGTCAATCTGGAGAAAGTCGTGCGCGGCACCCGTCTGGGCGACACCATCCAGTCGCCCAAGCAGATGGAATCGGCCGTGGCCGGGCTGGGCAAGAACGTATCGGTGGTCGCCCAGCAGGACAATCTGTTCGAGATCACCGCGACCGCCAACTACGCCTCGTTCTCCGATGCCGAGAACGCGCAGTTGGCTCGCGAAGTAGCGCAGAAGCTGATCGACATTTTCCGCGAGGAGAACCTCTCGGGCGACCGCGGCGACATGGTCGAGACGCTGACCTTCGTGAACCAGCAGCTGCGCGCCCGCGAGAAGGAACTGGAAACCGCCGAGCAGCGCCGCACCGCTTTCGAGGCGCAGCATCCCGAGATGGCGCTCGGCGGCGCGGCGGTGGCGCAGCGGCTGGAAAGCTCGCGCACCCAGCTGCGCGATCTGGAAGCCGATCTTTCCGCCGCGCAAAGCTCGCTGGCGGCGATCGACGGGCAGCTTGCCGGAACCCCTCGCTCGGTGGCGGGCGGCGGGGCAGGTGGTGCCGCCGGGGCGCTGGCCGCCGCGCAGGCCGAGCTGGCGAGCATGAAGGCGCGCGGCCTGACCGACAACCATCCCGACGTGATCGTGGCGCGCAACCAGATCGCGGGCCTTCGCAGCGCGGCTGCGCAGGAAGCGGCCAGCGGCGGCGGGGCGCCCAATCCGGCCTATTCGTCGCTCCAGTCGATCCGCGCCGAGCGGCTCGCCAATGTCCAGGCGCTGACCTCGCGCAAGGCGGCCTTGCAGTCCGACGTGGCATCGCTGACCGCCTCGGCGATCCAGGATCCGGAACTCGCCACCGAGGCCCAGCGCATCAACCGCGACTATGACGTGCTGCGCCAGCAATACGACAAGCTTCTGCAGGACCGCGAGGAACTGCGCCTGCGCGGCGAAGTGAAGACCGAGCGCGAGGCGGTGAAGTTCCAGGTGGTCGATCCGCCGACGACGCCGCGCAAGCCGGTGGCGCCGAACCGTCCGCTGCTGCTGGTCGGCGTGCTGATGGCCGGGATCGTCGGCGGCTGCGCCGGGGCTTTCGCGCTCGGCAAGGTTCGTTCGGTCTTCGCCACGACGGCTGGGCTGGAGCGGGCAACCGGCCTCCCGGTGCTCGGCGCGATCTCGCAGAACGTGACCGATCAAGTGCGCCTGCTGCGCCGCCGCCGCCTCAAGTACTTCTTCGGCGCAGGCGTGGCGCTCTGCTTGCTTTGCGGGGTGCTGCTGGCGGTCGAATTCATCCAGCGCGGCATGGTGGCCTGAGGAACGGCAATGACCCAGCACAGCAAGCTTCCGCTCTCGGGCCAGAATGAACCGGGCAAGACCCGCGCTTCGGGCGAATCGCTGATCGAGCGTGCCGCAGGGCACTTCGATTTCAACGCGATGATCGCGCGTCCCGGCCCGCTGCCTGCCGAACCGGCTCGCAAGACGGCGCCCGCGCCGACCGTCGCCGCGCCGATAAGCCCGGCGCCCTTCGCCGCTCCGGTGGAGGCCGGTGTCGAGATTCGCGCGGAACCTGCCCCGGCAGCCGAGCCGGTCGCCTTCCACGGCGAGCATCACCCGATCGACCGCGAGCATCTGCGCGAGCAGGGCCTGATCGTGCCCGAAGGCGCGGTCTCCACGCTGCTGGAGGAGTTTCGCATCGTGAAGCGCCAGTTGCTGGTCCAGGCTGGCGACTTGCGCCGTCAGGGCGCGGGCGCGGCGGCGCAGCGCATTCTCATCAGCTCGCCCCATCCGGGTGAGGGCAAGACGTATTGCGCGCTGAATCTCGCGCTGTCGATTGCGGCGGAGAAGGAAAGCGAAGTCCTGCTGGTCGATGCCGACTTCGCCAAGCCCTCGATCCTTTCCGCGCTGGGGCTTCCCGGCGGACCGGGGCTGATGGACGCGCTGATGGACGAGACGATCGATCCGGCGGCCTGCGTGCTCGGCACCGATATTCCGGGACTTTGGGTCATGCCTGCGGGCGATGCCACGATCAACGACAGCGAATACCTGTCCTCCTCGCGCACCGCGAAAGTGCTGGAACGGCTCACCGAGAACGCGCCGCGCCGCATGGTGATCTTCGATTCCCCGCCCGCGCTGGCGGCCTCGCCCGCCGCCGAGCTTGCCAAGTACGTCGGCCAGACCGTCGTCATCGTGCGCGCCGACCGGACCGGGCAGGGCGCGCTGGAAGATGCGATCTCGCTGCTGAACGCCTGCCCGAACGTGCAGCTTCTGCTGAACGACGCGCAGTTCAGCCCGAGTGGTCGCCGCTTCGGCTCCTATTACGGGTACAAGGGATGACGTCCCGCCAGATGAAACTGAGTACGATGAAATTGGGTACATTGAGTCTGGTCGCGCTGGCCGCTGCGGCTGCACCTTCCGTGCAGGCGCAGACTGTGGGCTACGATCAGGTCGGCAGCGGTTCCGACGAAGCGACGGTTCCGTCTGCCGATTCAGGCGGCCAAGGCAAGTCCGGTCGCGGCGAGCGAGGCCGCAAGCCGCGCCGTCTGGAAGTGACGCCCTATATCGAGATCGACCAGATCGTCGACTCGCAGCTTTCGCCCGGCAGCGACGTGCTGACTTACACCCAGCTCGCGGCAGGGGTGGATGCGGGCATTTCCGGACGCAACAACGCGCTCTCGGCCTCGGTCCGCTACGAGCGCTATATCGGCTGGGGCCGCAAGGCGCGGGACGGCGACGCGATCAGCGGACTGGTGCGCGGCTATACCACGATCGCGCCGGGCCTGACGCTGGAAGCGGGCGCGCTCGCGACCCAGGCGCGTGTCGAGAATGGCGGTTCGGCGCTTTCCAGCGGTCTGGTGAACGACACCACCCGCACCAACATCTATTCCGTCTACGGCGGCCCTTCGTTCAAGACCCGCGCCGGGGATATCGACCTTTCGGCGAACTACCGCGCCGGTTTCACCAAAGTCGAGCAGCCCGATGCCTATGTCGCCGTGCCCGGCGGTGCGGCGGCGGACCTGTTCAACAAGAGCGTGACCCAGATGGCCGACGTGCAGGCCGGTGTCGCGCCGCATGTGATCGCGCCGGTGGGCCTCGGCGTTGCGGGCAGTTTCTATCAGGAAGACGTCTCCAACCTCGACCAGCGGGTGCGCGACATGCAGGCGCGGGCGCTGGTGACGGTGCCGGTCAGCCGCACCGTGCAGGTCGTCGGCGCGATTGGTTACGAGGATGTCGAAGTCTCCAGCCGCGATGCGCTGCGCGATGCGGGCGGCAATCCTGTGATCGGCCGCGACGGTCGCTATGTCACCGACAAGAGCGCCCCGCGCGAACTGTCCTATGATGTCAGCGGTCTGCTCTGGGATGTCGCCGTCATGTGGCGTCCCAGCCGCCGCACATCGCTGTCGGCCCATATCGGTCGCCGCTACGGTTCGACCAGCTTCGGCGGCACGCTGGCCTATGCGCCCGACGACCGCAGCCAGCTCAGCGTCGGTGTCTACGACAATGTCAGCGGCTTTGGCGGACAATTGAACCGCGCGCTCGACCAGTTGCCGAACGACTTCGTGGCCGTGCGCGACCCGGTGACCGGCGAACTGCGCGGCTGCGTGATCTCGCTCGACGGCAACAACTGCCTCTCCGGCGCGCTCGGCTCGGTGCGTTCGGCGGTCTATCGCGGACGCGGGATCGCCGCGAGCTATTCGCGCGAGATCGGCCGCATGACCGCGGGCATCGGCGCCGGTTACGACCGCCGCGACTTCATCGCCGGGCGCAACACCGTGCTCGCCGCCGCAGACGGGGTGGTCGATGAGAACTGGTGGATCGCCGCCTATCTCAACGGCCAGCTCGGCCGCGATGCGGGCTGGTCGGCCAATGTCCATGCCAACTGGCTGAACAGCAGCGATGCCCTGACCGGCAATGTCACGGGCTACGGCGCCACGCTCGGCTATTATCGCATGCTCGCCCGCCGCCTGCGCGCGAGCATGGCGCTCGGGATCGACGGGGTGACTCGAAACGATCCGCTTTACGACGACTACTGGACCGCGTCGGCCCTGGCGGGCTTGCGCTACAGCTTCTGATTGCGAAGGAGAGCAGGGATGTTCGACCAATTCTACGGGTTCGAGGGCCGCCCTTTCCAGCTGACGCCCGATCCGGCCTTCTATTTCGAGAGCGCGACGCACCGCAAGGCGCTGTCCTATCTCGGCTATGGCCTTGCGCAGGGCGAGGGCTTCGTGGTCATCACCGGCGAAGTCGGCGCGGGCAAGTCCACGCTCGTCTCGCACCTGATGGCGACGATCGATCCCGCGCGGCTCACTGCCGCCTGCATCGTCACCAGCGCGCTCGACGGCGAGGCGATCGTCCATGTCGTCGCGCAGGCCTTCGGGCTGCCGGTGGCCGGGCATGACAAGGCCTCGGCGCTCGGCGCGATCGAGAGCTTCCTCCATGCCGAGGCCCGCGCGGGCCGCCGCTGCCTGCTGATCGTGGACGAGGCGCAGAACCTGGCGATCGACGCGGTCGAGGAACTGCGCATGCTGTCGAACTTCCAGCTCGGCTCGCATCCGTTGCTCCAGACCCTGCTGCTCGGCCAGCCGGAGTTTCGCACCACCTTGCTGGAAAGCCCGCTGCTCGAACAGCTTCGACAGCGGGTGATTGCCACGCACCACCTGACGGCGATGGAGCTGCGCGAAGTGCAGGCCTATGTCGAGCACCGCCTGAACTGCGTCGGCTGGAAAGGCAATCCGGGCTTCGATCACCGCGTCTTCGCCGAAGTGCACGAGGCCACGGGGGGCATTCCGCGCCGGATCAACCAGATCGTCAGCCGCCTGCTCCTGCTCGGCGCGGTGGAGCAGCGTTCGCTGATCGACCTCGACATGCTGCACGACGTGCTGGATGAACTGGACGAGGACGGCACCCGCAACCTCGTCTGCCAGAGCGAGCCTGCTGCCGAGGCCGAGGTGCCCGTCGTGGCCGCACAGGGCTTTGTACCACAGGGCGACGCGCTCGATGCCAAGGCCGCGATCGCCCTGATCGAGGCGGCGCTGGCGGGGCGCGATTTGCAGATCGACGAGCTTCAGCACGCGGTTCTCGAACTGGCGGCGAATGTCGAGCGCCAGAAGGATGTGGGCGCAGCGGGCGAGGACCCGCGCGTGGCGGCCTTGCAGGACCAGCTGGCCCAGGCGGCGGCGCAGAGTGCCGGGCTTGAGGCCCGTCTCGAAGAGCAGGAGCGCACCTTGCGGCACACGCTGACGATGCTGATCGAATGGTTTGAAGGCGGCGACGGTCAGCGCCGGGCCGCCTGAGTTTTCGCCTACCGCACCCAGCCGACAAGGATGGACGCCATGAACGATACCCGACCCATCAACGGCCTCTCGGTCGATGTCGAGGACTGGTTCCAGGTCGGCGCCTTCGAGACGGTGATCGACCGCGCCGACTGGCCCGCCATCCGCACGCGGGTCGAGCGCAATTGCGACGACATCCTCGCGCTGTTCGATGCGGCGGGGGTCAAGGGCACGTTCTTCACCCTCGGCTGGGTCGCGGTGCGCCATCCCCGCCTGCTGCGTCGGATTGCCGAGGCCGGGCACGAGATGGCCAGCCACGGCTGGGACCACGAGCGCGTGTTCCGCATGGATGCCGCGACGTTCGCGCGCGATCTCGATATGAGCCGCAAGGCGATCGAGGATGCCGCCGGGGTCGCAGTGAGCGGCTACCGCGCGCCCAGCTTCTCCATCGACGCGCGCACGCCCTGGGCTTTCGAGGTTCTGGCCGAGCAGGGCTATGCCTATAGCTCCAGCGTCGCGCCGATCGCGCACGACCATTACGGCTGGCGCGAGGCGCCGCGCTTCGCGTTCCACCCGCTGGCGGACAGTCCGCTCGTCGAGATTCCGGTGACCACCGCGACGTTCGCCGGGCGGCGGCTGGCGGCTGGCGGCGGCGGGTTCTTCCGCGTGCTGCCTTACGGCTTCTCGCGCTGGGCGATCCGGCAGGTCAATCGCGCGGGCCGTCCGGCGGTGTTCTACTTCCACCCTTGGGAGATCGACCCGAACCAGCCGCGCGTCGCCGATGCGCCGCTGCGCTCGCGCCTGCGGCATTATACCAATCTCGGCGTCATGGCGGGCAAGCTGCGCCAGCTTATCGGCGATTTCCGCTGGGGGCGGATGGACGAACTTGCCGCGCGCGAGGCCGAGCGGGCGGTGCCGCTGCAGGAAGCGCTGGCGGCATGAATGCGCCGTTCGCTCCGGTCGCGGGCGCGGTGCGGCTGGTCGATCTCGATGACCCCGGCGAAGTCGCGCGGCTGGAGCTGTTCACCGCCCGCCATCCGCAGGCGACGCCGTTCCACCGTCCGGCCTGGTTCGTTTCGGTCGCGAAGGCCACGGGCAACCGCGCGCTGGCGCTGATCGAGGAGCGGCAGGGCGAGATTCTCGCCTTCCTGCCGCTCGATGCGATCCATTCGCCGGTCTTCGGAAGGCTGCTGGCCTCGTCCGGGTTCGCGGTCGGCGGCGGGCTGCTGACGGTCGAGGGCGCGGATGTAGCAGCGCTGTTCGCGGCGCTGGAGGAACTGGCGCTGCGCCAGTCCTGCCCGGCGATCGAGCTGCGCGGCGGCGTGCTGCCGGAAGCGGGAGAAGGCTGGGCGCTCAAGACCGAGAGCCACTGCAACTTCGCGCGCCCGCTGGCGGCCGACGACGAGGCGCAACTGCTCGACATTCCGCGCAAGCAGCGCGCCGAGGTGCGCAAGGCGCTGGCGAACGATCTCGACGTGGATATCGGCACGTCCGAGCGTGACCGTGCCGCGCACTATGCCGTCTTCGCGGAAAGCTATCGCAATCTCGGTACGCCGGTCTTCCCGCGCGGCCTGCTCGGTGCCGTGCTCGATGCTTTCGAGGAGGACGCCGATGTGCTGACTGTGCGCCATCAGGGCCGCCCAGTCGCCAGCGTCATCACCCTCTACCATCGCGGTGCAGCCATGCCCTACTGGGGCGGCGGCACCCACGAAGCGCGCGCGCTGCGCGCCAACGACCGGATGTATTACGAACTCATGCTCCATGCCCGGCGGCGCGGCTGCACAATGTTCGACTTCGGCCGCTCCAAGACCGGCAGCGGCGCCTACCACTTCAAGCGCAACTGGGGCTTCGAACCGGAACCGCTGACTTACGCCGCTTGGACCTCACCCGGCGCCGCCAAGCGCGAGGCCGATCCGACCAGTTCGAAGCTCTCGCTGCAGATCAAGCTCTGGCAGCGCCTGCCGCTGGCCGTGGCGAACCGGCTCGGACCGCTGATCGCGCGCGGGATCGGCTGATGGGCGAGATCCTCTTCCTCGCGCACCGCATTCCGTTCCCGCCGGACCGGGGCGACAAGATCCGCTCGCATAACGTGCTCAAGGCGCTGGCGGCGCTGGCGCCGGTTCATCTCGGCTGCTTCGCGGACGATGCGGCGGACCATGCGCTGGAGGGCGAGATGGCGGCGCTGGCGGCAAGCCACCTGCTGCTCGCGCGCGGTAAGTCGCTGCCGGTGGCGGGGACCGAGGCGCTCGCCAAGGGCCTCCCGCTCAGCCTGACGGCCTTTCACGACCGCCGCATGGCGCAATGGGTCGGGGAAGTTCTGCGCAGCCGCCCGATCGACACGATCTTCGTCTTCTCCGGCCAGATGGCGCAATATGTTCCCGAGCATTTTCGCGGGCGGGTGATCGTCGATCTCGTCGATGTCGATTCGGCCAAGTTCGAGGCCTATGGCGCCGAGGGACGCGGCTTCCGCGGCTGGATGGAGCGCCGCGAGGCGCGCCTGCTGCGCGCCGAGGAAGCCCGCATCGCGCGCCGCGCCGATCGCACCTTGCTGGTCAGCAAAGCCGAAGCGGCGCTCTTCACCTCGCGGCTGGACGATCCGGCCCGCACGGTCGAGGCGATGGGCAACGGCATCGACAGTACACTCTTCGACCCTACAGGCGTAGCGCCGGAGCCGCGCATGTCGGCTATGAAAGGGCCGCGCCTCGTGTTCACCGGCCAGATGGACTATGCGCCCAATATCGCGGCGGTGGAGCGGGCGATCACCCGCATCCTGCCGCTGGTCCGCGCCCGCTGCCCCGATGCGAGCCTGCACGTGGTCGGGCGCAATCCGCCGCCTGCGCTGCTCGCTCACCATGGCCGCGAGGGCGTTCACGTCTGGGGCCGAGTCGAGGATATCCGCCCCTGGCTCGCGGCTGCCGATATGGCGTTGGTGCCGCTGGAGATCGCGCGGGGGGTGCAGAACAAGGTGCTCGAAGCCATGGCGATGGAGCTGCCGGTCGTACTCTCGCCGGGTGCCGCGACGGGAATCGAGGCGGAGGACGGACGGGATTTCCTTGTCGCGACAAGCGACGCGGCGCTGGCCGATGCCGTCATCGCGCTCGCCCATGACCCAGACCGCCGCCGCGCCATGGGGCAGGCTGCGCGCGAATGGATTTGTACCCATGCCAGTTGGGAAGCGGCACTGGCCGTGCTGCCGCGCATGCTCGGCATGGAGAAGGAAAGCCTGACCGATGCCGCCTGAGACTCTGGCTGCGAATGCCGCCTCGGGCTGGCACTGGCAGAACGTGCCCGCACCGTGGCGCCCGGCGCTGATGCGCTGGAGCCTTGCCGTGCTTGCCCTGCTGGCCGCCTTTTTCGGCGACTGGGCGGCGATGGCGCGGCAGTGGTGGGATATCTCGACCTACAATCACATCGTGCTGATCCCGCCGATCCTCGGCTGGCTGGTCTGGCAGCGGCGCGGCGAACTGGCGAAGCTGGCGCCGCTCTGCTGGTGGCCGGGGCTGGTGCTGATGGCGGGCGCGGCATTCCTCTGGCTGCTCGGCGCGCTGTCCGGTCTCGATCTGGCGCGGCAGGCAGGCGCGGTGGCGATGCTCGGCGCGACGGTGCCGCTGCTGCTCGGGCCGCGGGTGACGGCAGGGCTGTTCTTCCCGCTCTGCTACATGGCCTTCCTGGTGCCGGTGGGCGAGGAACTGGTCGAAGTGCTCCAGACCATTACCGCCAAGATCACCGTCGCGCTCACCCATGTCAGCGGCATTCCCGCGACGATCGACGGCGTGTTCATCGATACGCCCGCCGGTCTCTTCGAAGTGGCGGAGGCCTGTTCCGGCGTGAAGTTCCTGATCGCGATGATCGCTTTCGGAGCGCTCGCCGCGAATGTCTGTTTCACCAGCTGGCGGCGGCGCGCGGGGATGATGCTGGCCTGTGTGTTGGTGCCGATCCTCGCCAACGGCGTGCGCGCCTGGGGCACGATCTACGCCGCGCAGATCGTCGGCGTGGAGAAAGCGGCGGGCTTCGACCATATCGTCTACGGCTGGGTGTTCTTCGCGGTGGTGCTCGCGCTGGTGATCGCGGGCGCCTGGCGTTTCTTCGATCGACCGCTCGATACGCCGATGATCGACGCCGCCGCCATCGCGCAGGCGCCGATGCTTAGCCGTCTCGAACGCGCGCGTGTTCCGGCGGCGATCGTGCTGGCCTCGCTGGCGCTGATGCTGGTGGGCGCCAAGGCCTGGGCGCATCTTGGCGATACGCTCGCGGCGCCGCTGCCGCAGCGGATCGACCTGCCGCAAGTCCCCGGCTGGACGCGCGTGGACTATGCCCCGGCGATCTGGTGGGAACCGCGCTCGGAAGGCGCCGACCACCGCCTGCTCGGCCGCTATGCCGATAATGAAGGCCGCAAGGTCGATGTCTTCGTCGCGCTCTATGCCGGGCAGGGCGAAGGCCGCGAGGCGGGCGGCTTCGGGCAGGGCGCGCTGACCCCTGGCACCGCCTGGTCGTGGCAGGCCCCCGGTCCCGCATTCGGAGAAGGCCGCAGCGAGCGCCTGCTGGGCGGCGGCAAGGTCGAGCGCCTCTCCGTGACCTGGTATCGCACAGGAGACCTGCTGAGCGGCAGCAATGCGCGCCTCAAGCTCGCCGTGATCGGCGGAAACCTGCGCCTCCATGCCCGGCCCACGGTGATGCTGATCCTCTCGTCGGAAGGCCGGGACGCCGCCGATGCGATTGCCCGTTTCCAGGCCGCTACAGGCCCAACCGGCGCGTGGATGGACCGCGTGACCGGGCTCCGCTAGGCCAGCGCTTATGTGCGGAATCGCCGGTATCTATCATCTCGAAACGCCCAAGCCGGTGGACCCGGCGCGGGTGGAGGCCATGTGCGACGCGCTGGCGCATCGCGGGCCGGACGGCAGCGGCGTCTGGGCCGCGCCCGGCGTGGCGCTCGGCCACCGGCGGCTTTCGATCATCGACGTGGCCGGTTCGCCCCAGCCGATGGCCTCGCCGGACGGACGGGCGATGCTGGTCTTCAACGGCGAGATCTACAATTACCGCGAATTGCGGCGCGAACTGCGGGCGACAGGTGCGCAGTTCCGCACCGACGGCGACAGCGAGGTGATTCTCGCCGCTTGGCAGCGCTGGGGGCCGGACTGCGTCACCCACCTCCACGGCATGTTCGCCTTCGCGATCTACGACCTCGAGGCGCGGACCCTGTTCCTCGCGCGCGACCGGCTGGGCGTGAAGCCGCTGTTCCTCGCGCCGCTCAGCGACGGCAGCCTCGCCTTCGGGTCGGAATTGAAGGCGCTGCTCGCCCATCCCCTGCTGCGCCGCGAGATCGATCCGCTGGCGGTCGAGGACTATCTCGCCTGGGGCTACGTGCCCGACACGCGCTCGATCCTGAAAGGCGTGACCAAGCTGCCTGCGGGCCATTCGCTGCTGCTGCGCCACGGCGCGCCGCTGCCCCGGCCGGTCCAGTGGTGGGACATTTCCTTCGCCGAGCGCCGCAAGGGCAAAGTGGAGGACCTCGAAGCAGAACTGCTGCATCTGCTGCGCGAAGCCGTCACTTCGCGCATGGTCGCCGACGTGCCGCTGGGGGCCTTCCTTTCCGGCGGGGTGGACAGTTCCAGCGTCGTCGCGCTCATGGCCGAGGCAAGCGGTGCGCCGGTCAGGACCTGCTCCATCGGCTTCGACGTCGCCGCGCTCGACGAGAGCGATTACGCCGCGCAGATCGCCCGTCAGTTCGGCACCGACCACCGTGCCCGTCAGGTCTCGCCCGACGATTTCGAGGCCATCGACGGCCTTGCCGCGATGTTCGACGAGCCTTTCGCCGATGCTTCCGCGCTGCCGACCTGGCGGGTCTGCCAACTGGCGCGCGAATCGGTGACCGTGGCGCTGTCCGGCGATGGCGCCGACGAGGCCTTTGCGGGCTATCGCCGCCATATCTTCCAGCGCGGCGAGGACCGCGTGCGCGGGCTGATCCCGCAGGCGATTCGCGGGCCGGTGTTCGGCACGCTCGGGTCGATCTATCCGAAGGCGGACTGGGCGCCGCGACCGCTGCGGGCCAAATCGACGCTGCTCTCGCTCGCGGCGGATAGTGCGGAAGGCTATGCCCGCTCCATCGGCTTCTCCCCGCCGGAACTGCGCGACAGGCTCTATTCCGACGATTTCCGCCGCCTGCGCGGGGACTACCGCGCCGAGCAGCCCGTGCTGGACCTGATGCGCGCCGCTCCCGCCCGTTCGGGCCTCGACCGCGCGCAATATGCCGATCTCAAGCACTGGCTGCCCGGCGATATCCTGACCAAAGTGGACCGCGCGAGCATGGCGGTCAGCCTCGAAGCACGCGAGCCGCTGCTCGACCACCGCCTGATCGAATTTGCCGCTCGTCTCCCCGAAAGCCTGCGCGTGCGCGGCGGGCAGGGGAAGTGGTTGATGAAGCGGACCATGCGGCGTTTCCTGCCCGAACCGATTCTCTACCGGCCCAAGCAGGGCTTCGTCACGCCGATTGCGCAGTGGTTTCGCGGGCCGCTGGCGCAGTCCGCCCGCGAGATCGCCTCCAGCGCGACTTTGGCGCGGACCGGCTGGTTCGACGCGCTGCGCCTCGGCGTTCTGGTCGAGGACCACATTTCCGGTAAAAGCGACCATTCGCGCCTGCTCTGGCAGCTCCTGATGCTCGATCGGTCGCTGGTGCATCTGGGCATCGCCTGATTTGCCCTCTGTTCCGAGGCTTGGCTGCGTTAGCCAGAGATGTCGGAAATCTATCGTGAATCGGGATTAACCTAACTTCTTCTTAGGACCTTTGCTCTAGTCCGGGCAGCGACAACGCCATCGCAGGACGTCCATGAACAGAGCAGGTCGTCATTACACGATTGAAATGCGGACGCTTTCCGCCGAGGACAGCCATGTCCTGCGAAGGGGCGCAGAGGGGAAGAATTTGCGAGGGCATGATGTCTGACCTCCGCGCGCGGATCGCGAAGATCTGGAAAAGCGCCCGGTTCCGGATCGTCTTCTGGGCGGCGCTGACTGGCGTCTTGCTGGGCGTGACCGGCGCGGCCCTGCCGCTTGAGGACGTGCTGGTGAACGGCCGCACCTGGCTGCGCATGCATCCGTCCAAGGGCGAGATCGTGATGGTCCTGCAGGACGGCAAGACGCTTGAGGAACTGGAAGTCCTCGACGTTACCCGCGCAAACGATGCGCAGGTCATCCGCAACTTGCAGGGCGCCGGCGTCAAACGCGTGTTCGTGGATCGCTTCCTGACCGATAACGACAAGGAACCGGGTCGCGATCAGTTCCTGGAAGCACTCAAGGCGTTTCCGAACCGCGTGTTCCTGGGAGCCATGCCTGCCAAGGACGGGCCGCGGGGCAATTATGCCGCTGCAATGCCGTCGCGCGCATTTCTTGAAAATGCCGAGGCCGTATCGCTGCTGGCGCTCGAACACCCGTTCAACCTGAGCACGAGTTTCCCGTTCGCTTCAAACAGCCGAATCGGTGTCATTCCCAGCATGGCAGCCAAGATCGCCGGAGTATCGAGATCTACGGATCGCGTTTTCCGGCCGGATTATGCCATCGATTACACGACCATCCCGACGGTGAGCTATGTCGATATCCTTAAGGGGCAATTCGACAAGGCAACCATTCGCGGCAAGGACGTCATCATTGCACCCAGCGCGGAAGTCTATCACGACCTCCATACTTTGCCCGCGCAGGGTTATGCTCCCGGAGCATTCTTCCACGCCATCGCAGCGGAAACTTTGAGGGAAGGCGTTCCGCTCGAGTTGGGATGGCTTCCTGCCTTTCTCGTTGTGCTGGGCGTAATTTTGACAGGACTTGGGCGAGGTCGCGTTCTCGATATCTATCGGTTCACGGGCCTAGTCGCCGTTCTCATCGTAGCCCCGCTGGCACTCGATCATTTTCGTATCCAGGTGGACATTGTTCCGGCGATCGCGATGGCGGCCGTGGCCGTGTTCCGCATGCGTACTCTCGATCGTGTCGAGGTGGCCGGAGAGACCAATTCGGGGTCGGGCCTGCCGAGCATTCAGGTCCTGCGCAAGTACGATGCGGTATCGAGCCGCATTCTCGTGGCGCTTCAGATCCGCAACTATGGTGCGATCATCGGCAGTTTCGCCGAGCATGTCGAAGGCCAGGTCGCCAACGAGATCGTGCGCCGCATCCGTATCAGCGACAGTGAAGTCACCGTCTATCACGAAGGCGGCATGTTCATGTGGCTTTCAACGATCCGCAGCACTTTCGATCTGTTCGAGAACCTCGAGGGCCTGCACCGGATCGTCCAGAACGGCATCCAGGTCGGTGGGCTCGACATCGACCTCTCGTTCAACTGCGGCATCGATTCGGAGTTCGATCGTCCGGTCTCCAGCCGCGTCGCCAGCGCCATGCAGTCGGCCGAGGAGGCCGTGCGCAACGACGAACTTGTCTACAAGTTCGACAGCCGCAAGCACGAGGCGCAGTGGGAAATCTCGCTGCTCACCCAGCTCGACCGTGCGATCGACAACGGCGAGGTCTGGGTCGCCTATCAGCCCAAGCTCGACGTCGCCAGCAACCGCGTGACCGGGGCCGAGGCCCTTGTCCGCTGGACCCATCCGGAACGGGGACCGATTAGCCCGGACAAGTTCATCCGCATTGCCGAGGAATTCCACCGGATCGAACGAATCACGCGGTTCGTAATCGACGATGCCGTGCGTTCGGCGGTCGAACTGCGTCGTCATGGTTTCGACATGACCATGTCGGTCAATATCTCGGCCCAGCTCCTGCGCAATCCGGGGCTGCCGGGCATGATCGCGGAAATCCTCGCGACCTATGGTTTGCCCGCAGACAAGCTGATCCTGGAGATCACTGAGACCGACCGCCTCGATCGCAGCTCACGCACGTTCCAGATGCTCCAGAAGCTCGTCCAGTCCGGCATCCACCTCTCGATCGATGATTTCGGCACGGGCAACGCGACGATTGACTATTTGCGCTATCTCCCCGCCACCGAGGTCAAGATCGACAAGGTCTTCATCCAGGCGATGGAAGGGAACAAGGAAGACCTCCTGCTGGTGCAGTCCATCATCGAGATGGCCCACTCGCAGGACCGGGTCGTGGTGGCCGAAGGTGTCGAGACTCAGGCGGCGTTGGAAATCCTGCGGGCGATGCAGTGCGATGTGATCCAGGGCTACTACGTCAGCCGTCCCGTCCCGTTCCGGGATCTCCTCACGCAAATCGTGGGGAGAGAGCCGCGACGAACTGGTTAAAAAAGTCTTGATGACTTTTTAACCTATTGTTATCCATGTCCTCAGCCGCAAGATAGCGGCGGTTCACATGGGGTAATGTTATGTACAGCTGGAACTGGGGCAGCTACGGCCGCTAATAACCAAATCGAGTGCGGCACTTCGCAAGAAGTGCCGCACTTTCTCGTTTTAAGGCTCTTAAAAGTGCGATAAATCAAAAGCTTACATCGGGAAATGCGTGTTCGAGGAACATGCTGACGTCCTCTCCGGCACAGGAGCAGGGCGTTTTTTATTGTCGGCGGTCTGTTAACGACTTGAACGGGAGTCGTTTTTTCGGGCAAGAATCGTTGCTCGCGAAAGCATTTGGCAGCTCTCGCGTTAACGCCTGATTCGCAAACTGTTAACGATTTCAGTCTTCGCCGTGGCCCATGGCGAGGTAATCGGCGCTCTGCATCTCGTTGAGACGGCTGACCGTGCGCTCGAATTCGAAGCGGCCGTCGCCGGCCTCGTAGAGGTCTTCAGGCGTGGCGTCAGCGGCAGCGATCAGCTTGACCTTGTTCTCGTAGAGCGCATCGATCAGCGTCACGAAGCGCGCGGCCTCGTTGCGGCGGTCGGGTCCCATCTTCGGAATCCCCATGATGAGGACCGTGTGATAGGCGCGGGCGATCGCCAGATAGTCCGCCGCGCCCCGTGCTTCGCCGCAGAGGCGCTTGAAGCTGAACACGCCGACGCCTTTCAGGCTCTTGGGGACGTGCAGCATGCGTCCGCCGCCGACATCGATATCGGCCGAGGGCACGTGTTCGCTGTCTTCCGGCGGATAGTCGGTCAGGCGGTAGAAGACCTCGCGCGCCTGCTCCGTGGCGTGCTCGCCCAGCGGATGGTACCAGGTCGCCATGCCGCCGAGGCGGTGGAGGCGATAGTCGGTCGGGCCGTTGAGCGTCAGCACGTCCAGTTCCTTCTCGATCAGGTCGATGAAGGGCAGGAAATGCTCGCGGTTGAGGCCGTTCTTGTAGAGATCCTTGGGCGCCCGGTTGGAGGTGGTGACGATCGTCACGCCTTCGTCCAGGATGAGGTGGGTGAACAGCCGGCTCATGATCATGGCATCGGCCGAATTGTTCACCACCATCTCGTCGAAGGCGAGAACGCGCACGTTGCGGGCGATCGTTGCCGCGACCGGCGGAATCGGGTCACCGCTTTCCTTGCGGCGTTCCTCGCGCAGCAGCGCGTGGACTTCCAGCATGAAGGCATGGAAGTGGATGCGGCGCTTTTCCTCGATGTCGAGGGTCTGGTGGAACAGGTCCATCAGCATGGACTTGCCGCGCCCGACGCCGCCCCACATGTAGAGGCCGTGCGGGGAGGGGGCCTTCTTGCCCAGCAGCTTGCCGAACAGGCCGGTGGAAGTCCGCGCCTTGTAGATTTCGCGCTGGAGCTGGTTCAGGCGCTCCGCGGCGGCGGCCTGTTCCGGGTCGGAACGAAGCTCGCCGGTCGCGACCAGCGTTTCGTAGCGTTCGAGCATCGCGGTCATTGCAGGCCTGCCTTGAGGTGCGGGCCTGCGACGGGAGATGGTTCGGACGACACGGGGTCAGCGCAGTTGAGGTAAAGTCGAGTCCGGGGACTCAGACCTGACGCTCGGCCTGCATCTTCTTGATTTCGGCGATCGCACGCGCGGGCGAGAGGCCCTTGGGGCAGACGTTCGCGCAGTTCATGATCGTGTGGCAGCGGTAGAGGCGGAAGGGATCCTCCAGCTCGTCCAGACGCTCACCCGTCATTTCGTCGCGACTGTCGGCCAGCCAGCGATAGGCCTGGAGCAGGATCGCCGGGCCGAGGAACTTGTCGGAATTCCACCAGTAGCTCGGGCACGAGGTCGAGCAGCAGGCGCAGAGGATGCACTCGTAGAGACCGTCCAGCTTCTCGCGCTGTTCGGGGCTCTGGAGGCGTTCCTTGCCCGACGGCGTGGTCGAAACCGTCTGTAGCCAGGGGCGGATCGAGGCGTACTGCGCGTAGAAGTGCGTGAAATCGGGGACGAGGTCCTTGATCACTTCCATGTGCGGCAGCGGGGTGATGCGGATATCGCCCTTGAGGTCCTCGATCGCGGTGGTGCAGGCGAGGCCGTTCGAGCCGTTCATGTTCATCGCGCAGGAACCGCAGATGCCTTCGCGGCACGACCGGCGGAAGGTCAGCGTCGAATCCAGCTCGTTCTTGATCTTGATGATCGCGTCGAGAACCATCGGGCCGCAATTGTCGAGGTCGATCTCGAACGTGTCGTAGCGCGGATTCTCGCCCGAATCCGGGTCGTAGCGGTAGACGGTGAACTTCTTGACGCGCGTGGCGCCTTCGGCCTTGTGAACCTTGCCCTGCTTCTTGATCTTGCTGTTGGCCGGGAGGGTGAAGCTCGCCATGAAGAAATCCCCGTGATCTTGCACTGCGGCACGAACCGCGACTGTGAATGTCCCCTTAGCGATTCAACCGCGTGGGGCAAGGGCCAGAGTGGGTGTGATAGCGGTTTCGTGGCCTCAGGGTGTTGCAAATCGGTCCTGCGGGATTGCGGCAGGCGAACGATTCCCGGCGCGGCGCGGGTTAAACGGGCGTATGACAGTCCGATCCGACGGGCCGCGAGGACGGCATCCGGCGATCTGCGCGGTCCCGAAGCCATGGGAGAGCGGCGATGATGAAGCGCTATGTGATCGAGCGCGACTTGCCCGGCGTGGGCGCGTTGAACCGTGCGGAACTGGGCGGGGCGGCGCGAACGTCCAATGCCGCGCTGGCGCGGATACCCGGCATACAGTGGGAGCATTCCTACGTCGCCGGGGACAAGACTTTCTGCATCTACCTGGCAGAGAGCGAGGAGCGGATTCGCGAACATGCGGAAATGTCCGGCTTTCCGGCTGCGCGCATTACCGAGGTTGCGGCGATCATCGATCCGACGACCGAGCAAAGCTGCGCGATCTGACGGCAAAAGGCCCCGCACGTTGCCGTGCGGGGCCTTTTTTCTGGAGGAGGGCGGCCTGAACCGCACCCATACCGTCAGTTTCGGCCGTCAGCTTTCGGCCGTCAGTTGCCGAAAGTGCGCTGCCACCAGCCACGACGCGGACCCGAGGCGTCGTCCGAAGACTCGGCGGCAACGGGCTCTTCGTTGGCGGCCGTCACGGCGACCGGCTCTTCGGCCACCGGTTCGGCAGCGGCCTTGGCGGCAGCCTTCGGCTTCGCCCGGGTCGCGGTCTTGCGCGCCGGCTTGGCGGGGGCTTCCGCTGCCTCGGCCGTGTCGGCCTTCCGGGCGCGGGTGCGCTTCGGCTTGGCAGGCGCTTCCTCGGCGGCCGGAGCTTCCGCAGGTGCTTCGGCGGCTTCCTCGGCCTTCTTGCGGCGCGTACGCTTCGGCTTGGCCGGAGCCTCTTCCTCGGCAGCCGGAGCTTCCGCGGCCGGAGCTTCGGTTACGGCTTCGACCGTCTCGGCCTTCTTGCGGCGGGTGCGCTTCGGCTTGGCCGGAGCCTCTTCCTCGGCGGCCGGTGCTTCGACGACCGGAGCTTCGGTTACGGCTTCAACCGTCTCCGCCTTCTTGCGACGGGTGCGCTTCGGCTTGGCAGGTGCTTCCTCGGCCTCGACGACCGGTTCGGCGGCGATCACCACTTCGGCGACGACTTCGACCGGTTCTTCAGCTTCGGTCACGGCCTCGGCCGCTTCCTCGCTACCGTTTTCGGCGCCTTCACCGTTCTCGTCACGCCGACCGCGCCGACGACGGCCACCACGGCGGCGGCGCTTGCGCGGTGCCTCCGAGTCGTCGCCTTCCGCGGCAGGTGCGAATTCGCCATCGGTTTCGGCATCCGCTTCACCGTCTTCGACGGCCGCTTCAGCGTCAACGTCGCCTTCAGCCTCGAATTCGGCGCCTTCTTCCGAGCCGTTCTCGTCGCGGCGATCGCGACCACGACCCCGGCGACGCTTGCGACGCTTGCGGCGCGAGCCGCCTTCATCGTCCTCGTCACGGGTTTCGCCACGCGATTCGCTGCGGCCACGCGCTTCCTCGCGCTCTTCCTCGGCGAACTCTTCTTCCTCGTCGATGAAGTCGTCCTCGACGTCTTCGGCGATCGGGTCGAAGCGCGGAACGAACTCGTTACGCGGGCCGGACGAGATCACGCGCATCTTCGCGCCTTCGTTCTCGCCTTCGGGGATCACTTCGACATTGACGCCGTAGCGGTCCTCGATGTCGGCGAGATCGGTGCGCTTGGCGTTGAGCAGGTAGATCGCCGCCTCGGTCGAGGCGAAGAGCGAAACCACGACGCCCTTGCCCTTGGCCGCTTCGTCCTCGATCAGACGCAGCGCCGAGAGGCCCGCCGAGCTGGCGGTGCGGACGAGGCCGGTGCCGTCGCAGTGCGGGCAGGAGCGGGTGGTCGCTTCCAGCACGCCGGTGCGCAGGCGCTGGCGGCTCATTTCCATCAGGCCGAAGCTGGAAATGCGGCCGACCTGGATGCGGGCGCGGTCGTTCTTGAGCGCTTCCTTGACGGCCTTCTCGACCTTGCGGACGTTCGAGCCGTACTCCATGTCGATGAAGTCGATCACGACCAGACCGGCCATGTCGCGCAGGCGAAGCTGACGGGCGATTTCCTGCGCGGCTTCGAGGTTGGTGGCGACCGCCGTCTGCTCGATGCCGTGCTCCTTGGTGGCGCGGCCCGAGTTGATGTCGATCGAGACGAGCGCCTCGGTCGGGTTGATGACGATGTAGCCGCCCGAACGCAGCTGCACGACCGGATCGTACATCGCGGTCAGCTGGTCTTCTGCGCCGTAGCGCTGGAACAGCGGCACGGGGTCGGAATAGGGCTTAACCTTGCGGCCGTGGCTCGGCATCAGGAGCTTCATGAAGTCCTTGGCCGCGCGGTAGCCTTCCTCGCCCTCGACGACGACTTCCTCGATATCGCGGTTATAGATGTCGCGGATGGCGCGCTTGATGAGGTCGCTGTCCGAATGGATCAGCGCCGGCGCGGCCGAGCGCATCGTCTGTTCGCGCAGCTCGTCCCAGAGGCGGGCGAGATAGTCGAAGTCGCGCTTGATCTCGGTCTTGGTGCGCTGGAGGCCCGCCGTGCGGACGATACAGCCCATCGAGCGCGGCAGGTCCATTTCGGCGATGATCGACTTCAGGCGCTTGCGGTCCGACGCCGAGCTGATCTTGCGGCTGATGCCGCCGCCATGGCTCGAATTCGGCATGAGCACGCAGTAGCGGCCCGCGAGGCTGAGGTAGGTGGTGAGGGCGGCGCCCTTGTTGCCGCGCTCTTCCTTGACGACCTGCACCAGCAGCACCTGGCGGCGGTGGATCACGTCCTGGATCTTGTAGCGGCGGCGCAGCGCCATGCGCTTGGCGCGCAGTTCGTCGGCTTCCTTCGAGCGACCGCCGCTGCGGCCACCTTGGCGGCGACCACGGCCACGGCGGCCACGGCCACCGTTTTCTTCCTCGGAAGCTTCTTCCTCGGCGGTTTCGAAGCCGTTCTCGACGGCGCCGTCCTCGATCGTGGCGACCTGGTCCTTCTCGGAAGTGTCGACTTCAGTCAGGCCGCCGTCGTCGTAGCCGTCGCCGCCGTCTTCGTCCTCGTCATCGCCTTCCGAAGCGCGCAGGGCGGCTTCTTCCTCGGCATGGGCGGCTTCTTCCGCCAGCAGGGCCTCGCGGTCCTCCTTGGGGATCTGGTAGTAGTCGGGATGGATTTCGCTGAAGGCCAGGAAGCCGTGGCGATTGCCGCCGAAATCGACGAACGCCGCCTGGAGCGAAGGTTCCACGCGGGTGACCTTCGCCAGGTAGATGTTGCCTTTTATCTGCTTCTTGTCGGCCGATTCGAAATCGAACTCTTCAATGCGATTTCCCTTGAGTACCGCCACCCGCGTTTCTTCCGGGTGGCGCGCATCGATGAGCATGCGCGTTGCCATTGTATAGTCTCCGTACGCGCTCTGCCCCGGCCGGATCAGCCAGGGTGGCGCGTGTCTGTGCGATGATGCCCGCCGTGAGGACATGAGGCCTGCCGGATGCGGCAAAGCCTGCCTCTGAACGGCCTGTCTCGAAACGGGCAGGGGTAAAGTGTGAAACGGGGCAATCCAGCGCCCCGAGTGCGACGGTTTCTTTGTCTGCCGCGCCGGAAGGCGCGGTGGTGCCTGCGGTCTTGCGGCGAAGTGCCGAGAGACGTGCGGGCGTGTCTGCGAGCGGAAGTGCGCGTGGCGATTTCGGACACGCGAAGAATTGCGCCCACACCGCCACCGCCCGTTCGGGCGTCGGCTGGCAAGGCGGCAATTGGCTTCTCATCTCTCGCGTCAACCTGTTCGATCCGGAACGAATTTTCCGGTTTTTGACGGCCGGGACTTGGCCTTGTCGATCTTGGACTTGGCCTTGTCGGTCTTGCGTCGGTCCTGCCCGTCGCCGTTCGAAGCGGCGTCTTTCCGGATTGCGCCGGATTGCAGGGACCGAGGCTTTTTTGTCCCGGGTCGGAACGGACTAGCATTCAAGACACTGTACGGCAAGTTCATTGCCGAACTGTGTGTCATATCGCGCTCCGGATTGCCGCCAGGGGCGTGAAATCGGGGGAAAAGCGCGTCACGGCGGGATTGCCGGGCGGGCGGCGCGATCCTAGTCATGAGGTCATGTCGCGCCCGATCCAGCTCGCCATGATCCTGTCGGCGCCCCTGGCGCTGGTGATCGCGTTGTGGGTGCTCTGGCCGCGTTTCGTGCTTTCGCCGCGCGATCTCGATTACGTCGTCCGTTTCGACCTGCCCGACGGCAACATGCCGGTGGACCTGCCGCGCATCGACGGTCCCGCCGACGCCAGCCGCCCGTTGGTGGTGATCGACGCCGGGCACGGCGGGTTCGATCCCGGCGCCGGGCAGGGCGACCTCAAGGAAAAGACCGTGGCGCTGCGGATCGCCACCGCCTTGCGCAACCGCCTGCTCGAAAGCGGCGGCATCCGCGTGGCGCTGACCCGCGATGCCGACCGCTTCATCGCCTTGCCCGACCGGCCCGACATCGCGCGCCGTCTGGGCGCCGATCTCTTCGTGTCGATCCATGCCGACAGCGCCGATGCCGATTCCGCGCGCGGGGCCAGCGTCTACGTCCTGTCCGAGAAGGGATCGAGCGAGGCCGCCGAACGCTTCGCCGCGCGCGAGAACCAGGCTGGCCGCGTCAACGGCGTGGCGCTGGCGCAGACCAGCCAGACGGTCGGCGCGATCCTGCTCGACCTGTCGCAGCGGGGGACGCAGGCGGGGTCGACGCAAGTGGGTGAACTGGTCCTGCGCGAGATGCGCGGTGCCGGTCTCGGCCTGCACCGCGACGACGTGCAGACCGCTGCGCTTGCCGTGCTCAAGGCGCCGGACATTCCCTCGATCCTGTTCGAGACCGGCTATATCAACAACCCGGCGGATGCCGAACTGCTCGGCTCGCGCAAGGGGCAGCAGGCGCTGGCCGACGCCGCCGCCCGCGCCATCCGCGCCTATTTCGCGCGCAAGGGCGGCGCGTGAAACGGACCTGCCGCCAGAGCCGGCGGTGCGACGAAAAGAGTGTCCGGCGTCTGGTCTTGCCCGAAAAGGGCGTGCTAGGACCGCCCGACCGGGGCACATCGGGTTCCGATTAATCTGTTGTTGCCGCATTTTCCACGCGCTCGGGTGTTTCCACCTGATTGGAAAATGCTCTAGAGGGCAGTCGAAATGACCGACGAGATCATCGACAACGGCGCCGAGCAGCCGCCCGAGGACGCCCACTATCGCATCCATCGCGGCGCCGGTTCGCGCTTTACCCGCCCCTTTGCCGCATTCGGCGGGGCCTGGCGCGAGCGCAAGTGGCTCCGGCGTTTCACGTATGCCGGTGGGGTCGGCCTCGTCGCGCTGGGCGGACTCTGGGTCGCTTTCACCCATGACTTGCCCGATGCCAGCAAGCTCCTCGAGTATCAGCCGCCGCTGCCGACCATGGTGCGCGGCGTCGATGGTGCGATCGTCTACAGCTATGCCCGCGAACGCCGCGTGCAGCTGCGCTACGTCGATTTCCCCAAGCCGCTGATCGATGCCTTCCTCTCCGCCGAAGACAAGACTTTCTGGACCCACGGCGGCGTCGACGTCACCGGGCTTGGGGCCGCGGTGATCGACTATGCGTCGAAGCTGGGCACCGGCGACCGCGCCCGCGGCGGTTCGACGATCACCCAGCAGGTCGCCAAGAATATCCTGATCGGCGACGAATATTCGGTCACGCGCAAGCTCAAGGAAATGGTGGTCGCCCGCCGGATCGAGAGCGTGCTGAACAAGCAGCAGATCCTCGAACTCTACCTCAACGAGATCCCGCTCGGCCGCCAGAGCTTCGGCGTGCAGGCGGCGGCTCGGGCCTATTTCGGCAAGGACGTCGACCAGCTCCAGCTTCACGAGGCGGCGTTCCTGGCGATCCTGCCGAAGGCGCCCGAGCGCTACGGCCGCAAGCAATACGAGGACATGGCGATCGAGCGCCGCAACTGGGTGCTCGACCAGATGGTGACCAACGGCTGGGCCAGCCGCGCCGACGCCGATGCCGCCAAGGCACAGCCGCTCGGCCTGATCGCCCGCCGCGTCGAGACCTACCCCACCGGCAACGGCTACTTCATCGAGGAAGTGCGCCGCCGCCTGATCGACCAGTACGGCGAGAAGGCCGAGGACGGCCCGAACAGCGTCTATGCGGGCGGCCTCTGGGTGCGCACCTCGCTCGACTACCAGATGCAGGACGCCGTGCGCGACGCCTTGCGCGCAGGGCTGCTGCGCTATCAGGGCGCCCGCGCCTGGTCGCGGCCGATCGCCCATATCGACGACATGAGCACCTGGCAGTCCCAACTGATCGTCTCCAACAAGACCATCGACTACAAGGACTGGCGCGTCGGCGTGATTATCGACCGCAGCGGTTCTACCGGGCGGATCGGCTTTGCCGACGGCAACATCTCGGCGCTGACGAACATTTCCGATCTCGCGAAAGTGGGCGATCTCGTGGCGGCGGCGCCGGTTTCCTCCGGCACTTACGCGGTGCGCACGATCCCCGAAGTCTCGGGCGGCATGGTCATCGAGCAGCCCGGCACCGGCCGCATCATGGCCATGCAGGGCGGGTTCGATTCCGGGCTCGATTCCTTCAACCGCGCGGTCCAGGCCGAGCGCCAGCCCGGCTCGACGATCAAGCCCTTCGTCTATGCCACCGGCCTGCAATACGGCATGACCCCGGCGACGCAGGTGCTCGACGGCACCTTCTGCGTCTATCAGGGCGGCGCGCTGGGCAACAAGTGCTTCCGCAACTTCGGCGGCGAGGGCGGCTCGGGCAGCCACACGATGCGCTGGGGCCTCGAACAGTCGCGCAACCTGATGACGGTGCGCATCGCCAACGACACCGGCATGAACCGCGTGGTGAAGACCTTCAAGACGGTCGGCATCGGCGACTACAAGCCCTACCTCTCCTTCGCGCTCGGCGCGGGCGAGACGACGGTGTCGCGCATGGTCAACGCCTATTCGGCGCTGGCGAACAACGGCGTGCAGTTCGCTTCCTCGCCGATCGACTACGTGCAGGACCGCAATGGCAAGGTGATCTGGAAGTCGGACAACCGCCGCTGCGACACCTGCAACATGCCCGAGTGGGACGGCAAGCCGATGCCGCGCATCCAGCGGCGCGGCAAGCAGGTGATCGATTCGGGCACGGCCTATCAGGTGGTGCACATGCTCGAAGGCGTGGTGACGCGCGGCACCGCCGTCGTCCTGCGCGATCTCGGCATTCCGATGTTCGGCAAAACCGGCACGACCAACGGCCCGACCGACGTCTGGTTCGTCGGCGGTACGCAGGACTATGTCGGCGGCGTCTACCTCGGCTACGACACGCCGCGCTCGCTGGGGGGCTATGCCCAGGGCGGCCGCATTTCCGCGCCGATCTTCAAGCAGGTGGTCCAGTCCACCAGGGAGCGCTGGGGTACACAGCCCTTCGTCGCGCCTGCCGGTATCCGGATGGTCCGGATCGACCGCGTCAGCGGCAAGCAGGTCATGGGCGTGGAGCCGGGCAATGAAGCCAAGGCCGCCGTGATCTGGGAGGCTTTCAAGCCCGATACCGAACCGCGCCAATATTCGCCGGAAGACGAATTCGCCCGCCGCCGCGACGCGCTCGTCGCGCAGATTCGCGGCGTTCAGGAGGCGCGTCAGGCTGCCGCTGCGGCCAAGGCCGGAGACGTGCAGGACTTTGCCGAACAACAGGGGGGCGTTTATTGATCCGGGCGAAGGGCATTTACCTGCCTTTCACTCGCAAAGCCCGAACTGCTTGAGTACAACCATCCTTCCAGACAGGGAGGATGGGATGCAGTTCGTGATCGATACGAAGAAACGCGCTTCGACTTTCGCATATCTGGCGCCGGGGGTGGCTGCCTTGCTGGTCCTTGCCGCGCCGACAGGGCTGGCGGCCAGGGACGCGGCACCGGTGGTCTCGACCGCGAGACAGGAATCTGCCGCCGCCCCTTATATTCGCCCGGACGTCGCCGCCTATCTCAAGGCCTCCAATGCCCAGCCGATGCCGGCGCTGACGGCAGAGGTCATTGCCCAGATCCGCAAGCTGCCGCCTTCCGCCATGCCGTCGCGAGACCTCCCGGTCGGCAATATTGCCGTGGTGAAGGATCTCGCCATGCCGGGCGGCGAGTCCGAGCCGATCGCGCTGCGTCTGTTCGATAGCCGGACGGATCGTGGACCGGGGCCGGTGGTCGTCTACTACCACGGCGGCGGCTATGTGCTCGGCAGCATCGATACCCATGCCGCCCTGGCTGCCGAGATTTCCCGTCAGCTCGATCTCCCCGTGGTCTCGGTCGAGTACCGGCTTGCCCCCGAACATCCCTGGCCCGCCGCTCCCGACGACGGCGAGGCCGCCGCGCGCTGGGTCGCCGCCAACGGCAAAGTGCTGGGCCGCGACGTTACCGGCCTCGTGCTCAGTGGGGACAGTGCCGGTGGAAATCTTGCCCTGATCGCCTCGGCGGCCTTGCGCGACAAGCCGGCGGCGGTGCCGGTCATCATGCAGGTGCCGATCTATCCGGCGACGGACTTCACCCGCGAATATCCCTCCATGAAGCAGTTCGGCCATGGCTACGGTCTGGATGACAGCATGACCGCGCTGTTCCGCCAGCACTACAAGGCCGACCCGAACAGCCTGAAGACCTCCCCGATCCTGGGCGATCTCGCGGGCCTGCCGCCGACGGTCCTGGTGACGGCGGGGCTCGATCCCTTGCGCGATCAGGGCCGGGCCTATGCGGCCAAGCTCGTGGAAGCGGGGGTGCCGACGACCTATTACGAGGGGCGCGGCCTGATCCACGGCTTTGCGACCTTCCGCCGGGCGGTGCCTTCGGCGCAGGCGGACACCGTGAATTTCCTCAAGCTCGCCAAGTCGATGCTGGACGAGATTCAGGCGAGCGCGAAGTGAGCCGAATCTGAAAGACGGGCCTCGCGAGCGACGTCGCGAGGCCCATCCCCTATCGGTGCGACCCGTTCAGGCCCGCATCAGGCGGCATGCGGAAGTTGTTCGGGTTCCGGCATGACGACCGGATCGGGCAGGCACTTGCGCATGGCTTCGCTCAGCGACTGGAGCAGGGCCTCCGGGTTGACCTTGTCGTCCTTGCCGTAGATCAGGCTGATGACCAGCGGGTGGCCTTCGGGTTGCCGGGGGACGAGGCCGGAGAGCGCCTCGGCGCCGCTGCCGAACCCGGCCGGGCCGAATACGTAGCGCGGATCGCGACAGGCATCGACGCGCGCCATCATGTCCGAAAACGGGAACTTTTCGAGTTCGCCGGCCTCGGCATTGAGGCGGCGCACCATGCCTTCGCAGCGCTGGCGGGCAATCGTCGAGAGCATGAGCAGACCGGCGCCGTTGCGGGCCAGCGGTTCCTTTACGCCCCCGGCCAGCTCGCGGGTGGCGGCAAGGGCGCGAGGGCCGTGGCGCCAGTTCACGATCTGCACGTCGAGGCCGACCATCGAGGTGAGGGCGACCGACAGCCCGGTCTGCGCCACGAGCCGGTCCATCAGGCGAACGATGCGTCCGTCGCGGACCAGTTCGGGCTGGCCCGAGGTGCCGATCAGGGCCGCGCGCGGCGTCAGGCTATAGGCGCGCGAGTAGGGGTCCTTGTGCAGGAGGCCCAGCTCGACGAGGCTGGAAAGCAGTTCCGAGGTGCTCGACTGCGGGCGATTATAGCGCCGCACGATGTCCATGACGGTCGCTTCGCGATGGGAATCGTCGAAATATTCCAGCACTTCGATGACGCGGCGGGCGATCTTCGCCTTGTTCGATGAGGTCGTCTTTCCAGGCATGAGGTCTCTCCTCCCTTGGGGGTGGTTATGGTGAACTCACTTCTCTCCGCGAGTCGGTCCTTAAAAACTGAGGCTGACTCGTTTTTTGCTAAGCTTGGTTATCATCAAGGCGATCGCGCATCAATAGGCTTCGCACATGCGATGAAGTGCGGCGGGCTGGCCACGGCGGGCCGGCCGGTCCATGCTCCGCCGAACGGGCGACAGATCCGAGGGAATGTGGGGCTTGATGATTCCGGAACATGCGATCATGCGATTGCGCGACCTGAGCGACCCGGGGAACATTCCGGATGTGCCGGTGGCGTTCGTGGATCTTTCCAATGGCGACGGCGAAGCGATCCTTCCTGTGCTGCCGCCGTTTCCGGTGATCGGCCTGGGGCCTTGCGATCATCCGCTGTCCGCGCGCCTCGACGCCGTGCTCGAACCGCGATTTACGCCTGAGGCGGTGTTTCGCTCGGTCTCTGCCCAGCCGCTTGCCGTGCGTGTCGTCACGCAGTTGCTGCGCATGGTGCCGCAGCTTCCGGACGAGGATGCGCTGAATGCCGAGTCGCTGGCCTATGCCGCCTTGCAGGGAAGCGAGGCGCACCGCCGCTGGATCGCGGCGCGGCCCCGTAGCGGGGCTGCGGCGGAAGGCCGGGTCCGCCTGCTGCGCGAAGACGACGTGCTGACCGTGACGCTGGACCGGCCCGAGGCGGGCAATGCCATCGACCGCGCAATGCGCGACGCGCTGCATGAGGCGTTCGCGCTCGCCAATGCCGACAGGTCGATCGCGCGGGTGATCCTGCGCGGCGAGGGCAGGACCTTCAGTCTCGGCGCCGAGCTTTCCGAATTCGGCACCACGACCGACCCGGCGATGGCCCATGCCATCCGCTGCGCCACGCTTCCCGCGCGCGAGGCGGTGCGCTGCGCGGAGCGTCTGGAAGTGCATGTCAACGGCGCCTGCGTCGGCGCCGGACTCGAATTGGCCGCCTTTGCCCGGCGGATCACGGCGACGCGGCGTTCCTGGTTCCAGCTTCCCGAGCTGGCCATGGGCATTCTTCCCGGCGCCGGGGGCTGCGTCTCGCTGAGCCGCCGGATCGGGCGCCAGCGGACCCTGCTGATGGTGTTAGGCGGTCGCCGCCTCGGTGCGCGCGAGGCGCTCGACTGGGGGCTGGTCGATGCGCTGGTGGATGACCCGGCCTGAAGCCACGGCGATCCGCACGTCCTGGCTGTCCAGCCGCTCGCGGGCCTCGCGCCAGGGGCGGTCCAGCAGGCACAAGTCGGCCGGTTCGTCCAAGCCCACGCGGCGCTGGCGGGACAAGTCCAGCGGATCGGCGAGGTAGAGCGCGAGGGCCTGTTCGGGCGTCAGCGCTTCCTGCGGCGTGAAGGCGACTCCCGCGCAGGTTCGGCGCTCCACGGCTGCACGCATGGCGGCCCATGGGTCGGTGCTGCTGTAAGGCGCGTCGCTGCCGCCTGCCAGCGTCAGTCCCGCGTCGAGCAGACTGCGCAGGCGATAGAGATCGGCGTGGTGGCGCGCTTCGACCTCGGCCAGATAACGGTCCCCGCGTTCCGCGACGAACTGCGGCTGCACGCAGGCCTTGAGGCCGAGATCGGCCATGCGTAGGGCAAGGTCGGGCAAGACGACCGAGGCATGTTCGATGCGGTCGCCCTCCCGCGTTCCCGCCGCTTCGAGGAGGGCCAGCGAGAACACCAGCTCGACTTCGGTGACGCAGTGGATCGCGACGCCGCGCGCCTGTTCGTGCGCGCGGGCGATCCAGCGGCAGGTTTCGTCGAAATCGGGCAGGGCGCTTTCGTGAAGGTGGAGCTTGGCAGGACCGAGGCGCCAGCCCTCCAGCGGTGCTTCCGCCAGTGACAATGCCCCTGCCAGAACGAGCGACTGCCGGAGCGCGCCTTTCGCGATCTGGCGGGCGAAATGCCGGGCGATCTGCGGGTCGTTGGCGGGGGACATGTCGGTTACGCCGGTCACGCCGCAAGCCGCGAGGCGCGCACTGGTCGCGGCGAAGTCCGGCGGGGTGGCGGCAAGCGTCTGTTGCAACCAGCGATCCTCGTCGAACAGCCTGCCGGTGTAGCGCCCGTGCTCGCGTTCGAGACCCGGCGGCGGCGCGGCGCGGCCCAGCAGTTCGGCGAGCGCCGCCGAGTTCAGGAACCACATGCGGCCGGTGCGATGCTGCACCCGCACCGGCCGGTGGGAGACGATGGCGTCCAGCATCCGCGCGTCCGGTAGAGTGCCGCCGAGCACGCTTTCGCAAAAACCGATACCGCGCAGCCAATTGCTGCCGGGGCGGGTGAGCGCGGCGGCGAGATCGGCGTGGTTCGTCACCTGCGGTGGCCCGCAGGCGATCGAGGCGTCGCGCACGGCGAGCGCGGCAAGATGGAGGTGGTGATCGTGCAGGCCGGGAAGCAGCGCGCCGCCGTGGGCTTCGATCACCGGCTCCCCCGGAAGCGGCTCCAGGCTGCCCATGGCGGTCACGGTCCCGCGTTCGATGCGCATGTCGGCACGGCCATGCCCGTGGATTTCGGCGTCGCGGATCAGCATGGGACGCTCTCTGCGAAATAGCGCCGGGTGTCGATGCCGAGGGGGCGGACCGGGGCCAAGAGCTGGCGCCGGTCGATCTCGGGAAAGGGTCGGCCTGTGGATCGGCCCCAGGCGCGGAGTTCCCGCACCAGCATCGCGGGATCGCAGCCGCGTTCCTCGGCGAGGGCCATCGCGGCAATCGCGCTCATCGACAGGCCGATGCGCTTCGCCGTGCCTTCGCGCAGCCCCCGAAGCACTTCGCGCGCGCCGACGATCCCGGTGAGTGGGTCGGCAATGGCGTCCCCGACATAGCCGATCTCGCCGGTTGCCTCGGCGAGGGCGCGGGACAGGCCCCCGGCGACACCGCAGTCGTTGCCGATGCCGACCCAGCCCGCGGCTTCCCCGCGCGCGCCGTGGCCCGTGACCGAGAGCCAGACGAGTCCTGGAACTTCGCGGACCAGCGCCTCCGCGTCGATTCCGAACTGGCGCAGCGCGCGCGGCCGGGCGCTTTCGATCACCACATCGGCGCGGCGAATCAGTGCGATCAGGCGCTGCTGGTCTTCGGCATCGTTGAGGTCGACCAGCAGGCTGGCCTTGCCCTGGTTGAGGATAGCGAAGGTCGCCGGATCGTCGCGGCGGATGAGGTCGGGCCGCGTGCGGCTCTCGACTTTCACCACCTCCATGCCCGCCTGCCAGAGCAGGTGCCCGGCAAGCGGCCCCGCCCAGATCGCGGAGAGGTCCACGACGAGGCCGCGGCTTTTCCGGCGCGCGCGTTGTTCGCCGCGTTCGAGCACTTCGATGGGGGCGCAGACCGGCGTTTCGTCTGCGCTCGCGACCGGCAGCCCGAGCAGGCGCCCGCGTTCGACAAGTTCGGCGCAAGGATGTCGGAGCACGGCGGCGGCGATGGCATCGTCGTCGTGGATCGCGAGGTCGGCGTCGCCGAACAGGGCCGGGAGCAGTTCGCGGTCGACCTCGCGGATCAGGGTCAGCGCGAACCAGCCGCCGTCGCGGGTGGGGAGCAGGCGGCTGGCGCCGAGACCTGCGGAAGTCCGCCCGCCGATGTGAAAGCCGCCATGGGCGCCGCGCTCGCCCAGCAGGTTGGCGCCGGCCAGACGGGGAAGGCCATGGTCGCGGGCGAGCGCCTCCATTTGCCGGTCGGCCCAGCGCGCCAGCGGGATCGCGGGCGGGGGGGGGGGCGCTTCAGTCCGCAAGGAGATCCTTGACCTTCCGCCGCAGGAGTTTGCCCATTTCGTTATAGGGCAGTTCGCCGAGGAAGACGATTTTCTCGGGCACGCGCGAGGAACGCAGGCGCGCCCGCACGAGATCCTTGAGGTCCGGTTCGGCGGGGGCGGCATGGCCTTCGCGCAGGACCAGGGCGATGCCCACGGTCTCGCCCCATTCCACCGAAGGGATCGCGCAGGCGCAGGCATCGGCGATGGCGGGATGGGTCAGCAGCACATCCTCGATCTCGCCCGGCGACATGTTTTCCCCGCCACGCACGATCACGTCGTCGGCGCGGCCGGACAGGAACAGGTAGCCGTGCTCGTCCCTGTAACCGGCATCGCGGGTGGGGAACCAGCCCTCGGCATCGAGGGCGCTCTTTTCCCTGTACTCGCCCGAGACCTGCTCGCCCCGCACATAGATCTCGCCGGGCACTCCGGCGGGCAGCACTTCGCCGTTCTCGCCCCGGATCTCGATCTCGACGGTCGGGATCGGCTTGCCGAGCGAGGTCAGGCGGGCGCGAACGGCGGGGTCGTCGGAAGCCAGTGCCGCGCGGTGATCCTCGGGGCCGAGCAAGGCCACGGTCGAGCTGGTTTCGGTCAGCCCATAAGCATTGGTGAAGCCTGCCTGCGGGAACAGGTCTAGCGCCTTGCGGATCACTTCGAGCGGCATCTTGCCGCCACCGTAAGCGATGGCGCGCAGGCTGGATATGTCGGGTGAACCGACCCGCTCCATGGCCTCGACGATGCGCGAGAGCATGGTCGGCACCACGAAAGCGTTCGAGACCCGCTCCGTGCGGACGAGTTCCAGCCATCCCTCCGGCGAGAAGGCAGGCAGCATGACGATCGTGCGCAAGGCATAGATCGAGGAGAGCAGGGCCGAGATACCGGCGATGTGATAAGGCGGCACGACCACGAGCGCGGCATCGGTTTCCTCTGCAGAACCGAACTCGACAGTGCCGAGGATATAGCCCAGCAGGTTGACGTGGCGCAGGATCGCGGCCTTCGGGGCAGCGGTGGTGCCGCTGGTGAAGAGCTGGATCGCCACGCCTCCCCCGGATTCATCGGCGCCGGGATTGTTTTCGCGGGCATCTCCGGCGGGGACGGTCTCCTGCGCCTTGAGCGCGAAGTCCTCGCGGGCGAGCACGGTGTGACCCTGTTCTCCGGCAATACGGGTGATGCGCTCCTCGTCGCCGATCACCAGCGCCGGGGCGATGCGGCCGAGCAGGGCGGCGAGGTCGGCATCGGGCAGGCGGTAGTTGAGCGGGCAATAGGCCACCCCCGCCAGCGCCGCGCCGAAAACCGCGATCACGGCCGCCTCGCTGCTTTCATCGAGCAGGGCGACGTATTGGGCATCGCTTTGCCGGATCAGTTCGAACGCGCCGCGGGCGGCGGCGAGCAGCTCGCCGTAAGTCCACCGCTTGCCCTCGCAGACGAGAGCGATGCGGTCGGGCGCGGCGTCCGCCGCCATTTCGAGAAGGAGGGCGATGTTCATCGGGTGCCTGGGTTCATCGGGGCAGGATGCTGCTGGGCCGGATCAGTCGGAGGCGGGGAGCGGCTTGGCGTCCTTGACGACCAGCGCCACGCCGCCGACCGCCAGCGATCCCTTGCCCGGCTTCACGCAGAGCAGTTCGTACTTGCCGTCGGCATCGACGTAGCGCTTGCCCATCAGCGTACCGGCGGAGAAATCGGCGGCGAGCGGCGCGGCATCGGCGGGTCTGGCCTCGCCCATCGGCGCGCCGCCGCATTCGATCGTGCCTTCGGCGCTGCGGATCACCATGACTTCGGTGTCGCAAGTCGCACTCTTCAGACGGGTTCCTGGCTTCATTTTCCCAACTTCCTGTTCACTGTCTTCAATAAGGACACTCAGGCGATCGCGCCTTTGGTCTTGAGGTCCTCGATCCTGTCCCATTCGATGCCCAGTTCCATCAGCACGATCTCGGTATGCTCCGAGGCCTGCGGCGAGCGGGTGGTTTCCAGCGCCTCGCCGTTCCACTGCACCGGGCCGCGCACGAGCTTGAGCGGCTCGCCGCCGTCCGCCGCCTCGACCTCGACGAGCAGGTCGTTGGCGAGCGCCTGTTCGTCGCCTGTCAGTTCGAGCAGGTTGAGGATTGGCGCCCACTGGCCCTTCAGTGTCTTCAGGTGCTCGCGCCAGTAGGCGAAAGGCTTGGCGGCGAAGGCTTCGACCAGAATGGCGCTGGCCGCCTGCGCGTTCTCGATCAGGCTGAGCACGTCCTGGAAGCGTGGGTCGTCGGCGGCATCGGCACGGCCGACATGTTCGAACGTGTCGCGGATCAGACCGGTCGGGCTGACCATGCACAAGTTGATCGTGCGTCCGTCCGAAGTCCAGAAATTGCCCATGAAGGGGTTCTTCGCGCTGCCGCCCGAAGTGGGCATGGAATTGCGCGAGACCACGCCGGTTTCCACCACTTGCGCGATATTGGCACCGGAGGCCCAGGCCGCGGTGCTCATCAGCGAAACGTCGAGTTCGGTGCCTTCGCCGGTCTTCTCGCGGTGATAGAGCGCGGCGGAGATGCCGCCGGCGATGAACATGCCGCCGATCGAATCGCCGAAGGCGGGCATGCCCTGCGAGAGCGGGCCGGGCAGTTCGGGCGGGGTCATGCAATCGGCGATGCCGCTGCGCGACCAGAAGGCGGTGCCGTCGAAGCCGCCCTTTTCGCGCTCGGGCCCCTTGTTGCCCCAGGCGCTGCCGCGGGCATAGATGATCCTGGGATTGGCGGCGCGGATGTGCTCGACGTCGAAGCGGTTCTTCTGCCGGACCTGCGGCAGGTAGTTGGTGAGGAAGACATCGCACTGCGCGGCCAGTTCGTAGAGCAGTTCCTGCCCTTCCGGGGTCGAGAGGTCGATGCCGACGCTGCGCTTGCCCCGGTTGGGATGCTCGAACAGGGTATGGCGCAGCGGATCGAGCTGGACGCCGCCCATGTTGAGGAAGCCGCGCTGGGTATCGCCGCGCACCGGGTGCTCGATCTTGATGACGTCCGCGCCCCAGTCGGCCAGGATCGCTCCGGCTGCGGGCGTAAAGGTGAACTGCGCCACTTCGAGGACGCGCACGCCCTGCATCACCTTTGTCGACATCGTCCGCCTGTCCCCGCCTGTTGTGTTGTGATCGGTCTGTGCACCGAGCCTTGCCTGGCAGGATTTCCGGGCCTGCCGAGGTCTCGTCGGATGTGAGCGCAAAGGGCGGGGCTGACAAGGTACGCGCCATCGCGGGCACGATCATGCCGGGTCCAAGCCGCGCGATACGCTCCCGCGATCTTCGTTGCTGCCATGCCGCCCGGTGCAGGAGACGCGGATCTCCGCAGAGGCGATGGTTGCGGAAACCGCCGTGATGGGTGCGGAAAACACAATTGACTAGGCGTTCAGCAAAACCTAACCTAGGTTAGTAAGTTGGAAGGCCGAGACGGTTTTCCGACAAGCCAACAAGATCATTCGGAGATG
This sequence comes from Porphyrobacter sp., assembly GCA_017744315.1. Classification (GTDB taxonomy): domain Bacteria; phylum Pseudomonadota; class Alphaproteobacteria; order Sphingomonadales; family Sphingomonadaceae; genus Croceibacterium_A. Next base: position 581,894 of record JAGIBN010000001.1, read on the forward strand.
CCTAGATGAAGAAGTTCGTTGCGCTCGCTGCCGCTGCTTCGGTTGCCTCGTTCGCTCTGGTTCCCGCCGCTTTCGCCGAAACCAGCCAGTCGGTGCAGACCGTTACCGAAGCGGCTGCGACACCGCTCGACCTGACCGCCGGCAAGATGCTCTACATGGGCAACGGCAGCCGCCTCGCGCCGATCTACCGCGTTGCGGCCGACGGCAATCCGCAGGTCATCCTCAACGGCCGCCTCGTCACCGTTCCGGCCGCCAGCCTCGCTGCCGTGGACGGCAAGCTCACCACTTCGCTGTCGAAGAAGGACATCGCTTCGGCGAAGTGAGCTTCCTGCCGAGAACGAAAAAGGGCGGCTCCACGGGCCGCCCTTTTCTTATGCGCGTGAACCGGTATCAGCCCCGGCTGACGTTGTCGTAGATCCGGTTCATGTAGTCGCGAAGCTGCTCGACCTCCTCGTCCGAGAAACCGTGAAACATCTTCTCCTCGCCTTCGTCGGCGATCTTGCCGAGCTGGTCGAGCAGGGGACGGGCGGCATCGGTGAGATAGACCGCGCGGGCGCGCCGGTCGTCGGCGCGGTCGCGGCGTTCGAGCAGCCCTTCGGCGCAAAGCCGGTCGATCAACCGGCCTGCCGAGGCTTCCGACATCTCCAGATACTCGGCGATCGTCCGCTGGGTCGAACCCGGATAGCGCGAGACTACCGCGATCATCGCCCATTGCGAGCGGGTGACGTTGAGCACGGCCACCTTGCGGTCGAAATTGTTGCGCTGGAGGCGGGAAATCACCGTCATCCGCAGGCCGACCTGCCGCCGGGTGCTGATCTCGCCGTCGCTCAGGGCCTCGCCCAGCCTGCCGGTCAGCTTGTCTTCCGCCTCGGTTGCCAACTCGATACTCCTTGGACTGCGTTCATACGCGTTCGATGACGATGGCCGGTGCCATGCCCCCGGCCGCGCACATGGTGACGAGGGCATAGCGCCCGCCGCTGCGCTCCAGTTCGTCGAGCGCGGTGCCGATGAGGATGGCCCCGGTTCCTCCGACGGGATGGCCGAGCGCGATCGCGCCGCCGTTCGGATTGACCTTCGCGCGGTCGAGGTCAAGGTCGCGGATGAACTTCTCGACGACGACGGCGAAAGCCTCGTTCACTTCCCAGACGTCGATCTGGTCCCTGGTGAGCCCGGCTTTGGCGAGGACCTTCTTCGCCGCCGGAACCGGGCCGTTGAGCATCAGGGTCGGGCAGTCCCCGGTCTCGGCCATCGCGACGATGCGGGCGCGGGGTTTCAGCCCGTGCCTTTCGGCATAGTCCTTCGAGGCGAGCAGGATCGCCGAGGCGCCGTCGACGACGCCCGAGGAAATCCCGGCATGGTGGATCGGCTTGACGTCGAGGTCCGGATAGACCTGGTGGACGAGTTCCAGATAGGTCCTGCCGCCGGGCGCCGAGGGCATGTCGAAGAGCATCTCGAAGGCGGGCTTGAGCTGGGCGAGGCCTTCCGCCGTGGTATCCGGGCGGGGATATTCCTCGTGGTCGAGGATCACGTTGCCCGCATCGTTCTTCACGACGATCGTGGACCTGTCGAAGCGGCCTTCGGAGATGGCGCGGGCGGCGCGGCGCTGGCTCTCGACCCCGAGCGCTTCCAGTTCGGCGCGGGTGATGCCTTCCATCGCGGCAATCGCGTCGGCGGCGACGCCCTGGTTGGTCTGCGGATGCCTGGCCTGAAGACGCGGATTGCCCGCGCCCATTCCCGCGCTGCCGACCCCGGCCTCGCGCATCTTCATGCCATGGGCATTGGCATAGGAGAGCATGTCCATCCCGCCCGCGATCATCAGGTCGGACATGCCGGACAGGATCATCGCCGAGGCGAGGCTGGTTGCGGTCAGGCTGGAGCCGCAGAAGCGGTTGAGGGTGACGCCGCCTGCTTTCACGTCGTACCCTGCGTCGAGCGCGGCCATGCGGGCGATGTCGCCGCCTTGCAGGCCGATGGCGGCGGAGACGCCCCAGATCACGTCGTCGACATCGGCGGTGTCGAAGCGGTTGCGCGCCTTGAGCGCGGCGAGCACGGCGGCGGAGAGATGCTCCGGATGCAGGGCGGAGAGGGCGCCCTTGCCCATCTTGCCGATGCCGCGCGGCGTGCGGACGGTGTCGATGATATAGGCCTCGGTCACGGTCGGCTCTCCTCCTGGTCCCGGCCGGAAAGCGCGTCGCGCGGCACCCGGCATCGTTTGTCCGGGGTCATGCTGGCGCCCTTGGGCAATTGCAATTGGAGGCCCGTTTCCTATCGCCTTGGCGATTGCTTTCAGGTGAAAGCATATCGCGGGGGCGGGGCCTCGGTCAATCGCGGGCGGTGCGCTTGACGATCCCGAGGCGGGCGCCATCATCCCTTGCGATAAGCCAATGAGAAAGGGGATGGCGGAGTGCAACGCGGGGAGCCTTCCGGTGACACTTTCGCACCCCAACCGCCGGAAGGCGGAGCCTTTGCACCGCTGCTTGAGCCGACTTTCCGGCGGATATGGACAGCCAGCCTGTTCTCGAACTTCGGCCAGCTCTTCCTCGGTGTCGGGGCGGCCTGGGAGATGACCCGGCTCAGCAATTCGCCCAGCATGGTCGCGCTGGTGCAGTCGGCGATGATGTTGCCGCTCGTACTGGTGACACTTCCCGCGGGGGCGATAGCCGACATGTTCGACCGCCGCCGCATCGCCATGACCGGCCTGACCTTCAGCGCGATCTGCGCGGCAGTGCTGGCGGGCATCGCCTTTCTGGGCCTTGTCACGCCCTGGCTGCTGCTGGCTTTCTGCGTGCTGATCGGCGGCGGCGTCGCGCTCTATTCGCCTTCGTGGCAGGCCTCGATCCCGGAACAGGTCTCTCGCGAGCACCTTCCCGCCGCCGTGGCGCTGGGCACGATCAGCTACAATCTCGCGCGCAGCTTCGGTCCGGCGCTGGGCGGGCTGATCGTGGTGATCTACGGGGCGAAGGCGGTGTTCGGCATGACCGCGCTGCTCTATCTGCCGCTGCTCTTCGCCTTCTTCTTCTGGCGGCGGCGCCATACCCCCTCGCGGCTGCCGCCCGAGCGCATGGACCGCGCGATCGTCGGCGGGGTTCGCTATGCACTCCACGCTCCGGCGATCCGCACCGCGCTGGTGCGGGTGCTCGTCTTCGGACTGAGCACGGCGACGGCTTCCGCCCTGGCACCGCTGATCGCGCGCGACCTGCTGCACGGCGATGCCTCCACGTTCGGCGTGCTGCTGGGCGCGCAGGGCGTCGGCGCCGTGACCGGCGCGCTCTTCGTCAGCCGGATCCGCGGAGCGATGCCGACCGAGCCGGCCTTGCGGATATTCGCAGTCGGCACGGGTCTCGCGCTCGTCACGATCGGGATGAGCCATGCGATCGTCCTGACGTGCGCGGCTTTCCTGGTGGTCGGCGCCTGCAATATCCTGACCATCGCCATGCTCAACGTGACCGTGCAGCTTTCGGCGCCGCGCTGGGTGACGGCGCGGGCGCTTTCGCTGTTTTCCTCGGCGATCACCGCCGGGATCGGGCTGGGCGCCTGGGGCTGGGGAGAAGTGGCGGCGGGCCGGAGCGTGGCCTTCGCGCTCGTGGCTTCGGGTCTGGCGGTCGGCGCGACGGCGCTGCTCGGACTGCTTCTGCCGGTCGGGCGCGACGAGACCGACACCGCCGAAGTCGCGCTCGGTCACGAACCGGCGGTCGGCATGGCGCTGACCTTGCGTTCCGGCCCGGTGGTGATCGAGGTGGACTACGAGGTCGATCCCGGACAGGCGCGGGAATTCTACGCGGTGATGATGAGGATGCAGTCGATGCGCAAACGCAACGGCGGCTTCGAATGGTCGCTTGCGCGCGATATTGCCGACCCCGCGCTCTGGACCGAGCGTTACCATTGCCCGACCTGGGGCGACTACTTGCGCCTGCGCGACCGCTTCACCCAGGCCGATATCGAGATCCAGAAGGAGGCGGATAGGTTCAACCGCCTGCATCACGCCGGTCGGGTGCGCCGCCGCCTCGAACGGCCTTTCGGGTCGGTGCGGTGGAAGGCCGATTCGCTCGATCCACGGCAGGAGACCGTGAGCTGGATGACGCCCTGAGCGATCGTGAATGGACGAACCTGGGAGAAAGACGATGGCGCAAGACCGGACCTGGCGGGTAATCCAGTGGGCGACGGGCAATGTCGGCAGCCGCGCCTTGCGCGCGGTGATCGAGCATCCGCGCATGGATCTTGTCGGGCTGTGGGTGCGTTCGTCCGAGAAACGGGGCAAGGACGCGGGCGCGCTTTGCGGCTTGCCGCCGACGGGGGTGAAGGCAAGCGGTTCGCTGGAGGAGATGGTCGCGCTCGATGCCGACTGCGTGCTCTACATGCGGCAGGGCACCGACTTCGACGAGATCTGCGCGTTGCTGGCATCCGGCAAGAACGTCGTCACCACGCGGGGCGATTTCCACGATCCGGCGCGGATGGATGTTGCGCTTCGCGAGCGGGTGGAAGCGGCCTGCCGGGCGGGGAACGCCTCGATCTACAGCACCGGCTCCAGTCCGGGCTTCGTGACCGAAGCGCTGGCAGTTCCGCTGCTGTCGCTCCAGCGGAGGCACGGGCTGCTCACCATTGACGAATATGCCGACGTATCGAGCCGAAATTCGCCGGACATGCTGTTTAAGGTCATGGGCTTCGGCGCCCCGATGGCACCCTTCGACCAGCGCCGGGCCGACCATCTCAAGGGCGATTTCGGCGGTTCGCTTGCGCAGATCGCGGATGCCGTGGGGCTTGAAGTGGATGCGATCGAGGCCTCGGGCGAACTCTCGCCGACGCGGCGCGAACTTACGATCGCGGCAGGCACGGTGGCGGCCGGTACAGTGGGGGCGATGCGCACCACGATCACCTGCAAGAGCGGCGGCCGTCCGGTCCTGCGCTTCCGGGCCAACTGGTACGTGACCCAGGACATCGAGCACGACTGGGACTTGCGCGAATCCGGCTGGCGGATCGTCACCGAGGGAGACACGCCGGTAAAGGTGGACGTGACTTTCCCGGTCTCCAAGGAAGATTACGCGGCCTATACGCCGGGCCTTACCGCACACCGGCCGGTCAACGCCATTCCCACCGTCTGCGCCGCGCCGCCGGGTATCCGCACGACGGTAGACCTGCCGCAGGTTCTGCCGATCTTCCGTTAAGGCACGGAAAAGGCGCGGTTACGAAATAGCGCGAGCGCGTCTTTCGCGGTCATCGGGCGGCCGTAGTAATAGCCCTGTATCTTGCGGCAGCCGAGCTTGCGGACCATTTCGACTTCGTTCTCGGTCTCGGTGCCTTCGGCGGTCGTGGACATGCCGAGACTGTCGGCCATGGCGACGACGGCGCGGATGATTGCCAGGCTTTCCGCATTGCCGGTGGCCGCGCCCTGCACGAAGGAGCGGTCGATCTTGATCGTCGAGAAGCGCAGCTTGCGCAGGTAGCCGAGCGAGGAATAGCCGGTGCCGAAATCGTCGAGCGCCACTTTGCAGCCCAGCGCCATGATCTTTTCCAGCGCCGAGCGGGCGAGGGTGGCGTCGCGCAGGAAGATGCTCTCGGTCACTTCCAGCTCCAGCCGCGCGGCGGGCAGCCCGCTTTCGGTGAGGGCGGAGACGACGCCGGTAACGAAGTTCGGATCGAGCAGCTGCTCGCCCGAGACATTGGCGGCGACCCGGACATGCTCGGGCCAGTTCATCGCTTCGCGGCAGGCCTCGCGCAGCACCCATTCGCCGATCGGGACGATCAGCCGGGTATCCTCGGCCAGCGGAATGAACTTCACCGGGCTGACGGCGCCGTGTTCGGCGCTGTTCCAGCGCAGCAGCGCCTCGAAGCTGACCACCGTTTCGTCCTGCGCATCGACCACCGGCTGGAAGTGCAGCGCGAACTCCTTGCGCTCCAGCGCGGTGCGCATCGCCGATTCCAGTTTGCGCTGCTCCTCGGCGTGGGCGTGGAGGGCGGGTTCATAGGAGAAGTGCGTGTTGCCGCCTTCGTCCTTGGAACGGTAGAGCGCGAGGTCGGCATTGCGCATCAGCGTTTCCACCGCCTCGCCGTCGCGCGGGCCGATGGCCGAGCCGATCGAGGCGCCGACGAAGAGCGTATGGTTGTCGATCTCGTAGGCCTGCGACAGGCTCTGGATCACCCGCTGGGCCACGCGTTCGACATAGCCGAGGTCGGAGGCATCGCGGATGACGATGGCGAATTCGTCGCCGCCGAGACGCCCGCAGACCTCGCGCTCGGTCATCTGTTCCTTGAGTCGCTCGGCCACGCGGGCGAGCAACTGGTCGCCGACATGGTGGCCGAGCGTGTCGTTGACAGCCTTGAAGCGGTCGAGATCGATCATCAGGAAGGCACAGCGCAGACGCCACTGCGCGGCATGGGACAGCGCTTCGCCCAGCGCCTCGCCCAGCATCAGCCGGTTGGGCATGCCGGTAAGCGGATCGTAGCGGGCGAGCCAGGCGATCTTGTCGGAATTCTCCCGCGCCTCGGTGACGTCGGAGCCGACGCCGCGAAAGCCGTCGAACTGGCCGTTCTCGTCGATCTGCGGGGTGCCGGACAGTTCCCACCAGCGCGGCTTGCCGCCGATGGTGACGCGGACCAGCAGGTTCGAGAAGCTCTCGCGGCGCTTGAGGCGTTCGGCAAGGTCGTGGAGGCTGGCGGGGAAATCGCCCGTTTCCCAGTCCGCGCCGGCGATGAGCCGGAGAAACGACATACCTTCGATCTCGGGTGCCTGCTTGCCGAGCGCGAAAGCGAAGCGGGGGGAGACGGCGCGGACGCGGCGGGCAGGGTCGATCTGCCAGAGCCAGTCGGCCTCGCCGTCCTCGAACTCACGCAGGAGCAGCGAGACCACTTCGTCCCGCTCGACCATGCCCGCTTCGGCGACTTTGCCGATCAGGAACTGCCGCGCGGACTGGATGGTCCCCGCCAAGACGACGGCGATGAAGGCCGAGGCGACGAGCGCCATGTCGAACAGGCCGAGAAGCAGGAAGCAGAGGATCGCCGAGCCGCCGACGAGAGCGGTAAAGACCAGCGTACCCATCGGCAAGCCGGGGATCAGCACGGCGAAAGCCGTCATCAGCATCGCGAGGACGGTCCAGAGTTTGATCTGGATTTGCGCATCGAGGAACGGCCCGAAGCCGCAGACCGGGATCGACCAGACCAGACCCTTCGCCAGAGTGGCGGCTAGGTAGGAACGGGTCTCGCCGGGGTGCAGGATCCGGCCTTCGGTGCCGGAAATGGCGCGGTCAATGCGCGTGCCGTACCAGGTGGCGGCACAGACCAGCGCGGCCCAGCCCAGCACGAGCACCGGATCGAGGCGGGGAACCAGCAAGCCGCACGCAGCCAGCATTGCCGCCAGTTGCGTGACCGCGCGCGCGACGGGCGCCCGGCCGAGGGAGGAGTATTGGATGCCGCGCAGGCGCGCCCAGTCTCCTTCCGCCGGCTGGCTCAGCCCGAGGATCGCGGAGACCGGCAGCTCCTGCGGGAGCGGTTGAATGGCGTGCGGCCGCTTTCTCACATTTCAGGGCTTACCGAGCGAAGGGTTATCGCCCGGTAAACCATAGGGCATTTCCGCGATGGGAGGAAACACCCCTGCGACGGAAGAAAACCGCCGATACGGTGCTATTCGACCGTGACGCTCTTCGCGAGGTTGCGCGGCTGGTCCACGTCGGTGCCCTTCACGCAGGCAACGTGATAGGCAAGCAGCTGTACAGGCACGGCATAGACCAGCGGCGCGATCAGTGGATGGACGCGCGGCATTTCGATGGTGGCGATGCAGCCTTCGCCCGCCTCGGCAATGCCTTCGGCGTCGGAGATCAGCACGACCTTGCCGCCGCGTGCGCGCACTTCCTGCATGTTGCTGACGGTCTTTTCGAACAGCGGGCCGGAAGGCGCGAGGACGATCACCGGCACCGCCTCGTCGATCAGCGCGATGGGGCCGTGCTTCATCTCGCCCGAGGCATAGCCTTCGGCATGGATGTAGCTGATTTCCTTCAGCTTCAGCGCGCCTTCGAGGGCCAGCGGATAGTCCGGGCCGCGGCCGAGGTAGAGCACGTCGCGGGCAGGGGCAATGAGGTGCGCCATCGCCGCGATCTCTTCGTCGAAAGCGAGCGCGGCGTTGAGGCTGGCAGGCGTCTGGAGCAGGTGCTGGACGATCTCGGTTTCCTCGGCCCGGTCCATGCGTCCGCGCTTGACCGCGAGATGCGCCGCGAGCGCTGCCAGTACGGCCAGCTGGCACGAGAAGGCCTTGGTCGAGGCGACGCCGATTTCCGGCCCGGCGTGGGTGGGCAGCAGCAGATCCGCCTCGCGCGCCATCGTGCTGGTGGGCACGTTGACGACGACGGCGATGGTCTGCCCGGCTGCCTTGCAGTGTTTCAATGCGGCAAGGGTGTCCGCAGTCTCGCCCGATTGCGAGATGAACAGGGCCAGGCCGCCCGGCTCCAGAACGGGGTCTCGGTAGCGGAACTCGGAGGCCACATCGATGTCCACCGGCAGGCGGGCGAATGTCTCGATCCAGTATTTCGCCACCATTCCGGCGTAAAAGCTGGTGCCGCAGGCCACGATGGTGATGCGCTTGATCGCCGAAAGGTCGAAATCGATCTGCGGCAGGGCGACGGACTGGTCCACCTGGTGGATGTAGCTGCGCAGGGTCTGCGCCACCACGGTCGGCTGCTCGAAGATCTCCTTCTGCATGAAGTGGCGGTAATTGCCCTTCTCGATGGCGACCGCCGAGGCGCCGGAAGACACGATCTCGCGTTCCACCGGGTTGTTGTCCGCATCGAAGACCCGCGCGCCGTCGTGGGTGATGACCACCCAGTCGCCTTCCTCAAGGTAGGAAATGCGCTGCGTCAGCGGGGCGAGGGCGAGGGCGTCCGAGCCGAGGTAGGTCTCGCCCTCGCCATAGCCGACGACCAGCGGCGAGCCGAGGCGCGCGCCGATCAGGAGGTCAGGGTGCTGGCGGAAGGCGATGGCGAGCGCAAAGGCGCCGCGCAGCTGCGGGAGGACGACCTTCACCGCCTCTTCCGGCGACAGCCCGGCCTCGACCTGTTCGGACACGAGGTGGGCGACCACTTCGGTATCGGTCTGGCTCTCGAAAGTGCGGCCGCGCGATTCGAGGGCTTCGCGCAGCGGCTTGAAGTTCTCGATGATACCGTTGTGGACGAGCGCGAGGTGCTCGGTCGCGTGCGGGTGGGCATTGGCGGCGGTGGGGGCGCCGTGGGTGGCCCAGCGGGTGTGGGCGATGCCGATCAGGCCCGGCGCGGGATCGCGGGCCAGTTCGTTCATGAGGTTGACCAGCTTGCCCTGCGCGCGGCGGCGGATCAGCTGGCCGTTCTCGACCGTGCAGACGCCCGCGCTGTCATAGCCGCGATATTCCATGCGGCGCAGGCCGTCGACGAGCCGATCCGCGACCTGTTCCTTGCCGACGATGCCGATGATTCCACACATGCGCTTAATTTACCCTGGTTCGAGCCGAAACTGCCTTGCCGTTACACCGATAATGGTTGGCGTTTGGTGGCGCCACCATGAAGGCTTGGTAATGTGTGCAAAGTGGTGGGACTTGAGAGGTAATCCCTTTCTCAGTCGTCTCCGCTGAGCAAGGTTCCGATCCCGGCGACGGCGCCCAGGCCGAGCAATGTGCTCTCGCCGCGATTCTGTCCGCCATAGGGCACGGCGGCGGCCATCATCCGTCCCGCAAGGCGCGAGAAGGGCAGCGACTGGATCCAGACTTTGCCTGGACCGCGCAGGCGGGCGAAGAACACGCCTTCGCCGCCGAAGATCATCGACTTGACCGAACCTGCCCGCACCACGTCGAAATCGATGCCGGATGTGAAGGCGGCGACGCAGCCGGTGTCGATGTGGAGTTCCTCGCCCGGCTGCAACGTCTTCTCGATCACGGTGCCGCCCATCTGCACGAAGACCCAGCCGTCGCCTTCGAGGCGCTGCATGATGAAGCCTTCGCCGCCGAACAGGCCAGTCATGATCTTCTGCTGGAAGTGGACGCCGATGGAAACACCGCGCGCGGCGCAGAGGAAAGCGTCCTTCTGGCAGATCAGGCGTCCGTCTACCTCATCGAGCTTGATCGGCACGATCGAGCCGGGGATCGGCGCGGAAAAGGCGACACGGGCCTTGCCGCGGCCCTCATGGGTGAAGACGGTGGTGAACAGGCTCTCGCCGGTGACGAGGCGCTTGCCCGCACCCAGCAGCTTGCCCATGAAGCCGCCGCCCTGCTGCTCGGAACCGTCGCCGAACACGGTCGACATGGCGATGGAGGAATCTTTCCAGACCATCGCGCCGGCTTCCGCCACCGCGCTTTCGCCGGGGTCCAGCTCGATCTCGACGAACTGGAGTTCCGCGCCCTTGATCTCGAAATCGACATCGTCGGCGATCGCGGCATTGCGGCTGTGGCTCCAGGGGCTGTTCGACATGAAAACTCCAACGGATGGAAAGATTCGTTGCGGGTTATCTGCGATTCGTGAAAGTTCTTGTCAAACCGCGTCCGTCGGATAGTCTGTCCCCTTCGACGAACACTGTTCCGACGAAAATCGCCCGGCAAATACCCTGTGGGGTCACGACTGGGGCGTGATCGGTGTTCCTGGAGAGGATAACACCGATGAACTTCATCAAGAGGTCGGTTTCATTTGCTTTTATCGGGCTGGCCCCAGTTGCCTGTTTAGGTGTGGCATGCTCCGGACCTGCTTTCGCGCGCGACATCGGCGGGAGCGGCGCGGTGGTGAACACCGCGCTCCATGTCGAGAGCGGCAATGACGTCAGCAAGGGCGACGTGAGCAAGGGCTTCGCACTGATCCGCGCGGGCAAGCCCGCGCAGGCAGTGAAGATGTTCGATTCGGTGATATTGGCCAGCGAACGGGCGCTGGGCGGCGATGCCCGTCCGCGTCTCTGCCAGTCGGGCGGCGCCGAGGCTCCGATCGCGGCCGGCAAGGCGGTGGCGGTCAGCAGTGACGTTTGCGATGCGCATTTCGGCAAGGGCTACGCGCTCGTTGATCTCGGGCGCGGTGACCTTGCCGAGGCCGAACTGCGCCGCGCCACCGAACTCGCGCCGGACAATGCGCATTTCGCCAACGAATATGCCGAACTGTTCAAGTCGCGCCGGGAATGGCAGCGTTCCTACGACATCTTTGCCCATGCCTGGGCGATCGTCGACAAGAGCACTTCGGGCGAGGATGCCAAGGTTGCGGCGCGGGCGCTGCGCGGCATGGGCTATACCCGGATCGAGATGGGCCGGCTCGACGATGCGGCGAAGCTGTTCCGCCAGTCGCTCGACTACGATCCGAGCAACCTAGGCGCCAAGACCGAACTGGACTTCATCGCGCAGAAACAGGCCATCGGCGCCTGATACGGTAAGTTCGTCAGGGAGGATGGGCGGTCCGTGAGGACCGCCCGTTTTCGTTTCCACGCCATTTTTCGTCATTGCTTCGCTACTCTCGCAATGACGATGGAGGGGCTTAGCGGCCTGCCGACTTCTCGGCTTTTTTCTTCTTCATCGCGTCGTGGAAGCGGTCGGCCCAGCCGGGCTTGACCAGCTGTTCGCCGCGCACCAGGCGAAGTTCGCCGTCGGCGACGTCGCGGGTGACGGTGCTGCCCGCCGCGACGATGGCATCCGCGCCGATCTTCACCGGCGCGACGAGGGCGCTGTTCGAGCCGATGAAGGCGCGCTCGCCGATCACCGTGCGGTGCTTGAAGTAGCCGTCGTAGTTGCAGGTGATCGTACCCGCGCCGAGGTTGGCCTTCGCGCCGATCGTGGCGTCGCCGACGTAAGTGAGGTGATTGGCCTTGGCGCCTTCGCCCAGTTCCGCGTTCTTCACTTCGACGAAGTTGCCGACTTTCGAACCCTTGCGCAGCACCGCGCCGGGGCGCAGGCGGGCATAGGGACCGACGGTGACGCCGCTTTCCAGCGTCGCGCCCTCAAGGTGCGAGAAGGCGTGGATGACGACGCCGTCCGCCACGGTGACGCCCGGCGCGAAGACGACGTTCGGCTCGATGGTGACATCGCGGCCCAGCTTCGTGTCCCAGGCGAAGAACACCGTTTCGGGGGCGATCAGCGTCACGCCGTCGGCCATCGCGGCCACGCGCCGCTTGGCCTGCCAGCGCGCCTCGGCCTCGGCCAGCTCTCCGCGGCTGTTGATGCCGCCCACTTCGTCCGGATCGGGCGTGACGATCACCGCGCAAGCGCGCCCTTCGAGCGTCGCCACATTGACGATATCGACGAGGTAGTACTCGCCCTGTGCATTGTCGTTGCCGACGCGGGCGAGCAGGTCGAACAGGTCGGCCGACTTCACCGCCATCAGCCCGGAATTGCACAGGCGGCAGGCGCGCTGTTCCTCGGTGGCGTCCTTGTATTCCACCATCATCGCGATGCGCCCGTCATCGTGGGCGAGCACGCGGCCATACTGGAGCGGGTCTTCCGGCTCGAACCCGAGCACGACCACCGCAGGCGAATCGTCGGCATGGAGCCGCTCGATCATCGCGCGCATCGTGTCGGTGCCGACGAACGGCACGTCGCCGTAGAGAATCAGCACGTCGCCCGCGAATCCAGAAAGCGCGGCTTCTGCCTGCTGCACCGCATGCCCGGTGCCGAGCTGCGGCTCCTGCACGGCGATTGCAGCGCGGCTGCCGAGGGCTTTCTCCAGCTGCTCGCGGCCATGCCCCGCCACCACGACCTGCCGCTCCGGCGCCAGCGCGGCTGCACTTTCCAGCAGGTGCTCCAGCATCGGGCGACCGGCTATGGGATGGAGGACCTTGTGCAGGTCACTCTTCATGCGGGTGCCCTTGCCTGCGGCGAGGACGACGATAGCGAGAGGCGTTGAGTGTTCGACCATGTGCATCACTTGCCAGCAAATTGTTGCGGTTTCCACCGCGGGAAGCCACTGAGAAGAGGATGACAGATTTTCCCTTCGACATCGTCGGTTTCGACCTGGACGGAACCCTGCTGGATTCGCTCGGTGATCTGGGCGTGGCGCTCAACCACGCCCTCTCGCTGGAGGGACGCCCGCCGATCCCGAGAAACGCGGTGCGCGACCTCGTCGGCGGCGGCGCCAAGAAAATGCTGGCCAAGGGACTGGACGTCACCGGCGGCCCGGTCTCGGACGAACGGCTGAACGAACTGCACCTGGCGCTGATCGACTTCTACAGCGACCATATCGCGGTGGAAACGAAGCTCTATCCGGGCGGCGAGGCGATGCTCAAGGGCCTCGCGGTGCGCGGCGTGAAGATCGCCGTGGTGACCAACAAGCTGGAACGGCTCGCGGTGAAGATCTTCGCGGAAATGGGCCTTTCGCATCACTTCTTCACGGTGATCGGCGGCGATACGCTCGGACCGGGCCGCGCCAAGCCGAAGCCGGACCTGATCGAGCTGATGCTGGAGCGGGCCGGAGGCGGGCGGGCGGCCTTCGTCGGCGACACCACTTACGATACCGGCGCGGCGGCGGCGGCGGGGATTCCCTGCGTCGCGGTCAGCTTCGGTTTCAACGATCGCGCGCCGCACGACCTCGGCGCGACGGCGGTGATCGACCACTTCGACGAACTCATCCCCGCTCTCGAACGCATCGGCGCCGAAGCCGAGACGGCCTGATCGCAACGCCCCGCCGATAAGCGCAAGGCCCGCTTGTCCGGCCCCGGCAATCGTGCGAGCCACGCGCGACAGGAGCGGGAGAAACGCGATGCCGACGCCGGGTGAGAAACTGCGCGCGCTGATCGAGAACGGCGAGCACTTCGTCGCCGCCGAAGCCTATTCGGCGTTGACCGGGCGGATCGTCGAGCATGTCGGCTTCAAGGCGGCCTATCTCGGCGGGCACGCCTGCTCGGCGTTCCACTATGCCGTGCCCGACAACGGCGTGTTCAGTCAGGTCGAGATGATCGAGCAGTCCGCGCGGATTGCGCAAGCGATCGATATCCCGCTGATCGTCGATGCCGACACTCTGGGCGAGACGGTGGCCGACGCCTATCACTTCACCCGCCGCTACGTCGCCGCCGGGATCGCCGGATACCACGTCGAGGACGAGGTGAATCCCAAGCACTCCAAACACGTAAACGGCCTCTGCACGATCGAGGACATGCAATTACGCATCGAGGCGGGGGTAAAGGCGCGGGGCGATTCGGGTCTCGTCGTGATCGCGCGCTGCGACGAACTCTACACCAGCGCCAACGGCGGCGGCGGCACCGGCTCGATCGAGGACGCGATCCGGCGCGGCAAGGCCTACGCCGAGGCAGGCGCCGATGCGATCGTCTTCGCCAGCGCGCCGCCCGAGCAGCAAGCCGAAGTCATCCCCCACATGCCGATCCCGGTCTGTACCCTGGGCTTCAACCTGCCGGACACGGCCTTCACGCTCTCGACGGCATGGGGCTGGGTCTCGGCGGCGGTCGGCCACCTCGCCATGGCCCGCGAATTGATGGAAACCGGCGCGGTAAAAAGCGCAACGGCAGCTTTCACCAGCTTCCCCGAGAAGTACGATCTGATCGACCAGAAGCTCTACGACGACCTGATCGTGGAATGGGCGGAGCGGACGGGGAGGCCGGTAAGGGACAATCACGCGAGATAGAAAGAAGAGAGAAGTCCTGGGGGATGATCCCCCAGACCCTCTAAATGTCTACCTCGCGCGCGACCTATCTGGTGTGCGCTCCCTGCGGCGCAGCCAATAAGTCTCCCGACGCAGCCATGGGCGCACGAGGCTGTTGGTCCGCGTGACCTCGACAGTTCCGGGGTGCAGGGGCGATGGCCCCTGCTTCTTCCCCTACTTCTTCAAAACGTCCACCCCTTCCGGCAAAACCAGCACTTCCAGCCCCTTCGCCGGATCGAGATAGCGCTGCGCCATCGCCTGAACGTCGGCGGCGGTGAGTGTCATCAGCCGTTCGCGGGCCTTGCTGAAGCGTTCGATCCGGTCCGGCTGGGTCTGTGCGCGGTCGACCAGCGAGAGCCAGCCTGCGTTGCCCTTGAGCGCGTTCTGGAAGGCTTCCACCAGCGGCGCGCGGGCGCGTTGCAGCACGTCTTCGCTGACCGGCGCCGTGGCCAGTTCGCGCACGACTTTGGCGATGGCCTCGCGGCTGGCGGCCACGTCGGCCACGTCGACCGAGGCGTTTATCGAGAAAGTGCCGTAGCCTTTCCACGTGTGCGAGAGCGCGCTTCCGGCGGAGGGCGAGTAGGCCTTGCCGAGGGCTTCGCGCAGGCTCTCGGTCAGTTCGACGCGCACGACCCGTTCGAGCAGTTCCAGCCGGAGCGCGTCGAGTGGGTCCGAATCGTCGCGGGTCGGCCAGGTGAGCCGCAGCAAGGCCTGGTCGGCAGCGCCGGTGTGGCGCAGGATGCGGGGGCGGCGGTCGGCAGTGAAGGTGCGCGGGGGCTGGTCGTCGTAGGGGCGGAAGGCGGTTTCGCGCGTGGGGAGGGCGCCCAGCGTCCGGGCAACCATGGCGATGGCCTTGTCCTCGTCGAAATCGCCGACGAGGCCTATTTCCACGGCACCGTGGGCGAGGCGGTCGGAGATGTCCTGCTTGAGTTTCGCGTAAGTCAGGTGGCGGTAGGCCTCGACCGGCTGGAGGCTGAAGCGGGGGTCGTTGTCCGAGACGATGCCGCCGAGGTCGGCGCCGAGCGAGGAGGCGGGTGTTGCGCGGAGCTGGGCGAAGCTGTTGTTGACCTGCTGTCGGTACTGGACTTCGCCTTCCGAGCGATAGCCGGGGTCGGTCATGAGCGCGGTCATCAGCTGGAGTTGCAGTTCGAGGTCGCGCGGGGTCGTGGCGGTCTGGGCGTCGAAGCTGGAGGCTCCGTTGGAGAGGCCGAATCCCAGCGTGTGGCCGGACATGATGGTGTCGAGGTCGTCGCGGCTGTGCTTGCCGAGGCCGCCCTTGTCGAGCCAGTTCACCATGTCAGTGGCGAGCGGATTGTCGCGGGTGTCGAGGCGGTCGCCACCGTCGATCGAGAGGCTGACGCGGATGCGGTCTTTTTCCAGCTCGGTGGGCTTGAGGTTCAACATCACGCCGTTGGCGAAGCGGATCTCGCGGATGCCGAGGATCGGGTCGTGGGTGTCGCTGACGACGGTGCCGGGCGTGCCGAAATCGGTGTAGGCGAAGGCGGCCAGCGCCTGTGCGTTCTCGCGCGGGACCGGGCCGCGGGTGGCGCGCTGCCAGGCGGTGCGGATCGCCTGTTCGCCGCCTTCGGGCGCCTTGCGGCCTTCGAAGCGGATCAGCGGCTTGTCGAGCGCCAGCGCCTCGCGCTTGAGGGCGGCGAGCACGGCCTTGGGGGTGATCGCGGGGGCGAAAGCCTCGAAGCGTTCGAGCGCGGACGCGGGTGTCGAGGGCACGACGCGGTCGTCCACGAGGGCGAGGGCGATGGCGGCCAGCGCCGCGTTGCTGCGGGTATTGGCGGAACCGGCGGCGTTGACCAGCGAGGTGCGGAGCTGGGCGAGCTGTTCGGCGATCTCGGCGGCGGTGAAGCCGTGGGCGAGGGCGCGGCGATATTCGCGGGCAGTGGCGGCAAGGCCGTCCGCCCATTTGCCGTCCACGCTATCGATGATGAGGCGGGTGGAGCGGGCGGTCTCGAAGACGTCGCCGGTGCCGAAGCCCGCGCCCCGGAACGGCGGTTCCGCAGTGCGGGAGAGGCGCTGGAGGCGGCGGTTGATGATCGCATAGCCGACCGAGCGGAGCAGGCCTTCCTGTCGCTGGGCGACGCTGTCCGGCTCGTCCATCCAGGCGCCGTTGCGCTGGATGACGACGCGTTCGGAGAGGGCGGGGTCGATCCAGATGCCGGTGCGCTTGCGGTCTTTCGCATCGACCGGGCCGGGATCGGGCTGGGGCTGGGCTGCACCGCCGGTCCAGTCGGAGAAGTGGCGCTTGATGTCCGCTTCGACTGCGGCGGCATCGAAATCGCCGATGACGACCAGCGTGACATGGGCGGGCACATATTCGCGATCGTAGAAGGCCCGGAGCTTCTGCGCGTCGGCGGCATTGAGCGTGGCGACGGTGCCGATCGGGAAGCGGTTGCCGTAGAGGGCCTGCGGGTAGAAGAACCGCGTCGAATCGATGGCATTGCGCAGGCCGAAGGTGTTGCGGTCGCGCATTTCCGAGAGGATCACCCCGCGCTCGCGGTCGATCGCGCCCTGGGAGATGGTCAGCTCGCTCGCGGTCTCGCGCATCAGCATGAGCGCGGTGTCGAGCAGCTTGGCGTCGCTGCGCGGCAGGTCGAGCTTGTAGACGGTGCGCTCGAAACTGGTCGAGGCATTGGTGTCGGCGCCGAAAGCAAGGCCGTCGCGTTCGAGCAGCGGGATCATCTGGCCTTCGGGCACGCGCTTGCTGCCGTTGAAGGCCATGTGCTCGACGAAGTGGGCATAGCCCTGTTCGGTATCGCTCTCGTCGAGCGAACCGGCGGCGACTTCCATGCGCACCACGCCGGTTCCGGCAGGTGTCGCATTATGGCGGATCACGTAGCGCATGCCGTTCGGGAGGCGGCCGAACCGGAAATCGGGATCGAGCGGGACGTCGCTTTTCTCGAAGGCCCAGCTGGTATCGACGGTTTGGGCTGGGGCTTTGGGTGCGGCTTCGCGCGCGAGGACCGGCAGCGGCGCGGAAAGGAGGAGCGCGGTAACGAGAAGGGTTCGCATGGAGTGCTGGTGCCCCAGTCGGTGCCCGATCACAAGAGGACGGGGGCTGCAACTCGGCTTTCCTGCTTTGCGCTTCGAGGCAAATTTCCCTCGACCCATTGTCTCGTCACTGCGAGCGTAGCGAAGCAATCCAGAGCGGCTTGAGACCGACTCTGGATTGCTTCGCTACGCTCGCAATGACGAAGAGGGGGGCTGCGGGGAGGCCTTACGTGAGGCGGATGCAAGAAGGCCCGGCGCACCTCGCGGTGGCCGGGCCTTCTCGTGCATGTCTGCGCAGGCTTACTTGCCGCGCAGCTTGCGGTGCTTCGACAGGTCGAGGACTTCGCTCGGGCCGTTGTCGTCCTGGAGCAGGCCGAGGCGGCGGGCGACTTCCTGGTAAGCCTCTTCCTCACCGCCGAGATCGCGGCGGAAGCGGTCCTTGTCGAGCTTTTCGCCGGTGTTCATGTCCCAGAGGCGGCAGCCGTCGGGGCTGATTTCGTCCGCCAGGATCACGCGGCTGTAGTCGCCGTCCCAGATGCGGCCGAATTCGAGCTTGAAGTCGACGAGGCGGATGTTGATCGCGGCGAACATGCCCGCCATGAAGTCGTTCACGCGGATCGCCATCGCCGAGATGTCCTGCATCTCCTCGTTGGTGGCCCAGCCGAAAGCGGCGATGTGCTCTTCGGCGATCATCGGATCGCCCAGCGCGTCGTCCTTGTAGTAGTATTCGATCAGCGTGTGCGGCAGCGGCTCACCCTCGGGAATGCCGAGGCGCTTCGAGATCGAACCGGCGGCCACGTTGCGCACCACGACCTCGATAGGGATGATCTCGACCTGGCGGACCAGCTGCTCGCGCATGTTGAGGCGGCGGATGAAGTGGTTGGGCACGCCGATGTGGTTGAGGCGCGTGAACACGTACTCGCTGATGCGGTTGTTGATCACGCCCTTGCCCTGGATCGTGCCCTTCTTCTGCGCGTTGAACGCAGTGGCGTCGTCCTTGAAGTACTGGATCAGGGTGCCGGGTTCAGGGCCTTCGTAGAGGATCTTGGCCTTGCCCTCGTAGATCTGGCGGCGACGGGACATGCGTGTTCGTCCTTCGAAACTGTAAAAGAGCAAGCCCCGGACCGTCTATAGTCGCATCCCGATAAATCAAAGGAGGCGACCGTGGGCCGGGGCGTTCGAGCGGGCATATAATGGAAGCAGGGGCAAAAGCAAACGGCGCTTGCGGCGTCCGGAAGGTCAGGCGGAACGTCAGCCCCGCTTCGGCGCGAGTTCCGCTACCAAATTGCGGGCGGCGACGCTGACTTGCGCCCAGGTCGTCTCGAATCCCTCGGGGCCGCCGTAATAAGGATCGTCGACGTCCTGTCCTTCGAGACCGGGAACATGGTCGAGCAGCAGCGAGAGGCGGGCCTCGTGCCCGGCAGGGGCGATCCGCCGCAAGTTCGCGAGATTGCTGGCGTCTAGCGCGACGATGTGGTCGAATCGCGCGAAGTCCCTGGCCGTGACCTGACGGGCGCGATAGGCGGAGATGTCGATGCCGTGGCGCCGCGCTTCGTCGCAGGAGCGCGGGTCTGGGCCCTTGCCGATGTGCCAGGAGCCGGTGCCCGCCGAATCAACCTCGATATCCAGACCGGCGGCTTCCGCCTCGTGACGCAGGGCGGCTTCGGCCAGCGGGGAGCGACAGATATTGCCGAGGCAGACGAACAGGACGGATGCAGTTTCGGGCATGAACCCGACCTAGCGCCGGGCGATGAGGATTTCCAAACGGATTTCAGTTCTGCTCAACGGTGGCCGAACAGGCGCTCGATCAGAGTGGGCTGGTCCATCGGTTGGATCGGGCCGTGGAAGCGGCGGCGCAGGCCGGGGTCCTGCGGAGGGCGCGGGGTCCAGATGCGCTCGGCGCGATAGGTGCTGTCCTGGGTCAGGGCCATGGGCGGAAGGCTCCTCTTCCTCGATTTGTTCCTTAGGGAATAAACCGCCTTTCCGCCTGAAAGTTTCCTTAACCGATCTCCACCACGTGGCTCAGCCCGCCGGAGCCGCGACTTCTTCGGCGAGCTGCCGGACGATCGCACCGACGTCGCGGCCGAGGAACGGCTTGCCCAGCATCGGCCGTTCGTTGTGGCGATCCGGCAGGTGCCGGCGGTCATAGCCGCTGACGAAAGCGAAGGGCGTGGCGCGGGAGGCCAGTTCGTCGGCCACGGCATCGATACGCTCGCCGTTGAGATTGCCGTCGAGCAGGGCGAGGTCGGGGGCGGCCTCGCGGATCATGGCCATGGCCTGTTCGCATGACGTGGCCGGGCCGATGGGAATCGCGCCCGAATCCTCGATTTCCATCATCAGTTCCATGGCGACCAGCGGTTCGTCCTCGACGATCAGGACCTTGAGGGCCTTGGGCGTGGAAGGGACGGGGGCGGGGACCGCCGGCGCTGAGGTCTCGACCTCAGCGGTTTTTTGCACGGCTTCGGCAGGAACATCGTCGCCCAGGGGCAGGTCAAGCTGCCAACGGACGCCTTCCGGGGCGTAGTCCGCGGCGATCCGCGCGCCGTCGGCTTTCATGCTGCTCTCGATCAGGGTGGAGCCGAAGCCGCGTCGTTCCGGCACCGCAACCGGCGGGCCACCGCGCTCGGTCCAGGTCAGCGAGAGCACCTGCCGGGTCAGCGACCAGTCGAGCGCGACGGTGCCGGTCTCGTTCGAGAAGGCGCCGTATTTGTGGGCATTGGTCGCCAGTTCGTGAAGGATCAGCGAGAAGCGCAGCGCCAGTTCGGGCGGCAGGTCCACGTCCGGTCCGGACAGCCGCAGCCGTTCCTCGCTGAGGGCGCCGAGCACGACCTGATCGGCGATCAGGCTGCGCAGGCCCGCCGGTTCCCAGGTCGTCGCGCTCAGCAGCGAATGGGCGCGGGCGAGCGACTGGAGGCGGCCGCTGAACGACTGCTGGAAATCCTCGGCCGAGCGGGCATGGCGGAAGCCCTGCGAGGCGATGGCCTGCACCGTCGCCAGCGTGTTCTTCACCCGGTGGTTGAGTTCGCCGATCAGCAGGCGCTGGGTTTCCTCGGCGCGGTGGCGTTCGGTGACGTCGAGGAGTTCGATCATCACGCTGGCTCCGCGCGAGCCGGTTCCCGCCAGCGAGGAGCAGTACCATTCGCCCTCGCGCAAGGCGCCGCCCGCGCGTAGGAAGCTGTGGACCTGGGTTTCCCGGCGATCCTCGCCGCCGAGCAGCGCGCGCATTCCCTCGACGAAGCCGGGACGGTCGGCCGGGGCGAGGAACGGCGCGTCCTCCACCTTGAGGCCGAGCACGTCCTGCGCGGAAAAGCCGATCTCGCGCTCGGCGCTGCGATACCAGCTAACGATCCGCAGGTTGGCGTCGATCTCCAGCACCGCCAGCGGCGAATTGTCGCCATGCGCGCGCAGGCGGCCCAGCGCGAGGCCGAGTTCGTCGCGCTGGCGGGCGATCTCGCGGCGCTGGCGGGCCAGTTCGACGAAGACTGCGACCTTGGAGTTCAGCTCCACCATGTCGAGCGGCTTGAGCAGATAGTCGACCGCGCCTGCCTCGTAGCCGCGGAAGCGGCGGCGCTCGTCGGTGGCGAGCGCGGTGAGGAAGATGATCGGCACGGCGCGGGTGCGCTCGGTGCCGCGCATCAGTTCGGCCAGTTCGAAGCCGTCCATCTCGGGCATCATCACGTCGAGCAGCGCCAGCGCGAAATCGTGGCGCAGCATGGCCTCCAGCGCCTCGAAGCCGGAGGAGACGGTGACGAGTTCGACGCCGGGCTGGTCGAGCGCGGCCTCGAGGACCAGCAGGTTCTCCCGGATATCGTCTACGGCCAGAATCTTGAGCGGCTCATTCAGCAAGGGCGTGCTCCTGGACGTCGTGAAGGGTGCGTCGCCAGATCTTTTCGAGAGGCGCGAATTCGGCGAAGCTGTCACCCTCGGCGGAGAAATGCACGGTCTCCTTCGAGCCGAGGCCGAGGAAACCGCCCGGCGGCAGCGACTGGGCGAATAGGCCGAGCGCGCGGTCCTGCAGGGCGCGGTCGAAATAGATCAGCACATTGCGGCTGGAGACCAGCTGGACCTCGGAAAACACCGCGTCGCTGGCGAGATTGTGGTCGGCGAAGACCGCGCGGCGGCGCAAGCTGGGATCGAAGCGGGCGACGCCGTAGTTGGCGGTGTAGTAGTCTGCCAGCGAAGCCTTGCCGCCCGCCTCAAGGTAGTTGCGCGAGAAACCGGCGATCCGCTCGATTTCGTAGACCCCCGCCTCGGCCTTGACGAGCGCGGCGGGGTTGATGTCGGTGCAGTAGAACAAGGTGCGCTCTTCCAGCCCTTCCTCGCGGAACAGGATGGCCAGCGAGTAGAACTCCTCGCCGTTGGCGCAGCCGGCCACCCAGACCTTGATCGAGGGCCAGGTGCGCAAGTGCGGGATCACCTGCTCGCGGATCGCGCGGAAATATTCGGGATCGCGGAACATCTCGCTGACCTGGATCGTCAGGAAGCCGATCAGCACGTTCAGGCTCTCGGGATCGTGGAGGATGCGGTCGAGCAGGCTGGAGAGGTGCGGATAGCCGAAATGCGACTGCGCGCGCTGGAGCCGCCGCAGCAGCGAGGCGCGGGAGTAGTCGCGGAAATCGTACTGGTAGCGCCGCCAGATCGCCTCGACGAGGAGATCGACCTCGATATCCTCCACCGCCTCGGCGGCGCGTCTGCCGATCGGTTTCATCGCGGCATCCAGACGCGCACGAGACTGAGCAGCTTGTCGACGTCGAGCGGTTTCGACAGATAGTCGTTGGCGCCGGCTTCCAGGCATTCGCGGTGGTCGCGCTCCATGGCCTTGGCGGTGAGGGCGATGATCGGCAGGTTCTGCCACTGGGGCTGCATGCGGATCTCGCGGGTGCAGGTGAGGCCGTCCATCTCCGGCATCATCACGTCCATCAGCACGAGGTCGATGGCGGAGCCGTCACTGTCGGCGGTGCGGGCGAGTTCGTTCAGCGCCTCGATCCCGTTGCGGGCGATGCGGACCTGAACGCCGTGCGGTTCGAGCACCGAAGTGAGGGCGTAGATGTTGCGGATATCGTCCTCGACCACCAGCATCTGGCGGCCTTCCAGCGCGGCATCGCGGCCCAGCGCACGGGCGAGGAGCTGCTGCTTCTCGTCCGGCAGTTCGGAGACGACCTGGTGGAGGAACAGGGTCACCTCGTCGAGCAGGCGCTCGGGGCTCTTGGCGCCCTTGACGATGATCGACTTCGAATAGCGCCGCAGCCGCATCTCTTCCTCTTCGGAAAGCTCGCGGCCGGTATAGACGATCACCGGCGGGAACCCGACGCTCTCGTCGTGCGAGAGGCGTTCGAGCAGGTCGAGGCCGGACATGTCGGGCAGGTTGAGGTCCAGCACCATGCAGTCGAAGGTCTCTTCGCCAAGACGGGCGAGGCAGTCGGCGGCGCTCTGGACGTCCACCGTCTCGACATCGCGCGAGGCGAGCAGGAGGTGGATCGCCTCGGCCTGACGGGGGTCGTCCTCCACGACCAGCACCCGGCGCAGGCGCTGGTCCATCCGCGCTTCGAGGCCTTCGAGCATGTTGACGAGGGTGTCGCGGCTGACCGGCTTGAACAGGTAGCCGACCGCGCCGCTGGCCAGCGCGGCATTGTCGTCATGGTCGGCGGAGACGATGTGGACTGGGATATGGCGGGTGCGGGTGTCGCGCTTGATGCGATCGAGCACCGAAAGCCCGGTGTGGTCGGGCAAGTGCATGTCGAGGATCACCGCCTGCGGCAGATATTGCCGGGCGAGCAAGGCGCCTTCGTCTGCCGTGCCCGCGATCAGGCACTCGAAGCCGACTTCATGGGCGAGGTCGCAGAGGATGCGGGCGAAGGCGGGGTCGTCCTCGACGATCAGGATCACGCGGGAATCGCCCGAGAGCGTCTCGCGGTCGTCCTGCGGAACCGGCGCGCGGCGGTGCGTCGGGGCGGTGGTCGGGGTTGCCGCCGGGGTGGGCGTCAGAGTGGAGCGACCGGGGATCAGCGGGGTGCTGGCGGCGTCGCCCGGCTTGAAGGCCACCGGCAGTTCGAGCGTGAACGTGCTGCCCTGTCCCGGCGTGCTGGCGACGGTGATCGTACCGCCCAGCAGATGCGCCAGCTCGCGCGAGATCGACAGGCCGAGGCCGGTGCCGCCGTACTTGCGGGCAATGCCGCCGTCGGCCTGGCGGAAGGCCTCGAAGATCGCATCCTGCTGATCGGCGGGAATGCCGGGGCCGGTATCGCGGACGGCAAAGGCGAGGCGGCCCGGCGCGGTGGGGGCGACCGTCAGCGAGACTTCACCTTGCGCGGTGAACTTGACCGCGTTCGACAGGAAGTTCTTGAGCACCTGCTCCAGCCGCAGGGGATCGGTCTCGATCTCGCCGACACCTTCGGCGGCGGTCATCGTCAGCGCGAGGCCCTTGCCGGACGCAGCGGCGCCGAAGGTGTTCTCCAGCTTGCCGAGCAGGGCGCTCACCGGCACCCGGTGCGGTTCGAGTTCGAGACGGCCTGCCTCGATCTTCGAGATGTCGAGCACGTCGTTGATGAGTGTCAGCAGGTCGTTGCCCGAGGACTCGATGGTCTCGGCATAGCGGACCTGTTCGCCCGAGAGATTGCCGTGGCGGTTGTCGGCCAGCAGGCGGGCCATGATGAGCAGCGAATTGAGCGGGGTGCGCAGTTCGTGGCTCATGTTGGCGAGGAATTCGGACTTGTAGCGGCTGGCCTGGGCGAGCTCGTCGGCCTGACTGCGCAGCCGCGCCTGCGAACGCGTCAGTTCGTCGCGCTGGGCTTCGAGCGACTGGGCCTGCTCCTCCAGCTGCGAATTGCTGCGTTCCAGATCGGCCTGCTGTTCCTCGAGCTGGCCCTGCGAGTGCAGCAGGAGCTTGCTCTGGGCTTCCAGTTCGTCGTTGGTGGCGCGCAGTTCCTCGCTCTGGTTCTGGAGTTCCTCGGCCTGCTGCTGGGTTTCCGACAGCAGGTGCTCCAGCCGGGCGCGGAACTTGGCCGAGCGCAGCGTCACGCCCAGCGAACCGCCGACGATGTCGAGGAAAGCGGCGAGGTCTTCGGCCCGCGCGTCCGGCGCATTCACGAAACCGAGTTCGAGCACGGCGTTGACGGTGCCATCGACCTGGGTGGCGCCGAGCACCAGCCGGGCCGGACTGGCCTGTCCCAGCGCGGTGCCGAAGGCGAGGTAGCCTGCGGGAACCTGCTCGACCGTAGAGGTGCGGCCATGGCGGATCACTTCGCCCAGCAGGCTTTCGCCCGGCGCGATGGTGTCGGGCAGGGCGGCGCCTGCGGGCACGCCATAAGTGGCGACCTTGCGGAAGGCGCTGTCGTCCTTCACGTAGATCGCCCCGGCGACGGCGCCGAAACGCTCGGCCAGGAAGGTGAGGGTGCGGTTGCCGAGTTCGCCCAGCGAAAGGCTGCCCGCCGTGGCGCGGGCGAGGTCGGTCTCGCTCTCGCGTAGCCATTGCTGGTGGCGATTGGCGTTCCGATAACGGATCAGCACGAAGCCGATCGCCGCCAGCAGCAGGTTGGTCGTGCCCGAGAGTGCGCGATTGGCCATCGCCACTTCCACGCCCAGTCCTTGCGGCGCGATCAGATAGGCAGCCATCGCGCAGCCGATGCCGAGGATCGCGGTCAGCAGCGGCGTGACCGGGCGGCGCGCCACGAAGGCGATCACCGTCGGCAGCAGGTAGAGCACGCTGACACCGGTGCCGAGCGGAATGGTCGCGTCGATCAGGAGGCAAAGCCCCAGGACGATGATGATGACGAGCGCGAGCTGGACGTGAGGACTGAAGGCCTTGCTGGGCGACATTATGATTCTCAAGGAGAACGGCCGGTTGGAGGCGGGCCGCGTCTCCCCCAAACTTCGGCGCGGTCCCCGGATCGAGGTGGGCAACGCATTGGAACGCGATAAGGTTCCCGGAAAATTACGCAAAATTGCGTGACCTGCCGCGCACGAAGCGTTTCCTGTGCCGGGCGCTTGAGGGTTTCATTAAGCAGTTCGCGTTAGAAAAGCCCGTTTCCACTGGGTTTCCTGCTGAAAGACGGCTCTCGCGATGCGTCACTTCCTGAAAGCTTCCTCGAAGATGGTCGCGGACCGCAGCGGCGCCGTCCTGCCGATGGCGGCGGTGGGCATGCTGGTGGCGGCGCTGATCGTCGGCGCAGCGGTCGACCTCAGCCGCCGCTACAAGGTGGAGAACCAGTTGCAGGCGGCCTGCGATTCTGCCGTTCTGGCTGGTCGCCGGACGGTGACGACGGCGGGGTTCGACCAGAAGTCGAAGGACACTGCAAAGGCTTATTTCGACGCCAATTTCGACGATGCCTCGCAGGAAGCCATCGGGACGGCTTTCGATTCGGACTCCAAGGACGATGGGCAGACGGTAAAGGGCGCGGCCACCACGACCGTCGATACTCTCATCATGCGCCTGTTCGGCTACGACAGTTTTGCGGTGGCCGTAAGCTGCACTTCGTCGATGGGCATGGGTAATGCCGACGTGATGCTGGTGCTGGACACGACGGGTTCGATGGCGAATTCGCTTGACAGAACCACGCGTATCGCCGCGCTGCGCTCGGCGGTGAAGAATTTCTACAAGACGGTGAGCACGGCTACCAAGGAAACCAATGCGCGGGTGCGCTACGGTTTCGTGCCCTACAGTTCGACGGTTAACGTTGGCAGGTTGCTGACCGGACTGGATGCGAATTACATCGTCGATAAGTGGAAGTATCAATCCCGTCAGGCGTTTTTTGTGGACTATTCCGCGGGAACCAAGTCCACCGGATCGACAAGCTATCAGAATGCATCCGTTTCAAATTTGAGGCAGTACAGCAGCACGAGATACAGTTCGAACAGCAACTGCACCAAGGCGCTGCCTTCGGCTGGCAGTTACAGTTCCAACGGGTCGGTTTCGCAGTCCTGGACGACTTCCGGCACGGCACCCAACCAGACGATAGTCGTTACGGATTCTCAACCGGTCAAGCGAACGATCTACCAGTGCCAGGGATCGGGTTCGAGCTATTACATCTATTCCGGCACCGAAACCTCGGATGGCAAGACTTCGACGACTTACACGAAGTCGAAGTGGGTCAATGCGCCTACGAGCAAGTCCGATTTCATTTATTTGGAGTACACGCAGGTCGAGCGGCCCACGAACGTCTTCAAGACGTTCGCTTCGACGACCACCTATACCGGAGACAATGGAGCGGCGCAGACCTCGACCTGGGGCGGCTGCATTATCGAGCGCGATACCGTGAACAGCGGTACGTTCAGCTATTCCAGCGTGACGGGGATCTCCCCGTCGGGCGCCCTCGATGTCGATATCGATTCTGCTCCCACGTCCGACGACAAGACGAAGTGGCGTCCGCTCTGGCCCGAGATTTCCTATCGCCGGGCGGGCTCGAATTCCTCCACCTACACCCAGTCGGCCACGGCTACGGGGGCTTTGGGGGGAACCTATTGCCCGGTCGAGGCGCGCGCGCTCAACGAGATGAGCCAGAACGACTTCAACGCTTACGCCGATTCGCTGACCGCCGTGGGTGGCACTTATCTCGACATCGGCATGATCTGGGGCGGCCGCATGCTCTCTCCGAGCGGCATCTTCCAGGACACCGTGAACGTGAAGCCGAAAAACGGCGGTGAAGTGTCCCGGCACATCATCTTCATGACCGACGGCGAGATGGATACTTCCAACTACGTGCCGCAGGCCTGGGGCATGGAATGGTGGGACCGCAAGGTGACCAGCGATGGTTCCAAGTCGCAGGAAGACGCTCGCCACACGCAGCGCTTCCGCGCCGTCTGCGAGGCGGTGAAGGCCAAGGGCATCCGGGTCTGGGTGATCGCCTTCACCTCGAAGCTCTCCGACGATCTGAAGGCCTGCGCTTCCGACGACAGTTCCTATCTGGCCGGTAATTCAAGCGAGCTCGACAATGCCTTCCAGGAAATCGCCAAGCAGGTGGGCGAGCTGAGGATCACCCAGTGACGGCACGTTCGACGGCAAGGGCCTTGTCCCTGCGCCGGGTCGCGGAGGATCGTTCGGGCGTGACCGTGGTGGAGTTCGCGCTGATCGCGCCGGTGTTCCTGCTGCTGCTCATGGGAATCTTCGATATCGGCCACATGGCCTATGTCCGCTCCGTGCTGCAGGGCGCGGTGCAGCAGGTGGCGCGCAGCGCCACGCTGGAAACCGCCGACACCGCGACGGGCGACGACTATGTGCGCAAGGTGGTGGAGGGTGTCGCGCCGGGGGCAAAGATCGACATCACCCGTTCCAGCTACTACGACTTCACCGATATCGCCCGGCCGGAAGTCTGGAGCGACAAGAACAACAACGGCCGCTGCGACAATGGCGAGGCCTATACGGACGAGAACGGAAACGGCCGGTGGGACGCCGATATCGGCAAGAGCGGCAACGGCGGCGCCAACGACATCGTCGTCTACAAGGTGAGCGTCACTTACAAGCCGCTCTTTCCCGTCCCCGGCCTGACCGATCGTAATGCCACGCGCACGCTCACGGCGACGGCGGTGAAGAAGAACCAGCCTTTCGCGCTCCAGGCCGAATATGGCTCGGCGGCGGGGACCTGCAAGTGATCCCGGTATTTTCCGGTCTGCGCGCGGAAGGGCGGCGCCTGCTCGCCGACCGCAGCGGTGTATCGATCCTGGAATTCGCGCTCGTCCTGCCGGTGCTGATGACGCTGGGCATGTACGGCACCGAACTGGCCTACATGGCGATGGTCAACATGCAGGTCGGCGAGATCGCTACCTCGGTGGCCGATAACGCCTCGCGTCTCGGCCAGACGGACAACACCGCCGTGGCGCCGACGGTGAAGGAAACGGACGTCGATTCGGTCATGTGGGGCGCGCTGTCGGAAGGCGCGAGCTTCAACTTCGTCGATAATGGACGCATCATCCTGTCCAGCCTCGAAGTCGATCCCTCGACGAAGCGGGAGTATATCCACTGGCAGCGCTGCCGGGGCAGCCTGGCGCGAGCCTCGTCCTACGGCGTGACCAATACCGGCAAGACCGGCAACCTGCTGAACGGCATGGGCAAGGCCGGGAAGAAGATCCATCCGGTCGCCAATTCGGCGGTGATGTACGTCGAAGTCTATTATCGCTACCAGCCGCTGTTCGGCACGATGTTCGTGAAGGATGCCGAGTTCAAGCAGGAAGCAGCCTTCATCATCCGCGACAACCGCACCCTCAATCCCGACGGTTCGCCGGACGGCGTAACCGGCGGAAACGGCAAGTCGCTCTGCACCTGAGCGGCGGGGCAAGTGTCTGTAGCTTGTGAAGAATTGGTCGGGGAGACAGGATTCGAACCTGCGACATCTTGCTCCCAAAGCAAGCGCGCTACCGGGCTGCGCCACTCCCCGACCCTTCGGTCGTCGATGATAGTTTCCAAAGCTTTCGCTTCGGGGCCGTTGGTGGGCCCGGCAGGATTCGAACCCGCGACCTAGCCGTTATGAGCGGCCAGCTCTAACCGCTGAGCTACAGGCCCCAACTGCCGCGCCCGACCTCATCGACGATGCCGGGCGGATTGCGCGTTAGCCCGGCAATTCGTTCTGTGCAAGGGCCAGACTGGAGATGATGTCGGTAACATGGCTGGGTTTTACACCGCGGCGGTGCAAATGGGAAAAAAGCGTGCGCCACCAGTCGTAAAGCGCGTCGAGATCGCGGGGTGCGCGGACGTAAGGGGTATAGCCGGGAACCAGCGAAGGGCTGTGGAACGAGAACACCAGTACCGGCAGGCCCTGGTCGATCGCGACATCCACGCCGCGCAGCGCTTCCTCCACGGTCACGCCTTCGGGAGTGAGCGGAATGCGCTCCAGAAGCCCAGCGCGGGCGAGGGCGCCGCGCAGCTGCGGCGCGCGCCAGAGCGCCGGATAGATCGTGTTGCCGAGCTGGCGCAGCGGCCCCCAGTATACCGTCGTCAGCGGCAGTTCGAGCAGGTCGTCCGCACGATAGGGCTGCAAGGGATGCTGGCGATAGTTCGGCCCGCCCGAGGCGCTGTAATCGAACCGCGCGCGGACCGAGGTGTCGATTGCGATGCCGAATTCGGCGAGAATCTCGGCGGTGCGGGGGCCGAGGCCGTAGCGACCGGCGCGGTAGATCAGCGGCGCGGTGCCGAAGGCCTTTACGATTCGGGCATGGAGCCTGGCGAACTTCGCGCGCTCCAGTTCGAAGGGAAGGTTGCCTGCGAAGGAGTTGAACTCGTTCACCGCCTCGTCGAACGGCGGGTTGACCCAGGGGTGGAGCTGGACGCCGACTTCGGCGCGTCCGGCCGAGACCGCCTCGCCGATGGCTTCCACGGCGATCTCGGAATCGGCGACCGGGTAGTCCACGAGGTAGATCGGCACCACGCCGAAGCTCTCGCAGAACTCCTGGAACATGCGCAGGGCCGGGATCGTGCGGGTGCTGTGGCCCTCGCGGTTCAGCGGCGCGTTCCAGTCGAACTCTTCCTCGGTGTCGACGGTGACGATGAAGCGCTGGCCGAAGTCGCTGCCGAAGCGGGCAAGGGCATCCGGACTGGGCGGCAGAAGGAGGTTTGGCCCCGGCAAGACTGACATTTCCTCGATCGGCCCCTTATCGTCTCGCGACCGTCAAGATAGCGAGATGGACGGATGATGTGACAGGAATGATTTAGCCGTAAAGTGTTCCGCTTCGGTAAAGGCGATCCTTCAAAGAGCGCGAAGGTGCGCTTCCTGGACGGCGGGGAGCGAGAGCTTGAGTTCGTTTTCCTCGCGTTCCAGCCCGCCTCCGGCTGCGCTCGCCTCGGCGGCGGCGAGGCGCAAGGTGAAGCCGATGCCGAACATGCCGGTGGAGAGCGACTGGCCGCGTTCGCTGACCGGCGTTTCGAACAGGCTCTGGGCGTCGCGGGCGATCAGCAGCGAGGGCAGCGCGATCCGCATGGCGATGCGGCCATTCTCGACGGCAAAGCGCACGGGCAGCAGTTCCTGCGGTGCGGTCATGCCCGCAAGGACCGCGAAGACGCGCCAGAGCATCCGCTCGATCTCGATGCGGTCAACGGCGACGAGGACGGGGAGCGCTTCCGCAGGCGGCAGCACGAAGCCGCTGCCGCGCGGTTCGGTCCAGGCCTTGAGGCGGGCGACCGTCTCGGTCAGCACCGAGGCGAGATCGCATTCGCCCGGCTCGATGCCGAGCGCGCCGCATTCGAGCTTCACCAGGCGGTCGAGTTCCTCGAACCCGGCGAGGATATGCGCGCAGTCCCCGGCGATGGCGGCGGCGAGGGCGCGATATTCGTGCGGGGCGGGGCCGTAGAGCTGCTGCTGGATGATCTCGGCGGCGACCTGAATGGCATTGGCCGGGGTGCGCAGTTCATGAAGGACCTGGCGCATGCGGTCCGCCTCGCTCGGTTCGGCTGCGGGTGCGGCATCGACGGCGGCGATCCTGCCGGGGCGGCGCAGCCGGCCCGCATAGCCGGTGAAGCGGCCGCTGGCGGGATCGAAGTGCGGCACCGCGTCGACCTGCCAGGTGCCGCTGACGGCAGGCGCGCCGGTCACCTCGATTCGCGCCTCGCGCAGCGGCTGGCGATGGCGCATCGACAGCGCGAGGCCGGGGATATGCAGCGCGGCCGAGGCCAAAGGGCTGGAGATCGGCGGGCTGGGCGATAGCGGCGCAGCAGGATCGAGCGGCTCGCCCAACGCGGGGTCGAGAGCCGGGAGATTGAGGCCGATCAGGGCGCTGGCATGGACGCCGTCGGCCCAGCAGATGCGGCCTTCCGCGTCGGTGGAAAAATCGATGGCGGCAAGAGCGGGTGCGGGCGAATCGGCAGACGGCAGCCGGGTGGCGCTGCCGCTTGTGACCGTCTGGCTCTCGCGCGCTTTGCGGAATTCCTCGATGCGGCGGACGATCGCGCCGATCCCGGCTTCGCCTTCATTCGAGAGAGGCGCACTGGTCGCGCTTCGGGTGACGGCCTGTTCGAACGCGGCGAAGGGGGCGGGTTCGGCGGAAAGGACTTCTGCTTCCGGAAATGCGTCCTCTTCGAGCAGGTCCAGCGGCTCCGCCGATTCGGTCTGGGTTTCGGCAGGCGGCAGGGCGCGGTCGCGGATGCCGAGGCGATCGAGCAGGGCTTCCACTTCCGCACCGAGGTCGCGGCGATGGCGCAGGATGCCGCGCGCGCGCACCGGCAATGCGGGGACGAGGTCCAGCCAGCCGGCCTCGTCGAGCCGGGCAGTGCCGATGGCAGCCATGGCGACTTCGGGTTCCGCTTCGGCAAACAGGGCGAGCAGGCGCGGGTTGGTCAGCGGCTGCAACGGCTGGCGGACGAGGCGGGCGCGGTCGGCGCTGGGAATGACGCCTGCCAGTTCCGTAACCCGCGAAAAACCGGCTTCGATAGCCTTGGAGCGCGCATCGCCGGGGAGGCGGCCGAGGATGTCGATCAGCTGCCGATACTGGATGCGGGCCAGCGCGTCCCCGGAGGACGGCAGGCGCAATACCGTGGCAAGGCGATCGTCGAAATGCATTCCGGCTCCTTAGGCGCCCCGCAAGTGCTTGCGAAGGCATCCTATCCCTATCCTTCCCGATTTAGCCGCTGAGAGGTTAAGCCGAGGTCACCGGGCTTCTATCAAACTGTGCAGACGCTGTAAGTCGGTAGATTGTAGGCGTTGCAATGCGGGACGATTACGCTATGGGATAATATTATTACAGGGGTGTCGGCGTTTTCGAGTGGATATTGCATGCCGGATCACGCTGGGCGCCCCGCAAGGAAAGTTTCGCATGATTAATCTCGATGACATCGATCGCCGCCTGCTCGCAGAGTTGCAGGACGAGGGGCGGATCACCAATGTCGAACTCGCCCAGCGCGTCGGTCTCACCGCGCCGCCTTGCCTGCGCCGCGTGCGCAGCCTTGAGGAATCGGGCATCATCCAGGGCTACCACGCCGACCTCGATGCCTCGAAGCTGGGCTTCACGATCACCGTCTTCGCGCTGGTCAGCCTGAAGAGCCAGGCCGAGGAATCGCTCCGCGCCTTCGAGGACCATATGAAGGGTCTGCCCGAAGTCCGCGAATGCCACATGCTCAACGGCGAGATCGACTTCATCCTGAAGATCGTCAGCCGCGACCTTCAGAGCTTCCAGGAATTCCTGACCAGCAAGCTGACGCCCGCCCCGAACGTGGACAGCGTCAAGACCTCGCTGACGATCCGCACCGCCAAGAGCGTGCCCGGCGTGCCGTTGGAAGCCTGAGAGCGATACACCGCGTGGCAATGACGAAGAAAACGCGCCGCGTCCTCCTGTTGGGCGCGGCGTTGCTGTTGGTGGGCGGGAACCTCTGGTGGTTCACCCGGCCTCCCGAACCGCGCCTGCCCGATTTCGAGCTGGGCGCGATTCCCTTGCAGGCGCAGTTCCCGGCCGGGGAACTGGCGCGCCTTCCGGTGTTCGACCGGGGGCAGGGGAAGTGGCTGGCCGAGGGGCGTCCGGTGGCATCGCTCGCCGCGCTGCGACGTCATGTGACCGGTGCCGACATGGGTGGCACGGACGGCAATTATCTGCTGCTCCGGGTGCCGGAAAGCGGCTCGGCGAACCAGGTGCGCGCCATGCTGCTGTCGCTGACGGAGCAGGGCGAGTGCGTCGTCGCCCTGACCGACGGCTCCGCGAAACCGGATGCCGATGGGCGCATGGTGGCGCCTCTTCACCGGATCGTCACCGTGCGTGACGATTCCGGCGAGATGCATCGCTGCGCAGGGGCTTAATTTTCGTTTGAAAATTCGCGACACGCGAATTTTGCGGCACCGGCCCGCGCCCCCACCCGACCTCCCAACGATAGTACCCTATGGGAGGTCGGGTGGGGGCGCGGGCCGGTGCCGCAAAATTCGCGTGTCGCGAATTTTCAAACGAAAATTAAGCCCCTGCGC
>JAGIBN010000002.1 GCA_017744315.1 Porphyrobacter sp.
ATCCACGACACCTACAGCCGCTGCGTGACGGTGCATGGCACCAACAACGTGCGGGTCGAAAACAACGTGACCTTCAACACCGTGGGCCACTGCTTCTTCCTCGAAGACGCGGTCGAGACGGGCAACCAGTTCGTGCACAACCTCGGCATCATGACCAAGTGCCATCCGACCCTGCCGTGCGAGCCGACCAATCTCGCCCCGGGCCGTTTGGCTGCAGGAACCTCCGGCCAGACGTCGAAGCAAATCCTCATTCCCTCCGACAACACGGCGTCGACCTTCTGGATCACGAATCCCGACAACATCTACCGCGACAACGTGGCTGCAGGCTCCGACCAGATCGGCTTCTGGTTCGCCTTGCCCGAGCATCCCACGGGCCAGTTCGAAGGCACCGAGATCAGCAAGAACACCTGGCCCCGCCGTACCCCGGTGCGCGAGTTCAGCGGCAACACCGCTCACTCCAACTTCGACGGCCTGATGTTCGATCGCGGCCCCAAGCCCGACGGCACTTTCAGCGTTGGCGGCAGCAACTACCATTTCGCCTTTGCCGATCCGGCTGACCCGAACAGCCAGCCGGTCGGATCTACGTTCGCGGATTTCACCGGCTACAAGAACCGGCATGGCGCCATCTGGGCGCGCGGTGAGCTGCACCTGTTCACGAACCTGAGGGTGGCCGACAACGCGGTCGG
Organism: Porphyrobacter sp.; assembly: GCA_017744315.1. Lineage (GTDB taxonomy): Bacteria > Pseudomonadota > Alphaproteobacteria > Sphingomonadales > Sphingomonadaceae > Croceibacterium_A. The sequence continues at coordinate 687 of JAGIBN010000002.1, forward strand.
CTTCACGCACGCCGCGTCCGCGGTCGGTCGTGCCCCTTATACCTCACGGGTCGTCGACTCCCTGTTCGTGGGTGAAAGCGACAATATCGGTAATCCCCAAACCGCCCTTGAGATTGCCTACGGCCGCAGCATGCCGAACGACATCCCGGACTTCCCGATCCGCGGGTACGAGTACTACGACATGCGCCACGACGTGGAGAACACCACCTTCGTGAACTTCGTGCCTAACGCCACGCGCGATGCGGGCGCGCTCTCCTACCTGATGTACACCAGTTTCGGGATGAGCTCCGAGAACGCCATCGAAGGCGCTCAGTTCGTCAATTCAAAGCGGGTGTCCTTTCCACCGGTCGTGCAACGCTGGGCTTCGGATTTCGGAAGGCAGAATGCCTGGAGGGGGGCGGCAATTCACGACAAGGACGGCTCGGTCGGTGGAGTGCCCAATTCCTATATCGTCCTCGACAACGGTATCGCCTCTGACGAAGACGCTTGTGAGATCAAACCCGAATGGGGGGCGGCCGTGTGCCGAGGCGATTTCGGTCACCTCGGTCTTGGTGGAAATCTTGGGTTCGGTAATGCCCCCATCGCCGATCCGATCGTGCTCAGCCGCAATGCCAGGCGATGGGAATACACCGGCCAGACCACGATCCGCAGCGGAGCCGAGGTGAGGGTGGAGACCAGCAAGCCGTCCCTGTCCCTTTCCTTGCGGGAAATGGACGACGGTTCGTGGGTCATCTTCGAGCTTCCCGGCTTCAGCACGACAGCCGGGGGCAAGGAAACAGCCAGCCTGGCGGCGCTGCGCGACGCCGGCGAGACCTCCTATTACCGCGAGAATGGCACCCTGTGGGTCAAGCTCGTCGTCGACAATTCTGCCGGTCTGAATGTCAGGATCGGCACTCCCGGCGCCGGCGTGAGCACCGTTGGCACTGGTCCTGGGGGTGCCTTCGACGCGGGTGCGAGCCTCGATGTCGGCCGGCAGGTTCAGGTAAGCTCGGCCGCGCCGAATGCACCGGAGCCACGACGCGAGTAACGCGAAAGCTGGCTAGGCGGCGCTTTCGATCCCGAGGTCGCTGAGTTTGCGATAGAGCGTCGAGCGCCCGATCCCGAGACGCCGCGCCACCTCGGTCATGCGGCCGCGATAGTGGCCGATGGCGAGGCGGATCACGTCGGCCTCGATTTCCTCGAGCAGGCGAAGGTGGCCGTCCGCGGTGTAGAGCTGCACGCCGCCGCCGTCCTGCGCGGGAAGCATGGCGCTTTCCATGTCGCCGAGGATCTCGCTGAGTTGCGGGAAGTCGGCAGCGGTCAGGGCGTTGCCGTCGCAGAACACCGCCGCACGGAACAGCACCGCCTGCAATTGGCGAACGTTGCCCGGCCAGTCGAACGCGGCCAGCAGTTGCAGCGCGCCATCGGTGATGCCGAGCGGGCGCAGGCCAGGCTGTTCGCCAATGCGAGCGAGGAAATGGCGGGTGAGGGAGGGAATGTCTCCGGCACGCTCCCGCAACGCCGGAAGCACGATCTTGGTGCCGTTCAGCAACTCGAGCAGCTCGGCCCGGAAGTGGCCGGCCGTGACCAGATCGGCGAGCGGCAGGTTGCTGGCCGAGATGATGCGGACGTCGACCTTGAAGCTGTGGGCCACGCCGATTGGGCGGACCGAGCGGTTGGTCAGCGATTCGACCAGGCGATCCTGCAATTCGGGCGAAAGGCGGTCGACCTCGTCGAGCACCAGCGTGCCGCCGTCGCAATTCTGCAGGGCACCGGTCTGGCGGTCGAACGCACCGGGGAAGGCGCCCTTTTCGTGACCGAACAGCATCGATTCGAGACTGTTGGCCGGAACGCTGCCGATATTGATCATCCGGAAGGTGGTCTTGGCCCGGGGGCTGGCCGCGTACATCGCGCGCACGAGCATTTCCTTGCCGGTGCCGCTTTCGCCTTCGATCAGGACCGAGCCGTGACCACGAGCAGCCTTGGCAGCCTTGGCCAAGGCGTCGCGGAATGGTGGCGCAGTGCCGACCATCGCGTCGAAATCGAGCACCGCCGGCATCTTCTCGGTGAGCGGCGTCAACTCATCCCGCGGGGCTTCGTGCGTTGTGGTGTTACGCAGCGCCAGCATCATCCGGTCGGGCGCGACAGGCTTGACGAGATAGTCCGTAGCCCCGGCGCGCATCGCCTCGACCGCCAACAACGGTGAGGTGCTGGTCGTGAGCATGAGAATCGGCACCGCAGGGCGGCGGCTCTTGAGCTCGGCGATGAGTTCGCAAGCCTGGTCGCCGGGGACCCACTGGTCGAGGATAATCGCCGACAGCTGCATGCCCTGGCGCGTTCCCAGGGTAGCGATGGCGGTCTCGGCATCGTTGGCGACGATCGTGCGCCAGCCCTCGCGCGCGGCCAGCGCCGAAATAAGCCTGCTCTGTGCAGGCTCGTCATCAATCAGCATCAATAAGCGCTGCTCGGCCTCAGCCATTCGCGTCGTCCCCAGACCCTACCAAGCCCGCTCCTTACCGGGTTGGAGTAAAGAGCCGATTAAGGAGGGGTTGAGCGCATTCGCGTGCGGCGATAGAGCGGTCACCAACTGCAAACGAACGCTCACAAGGGAATTCAGGGTAATGGCATCGGCTAACGACATGAAGGCTGCGGAAAAGACCTACGGCGGCTTTGTCAGTCTGCTCAAATGGACAGTGCCGATTCTCGCCGCACTGGTCCTCCTGATCATCATCGTCATTTCCTGATCAGGTCCGGACGGGGGATGCGGATCGCGGTCTTGCAAGAACGGGCCGCGGGCGAAACCCGCGTCGCCGTTACGCCGGAGACAGTCAAAAAATTCAAAGCCCTGGGCGCTACCGTCGCGGTTGAACGCGGCGCGGGTAGCGGCGCGTCGATCTCGGACGCGGACTACGAGGCGGCCGGGGCTGAACTGGGCCTAGCCGCCGAAGTGGTGAAGGGTGCTGAGATCGTGCTCGGCATCCAGGCGCCGGAGATCGCAACCCTCGCGGGCGCGGCCCCAGGCGCATGGGTGGCGGCGGTGTTCGATCCGTTCGGCCAACGCGATCGGGTCGCAGCTTACGCCAAGGCCGGGCTTGAAGCCCTGGCGATGGAGTTCATGCCGCGCATCACGCGGGCGCAGAGCATGGATGTGCTCTCCAGCCAGTCCAACCTCGCCGGCTACAAGGCGGTGCTGGCGGCGGCGAATACCTACGGCCGCGCTTTTCCGATGATGATGACGGCGGCCGGCACTGTCGCGGCGGCAAAGGTCTTCGTCATGGGCGTCGGCGTTGCGGGCCTACAGGCCATCGCCACGGCCAAGCGTCTGGGCGCGCAGGTCTCGGCCACGGACGTGCGTTCAGCGACGAAAGAGCAGATCCAGTCGCTCGGGGCCAAGCCGATCTTTGTCGAGAGCGTGGCGGGCATCGAGGGCGAGGGCAGCGGCGGCTATGCCACCGAAATGTCGGAGGAATACCAGAAGGCCCAGGCCGAACTGGTTTCCGGCCATATTGCCAAGCAGGACATCGTCATCACCACCGCGCTGATCCCCGGCCGCGCCGCGCCACGCCTGATCAGCGATGCGCAGATCGCCACGATGAAGCCGGGCAGCGTGATCTTCGACCTCGCCGTGGCGCAAGGCGGCAACGTCGAAGGCAGCGTGGCCGACCAGGCGGTCGAGCGTCATGGCGTGACCATCATCGGTTATTCCAACACGCCCGCGCATCTCGCCGCCGACGCTTCGGCGCTGTTCGCGCGCAACCACTTCAACTTCCTCTCCGCCTTCTGGGACAAGGAGCAGGGCCGCCCGGTGCTGGACGAGGAAATCGGCAATGCCGTGCGGCTGACGCGCGGCGGTGAAATCGTGAATGAGAGGGTCAAGGGATGAAGAGGTTGCGTATCACGCTGGCGCTTGCGGCAATGGGTCTTGCCGTTCCGGCCAGCGCCCAAGGACCGGAGTTTTCCGCCGTGCTGCAGTTCAACCACTTCATGGTCGCGATCTCGGTTGCCGACATCGAGAAGGAGACGGCCTGGTTCGTCGACAACCTCGGTTTCACGGTCGAGAAGGACGCCTCGCTGCGGGACGGCGCGGTCCACTTCCGCTGGCTGATTAACGGCAACCAGCGGATCGAACTGATCCAGCTCGCGGATTCGCAGCCCGGCGCGGTGCGGCCCAAGCCGCCCGGCCACGCAGCTGTGCGCGGGATTACGCAAGTGACGCTTGAAACGTCGGATATCGAGGCGGTGAAAGTCGCGCTGGCGAACAAGGGCGTGACGCCGACGCTCGATATCACTGAGGTCGCTCCGCTCGGGATCAAGGTCATGTACCTGCTGGATCCCGAGGGCAACGCGATCGAGATCGCGCAGAAGGTCTGAGGCTCGCAGGGGGGCGAATTACGTGGACTTCATCACCATTCTTTCGATCTTCGTGCTGGCCTGCTTCGTGGGCTACTACGTTGTCTGGTCAGTCACCCCCGCGCTGCACACGCCGTTGATGGCGGTGACGAACGCGATTTCCTCGGTGATTATCGTCGGTGCGCTGATTGCGGCTGCGGCTGAGGGAAGTCCGGCGGCGAAGTGGCTCGGGCTTATCGCGGTTGCTCTCGCCAGTGTGAACATCTTCGGCGGCTTCGCGGTTACCGCGCGAATGCTGGCGATGTACAAGAAGAAGGAGCGCTGAGCGTGGCGCTGCCTCTTCCCGAGAAGACCACCGACCTCAGCCTGGCCGCGGACGCGGTGCACGCGGTGAACCCGTGGGTGGCGCTGGCCTACCTCGTTTCCGGTGTCCTGTTCATCCTCGCCCTGCGCGGACTCTCTTCACCTTCGACCAGCCGCCGGGGCAATCGCTTCGGCATGGCGGGAATGCTGATTGCCGTCGTGACCACATTGGTCACTCACGAGATCGCCAGCTTGCCTGAGATTGGCGGCGCCATCGCGATTGGTGGCGCAATCGGCTTCGTGATCGCCCGCCGCATCCAGATGACGGCCATGCCGCAGCTCGTGGCAGCGTTCCACTCGCTCGTCGGCCTTGCCGCGGTGCTCGTGGCGGCGGCGGCGTTCCTAAATCCGGGAGCGTTCGGCATCCTTGGCCTCGACGGCAACATTCTCACCGTCAGCAGGATCGAGATGGCACTTGGCGCGGCCATCGGTGCGATCACCTTTTCGGGCTCGGTCATCGCCTTCGCCAAGCTCAACGGCAACATGTCGGGCGCGCCGATCCTCCTGCCCGCGCGGCATGTGATCAACCTCGGCACGCTCGCTGCGATCATAGTCCTGACCGGCATGTTCGCCGTGGCTGCTAACGCAGGGCCGGGCGAAAACGTGCTGTTCTGGATCGTGGTCGCGCTGGCCTTCGCGATCGGCTTCCTGCTGATCATTCCGATCGGCGGGGCAGACATGCCGGTCGTGGTGTCGATGCTCAACAGCTACTCCGGCTGGGCTGCGGCGGCGATGGGGTTCACGCTGCATAACACCGCGATGATCATCACCGGCGCGCTGGTCGGTAGCTCGGGTGCGATCCTGAGCTACATCATGTGCCGTGCCATGAACCGCAGCTTCATCAGCGTGATAGCTGGCGGCTTTGGCGCGGATTCTAGCTCAGGTGGAGGCGAGGCCAAAGAGCAGCGCCCCTACAAGCAGGGCAGCGCGGCCGATGCCGCCTTCATGCTCCAGCAGGCCGAGAACGTCATCATTATCCCGGGCTACGGCATGGCCGTGGCGCAGGCGCAGCACGCGCTGCGCGAGATGGGTGACCTGCTCAAGAAGGAAGGCGTCAGCGTCAAGTACGCGATCCATCCGGTTGCTGGGCGCATGCCCGGGCACATGAACGTGCTGCTGGCCGAAGCCAACGTGCCCTATGACGAAGTGTTCGAGCTGGAGGACATCAACAGCGAGTTCGCCCAGGCCGACGTCGCCTTCATCATCGGCGCCAACGACGTGGTCAACCCGGCGGCCAAGACCGACAAGTCTAGCCCGATTTACGGTATGCCGGTGTTCGATGTGGACAAGGCCAAGACCGTCATGTTCATCAAACGTAGCATGGGCGGCGTGGGCTATGCGGGTGTCGACAACGACGTGTTCTACATGGACCAGACGATGATGTTGCTGGCCGATGCCAAGAAGATGGTCGAGGAAATCAACAAGGCGTTGGCGGAATAGCCGGCGTACAAATGAGGGAATAAGCGTTGCGCAAGCTTGGGCTGATCGGGGGGATGAGCTGGGTCTCCACCCGAACCTATTACGAACATATCAACCGCAAGGTGCAGCAGCGGACCGACGCGCGGCACAGCGCGCCGTTGCTGATCGAGAGCCTCGACTTCTCGCAGCTCTATGCCTTGCATGACGAGGCCGATTGGGATCGCGCCGCAGCGATCCTGGTCGAATCCGCGCGGCGGCTTGAGCAGGCCGGGGCGACCGCGATCGTGATCGGTGCCAACTCGATGCACCGCGAATACGATCACGTTGCCGAAGCGGTGCAAGTGCCGATCCTCCACATTGCCGAATGCGTGGGTGAGCGGATGGGCGCTGATGGGGTGAAGAGCGCGGCGCTGTTCGGCACCAGCAACGTCATGACCGAGAGCTTCTACCGCCGTCGCCTGGTGGCGCATGGTGTCGATCTGCTTCCGCCCGACCTCGACAACGTCGAGACGCTCGACAAGATCATCTACGACGAGCTGATGGTCGGCAAGGCGACGCGCGACGCGGAGCGCAAGCTCAAGACCATGATCACGGTGAAGGAAAAGGAAGGCGCCGACGCGATCGTGCTCGCCTGCACCGAGCTGGAGATGGTGGTCGACGTCGATGCCAACGTGCTGCCGATCTACGACAGCACCAGGATCCATGCCGAGAAGGCCGTGGAGTGGATTCTGGGCGAGGGGTGATCAGGTCCTCCCCAAGCTCGGGGAGGATTTCAATCCTGAGCGGGTTGTAAACCGCGGGCCGCAAGTCTAGCCACCCAGCCATGAACCGCGCGCCCTATGCCGCCGATCCTGCCGCTTCTCGCGGACGCGAGTTCCGGCAGGGGCACGAAGGCAGCCGCGGTCCGCGAAGCGCGTTTCAGCGCGACCGCGACCGTATCATCCATTCGATCGCTTTCCGGCGGTTGGCGGGCAAGACCCAGGTCTTCATCGCGCCCGATGGCGACCATTTCCGCGTCCGCCTGACGCACAGCCTGGAGGTGGCGCAGATCGGCCGCGTGATCGCGCGCGCGCTGGGGCTGGACGAAGACCTGACCGAGGCCCTGTGCCTGGCACACGACATCGGCCATCCCCCGTTCGGTCATCCGGGCGAGAAAGCCCTCGACGCCGCGCTGGCGCAGCGCGGGGGGTTTGCCCACAACGAGAACACCCTGCGCGTCCTGATGCGCCTGAATTGCCCTTACGCGGGCATTCCGGGCCTCAACCTCAGTTGGGAGGTGCTCGAAGGCCTGGCGAAGCATAACGGGCCTGTGACGGACCCTGGCTGGGCCCTTGCCGAACTCGATGCGGCCTATCCTCTGGATCTGCCGCGCTGGTCGTCGCTCGAAGCGCAAGTCGCCGCGATCTCTGATGACATCGCCTACGACAACCACGACATCGATGACGGCGTCCGCTCCGGCTATCTCACGCTCGACGAGTTGCTGGAGCTCGACTTCGTCGCCGATAACTGGCGTGCGGTCGAAGCCCGTTTTCCCGGACAGCCGCATGAGGTGCTGCTGCGCGAACTGGTGCGCGACCAGATCGGGTTGATGGTCAACGACCTGCTCGAAACTACGCGCGCCAATCTGGTGGGGATCGACTCGGTGGAGGAGGTCCGCGCGGCGGGCCAGGCTCTGGCGACGCTCTCTCCGGCGATGGCCGTGCAGGAGCGGCAGCTGAAGACCTTCCTCTACCGCCGCCTCTATTACCACGAAGAGCAGCTCGCCACGGCGGAGCGTGCGCGACTTGTCATCGCCAAGCTCTATGCGGGGTACCATCAGCAGCCCTCGCTGCTGCCTGAGAGCTGGCGTGAAAGCCTTCCCGAGGCTGAGCCGCAGCGAAGCCGCCACATTGCCGACTTCATCGCCGGAATGACCGACCGCTACGCCATGGAGCAATACCGCAAGGTCTACGGCTCGGTGCCCGAGGGGCTTTCCAATGTCTGAGCCGCGCCGCGTCCTGCTTGCCGGTGCTTCGGGCCTGATCGGCAACTGCGTGATGGACGCTTCGAAGGATGAGGCCTGGCTTCGCGTTGTTGCACTTGCGCGGCGCGAGGCACCGATGCCGCGCGGGGCCCGCATGGAAATGCTTGTGGCTCAACCCGAAGAGTGGCCGAACGTCGTGGCCGCCATTGCGCCGAACGCGATGATCTGTGCGATCGGAACGACGAGGAAGCAGGCAGGCAGCGAGGAAGCTTTCCGGGCCGTCGATCACGATCTCGTGCTGTCGCTGGCCAGGGCGGCGCGAGAGGCGAACGTCGAGAATTTCGTGCTGGTATCCTCGGTGGGTGCCAACCCCAATGCCAAGGCCTTCTACATGCGCGTGAAGGGCGAAGTGGAGGCGGCCGTGGGCAAGCTTCGCTTCCGCCGGCTGGACATTCTGCGCCCCGGCCTGTTGCGTGGGAAACGCCAGGGCGAGACGCGCCCGCTGGAGCGTTTGGCAATGCTGGCCGCTCCGCTGACGGATTTGTTCCTGCTCGGCGACAAGGCGCGCTATCGCTCGATCGACGCGCGGGCCGTTGCCGCTGCAGCGATTCAATGTTCGCGCGAAAAGGCAGCAGGGCAGTTCGTACACGAACACGCCGCAATTCTGCGCCAGGCGCGCCGGCTGGAAGGCGTCGCCTAGCCCGCACAGGAAAGCGCCCGCCGGATTTCTCCGACGGGCGCCTTGCGACCCTCAGGCCACCTGAGATCAGATCTCTTTGTCCGCCGCCTCGCCGACGGACTCAATGTCCTGACCGGCACCCTTCACGGTGTTGCAGGCGGCCACCGAGAGGGAAAAGGCAGCGAGGCCCAGGGCAAGAATTACCTTGCGAAACATATCCCAACTCCTTCTCAAAGCTATCGCTTCTCCAAGGGACCTAACCCCCCGTTCCGCCTTATGTTCCCTCTAAAGGGGCGGTCTCGCGCCGGAGGGTTCTGGCGAAGCGGTGTTCACGCCAGGCAATGATCAAGCCCGCGGCGACGATCAGCGGTGCGCCGAACCAGGTGCTGGCAGGAGGAAGCATGCCGAACAGCAGCGCTCCATAAAGCGTCGCCCAGAACAGCGCCGAATAGTCCATCACGATCACGCTCGCGACCGGGCCAAAGCGCAAGGCGGCGGTCAGCAGCAGTTGGCCGACGAGTCCGGTCACGCCGATACCCGCCAAGAGCAGCCACTCGGTGGAATCGTGGCTGGTCATGACGAAGGGCAGGGCGACAGCCGTCAGCGGAGCGCTGAACAGGGCGAAGTAGAACACGATCGTCAGCGGCTTATCAGTCTTGTTGAGGTCGGCGATCTGGATCGAAATCAGCGCGATCATGAACGCCGCGCCCAGGCCCACCAGCGCGCCGTAGAGCGGGAAGTGGCCGCTCCCCGGTTGCGCGATTATGACGATGCCGATGAAGCCCAGAGCCACCGCTGACCAGCGCCAGAGCCCGACCTTCTCCTTGAGCAGGACGATTGAGAGCAACACCGCCCAGATCGGTACGGTGAAATTGAGCGTGGTTGCCTCGGCGAGCGGAAGGATGATGACCGCCCCGAAGTTCAGCACCATGCCGATGGTTCCGTAGAGCCCCCGGCGGAAATGAACCCAGGGCCGCTGGGTCGCCAGGCTGCCGATACCGGTCGTCGCCCAGACCCAGGCGAGCATGACCGGGATGGTGAGGAACTGGCGCCAGAACATGATCTCTAGAAGGTGCACGCCGCGCTCGGCTGCCAGCTTGATCAGCGCGGACATTGTCGCCAGCCCGGCCACGGCGCCGAGACGGATCAGCAGGGCGAGCAGGGGACGATGGGCAGGGGCAGCGTGCATCGCCTTCCGCCTTAGGACCATACGGCCACCGATCAAGCGTTGCCGACGCCCGATGTCCCGGCCATATCGCGCGCGATGCACGAGCCTGAATTCCTGCTGTTCGCCAGCGATGCGACGCTCATGGGGCTGGCGGGCGGGGCTCTTCTGCTCGTGGCGCTGGTGGCCATGGTGGCCGAACGACGGCGGCAGCGGCGCAAGAAGGTCGACGCGGTCGGCTGCATGCCGTGGACCACGTTATTTTTTCTGTGCTTTTTCCCCGGCGCGATCCTGATGTGGATGGCGCTCAAAGGGTGGTTGGCGGGTTAGCCAAACTCTCCCCGAGACAAGCTCGGGGAGAATTGGATCTTACAGGCAAGCCTCGAGATAGGCCTGGTCGAACCCGAACTGACGGGCTTTCTCCAGAGTATACGGACGCAGGCCCGAGGCGCGGAATTCGCCGATGATCTTTCCGTCCTCGCTCTCGTCGAGATATTCGAACCCGAACAGCTCCTGGGTGACGATCACGTCGCCTTCCATGCCGATCACCTCGGTGATGTTGGTCGTGCGGCGCGAACCGTCGCGAAGGCGCTTCACCTGCACGATCAAGTCGACCGATTCCGCGATCTGGCGGCTGATGGCTTCCTTCGGGATCTTGATGTCGCCCATCAGGATCATGTTTTCCATACGGCCGAGGCACTCACGCGGGCTGTTGGCGTGGAGCGTACACATCGAGCCGTCGTGACCGGTGTTCATGGCGGCGAGCAAGTCGAAACACTCGGCGCCACGAATTTCGCCCAGGATGATGCGGTCAGGGCGCATACGCAGGGCGTTCTTCACGAGGTCGCCAATGGTAATGGCGCCCTGGCCTTCGAGGTTCGGCGGGCGGGTTTCGAGCGGCAGCCAGTGCGGCTGCTGCAGGCGAAGTTCGGCCGCGTCTTCGATCGTCAGCACGCGCTCACCCGGGTCGATCATCTTCGACAGGGCGTTGAGCATGGTGGTCTTACCCGAACCGGTACCGCCCGAGATGACGATGTTCATGCGGCAGGCACCCGCGATCTTGAGCGCGGTGGCCATCTTCTCGCTCATCGAACCGAAGTCCTTGAGCATGTCGATCGTGATCGGCTTCTCGGAGAACTTACGAATCGAGATCGCGGTACCGCGCAGTGACAGCGGCGGCACGATCACGTTGACGCGGCTGCCGTCCTTGAGGCGGGCGTCGGCCAGCGGCGTAGTCTGGTCGACGCGGCGGCCGACCTGGTTCACGATGCGCTGGGCGATCTGGAACAAGTGCGCTTCGTCGCGGAACTGGATCGGCGCGATCTGCAGCTTGCCCTTCTTTTCGATGTAGGTCTGCAGCGGCCCGTTGACCATGATATCGGACACGTCCGGATCGCCGAGCAGTTCTTCGAGCGGGCCGAAACCGAGCAGTTCGTCGATCAGCACCTTTTCCAGCGCGAACTGTTCGCGGCGGTTCAGGGTGACCTTGAGCTCGGTCAGGACCTCCATGATGATCGGGCGGAATTCTTCCGACAACTCATCCTTGGACAGCGTCGCGGCCGCTTCCGGATCGACGCGCTCGAGCAGGCGAGGAAGCACCTGTTCCTTGATCTTGTGGACCGACGCTTCGAAGCCGCCAACCTCCGAGGTGACGGAGCCGCCGGCAGCGTTGGCGCGATCGGCCAGGCGCGACATTGCGTCGTCACGGTTCGGGCCGCCGCCGGAGGGTGCAGCTGTCTCTGCGCCAGGAATGTCGTTAGGGACGGCGGGGAATTGCTGACCACCACCGGGCTCGCGCGGTGCCGCGCCGCCGCCCTTCATGGGCCTCGCCACGCCGAAACTCGGACGAGCTCCGGGGCTCATTCCAGCAACCCCGTTTTTCCGGCCGAAAGCGCTCATTCCAATTCCTTTTTCGCTCATGCGTAGCATCGGCTCAGGGAGCCATAGGCATGGTCTAGCGAGGAACCGTTGAGGCTTTACTAACCACGAGGAAAGAGTTCGGCAGACGGTATCACTTGGTTAACGATCTCTTGCTAACGCCGCCTGCGGAGGTGCTCATGTCGACTATGAAGCGGGCCTATGTGGGGGCAATGAGAGGGGTCCTGAACACGGGAAACCTCGCGTGGCTCGAACAGAGCGGACGCGAAGCAGAACCCTTTGGCTGGAAGCGTTGGGCTGCATCGCTGCTCGCAATCCACGACGTGAAACGCATGGTGGAGCTCGACCTTCCGTGGTGGAACGTGGCCGCGACGCGAGAGGTTGAGACCTTCCTGGCAGTGCACCCCAATGCACGAGTTTTCGAGTATGGGGCAGGGGCCAGCAGCGCTTGGCTCGCTGCTCGGTCGGGCGAACTCGTATCGGTCGAGCATGACGCCGGCTGGCACGTCCTGATTTCGCCGCTCATCGGCACGTTTTCAAATGCGGTCGTATGGCACCGTGATCTGGCGGGTGAGGGGTACATCGGAGCGATCGGCGAGGCAGGGGGCTTGTTCGATCTCATCGTGATCGACGGGCGACGCAGGGTCGAATGTCTTGCGCGCGCCATCCCGCACCTGAAACCGGGCGGAATAATCCTGTTCGACGATTCCGGACGCAAGCGTTACCGCGCCGACATCGAGCGCTGTGGACTGCGGGAGCAGCACTATTTCGGCCGGTCCTATTGCGTGCCCTATCCCGACCACACCAGCGTCCTTCATGGCTGAGACAGCGGCCACGCTGAACCGTCCAGCGGTTCGCGCGACGATAAAGTGGGGCGGTGCAATCCTTCTGGCGGCCAGTTTCGCCTTTATCGGCGAGCGCTTCTGGCGGTTGGACTGGTCATCCCTTCAGCCGCATTTGTCTGGCGCATTTCTTCTGGCGATCGCCGGCGCGGGACTTCTGTTTGGGCTGGCCGATCACGCGCTAGCGCAAGCGTGGCGGACCTTGGCGGATCCCGAGCGCTCCCTGCACAGCCGTACAGCAACGAGCATCTACGGTCGGGGCGTGTTGATGAAATATCTTCCCGGATCGGTGTTTCAGTACCTTGGTCGCCAGGTAGGCGGGGCGACCGCTGGCCTTGAGCACGGACGGATGGCCCGCTCCAGCGTGACCGAAGTCTTGCTGCACCTGGTCGCGAGCTTCTCGGTTGCGGTAGTCTGCCTACTCCTGGACATGGCGCCGATCGTGGCGCTCACGGTTGCGGGGGCGATGGGCATAGCGGCTTATAGTTCACGCCGATCATTGGTGACGTCGCTCGTTTGGCAGTTTGCTGCGTTTTTCGGCTTCGCTCTGGCGGCGGTACTGATCGGCGCGACTGTCTTGCCCGCGGGGAGCAGCCTATTCCATTTCGCAGGACTATTCTTGCTGGCCTGGCTCGCTGGCTTTGTGGTTCCGATCGCGCCCGGTGGAATAGGCGTGCGCGAGGCAGCCTTGCTGGCACTGGCCGGCGCTCACCTGCCCGCTGCCAATCTCCTGGCGGCCGTCCTGGCCCTGCGCCTTGCCTCGATCGGCGGCGATCTGGCCTACGGTCTTATTGCCTTGTCGCGAAACAAGGTCAGTAGTCTGTGAAAAGTCTTTCCTCAGGCCATGGGAATGACGGACGCGGGAGGTGATCTCCCCAGCGCAGAGTTACCGGGTGGTTCCTGCCCTGCGTGACGCGGATCGGACCGCGCTTGAGCAGCAGTGTGTCGCCCGGCAAATAGGTCTTCCCTTCAAGCGAGATCGGCCCGCCTTCGACAGTGTAGGTGCCGGGAACGGAGATTTCGATCATCAATGGCGAACTTCCTTCCCGGATCTGCTTTCCCGCGACGTAGACGTAGCCCCAATGCGGGACGTAGTTCTCGCGCAAGGTTCGTGCATCTTGAGGGAGCAAGTGCGCGTCGACTCCAGTGTCATAAAACACGTTCTGCAAAGATACGACGTTCGTGATGAGTAGTGGAACGGTTTCGATTCTCATTTCTTGGCTGTATACCGGAATGCCAGCTTCCCGATAAACCTCAAGACCCCAGCCACTGGCAAAGTGATTACGGACACGGGGAAACTCACTGGCCATTCCGCTATTGTCGATATACGCAACGGGGGCCGAAAATATTTGATGTATACCGTTTTGTACGGCGCGTTGACGCGGCAGGACATTTCTATCCTCCACCAGCGACAAAATTACCGCGTTCAAGAGAAGCAGCAAGCCCAGCGTGAGCGCACCGTAGCGTCGCGAGAGGAGCTCAATCGCCGGCGCCGCTGCGATAATTGCTGGGGGAAGAATGAACCCGAAATGATAGGGAAAGGCGTTTCGGTAAATTGCCACCGTGAGAAGCGGAGCCAGCAGACAGAGCGCCAAGAGACGCTCCTTGGCGTCGCGATCGCGCGCGAAATTTAGCCACAGGGTCATCAAGATCGTGACCGTCAGTATGGGAGCCATGAGCGCCTGTTTCAGCAAGTATCCGCCCAGCGGAAAAAGCTCTGCGACGAACATTCGATCGATGGACGCTCGCCCCAGTTCGCCTATGTCGTGCAATCGTCCGCCGAGGCCGGATTGCGGCAACCACGGAGCCGCCAGGAGGAAAAGCGTTCCGGCGATGCCAATCGTCGCCGTGGCTGCCACCACTGTCCAACGCTGACGCGGCTTCTCCAGGCGATACAGCGCCGCGCCCAGAAAGGCCGGAGCCCATAGCACGGACTTTATTGTGGAGAGGAATGCGAGTCCCAGTAGCAGCGTGACAAGGATCAGGACCGAGGGGCGAAGCGGTTTGCTTAGGCTGATCCAAAGCGCGACCGTCAGGAAGGCACACGCGATCATATCGGCACGGAGGGCGAAACCCTGCGAAAAGACATATCCGCCAGTGACGTAAACCAGTCCGCAAAGCACAGCACTCTCGCGACTGGCAAATTGACGAGCAGCGGCGACGATGGCCGCTATGGTTGCCAGTTCGAACGGGAGGATAAGGAAGCGGATGATCTGAATGTGGGTGATGCTGTCGCCGGGCAGCGATGGCACCCAAGAATACAGATAGATATAAGGGACCTGTAGCCAGTCGATCGGGCGATCCAGCAGCTGCTGATGGATCCGGCTGAAATGAAAAAATTCGTCCCAATTCACGCTTTTAGAGAAGACCAGCTCGATCTGTAGAAGGACCACAAGCCCGAGTAATCCCACCAGCGCCATCAGGCGACCGGGACGGAACGCAGGGGTCGCCAGGGAAATTGCTGTCACGCCACGTCCTTGCGGTCCGATCGGAATGGCTGTGCCGATGAGATGTCGGAATTCCTTTGCATCGCTGCGTCCAGCCGATCCTCGATCTGACGAAGGCGTACGAGGTTCGCTTCCAGCAGTTTGCGATTGGAGCCGATCAGATCCGCGATCATGCCGAGAATCGCCACAAGTGTGCCAAGGACCAGCAGCGCGCCGCCCAGCACGAGCGATTGAACATGCCCTTCGCCAGCTCCGGCTGTCCAGAACCAGAGAAAGCGGATGATCGGCAGAAGGCCTACCGCCGCGATAAACAGGCCCACGGTCATGAAAGCACGAAGGGGATTATGTGTGGCGTACGCGCGTAGCATCGTCACGCCGGTGTTAGCGATAAACCGCGGAATTGATTTGAATAACCTCGACGGGCGCTCAGTCCGGTTGGTGCGGATCGGCATGCTTTTGATGGCCATTCGCTTACGGCCAGCCTGGATCAGCATATCCGTGGTGTAGCTAAATTCCGTCGTGATATTGATGCGTTGTGCCGCATCGCGACTGATCGCTCGAAAACCGCTCACGGCGTCGGGTACCGCCGCGCCTGCCAGCCGTTGGACTACTGCGCTGCCGAGGCGTTGGAGCAGGCGCTTGAATGGAGAAAAGTGGGCGTTGCCTGCGACGCCACGGTCGCCCACCACGATGTCGGCCTCGCCCGAAAGTACCGGGGCCACTAACAGCGCGATGTCGCCGCCTTCGTATTGACCGTCCGCGTCGGTGTTGACGATAATATCCGCGCCCGCCGCGAGCGCGGCTTCGATTCCGCTGCGGAAAGCAGCGGCTAGTCCACGATTCCGTCGGTGGCGGACGATATGGTGTACGCCCCAGAGCCGAGCGATTTCGGATGTGCCATCCGTGCTGCCGTCGTCGATGACGAGAAACTCGATTTCGTCGATCCCCTCGATCCGGCGAGGTAACGCCGCGAGCGTCGCCGGCAAGGCTTCGGCCTCATTCAAACAGGGAATCTGGATGACCAGCTTTGTCATGATGCTCCCGAACGGGCAGGTCGCTATGGCCCGTGAAGCACTTCATTAAGCATGCTGATTTAACGATCGGTAAAGTTTGCGGGCCGCCATTGCTCTGAACTGAAGCCGACCTTATGCGGCTTGTGTTGCCGTAGGCTAAGGGGCGCATCGCTTAACATGCATCAATCCGACCGCGCCGGCCTGCTCTACGCTCTTGCCGGCTTCTGCACCCTCTCGATCGGCGATGCGATTATCAAGGGCATGCCGGGGGCATGGCCTGCCCCGGCGATGGCGGCGACGCGGTATATTGCCGGCACGATCCTGCTCGGTTCGCTAATGGTACGGCACGAAGGCTGGGGTTCACTGGCCCTCCCGCGAGACAAGCTGCAGTGGGTCCGCGGTATCGCCATCAGCATGTCGGCAATGGGCATGTTTCTGGCGGTCTGGCTTATGCCGCTGGCAGAAGCGACGACGATTGCCTTTACCCAGCCGATGATCACCGCTGTGCTGGCCACGGTCTTGCTAGGAGAGCGCGCGCGGCCGGCTACGTGGATTGCGACGCTGGTGGCCTTCGCGGGCGTGTTCGTAGTCCTGCGGCCTAACTTTGCGGTCGCGGGTTGGGGGATTCTGTTTCCGCTGCTGGGCGCGACCGGCATGGCTGTCACCATCATCGCCAATCGCGCGGTGCAGGGCAGGGCGAGCATCCTTGCGATGCAGTACTACATGTCGGTCACGGCGATGATCTTCCTGCTCTTCGCCACTACGGCAGCCCATTTCACTGGGCTTGAGAATTTTGCCATGCACTGGCCACACTGGAGCGTCGTCGCTCGCTGCGCCTTCATTGGTCTCAGCGCCACCCTTGCCCAATGGCTGATCTTCATGGGCACTGTGAAGGCCGGCGCGGGAACCGTCGCGCCGATGACCTATGGGCAACTGCTGATGGCGGTGACCTTGGGGTGGGTGTTCTTTGGCGACCATCCGGATCCGATCGCGCTCCTGGGCGCAGTGATCATCATCGGGGCGGGCCTGTTCCTGTGGTGGGAAGGTCGCTCCAGGGCGCCCAAGCCGGCCTAGCCCGCGGCGTTACCCTCACGGTAACCCAATCGCTCAACCCCTCTGCAAGGGTGGATCGGTAAAAGGCTCGCGGGCCGCACCGGAGACCGCTGTGTCACGAAGGCCGCATCCCTATTTTGGCCACCTGAACCGCAGGGAAGAGCCCATTCCGGCACCCGCTCCGCGTGGGTCGAATGCGCGCGTCCCGCTGGCGAAGCCTGGCGATCAGCCTGGGGTCCTGTGGGACGCTTATCGGGAAGCGCATCCGTCAGAATGAAAAAGGGCGCCGCAATGGGCGCCCTTTTCCTTGTTCGTTAGCGAAGGGGAGCCTCAGCTCTCCACATGCTCCGCCAGGATGGTGAGGCCGTTCTCGCCCACTTCGGCAAAGCCGCCGCGAACCTCGATGCTCTCGAAATCGGAGCCCGAAGTGCGATAGACCTTCACCGCACCATCGCGGATCGTCGACATGACCGGAGCGTGACCCTCGAGCACGCCGAACTCGCCCTCGGTACCGGGGACGACCACCATGTGGACTTCCTCGGAGCGGACCAGACGTTCCGGCGTGACGAGTTCGAAGTGCAACGCCATGATCAGGCCTCTTCGGCCAGCTTCTTGGCCTTCTCGACCGCTTCGTCGATGCCGCCGACCATGTAGAACGCGGCTTCCGGCAGGTGATCGTACTCACCGTCCACAACCGCCTTGAACGAACGGACGGTGTCTTCGACCTGCACGAACTTGCCCGGGATGTTGGTGAACACCTCGGCCACGTGGAACGGCTGCGACAGGAAGCGCTGGATCTTGCGCGCGCGGGCGACGGTCAGCTTATCCTCTTCGGACAGCTCGTCCATGCCCAGAATGGCGATGATGTCCTGAAGCGACTTGTACTTCTGCAGCGTCTCCTGAACGCGGCGAGCGACGTCGTAGTGCTCCTGGCCGACAACGGCCGGGGTCAGAACGCGGCTGGTCGAGTCCAGCGGGTCAACCGCCGGGTAGATGCCGAGCTCCGAGATCGCGCGGTTCAGCGTGGTCGTCGCGTCCAAGTGGGCGAACGAGGTTGCCGGCGCCGGGTCGGTAAGGTCGTCCGCGGGGACGTAGATCGCCTGCACCGAGGTGATCGAGCCCTTGTTGGTCGAGGTGATGCGCTCCTGCAGCGCGCCCATGTCGGTCGACAGGGTCGGCTGGTAGCCCACGGCCGAAGGAATACGGCCGAGCAGCGCCGACACTTCCGAACCCGCCTGGGTGAAGCGGAAGATGTTGTCGACGAAGAACAGCACGTCCTGGCCTTCCTGGTCGCGGAAGTACTCGGCCATGGTCAGGCCTGAGAGCGCGACGCGAGCGCGGGCGCCCGGGGGCTCGTTCATCTGGCCGAACACGAGCGCAACCTTGGAACCTTCCGAGGTCGCGTTGCCTTCGGCGTCCTTGGCGATAACGCCGGCGTCGAGGAACTCGTGGTAAAGGTCGTTGCCTTCGCGGGTGCGCTCACCCACGCCGGCGAACACCGACACGCCGCCGTGGCCCTTGGCGATGTTGTTGATCAGCTCCTGGATGAGCACGGTCTTGCCCACGCCAGCGCCGCCGAACAGGCCGATCTTACCGCCACGCGCATAAGGCGCGAGCAAGTCGATGACCTTGATGCCGGTGACGAGAATGGCCGCTTCGGTTGACTGGTCGACGAACAGCGGGGCTTCGGCGTGGATCGGAGCGGTCTGCTCGGCGTTAACCGGGCCGCGCTCGTCGATCGGCTCACCGATGACGTTGAGAATGCGGCCGAGCGTCTTCGGGCCGACCGGCACCGAGATCTGCGCGCCGGTGTTGGCGACTTTCTGACCGCGGGTCAGACCTTCGGTCGAGTCCATCGCGATGGTGCGGACGGTGTTCTCGCCGAGGTGCTGCGCGACTTCGAGCACCAGCCGCTGGCCGTTGTTCTCGGTCTCGAGCGCGGTGAGAATTGCCGGCAGTTCGCCTTCGAAGGCGACGTCCACGACGGCGCCGATGACCTGGGCAACGGTGCCGTTGGTCGTCTTGTTGAGCACGGGGGCGGTGGCCATTTTGGTTTCCTTGCCTTGAACTTGCTTAGAGCGCTTCGGCGCCAGCAATAATTTCGATGAGTTCGGTGGTGATCGCGGCCTGGCGGCTGCGGTTGTACTGAATGGTCAGCTTGTTGATCAGGTCACCCGCGTTGCGCGTGGCGTTGTCCATCGCGGTCATCGAGGCACCCTGTTCCGAGGCCGAGACTTCCAGCAGCGCGCCGAAGACCTGGGTCTTCAGGTAACGCGGAAGCAGTTCCTCGAGGATTTCCTCCTCGCTGGGCTCGTACTCGACAACTGCACCGCCGGTCTCGGCCGTCGTGGTCGGGGCCGGCACCGGGATGATCTGCTGCACCGTCGGCTCCTGCACCAGGGCAGAGCGGAAGATCGGATAGATCAGGTGCGCAACGTCGAACTTGCCTGCATCGAACTTGCCGATCACTTCCGCCGCAATCGCTTCCGCTTCGGCAAAGCCGGGCTCGCGTACGGTCGAAGTGTCGAAGTTCGCACCGATCGAGTTCGGGTACACCCGGCGGATCGGCGCGCGGCCCTTGCGGCCGACGAGGTAGAACTCGACGGTCTTGCCCGCGGCGATCAGCTCGCGCGCCTTGGCCACGGCCGCACGCACGATGTTCGAGTTGAGACCGCCGCACAGACCCTTGTCGGTGTTCACCACCACCAGGAGGTGGCGCTGGTCCGATCCGGTCCCGCGCAGCAGCTTGGGCGCGTTTTCCTGTCCAGCGACCTTGCTGGCCAGGCTGGCCATGACCGCGGCGAGCCGCGTGGCGTAGGGACGCGCGGCTTCCGCCGCGGCCTGCGCCTTACGCAGCTTCGCAGCGGCGACCATCTGCTTGGCCTTGGTGATCTTCTGGGTCGACTTGACCGAGTTGATCCGACCTTTGAGTTCCTTCAGCGAGGCCACTTAGAGTTCCTTACGCGAACTGCTTGGCGAAAGTGTCGAGCGCCGCGACGGTCTTCTTCTTCGCTTCGTCACCGAACTCGCGGCTGTCACGGATGAGCGTGAGGACGTCGGCGTGCTCGCTGCGCATGAAGCTCAGCATGGCGGCTTCGTATTCGGTCACGCGGTTGGCCGGGATCGGATCCAGGTAGCCGTTGGTGCCGGCGAAGATCGACACGGTCTGCTCTTCAAACGGCAGCGGGCTGAACTGAGCCTGCTTGAGCAGCTCGGTCAGGCGCGCGCCGCGGTTGAGCAACTTCTGCGTCGAGGCGTCGAGGTCCGAACCGAACTGGGCGAAGGCCGCCATTTCGCGGTACTGTGCCAGCTCCAGCTTGATCGAGCCGGCGACCTTCTTCATCGCCTTGGTCTGGGCAGCGCCACCGACGCGGCTGACCGAAAGGCCGACGTTAATCGCCGGACGGATGCCCTGATAGAACAGGCCGGTTTCGAGGAAGATCTGGCCGTCGGTGATCGAGATCACGTTGGTCGGAATGTAAGCCGACACGTCGCCCGCCTGGGTTTCGATGATCGGCAGCGCGGTCAGCGAGCCAGCGCCGTTCTCGTCGTTCATCTTCGCCGCACGCTCGAGCAGGCGGGAGTGGAGATAGAACACGTCGCCCGGGTAAGCTTCGCGGCCCGGCGGGCGGCGCAGCAGGAGCGACATCTGACGGTAGGCGACGGCCTGCTTCGAAAGGTCGTCATACACGATCACGGCGTGCATGCCGTTGTCGCGGAAGAATTCGCCCATCGCGCAGCCGGTGTAGGGCGCGAGGTACTGCAGCGGAGCCGGCTCCGACGCGGTCGCGGCGACGACGATCGAGTATTCCATCGCGCCGTTTTCTTCGAGCTGACGGACGATCTGCGCCACGGTCGAGCGCTTCTGGCCGACGGCGACGTAGATGCAGTAGAGCTTCTTGCCTTCGTCGTTGCCCGCGTTGACTTCCTTCTGGTTGATGAAGGTGTCGATCGCGACGGCGGTCTTGCCGGTCTGACGGTCGCCGATGATCAGTTCGCGCTGGCCACGGCCGACGGGAACGAGGGCGTCGATCGCCTTGAGGCCGGTCTGCACGGGCTCGTGCACCGACTTGCGCGGGATGATGCCCGGAGCCTTCACTTCGACGCGGCGACGCTCCGCACCTTCGATCGGGCCCTTGCCGTCGATCGGGTTGCCGAGCGCGTCGACCACGCGGCCGAGCAGGCCCTTGCCGACGGGGACGTCCACGATGGTGCCGGTCCGCTTGACGACGTCGCCTTCCTTGATCTCGGCGTCCGAGCCGAAGATCACGACGCCGACGTTGTCGGCTTCGAGGTTGAGGGCCATGCCCTGGATGCCGTTGGCGAATTCGACCATCTCACCAGCCTGAACCTTGTCGAGGCCGTGGATGCGCGCGATGCCGTCACCGACCGAAAGCACGCGGCCGACTTCCGAGACCTGAGCCTCGGAGCCGAAGTTGGCGATCTGGTCCTTGATGACCTTGGAGATTTCTGCGGCGCGGATTTCCATTGTTAGCCTTTCATCGCCTGGGCGAGAGAATTGAGACGCGAGCGGATCGAGCTGTCGATCCGCTGGGAGCCGATGGTCACGACTAGCCCGCCGAGCAGCTCCGGCTCGACACGGGTCTTCAGCTTCACGGTGCGGCCCTCGCGGGCGCGGAGCTTCTGCTCCAGCGTTGTGAGCTGTTCGTCGGTGAGGGGGTGGGCGCTGGCGACTTCGGCAGTCACTTCGCCACGCTGCGCGGCGGCGATCGTCTGGAAAGCGCGAATCGTCGCTGGCAGTTCGGCGGCGCGGCGGTTCTGAGCCAGCACACCGATGAAGTTACGGGTAAGCTCAGCCAGGCCAAGCTTTTCGGCAAGCCCGGAGAGAACGCGGCCAAGGGCTTCGCGGCTCACTTCGGGGTTGCGGATGAGGGCGCGCAGCTCAGCCGATTCGCTGAGTGCTTCGGCCATCGTTTCGAGGTCGCGTTCGACCACGGTGACGGTGCCGGCCTCGCTGGCGAGATCGAACAGTGCCGAGGCGTAACGCCCCGCTAGGCTTGCCTGAATACCGGCGGAAACATCCACGCGCGAAAGGTCCTCTTAGGTCCGGTGAAACGGAAAATGTCAGTCTGCCGCAAGCGGGCGCGAATGAGGCACCCCGGCAAAGCTGGCGCGCCCGTAGCAAAGGGGGGGCGGGGATGCAACTCGGTGAGCACCAGTCTGTGCTAGGTGCCCACCGAGAGTGGCGCGAAAGGCCCGTTTATCGGCGGCGCTAACTGGCCTTGGCGCAGGTGTAGACCAGCCGTTCGTTCGGGCGTTCGGGTAGCAGGGCGAGAATTCCTGACTGCATCGCGCCATAGTCGCGCGCGGCCTCTTGGCCGGCGCCGCAAGCGGGGGCCTGAAACTCGCCGCGTGCCGTACGGATGCGCTCCATGGTCTCCCGGTCGAGCAGGTAGCGCTCCATACGATACTCTTTCGATGCCGGATCGAAGGTGTTCACAGAAACCGATTCCTCGTCCTGCGGGACAAGCACGCGCGACCACGTTCCGTTGGAGAAGCCGTATTGGGTGCGGCCGTTGACACAGCCGTCAGGCGACCAGTTGAACGGCACGTTCGGCTCGGCCGCCCCGGTCACACGGCTCCGCTCTGGGACGAGCGCGCAAACCATGTTGCCGGCGGTGGGCGCAACGATCGGGCCGCGCTTCTCCTCGGCTTCCATCTCGGTTCGCAGCCGCTCTTCGAGCCGGCCCTTGATCTCGTCGAAGCCGGGCCTGCCGACCCAGGCGATTGCGGCCCCGACCACCGCTACCGCAGCGAGGCCGAAACCGATTTCGGCATTGTGCTTCAACCCGACATGGTGGGCGTGGATTGCGAGGCCAGCGGCACCGAGCGCGCAAATGAGCAAGGTCATCGCCAGAGCCAGGCCGTTGTCGCGCTCTGCGAACAGACCGAACTCGATCTCGCGGCGCAATTCGGCCTGGCGCCGGGCCAGGGCCTGCTCCTTGGCAGCGGCTTCTGCCTGGGCTGCCTGGCGCTGCTGTTCGGCTAGCTGGCGTTCGGCGTCTTCGAAGTCCGCGATGCTGCGGCAGGGCATGCCGTTGACTTGCGGTGTCACATTGTTGGCGCGGAGGAAGGGCAGCAGTTCGCGCGTCGAGACGGCGAAGAAGAACTCCGCGTCCGCGCCACCGCTCTCGGCGCCGAAGCTGTTCACGCCGATCACGCGGCCGCATTCATCGAGCAAGGGGCCGCCGCTCGATCCACGGGCGATAGGGGCGGTGTGGAGCAGCGAATCGAATTCGCGCGTCGGTCGCCGGCCGGCCAGATTGCCGGTGCTCTTCACCGGAGGCTGGGCGCGGAAGATGTCTTGCGAAGACAGGCCCTGCGCCCGATCGACGTTCATCGGATAGCCGACCGCGGTGACGTTGCCGCTCTCTGTCGCAGGGTTGCCCGAGATCGTCAGCGGCGGCAGCCGCATCGGTTGGGTCGTGGCGAGCAGGGCGAGATCGTTGCGCGGGCTTACGGCCACCAGCCGGGCATAGACCGCGGTCGTGCCGTCCGACGGGACAATGCCGATCGAGAGGTTGTCGTCCGAGCGGGCTTCGGCAACGACGTGGGCGTTGGTCACGATCATCTCGGGACCAACGGCAAAGCCGGTGCCGTGGGACACGGGGACAATCTGCTCCCCGTCCTGTTCGACGATGACGATTCGCACCACGCCCCGCGCGGCGGCGCTGATGTCTTCCGGGTCGGCCTGGGCCGCAGAGGGGACGAGCAGTACCAGGGCCAGCACCGGCAAGAGCCGAGCGAGCCATCTCATCACACCCTGAATCCGCGAGTTGTCGACCACCATGCGCGCCTTCTTGCCGTCATCTGCTTTGAGCGCAAGATTCGGGAAGCAATCGGCGCCCGATGACCTATTTTGCAGGGCATGATGATTGACGATCCTAAAACGCTTGAGCGGATGAAAGCGGCCTTCGCTGCCCGCGACCGGAGCTGGGACGGCCGCTTCGTGGTCGCGGTGACGAGCACTGGCATCTATTGTCGCCCGAGCTGTCCCGCACGGCGCCCTCGACCCGAGAACACCGAATTCTACGACAGCAACGACATGGCCGAATCCGCCGGGTTCCGCGCCTGCAAGCGGTGCGAACCCGATGCGGTGACACGCGACCGGGCCGCG
Organism: Porphyrobacter sp.; assembly: GCA_017744315.1. Classification (GTDB taxonomy): domain Bacteria; phylum Pseudomonadota; class Alphaproteobacteria; order Sphingomonadales; family Sphingomonadaceae; genus Croceibacterium_A. The sequence continues at coordinate 24,976 of JAGIBN010000002.1, forward strand.
ATCGAGCAGGCGCTCACGTTGTTGCGTGGAGCGGAAGAATCGATCTCGTTGGCAGATCTGGCGGAGGCGGTGGGTTACTCGCCGAGCCATCTGCAGCGGATATTCACCCGAGATACGGGACTGTCCCCTGCCTCCTACGCTCGCGCCTTGCGAGACGAGCGGGCGCGCAACGCCCTGAGCGCTTCGGGCTCTGTGACCGAGGCGATTTACGAGGCGGGGTTCGAGAGCCCCAGCCGGTTCTACGATTCATTGGAAGGGAAGTTGGGCATGAAGCCATCGGCCTGGGCCCGCGGCGGCGCGGGAATGACTATCAACTGGACCGTGACCGAAACGAGCCTCGGGCCGATGCTGGTGGCAGCCACCGACAAGGGTGTGTGCCGCCTATCCTTTGGGCAAGGGCGCGACGAACTGGAGCAGCTGTTTCCGAATGCGGAGCTGTCCGAGGGTGGGGCGGAATTCGCTTCGCTCGTCGGGCGGGTCGTCGCGGCGGTCGATGATCCGGCCACCGGGCGCGATATCCCGGTCGACGTTTCGGGAACCGCGTTTCAGGAACGGGTGTGGCAGGAGCTGCGCAAGATCCCGCCGGGTGAGACGCGCTCTTATACCGAGATCGCTGCGGCCGCGGGTAATCCGAGGGCCGTGCGGGCGGCAGGTTCGGCCAACGGTGCCAATCACGTGGCGGTTCTCATTCCGTGCCATTGCGTGGTCCGCTCTGACGGGTCATTGGGCGGTTACGCCTATGGGCTCGACATCAAGCGGGCCCTGCTGGAGCGGGAGAAACAGGCATGAATGCACTGCGCGAAGCTTTTGCGGCCCTCCATCGTCCGGGTGACCCGGTCCTGCTCTATAACATCTGGGACGTTGGCAGCGCGAAGGCGGTAGTGGCCGCAGGCGCGCCGGCGCTTGCGACGGGTAGCCATTCGCTGGCGGAGGCCCAGGGTTTCCCGGACGGCGAGGGCATCCCGCTCAACCTGCTCCTCGACAGCGTTCGCCGGATTACTGCGGCCGTCGAGGTTCCGGTGTCGGTCGACTTCGAGGGAGGCTTTGCCGCCGATCCGGCGCACCTTGTCGAACATGCTCGACTGCTCGCGGAAGCTGGCGCGGTGGGCTGCAACTTCGAGGATCAGGTTATCGGCGGCGAGGGCCTACACCCGATCGAGGAACAGACGCGCCGTGTCGCTGCAGTGGTTGAGAGCGGACTTTGGGTCAACGCCCGCACCGACTTGTTCCTCAAGCGCCTCATCGCTGGCGAAAACGCGAACGATCGGTCACTGCTGGGCGAGGCGCTGGAGCGGGCTCATGCCTTTGCGGGCGCCGGGGCGCACAGCTTCTTCGTGCCGGGTGTGAGCGACCTCGATCTCATCGCCGACATCTGCGCGGCCTCGCCGCTGCCAGTGAATGTGATCAAGCGGGACATGACCGACATTGCCGCAGTTGCTGAGGCGGGCGTGGCCCGGATCAGTTGGGGTCCCTTTCCCTGGTACTGGGCAATGGCGCGCGTCACCGATGAAGCGAAGACGCTCTACACGAAGCTGTAGGGATCGATGTCGACCGCGACGCGTACGCCTTGCGGAAAGCTCAGCGCGCCGAGCCAGTCGCGGATGACCTGCTGCACTTCGGCGCTGCGGCGGGCGTTGAGCAGCAGGCGATAGCGGTAACGGCCGCGCAACATCGAGAGTGGAGCCGGGGCCGGGCCGAGGATCATCACGTCCTCAAGGTTCGGGCGCGTGGCGCCGATCCTGTTGGCGGCTTCGCGAGCCTCGCTCTCGTCTTCCGATGACACGATGATAGCCGCCCAGCGGCCAAACGGCGGCGCACCCGCGTGGCGGCGAGCTTCGGTTTCGGCTTCGTAGAAAGCGTCACGGTCGCCGGCTGCTAGTGCGGCGATGACCGAAGCTTCCGGATGGCGCGTCTGGATGAAGACTTCGCCCGGTTTGGCTCCGCGTCCGGCTCGGCCCGCGACCTGGGCGACTTGCTGGTAGGTCCGCTCGGCGGCGCGGAGGTCTCCGCCCTCAAGGCCGAGATCGGCATCGACGACGCCGACCAGGGTAAGCTCGGGAAAGTGGAAGCCCTTGGTCACGAGCTGTGTGCCGACGATCACATCGATCGCACCCGCCTCTGCCTCGGCAATGAACTGTGCGGCCTTCTCGGGCGAGTTCAGCGTGTCCGAGGTGACGATGGCCAGCCGCGCCTCGGGGAGGATCTCCTCGACCTCATGCGCAATGCGTTCGACACCCGGACCGCAAGCCACGAGGCAATCGGGTTCGCCGCATTCCGGGCAAGCTTCGGGCGGCACTGTTTCATGGCCGCAATGGTGACAGGCGAGGCGGCGGCTCAGGCGGTGTTCGACCAGCCAGGCACTGCAGTTAGGGCACTGGAAGCGGAAGCCGCAATGTCGGCATAGCGTGAGAGGCGCGTAACCGCGGCGGTTGAGGAACAGCAGCGATTGCTCCCCCTTCGCGAGCCGGTCCTTGAGCGCCTCGACCAGCCGGGGCGAGATCCAGCGACCCCGCTCGGGCTTCTCCTCGGTGAGGTTGATGGTGTCGATCGAGGGCAGCTCGGCGCCGCCGAAGCGAGCGGGCAGGACCAGCTTCTCGTAAATCCCGCTCTGCGCCATCTGCAGGCTTTCGAGCGCCGGCGTGGCGCTGGCGAGGATGACGGGAATGCCCTCGAACCGGGCGCGCATGACGGCCACGTCGCGGGCGTTGTAGCGTACGCCGTCGTCCTGCTTGAAGCTCACCTCATGCGCCTCGTCGACGACCACCAGGCCGAGGTTCGCGTAAGGCAGGAACAGGGCAGATCGAGCGCCGACAACGACTTGCGCCGTGCCAGCCGCGATGGCCCGCCAAGCGCGCCGCCGTTCAGTCGATTTGAGTGAGGAGTGCCAAACGATCGGGGGCGCACCAAACCGGTCCTCGAACCGCCGCAGGAACGCCTCGGTCAGGGCGATTTCAGGAAGCAGGACAAGCGTTTGCTGCCCATTCCTGAGGCTTCGAGCGATGGCTTCGAAATAGGTCTCGGTCTTGCCCGACCCGGTTACGCCATCGAGCAGGAACGGAGCGAACTTGCGCTCCTCGACCGCAGCGACGAAGCGGTCCGCGACCTCGCGCTGGTCATCGGACAGCTCGGGCTCGGCAAATCCGGGATCGACGAGCTGGTAGGGCCGATCGCAATCGACCTCGACCGGTTCGAGCACGCCTTGATTGACGAGACCGCGCAAGACACCCTCGCTGACGCCCGCGATGCCCGACAGTTCGCGGATCGTGGCCTGCTCGCCTTCAAGCGCCTCGATCGCCGCCAGACGCTGCGGCGTGAGGCGTTCGGGCATGCCGCCGCTCAACCGGTATTCGATCGTGGTTGCCGGACCGCGCAGGGCGCCGCCGCTTGAGAGGACCATGCGCGCGACCGAGGCCAGAGAGGCGCAATAGTAATCGGCGGTCCATTCGATCAGCCGCCGCAGTTCGGCCTTTAACGGCGGTACCGGCAATGTCGCGAGCAACGGGCGCAGCTTCGAATCGGGAACCGACTGCGTGGGGAGGCGATCTTCCTCCCACACGATGCCCACGATCTGTCGCGGCCCGAGAGGCGCAACGACGACGGAGCCCGGCTCGACCACCATCCCGTCGGGGACACGATAGTCCAGCGGACCCAGCGCAGCGTTGAAGATGAGCAGTCGAGCGCGGTTCATGTTCACCGCGGCATATGGGCGTCGCAAGCCGGGGGCGGCAAGAAGAGAGGTCGCGAAAATGCCTGAAATGATGCCCGGAACAATCTTGGCGCGCCGTCGCGCGTTTATTGGCGGCTCATTTGCCGCGGTGGCAGTCCTGGCACTGCCGGGCTGCGCCAGCTACCCTGCCTTCAGCTACGAAGAAGCGATCCGGCGTCTGCTGGTCCAGGCGAGCGAAGGAGCCTTTGCGCGGCTGACCGAGCCCGGTGGCTACTGGGACCAGCAAGTGGCCCAGGTCGGGCTCAATGGATACTTCGGCAACCGGGGCTCGGTCCTCGCCAACATCCTCACCTCTGCCCTGTTCAAGAGCCGGCTCGAAGAAGTGGCCGCCGTTATCGCGATCGACGCGTCTTACCGCGTTGCTCCCGTTGTCGCCGACGCCGTGCGCACCGTCGGCTATGCCAATGCGATCGACTTGATCAGGGGAGGGCCGACTGCGGCCACATCGTATCTGCGGCAGGAAATGGGTTCGCGGCTGATTGACGCGCTGGTGCCGGAAGTGGGCGAGGCCTTGCGTGTCGCGCAGGATCCTCTCGTCGGGCAACTGCTTGCCGGGCTGACCGGAGTCGACGTCGGCGGCGTGGCGCAGGGCTTTGCCACCTCGGTTGAAAACGTGATCTGGACCGAGATCGGCCGCGAGGAAGCGGCGATCAGAGCCAATCCCGGAGCAACGGGCGACCGCGTGCTCAGGGAAGCGTTCGGATCGGGTGCGCTGCTCTAGCCCTTGTAGGTCAGCGAGACCTGCGCGACGTGGCTGAGCTTGTCCTCGGCATCGTCGCGCGGGGACCAGATTAGCAGGTAGCCCAGTGTGCCTTCCAGGTCTGGCGCCAGCTTGTAGGTGACGGCTCCGGTACCGCGCCATTGATCGATGTAGGCACCTTTGTCGGCGTCCTGCGACTGCGCGATATAGAGCAACTCCCCGGCAAACGATCCCTTGAGCTCGGCTGCCAGGGGCCAGGTCACGGTCGCTTTCTGGCGCAGGCGCAGTTCCATGCGGTCTGCGCCTTCGAAGAACCGCTCCTCAACGCGGGTGCGGAGCGCCAGCGGGCCGTAGGTCAGCGTCAGTTGTTGATGAGGACGGAACTCGTCGGGGTTGTCGAATGTCTCGACGTAGGCCGCGCCGCCGCCGATCACCGCTACCTTGGACAGTCTGAACTCTGCCGTTCCCCGGCCCAGCAACTGGTTGCCGTTCTCGCGGACGCGTTGTGAAAAATCGATCGTGCCCGTGACATCGTCCTCATCCACCGGAAGAACCAGGGTCTGGGAAAGCCACAATTGGGCGTCCTCATCCGCTGCCTGCGCCGGGGTGGACCCTTGGGCGATCAGAGCTAGTGCCGAAAAGGCGGTTGTGCGCTGCATGTCGAGGCCTATACCGCCCAACTGGTTAGCAGAGACACATTTTTACCGATCGATCACATTCCCATGGCCGAAGAATCTCCCCTCGATCGCTTCAAGCAAGCGTTGACCGGCGCCGCCCGCGCCATCGGGCACGATGCGGAGGCCGAGGTCAGCTGGACGGCCGACACGCCGGGCATGCAGGGCAAGTCCCTGCGAGTGCCCATGCCGGGCCGCACTCTGCCGCGCGATCAGGCGCAGGAAGCGCGCGGTGTTGCCGACAGCTTCGCGCTCAAGCTGCGTTATCATAACGAGGCGGTCCATTGCCGGGCGATGCCGGCCGAGCCGTCGGCCCGCGCCTGTTTCGATGCGATCGAGCGCGTGCGCTACGAGGCGCTGGGCGAGAACAACTACGCGGGCATGCGCGAAAACCTCGCCGCCGCGAATGAGCTTCGGGTGCGGACCGATCCGATCACACGGGCAACCAAGGCCGACGAAGTTCCGCTGCAGACCGCGCTGGCGCTGATGCTGCGCGAGCAACTCACCGGCCAGCCGATCCCGCAAGCGGCGCAGGCCGGGGTCGAGATGGTGCGAGAGTATGTCGAAAGCCGCACGGGCGACGACTTCGAGCGGCTGGCGCTTTCGATCGACGATCAGCAGGCGTTTCAGTCGCTATCGCTCGACATGCTGCGTCACCTTCAGCTCGTCGAAGCCGAACCGCTCGATGAGTCGGGCGAAGAGGAGTCGGGCGAGGAGCAAGGTTCCGAAGACGACCAGAACGAAGACGAGGACGACGACGGCGGCACCGAGATGCGCCAGGAGCAGGTCGCGGGCGAAAGCAGCGAAGGCGAAGGCGACGAGGAAACCGAGCAGGAGGTCGAGACCGAGCAGGAGATGAGGGAAGGGGAGCCCGGCGAAGAGGGCGAGGAGGGCATGATGCCCGTCCGTCCCAATCGTCCGTGGACCGACCTGCCGGAAACCTTCGACTACAAGGTCTACACCGAGGAATTCGACGAAGTCGTCGAGGCGACAGAACTGTGCGACTTCGAAGAGCTCGACCGCCTGCGCGCCTACCTCGACAGCCAGCTGACCGGCTTGCAGGGCGTTGTCACCCGGCTCGCCAACCGGCTCCAGCGCCGCCTGATGGCGCAGCAGAACCGCAGCTGGGACTTCGACCAGGAAGAGGGCTTGCTCGACGCTGCGCGACTGGCTCGCGTGGTGATCAGCCCCGGTCATTCGCTGAGCTACAAGGTCGAGCGCGACCAGGAGTTCAAAGACACGGTCGTCACCTTGCTGATCGACAACTCGGGCTCGATGCGCGGGCGGCCGATCTCGATTGCGGCGATCAGCGCCGACATCATGGCCCGCACGCTCGAGCGCTGCGGAGTAAAGGTCGAGATCCTCGGCTTCACCACCCGCGCCTGGAAGGGCGGGCAGTGCCGGGAGAAGTGGCTCAATTCCGGAAAGCCCGCGACGCCGGGCCGCCTGAACGACTTGCGCCACATCATCTACAAGAAGGCCGACGAGCCGATGCGCCGCGCGCGCAAGAGCCTCGGCCTGATGATGCGTGAAGGCCTGCTCAAGGAGAACATCGACGGCGAGGCGCTGATCTGGGCGCACAACCGCCTGCTCGCCCGGTCGGAAGATCGCCGGATCCTGATGGTCATCTCCGATGGCGCGCCGGTAGACGACAGCACGCTGAGCGTGAACTCGGCCGGGTATCTGGAAACGCATCTGCGCAAGGTGATCGACTGGATCGAGAAGCAGTCGCCAGTCCAACTCGTCGCCATTGGCATCGGCCATGACGTGACGCGTTATTACAAGCGCGCGGTGACGATCATGGACGTCGAGCAACTCGGCGGCACGATCATCGAGCAGTTGGCGGATCTGTTTGAGGTGGAGTGAGGTCGCTTCGCTGCAGTTTGCACAAGTTCTTGCAGCGGCTTGATGGGTTCGGAATGGATCGGTCTCGATTTGTCCATCCTATATTCTGTGCTAAATTCGGACTCATGGGAAAGCTCGAACGCGTCACCGTTACTGTGCCGGGTGAAATGGGGGCAAAGCTGCGTGCTGCGGTGGAGTCTGGTGAGTACGCGACCACCAGCGACATCGTGCTCGAAGCACTAAGTGGCTGGGAAAAGCTGCAGGAGCGGCGGCAGGCGGAGCTCATGCAAATGAAGGCTCAGATCGACGAAGGACTGAAAAGTCCGCTGTTGGATGGGCCCACCGCTCTCGCTGAGCTTCGCGCGAAATATCGTCTTCCCTCCGAATAAGACTTGTTCCCTTTCAAGATCAGAGCCGCCGCTATTGCGGACATGGATGCGGTTGCGGATTTCATCCGGCGAGACAATCCGGCTCGGGCGGAGAGCTTCGTTGAGGAGATCAGCCGAAAAATTGAGATGATAGCTGAGCGCCCCTTGAGCTTTCCGGCGCGTCCGGATCTCGGGCCAGAGATCCGTTCCGGATTGCACGGAAGCTATCTGATTATCTTCCAGTTCCAAGATGACCTTGTCTCGATAGTTCGCGTTCTACACGGAGCGCGCGATGTAGAGAGCTTGCTTTGACGGGCGAGCTTGACCAATTGCGCTCCCACCCTAAGGCGCAGGCATGACCGCCCAACTCAACCTGTTCAACTCGCTCACCCGCGAGCTCGAGACCTTCCAGCCGATCCATGAGGGAGAGGCGCGGGTCTACACTTGCGGACCGACGGTCTACAATTACCCGCACATCGGCAACATGCGCGCCTATGTCTTCGCCGACATTCTCGGGCGGACGTTGAGCTGGAAGGGGTACGGCCTCACCCACGTGATCAACATCACCGACGTCGGCCACCTGACGGACGACGCCGACGAGGGCGAGGACAAGATGGAGAAGATGGCCGCCGAAAAGGCGCAGTCCATCTGGGATATCGCCCAGCATTATACCGAGGCCTACTGGGCCGACGTGAAGGCGCTCAACATTCGCCAGCCAGCACATTGGTCGATCGCGACCGATTATGTTCCGGCGATGATCGAGTTCGCCAGATCGATTGCCGACAAACACTGCTACGAACTCGAGAGCGGCCTCTACTTCGACGTGTCCACTGTCGCCGACTACGGCCGCCTGGCCCGTGCCAAGACGGACGAGGGTGAGGGCCGGATCGAGGCGGTCGAGGGTAAGCGCAATGCCGCCGACTTCGCCATCTGGCGCAGGACCCCGGCTGGCGAGAAGCGGCAGATGGAGTGGGACTCTCCCTGGGGCCGCGGAGCGCCGGGGTGGCACCTCGAATGCTCGGTGATGAGCGGGCAGCTGCTCGGCTTCCCGTTCGACATCCACACCGGCGGCATCGACCACCGCGAGATCCACCACCCGAACGAGATTGCGCAGAACCAGGCGTTCTGCTGCACCAACGGGCTCGACGTGCCTGCCAACAGCGGCGCGCGGCTGTGGATGCACAACAACTTCCTGGTCGAGCGCAGCGGCAAGATGTCGAAGAGCGCAGGCGAGTTCCTGCGGCTGCAGCTGCTGATCGACAAGGGCTACCACCCGCTCGCCTACCGCATGATGTGCCTGCAGGCGCACTACCGCAGCGAACTGGAGTTCAGCTGGGACGGGCTTGGCGCCGCGCTCACTCGCCTCAAGCGGCTGGTGATGGCGGTCGAGGCGCTGAAGGCGCGGGTCGAGGAACCTGTCGAACAGCCGGAAGGCGGCTGGACGCAACTCCTGGCGCACGACGAGGTTGGCGGAATGCTCCTTCCCCACGTCGCGCGGTTCGACGAGGCGGTTTCGGACGACCTCAACACGGCCGTCGCACTGACGGTGCTCGAGGACCTGCTGTCGCTCAAGAAGATCGACCCGCGTGATCGTCTGACAGCCGTGGCTGCTTTTGACGCCGTGCTGGGACTTGGCCTGCTCGACCTCGCGCGCGCCGACTTGCGCCTGCGGCCCAAGGGCGCGGTGGTTGAAGAGGCCGAGATCGAAGAAGCCCTCGCTCGCCGCAAGGCCGCTCGGGCCGAGAAGGACTTCGCCACCTCCGACGCGATCCGCGACGAACTGGCGGGCAAGGGCGTGGAAGCGATGGACGGCGACCCGCTCGGCTGGGAGTGGAAGCTAGGCTAGAGGCGCGGGCGCGGGACGATCGTAAGCTTGTAGGGAATGAACAGCATGACGTCGGACGGGCCAGACCGCGCCCATTGGACCGGCATGTTGAGGCCTTCGACTTCGACTGCGTAGCCTTCGCCCATTTGCGCCGCGAGTACGTTGGCGTCTTCGGCGATCTTCCCCGCGATTTGAGAACGATAGCCGTCAGGGCCGACGACTGAGAGCGTAGCATCGCCCCATTCATCCATTTGGGCACGGCCGGTTTCAGGAACCGCGGTGATATAGCTGCTGATGCGCTCCTGGGCGGCGGAGCCGCTTTCCTTGCCTCCGAGCGCTGCCTTGACGAGAAACACGACCCGTTCGCTGTCCGGCCGATTATCCGCTGCGATTGCTATCTCGTCGAGGTTCTCTGGCGTCAACGGGGTAAGAATGTAGTCGCCAAATGCCAGTTCCACCCCATGTTGAGGCGCTAGCCTGACGGCTCGTTCCAGCATGGAGCGAATTTCGTCCCGGCGCTGCTTCTGGTCCCGCGTGTCCCCTCTGATGGCCACTTGCTGCACAAGAAAGTCGGCAGGCCTACGCAGGCCTACAGCCGGCATGTCGCGCGAATAGTCGTCCTGCTCAATCCGCATTCCCGTCACGATGACTTCCGCGGATTCCAGATCCTGCGCAACCGCCGGGAACGCCGTGCCCATCAGGCAGGCGGCCGCAATCATTAGTCTTTTCAATTGGCCCTCCTCCAATCTAGGAGCCGAAGCTCACGCATCAGGGGAGCGATGTCAAATGAGTGTAGCTGTCCTTCCCCTGTACACTCGGCCTCTCCTTGATGGTCGCCTGCCCGACTGGCTCGATGTGCGCTGGTGGGGTTCCGTCGAGGAGCTGCATCGCCATGCGCCCGAGGCGGAAATCGGCTGGTTCGACATGCATGTGAAGCCGCCGGCTTTTCAGGCCATCGAGCTCGCGCAGAACCTTCGCTGGCTCAATAGCTCCTATGCGGGCGTCGACTGGATGCCGCTCGCTGACCTGGATCGGCGCGGGGTTAGCCTGACCTGCGGCACCGGCCTTACCACCCAGCAAGTCGCCGAGTTCGCGGTGATGACCATGCTGGCGGTGGCCAAGGACTATCCCGCCGTCGTGAGGGCGCAGGATCGCGGCGAGTGGCTGGCCGTGCCGCCGGGCATTCGCGACCTGGCGGGAAGCCGGGCGCTGCTGCTCGGCAACGGCGCGATCGGGAAGGCGATCGGGCGGGCGCTCGAAGCGTTCGAGGTCGAGACTGTGCCGGTGACGAGCCGTGATGGCGACTGGCGCGCGCAACTCGGCACGTTCGATTGGATCGTATTGGCGGTTCCCGGCACGCCCGAAACGCGCGGCATGATCGGGAAGGCCGAACTTGACGTCATGAAGCCAGACGCCGTGCTGGTGAACTTCGCGCGCGCAGACTGTATCGACCAGGATGCGTTGATCGATGCCCTGCGAGCGAAACGCATCGCCGCGGCGGTGCTCGACCTGACCGATCCAGAGCCGCTGCCGCCCGAACACCCCCTGTGGTCGCTCGACAACGCGCACATCACCATGCACCTTTCGGGCATTCCCACGCCGGCGAGCCAGGCGCGCGCGGCAGAGCGCTTCCTGCGCAATTGCGAGCGCTTTCGCGCGGGGGAACCGCTTGAAGCGCAAGTCGATCTGACGCGCGGGTATTGAGGCAAGACTCCATCACCAGCGTTTGATACCCAGCGCCGTCGGGTTGTGCCGGGACGCACCCCGGTCCGGGACGGGCGGAGGTCGTGATGAAGCTCAAGGATACATACCCGCTCTATCTCAACAACAAGGCCGCGCAGCCCAACACCGACCTTGAGGTAACCGACAAATTCACCGGAGAGGTCGCTTTCCGCACCGCGCTGGCGACGCCCGAGATCATCGAGCAAGCCATCGCCGGGACCGTCCGCGCGGCCGAGCCGATGGCGCGGCTGGCGAGCTTTGAGCGGCGCGACGTCCTGCTCCACTGCGTCACCCGGTTCCGCGAGCGCTTTGACGAACTGGCCTATGCCCTCTGCGTCGAGGCCGGAAAGCCGATCCGCGATTCCGAAGGCGAAGTCGGGCGCCTGATCGACACTTTCAGCATTGCCGCCGAAGAAGCGACGCGCAGCTATGGCGAGGTCCAGCCGCTCGACATCAGTCCGCGCTCCAAAGGCTACATGGGCATCTGGAAGCGCGTGCCGATCGGGCCGTGCAGCTTCATCAGCCCGTTCAATTTCCCGCTCAATCTCGCCGCGCACAAGATCGCTCCAGCCATCGCGGCCGGCTGCCCCTTCGTGATGAAGCCTGCCAGCCTCACGCCGCTCGGAGCGATCATCATCGGCGAGGTCCTGGCCGAGTGCGACATCCTGCCCGAGGGCGCTTTCTCGATCCTCCCCGCCCGCCGCGACGGGGCGGACATGTTCACCACCGACGAGCGGTTCAAGCTGCTCAGCTTCACCGGTTCGCCGGCCGTGGGCTGGGCGCTCAAGGCCAAGGCGGGGAAGAAGAAGGTCGTGCTCGAACTCGGCGGCAATGCCGCGGTGATCGTCGACCAGGATGCCGATCTCGACCACGCGCTGGAGCGGATCGTGTTCGGCGCCTTCTACCAGTCGGGCCAGAGCTGCATCGGCGTGCAGCGCATCCTGATCCACGACAGCATCTACGACCGGTTCAAGGACATGCTCGTCTCCAAGACCAAGACCCTGGTCGCCGGCAATCCGCACGACCGCGACACGTTCATCGGCCCGATGATCTCCGAGAAGGAGGCTGAGCGCCTCAAGGGCTGGATCGATGCCGCGGTGGGGGCGGGGGCCACACTGCTGTGCGGCGGTAACCTGGAGGGCGCGATGCTCGAAGCGACCCTGCTCGAGAACGTGCCGGAGATCTGCGACGCGAACAAGGAAGAGGCGTTCGGGCCGCTCGCCAATCTCTCGCGGTTCTCGGAGTGGGACGAAGCGCTCGAGCAGGTCAACGACAGCCGGTACGGGCTCCAGGCGGGGATCTTTACGCGCGACATCCACAAGGTGCTCGAAGCGTGGGATCGGCTGGAAGTGGGGGGCGTGGTTGTGAATGACGTGTCCTCCTATCGGGTCGACAACATGCCGTATGGCGGGGTCAAGGATTCCGGCCTGGGCCGCGAGGGGATCCGCTTCGCGATGGAAGACATGACCGAGATCCGGAACCTGGTGATCCGGCGGGTTTGAAATCCTCCCCGAGCTTGTCTCGGGGAGGTGGCGCGCACCGAAGGTGCGTGACGGAGGGGCAAGCGGCCGTACGCCATCCCCCTCCACCATCCGCTTCGCGGACGGTCCCCCTCCCCGAGCAAGCTCGGGGAGGACCTTATCCATCCTCCAGCACCAGCAGTTCGCAGGAGATCCGCATCAGCGGCGGCTCTAGCTGGTGGTCGACCGCATCGATGTTGGCATCAGCCACCAGCTGGCCGGGGATGGCGAACTCGTGGTCGGGCAAGAGCGCGATGAACTGTTCGCCCGCTTCGACCGCCTCTGGCCCGGCGAACTCCAGCTCGAGTCGGTGACGAGCGCCGGCGAAGGTGATGCTCGCCCAGTTCTTCTCCGAATGGCTGGCGATCCTCGCGCGGCATTTCGCAAGGTCAAGCAGCGCAGTGCGCAACCGGTCGCTGATGCTGCGGCGAGTGTGGCGGCTGGGGTCAAAATGATGAGGGCTGGATTTCACCGACTGTCTCCCGATAATTGTTCATGAAATGTTCCACCCGATGTTCCATGCGAGTGCGTGGCATGCGACCGTTACGCAAATCGAACACGAAGCGCCGATCGTGCGTGGCCAGGGCGCCGAAGGTCGAAGCTTTCATTCCGGTTCGTCGCAGGAAGGCTTCGATCTTTCGGATCAACATCTTGGCGCGCTCCTCAGCGGTCTCAACGTGGGGCGAGTCGCCCCGTTCGATTGGTTCATTGCGGTTCAAATCCTACTTGTCTAGGAAAATTCCTACGTGTAGGAGGAATTGGATTTGAAGTAGGAAAAGTCCCCATGGATACACGGCGGAAACTGGCAGAACTGGCGCGGGAGCAGGGCAGCAGCCTTGCCGCGCTTTCCCGGATGATGGGGCGGAATACTACCTACTTACAACAGTATATCACCAAAGGCAGCCCGCGAAAGCTTGAGGAGGAAGACCGCCGCCGCCTGGCGCAGTTCTTCGGGATCGACGAATCGGAGCTCGGCGCTCCGGCGGAAATATCCTACAAGCCCTCGGGCGATTGGGTTGAGATTCCGCGCCTGCCGCTCGAAGCTTCGGCCGGGCCCGGCGCGGTCGGGGCAGCGGAAATTCCCTTCGACGCTTTCCGTTTCTCGCGCCGCTGGCTGCGGGAGCAGCGGCTTGAGGCGGGCATGCTGTCCTCGATCAGAGTCATGGGCGATTCGATGGATCCGGTCCTGCGGGACGGGGACGAGATCCTCGTCGACCGGACGCCACGCCCATTTCGCGAGGGCATTCACGTCGTGCGCCTGGGCGAGGCGCTGCACGTCAAACTGATCCAGGCAGTCCCGCCGGACCGCTTGCGCCTGATCAGCAAGAATCCCGCCTATGAACCGGTCGAGGTGCTAATGTCCGACGTCGATGTGGTCGGCCGCGTGGTATGGAAGGGCGGCCGACTGTAGGATCGCCGATACGAGCGATCGCCTTGGGGGAGGGGTATCATGCACTACCGGTTCGTTTTCGCAGCAGCCTTGATGGCGGTGCCGTCGGTCGCCTTCGCGCAGGCCACGCTTGAGCAGCGCGTCGAGCGGATGGAGGCGGAATCCGACATCCGACGCATTCTCGTCGAGTATGGCGCCTACCTCGATGCCCGGGACTACGCCGGTTATGCCGGGCTGTTCGCCGACAATGGCGAATGGATCGGCGGCTTCGGCAAGTTCACCGGGCCGGAGGCGATCCGCAAGATGCTCGAGGATGGCCTGGGCAAACCCGAGCCGGGGTTCGTCAACAAGTCGAACTTCCACATGCTGACCAACCCGCTGATCGAGATCGACGGCGATCGGGCCAAGGTCACCTCGAAATACCTCTTCTGGTCCCGCTCTCCCGACGATCGGCCGACGCCACTGATGGCCGGGCGCTACGAAGACGAATTCGTGCGAGTGAACGGGCAGTGGAAGATCGCCCGGCGGACCACTTGGGGGGAGATACCCTTTAGCGATCCTAACCAGCCGCCCTCCGGGCAAGGGCCCAATCTCTCGGTGCAGAGCAACGACGCGCGCCTTCGCGCCGTCGAGGACCAGCTCGCCATCCAGCGAGTGCTGGTTGAGTATTCCGCCCGGCTCGATGCGCGGGACTTCGATGGGTATGCCGATCTCTTCGCTCGTGAGGGTGTCTGGCAGAACGGCAATACCGTTCGCCGGGGGCGCAAGGAGATCAAGGCGATGCTGGTCGGCCTGTTCGGCACTCCGGCGGCCGGCTTCGTCAACCGGGAGGACTATCACCTGGTGTCCAATCCGCAGGTCAACGTCGACGGCGACCATGCCACCGCCCGCTCGCGCCACCTGCTGCTGATGCGCGGCGAGAACGGAGAGCCGACCCCAGAGCTGGCCGGGCTCTACGAGGACGAGTTCATCCGCGAGGACGGCCAGTGGAAGATCCTCCGCCGCGTCGACAACCCGATCATGCCGACGCGCGAGGAGTGGGTGAAAGAAATGGCGGCACGACGCCCAAAGTAGATCATTTTTGAGGCAAGCTCGGGGAGGATTGAAGGCAGGCCCAATTGCGTCCACCTGTCCGGCATGACCGAGCCCTACGAAGCCCCGCTGCGCGCAGCCATCATTACCGTCACGCCGTACCAGCAGAACTGTTCACTGGTCTGGTGCAGCAAGACGATGCGCGGCGCGCTGGTCGATCCGGGCGGCGACCTCGATCGAATCAAGGCCAGCGTGGCGAAGGCGGGCGTGACGCTGGAGAAGATCCTGCTCACTCACGGCCACGCGGACCACTGCGGTCAGGCCGGGATGCTCGCCAAGGAGCTGTCGCTGCCGATCGAAGGGCCGCACGAAGCCGACCGCTTCTGGATCGCCCGGCTCGAGGACGACGGGCCGCGCTTCGGAATCGAGACCAAGATTTTCGAACCCGACCGCTGGCTCGAAGACGGTGAGACTGTGAGCTTCGGTGAGATCGAGCTCGAAGTTATCCACTGTCCCGGCCACACGCCCGGCCACGTGGTGTTCTTTCACCGGCCGACGAATTTCGCCTTCGTGGGCGACGTCCTGTTTGCCGGCTCGATCGGCCGCACCGACTTCCCGATGGGCAATCACCAGGACCTGCTCGACGCGATAACCGGCAAACTCTGGCCCCTTGGCGATGGTGTGACTTTCGTCCCGGGGCACGGTCCGACCAGCACCTTCGGGCGCGAGCGACAGAGCAATCCGTTCGTGAGTGATGCCGCAATCGCATCGGGGCGCTGACGCCTCGCTTGCGTAGATACGAAAAATCGCTATAGGCCGCGCCTTCGCCGCATGGCTGCCCAGACGCCGTTGCCCTTGCGCATGCAAGGGGCTTGGCTTAGGGGCGCCGTCAAAGACGACAGAGATTTCAAGGAACAGGTGCCGAAATGGCAGTCCCTAAAAGAAAAACTACTCCTTCCCGCCGGGGCATGCGCCGTTCGCACGACGCGCTCAAGGTCGAAGCATTCCACGAATGCCCGGATTGTGGCGAGCTGAAGCGCCCGCACAACCTTTGCACCCATTGCGGCAAGTATAACGGACGCGAGATCGTCTCCGTCGGGCTCTAAGGCCCGGATTGCCAAGGAATAGCGCATGAGCCTGCCGCGTATCGCTGTTGATGCGATGGGCGGCGATGAGGGCGTGCGCGTGATGGTCTCAGGCGCCGCGCTCGCACGGCGCCGCCATGACCAGTTCAAGTTCCTGCTTGTCGGTGACGAGACGCGGATCAAGGCCGCTCTCGAAAATCATCCCAACATGCGCAGCGCGTCGGAGATCCTCCATTGCGAGGATGTCGTCGGCGGCCATGAGAAGCCGACGCAGGCGCTGCGTCGGGCCAAGAAGACCTCGATGGGTCTCGCGATCGAAGCGGTGAAGCACGGCGATGCCGGCGCTGCCGTGAGCGCGGGCAACACCGGGGCCTTGATGGCGATGAGCAAGCTGGCGCTGCGGACGATGCCGGGCATCGATCGTCCGGCGCTCGCGGCGCTGATGCCGACGCTCGAAGAACACGACGTGGTCATGCTCGACCTCGGTGCCAATACCGAGTGCGACGCGCGCAACCTGGTGCAGTTCGCGATCATGGGCGCCGCCTATGCGCGCATCGTTACCGGGCGTGACAAGCCGCGGGTTCGCTTGCTCAACATCGGGACCGAGGAAACCAAGGGCACCGGTGAACTGCAGGCAGCCGCGCAAAGGCTCCGCGACGCGACTGGGCTTGCCCTGAGTTTCGAAGGCTATGTCGAAGCCGACAAGATCAACCGTGGAAATATCGAAGTGGTCGTGACGGACGGATTTTCGGGCAACATCGCGCTCAAGGCGATCGAAGGGTCGGCGCGTTTCGTTACCGACCTTTTGAAGGACGCCTTCCGCAGTTCGTTACGTTCGAAGATCGGCTTCCTGATCTCGCGCCCGGCTACCGAGCTGCTGCGCCACCATCTCGATCCCAACAATCACAACGGGGCCGTCTTCCTCGGCCTCAACGGTGTGGTGGTGAAGTCGCACGGGAGTGCCAACGCCGCGGGCGTGGCCAACGCCGTGGCGGTCGCTGCCCGCCTCCTCGAAGAAAACTTGACCGAACGGATCACGGCTGACCTGGCCGAGCTTGGTGAAATTCGCCTGCGTGAGAACGGATCGGGTGGAGCGTCCAAGTGATCCGATCTGTCTTCAAGGGCTCAGGCTCAGCGCTTCCGTCGAAGCAGATGAGCAATCACGAGCTGGCGACTTTCGTCGAGACCAGTGACGAATGGATTCGCGAGCGGACCGGGATCACCCATCGCCATATCGCCGCCGAAGGCGAAACCACTGGTAGCCTGGCGATTGCTGCGGCCCGCGCCGCGCTGGTCGATGCGGGTGTCGAGGCGAGCGAAATCGATCTGATCGTGCTCGCAACTGCGACTCCGGACAGCACCTTTCCCGCCACCGCGGCCAAAGTCCAGGCAGCGCTCGGATGCCCGGGCGGCGCCGCGTTTGACGTCGCGGCGGTCTGTTCGGGCTTCGTCTACGCGCTGGCGACGGCCGACTCGATGCTCCGCACAGGCCTCGCCAAGTGCGCTCTGGTGATCGGGGCGGAGACTTTCAGCCGCATCCTCGACTGGGAAGACCGCACTACCTGCGTCCTGTTTGGCGACGGGGCCGGGGCCATGGTGTTCAAGGCGGAAGACGTTGCGGAAGATGGGCCCGGGGTCCTCGCTTCCCGCCTTCATGCCGATGGCCGGCACAAGGACCTGCTGTTCGTCGACGGCGGTCCGTCAACGACTGGGACCGTCGGCAAGCTCCGCATGAAGGGGCGTGAGGTATTCCGCCACGCGGTGGTGAACCTCGCCGAAGTGCTCGAGGAAGTGCTGGACTCGACCGGCCACACGGCGGCGGACATCGACTGGGTCGTGCCGCACCAGGCCAACATGCGCATCCTCGATGCCACCGCGCGCAAGCTTGGTTTGCCGCCGGAAAAGGTCGTAGTCACCGTCGATCGCCACGCCAATACCTCGGCTGCTTCGGTGCCGCTCGCCTTCGACGTGGCCCGCCGCGACGGGCGGATCAAGGACGGCGACCTGGTGATGGTGGAGGCCATGGGCGGCGGCTTTACCTGGGGCGCCAGCCTTATCCGCATATAGCTTGTGAGTTGCGCGTTTAGTTATCTTGCCAAACGCTCGCAATTCAGTCATTTATCGCCCCAGGGGTCGCACGAAAGTAGCTTTGGAGGAACGCACAAGATGATGCGATCCGTTGGTACACTCACGCGCGCCGATCTTGCTGAGACAATCAACCGCAAGATGGGCTTTTCGCGAGCCGAGAGTCTGGCCTTGGTCGAAGAGATCCTGGGCAAGATGTGCGACGCTATGGCCACTGGCGAGAACGTCAAGATTTCGGGCTTCGGCACCTTCATCCTGCGTGACAAGCGGGAGAGAGTCGGCCGCAATCCCAAGACCGGGATCGAGGTCCCGATCACCCCTCGCAGGGTCATGACCTTCCGCGCCAGCCAGAAGCTCAAGGACAGGATCACCAAGGGCGCGTGAGCGACGCCGGTCATCCTGTATTTGATGCCCCTGTATTTCGGGATGGCAAGGAGCCGGACGCGCTTCGGACGATAGGCGAGTTGGCGGCGGGCTTCGGCATCCGCCAACACGTTCTCCGGTACTGGGAACAGCAATTCCCGATGCTCCGCCCGCTCAAGCGCAGCGGCGGACGGCGGTATTATCGTCCTGAAGACGTGGCTCTCGTCGCGACCATCGACCGTTTGATCAATCGCGAAGGCTACACCCTCAAGGGCGCGCGCCAGGCGATCGAGAAAGGTGAACGGGCGGCCACGGCACCCCAGCCGACATCGGTTGCGCCCGCCGCGATTGCTCCGGCATCACCGGCCGAACCTTCGGTCCTGCCGCAGCTTCGCTCGATCAGGCAAAGACTCGCCGCAGCTCTCGCGGCCTGACGATTTTTCGACCATCGCTGTAAGACTTCGATCGTCCCTTCGACTAATCAGGTCGAAGGGATCGGACGAGGCATGAACGGCAAGACCGCCAGGGCACAGCAGGACGCACGCTATCTCGCCGCCGCGCGGACGCACGGGGCGATGATCGAGCGCTTGGCTCGGGGCTACGAAGCAGATGCGGAACTGAGGCGCGATCTCGTCCAGGAGATCCACGCCGCACTCTGGCGCAGCTTTGCCATTTTCGAAGGACAGTGCGCCGAGAAGAGCTGGGTCCATCGCATCGCGCACAACGTCGGCGTGACGCACATGATGACCGGACGGCGAAAGCGACGCTTGCCGCTCGTCGGCCTCGAGCAGATTGCCGAACTGCCGAACGACGATGATCCCGAACACAGCACCGGCGAGCGGACCCTGTCCGACCGGTTGCTGGCCACGATCCACCGGCTCGAGCCCGCGGACCGCCAGGTCATGCTGCTCTATCTCGAAGACCTGACCGCCGCGGAAATCGGCGAAGTCACCGGCCTGTCGGCCTCTGCCGTGGCCGTTCGCATACATCGGCTCAAGGCGGTGCTCGCCGAGCCCTATCGCGCACAGGAGAAGCGGGCATGACCCCGGATAACGATGCCAAGCAGGCCTGGCAGGCCTCGGTCGAAATCGGCGGTGCCTTGCCGCTGGACGAGGTGCGCGCGGGCGCAGACAAGTTCTACCGCTTCGTTCGCCGACGCAACCTGATCGAATACGCGGCCTGCGTGCTCGCGATCGTGGTCTTTTCCTCTTACATCGTGCTGCTGCCCCATGTGCTGCAGAAGATTGGATCGGCAATGATCGTCGCGGGGACGGTGTTTGCCGGATGGCAATTGCACCGCCGCGCCTCTGCCGTGCCGCCGGAGAGTGCCGGAACCATGCCGATCCTGCTGTTCTCGCGAGCGCAACTGGTGCGGCATCGCGATGCGCTGCGGACGATCTTCTGGTGGTACGTCCTGCCGTTCATTCCTGGACTGTCCGTCATGATGCTGGGCAATCGGGCGGTGAGAGTGAGCAAAACGCACGAGACGGCAACGGTCGGCTGGCAGGAACTCACGCTGCTGGCCCTCATGGTCGCGTTCCTTGGCGGCGTGTGGTGGTGGAATCAGCGGCACGCGGCCAAGCTGCAACGCCATATCGACGATATCGACGCATTGACGGGGCAGCGGGCGTGAGGAAGAGGGCAGCTTTGGTAGCGGCCGTGGCGATGGCGTTGGCAACCCCGGTGAGCGCGCAGGAAGCAGTCGGCCATTGGGCGGGTACCCTGGGTGAAGGCGCCACGACCCTGCGCATCGTGGTCCATATCTCGCGCAGTCCGGAAGGAGAGTTGGGCGGCACGCTCGACAGCCCGGACCAGAACGCCAGCGGTATCGCATTGGCCGAAGTCGTGCAGGAGCAAGGCAAGCTCACCTTCACCGTGCCTGCCGTCCTCGGCAAGTACCAGGCGACCTGGGACGAAGGTGCCGGGCAGTGGCAGGGCACCTGGGAGCAGACCACCGGCCCGATGCCGCTGAACCTGTCCGCCGCGCCGCCGCCTGCGCCGCTTCCGGCCAATTGGCGCGCTTCGGACGAGGACATCGCAAAGGCCCTCGATGCCCGCATTGCTCCACGCAAGGGGCAGGGGATCGTGGCCGGGGTGGTCGAGCCGGAAGGGCGGCGGGTGATCGCTCGCGGTCCCCAGGGAAGCGAAACCTTCGATGGCACGACGCTGTTCGAGATCGGCTCGATCAGCAAGGTATTCACCGCGCTGATCCTGTCCGACATGGTCAACAAGGGACAGGTCGCGCTCGACGATCCCGCTGAGAAGTATCTTCCGGCTGGTCATCACATGCCCGAGCGCAACGGGCGCCAGATCACGCTCAAGGACCTCTCGACACACATGTCGGGCTTGCCGCGCCTGCCCGACAACATGCCGATGGGCGATCCTGAAGACCCCTACGCCGACTACAGCGAGGCGCTGATGCTAGCCTTCCTCGATGGCTACCAGCTGCCGCGCGATATCGGCGAGAAGTACGAATACTCGAACCTCGGCGTGGGTCTGCTCGGCTACCTCCTCGCCCGGGCCGCGGGGTCGGACTACGAGACCCTGCTGCACGAGCGGATCACCGGCCCGTTGGGGATGAGCGATACGGCGGTCACCCTGACGCCTGCTCAGGCGCAGCGGCTGGCACCAGCCTTCGACATGTATATGCGCCCGGCCAAGCCGTGGGTGCTGCCGACGCTGATGGGGGCGGGCGGCATTCGCTCGTCCGCCGACGACATGCTCAAGTTCGCCGCGGCGGCGCTCGATCCTCAGTCGCCGATCGGGCCGGCGATGAAGACGGCGCTCGCGAACCGCGTCGACACGGGCGATCCCCGGTTTCAGCAGGCACTCGGCTGGCAAGTCGGACATCCCGAGGATGGGCGCGAGGTTGTGATCCACAACGGCGGGACCGGCGGCTTCCGCTCGGCCCTCGCTCTCGAGCCGGCAAAGCAACGCGGAGTGGTGGCGCTTGCCAACTCCGGCGCCGAGCCTGCTGCCACGGACATCGCGTTGCACATTCTCGTCGGCGCTCCGGCCGTGGCGACGCCGCCAGTCGCTCCGGCCCCGCCTCCGCCTGTGGTGCGCACCGAAGTAGCCCTCCCGGCTGCCGAACTGGATCGGGTGGTCGGGCGCTATGAACTGCTGCCCAACCTGATCATGACCGTTGCCCGGCGAGATGGAGGCCTGACCGCGACTCTCAGCAACGCGCCGACGCTGCCGATTTTCGCCGAAGCGCCGCTCAGCTTCTTCTGGAAGGCGGTCAACGCGCAGGTGCGCTTTACCACTGACGAGAGCGGAAAGGTGACCGGGGCCGAACTGACGCAGGACGGACAACGCCTGGCAGCGAAGAAGCTTGAACCCTAACGGACCCGCTCGGGTCCCAATTCGGGGTCGAGATCGCGGGGCCTGACTAGGTGGACGAGCTTGCCGCAACCGGGCTGGCAATCGGCCCAGCGGTCGATGGTCAGCTCCAGGACCGCGAAGGTCGCCGTCGGGTACTTTTCGGCCACCTCGGCGAACAGCGCGTTTTCATTCTCGGCAGCGACGAGATCGAACACGAGTTCCTGCAGGCCCGGATTGTGCCCAGCGAGCAGAACCGCTTCGGGATCGCCTTCGACGCCCTGCAGCACGTGAATGAGCGTGCTGCTCTCGGCGAGGTAAATGTGCTCGTCCCACTGGATCGGGATCTGCAATCGCGCGGCATCGATGGTTCGCTTCACGCGTTCGGCAGGACTGGCGAGGAGCAGGTCCCAGTGGACGGCGTGATCGCGGATATGCTCGCCCACGATGGCTGCGCCACGGCGGCCGCGATTGTTCAGCCCGCGATCGAAATCGCGCTGCGACATGTCGCTCCAGTCCGATTTCGCATGCCTCAGCAAGCCGAGCCGTTTCACTGCTGGTCCCGTTCTTCTTCCGGCACCCTCGCGGTGCCGTTGCCCCGTTCAGAGAAAACACCCGTGGAGATGCGTTGTAAAGCGTCCGCCAGGGTCAGGCGGTGGACGGGGGTGCCGGCCGGAAAGGCGCTCAGCAAGCGCGAGGGGAAGGCCGAGGAGAGCACCACGAAGTATCCGCTGTCTTCCGCCGAACGAATGAGCCGCCCGAACGCCTGTGCGAGGCGGGCGCGGATCAGGCGGTCGTCATGCGCGCTCCCACCGTTCGCCGCGCGGCGCGCGCGGTGGAGGATCGAGGGCTTGGGCCAGGGCACTTGCTCCATGACCACGCAGCGCAGGCTGCGGCCGGGCACGTCGACGCCGTCACGCAAGGCGTCGGTGCCGAGCAGGCTGGCGTTGGGATCATCGCGAAAGATGTCGACCAGAGTGCCGGTGTCGATCGGATCGACGTGTTGGGCGTAAAGGGGCAGCCCGGCCCGCGCGAGACGATCGGCGATGCGGCCGTGAACCGCGCGCAATCGGCGGATTGCGGTGAACAGGCCGAGCACGCCGCCTTCGCTCGCTTCGATGATGTGGGCAAAAGCCCCGGCCAGCGCGGCGATGTCGCCCTTGGTGATGTCGGTGACGATCAGCACCTCGGCGCGCCCGGCATAGTCGAACGGGCTCTCGGCACTGGTAAGCAGCGGCTGGCCTTCGAGGTAGGGGGCGCCCGACCGGGCGACCGCGGCCTGCCAGTCGTCACCGTCACGCAAGGTCGCGCTGGTCAGCATGACACCGTGCGCGGGTTCGAGCACGACTTTGGCGAACGGCTTCATCGGATCGAGGAAGTGGCGATGCAGCCCGATGTCGAACTCGCGCGCATCGGAGCGTTCGACCGCGAGCCAGTCGACGAACTCGGGGTCGGTCGGCCCGCCGAGCCGGTTGAGCAAGGCCTCCCAGGCTGACAGGGTGTCGATCCGCCAGGCGAGCGAATGACGCGCGCCCTCGATCCTGGCGCGGCCGGCTCCGTCGAGCCAGTCGGGCGCATCTTCAGCGAGAGCCTCTAGCCGGACGCCAAGGCGGATGAGCGGCTGGCGGATCGCGGAGAGCGCAGCGGCGGCTTGCTGCGCCAGTTCGACGAAGTTGCCGTCCAGTTGGGCCGCCTCGGTCTCGATGCCGTAGCCGGCTTCCTGCCCACCGCTTTCGTCGCGGGCGTAGGTCACGGCTCGTACTGCAGCGAGGAGGGCCTCGATCGGGCCGGACGGATTGCTTTCCCCAAGCCGCTGGAGCCAGCCTTCGCCGGGCAGCGCTTCTGCCGCATCACAGGCTTGCGCGATGGCCTTGCCGCCGGCCTCGTCACTGCTGGCAACGTCGGCCAGCCTCGCGGCCAGACCGCGGCGGCGATTGCGCGAGCCTTTCTCGGGCCCGATGATCCAGCGCTTGAGCTCGATCGCTTCATGCCCGGTCAGCGCGGCGGAGAAGGTGCTGTCCGCCGCTTCGAACACGTGGTGGCCCTCGTCGAAGACGATGCGGGTCGGGCGTTGCGCATGGTCGCGGCCGCGCGCGGCGTTGACCATCACCAGCGCGTGATTGGCGATCACCAGGTCGGCTTGGGCCGAGGCCCGCGCGGCGCGTTCGATGAAGCACTTCCGGTAGTGCGGGCACCCGGCGTAGACGCACTCGCCACGCTGGTCGGTCAGCGAGCGGATCGCCCGGTTGCGGAACAGGGTCCCGAGCCAGCCGGGCAAGTCGCCGCCGATCATGTCGCCGTCCTGGCTATAGGCGGCCCATCGCGCCACCAGATGCGCCAGGACTGCCGCTCGCCCGCCGAAGCCGCCTTGCAGCGCATCTTCCAGGTTGAGCAGGCACAAGTAGTTCTCACGCCCCTTGCGCACCACGACTGGACGGCTGCCGTCCGCCCGAGCCTCGGGCCAGGCGCGAGTGCTTTCGCGGCGAAGCTGGCGCTGGAGGTTCTTGGTGTAAGTCGAGACCCAGACGGTACCCTGCGACCGTTCGGTCCAGAGCGATGCGGGGGCGAGGTAGCCCAGCGTCTTGCCGATCCCAGTTCCGGCCTGGGCGAGCAGCATGTGCGGGGTGCCCCTGCGGTCGCGCGGGGCAAAGACCCGGCCGGCCTCCTTGGAATAGGCGCGCTGTCCTTCACGCCGTTCGGCGCCGTGGCCGGTCAGGTCCTCGAGCCGGGCCTCGATCTCGGTTTCGTCGAGCGAGACTTGCGCGGGTTGTGGCCGTTCGGGGGCCTCTTCCCACTCGGGCAGCTTCGAGAACAGCCACTTCTCCGCGCGATCGGGCCTGCGGATATGCGGGGTGACCACTTGGGCCCAGGGCCAGCGCAGGCGAGTGAGCGATTGCAGGCCGCTCCAGGCGCCTTCGCGCTCGGCCCAACTGTCGCTCTCGCAGGTTTCGAGCAGAGCACCTGCGGCCTCCTGCAACAACGCCGGGACGGCGTCGTCACTTGTGGGTTCGGGGAGGCCCAGGGCGTGGGCAATGCCCTTGGGCGTCGGCACAACGAAACGGGCGGGATGCACGAAGGCGAAGAGTTCGAGAAGGTCGAGCCCCGACAAGTCCGGATAACCCAGGCGCGTCGCCACGAGGGGCGCGTTGAGTAGCAGGAGCGGGGTGTCTGCGGCGGCCATGATGGCCTCGCCCTTGCCGACCGCGCGAGTTACCCCGGTGGGGGTTCGCAACCACGTTCCGGCATGGCTCGCATGCAGGGCGGGGAGGGGGAGGGCCGGCATGCCAGCCTGATGCTGCGACCGGAACGAAAAGTAAACGCGGATGGGTCCTGTCTTGCCGATTTTCCGTCAGAAGCGAGGAAGGTGGCGCAATCCGCCAACTCGGCCTGCCCCAACAATCTGTCGGCCCGTCCTGTCTCCGCATCCGAAAAATCGCGCAAATACAGGGATTCCCGGCGAAGTCTGAACAAAGCGTCAGGGAACGCGAATCGCGCCACGGCCATTTTGGGCCTTGCTATGAAGAAGACACTCAAACGTTCGCTATGCAGCAGCTCCGTGATTGCCACGGCGCTGCTGTTGGGGGCGACACCCGGCTTCGCGCAGTCTGCTGAGCCCACGGTCAGCCCATTCCCCGAGGTCACTGCGCCGGCTCCACTGCCCCAGACGAGCCCGACAACGACCACCGATCCGGTGATGATCTCCTCGCCGGTGGTTCAGCCGATCCCCGAGCCCGAACCTGAAGCGGCAACAGACACCGTTGCTGCTCAGGCTGAGCCCGCGGCGGTTGCCCCCACCGCGACCCGAGCCACGCCGCGAGCGAGTGCTCCGCGCGCAGTCTCGACAGTGGCTCCGGCCGCTGTGGAGGCGGCCGATCCGGCACCCGCAGCTGAACTCCCGAACACGCCCGTCGCAGTCGTTCCGTTCGAGATCGAACAGCCGACACCCGTAGTCGAGGAAACGCCGGCTCCGGCGGCCGGCAATGAGCTTACCGACGACTTACTGCCGATCGCGTTGGGCGGGCTTGCCGTCCTGGCTCTCGCTGCCTGGGGTTTCGTCGCCATCGGCCGCCGCAAGCCGGTCGAGCGCCGTGCCGCAACGATAATTCGTCCTGCACCCAGGCCGGTCGAACGCCCGGCGGTTGAAACTGTCGCTGTCGCGCCTGCCGCGGTTCCGGTTCAGCCGGTGCGCAACTGGTCGCAGACCCCCGCTTCGGCTCAGCCCGCAGGCATGGCCCACTCGGGTGCGGGAGTATCGCTCCCGCGCACAATGCCGGCTTCGTTCGAGGAACGCGACGCCCTGCTCAAGCGCATGGTCGCCGCGAAGCCCGATCGGGCCAACCCGTTCGTCGGGTACAAGGCCCGCATGAAGCGCGCTCGGTTGATCCTGCAATCGCTGGGTCGTGACTTCGGCGAGGCCGATCCGTGGATCGATCTCAGCCAGTATTCCTCGAACTGGCCCGAACTCTCTCGGAGCAAGACTGCCGCAGCCTGACCTTAGCTCGGCAGCGAGAAGGGGCGGCTACTCCACGGCCGCCCCTTCGTGCGTGGGCGCGGTGCGGAGATATTAACCAATAGATGCGATAGCCCCAGCTGAATTGCGTAAGCTTGGGGGCAAGCATGAGCGGTTTTGGACGTAAGGGGCTGGGGGAAGGCGCGGCTGCTGCGGCAGGTCCGGGTGGCATGGGCCTCGACGGATTGCACAACTCGACGCGCAGGCAGACTTCGTTCAACGCACGACCGGGGCTGGGTTCCGGTGACCCCGAAATGGCCCGCCGTCGCGAAGCCTTCCTCGCCTCTGAACGGACGCGCAAGGTTGAGGCGGGTCACGAACCCCTTAGCGAAGGCAGCACGTTCAAAGGCAAGCCTGCCGGCGACCGCAGTCTGCCTGTGGCTTACCTGCTCTGGTTCATCCTTGGGAATCTCTCGGCGCACAGGTTCTACCTCGGCGCTTACCAGTCCGCGGTGATCCAGTTCTTCGTCGGCGTGTTTTCCTGGATGCTCATCTTCACTTCGGCCTCGACCGGCGATGGCGGGTTCGGGATCCTCGGATTTGCGGTGCTCGTGGGATGGGCCCTATGGATCATCGGCGACGTGTTCGTGATCCATCGTCTCTATAACCGGCGCTACCGCCGGCCAAGCGAGGTCGCAGCGACCTTCGCCTGACCGGCGGTCTCACCGCGATCAGCTAGCGGCGCGTGCCACGCACTGCCAGCTCGCCGGATTATTGGCGTCGCCGCTGCCCTTGTAGTGGGCGACCTTCGGCCAGGCGCAGTGCGGCCGGGTCAGCGAACCGTCGGCCTTGGTTCCCACCAGCACTTCCGGAGCGGTTCCGCTTTCCTTCCAGTTGTCGAGCGCATCGAGCCATTCGACTTCATCGGCGCCCGGTCCGCCACGGCAATGCTCGACGCCGGGCAGGGTGAAGTAGCGCATCGATTGCGGAGCGGCGCTGTTCTTGGCCAGCACCGCGCGGACATAGTCGTTGGTGCCGACCGGGCTCGGGCCCGGATCGTTCTCGCCATGCCACAGGATCAGCTTGCCGCCGCGGCCGAAGAAGGCCGAGAGATCGGGATTCTTTGCTTCGTACATCTCGGCAAAGGCGCTGCCCCGCAGGGTCTGCACGTTGGCGAGGGTCATGGTGGCAAGGTCGATCGGCTGGTTGCCGAACATGAGAGGCAACAGGCCCTTGAGACCGCCGCCGCCGCTCGGATCGGTGCCGGCGCCATTGGTGCCGACGAAAAGGCTCCAGCCGGTCTCTCCGCCACGGCTCAGCGGGAACATGCCCCATTGGCCGTCCGGAGTGCGCAGCCCTTCGTAGACTGTGCGCAGCGCGGTGACCTGCGCCGGGGCCAGGCAAGTGGCGTTCTTGGCGCCCGAGCACTGGATCGTCGCCGGGTCCCAGTTGCACTGGCGCGGATCGGCGATCAGGCCGTCCTTGAGGCCGTCCGCCGCGTCGCAAGCGGCGAGGGCGGAGGACTTGGCCAGGGCAAGATCCTCGGGGGTGAAACCGCCGTTGTTCTTGGCGAAGGACTGGTTGCGCATCACGGCGCTGGTCTGCACCTGCAACGTGTACACCGGAGCACCAGAACTGATCGCGTCATAGTCCGCCGGGAAGCGCTGGGCCGACATCAGCGCCATACGTCCGCCGGTCGAGCAGCCTTGGAAATAGGCGCGCTGGTGGGGGCGACTATAGAACTCACTGACCAGCTTCTTGCCGGCCACGGTCATCTCGTGAATGCCGCGCCAGGCGAAGTCCTTGGCGGCTTCCGGGTTGGCGGCCCAGGTGGTGTCCCAGACATTGGTGGAATCATGGCCGGCGTTGGTCTGGAAGGTCGCGTAGCCCTTCTTCAAGCCTTCGCTCGCAGCCTGGATAGTGGTGTTGCCGGCCCAGCCGCCGCCGCCGATGCCCAGAACCTTGCCGTTCCAGCTGGCGGGCAGGCGATAGACCACGCCGATGTTGGATCCGGGGACAGGGGACAGTGTGCCCGTGACTTCGCAATAGGCAGGGAGGCCATCGGCTGCCGCCACCCACTTGCCGCTGGCATTGGTGGCGCCGAGCATCGACGCGGTGACGCCGGCGCAACTGTCGGCGCTGGCGAGAGCGGGCGCGCGAGCGGTGCTGCTGGTGGCTGCATCGCCAGTCGTGCAGCTTGCAACCAGCGCAGCGAGCGCAACCGTTGCGAGAATTCTCATTGATGACCCTTTCTTGGAGACTTCAGGCGAAGCGAGCGCCGGCAATGCGCCAGCCGTCGTTGCCCTTGACGTATTCGGTGGCGAGAACCTGAGGTTCCGCATGTCGGTGGCTGCCCTGGCCCTGGAAGCGGGCCATCTGTTCGAGCGTCGACTGGCCGTCGAACTCGGTCTCGCGCTCAACCGTGCAGGCGCAGCGGGCTTGCGCAGTCAGCCCGTTCTCGGCGAACTCGAGCGATACCTCGTGCGCCATATCCTCGGAGATCGAGCGCAAGCCGTCGCCAAGTTCGACGCGCTCGGCAGAGGCAATAAGCTCTGCGCAATCGGCGGTGCCGTTGAGGTGGCGCAGGAACTTGCGCTGGAGAGCTTCGATCGCCCGCTGATCCTCCAGCCGAGCGAGCTTCGCACGGCTATCGTCAGCCGCGAGCGCGGCGACCGGCGCGACAGCCGCGAGGGGCACGGCAACCAGCGCCCCCGACTTGAGGAAGCTGCGGCGGTTCGTTGCGG
Source organism: Porphyrobacter sp. (assembly GCA_017744315.1). Lineage (GTDB taxonomy): Bacteria > Pseudomonadota > Alphaproteobacteria > Sphingomonadales > Sphingomonadaceae > Croceibacterium_A. The sequence continues at coordinate 53,827 of JAGIBN010000002.1, forward strand.
ATAGCTTTTCCATCTCGTGTCCTCCTCAGGCCGCAGGGAAGAATTTGTCGACGTTGAACTTGCCGGCATGGCGGGCGGGGGCACCGACCGCGCTCAGGCTGAGGCCGTTCTTGCCGCAGTGATAGCCGATCCCGGCATCGTGCATCGTGCGCATGTTGATCAGGATCGTGCCGAGCGTCCCGTTGCACGCCTCTTCCTGCCAGCGCGCGAAGTAGAGCTGGTCGCGGATCTTCACGAAGTCCCCGCTGCCGCTCCACTCCGTGGCGAAGTGCCCGGTCGGCGTGGGGATGATCCACGATGTCGTGTTGGGCGTCGAATAGAGGTGCATCGAGTTGAGCCCCGGCGAATACTCCCAAGTGAACGCCCGGCCGAGCAAGTCGCGCGTGCGCTCGTGCCGCTTGGTTCCGGGGTCGGGAATGCCTTCGCCCACGATCTTGCCGAACAGTGTTTCGGCACCGGCTTCGTTGGCGATGTAGGGAGTGTTGAGGAACCCGTGGTAGTTGGTCGCGAGGCCGGCATCGAGGTCGATCACCGCGATGTGGCCGTCATGGTTCGGCTCGCCTTGAAGCAGGTGACCGAAGATGAAGGCGCCGGGCATCACCTCCCACGCGTTGTAGCGCGCTTCCTTCCAGTCACCCGCGCCGTCCTTGCGGTATTGGAGGCTGTCGGCCGAGGTGAACCGGTACTCCATCCGCGGACCGTTGTCGTAGTGGATGGTGAAGGCCTTGCCGGCCAACTCTCCGCTGGGCTTGGTGCCGTTGCCCGCCATCGGGCTCGGCCGGTCGAACACGTGGGTGTTCTCGGCCACGACTTTGGCCACTTCGGCGGGGGTCATCTTGTCCATCGTCGCGAGCGGGCGATAGATCCGCCGCTCGCCCTTCTTGGCGTTCTCGATCTTGAGCGGTTCGGCGCTGAAATCGCCGAGCTTCTCGAACCGGGCGAGCTGTCCGAGCCATTCACCGGTCCCGCGGAACATGTAGTATTCAAGCTCGTCCGCGCCATTGAAGCCGAGCCGTACGCCCGCCTGTCGCAGCCGGTTCACGTCCACCAGGTACATGTGCAGCATGCCGGAGAACTCGCTCTCGACCCGCGCCAGCAGGTAGAGGTCCTCAGTCAGCTGGACGTAGTCCATCGGCGCCGAATAGCCGCGCTTCCCTTTGAGACGGTCGAGTTCGACCCAGTGGGTGTAGGTGACCGAGGGGTAATATTCGATCGTGCGGTTGCCGGTGTCCTCGGTCCACGCGAAGGCGCGGCCTTCGAGCCGCAGGGTCGGCGCGTGTCGCTCGGTCGGCGCCTCGGCGTCGCCCGACTGGACGTAGCCGTGCCACACCGCGCGGTTGATCTCGCGATCGTGGGGCGAGGGGCCATCGCCGAACCACAGCTCGAACACCGTGGCGAGGTTGCTGTGCCGGTCCCAGGCAATCGCGTAGCCGCGCGTCGAGTTGGGCACGAGGTGGGTGATCAGCGTGACATGGTCGAGCGTCAGCGCGCCATATCCGGCCTCCGCTCCTTCGAAAGTGAGCGTGTTGCCCTGTCCGAACTGCCAGGTCAGCGTGCCTGCCCCGTCGGTGACCACGCGCAGGTTGGTGCCCGCCAGGTCGGTATCGAGCGGACCCTTGCTCCCAGGACCGCCCCGAGCCACCTCAGCGAGCTTCGCCTTGACCTGAGCCGTTGTCAGCTGCGTGTACGGGTACCGGAATAGCGGCACGTCCGGATAGGCTTGCAGGGCCATACCCCCATCTCTCCCTGTTGTTTTCTTGTTGCGCGGCAACCTGCCACAGCGTGGCGCGAGCGCAAGCGGGGAATGTGGGCAAATCAACCGGGACGGACGGGTTACTACCGTTCGCTGCTGGTATCCACGCTAGCCTCAACCGACATGCCGGGCCTTAGCCGCCGGGCCAGCGGCTGGTTGGGATCGATCGCGATCCGCACCGGGATGCGCTGCGGCACTTTGACGAAGTTGCCGGTCGCGTTGTCGGGCCTGATGACCGAGAACTCGCTGCCTGCTGCCGGGGCGATCTGCTCGACGCGGCCGGTGAGTTCGCGGCCTCCGAGCGCGTCGACCCGCACCCGGGCGCGCTGGCCGGGCTCGATATTGGCGGTCTGCGCCTCCTTGAAGTTGGCGACGACCCAGATCTTTTCCGGGACCACGAACAGCAGTTGGGTGCCGGCCGTAACGAACTGGCCGAGGCGTACGCCGACTTCGCTGACCTGGCCCGCTTGCGGCGCCTGGATGCGGGTGTTGTCGAGGTCGATCTGCGCCACCTTGAGTGCTGCGCGCGCGTTTTCCACGCTCGCCTCCAGCCCTCCGCGACCGACGGTGACGCTGCGGACCTGCTCCTGCGCCACGGTGCGTTGCGCTTCGGCCTGGCGGACCGCGGCTTCGGCTTGTTGCTGCGCTGCCAGAGCCTGGTCGCGCTCGCGCGTGGTGATCCAGCGTTGCGCGTAGAGCTCGCTGATGCGGCTCATGTCGGCCTGAGCCCGCTTCAATTGTGCACGGGCGCTTTCGATCGCCGCCTGCTGCCCGAGGACAGAGGCCTCGCTCGAACGCTGGCTCTGCTCGGAGTTGGCGAGGTTGGCGATCTGTGCCTGCAGCGTGGCTTCGGCCTGCTGCACGCGCTGACGGTAGGTGCGGTCGTCAATCTGCACCAGAGGATCGCCCGCCTTCACGTGCTGGAAGTCCTGCACGTAGACTTTGGTCACATAGCCGCTCACCTGGGGGGAGATCACCGTCGTCTGACCGCGGACGAAGGCGTTGTCAGTGGTCTGAACCGAGCTGTGAAACGGCGGCAGATCCCAGGCATAGAGCGCGAGCACCGCCCCCGCGACCAGGATCACGAGGAATATGATGGTCCCGCGCCGCCCGCTTCTCGGCGGGGCCCAGCCGCTCGCCTTCGGGCCGACCTGTTCGGGGCTTTCGAGCGGGTCCTCCTGCCGGACGTGCTCGGTTTCGGGTTCGTCGGCGGGCGGTGGCGGCGGGGCCTTGTCGTCTTGGAGCTGGTTATCGCTCACTGGCTTGGTCTCATTCTTTGGAGCGCGGCGAGTTCTTCGGCGAGCGGGTTGATGTTGTACCAACGCAAGTAGAGCCAACGCCCGCCAAGATACGCGAACGCTATGGCGGACAGCGTGGCGATCAGGAGGAACACGTCGTTGAACGCCATGATGTTCGCTTCTCGAGTAACCTGCTGGGTGAGGAGTTCGATCCCGCGTGTTTGCAGCTTGGTCTGGTCGGTCAGGACCTTCGCGTAGGCGCCGCTCAACTGCTTCACCCGCAGCGCTACCTGCGGATCGGTGGCGAGCATGCTCTGGACCAGTTCGTTGAAATGGTAGCGCTGGCGGACGATCTGATAGGTCCCGAGCAACGCGCTTCCGCCAAGGCCGCCAAGCGTTTGTGCGATGCTGAACACCGCGGAAAAGCTCACCATATGGCTCGGCCCTTTGGCAAACGCGCGCAGGATGCCGAGCATCATCGTGGGGCCAAGGAAATAGGCGGCGGCAAAGCCGATGAGGCCCTGCGTCACGTAAAAGTCGGAGGGGCGCGTGAGATTGCTTGAGTGCGAGTCCAGCCAGGCTCCGAGGCCGATCAGGGCGACGGAAAGTACGATGGGCTTCAGCAGGTCGTTCGGATTGAGTGTCACCAGACTCGCAATGACCCCAGCCAGGGTGGCCACCACCAGGACCAGGTTGAACACGATGAGCTGGTCGTTGCCCATGCCGACAACCGTGAGCAGCCCGAGCGCTCCGTAGTTCTGTTCGCCGAGAAGCAGGCGCACAGTGGCCGCCACCAGGGCGAAGCGGACCACTCCGCCGGTGCGCATCCACCGGGTGTTGAGCATCGGATTGGCGCGGTTGTGCTCGATCACCATCGCCGCGCCGATCAGCAGCACCGAGGCCGCGAAGGCATAGCCAATCCACGGCGTCGTCCACCACACGATCCGGCCTTGTGTGAGCACTGCCAGGAGCAGCATCATGCCCGGCGCGAACAGCGCGAAGCTGGCGAAGTCGAGCTTCTCGAACACGTTCGCGGTCTCGCTCGGCGGCAAGCGCAGCAAGGCAATGCTGCCGAGGCAGATCAGGCTCAGCGCGAATTCGAACACGTAGAGATTGGTGATCTCCCCGTTCGCCAGCAACAGGGGCGAGATCACTCGCGCCAGCGGCAGCGCTACCTGTGTCAGCCCGACGCCGAGGATCATCCCGCCGAGCCGCGCCTTCGCCGGCATCGCCTGCATGATGTAGAAGAAGCCGAGCGGGGTGAAGCCGGCAGCGATGATCCCCGCTCCCGCGCGCAGGGCGAGTTCCAGCCCGTAGCTGTGCACCATCACCTGCAGGCCTGAGATCATCACGAACCCGAGCAGGAACACGCGGGTCAGCCGCTGCAGTCCGAACTGCTGGCGGAACTTGATCAGCATGAAGCTGGTGCAGACGTTGGTCATCGAATAGGCGGCGGTCAGCCAGGCCGCCTCGACGCTCGTCAGCCCCAGCGCTCCCTGGATCTGCGGCAGGTTGCCGATCAGCAGCCCATTGGCGAGACCCGCCGTCAGCGCGACGAGGACGCCAATTGCGAAATATCCGACCCTGCGCGGCATCGGGTGCGTCGGCGTCGCCGGCGACCCGGGCATGATCGGCCGTTCGTGCGGCGCGAACTCATAGGTCGAAGTCTGCAGCGCCACCCCGTCCCCGTTCCAAAGCACGATTGCTCGTCGGTATAATGTTCCGCGCGTAACTAGGTTTCCCGCATTCGGTTCCAAAGGCCTTCGAACGGGCGATCGCGGAGGGTTAGACACGCCAGCGAAAATGGCCGGTGAGCGAGTGAGCGAACAATCCGGGCTCTTCGCGCGCGCCTGCGCCGATGTTGTGAATTACCAATGGGACGCCAGTGCGCGTTTTGAGATCGGAAACGATCCCGGTGTGCGGCAAGCGGCCACCGATCAGTGAGGTGAAGATGTCTCCGGGTAACCAGTCGGCGGGATTGTCGGTGAGCGGCAAACGCGCGCCCTGGCGGGACCAGAACGTCGCAAGATTGGGAACGCGGCGATGATCGATGTTTCGATCGGCCCGTTTCAAGCCCCAGGTCTTCGGATAGACTGAGAAGTTCGCCCGCATGTCCGAGTTGACCAGAGCCTGCAAATCCAGAGCCAGCCCATCGCGGTAAGCTCTGATCACGAGGTCGGTGCACACGCCCCTGGCTCGATCGACATCGCCATTGGGGAAGGCAAGCGTGGTGTAAGCCGGATCGTAAAGCAAGGTGACGCCGACTTGAGCCCGCGCCGCCGCGATCAGGCGCGCTGCGCTGCTGAGCGGAGTCGCTTGGGCGAAGGCCGGACGGGACAAGAGCGCCAATGCGACACCCAGGACCGTGCGCCGGCTCACATCAGCGGACAACACGTTTTCCAAATTCTGCCATCACGACTTTCCGGAACTGAAGCGGCGGTGAGACGGGAAAGACAACGCCATTGTGAAAAAGGCATTGATCGTAGATAGTTAAAGGCCGATCGGAAGGTAAATAGAGGCCTTGGACCTATAAGCCTATACGTAGCATCCCGGCCTTCGCCCTTGCACCGCAAGCCGCGTTCCGCAAAAGGCCCGGCATATGTTTGACGATGCACTGATCTCCGCCGCCCGAGTGTCCAAGGCCTGGCCGTTCCAGGAGGCGATGAAGCTCGTCAAACGCTATCCCGATGGGAAGCCGAACGGGGCTCCAGTGCTGTTCGAGACCGGCTATGGTCCATCGGGCCTGCCGCACATCGGCACTTTCCAGGAAGTGCTGCGCACCACGCTAGTCCGCCGGGCCTACGAGATTGTCTCCGGCGGCGCGCCGACGCGCCTCGTCGCGTTCAGCGACGACATGGACGGGCTGCGCAAGGTGCCCGACAATGTGCCCGAGCAGGAGATGATGGCACGGCATCTGGGCCAGCCGCTCAGCCGCATTCCCGATCCCTTCGGCAAGTTCGAAAGCTTCGCGCATCACAATAACGCGATGCTGCGCGACTTCCTCGACCGCTTCGGCTTCGAGTACGAATTCGTCGCCGCGAGCGAGCGCTACAATTCGGGCGGGTTCGACGCGCCGCTAGTTCGCGTGCTCGAGACCTTCGACGCGATCATGGACATCATGCTGCCGACGCTGCGGGCCGAACGGCAGAAGACCTATTCTCCCGTCCTGCCGATCAGCGAGAAGAGCGGGGTGGTGCTACAGGTTCCCGTGACCGTGGTCGACGCGGCGAACGGCATCGTCCGGTTCGAGGACGAGGGCGAGACCGTCGAGCAGTGCATCTTTGGCGGCAAGGCCAAGCTGCAGTGGAAGGTCGACTGGGCGATGCGCTGGTACGCGCTCGGCGTCGACTACGAGATGAGCGGCAAGGACCTGACCGACAGCGTCACCCAGTCGGGCCGCATCGTCCGTGCGCTTGGCGGTCGCATGCCCGAGGTCATGATCTACGAGCTGTTCCTCGACGAGAAGGGAGAGAAGATCTCCAAGTCGAAGGGCAATGGCCTGACGATCGACGAGTGGCTGACCTATGGCACCGAAGAGAGCCTGGGCTTCTACATCTTCCGCGAACCGAAGAGCGCCAAGAGCCTGCACGTCGGGGTGATCCCGAAGGCGGTGGACGAGTATTGGCAGTTCCGGGCCAAGATCCCCGAACAGCCGGTCGAGCAGCAGCTGGGCAACCCGGTGTGGAACCTGCTGCGCGCCAATGGCTATCACGGCGGCGACGGCGATACGCTGCCGGTCAGCTATGCCTTGCTGCTCAATCTCGTTGGCGTACTCGGCGCGGGGGCAACGCACGAGCAGGTGTGGAGCTACCTCGGCAACTACATCCACGATTTGAACCCCGGCCATCACCCGGAGCTCGAGGCGTTGATCGACCGGGCGCTCGCCTACAACCGCGATTTCATCGCGCCGACGCTCAAGCGCCGGGCGCCGGAACCGAACGAGGCGGCCGCGTTGCGGGCTCTCGATGAGGAGCTGGCCCGCGCGGGCGAGGATACGGCGGCAGAGGACTTGCAGACCGCGGTCTACGAGATCGGCAAGAAGGAAGAGTACGGCTTTGAAAGCCTGCGCGACTGGTTCCGGGCGCTCTACGAGACCCTGCTTGGTTCGAGCCAGGGGCCGCGCATGGGCAGCTTCATCGCGCTTTACGGCGCGGCCAACACGCGGAAGTTGATTGCCGAGGCTCTGGAAGGGAGCGCCTGACGCTCAGATCCATCTGCGGCAGCGGTACCATTTGGTGACGATGTACTTCACCCCGCGGACCACCGGCGTGCCGGCGTGTAGGGTCCAGGGGTTGGGTACGCCTTCCGGGTCAGCGTTGTTCCAGATGAGCAGCGCGCCGGGCTGCGGTTCGACCTTGAAGCCAAGCCGCGGAAAGTGCGTGGCGCCGCCTTCCTCGACCTTGTTGAGGTAGGCCATGGCCGTGATCGACCGCTGCCCGCCGCGGTCCTTTTCGGTTTCCCAGTACGAGGTGCCGCCGGGAAACCAATCCGCGTGCGGCTGGAACTCCTGGCCCTCAAGGTAGCGTTGGCCCTGGATCGTTTCGCCAAATGTCGGATCCATGCCGAGCAGATCGTCGATCCGTCGCTGGAGTCCTTTGACGAAAGGGTCGTGGGGGTCGACATCGCCCGAATACGACGTGCGGTATCCGCTCGAATACTCGGCGTCGAAGGCCCGGCTCGGCTTGGCGATGGCGTCGATCATGGCCATCAGGCGGCCACACTCCTCCGGAGAGAAGAAGTCACCGACCGCCCACAACTCCGCGTTCTCGCACGGGAGCGCGTAGACGTCCTTGTTGCCTGCTAGCCGTTCGCGAACCTTGCGGCCGATCTTGCGCAGCCGCGGCTGGTCACTGGTATCTTCGGGGGGCGGGAGGTGGACATCATTCATCGCCGGGAACCTATCCGCCGACCCTCGGCCGAGGCAAGCCTTTGAAAACGGATGAGCAGAAGCCCCCGCTCCTTTCGGGGCGAGGGCTTCGCTCCTGCCGGGCCACTCACACCGGCAGAAGGGCAGTTACCAGAAGAAGTTGTAAATGACGTCGGTCACTTCGCCGGTGAACGTGTTCACCAGGACGACGTCGTCGTAATAGCGGACCCAGCGGTAGGGACCGTAGACCTCGGGCAGGCGATACTGCCACGGGTTGCCGATCCAGTAGTTGTTCCCGAAGAACAGGGAGTCGAGATAGAACCCGACGCCAAGCCGACGGTAAGCGTAGTTGCGGTAGGGCGCGTAGTAGCTCCCGAGCCGGTAGGTGTAGCGGTTGCTATTGCGATAACGCTGCCAGTCGTAGCGGCTGTTGTCGCGCCAGCGACGGTCCCACTGGCGATAGTCCTGGCGGCCATTGCGGTTCCAGTCGCGCTGGTCGTTCTGGGCATAGCGGCCGTTGCGCCAGTCGTTGTCGCCGCGACGGTCGTTATCCCGGCGCTGCCAGTCCTGCCGGCCGTCGCGATCACGATCGCGCTCGGCACGACGAGCGTTTTCGTCGCGTTGGCGATCGTTCTCACGCCGCTGCTGTTGCTGCCAACCTTGCCGCGTATCGCGGTTCTGAGCGGTCTCCGTGCGAGCTCGCTCCTGGCCGCCTTGGCTGCGAGACCGGCTGTTGAGCCATTGTTGCAGGCGCGCGTTATCCTCGGCGCGTTGCTGAGCACGGGGATCGCTTTGCTGCTGACCGCGCACAGCACGCTGAGGGGCCTGGGCCTGTTGGCGGGTAGGGGCCACCTGGTTGCCTTGGCTGGCTACTGGGGCCGGGCGCTGTTCGCCGCGGGCGGCGTTCTGCTGGGGAGCGCTGCGCTTAGGCGCAGGACGCTGCGCTTGCTGGTCGTTCTGACGCTCGGCCCGCGCAGCAGGCTGCTCCCGGCGAGCTTCGGTCCGATCCGCCCAGGTCTGCTGGCGCGGAGAACTCTGTTCCCCACGGCCGTTCTGCCGGGCACCGCGATCTTGCGCGGAAGCCGGAACCGATAAACTGCTGGCGACGAGCGCGACTGCCAAGGCAGACCACCCGACACGCCCCTTCAAACTTAGATGTGACATTGACGGCATCTCCAAAACTCTACCGCCAAGTGGCTGCGGCTGATGAGTCATTGATATGCCGTGGGGGCTGTCCGACAACTGAACCGGTCGGACAACCTTTTGTTCATGTTTCAGCGTAAAAACATGAATGCGCACGCGCTATGCGATCATTCGAGCCGATGGTGGTCAGAAGGCTCGTTCGCCGTTACTCGTGGCTAGGGGCTGACTGAAATCAGTGGCTGACTGCGGGTCTGACAACCATGTGTCCAGCAACGTGAATGCCAAGATTAGCTTATCGAGTTTTGACCAGTCATCCATCCATTCAGTACTTACATTCAATTCTTCTAAAAATTGAACGGACTGATCTCGTTGAAAATCAGAAAAAATAAAGTATAATGGCATACTTGCGGTGAAGGCTTTTGTGATGGTCAGATTTGATCCATTTGTTGGGTGTCCTTCTAAGCCAATTGCGTTCGAGCGCCCTCTTCCTAGATTTGGGAACAAAGAAATTAATGAGACAGTGTGAGTAGGGTGACTGGCTGCCGATAGCATTAGGCCTGTTTGTCTGCGCCAATCGGTCAGGAGCCAGTCGTATAGGATATCTTCGTTGGGAAATTCCCGCTTAAGAATATCTCGCGCACGGCGAACTAATTTTCCACCACTAATGAATTTGTAGAAAAAATCTCGAGAACCCTCAAAGGAGGAATTTTCTACATAGCTTTCGGATAAATTCTTGTCATATTTTAGGCAAATTAATAGATCTACTTTTTCTATATAATTTCTAAGAAGGCATCGAGCTTGAACATCGAGACCCTTCGAGCATAGAATTAATATTGAGGTAAGATCTGTTCTTAAGTTGGCTAAGGCGGTGGACAAACCTGCCTCCTGTGGGCTGGTCTGTAATTTCTTTCTCTTTTTTTGGACGGCAAGAACAAAGTGTAATTGCGTCAAGCCGTCCAGCCATTCACCAAGCGCAGCCCCGAGAACCAAGTGGACCTTAAGCTCTGCAGGGATGCGGGTGTCTTTGGCCCATTGGTTCCGAAGTTTGAGATAGAACTTTTTTGGGTCATCGAGATCAAGTTTCTCGAATAACCCAATTGCCCGATATCTCGTCCAGGGAATGCGCTTGCGAATGGCGTTACCTCAACGGGTCAGCTTCTTGTAGGCCAGGCGCGTCGGACGATCGGCCGCATCGCCAAGGCGACGACGCTTGTCCTCTTCATATGACTCGAAGTTGCCCTCGAACCATTCGACGTGGCTATCGCCCTCGAAGGCGAGGATGTGCGTCGCCAGGCGGTCGAGGAAGAAGCGGTCGTGGCTGATGACCACGGCGCAACCGGCGAAGTTCTCGATCGCGTCTTCGAGCGCGGCCAGCGTCTCGACGTCGAGATCGTTGGTCGGTTCGTCGAGCAGTAGCACGTTGCCGCCGGCCTTGAGCATCTTGGCCATGTGCACGCGGTTGCGTTCACCGCCCGAGAGCTTGCCGACGTTCTTCTGCTGGTCCTGGCCCTTGAAGTTGAACGCCCCGACATAGGCGCGGGTCGACATGTCGTTGCCATTGACCTTCATGTAGTCGAGCCCGTCGGAGATCTCCTCCCACACGTTGTGCTTGGGATCGAGATGGTCGCGGCTCTGGTCGACGAAGCCGAGGCGCACGGTCGTTCCGAGTTCGATCGAACCCGAATCCGGCTGCTCCTTTCCTGTGATCATCTTGAACAGCGTCGACTTGCCCGCGCCGTTGGGGCCGATCACGCCGACGATGCCACCGGGGGGCAGGGTGAAGCTGAGATCTTCGAACAGCAGCTTGTCACCAAAGGCTTTCGAGATGTTCTTCACCTCGATGACCTTGCCGCCGAGCCGTTCGGGAACCTGGATGACGATCTGCGCCTTGCCGGGCTTGCGATCGTTCTGGGCTTCCTGGAGCTGTTCGAACTTGCGGATACGTGCCTTGGACTTGGTCTGGCGCGCGGCCGGGGTCTGCCGGATCCACTCGAGCTCTTCCTTGAGCGCCTTCGAACGACCGCTTTCTTCGCGCTCCTCCTGGGAGAGGCGCTTGGCCTTCTTTTCCAGGTAGGTCGAATAGTTGCCTTCGTAGGGGAAGTACTTGCCGCGATCGAGCTCGAGGATCCAGTCGACAACGTGATCGAGGAAGTAGCGGTCGTGGGTGATCATCAGCACCGCGCCGGCATATTCCTTGAGGTGGTTTTCGAGCCACTCGACTGATTCCGCGTCGAGGTGGTTGGTCGGTTCGTCGAGCAGCAGGATAGAAGGCTTCTGGATCAGCAGCCGGGTCAGCGCCACGCGGCGCTTTTCACCGCCCGAAAGGCTTTCGACGCCGGAGTCGCCCGGCGGGCAGCGCAGCGCTTCCATGGCGATCTCGAGCTGGTTGTCGAGCGTCCAGCCGTCGACCGCGTCGATCTTCTCCTGAAGCTCGCCCATCTCGGCGCCGAGCGCGTCGAAGTCGGCGCCGTCTTCACCCATCTCGATGCCGATCTGGTTGAAGCGGTCGACCATGTCGGCAACCTGACGCGCGCCATCCTTGACGTTTTCGAGCACGGTCTTGGTCGGATCGAGCTCGGGCTCCTGCGCGAGGTAGCCGACGGTGATGTACTCACCCGGCCAGGCTTCGCCTGTGTACTCGGTGTCGATCCCGGCCATGATCTTCATCAGCGTCGACTTGCCGACGCCGTTGGGACCTACGATGCCGATCTTGGCGCCCTGGTAGAACTGCAGGTTGATGTTCGACAGAACCGGCTTCTGAGCGCCGGGGAATGTCTTCGTCATGTTCTTCATGACGTATGCGTACTGGGCGGCCATGGTCGTCCTTGGATTTCGCGGATGGGGAGTTTGCCGCGCAGATAGGCGGTGGAGCGGCGGGGGGCAAGCGGGCAGGTCCGATGGCGGACCGGCTCAGTCCTGAATGGCGTTGATCTCCACGATTTCGATCGCGTCGCTGGCGTTACCGAACGGAAGCGTCTCGCCCTCTTCGGCGCCGAGCATGGCTCGGCTCAGCGGAGCGTTGAACGAGAGCAGCCCCGCGGCCGGATCGGCTTCATCGTCTCCGACAATGCGGAAGGTCTTGGCTTTGCCGTTGAGGAGGATTTTGACTTCGGTGCCGAACTCGACCTTGTCGCCCAGGGGAGGCGGAGGCGCCTCGGCGGTCACCTGCCGGGTCTGCCAATAGCGCAGATCGCGCTGGAGCTTCTTGATCGCCTCGGCATCGTCGCTGCTTTCCACCTGCGCTTCGAGTTCGGCGATGCGTTCGCCAATCAGCGCGAGACCCCGGGCGGTGACAAGATTGGGGCCAGCGGGGATCGGGAGCTCGAATTTCGGCTCAAGGTGTTCTTCGTCGCTCTCACGACGGAATGCCACGCTCATCGAAGTCTTCTCTCTTTCAGGTCCTCAAGCGCCGCAAGATGGGGTGAGTGAGCTCGCTTTACCAGCGGCTACCTTCCCTATATGGTTCATATACGATTCGTATATCAAGAAGGACCCTATGGGCATCGTCAACATCGAGGATGAGCTGCACGAGCAACTCCGCAAGGCCAGCAAGGCCTCATATCGTTCCATCAATGCTCAAGCGGCGTTCTGGATAAAGATCGGAATGTTATGCGAAATGAACCCGCAGCTGACGTTCCAGCAGGTTCTGATCCGCGAACTTCGGGAAGCCGGGGTCGATCCCAATGAGGTCGGCGTTGCGCTCTGATGATCAAGTCGCCTGCTGAAATCGAACTGATGGCCGAATCCGGCCGCCTCCTGGCCAGCGTGTTCTCCTATCTCGATCAGCAGGTGCGGGCAGGTCAGGCGACCATGCAGGTCAACGACCTGGTCGAGCATTTCATTGTCCACGAACTGGGCGCCCGGCCGGCAAGCAAGGGCCAGTATGGCTACGGCTTCGTCCTCAACTGTTCGCGCAACGAAGTCGTGTGCCACGGTGTCCCCTCGACCGGCGACGTGTTGAAGGATGGCGATATCGTCAATTTCGACATCACTCTGGAAAAGAACGGATATATCGCCGATTCCAGCAAGACCTACCTAATCGGCAACGTCGCGCCTGCAGCGAAGCGGCTCGTGCAAACGACCTACGAAGCTTTGTGGAAGGGCATTCGCGTCGTTCGTCCCGGTGCCCGGCTCGGCGACATCGGCCATGCCATCGAACGCCATGCCAAGCGCGCCGGCTATTCGATCGTGCGCGACTACTGCGGCCACGGCATCGGACAGGAAATGCACGAGGAACCGCAGGTGCTTCATTTTGGGAGGGCCGGAACCGGCCTGACCCTGAGGGAGGGCATGACCTTCACCATCGAGCCGATGTTGAACCAGGGCCGAAGGTCGGTTCGAACCGAGGCCGATGGATGGACGGTCGTCACTACGGACGGAAAGCTCTCCGCTCAGTTCGAACACACCGTCGCGGTGACCCGAGATGGCGTTCGCGTGCTGACGCTGCGCCCGGAGGAAAGGTCGCTGGTAAGCGCGTGAAGGCGGCTGTTGATTAGCTGCCGTTTGTGTCTGGACCTGCTGCGGGCCGCGTCTTAGCGGCCCGGCATGGCTATCATCGCGACTATCATGAACACCGTCACCGGGCGTCCCATCCAGAAGATGTCATTCGGACGGATGCCCAAGCCCTGGGCGAGCTTCAATCTCGCGACCGGCGAACTGGTCACCGCAGAGCGGATCGATATCGGCAAGCCCGCTCCGGGGAAGTTCGCGGCTCCCGTCGATGTTTGGGTGACATTCAAGCCCGCTGAGTGACGTGGTCGATCCGTGTCCGCCCTTTGCTGGGCGAACGTGTTGCGCTAGCAATCTGACATGGATTTTGACGATCTCCTGCAGCGCTACTTCGGCACCTCCGACTTGTCGGAAGCGTCGCCTGGCGTTCAGGCTGCCGGCCTCGATCGGCTTCGGGTGGACTTTGGCCTGGAGACCGACAGGGCCCGCAAGTTCGCGCTGTGGTCGGTACTCTATATGCTCGGACAAGCGCCCGACCTCGACGTCGCCTTCAAGGACGAGGCCGATCGTGAAGCCGCACGCAACCTGATGGATATGTTCGACGCTGGCCGGGACGATTAGCGCGCTGAGCGCTGGGGAATGCAGCGTTTGCGGGAAGTTGGTCGGGGAGACAGGATTCGAACCTGCGACATCCTGCTCCCAAAGCAGGCGCGCTACCGGACTGCGCTACTCCCCGACCGGCGGGCTTCCCTATTGTCGCCGCCGGTTTGGTGCAAGCCCAAAGCCGGATGTGTGGTGGCGTCACGGAAAAATGGTGGGCCCGGCAGGATTCGAACCCGCGACCTAGCCGTTATGAGCGGCCAGCTCTAACCGCTGAGCTACAGGCCCGTGCACCGTGGGCGCCGCGGCGAGGTAGCTTGGTGCCGTGCCGCTGGCAAGTGAGGGTGTTAGCGCTGCACCGATGCAAGGATTTCGTCGACCGTGGTCGGAGCAACCTGGCGCTGTTCGAGATAGGCGAAGATCCGGCGCCACCAGTCGTAAAGGCTGGCAAGATCGGCCTCGTCGCGGACGTAGGGCGTGTGTCCCGGCTGCAGCGAAGGACTGTGGAAAGACAGGACGAGCAGGGGCAGCCCATCATCGAGGGCCATATCGATGCCGCGGATAGCTTCCTCGACGGCCACACCTTCGGGCGTCAGCGGAATGCGCTCCAGCAACCCGGTGCGAGAGAGGCCGCCGAGCACCCCCCGTGCCCTCGCTAAAGCAGAGTGGAGCCAGTCGCCCTGACGCCGCAGCATGCCCCAGTGGACCGTGGTGAGCGGCAGTTCCAGCAAGGTCCGTTCGTCGTCCACCCAATAGGGCGCGATGGGGTGGTGGCGGTAGTTGGCGCCACCATTGGCGGAATAGTCGAACTTGGCCCTGACCGATGTGTCGACGGCCACACCGTGCCGTGTGAGCATGGCCGAGGTGTTTGGCCCGAGGCCGTAGCGGCCCGCACGATAGATCACCGGCTCGACGGCGAAGTTGCGTTCGATCGCTTCCTTGAGGGCGAGGAATTTTGCTTCTTCGAGTTCCGGGGGGAGGTTGCCGGCGAAGGAGTTGTATTGACTAACTTCTTCCACAAACGGAGGATTTACCCAGGGGTGGAGCTGGATGCCGACCTCGGCCTTTCCGGCCGCTAGTGGGGCGCGCAGGATCTCGGCGGCGAGGGGGGATTGAGCGATCGGCCAGTCGATGAGGTAGACCGGGACCACGCCTTCCGCCTCGCAGAATTGCTGGAACCGCGCGATCTCGGGCACATGGTCGAGACCGTGCTGGTCGCGGGTGATGGGACGGGTCCAGTCGAACTCTTCCTCGGTGTCGACCGTCAGCAGGAAGCGGCAACCGAAAGCAGGATCGAACCGCGCGTACGCTGGCCGCGGAGGCGGATCGATCATCGATCGCATGATTAAGTTGTCCCCCCTTGTGGCGGTTGATCCGCCTAGATCCTTCTATCGAGGGTAACGCGCGTGTCGGTCAAGCTCGGCAGTACCAGGCAGAGGCGGTCTTCCTGCCGCTCGAGCTCGCCGCCGGCCGCTCTCGCTTCGGCGCGGGCGAGGCGGAAGGTGAAGCCGCTGCCGAACATTCCGGCCGACACCGCGCGGGGTTGCGCTGTCGCCGTGGCGGCGAACAAGTCGGTATCGCCCATCATCGATCCGGGGATATCGATCTCCATCGTCACCTGGCCCGAGCCACCGGTCAGGTTCAGATCGATGAACTCTCCCGGCGCGAGAGCGCCGGCGAGGGTAGCGAGCAGGCGCCAGATCAACTGAAGCGCATCGTTCCGGCTAAGGCCGACGATGAAGTCCGGCCCCTCGACCTCGAACTCGATACGAGCGCTGCGCTGGCGCAGCACGCCGTCGAGGCGGCGGAGCAGCTGGTTCACGACTTCGCGCAAATCGCACTGCCCACCCTCGAACTCAAGCGCACCCGCTTCCAATCGGGCTAGCCGGTCGATCTCGTCGAAGCCGGCCATGATCCGCGCCGCGTCGACGGCAACCGCGGCGGCTAGGGCGCGGTATTCGTTGGGCGTGGTGCCGAACATCTGCTGTTGGATCATTTCGGCGAAGCCCTGAATCGCGTTCGCCGGCGTGCGCAACTCATGGAGAAGCTGCCTCATGCGATCGCCCGATCCGCCGGTCCGGGAAGGAGCAACGGCAGGGACAGGGGCGGAGGCCAGCACCGGCAAGGGCCTGCGCATCCGCCCGCTATAACCTGTGAACCGCCCCTCTTCGGGCGAGAACACCGGAGCCGCGTCGATGCGCCATTCCCCGGCGATCTCGGCCGTCCCCTGAAGGGTGAGGCTTGCCCCGCGCAGTGGCAGGCGCCGGCTCATGGTCCGGGCGCCGGTTTCGTCGAGCACGGCCAGCGCGTCGGGCCGCATGGGGCCAAGCGCCAGGCCGACGACCATCGGAGCCATCGCCGGATCGGCCCAGGTGATCACGCCCTGGGCGTCGGTCGAAAAGTCGAACGCGCGGCTGCGGCGGAAGTGCTCGTGGTCGAACTCCCGCCCGTCACCGAGCGGCAAGCGCGGAGCGGTCGGCCCTTTGCGCTTGGCATTCTGGAAGGCCTCGATCCGGCGGACGAGGGCGCCAATGCCGGGATCTTGTTCCTCGACAGCGGGCTCGACCCGCTCGGGCTCGGGAAGGACCAGGTCCTTTACTCCCAGCCGGTCGAGAACCTGCCTGGCGCCCGGGGGCAGTTCGCGCCGGTGGCGCAAGAACCCGCGCGCCATCAGCGGCAGGCGCGGGATGAGCTCGACCCAGTCGCTGTCGGTCAGCTGGGCCGTCGCCATCACCGCGGCCGCGGCCTGCGGTTCCGACTGGGCAAGCCAGGCCACGAGCTTGGGGTTGCGAAGGCGCAGCCCCGGAGACCGGAGAATGGCAGACTGCATGGCGGCCGGAAGTTCGTCCGCCAAGTCGCCAAGCCGGGCAAAGGCCGATTCGGAGAGAGCGCTCGGCGCGTCGGCCGGCATGCTGCCAAGCAAGTCGAGAAGCTGCCGGTACTGCGTACGCGCCGCCAGCTCGCTCTGCGCGGGAAAGCGCAGTACCGTGGCAAGGCGATCGTCAAACAGCATCGGGGCTCCGGTAAGCGTGAACGGTCACGCGCAGCAATACGCAGAGTGCCACTTAGCGACACTTTTCAAAGGTGGAACCGCGAACGCATCGTGCGTTGCAAACCGGGACAATTGCCGTCATAAACAATAATATTACGAGACAGCCGCGGTGTGCGGCGCATAATTACGCTCATAGTTAACAGGGGGGCGGTAACCGGCTTGATGGCAACGCTCGACTCAATCGACCGCCGGCTTCTGGCCGAATTGCAGGCCGAAGGCCGCATCACCAATGTCGATCTCGCCAGCCGAGTGGGGCTGACCGCGCCACCGTGTCTTCGCCGGGTCCGCGCGCTTGAGGAAGAAGGGGTCATCAGGGGCTATCACGCCGACCTCGATCCCTCGCGCCTCGGCTTTACCATCACCGTCTTCGCCATGGTCAGCCTCAAGAGCCAGGCGGAAGAAGATCTTCGCGCGTTCGAGCAGCACATCAAGGGCCTGCCCGAGATCCGCGAGTGCCACATGCTGAACGGCGAGATCGATTTCATTCTCAAGATCGTCAGCAGGGATTTGCAGAGCTTTCAGGAGTTCCTGACGAGCAAGCTTACGCCAGCGCCCAACGTCGCCAGCGTGAAGACCTCGCTGACGATCCGAACCGCCAAGAACGAGCCGGGCGTCCCGCTGGAATAGGCGCTTTCCCCGGCACCCGGCCTGATGCTAGCGTGCTGAAAAATCCGGGAGAGGTTCGTTCTATGAGAGGTCGCGCGCTAATCGCCGCCGCAGCGCTGGCATGCCTGGTTCCGGCCGGAGCCCAGGCTCATCACTCGTTTGCCGTCTACTTCGATTCAACCAAGGACGTGACGGTCACCGGCAAGGTCACCTCGTTCCGTTTCACCAATCCCCACGGCACGGTCGTGCTTGATGTCACCGATGCGCAAGGCAAGGTCACCGAGTGGCGGGCGGAGACCAATGCGCCAGTCGTGCTGCAGCGGCGCGGTTGGACGCGGGACAGCATCAAGGCCGGAGAGACGATCACCATTGAAGGCTGGCCCTCGCGCGATGGCAAACCTTACATGCGCTTGCGCCGCGCGGTCCACGCCGACGGCAGCCTGGTCGGCACCGCACCCTTCGGGCAGGCGGACCAGAGCTGATGCGCGCAGCTTTGATCGGACTGACGCTGGCGACCTTGTCAGCGCCCGCTATGGCCGAGCCCGACTTCACCGGGTTCTGGAACCTCAGCTTCGAAGCGGGCGATCCGCCAGCGGATCTCGTCGCCAAGCTGCCACCCGACACTGTGATGATCGCCGATACCGGCGTAGTCGAATTCCCTGAGGGCGAATACGGCGGCCTCAAGCTCAAGCCCGATGCGCTGGCCAAGGCCAAGGCCTGGAAGCCGGCCGACGAGATGACCCTGTCGCGCGTCTGCCTCGCCCCTTCGATCGTCTATGCGATCCAGGGTCCGTTTCCGTTCGAGGTCTACCAGACGCCCGAACTGATCGTGTTCAAGTACGAATACTTCGATCAGGTGCGGCTGGTGCACATGGACGGGCGCGGTCATCCGCCGGCCGATGCCCCGCATTCGAAGATGGGCCATTCGATCGGCCATTGGGAAGGAGACGAACTGGTAGTCGACACCACCCACATCGCGGCTTCGACCATCACCAACAACGGCCTCGACCACACCGCCGACATCCACATGGTCGAACGCTATCGCCTGAGCCCGGACGGCAAGAAACTGGTGGCGACACAATGGTTCGAGGATCCGGCCGTGCTCGACAACAACGGCTCTCGCTTCATCCAATGGGCGAAGCAGGCGGGGCAGTACGTCTATCCGTACGAGTGCGATCCAGCCTTCGCGCTCGAGTATCAGGAGGCGGGGAAGGCGGGGCAATGACGCCCGCTATCGGCTGATTCGCGTCCGCCCGCCGAAATCGCTATGAAAGCGTCTCCCGGGGAATTGGGGGACATGGCGATGACAACGATTACGCGACGCGGCGCGGTGGTTGGCTTCTCGGCACTGGTGGCAGGATCGGCAGCGGCCGCTCAGGCGCCACTGGCCAGCCATCAGCATCCAGCGGCAAGCTCGACGGAAAAGGAGGGGCAGGCGTTCAAGTTCCTGGCTCTCAAGATGTTCGTCGAAGCCAGTGGCGAGGAAACCAACGGATCGACCGCCGTCCTGCGGATATTCGTGCCTCCAGGAGAAGGGGCAGCCCCGCACGTGCATTCGCGCGAGGACGAGGTCTTCACGATCGTGCGCGGCCACTATCGCTTCCGCCACGGTGACGAGGAGGTCGACGCGCCAGCAGGAACCGCACTCTTCATGCCGAAGGGAATACCCCACACCTTTCGCAACATCGGTAGCGAGCCCGGCGAACATATACTGACGCTGATCCCGGCCGGCCTGGAGAAGATGTTCCGCGAGGTCTCGGACGCCGGACTTCAGATGCAGCAAGATGCGGCGCGGTATGCCGAAGTGGCGGCCAAATATGGCATGCGGATATTGCCGCGGGACTCGTTGCCGTTTTCAACGGGGGGTTGATGTCTGCAATGGGTGGTTAGGCGACAGTCAGCTTTGAAGTGCGATCCGTGAATAGCTGGCCTTTTGATCACCACTCATTGATGTGCTTTCCCGTAAAGCCACTCGGCTCCTCGCAGAAATACCCACACTTGAAGGAAGATGACTGGAACAAATACCACTGCGGGCATCCATCCAAACTGGGGTTGCATGGCAAACAACGCAATGAGATCGAACACGACAGCCAACGATACCCAAGGCCAGAACCATGCGTTATTTCGAAGCGGCCACGCCATCCGAATTGAAATAAATAATCCCGCAAAAAGCATCGCCGCGAGGACAGCTGGACCCTCAGCTACCAATCCCAGGTAGACGGTGGCTTCCGCCATAACAACGCCGATCAAAGCCGCCACAAACACGTCAGTATTGGAAAGGTCGCGAAATCGAAGCCGTGGTGGGACATCAGGTATGTTCATGCAGCATGAGTTGCAGATGATCTCCATGTCCGCAACTGAGGAAGACTGAGCCAGCAATGGGGCAGACTTGGGTCGTTAGCCGACGTCAGGCCGTGATCGCAATTCCTCTGCAATTTTCCGCTTGAAGTTGACGCTGCGTCAAGTGGCATAAGGCTCGGCAATGACCCAGTCTCTCGACATTGCCGAAGTCGCCCGGCTTACCGGACTCAGCTCTCGCGCCCTGCGGTTCTACGAGGCGCGCGGGCTCGTTACGCCTTTGCGAACCGCCTCTGGCCGCCGCCGTTATGGGCCCGCCGAGCTGGAGCGGCTGCATCAGGTCATGGCCCTGAAGCGGGCGGGGCTGACGCTCGGGCAGATCGAGAAGATCAGTGGCGGGCGCAAGATCGACCTCGCGAACCTCGTCGCCGCGCAGCTTCAGTCGCTCGACAATCGTCGGCGCGAGATCGACGACGCGCGCAGCCTGCTTATCTCCATCCAGTCCCGCCTCGATCGCAGCGAGCCCATCGATGTCGCGACCTTCTGCTCGCTGATCCGACAAGGAGAGACGTTGATGTCACCAGAGAAATGGAACGAAGTGGCCTCCAGCCACCTGAGCGCGGACCAGCGCGATGCCGTCCAGCAAGCCAGGGCGGCCTTGCCCGCCGACTTCGACAGGGCCGCGCATATGGCGAGGTTTCAGGAGCTGAACGCCCGCATCAAGGCGGCGCTGCCGCTCGATCCGGACAGCGAGGAGGCGCAAGCGTTCCTCGACGAACGGGACGCGATGCTGAAACCGATCCTCGCGATCATCGGGTCCCCGGAGATGATGGAGGCGGCGAAGGTCATGAGGGCGACCGTCGCTCAAGGTGACGCGCCGTCCCCGATCGATGCCGAGGTCTATCGCTTCTACCAGGAAGCCGCAGGAGCGCGGGGATTGCCCTCTTCGCTCTGAGGGGTAAGCTGGGCGGAGGGTTGCACCGATAATCTCGGAGGCCCCATGCGCGCTCTGTCGATTGCCGCCCTCTCGCTCATTTTCCTCGCCTTGCCTGCCGTTGCTCAGGACAAGCTCTCCAGCGCCGACAGCACAGCGGCTTTCCGCGCTGCCGGCTTCAAGCAGGTAAGCGGGCAATGGCAGGGTTGCGAGGATCCCGGCACCGCGAGCTACACCCCGGGCGAGATCGCCGAAGTGCGCGACCTCAACGGCGACGGCCAGCCCGAGGCGATCATCACCGAGGGCAGCGTGTTCTGCTTCGGCTCGACCGAGGTCGGTTACGTCATCGTCAGCAAGCAGGCGGATGGCAGCTGGAAGCAGGTTACCGGCGGACCGGGGATCGTAAACGTGCTCGATCAGAAGGGGGCGGGCGGCTGGCCCGACCTCGAGATCGGCGGGCCCGGCTTTTGCTTCCCGGTCGAGCGCTGGGACGGGGCGGCCTATGTGCTCAGTCGCCACCAGTACGAGGGGAAGGCCTGCAAGCCGAACGACTAGGCTATTTGCCGATCAGTACGTCGCTGGACTTGATCAGGACAGTGACCTGATCCCCGACCGCGAGCCCGAGGTCGGCGATCGCTTCTTCGGTGATGCTGGAGGTGATCACATTGCCGCCGCCGATGTCGATCTTGACGGTGCCGTTAACCGCCCCGTGATCGAGTGACAGCACTTTGCCGGATATCTGATTGCGCGCGCTGATCTTCATGGCGGGCACCTTTCGCCGTTTCTCCGGCGCCGATGCTAGCCTGAACGCGTCCGCTCGCCCAGCCTCCTGACCGCGGGAAATCGGTGGATGGGGTGGGGGCGTGCGCGTGCGTTTGGCACCGACCTCGGATAACTTCGTTTCCGGCATCATGGACCGAATATTCACCCGCATCTCGACCCTGATCTCAGGCCTGGCCGGCCAGCCCCTGGCGTTCCTTCTGGCGCTGACCGTCGTGGTCGTGTGGGGTGTCACCGGACCGCTCTTCAAGTTCTCCGACACCTGGCAGCTGGTCATCAACACCGGGACGACGATCGTCACCTTCCTGATGGTGTTCCTGATCCAGAATTCGCAGAACCGCGATGCTGCGGCGATGCAGGCCAAGCTCGACGAACTGATCCGCGCGGTCGAGCAGGCGCGCGGTCAGTTCATTGGCATCGAGCACCTGACCGACGCCGAGATCGAGCGGATCCGGGAAGCGATCGAGCTCGAGGAGATCGAGATCGAGAACGGGAAGTCGGCGACGATCAGCGAAACGGTCGAGAACCTGTTGCGCCGGCGGTAGCCGAACTCAGCTTTCCCGCCGCTCCATCCATTCCTCGAGCCACTTGATCGTATAGTCGCCGTTGAGCACGTCCGGATCGCGCAGCAGGGCCTGGTGGAGTGGGATCGAGGTCTTCACGCCCTCAACCACCATTTCCTCCAACGCGCGGCGCAGGCGCATGATACAGCCTTCGCGCGTGCGGCCATAGACGATCAGCTTGGCGATCATCGAATCGTAGTACGGCGGGATGCGGTAACCGGCGTAGAGCCCGCTATCGACGCGCACATGCATGCCGCCCGCCGCGTGATAAGCGGTGACGAGGCCGGGGCTCGGGGCGAACGTGAACGGGTCTTCCGCGTTGATGCGGCACTCGATCGCGTGGCCCTTGAACTCGATCTCTTCCTGGCGGACCGAAAGCGGCTTGCCGTCGGCGATGCGAATCTGTTCGCGCACCAGGTCGACGCCGGTGATCGCTTCGGTCACCGGATGCTCCACCTGCAGGCGGGTGTTCATCTCGATGAAGTAGAACTCGCCGTTCTCCCACAGGAATTCGATCGTGCCTGCGCCGCGATAGCCCATGTCCGCCATTGCCTGGCTGACGACGCCGCCCATGCGAGCGCGTTCTTCGGGAGTGATGACCGGGGAGGGCGCTTCTTCGAGTACCTTCTGGTGGCGGCGCTGCAGCGAGCAGTCGCGTTCACCCAGGTGGATGGCATTTCCGTTGCCGTCACCGAAGATCTGGAATTCGATGTGCCGCGGATTGCCGAGGTACTTTTCGAGATAGACCGTATCGTCGCCGAACGCGGCCTTCGCCTCGGTCCCGGCCTGCTTCATCAACGAAGCGAGTTGGTCGGGCGAGTTGCAGACTTTCATCCCGCGACCGCCACCGCCCGAAGCGGCCTTGATGATCACCGGATAGCCGATTTCCTCGGCGATCTTTGCCGCTTCCTCGGGATCCGAGACGGCGCCGGCAGAGCCCGGCACCAGCGGCAGACCGAGAGCGCCTGCAGTGCGCTTGGCCTCGACCTTGTCGCCCATCGTGCGAATGTGTTCGGGCTTGGGCCCGATCCAGGCGATCCCGTGCGCTTCGACGATCTCGGCGAACTGGGCGTTCTCCGAAAGGAAGCCGTAGCCCGGGTGAATCGCGTCGGCGCCCGAGATCTCAGCCGCGGAGATGATCGCTGCCGTGTTGAGATAGCTTTCCGCCGCCGGGGGCGGGCCGATGCAGATGGCGTGATCGGCCAACCGCACATGCATGGCATCGGTGTCGGCCGTGGAGTGAACCGCCACGGTCTCGATGCCCATCTCATGAGCTGCGCGGTGAATGCGCAGCGCGATTTCGCCGCGATTGGCGATCAGGAGCCGGGTAATAGGCATGGTGTCAGGCGACCACGATCAGAGGTTGGTCGTATTCGACAGGCTGGCCGTTCTCGACCAGGATCTGCTTGACCGTACCGCCCGCGGTGGCGGTGATCGGATTCATCACCTTCATCGCTTCGACGATCAGCAGCGTGTCGCCGGCCGAAACCTTGTCACCCACCTTCACAAACGCGTCGGCGCTCGGCTCGGGCGAGAGATAGGCGGTGCCCACCATCGGCGAGCGGATGGCGTTGGCAGCGACTTCGGCGGCAGCCGGTGCAGCCTCTGCCGCAGCGGCGGCGGGCGCAGGAGCGGCAGCGACGGGCGCGGCGGCATAAGCCTGGACCGGAGCAACCGTTCCGCGGGAGACCTTGATCTTCCGCTCACCATCTTCAACTTCGATTTCAGTAAGGCCGGTTTCGGACAGAAGCTCAGCCAATTCGCGCACGAGTTTAGTGTCGACGTTCATACCGCCTCCGCGTCCGCGATTATTACTTTCGGCCATGCGATCCCTCTATGCTGGTCGAACAAGCCCGGCGCTATGCGCGCGGTGTGCGGCGCTGGCAAGTACCAGCGACGCGTCTCTTTACAGCCTGGCGGCCGCTTCGAGGGCCATTTCATAGCCATACGCGCCAAACCCGGCGATCGTGCCCTTGGCTGCCATCCCGACATAGCTCTTGTGGCGATAGGCCTCGCGCGCGGCCGGATTGGAAATATGCACCTCGATCACCGGCGTCTTGATCGACCGGATCGCGTCATAGAGCGCGAGGCTGGTGTGGGTGAGGGCGCCGGCATTGAGCAGCACGGCCTTCATGCCCTCTGCCTGGGCTTCGTGCAGCCAGTCGCACAAATGCCCTTCGTGGTTCGACTGACGCAGGTCGACTTCAAGGCCGAGTTCGCGGGCGCGGTCTTCAAGTCGCCCGGCAATGTCATCGAGTGTGTCGGAACCGTAAATCTCGGGCTCGCGCAGGCCGAGCAGGTTGAGGTTGGGTCCGTTGAGGACGAGGACTTTGTTCGACATGCTGCTCCCCTTGGCGTTGGCCGGGGGCATAGCGCCTAGGTCGCGCCAGCGCGAGGGGGTAAGAGTGCCTGCGCCTCCTGCATCATTGCCAAATGGCCTTCTATGAACTATCTGATGCCATATGGAGATTTGCCATGCTGGCTCTGCAACCCGTTGATACTGGACCTCACGCGTTCAAACCCGCGCCTCTCACGCAGGAAGAGGCCGAGGCCATGTTTCGCGCGGCTCTCAATCTTTTCGCCAAATGGGGTCTGACCGACGAACAGGCGGCGGTGCTGCTGGACATGCCGGTGCGGTCCTATCGCCGCTGGAAGGCCGAAGGGCCGGCGCGGATTTCGCGTGACGGGCGGGCGCGGCTGTCCAATCTGATGGGCATCCACAAGGCGCTGCGCGTCATCTTCACCGAACCGCAGCGCGCCTATGCCTGGGTCCGCGCGCCGAACACGGCTTTCGCCGGGGCTAGCGCGCTCGACGTCATGCTCGGCGGCGAACTGACCGATATCATGCGGGTACGCCGCTATCTCGATGCGGAGCGCGGCGGCTGGTGACACCGCCCGAGGCGCTTCCGGTTTCGCGAGTGGATTGGACGGGGGCGGTGCGGATCATCCGCAGCGTCTTTCCGCCGATCGACTTGTTCGAGGATATCGCCGATCCGGCCGACTGGCCGCTGCTCCTGTCGGCCGAGCAAAAGACCAATCCGCGAATCATGGAGACGATCGGCAATCTCGATCTGGTTCCGGCCGAGCGGCGGGTCGGGGGAAGTGGCGCGTCCTATCTCATGGCGCCGTTCACCCACATCGCTCCGGAAAGGCGCAGCCGGTTTTCCGACGGCTCTTACGGGGTGCTCTATGCCGGGCGCGAATTCGAAACCGCGCTGTTCGAGACGATCCATCATCATGCCAACTTCATGGCCCGAACCGCTGAAGCCTCTGGCTGGACCTCGCAGTTTCGGGAAATCGTGCTCGAAGTCGGAGCCAGCCTGCACGACTTGCGAGGTGTTGAAAGTGCGGTGCTCGATCCCGCCAGCTACGAGGCCTCCCACCGATTGGGCGCCGACCTTCGCCGCTCAGGTTCTGACGGAGTGGTCTATCCCAGCGTCAGGCACTCAGGCGGTGAGTGCGTAGGCCTGTTTTACCCGGACGGTGCTTCGAACCCCGTTCAAGGCCGGCATTTGGACTATCACTGGGACGGCGCCCGCGTCGATCTGGTGCGCGATGCGGGGACGGGCACCGTCTTCCGCGTGGTCGACGTTCCCTGAGCGGGATCAGTCCACCGGAGCAGTGGCGGTGCCGAGTTGGGGAAGCGAGACCGATCGTCTGCCGCTGAAATCGGTGCGAACCACGATGAAGCCGCTCTTCTCAAGGAACTCCAGCAACCGGCGGATGCGGCCCGGCGAAGTCGTGCCGTAGACCCGGCCTAGTTCCTCGTCTTCGGGGCAGGCCTCGTTCTCCTGCGCGGCGCGGGCGAGCATGAGGAACGGGGCGAGAAGATCGTCAGGCACCTCGCGTGCCGCCTGGGCGATCTCGGCCCATTCCTCGCCGGGTGGGGTACCCAGTCCAGCGACGGCGAAGGCAAAGCGGCGGCGAAAGTCGGTGAGGCCGATCCCGCGAGTGCCGAGACGCTGCATGCGGCAGCGCATCGAGAAGTCCTGGAACAGCGTCGCCGAGTTGCGGAAGGGCGCTTCCTTGTCGGCGGCCATTTCGGCGAAGATCTGCGAGATCGCCTGATCGCTGTCGTCTGGAGCCGCCGCACTCGCCGACGTCGATGGTCCCGCTGCGGGTGCGGGCAGAGGCTCGTCCATCGCCGCGCTCTCTTCGATACGGCCGATCAGTTCTTCAGCGGCGACGACCGGCACTGGCGGGGGAGGCGCTGGTGCAGGGGGGCTGGTGTCGGCTTCATGCAGCAGCGCATGCAACTCTTCGCTCGAAACGGTCGGAGGTGGCGCCATCGCATGAGAGACCGCCTGCGAGCCGGTTCGCACGGGGCCGATCTTGACCGCTATCGGGCGCCGGCTGATCGCCGGGCCGAGGCCGAGGAAGTGGCCGCGCTCGAGATCGCGAATCTCTTCGGCGCTGCGCCGTTCCATGCCGAGCAGGTCCGCGGCGCGCGCCATATCGATGTCGAGGAAGGTCCGCCCCATCAGGAAGTTGGACGCCTCGGCAGCGACGTTCTTGGCAAGCTTGGCCAGGCGCTGAGTCGCTACGATCCCGGCCAGTCCGCGCTTGCGGCCCCGGCACATCAAGTTGGTCATCGCGCCGAGCGACAGACGGCGAACTTCGTCAGTCACGTCGCCGGCGGCGGAGGGAGCGAACATCTGCGCTTCGTCGACGATCACGAGCGCCGGAAACCAGTCTTCGCGCGGGGCGTCGAACAGGGCCGTGAGGAACAGAGCGGCGCAGCGCATCTGCGCCTCGACCTCGAGGCTGTCGAGCGTCAGGACGACCGACGCACGGTGTTTGCGGATGCGCGAGGCCAGGCGGGTAAGCTCGGCGCCGGTATAGGCCCCGCCGTCGACCACGACGTGGCCGAACTGGTCCGCCAACGTGACGAAGTCGCCCTCCGGATCGATCACTACCTGCTGTACCATCGCCGCGCTCTCTTCGAGCAAGCGGCGCAAGAGGTGCGATTTGCCGGAGCCGCTGTTGCCTTGCACCAGCAGGCGGGTGGCCAGCAACTCCTTGATGTCGATCGTGACAGGACGCCCGTCCGGGGCAACGCCGATTTCTACCGATGCACTCACAACGGTGCGCATAAGGGTCTGCGGGAAGGCAACAATCCCCCGTGCGTCGTTTTCCAGAGTTGTGAGCTGGCCGGCCGCTCAGGCGGTCCGCTTCTCCGCGGGGCGGCGGGTCTTAAGCGCGATCATGGCGCCGGACAGTGCCACGATCAGCATGCCCAGGATGGTCACGCCATCGGGCACGTCACCGAACACCAGCCAGCCGAGCAGCCCCGCCCACAGCAGTTGCAGGTAGTTGAGCGGTGCGATCAATGAGGCAGGGGCGTAGCGGAAAGCGGCGGTGAACATGAAATGCCCGAGCCCGCCGTAGATGCCGAGGCTGGCGAATAGCAGGACCTCGAACCAAGAGGGCGCGGCATTCTCAAGATACCACGGCAACCCCAGGCTGAAGAGGATCGAGCCCACTAGCGCGGTGTAGAACAGTAGCGCGGCGGTCTTCTCGGTCGTCGCCAGGACGCGGGATAGGGCCTGGTAGACGAGATTGCAGACCACTGCGCAGAGAACGAAAGCGACGCCGCTAAACGGCAGGCCGCTTCCCGGGCGGACGATGAGCATGACGCCGGCAAAGCCGCCGAGAGTTGCGAGCCAGCCGATCCATCCTACGCGCTCTCCGAGTAGAGGTCCCGCAATGGCGACCAGCAGGATCGGAGCGAGGAAGGTGATCGCGGTCACCTGGGCAACCGGCATGAGTTGTAGCGCGAGCCCGATCAGCAGCGAGGCGAATGCGAGGCTTAGCGCCCTGACAAGCACTAGCCCGGTGCGCTGGGTACGGACCATCTCCAACTTGTGATGCGGGGCGAAGGCTACGATCATGAGCAGCAGGTTGCCAAGATAGCGCACCGCCACGATCAGCGGCACCTCGTGGGTTGCGGCGAGATACTTGGTCGTCGAATCCATGCACGCGAACAGCAGCAGCGCGGCAACGCATAGAAGCGCTCCGCGGACTGGGTGGGGTGCTGTCATGGGGGAACTCACGAATTCGGCCGGATTGAGGCCCAATCCGTTCGCTGTACCGGCGTTGAAATTGCCGGAAATCCACTGGTCGGGACGACTGGATTCGAACCAGCGACCCCCACACCCCCAGTGTGATGCGCTACCAGGCTGCGCTACGTCCCGATCCAGTGGAGGCCGGGCCTATAGGCAAGGGTCCGCGGCAACGCAAGCGGCGCTGATTGCACCCCCTTTGCTTTGCTGCTAGCGGGACCGCCTCACTTGGGGAGGGGGAGTTGTAATGGGGCCTGATCCCCACAATATCCCCGCCTTCGTTGCCGATTGGATGGGCAGAAAAGATGCTTGAAATTCTCGCTGCAGGATCGACTGCGGCTTCTCCTCCCGGATGGGTCCAGTTCCTGCCGATCGTCGGCATGGTGGCCATCTTCTGGTTTCTCATCATCCGCCCGCAGATGCGCCAACAGAAGGCCCAGCGCGAAAAGATCGCCGCCGTGAAAAAAGGCGATCAGGTGGTCACCGCGGGCGGCCTGCTCGGCAAGGTGACCAAGGTCGATGATCTCTATGTCGAGATCGAAATTGCCCAGGGCGTGAAGGTCAAGGCGGTCAAATCGACCATCGGCGACATCGTCCCCCCGGGTGGCACCGCCGCTAACGACTGATCCGCCAAGGTTCCTGCCCAATGCTAGAATTCCCAACTTGGAAGCGCGTTTATCTCTGGGCGATCACGCTCTTCTTCGCGCTTGCGGCTGTTCCCTCGCTGATTTCGCTGACGAACGTCCGCTGGCCTGAATTCCTCCCGAGCCCGATGATCAATCTCGGGCTCGACCTCGCCGGCGGCAGTCACATCCTGCTCGAAGGCGATCCGCGCCAAGTCGCGAAGCAGCGCCTCGAAACGATGGAAGAATCGGTTCGCACGGCGCTTCGTGACGCGAATCCGCGGATTCGCGTCGGCGACATTTCGACTGCCAACAATCGCCTGACCTTCATGCTCGAAGATCCGGCCCAGGTCGACGCCGCCCGCGGCGTGATCGAGCCACTCACGACGGGCGCCGGGCTGACCGGCCAGCGTGACTGGCAGATCCAGGTCGTTGACGGAAACCGCTTCGTTCTCACGCAGACGACCGCCGGACTGAACCTCGCGGTCAAGAACGCGATGGAGAGCGCGACCGAAGTCGTCCGCAAGCGTATCGACGCGCTCGGCACTCGCGAGCCGACCATCATCCGCCAGGGTGACAACCGCATCGTGGTGCAGGTCCCCGGCCTGCAGGATCCGCAAGAGCTCAAGGACCTCCTGGGCCAGACGGCGGAACTCGAATTCAAGCTCGTCGACCAGACTGCGCTGCAGTCCGACATCCAGCAGGGCATCGCTCCTCCGGGCAGCGAGATCGTCCCCTATGCCCAAGGTACTATTGGCCAGGGTACTTCGATCGCGGTGAAGCGCCTCGGCGGCATTCGCGGCAACTCGCTGACGAACGCCCAACAGTCGTTCAACCCGCAAACCAACGAGCCGGTGGTGTCGATCCAGTTCGACTCCGCGGGCGGTCGCCGCTTCGGTATCCTGACGCGCGAAAACGTTGGCAAACCCTTCGCCATCATCCTCGACGGCGAGGTGCTGTCGGCTCCGAACATCAACGAGCCGATCGACGGTGGTCAGGCGCAGATCAGCGGTGGCTTCACCGTGGAGACCGCCAACCAGCTCGCCATCGCGCTGCGTTCGGGTGCGCTGCCGATCGACCTGACCGTGATCGAAGAGCGCACCGTGGGTCCCGACCTCGGCGCCGATTCGATCCAGAAGGGCGCGGTCGGCCTGCTCGTCGGCCTCGGCCTGCTGATGATCTTCATGATCGTCACCTATGGCCGCTTCGGCATCTACACCTGCCTCGCGCTGATCATTAACTTGCTGATGATCCTCGGCACGATGGCCTTGCTCGGTCCGTTGGCGGCGCTGACGTTGCCCGGTATCGCGGGCCTGGTGCTCACCGTCGGTGCGGCGGTCGACGCGAACGTGCTCATCAACGAGCGAATACGCGAAGAACGTGCCAGAGGCCGCCGCGTGGTCCAGGCCGTGGAGATGGGCTACAAGGAAGCCAGCCGCGCGATCATGGACGCGAACGTCACCAACGTTATCGCCGCCGTGATCATGTTCATGTTCGGTACCGGCCCGGTCCGCGGTTTCGCCGTGGTGCTGATGATCGGTATCGTGACCTCGGTGTTCACCGCCGTGACCCTGACCCGCATGTGGGTCGCCGGTTGGCTGCGCAAGAAGCGGCCGACGGATCTCGTTTTGTAAGGCGCTGTCGAGATGAAACTCCTCAAGCTCATTCCCGACAACACGAACATCAAGTTCCTTCGTTGGCGCGTGCCGTTCTACGTCGTCAGCATCCTGCTGATGGCGGCGTCGGTCGGCCTGGTGGCCACCAAGGGTCTCAATCTGGGCGTCGATTTCATCGGCGGCCAGATGATCCGCGTGACCTTCACCCAGAGTCCGGCGGCGCCGCTTGCCCAGATTCGTGAGGAAGTGGACGCGCTCGGATATGGCGAGCCGGTGATCCAGCAGTTCGGCAAGCCGAACGAGATCTCGATCCGGATGAAGCTGCCGGAAGGCGAGAATCAGACGGCGCTGGCGAACATCATGTCGGAGAAGATCGTCTCCACGCTGGAGGCGAACCACAAGGACGTGCGCGTCGACGGCGTGGATTCGGTCTCGGGCAAGGTCTCGGGCGAACTCTTCCAGTCGGGCATGCTGGCGCTCGCGCTCGCGATGGTCGGCATCTCGATCTACATCTGGATGCGGTTCGAATGGCAGTTCGGTGTCGGCGCGCTGTTCGCGCTGGTCCACGACGTGACGCTGACGGTCGGCCTGTTCGCGCTGACGCAGATGGAGTTCGACCTCAACATCGTGGCCGCGCTGCTGACGCTGATCGGCTACTCGCTGAACGACAACATCGTCGTCTACGACCGTGTGCGCGAAAACTTGAAGAAGTATCGCCGCATGCCGTTGCCCGAGTTGCTCGACCTCTCGGTGAACGAGACGCTGTCGCGCACGATCGTGACCTCGACCTCGCTGCTGATCACCCTGATCGCGCTGCTGGTCCTGGGGCCGGACGTGATCTTCGGCTTCACCGCCGCGATCACCCTCGGCATTTTCGTCGGTACCTACAGCTCGATCTACATGGCGACGCCAGTGCTGGTGTGGCTGGGCGTCACCTCTGACAGCTTCGTTCCGAACGAAAGCCGGGCGGACCTGCAGGACCGCAAGGCGCGCGGCGAAGCGTAAGATACTGGCCCGCCTAGGGGCGGGCCAGCAACCTCTCGTAATATTCGGCCAGTGCCGCTGCGTTCGCTTCCCAGCTGAAGCGCGCGGCGCCTTCGGCAACTGCGGCGCGGGAAGGGGGGCTTGCGAGCAAGTCCCGCACCCCTGCGGCAATCGCCTCCGCATCGCGCGTGACAATGCGGCCCTGTTCCGGGCCGGTCAGCAATTCGCGAGCGCCGCCTGCGTCGGTGATGACCAGCGGACAGCCACAAGCAAGCGCTTCGACCCAGGCATTGGCGAGACCTTCGCTGGCCGAGGGGAGAACCATCGCGTCCGCCGCCGAGAGCACGGCGGGAAGCAGGCCATGATCGAGCGAGCCGAGGAAGTGCACCCGGTCGGCATAACCGCCACCGCGTGCCAGATCGGCCAGCATCGCGCGGTCCGGCCCAGTGCCCACCAGGAGCAGGTGCGCCTCCGGCAACCTCGCCAGCGCCCTGACCACGAATTGCTGACCCTTGCGCGGAATCAGCGCTCCGACGCTGGCCAGCAACGGAGCTCCCGGCGCGACAAGCACGCCGAGGTCGAGCGCCAGCCGGGCCCGGCTGACTTCGCGACCCAAGGGCCGGAACAGTGCCCGGTCGAGGCCGGTGTAGTGCACGGTGATCTTCTCGCCGGGAAAGCCCTTCTGCGCCATTTCCTCGGCCAGGGCCTCGCTGACGGCGAGCAGTCCGCTAGCCTGCTCAGCAGCTCGCAGCATCCGGCGCCGGGCGTAGCCTTTGCCCGCCCAGAACGAAATGTCGGCGCCCCGCGCCTTGATCGACAGGGGCACACCCAGTTCCGCCGCGATACGCGCCGCGGCGGGACCGTCCGGATAGAAGAACTGCGCGTCGACCAGGTCGAACGGGGCGAGGGTGTGAAGCCGCCTGGCGAGAGGCAGGATGGCCCGCACGATCAGGGCTGGATTCGCTGGGCCACCGACTGCGGGGATCAGCGTGAAGCGGGGCCGATGAACCGTGACCCCACCTTCGACATCGGTGATCGCAGCCTTTGCCAGCGCCTTGTACTTACCCATCGGCACCGGCGGGATGCCGATGGGGTTGATCACCGTCACGTCCCAGTCGCCACGGGCTGCAAGAGCCTCCATCTGCCGCGCAACGAATGTGCCGAAGCGCGGCAGGTGAGCATTGGGATAGAGCGTCGAGATCGAAAGAACGCGCATCACAATTTTCGGACCAGCATCTCCGCCACCGCCAGCCAAGCTGGGTTGTCTACCACGATCTGCCGCTGCCCGCTGCCCGGAGGAAGCAGACCGACGAGAGTGCCCTGTCGATCGATCAGCCGCCCGAAGGCAAACCGCCCGCCGGAACGGGGAACGAGAACGTCGCGGTTGATCAGCTTGGGCGCCTGATCGGCCTCCACCTGGCGAAGCCACAGTTGATCACCTGCGCGATATTCTCCCTGAGGCGCATCGACGGCCAGGCACACCAGCACTCCGTCTCCGCCAAGGTCAGTCGGCAGGATGGCATCGCGGGGAGTGGACAGCGGTTCGGCGCCGCTTTCCGTCAGCCGCGCTATGGTCAGGGTCGCCTCATCGGCGTCGCCCTTCACCAGCAGCTCCGGATCGACACCCAGAGCCGCCGCAATGCGGTTCATCCACACGAGCGAGAGGTTGCGCAGGCCCGTCTCCAGCCGGCCGATGGTTTGCGCCGTCGTTGGCGGATCGCAGGCCGCTGCGACTTCGGCGAGGGTCATGCCCTTCTGCTTGCGAATATCCCGAATGCGATTGATCACGTCACGACCCCTATAACCAATTTGGTTTTTTCACTTTCCTACAAGCATGTTGTTTTGGCAAGGTCCGATTTGGCTTTGTTAGGAGATTCGCATGCTTCGCAAACTGGTTGAACGGGAACTCACCCCGGAAGGTCCGCGCCGGCGCAAGGGCGCTACGCGGCGGCGGCGGAGCGTCACCGTGAACCTGGGAGAATCGCCGCTTGGTTGGCTGCATGCCCATGGCCACCTCGAAGACCGGCTGTTCGATGCCGGCGAACGACTACGGTCTGATTACGAGCGCGCCAATCTCGCTCCGTCGGTCACCATGAGCTGGAGCCCGATCCGCATCAAGACAAGCGGCGCCACTGCCCTCAATCCCACCGAACAGCAAATCGCGGCGCGTGGCCGGTTCGACGGCGCGGTTGCGGCGGCGGGGAAGGGCCTTGAGGATATCCTCTGGCGTGTGGTCTGCGCTTGCGAGACTCTCCCCACCGCGGAAAAAGCGCTCGACTGGCCGGCCCGGAGCGGCAAGCTCGTCCTCAAGCTTGCGCTCGACAGGGTCGCGGACTTCTATCGCATCCGCTGAGGTTCAATCGAATCCGGCCGCATGAGATTGAGCGGGGCGCGGCAACCTGTCAGACCCTGCTCTTCCGTTTCGAAACGTGGGTGAAATATGAAACGACGGCAATTCCTGGTCAGTAGCGGCGCAGCGGCGATCGCGGCGAGCGTTCCCTGGCCGGTCTTCGCACAGACCCAGGGTGACGCAGCGCTACGCGATGTGATCGATCGCACGTTCCGCGGCGACATGCTGCTCAGCCCTCAGTCGATGACTTCGCTCGGGCATGATACTGGTGCCGACGCAGCGATGCGCTCGCGGCTCGATGAAACCGGTCCGGCTTCCGAACGGGCTGGGGCGGATCACGCCCGCAAGATGCTGGCCGAGGTCAAGGCGATTTCCCCCGAAGGCCTGTCCGAAATCTGGCAGGTGCGGCGGGAGATTGTCGAATACATGCTCGGCAAGCGCCTGGTGTCGGAGCCGTTCGGCATCCAGCATGTCGGCGCGCCTTATCGCATCAGCCAGCAGGACGGGATCTACTTCTCGATCCCCGACTTCCTCGATTCGACCCACCCGCTGGAAACTGCCGCCGACGCCGAGGCCTATCTTTCGAGGCTGGCGGTTTTCCCTGCGCGGCTCGACGAGCAGAGCGAGAACCAGCGGGCCGATGCGGCGCGCGGCTACCTCGCCCCCGGTTGGTCGCTCGACTTGGCGATGGGCCAGATCGAAGCGCAACTCCGGCCGGCTCCTGGCGAAAACAACATGGTCCGGTCGCTCGTGCGACGGGCCGGGGCAAAGAACCTCTCCGGCGATTGGCAGGCAAGGGCAACCAGGATTGTCGAAGGCGAGGTCTATCCCGCGCTTCGTCGGCAGCTCGAACTGCTGAAGGGGCTGAGGCCGAACACCCCCGCTGATGATGGCGTATGGCGCGTGCCGCGCGGCGACGAGATCTATGCTCAGGCGCTCGACTACTTCACCACCACGCACCTTTCGCCCGATGAGATTCACCGGACCGGGCTGGAACAAGTCGCCGAAATCAGCGCGGAGCTCGACAAGCTGATGCGAGCCGACGGGCTGACCAGCGGTACGGTAGGCGAGCGGCTGATCCAGCTCAGCGAGCGTCCCGAACAGCTGTTCCCCAACGACGATAGCGGGCGCGAGGCGCTGATCGCGTCGCTCAACCAGGGTGTGGAGGCGATGCAGGCCAAGCTGCCGAGAGCCTTCGCCACGATCCCGAGCCAGCCGCTCGTGGTTAAACGGGTGCCGGTGGAGATCCAGGATGGCGCTCCTAGCGGCTACTACAACGTCGCCTCGCTCGATGGTTCGCGTCCGGCGATCTACTGGATCAATCTCAAGGACACCGCCGAGTGGCCGAAGTTCACTCTCCCCGCGCTGACCTATCATGAAGGCGTGCCCGGCCATCACCTGCACCTGAGCTTGCTGCAGCAGGACCAGGACCTGCCCTTGCTGCTCAAGAACTACTGGCTGTCCGCCCATGGCGAGGGCTGGGCGCTTTACGCCGAGATGCTGGCCGACGAACTGGGCGGCTACAGCGGGATCGAGAAGGCCGGAGCGTTGCAGAGCTGGCTGTTCCGCGCGGCGCGGCTCGTGGTCGATACCGGCCTCAACGCCAAGCGCTGGACCCGCGAGCAGGCGACCGATTATCTCGTGGCCAACACCGGCTATGCCCGGCCGATGGCCCAGCGCGAGATCGAGCGTTACTGCGCTTCGCCGGGGCAGGCCTGCAGCTACAAGATCGGCCAGAACGAATGGGTCCGCCTCCGCCACCGCGCCGAAACCGAACTTGGGGCCAAGTTCGACCTGCG
Organism: Porphyrobacter sp.; assembly: GCA_017744315.1. Lineage (GTDB taxonomy): Bacteria > Pseudomonadota > Alphaproteobacteria > Sphingomonadales > Sphingomonadaceae > Croceibacterium_A. Next base: position 89,544 of record JAGIBN010000002.1, read on the forward strand.
GCAGTTCCACGAGATTCTGAAGGAAGGCAGCATGCCGCTCGACATGCTCGACGAACGCGTGGCGGCGTGGACCGCGCGGGTTAAGGCGGCTTAGGATTCAGTAAATCCTCCCCGAGCTTGTCTCGGGGAGGGGGACCGTCCGCGAAGCGGATGGTGGAGGGGGAAGCGTTTGGCCGCTTCCCCCTCCGTCACGCTCCTGCGGAGCGCGCCACCTCCCCGAGACAAGCTCGGGGAGGATTTGGGTCTCAACCCTCGACCATCTCGGCCAGCGCCAGCCACCGCTCCTCGGCAGCGTCCTTTTCGGTCCGCAGCTTGTCGAGCTGTTCGGTCATGCGGCCGAACTTCGCCGGATCGCGGGTGTAGAGATCGGGATCGGCCAGGGCGTGTTCGCCCTTGAGGATCTCGGCATCGAGTTCTTCGATCCGTGCGGGAAGCAGGTCGTAGTCGCGCTGATCCTTGTAGGTGAGCTTGGTCCGTTTGGCGGGAGCGGAAGCTGACGAGGCCGCCGCAGGGTCTGCGGTTCGGGTCGGCTTCTTCTCGACGGGAGCGACAACCTTCTTCCGCTTCGCCTCCCAGTCCTCGTAACCGCCCGCGACGATATCGACCGTGCCCGAACCATCGAGTCCCAGCGTCACAGTTACCGTCCGGTCGAGGAAGTCGCGGTCGTGACTGACGATCAGCACCGTACCGTCGTAGTCGGCGATCACCTCTTGCAGAAGATCGAGCGTTTCGAGGTCGAGATCGTTGGTCGGCTCGTCGAGCACCAGCAGGTTCGACTTGCGGGCAAACTCCCGCGCCAAAAGCAGGCGCGAACGCTCGCCGCCCGACAGCGAGGCGATCGGCGCGTCGACCAGCGACGGTTCGAACAGGAAGTCCTTCAGGTAGGCCTGCACGTGCTTGCGCACACCGCGCACGTCGAGCCAGTCGCCGCCCTCGGCCAGGATGTCCCGCACCTTCTTGTCGGCGGAGAGCAGGCTGCGCTGCTGGTCGATCATCACTCCGTGAAGCGTCTTGGCGATGGTAACCGAGCCTTCGTCGGGGGCGAGCTCGCCGGTCAACAGCTTGAGCAGAGTGGTCTTGCCCGCGCCGTTCGCGCCCACGACGCCGATGCGGTCGCCGCGCTGGATGCGCAGGGTGAAGTTGCGGATCACGGCGCGGTCACCAAATCGCTTGGTCACGTTTTCGGCGGTGATCACCGATTTGGTCCGCACGTCGGCTTCGGACTCGAGCGCGAGCTTGGCAGTGCCCGCCTTGCCGATCATCGCCGCTCGCTGGGCCCGCATGCGATGGAGCGCCTCGAGCCTGCCCTGGTTGCGCTTGCGCCGCGCGGTGACGCCGCGTTCGAGCCAGTGCGCTTCGAGCTTGAGCCGGGCATCGAGCTTCTCGGCCGCCCGGTTTTCCTCGGCATAGACCTGTTCTTCCCAGGCCTCGTAGCCGCCGAAGCCGACTTCCTTGCGGCGGATCGAACCGCGGTCGAGCCACAGTGTGGCGCGGGTCAGGCGCTTGAGGAAGGTACGGTCGTGGCTGATGGCGATGAACGCGCCCTTGTAGCGGTTGAGCCAGCCTTCGAGCCAGTCGATCGCGGCCAGATCGAGGTGGTTCGTCGGCTCGTCCAGCAAGAGCAGGTCGGGCTCCTGGGCCAGGGCGCGGGCAATCGTGGCGCGACGCTTCTCGCCCCCGCTGGCGGTTGCCGCCGGGCGGGTCATGTCGATCCCGAGCTGGCCGGCAATTGCCTCGACTTCGTGCTGTTTGGGCGCGTCGTCGCCGGCCAGCGCAAAGTCCATCAGCGTCTCGTACGGCGCGAAGTTCGGCTCCTGCTCCATCAGCACCACGCGGGTGCCGGGCTGGATCGAGCGCTTGCCCTTGTCGGCCTCAATCATGTTCGCGACGAGCTTTAGCAGCGTGGTTTTGCCCGCGCCGTTGCGGCCGATCAGCGCGAGCCTGTCGCGCGGGCCGATGTGCAGGTCGAGGTCACGAAACAGCCAGCGGCCGCCTTGCTGGAGTCCCAGGCTTTCCCAGGAGAGGATCGGTGCTTCCGCCATGGGCGCGGCGCTTAGAGCCTTTCCCGTCGCTTGCGCAATCGCGACGTTTTCGGCGCCGCCGATAAAGGCTCCGAAGGATCGGCACCGTCTAGCAAAGGAACCCGACGGTTAAGCTGCGCGTAATCGCGAGACGCTCAGCCAAGACGCATTCGAACGGAGATACCGCGATGAAACACTACGTCCTGCCCGCCCTTGCGTCCGCTGCCCTCGCCATGCCTGCCGAGGCGCAGGTGCAAGTTACCTCCAGCGGGCCGGTGGTCGAGCTGACGGTCAGTGAAAGCGTGCAGGTCGCTCCTGATATCGCCACCGTTAGCGCTGGTGTCACGACGCAGGCCCCAACGGCGAGCGAAGCGATGCGCGCGAACGCCCAGACCATGACCGCTGTCGTGGCGCGGATCAAACAGCTCGGAATTCCGGAGCGGGATATCCAGACCACCGGGATCAACCTCGGTCAGCAGTTCGACTTCGATCGCGACACCCAGCGGCAGGTGTTCCGCGGGTTCCAGGTGTCCAACCGGGTGAGCGTCAAGCTGCGCGATGTCGCACGCACCGGCGAAGTGCTCGACGCCTTGGTTGCTGCCGGGGCGACCGATATCGGCGGTCCTGATTTCTCGGTCGACGACGATACGGCTGCGCGTGCTCAGGCCAGGCAGACCGCGATGGCGACCGCACGGACGCTTGCTCTCGACTATGCGCGCGGGGCGGGTTTCGCCGACGTCCGCTTGCTGCAGGTCCGTGAGGGCATCTCTCAGCAACCCCCGATGCCGATGTTTCGGATGCAGGCCCAGGACGTGTCCGCCGCCTCCACTCCGGTGCAGCCAGGCATGGTGCAGTCGGGTGTCTCCGTTACGGTGACTTACGAATTGACGAGATAGCCACACCTCAACCTGAATTGTACCGCGCTGCGGCATTCACATCTTGTTCAATGCCATAGCCCTAGGCAGACAGGCGACATGCGCAAGCTTATCGCCTTTCTTGCCGCGGCAGCTTTGTGTGCTGGCGGCCTCGCCGCTCCTGCGGCCGCGCAACGCGGCGACAGGGGTCACGGGAACCATGGCGATTCGTCGCGCAGCGACCAGGCTACTGCTCGTGAAGAGATGAACGCGGGTCGCAACCTGTCATCTCGCGACATCGAACGCCGTATCGTTCCGCAGATGAGGGGCAGTGATTATCTTGGCTTTGAGTACGATTCCGTCGCGAGCGCCTATCGTCTCAAGTTCATCAAGGAAGGCCAGGTCACCTGGGTCGATGTCGACGCGCGTACTGGCCGCGTGCTGCGCGTATCCAAATAAGTATCCGGAACCTGCCGGAAACGGCCACCCCGTTGACGCGTTTCGTTCAAAAGCCCACATCGTGGGCCGCGTCAAAGCAGGGGAATATGAATGCGCATCCTGATCGTCGAGGACGAACCGACGCTGGGCCAGCAGTTGAAATCAACGCTGGAACAGACCGGCTATGCGGTGGACCTTTCCACCGACGGGGAGGACGGGCACTTCCTCGGCTCGACCGAACAATACGACGCCGCAATCCTGGATTTAGGTCTGCCGGAAATCGATGGACTTACCGTGCTCGGAATGTGGCGGCGGGAAGGGCGGAATTTTCCCGTTCTGGTCCTGACTGCACGCGATTCCTGGTCGGACAAGGTGGCCGGGCTCGATGCCGGGGCGGACGACTATCTCGCCAAGCCCTTCCAAACCGAGGAGCTCATCGCTCGCTTGCGCGCGCTCATTCGCCGCGCCTCGGGCAATGCCAGTTCGGAACTCACGGCCGGCGGCGTGCGGCTCGACACGCGTTCGGGCCGCGTTACGCTGGCAGGGGAGCCGGTCAAGCTCACCGCACAGGAATACAAGCTGCTCAGCTACCTCATGCACCACAAGGGCAAGGTGGTCAGCCGCACCGAATTGATCGAGCATATCTACGATCAGGATTTCGACCGCGATTCGAACACGATCGAGGTCTTCGTCACCCGTATTCGCAAGAAGTTGGGTGCTAATGTCATCACCACCATCCGTGGCCTCGGCTACAGCCTCGACGACCCCGACGACCCTTCGCGCGGCGAATGACGCGCCGGCCGCGGTGACCGCCTCGTCGGCGGACTTGCCGTTGGCCGCGCCGGACAGCGAAGGGGACAAGGTACCGCAGCACACCGGCAGTCTTGCCCGCCGGATGATGGTAATTGCGGCTGGCTGGATTTCGATCCTCCTGCTGCTCGGCGGTGTCGCGCTCGACCGAACGTTGAACGACCTGTTGACCAGGGAGTTCGACGATCGGCTGCAATACTCGCTGATCGCCCTGATCTCCTCGGCAGAGATCGCCCCTGAGGGGGAGATCTGGTTCAACCGCGCGCTTGGCGACCAACGGTTCCTCGAGCCGAACAGCGGCCTCTACTGGCAGATCAATGGTGAGGGGCACGAACCCACGCCTTCGCGCTCGCTGTGGGATCGTACGCTCGAAGTCAGCGGCAAAGTCTCGCGCGACGCCCCGATCTACTACAACTCCCGGCAGTTCCCGGACGAACCGCTTCGCGTGGTCGAGCAGACCATCCGCATCCCGGGGAGCGACAACGACTGGCAGTTCGTGGTCGCTGGCGATCGCAATGAACTCGACCAGCAAATCTCCGACATCCGTTCGATCCTGGTGTGGAGCTTCGCGGTGTTGGGGATCGGCCTGTTTCTCATGGCTGGGCTGCAGACATGGTACGGCCTTGGCCCACTGCGCCGCATTCGCCGGGCGATCGCGCATGTCCGGACCGCCCGGGCCAATCGCGTTACCGATCCGCTACCGCTCGAGGTGCAACCGATGGTCGAGGAGCTCAACGCGCTGCTCGCCCACTCCGAGCGTCAGGCAGAAGAGGCACGAACCCACGCCGGCAATCTGGCCCATGCGCTCAAGACGCCGCTGACGGTGCTGACCAACGCCGCCACGGCTCACGCGCCCGACCTCGACACGACCGTGCTGCGCGAGGCGGCGACCATGCGCCGGCAAGTCGATCACCACCTTGCTCGCGCCCGCGCCGTCGGCCGACGGGCGATGGGGCATTCGCGAGCCAACGTCATGCAATCGGTGGAGGGCGTGGAACGCGCGGTCGCACGGCTCTACCCAAAGGTCCGCTTCGACACTGCCGGATCTGACACCGCATCCGTGGCGATGGAGCGTCAGGATCTTGATGAGATCCTTGGCAACCTCATTGAAAACGCCGCGAAATATGGCGGAGGCAGCGTTTTCGTGACGGTCGATGCGGTGCCAGGCGCCAGGTTGTGCGACATCTGGATCGAAGACGATGGGCACGGCATCTCGGATGGTGACCGGGCCAAACTGTTCTCTCGCGGAGCTCGTCTCGACACGGAGAAGCCCGGTACGGGCCTTGGCCTCGCCATCGTGCGCGACGTGGTCGAGATTTACGGGGGCGAGGTCGAGCTGGGCGAGAGCGAGGATCTTGGGGGGCTGATGGTCACGCTGCGGATACCGCGTGCCGGGTGACCAATCCGGGCGTTGCTCCCCCCGTATTGAGGAGGTAGGGTGCGCTCTAGCTGGATGAAATTCGGCAGAAAAACTTGAGCATAGAGAAGTGGCCGACGGGGCCTTGCCCGGTCTGCCGGATCGAGACTTGAGGATTAGGGAGATTGGGGTGATGCGGTATTTGGTAGCGGGTGCGGCGATCGTTGCTCTGGCTTCGGTTGGGGCACAGGCGCAGAACTCGGCGTGGGGTTTCTTCGAAGGTGGCGATGGTTCTGTCGGAGCCGGTGTGCAGAGCGCCGATGGATCCCAGTTGATCCTGAAGTGCGACAAGCCGGGCAAGGGCACTGTCTACGCGGCGATCATCGCCAAGGAAAAGCTCGTTCCGCCAAACAACACGCGCTTCCAGATGCGTCCGATCGAACTTCGCTTCGATACCGGCGCGACGGTCGAAGAGCGTTATCGCTTCTACGAGCAGATGGCGACCGCGGTGAACCAGACGACTGAGAAGACCCTGCCGCGGCTTCTTGCAGGTCTGTCCAACGCACAAACACTGAGCGTGCGAATGAATCCCGAGCGGGCCCGTTGGGTCGAAACGTCTTTCAACGTGACCGGCGCGAAGGACGCGATCACGCAAATCTTCCAGAAATGTCAGGACGAAATCCCGACCGCGTAAGGCGGTCTCAGGCGGCGGCCGGATCGGTCGCCGCCAAAAGGATCACTTCTCTGCGGCGCGCCGGTGGTGGCGGATCACTTCGTCGATCACGAAGCGGATGAACTTCTCGCTGAATTCCGGATCGAGATCGGCGTCCACCGCCAAGGCGCGCAGACGCTCGATCTGGCGAGCTTCACGCGTCGGGTCGCTGGCCGGCAGGCCCGACTCGGCCTTGTACTCACCAACGGCCTGGGTGATGCGAAATCGCTCCGCCAACATGTGGATCAGGGCGGCATCGATATTGTCGATCGACTTGCGGTAACCCGCAAGAACGGTGTCTGCTTTCGGAGTTTGCGCTTGGCTGGCCATAGGTTTGCAGGGTTAGCAGGGATTCCGCGCTTGCCAAGCGCGCGCCGTGCCGCCATCTGCGCCGCATGAGCGCAGAGGTCGTACCTTTACCCGTCAAGGAGCCGTCGCTCACTCCCATTCTGTCGCTGACGGCGACGGCCATGAACTCCGTCAACGCTATCATTCTCGACCGGATGCAGAGCGAGATTCCGCTGATCCCCGCGCTGGCGGGCCATCTGATCGCGGGTGGCGGCAAGCGCATGCGTCCGATGCTCACGCTCGCAGGGGCGGATCTGGTCGGCTACCAGGGCGCGCGGCATCACAAGCTCGCCGCGGCTGTTGAGTTCATCCATACCGCGACCCTGCTGCATGACGATGTGGTCGACGGTTCGGAGACCCGCCGGGGCAAGGAAACCGCCAACATCGTGTTCGGCAATCCGGCCACGGTCCTCGTCGGCGACTTCCTGTTCGCTCGCGCCTTCGAACTGATGGTCGAGGACGGCAGCCTAAAGGTGCTCAAGATCCTCTCGTCGGCGAGCGCGATCATCGCCCAAGGCGAAGTCGATCAGCTCACCGCGCAACGCCGGATCGAAACCAGCGAAGAGCGCTACCTCCACATCATCGGCGCCAAGACCGCCGCGCTGTTCGCTGCCGCCAGCCGTATTTCTGCGGTAGTCGCCGAATGTAGCGAGGCCGAAGAGCGCGCGCTCGACGACTACGGCCGCAACCTCGGCATCGCTTTTCAACTCGTCGACGATGCGATCGACTATGACAGCTCGGCCGCCGAAATGGGCAAGGACCGCGGCGACGACTTCCGCGAAGGCAAGATGACCCTTCCGGTCATCCTCGCTTACGCGCGCGGTGACGAGCAGGAGCGGCGCTTCTGGCAGGAAGCTATCGCGGGCTTCCGCGTCGATGACGAGGACCTGGCTCACGCCGTCGCGCTGATCCGCCGTCACGATTGCGTGACGGCAACGCGCGATCGCGCACGCCATTTCGCGCAGCGCGCTTGCGATGCCCTGTCGATCTTCCCCGACGGGCGTGCCCGCAGGGCTATGGTCGAAGCCGCCCAGTTCGCGGTTAGCCGGGGCTACTGACCTCATGGCGAAGATGAAGGCGGCCGCAAATCCGGACGCCTTCGTCTCCGAGCTGTCGGGCTGGCAGTTCGCTCTCGTTACGACCCTACGCAGGGCGGTGCATTCCGCCGCCGAGTTCGACGAGATCATCAAGTGGGGCAACCTCGTCTTCGTCCACAATGGGCTGTGCATGCTCATTCACGTTGAGGATGAGCGCGTCGTGTTCGGCTTCTGGCGCGGCAAGCGCCTCACGGAAGTCGAGCCTCGGATCAAGCCAAGCGGGAAATACGAGCTCGGAAACATCGTCTTCCGCGAAGGGGAGGGGATCGACGAAGCGGCTATTGCCAAAGTGGCGCTGGAGGCCGCTCGGCTGAACCGAGAGTTTGGCGATCCGACTGCGATAAATTGACGCTCGCCGCCTTCGCATTCAGGGCGGGCACTTAACCGCTCTGGATTGCTTCGCTACGCTTGCAATGACGATGACAGACCTCCCAATCCATGCTGTCCTGCCGGACCTGCTCAATGCCTTGCGTGCGCGTAGCTCTGCCGTGCTCGTCGCACCGCCGGGTGCGGGCAAGACCACCGCGGTCGCGCCGGCGCTGATTGATGAGAGCTGGTGCACCGGACAGGTCATCTTGCTCAGCCCACGCCGTGTCGCGGCGCGTGCGGCGGCGGAGCGCATGGCCGAACTTCTTGGGGAGCCGGTCGGCCAGCGCGTCGGCTATCTCACCCGCCTCGACAGCAAGCAGTCGGCGGCAACGCGCATTCTCGTGGTCACCGAGGCGATCTTCGTTTCCCGCATTCTCGGCGATCAGGAGCTGGAGGGCGTTTCTGCCGTGCTGTTCGACGAGGCGCACGAGCGGCATCTCGACAGCGATCTCGGCCTGGCGTTGGCGATCGAGAGCCAGTCGGTCCTGCGCGAAGACCTGCGTATCCTGGTCATGTCCGCCACCATCGACGGCGCTCGCTTTGCCCGCTTGCTGGGAGAAGGCGCGCAAGTCATCGAAAGCGAGGGGCGGGCCTATCCCCTGCGCATCGAATGGCTCGGCAGCCGAGCGGAATTGCGCACCGACGAAGCGATGGCGAGCGCCATTCTCACCGCGTGGCGGACTGAGCAGGGCGATGTCCTCGCCTTCCTCCCCGGCGTCGGCGAGATCGAACGCACGCGCGAACGTTTGGTCGAGCGCTTGCCGCAAGTGCCGATCCTGCCGCTTCATGGCCAAGTCGAACCGGCAGCCCAACGCGCCGCGATCCGCCGCGATCCGGAGGGGCGCCGAAGGATCGTGCTCGCGACCAGCATCGCCGAGACTTCGATCACGCTCGATGGCGTGTCGGTGGTGGTCGACAGCGGCCTTTCTCGAAGAGCTGAGTTCGACATTGCCGCTGGGGTCACTCACCTTGTCACCCGGCGTTCCAGCCAGGCGGCAGCAGCGCAAAGGGCCGGGCGTGCGGCAAGGCAGGCGCCCGGCGTCGCCTATCGCCTGTGGGAAGAGGCTGCGCACTCCGGCCGAGAGGCGTTCGATCCCCCTGAAATCGTCACCGCCGACCTGGCGCCGTTGATGCTGGCATTGGCGCAATGGGGCGTAGGTGATCCCGCGACCCTGGCCTGGCTCGATCCGCCGCCGCCCGCGGCGCTGAGTGCGGCCCGCGACCGTCTGGCCAAGTTGGGCGCTCTCGACCCCGAGGGGAAGATAACCGAGCGCGGCCGGCGAATTGCGGCCCTGCCAATGGAGCCATGGCAGGCCGCTATGCTCCTGTTCGGCGCGGAGCATGGGGCGGCGCTCGAGGCGGCAAAGCTCGCGCTGTTACTGCAGGAGCGGGGCTTGGGCGGAAAGGGCGAGGATCTCGCGCATCGCCTCTCGCGATGGGATGGAGACCGGTCACCTCGCGCCAAGGCATCGCTCAAGTTGGCGGAAGGGTGGGCTGCGCGGGCGCGGGGCGCGCGAAAGACCGCTGCCTCGCCGCTCGGTATCCTCCTTGCTCTCGCGCTTCCGGACAATCTCGCACGACGTCGTGACGTCACTGGCGAGAGCTGGCTCTCTGCGGGTGGGCGCGGGTATTCGCTCGATCCGGCTTCGCCGCTCGCTTCGGCCGAGTGGCTCGCTATTGGCGACGCGCAGGGCAGGGCTCAGGCGGCGCGGATCACCGCTGCGCTGCCGCTCACAACCGCAGAGGTCGAACAGTGGCTCGCCGAGCGAATCGAGCGTCGTTCGGTGCTGCGCTGGACCGGCGAGCGAGTGGAAGCCCGGCTTGAGCGCCGCCTCGGTGCGATCACGCTGGCGAGTGGACCTGATCCAGCTCCGGACGCGGAGGCGGTGGCTGCGCTGCTTGTGGAAAAGGCGGTGCAGAACCTTGAGGATATCCTGCCGAAAGAGCTCCGGGCGCGGGCCGCGTTCACTGGCGTGGCGGCGCTCGAACCGGCACGCCTGGCCGAAACCGCGGAGGAATGGCTCACGCCCTTGCTTCATGGCCGGCGGGACCTGGAGATTTCCAGGGGCAAGCTGACCGACGCTCTGCTGGCCATGCTCGATTGGGACACGCGCCAGCGGCTCGACAAGCTGGCCCCGCGTGAATTTGAGACACCCGCGGGCACAACGCATTCAATCGATTACTCCGGCCCCGACGCGCCCTGTGTCGAGGTGCGGGTACAGGCGCTGTTCGGGCTAGAGCGACACCCGATGATCGGTGACACGCCGCTGCTGCTCAAGCTCACCAGCCCCGCCGGACGCCCGCTCCAGGCGACGCGCGACTTGCCGGGGTTCTGGCGCGGAAGCTGGGCAGACGTGCGCAAGGAGATGAAGGGGCGCTATCCCAAACACCGCTGGCCCGAAGAGCCGTGGACCGAAGCACCGAGCCTGAAGACGAAGAACGCCTTTCTGCGCTCTTGATTTCGCGGCCGTTCCGAAGGAAAGGCGTGAGCCATGCAGGCTCGTATCTACCAGCGCCCGAAGAACGCCATGCAGTCCGGCAAGGCGCTCACCAGTCAGTGGATCCTCGACTTCGTTCCGGCGGAGGCGAAGAAGCCCGACCCCCTGATGGGCTGGGCCGGCAGCGGTGACACGCGCCAACAGCTTTCGCTGCGCTTCCCGAACAAGGAAGCCGCGATTGCCTATGCTGAAAAGTACGGCATCGACGCCAAGCTCCACGAATCGCCGCCGCGCCGGCTGAAGCTGCAGGCCTACGCGGACAACTTCCGCTAAGTCGCGAGCGCAAGGTCGTTAGCGCCTTGCAATCCGCCAGACTGCCCGCCATATGCCCGCCCGGGAGTCGGGTGGACGTTCGCGTCCGCCAACCTGGTCAGGTCCGGAAGGAAGCAGCCACAACGGATGGCAGCGGGTCGCCCGGCTCCTATTTCTCTTGAACTTTAGTCGAACGACACACCGAGGCGGGCCGCCTCGGCGGTGAGGGCGGTTTGCGTCGCTTCGGTCTGCTTCAAGGTCAAGGCATCGACCCGCGTAAACCAGTCCTGCAGCGGCACCATGCCCCGGCAGAGCGTCCCGGCGTCCCGCGCTTCGATGACTGGCTTGAGCAGATCGAGCATCTCCTGGATCATGCCGAACTGCGCGAAGGGATCACCGCCCGGGCTCACGCTGCCGATGGAAGAGAAGCCCAGGTCAATCAACTCGTCGTCCGAGATCTTGCCCGACTGTTCGAGCTTCCACATCATCCAGCTGGTCAGTCGATCACGATAGGTCGTTCTGGCGAGCATCGCGGACATGAAGCTGTCCGCTGTGTCCGATTCGAGGGTAGCGTCCAGTTTCGCAAGAACCTCGGGCTTCTCGCAGTCGGCCACCGTGCGCAGCGCGGGAATTGGGATTTCCGGGACTCTCGGACGTGGCGTCCCCGGGGGCAACTTGCCGAATACCTCCTGGGCATGAAGCTCAGCCAGGTCCGCGCGTCCGCACACCAGCGTCATGCCCAGCGCCGAAGTGTCGAGACCGAGCACTAGTTGCGTCGGCCCCTGTTCGCCTTCGACGGTGTGGAACCAGGTCCACTCGCCCGTGAGCGTCAGCATGTAGAGCGGTGGGTCGTAATCCTCGGGCTGCAATTCCCAGCCCGTGGGAGCGAGCAGCGCATCGAGCTTCGCGGCGAGGGCGATGATAGCTTCCTCGCTTTCAGGTTCAGGCCCGATGTACTCCATGCCAAACAGGCGATCCGACCATTCGGTCGACCACGGCTTGGCGTGATCGAAGGGCGCTGCCGCGGGGGGGAGGGCGAAACCGCTCGAAAGGGTCCGCGTCAGCCGATCTCCGCCCGGGACACCGGTCTGGCCGAAGGTGTATTGAGAGGCTCCGCCCGCAGAGCACATCTGTTCGAGCGTCGCCGCGTCCGGAACCGGCAGATCCTGTTGAGCCAGCGCTGGCCGCGAAATCAGGGCCATAGCGGCAAGCAGGCAAACCCCTGGTACGCGCATCCGGCGTTCCTCCCCCCGTGAGGAAGTCGGAGATAAATTGCCTCGGCCCCTTCGACAAGCCAGGCCTTCGGCCCTAGATTGGGTCCATGTCCGATCGACCAGAGGTGCCTGACGAGGAAGAATTCCTCGAGACCCCGCCGAGCGCAGCCGAACTGGAGGCCGCCGGCCAGTCTTCGATGTTTGGCGCCCCGGCCGAGCAGCCCGCGCCGCCAGCGCCGCCGCCCGCACCACCTCAAGCTCAGGCCTCGGCCCCAACTCCTGCCCCTGCCGCGGAACCAGCGCAGCCTTACCGGGTCCTCGCGCGCAAATACCGGCCGCAGACCTTCTCAGAACTCATCGGTCAGGAACCGATGGTCCGCACGCTCGCCAACGCCATCGAGCGTGACCGGCTGGCCCATGCCTTCCTGATGACTGGCGTGCGCGGGGTCGGGAAGACCTCGACCGCGCGGCTTATCGCCAAGGCGCTCAACTGCGTCGGGCCTGATGGGCAGGGTGGCCCGACGATTGATCCCTGCGGCGTTTGCGAGCCTTGCGTTGCGATTGCCGAGGGGCGCCATATCGACGTGATCGAGATGGACGCTGCGAGCCACACCGGCGTCGACGACGTGCGCGAGATCATCGAGGCGGTGCGCTACGCCGCGGTTAGCGCACGCTACAAGATCTACATCATCGACGAAGTTCACATGCTGTCGCGCAATGCTTTCAATGCCTTGCTCAAGACACTTGAGGAACCGCCGGCACACGTGAAGTTCCTCTTCGCGACTACCGAGGTCGACAAGCTGCCGGTCACGGTGCTCAGCCGTACCCAGCGCTTCGACTTGCGCCGCATCCCCACGCCGATGCTGCAGCAACACTTCGCCAGCATCTGCCGCCAGGAAGGCGTCGACGCTGAGGGCGAGGCGCTGCACATGATCGCCTCAGCCGCCGAAGGCTCGGTGCGTGACGGGTTATCGATCCTCGACCAGGCCATCGCTCACGCTGACCTCGACACCGAGGGCAAAGTTACCGCCGAGCGAGTGCGCGACATGCTCGGCCTGGCTGACAAGTCCGCCCGGCGGCGGCTGTTCGGGGCGCTGCTTGAAGGCGATCCGCAGGCAATGCTGGCTGAAGTCGAGCGCCAGTACTCGCTCGGGGTCGAGCCTCTGGCCTTGCTGCGCACGCTGATGGATGTGGTCCATCGTGTGGCCGTGACCCAGGTCGGCGGCGCGGGCGCTGATGCGCCGACGCAAGAGGAACGGCAGGCGATCGAGGAATGGGCCGACCGCCTCTCGGCCGGCCAGGTTCATCGCCTGTGGCAGCTGCTGCTCAAGGGCCACGACGAGGTTCGCGGTGCGCCCGACCCGCTGGTCTCGGCGCAGATGGCGCTGCTGCGGGTCCTCCATGCGGCCGACATGCCCGATCCAGGCACGCTGGCGAAACAGCTCGGCGAACTCGCCGCGAGTGGGATCACGTCTGGTGCGAATGGTAGCGGTCCTGCCGCTGGCACTCCCCCGGTGGCGAAAGTCGACTGGGCTGAACTGTGCGAGACGGTCGATCGCGCCGGGATGCTCCGTGTCGCGGGCGTAATGCGCGATTGGATCCGCGTGATCGAGCTGACGCCCGGGCAATTGACCTTTGCTCCGGCGCCGGGTTTCTCGGAGGATCCGAGCCCCGAACTGCGTGATGCCTTGCTCAAGGCTACCGGCCAGCGCTGGCTGGTCGAGCGCGGGACGGGCGAAGGCACTCCGACCTTGCGCGAGCAGGCGGAAGCGGCAAAGGCTGCAGAGGCAGATCGCATCCGGAAGACCCCGCTCGTCGAAGCGGCATTTGCGGCCTTCCCCGGTGCCGAGATCGTCGAGGAGACCGGAACCAACGGTCACCGCGGCGAGAAGAATTGGAGCAGAGCATCATGAAGTCGATGGAAGAGATGATGAAGGCCGCTCAAGCGGCGGCCGAGACGATCCAGAAGCAGATGGGCGAGGCGCAAGCCAAGCTCGATTCGCTCGAGGTCGAAGGCGTCTCCGGCGGCGGCCTGGTGAAGATCCGCTGCACCGCCAAGGGCCGCCTGCTCGGCGTGTCGATCGACGACAGCCTGATCGTGCCCGAGGACAAGCAGATGCTCGAAGACCTCGTGGCCGCTGCCTTCAACGACGCCCGCACCAAAGCTGACCAGGCCGCCAACGCGGAAATGCAGCGGGTCCAGCAGGGCATGGGCCTGCCTCCGGGGTTCAACCTGCCCGGTCTGGGTTAGCTCTTTTTGTCGGGGGGCGGGGGATGAACTTGGGATGGCTGAATGCCGGAGTGACGGGAGCGCTCGCGCTGTCGCTCTTGGCAGACCCCGTCACGGCAAAGAATCTCCCCGTTGTTCTTGAACCGGCTTCTCGCTGGCAAATAGATTATGCCGACGAAGGTTGTGCGTTGCGTCGACCTTTCGAATCCGATGGTACTCGGGCAACCCTCGAAATCTTGCAGCAGGCACCGGGCGCCTATTTCCGCGTCACGGTAACGAGTGGCACGCTTGGATTGTCCGGTCAGTCCGCGAAGGTTCGATTTGAACCGGACGACAGTTTTCAGGTTCCCTCCTTTTTGCTCTCGGGGTCGGTCGGCGACGAAGTGGCGATTGCCTTCACCGATAGCCTGCAAGAAAACGTCGGCGGCCAGCCGAACGTCTACATTGATTGGACAGACGAGGAGCGAGATCGGCGGGAAGGCAATGTCGTCGCCCTTTCCACGCGAGACGCTTTTGACCGGGACGTCAGTCTTTCCACAGGGCCGATGCACCAACCCATGCAGGCTCTACGTAGCTGCATGAAAGACCTCTACGCCACTTGGGGCGTCGATCTTGATGCGCACCGGACCCTTTCACACCCAGCGACCCTGCGAAACGGCAGTCGTATCGCCGAGCGCATCCGCTACAGGCTCATGGAAAATTCAACCCGAACCTCTACCGGGGTTCCGCCCGTTTTGCGGGTTATCGTGGGCCTGGACGGTCGCGTGACGCGTTGTCGTATCCATTTCGCCACCTGGGACGCGGCTTTGTCCGAGGAGATATGTGGAACTGTCACAAGGGAATCCCGGTACGATCCTGCAAAGGACAAGGCGGGAAATCCGATCGTCAGCTACGACACCATCCTTTTCTCGATAAGTTAGGGGCGATCGAAAGTGGCATTTAACCTGCCGGGTCTGGGTTAAGACCCCCGACCAGCGCCTGGAGGCCGCGTTCGAAGCTTCGGTCGATATCGATGATGCCTTCGAGAAAGGCATGCATCGGCCCGTTCGCTTCGAAGCTTGCCCAGCCCAGGGCCAGCGATGTTACCGACCCGATCGCTTCCAGCGCCGCTTCCATTTCCATTCCCCGCGTCGTGAGCGGATAGGCGATGGAGGGCGCGGCCTCGGTCGAGTTCTGCTCCAGAGGCACGGCATTGACGCACAGCCGCGCCGC
Source organism: Porphyrobacter sp. (assembly GCA_017744315.1). Taxonomy (GTDB): domain Bacteria; phylum Pseudomonadota; class Alphaproteobacteria; order Sphingomonadales; family Sphingomonadaceae; genus Croceibacterium_A. The sequence goes on from JAGIBN010000002.1 coordinate 104,956, forward strand.
GTCGCGCTGCGTGGCCAGGCTATGATGTAGCGCTCGGCCATAGGCGAGTAGCCAATCGCTGGCCGTCCCCCCCGTGGCGACGGCATTCCGCGCCTCGTCGTAGATGGCGAGGGCCATCAGGCTGGTCAGCTCCGCCTTGTCTGCAAAATGCCAATAGAGCGCTGGCGCTTGCACATCGAGCCGCTCGGCCAGCGCCCGCATGCTCAACCCCGCAAGACCGCGCTCCTCGAGCAGTACGAAAGCCTCGCGCAGCACCTCGTCTCGATTGAGCGTCTTTTCCTTGCGTCGTGCCATGAGCCCATCTTGACAATTTAACAGCGTTAAAGTCAACTCTGCCGTAGGAGCCAAGGGAGAGTTGGCGATGAGTTACGTCCGCAACGCTTGGTATGTCGCTGCCTGGTCCAGCGCGATCGAGAGCATGAAGCCGTTCGCGATCACCATACTCGACGAACCGATCGTGATCTATCGCGGCGAGAGCGGCCGGCTGGCGGCACTGGAAGATCGCTGCGTGCACCGGCTGGCGCCGCTTTCCCTGGGGCGCTGCGAGGGCGACCGGCTGCGCTGCATGTACCACGGCCTGCTTTACGCCCCCGAGGGCAAGGTCGTCGAGATTCCCGGACAAGAGCAGATACCCCTGCGCGCCGCGGTGCGCAGCTATCCGGTCGTCGAGCGGCATAGCTGGATCTGGATCTGGATGGGCGTGGCCGAGGCGGCGGACGAGGCGCTGATACCCCAGGCCGTCGGGCTCGATCATCCGGACTTCATCCTCGGCCATGGGCAACTCGACTATGAAGCCGAAGCCAGGCTGATCAACGACAACCTGCTCGATTTCAGCCACCTGACTTACGTCCATGCGGAGAGCTTTGGCGCCGGCCAAGAGTTCGCCGCCACTCAGGCCAAGATCGAGCCGGTCGAGCGGGGCATCCGATACCAGCGGTGGATCGAGAACTCGCTGGGCTCGTCCTCGCGCAAGAGCGACACGCCAATGGACAGCTACATGGTCTACGAATTCCTGGTTCCGGGAGTGCTGCTCATGACCGGCGGGGTCTTTCCTCTCGGGACGGCGGCAGCGTGTGGTTACGGAGCGCCCGACCTGTCGCAGGCCGTCAGCGGCATGACTTTCACCAGCCAGGCGGTCACGCCGTTGACCGCGACGACCTCGCGCTACTTCTTCTCCTGGGGGCCGCATCGCGATCATGGCGACGAGGCCCTGCGCGACATGCTGATGGGCATAGCCGGCAAGGCTTTTGCCGAAGACAAGGTGATGATCGAAGCCCAGCAACGGGTCATCAACCGCACGCCCGATCCTCAGATCATGCCGACCGCGCATGACAAGGGGGTGACCCTGTTCAATCGCCTGGTCGAGAAGCTGGCGCGCGAGGAGCGCGAACGGATCGGCATTGCTGCCTGAGCTCGGCCGGTCCGCGATTGGGAAATAGCATCGCCTCCGCGCGTTGAGGGATCGGCCTCACCCAACAGGAGGATTCGATGGCTCTGGAAATCGTCACCCGCAAGGACGGCCCCTATCTCGTGACCGGCGACCTCAGCCAGCTGGAGCTGCGCGACGGAGACGGCAACCTCTACGACCTGAGCGGCAAGAGCCGGGTCTTCCTGTGCCGTTGCGGGGGTTCGACCACCAAGCCGTTCTGTGACGGCCAGCACAGCAAGATCGGTTTTCAGGCAGCCGAGGCAGCGGTTTCGGTCGAAGGGTGATGCAAAAATCCTCCCTGTCGCGCAGCGATGGGGAGGGGGACCATCCGCGAAGCGGATGGTGGAGGGGCTGGCGGCGTCAGCCGCCGCGTGCGCGGCGGGCCCCTCCGTCAGCCGCCTTCGGCGTCTGCCACCTCCCCATCGCTTCGCGACAGGGAGGATTTAGCTCCCTCCGCCCTCGGTCACCCCCGCTTCCGCCAGCTTGCGCTCGTTCTCCTCTCGCCACTGGGCATATCGCGGGCTGGTCGAGCGGATGTTGGCCCAGATCAGCGTATTGCCTTCGTGGCAGGCGTATTCGAACGGCTCGTAGGCGTTGTTGCGAGTCCAGGGGTAGCCGATCTTGAACGGCCCGGAGAGGACCACCGGATCCTCCACCCAGGCTTCGTAGTAGAGCCCGTTCGGCCCCGGCGTGAAATGCTCGACAATCTTCATCGAGGGGCTGGTCGGGATGCCGGAAGTTCCGTTGCTCGGGCCGACGATGACCATGGGCGAAAGACCGTTGAAGTTGGTCGTCTCGACCACCAGAGTATCGCCTTCGAAGTGGCCGCGCGAGCTGCCGAGCCAGGACTTCACGTCCTCGTGCGGCTGGGGTCGGCCGTCGAGCGGGATGAAGCGCTGCTCGTGGATCATTTCGTGGTTGATCACCACCCAGCCGGGCGATTGGAAGATCCGGACGCCGTTGTTGTAGGGGAAGGGCACCATCGTCGCCGGCATCCCGCGCGTGATGCAGCGGTCGAGCGAATTGAAGTCGGACAGACGTTCGAACACGTCGCCGTTCCAGCTGCTGCGCATGCCGGACTGGAGGCGCTTGCCTTCCTCTGTCAGGGCCGGGATGCGACCGGTCTCAGCCGGTTCGACCACAAGCGCGGTCTGCCTCAGCGCGGTTCCGTATTCGAACCAGTTACCGGCGCCGAGCTGATTGTTGGCGTCCTCGCGGTCTGCTCCTGCTTCGACTTCGGCGGCGGAATCGATGGCCTTGCGGTACTCCTCGTCCGTCATCAGCAGGCGGTTGCCGTATTCGGCGCGTCGCTGCATCGGCGTGCGGCCGACCTGGTCGAGAGGGTATGTGCCGCGAAGGTCGGGGTCGCCCCACTGGGTGCGTGGGGCACTCCATCCGGCCGGGGAGGGCGGGGGAACCCCCACCGTCTCTTCTGCCAAAGTTGGCGCGGTCGCCGTGAGGGCGATGGCCAGCGCAACGGTTCGAAGGGCTTTCCTCTCCATCTCAGTCCCCCGTGTCTATTTTTGTTTGGCGCTATCCTGATCCCTTTTTCGAGTATCAGCAATGGCTTGGGTGGAATGAGGGCTTTCCTACTGGCTCAGGGAGCGGTTAAGGTGTTTGGCAATGCCGAGACAATCGCAGTCAAAAGATGACTCGCCCTTGCTCAGGCGGGCGCCGGACCGTTCGAAAAAGTGTCAACTTGCCAAGGTGACACTTTTGGCGCGGACAGTGTCACCCCGTCACCCCCCACTCCTTCCACAACGAATCCATTAGTGGCGTTGCGAGTGGCCGACCTCCTACCCATATTCAAAACCAAGACCCTGGCGCGCGCCCGTATTCCCCTGCGCGCGTTATGATGGACGGACACAGATTTTCATGACGATTTCGTACCCCCTTCTTCCCTTGCGCGACATTGTCGTCTTCCCCGGCATGGTCGTTCCGCTGTTCGTCGGACGCGAGAAGTCCGTGGCGGCGCTCGAAGCGGCGATGGAAGGCGACAAGGACATCTTTCTCGTCGCCCAGCTCGATCCGAGCTGCGACGCTCCCGAACGCAGCGACGTCTATGATATCGGCGTCGTCGCGCAGGTCCTGCAGCTGCTCAAGCTTCCCGATGGCACAGTCAGGGTGCTGGTCGAAGGCCACTCGCGCGCGCGCCTGGTGGCGATGGAAGAGACCGAAGGCTTCGTCTCCGCCGTGACCGAGGGGATCGACGAGGACATCGTTGGCGGCAACCAGGTCGCCGCGATGATGCGTTCGGCGATCGAGCAGTTCACCGACTACGCCAAGCACAACAAGAAGCTTCCCGAAGATATCGAGGAAGACCTCGGCGGTATCGACGATGCCGGTCGCCTGGCCGATGCGATCGCCGGTGCGATCGCGGCCAAGGTCGCGTCCAAGCAGGCTCTGCTTGCGGAGACCGATCCGCTCAAGCGGCTCGAGATGGTTTATTCGGTGATGGAGGGTGAACTCTCCGTCCAGCAGGTCGAACGCAAGATCCGCGGCCGCGTGAAGCGCCAGATGGAGAAGACGCAGCGCGAGTACTATCTCAACGAGCAGCTCAAGGCGATCCAGACAGAGTTGGGCGGCGATGACGAAGGCGGCGATGAGATTGCCGAGCTGCAGCTCAAGATCGAAACGCTCAAGCTTTCGAAAGACGCCAAGGCCAAGGCCACGGCAGAACTCAAGAAGCTGAAGACCATGCAGCCGATGAGCGCCGAGGCGACCGTCGTGCGCAATTACCTCGACGTGTTGCTCGGCTTGCCGTGGGGCAAGAAGAGCCGGCTGAAGAAGGACATCGCCAAGGCGCAGGAGATCCTCGACCAGGATCACTACGCGCTCGACAAGGTGAAGGACCGGATCGTCGAGTACCTGGCCGTGCAGGCCCGCACCAACAAGCTGAAGGGGCCGATCCTGTGCCTCGTCGGCCCTCCGGGCGTGGGCAAGACCAGCCTCGGCAAGTCGATCGCCAAGGCCACTGGTCGCGAATTCGTGCGCCAGTCGCTCGGCGGCGTGCGCGACGAGGCGGAGATCCGCGGTCACCGGCGGACCTACATCGGTTCGCTTCCGGGCAAGATCGTCACCAACCTGCGCCGGGCCGGGGCCAGCAATCCGCTGTTCCTGCTCGATGAGATCGACAAGCTCGGTCAGGACTTCCGCGGCGATCCGGCTTCGGCGCTGCTCGAGGTGCTCGATCCGGAACAGAACGCGAAGTTCCAGGACCACTACCTGGAGCTCGATATCGACCTCAGCGACGTGATGTTCGTGTGCACCGCGAACTCGCTCAATCTGCCGCAGCCGTTGCTCGATCGCATGGAGATCATCCGGCTCGAAGGTTACACCGAGGACGAGAAGGTCGAGATCGCCCAGCGCCACCTGATCGCCAAGCAGGTCGAGGCTCACGGGCTCAAGAAGGGCGAGTTCGAACTGACCGAAGACGGTCTGCGCGACTTGATCCGCTACTACACCCGCGAGGCTGGCGTCCGCACGCTTGAGCGCGAGATTGCGCGTCTGGCGCGCAAGAGCCTGCGCCAGATCCTAGAGAAGAAGGTCACGGGCGTGGTCATCACGCCGGAGAACCTTGGTGACTTTGCCGGCGTGCGGAAGTTCCGCCACGGCATGTCGGACGAGGAAGCCCAGGTCGGCGCCGTCACTGGCCTTGCCTGGACCGAAGTGGGGGGCGAGCTGCTGACCATCGAAAGCGTGACCACGCCGGGCAAGGGTGAGATCCGCACGACGGGCAAGCTCGGCGAAGTGATGACCGAGAGTGTCGCGGCGGCGTTCAGCTTCGTGAAGGCTCGGGCTCCGGCTTACGGCATCAAGCCCTCGATCTTCCAGCGCAAGAACATCCACATCCACTTGCCCGAAGGGGCGGTGCCGAAGGATGGCCCGAGCGCGGGTGTCGGCATGGTCACGTCGATCGTCTCGACGCTCACTGGCGTGCCGGTGCGTCCGGACGTGGCGATGACCGGCGAGGTGACCCTGCGCGGTCGCGTCCTGCCGATCGGTGGTCTCAAGGAGAAACTGCTCGCGGCGCTGCGCGGGGGGATCAAGAAGGTCCTCATCCCAGTGGAGAACGAGAAGGATCTCGCTGAGATTCCCGCCAACGTGAAGGAAGGGCTGGAGATCGTTCCCGTCGCTCATGTCGACGAAGTGCTCCGCCATGCGCTCACGGACTTGCCGGCCCCGATCGAATGGACCGAGGCTGACGACCTCGCCAGCCAGCCGAGCCCCCATGGCTCGGGCCCGTCATCGACGGGAGTGGCGCACTGACGAATTCCAAGGCCGGGTCTGCTGCAACGCAGCGACTCGGCCTTTGGAAATCATGGAATTGAGCGGTTCAGTGCGCTCGCGCTGACACGAACAGCGGTTTCATTCGAAATGTCGCAAATTTTGGCTCAATTCCGCGCAGGCCGCGGCTTTGTCCTTGCCAGTCGTCCGAAAACTCGCTCAATTCCCCGCTTCGCCCGACGCGATTCATAACTTGAAACCTGAGAAACTGGAGGGGGGTTTTCCGGCATGAATAAAAACGAGCTTATCGGTGCCGTCGCCGATGCCAGCGGCCTGTCGCGCAGCGATGCGACCAAGGCCGTGGAAGGTGTGTTCGACACGATTACGGGAGCGCTCTCGAAGGGAGACGAAGTGCGCCTGGTCGGTTTCGGCACCTTCTCGGTAGCGAAGCGCAAGGCTTCCACCGGCCGCAACCCGCGGACTGGTGAGCCGATGACCATCAAGGCGTCGACGCAGCCGAAGTTCAAGGCCGGCAAGGGCCTCAAGGATTCGGTCAACTGAGACCTTGAAGTCCGCCTCCTGAACAGGGGGCAAGAAGAAGGGCCGCCAGGCATCTGCCCGGCGGCCCTTTCTTTTGCCCGTCGCTCAGTTGCCGAGCTGGATCAGCGCCATCGGCGGAGACTGTGTCCGCCGGTTGACCTTCCATTCGAGGATTTTGCCGGTGGTCCCCGCTTGCGGGCCTTCGTCAGTGTTGTTAGCGAGGATCGTGCCGTCGGTGATGATCCGGAATGTGCCCTGCATCTCGGGCATGTTCTCCAGCCCGGTCTCTTCGCCAACGCCAGTAGTGCTGTAGGCGCTGGCGAGGCCCGCCATCCCTGTCATCATGCTCTGCAGCGGGTTGCCGTTGCCCTGGGTGGAGAACCCGGGGGCTTCGATCCGAAGCTGATTGCCCTGCCGCAGATTGGCCAGGACGAAGCTGTTCGACATCGGCAAGCGCTCGAAGGTCGGGAAATTGAAGTCGTGTCCCATTCGGCTGGTGATCGAGAACTCGACGTTGAACAGTCCGTCGCCGCGATAATCGACGCGCTTCCAGCCTTCCTGACGGCGCAGACGCTCGGCCAGTTCCTCTGCCGCTTCGGGATCCGTCGGGTCAATACCGCCGAGAACGGCGCTCATCATTTCCGAATCGCGCTTGGCAGCCGCCGCGCGGGTCGCGGCCTGACTTTCCCAGACTTGACGCTGCTCGGCGATCTCTTCTTCGGTGCAGGGACGCTCTTCGAAGTCGTCGTCGTTATAGCAGGCGGTCGCCTCGAACTCTCCGTCGCCACCCTCAGACTTGCTGGCGGCGTCCGCGAGCTGGGCGAGGGCGAGCAGGTAGATCTGCCCTTTGTAGCTGAAGGTGAACTGCCCATCCTTGCGCAGGTCGAGCGTGGCATCGAAAGTGCCGGGCGTGATTATGCAGGCACTCAGGGCCAAGGTCGCCACAACAGCGACCACGCCCGCCGCGGCCACGCGCCAACGTCGCATCAGTTCCATTCGTATTCCCCCCTGTATCGCGTGCCCCGGAGACCCTTTTCCAAACCCCAGTTATCGTGTCGCCACCGCGTAAAGCGCTATCGCCGCGGCGTTGGAGACGTTCAGGCTTTCCATTGCATCGCTGATCGGCAAGCGCGCCAAGGCATCGCAGTGCGCAGTTATGTTGTGGCGCATGCCTTCGCCCTCGGCGCCAAGAACTAACGCTACCGGACCCGCGGGCAGGGCCTCTGCGAGTGTGGCCTCGGCCTCTCCGGCGAGGCCGATGCGCCAGTATCCAGCCTCCGCCATTTCCTCCAACGCGCGCGCCAAGTTGACCACGCGAACCCACGGCACAAACTCGAGTGCTCCAGAGGCCGACTTGCCGACTACGCCACCTTCGGGCGGGGCATGGCGGTCCTGAGTGACGATCGCCGCGGCACCGAACGCAGCGGCGGAGCGGAGAATCGCGCCGACATTGTGCGGGTCGGTAACCTGATCGAGCACCAGCAGGGGGCCGTCCGGTTCGCTTTCGAGAACTTCGGACAAGTGGATATCTTCAAGCGGATCGCATTCGAGAACCAGCCCCTGGTGCGGCGCGTCGCGGGCCACCAGCCGGGCGAGGTCGGCCCCTTCGGCATATTCAACGGGAAAATCAGCCGGCAATTCGCCATCGAGCGAGGCGATTCCCTCGCGCGTCGCCCACAGCTTGCGGTGTCTTCGCGCGGGATTTTTGAGCGCGGCTTCCACCGCGTGCCTACCCCAAAGCCGCACCTGGCCCTGCGAGGCGCGGCCCGAGCCGCGTCCGCCTTGCATCCGTCCTGCCCGTCCGCGCAGGTTTTTCTTGCCGTCTCGTTTGCTCATCGCGCTCCCCTGCCAGCGGCACCATTGACAGGCAAGCATCGCTTCGCCATGGACCCCCGCACTCGGCCGGACGGCCCCGCCAACGGGGCCATTTCGATGCGGGATTTCCCGCCTTCCGGCAATCGGTGGACAGGTGGCCGAGTGGTTAAAGGCAGCAGACTGTAAATCTGCCCGTGAAAGCGTACGCTGGTTCGAATCCAGCCCTGTCCACCAGCCGGCCCTCCCACAGGCCCCCACTCAGCCAGATCGAAGGCGTTCGTCGCCAGGATAACCTGACACACCGGGTTGTGGCGCACACCTCAAGGCCCTAGATGGTTCGAATGGCCGGAGATTTAAGAGACAACCGGGGACGCGGCGAAGCCGAATGGTCCTGGCCCGCAATCCATCCGGAAGGACGCAAGTTCGGCCTGATCGCTGTCGCGATCGCGCTGGTCGTGCTGCTTCTGCTCGATTGGGAGATTATCGGCTGGCCCTTGCTCGCTCTGTCGGCGGGCGTGTTCGCGTTCTTTCGCGATCCGGAAAGGGTCGTTCCCCAAGGAGAGGATCTGGTGCTGGCGCCGGCCGACGGCCTGGTGTCGCTGATCGTCCAGGTCGCCCCTCCGCCTGAGCTTCAGGGACCCGATGCAACCGGTAATCCCGGCCTTGGGACCGATCCGGTCACGCGCGTTTCCATCTTCATGTCGGTGTTCGACGTACACATCAATCGCGCCCCCGTCGGCGGAACGGTGCGCCGGGTGGCCTATATCCCAGGCAAGTTCATGAATGCCGACCTCGATAAGGCGTCGGAAGACAACGAACGGCAGCATATTCTGATCGAACGTCCTGACGGGCGGGCCATCGGCTTCACCCAGATTGCTGGACTGGTCGCGCGCCGAATCGTGCCGTTCGTCAAGCCGGGGGACATCGTTGCGGCCGGCCAGCGAGTCGGACTGATTCGATTCGGCAGCCGGGTGGACGTGTACCTGCCGCTCGGGACGGATTCGAAAGTTCTACTGGGCCAGAAGGTCATCGCCGGGGAAACCGTACTCGCCCAGATCGGCACCCAGCAGCTGATCGAGGGCGTCAGCCAGTGACCCCGTCCGATCTGGACGACGAGAACGAGCCTGCGCTTTCTTCAGGATGGGTGGGGCCCAGGGCCAGCGAGGATGAAGTTGTTACGCCTTCGACTGGCGTAAGAGGGCTGACCCTGCGCGCCGTCCTGCCCAACGCGATCACCGCGGCGGCACTCTGTTCGGGCCTCACCGGCATCAGATTCGCCATCGACGGCAACTTCGAAAAGGCCGTTCTCGCGATCATCCTGGCAGGGATGCTGGACGGGATCGACGGGCGCATCGCCCGGCTGCTCAAGGCGCAATCACGCTTCGGGGCCGAGTTGGACAGCCTTGCCGATTCGCTGAGCTTCGGAACGGCCCCGGCCATCGTGCTGTTCCTCTGGTCCTTGCACGACTTGCCGCGATTTGGCTGGTTTGCGGCGCTCGCCTTCGCAATCTGCTGCACGCTTCGTCTGGCGCGGTTCAACGCGCAGATCGATGTCGAGCATCAACCGCACAAGTCTGTCGGGTTCCTCACCGGCGTGCCCGCACCGGTTGGTGCCGGCCTCGCCTTCCTGCCGATGTTCCTATGGCTTGGCAGCGGCGAGCCGATCTTCCGTGAGCCGGCCGTGGTTGCAGTATGGGTAGCGGCGATCGCTATCCTGATGATCTCGAACCTGGCGACACTCAGCTGGGGACTGATCCGTCCGCGCAGGAGTATCCGGCTCGGTGCCATTGCTTTTGCGGGTCTGGTATTCGCAGCTCTGCTCACCGAACCGTGGTGGACGCTTGCCGGCGTGTGCGTCCTCTATCTCGCGCTGATGCCGTACAGCATCCTGCGTTATGCCAGGATCAAAACGCAGCGCGCCGCAGCGACGGTTTAGGCTGCAATTGGGGCATCCCAAACAGCGGAGTAACCGGAGCGCGGTCTGCGCCCCACTGCCGTTCCAGTTGGATCTGAATGTCTCGTCCGCGGCGCAGGCCAGTGGCGACTGAGTTCCGAATCGCTACCATCGCACTCATGGCGATGAAGCCGAACAGGATCGAGAAGGCGATTGCGACCATCGGATCAACCTTTCCACCGCGTCCTGCACCGACCCAAAACCCCGGCCAGAACGGTTTGAGAACCTCGAAACCCAGCGATGAGTTCCGTTGAGGGCCTTATGTTCTCAGTTTGTTCCGATGTCAAACATGTTCTTTGTCTGTTCCAGCTGCGCTTTGAGGGGTGGATTTCCGGGTGATCCTCCTCTAAGGGCCCGGCCGTCGAACCGTCGGCGTTCCATTCGGGGGCGTGGCGATTCGGCAAATCCACATGGGAAACGCACATACCGGTGCCGCAGGCGGGATCTCCGCCCGGTTCCAGTTTCCCAGAGGCTTAACCGGAAAGGAATGACTTATGGCGGTTCCCACCGTCTCCATGCAGCAATTGATCGAGGCCGGCGCACACTTCGGCCACCAGACCCATCGCTGGAACCCGCGGATGAAGCCGTACATCTTCGGCTCGCGCAATGGCGTCCACATCCTCGACCTGTCGCAGACCGTTCCGCTGTTCGCGCGTTCGCTGGACTTCATCGCCGCGACCGTCCGTTCGGGCGGCAAGGTGCTGTTCGTCGGCACCAAGCGCCAGGCGCAGGAGCCGATCGCTCAGGCTGCGCGCGCTTGCGGCCAGCACTTCGTCAACCACCGCTGGCTCGGCGGCATGCTGACCAACTGGAAGACCATCTCGGGCTCGATCAAGCGCCTCAAGGCTCTTGAAGAGCAGCTGTCGGGTGACACTGCCGGCCTGACCAAGAAGGAAGTCCTTCAGCTCACCCGCGAGCGTGACAAGCTCGAGCTGTCGCTCGGCGGCATCCGCGACATGGGCGGCATCCCGGACGTGATGTTCGTGATCGACGCCAACAAGGAAGAGCTGGCGATCAAGGAAGCCAACGTCCTGGGTATCCCGGTCGTGGCGATCCTCGACACCAACGTCGATCCGAACGGCATCGCTTTCCCGGTTCCGGGTAACGACGACGCCAGCCGTGCCGTGCGTCTTTACTGCGACGCCGTGGCCCAGGCGGCCACCACTGGCCGTCACGAAGGCGTGGTTGACTCGGGCGCCGACATCGGCTCGCTCGACACTCCGCCGGAAGAGACTGTGGCTGCCGAAGCTCCGGCCGCCGACGAAGCTGCTGACGTCCAGGCGTAAGCCTCCCGTCACATTCGTATTGCAGGGCGCCGGATCACGCTGAGCGGTCCGGCGCCCAGGATATTTCAAGAGGAACGTACAATGGCTTACACCGCCGCAGACGTGAAGAATCTCCGTGAGCGCACCGGCGCCGGGATGATGGACTGCAAGAAGGCGCTGGACGAAACCGGGGGCGATTTCGAAGCCGCGGTCGACGCGCTGCGCGCCAAGGGCCTCGCTGCCGCCGCCAAGAAGTCGAGCCGCACCGCGGCCGAAGGTCTGGTCGGCGTTGCCGTGACCGGCACCAAGGGTGTCGCGGTCGAGGTCAACTCGGAAACCGACTTCGTTGCCAAGAACGACCAGTTCCAGGATTTCGTGCGCAACGCCACGGAAGCCGCCCTGACGCTCGCTTCGGACGAAGTCGAAGCGCTCAAGGACGCGGCCTATCCGGGCGGCGGCACCGTTGGCGAGACGCTCACCAACAACGTCGCAACCATCGGCGAAAACCAGCAGCTGCGCCGCATCAAGAGCGTCTCGGTCAGCAAGGGCGTGGTCGTGCCTTACATGCACAACGCCCAGGCGCCGAACCTCGGCAAGATCGGCGTGCTCGTCGCCCTCGAGAGCGAGGCTGATGCCGCGACTCTCGAAGCGCTCGGCAAGCAGCTGGCGATGCACATCGCCGCCGCGTTCCCGCAGGCTCTTGATGCCGACGGCCTCGACGCCGAAGTGATCGAGCGCGAGCGCAAGATCGCCGCGGAAAAGGCTGCCGAAACCGGCAAGCCCGCCGACGTGCAGGCCAAAATGGTCGACGGCGCGGTGAAGAAGTACGCCAAGGAGAACGCCCTGCTGAGCCAGGTGTTCGTAATGGACAACAAGACTGCCATTTCGGACGTCGTTGCCCAGGCTGGCAAGGCCGCCGGCACGCCGATCGTGCTGAAGGACTATGTCCGCTTCCAGCTCGGCGAAGGCATCGAGAAGGAAGTCACCGACTTCGCAGCGGAAGTTGCCGCTGCGGTCGCCGGCTGATCCTTTCCGCCAGCTTCGGCTTTGAAGAGGCCGCCGGACTTAGGTTCGGCGGCCTTTTTCGTGCCTAGGTTAACGCGGACGAAGAACCGATCAGCGCATAATCCGCTCTAAATGAGTGACGGGGCGTGTGACACGGCGTCTCGCAAGCCCGTTCGCCCCCTTGGCACCTGCCTGCCGCGCTCTATAAGGGCGGCAAATCCCAATCTTTCCGGAGAGAACCCAGCCCCATGCCAATGCCCAGCGTCAAGCGCGTCCTGCTCAAGTTATCGGGCGAAGTGCTTATGGGCGGGCAGCAGTTCGGAATCGATCCTGCGATCGTCAATGAGCTCGCGACCGAGGTGAAGGCGGCCAAGGACAGCGGGCTCGAAATCTGCCTGGTCATCGGGGGCGGAAACATCTTTCGCGGAATGGCCGGAGCGGCCCAGGGCATGGACCGGGCGCAGGCCGATTACATGGGCATGCTGGCGACGGTGATGAATGCCCTGGCGATGCAGAATGCGCTCGAACAGCTTGGTGTTCACACGCGAGTTCAGTCGGCGGTGCAGATGGACCAGGTCTGTGAACCGGTTATCCGGCGACGAGCTGAGCGCCATCTGGAGAAGGGCAGGGTGGTGATCTTCGCCGCCGGCGTCGGCAGCCCCTACTTCACCACCGACAGTGGCGCAGCCTTGCGCGCCGCCGAGATGAAGTGCGACGCGCTGCTCAAGGGCACCAGCGTCGACGGCGTCTACGACGACGATCCGAAGAAAAATCCGGATGCGAAGCGTTTCAATACTGTGAGTTACGACCGTGTTCTTGCAGACAATCTTAAGGTCATGGATGCCTCTGCCGTGGCGCTTTGCCGCGACAACGAGATCCCGATCGTGGTCTTCTCGATCCGCGAAAAGGGAAATCTGGCGCGCGTGCTGTCAGGTGAAGGTGTACAGACGATAGTGCAAAAGGAAGCCTGAGATGCCGAAGTATGACAAGGCCGATATCGAGCGCCGCATGGTCGGCGCGGTTGAGAGCCTGAAGAGCGATCTTTCGGGCTTGCGCACCGGTCGCGCCAACGTGGCCCTGCTCGACCCCGTGGTGGTCGAGGTTTACGGTTCGATGATGCCGTTGAACCAGGTTGCCACCGTGTCTGCCCCCGAACCACGCATGCTGAGCGTTCAGGTGTGGGACCGGTCGAACGTGATCCCGGTGGAAAAGGGCATCTCCCACGCCAACCTCGGCCTCAATCCGATCGTCGATGGTCAGACCTTGCGCCTGCCGTTGCCCGATCTCACCGAGGAGCGCCGCAAGGATCTGGCCAAGCTGGCCGGCAAGTACGCCGAGAGCGCCAAGATCGCGATCCGCAACGTGCGCCGCGATGGCATGGAAGCGCTCAAGGACGACGAGAAGAAGAAGGAAATCTCCGAGGACGATCGCAAGCGGATGGAAGATGAAGTCCAGAAGCTGACCGATCGTTTCGTGGCTGATGTCGATGCCGCTGCGGCGCACAAGGAAAAGGAAATTCTGCAGCCGTGAACGCTTCTTCCCCGTCTCCGATCACTTCGGGTGAAGGCGGTGCAGCCTCGCCGGGGGCTCAAGGTTCAGTGCGGAAAGACGGAAAGCCTGAAGGTGCGCGTCATGTGGCGATCATCATGGACGGCAATGGCCGGTGGGCCAAGCGGCGCCACCTGCCGCGCGCGCTCGGGCATCAACGCGGGGTAGAAGCCGTGCGCCGGCTCGTGCGCGCGATCGGGCCGCTGGGGATCGACTGCCTCACGCTTTACGCCTTTTCCTCCGAGAACTGGAAGCGGCCCGACGAGGAGATTTCCGATCTCATGGGCTTGATGCGGAAGTTCATCCGTAGCGACTTGCCCGAATTCATTGCCAACGACGTTCGGCTGAAGATCCTAGGCGATTATAAGGCCATGGCGCCGGATATTGTCGAAATGCTCGAAGACGCGCTGGCACGGACTGCCGGGGGCAGCAGGACCTTGGCGGTGGCCCTCAATTACGGGTCGCAGCAAGAGATCGCCCGCGCGGCCGCCAAGGCTGCCGCTGAAGGCCCGGTGACGCCCGAGACGATCAGTGCGCACCTCGACACGGCGGATCTGCCGCCGCTCGACTTGTTGATCCGCACCTCGGGCGAAGTCAGGCTGTCGAATTTCCTGCTCTGGCAAGCGGCCTATGCCGAAATGTGGTTCACCGATGTGTTGTGGCCGGATTTCTCTCTCGCGCATTTAGAAGAGGCATTGGCGAGTTTCGCCAGCAGGGAGCGGCGATATGGCGGACGATAGGCCGGCGGCTCAGATCCCGGGCGATTTTGACCCGGTGCCGTTTAAGACGCGAACGGCGGACTTGCCGATCCGCCTGGCTTCGGCGGCGATGATGCTTGCAGTGCTGTTCCTGGCGCTGTGGCTCGGCGGGCAGGCGCTCGACACCTTCATCTATCTGGTGGCGCTGATCGGCTTCGTCGAGTTCATGCTGCTGGTGTTCAAGGCAACCCCGCGCTTCTTCGTTCGCTTCCCGGCGGTTATCGCCGGAGCGTTCTATTTCGGCTGTGCAGCTTCGATCATGACTGGGGCGGGCACGTTCCTGCTGGTGCTCGTTATCGGCGTCACCGTCGCCACGGACACCGGAGCCTACTTTGCCGGCCGGGCCATCGGCGGGCCGAAGATTGCCCCCTCTATTAGCCCGTCCAAGACCTGGGCCGGCTTGGCAGGAGGAATGATCGCCTCCGCCGCCTGGGTCTTTGTCTGGGTCATGGCGATCGACGCGCCGTTTGATGCCTGGCTTGGGCCGCGGTTCGAGCTGGGTCTCAATCTCTCGTTCCAGAACCTCGTAGGTGCTGCGTTGCTCGGAGCCGGCCTCGCGGTTGTCGCGCAGGCCGGGGACTTCTTCGAAAGCTGGCTGAAGCGGCGCGCGGGCGTGAAAGACAGTTCACGCCTGATCCCGGGCCATGGCGGGGTGTTCGACCGGATCGACAGTCTCATCCCCGTGGCGATCGTGGCCGGTTTCGTTGCGACGCAGATGGTCGGCTAGGTCCCGTACGATGCGTACAATCACGATTCTCGGTGCAACCGGCTCGATCGGGGCTTCGACGCTCGATTTGATCCGGCGCAACCGGGCAGAGTGGCAAGTGGTGGCGCTTACGGCCCATTCGCAGGCCGGTGAGCTTGCCCGCCTGGCACGCGAGTTCAGGCCCGAAGTTGCGGTCATCGGCGACGAGGCCCGCTTGCCGGAATTGCGTGAAGCTCTTGCAGGAACGGGAATCGAGACTGCGGGCGGCTCACAAG
Organism: Porphyrobacter sp.; assembly: GCA_017744315.1. Lineage (GTDB taxonomy): Bacteria > Pseudomonadota > Alphaproteobacteria > Sphingomonadales > Sphingomonadaceae > Croceibacterium_A. The sequence continues at coordinate 120,478 of JAGIBN010000002.1, forward strand.
CGTTGTGTGAAGCCGCTGCCCGAACAACCGACCTGACAGTCTCGGCCATCGTCGGCGCCGCCGGCTTGGCCCCGACGATGGCGGCGATTGAGCGGGGCGGCGTGGTGGCCCTGGCCAACAAGGAAGCGCTGGTATCGGCCGGCGATGTGATGACCGCCGCGGTGGAGCGGTTCGGGGCGACGCTGTTGCCGACCGACAGCGAGCACAACGCGATCTTCCAGTGCTTGCAGGCGGGCCGCATCGAGGATGTTCGCTCGATCACACTTACGGCCAGCGGCGGACCGTTCCGCGAATGGAAGCGGGACCAATTGCGCGCGGCGACGCCGGCCCAGGCGCTCAAGCATCCGAACTGGGACATGGGCGCGAAGATCACCATCGATTCCGCGACGATGATGAACAAGGGTCTCGAATATATCGAGGCGCATCGGCTGTTTCCGGTCGGCCTCGAGAAGATCCGCATCCTCGTGCATCCGCAAAGCGTGATCCACTCGATGGTCGAATACCGTGATGGCTCCACCCTGGCGCAACTCGGCCCGTCTGACATGCGGGTGCCGATCGCCTCGTGCCTCGCCTGGCCCGCACGCATGGACACGCCATGCGCGCCGTTGGATCTTGCCGCTCTGGGTACGTTGTCCTTCTTTGCACCTGACGAAGAGCGCTTCCCGGCGACCAGGCTGGCGCGTGAAGCGGTCGAGGCGGGCGGGGCTGCCCCCGCAGTGCTCAACGCAGCGAACGAGGTCGCCGTGGCGGCCTTTCTCGCCGGTCAGATAGCGTTCACCGATATTTCGTCATTGGTAGCGCAAACTCTCGACAGCGACCTGCCACCCGCGCCACAGTGCCTCGACGACGTTCTCGCCGTTGATGCTTTGGCGAGGGTTCGGGCCGCCGAAAAGCTGGAGATTCCCCGAGTTGCTTGAAAGCGTTCCCTGGTGGATGTGGATTGTTGGCTTCCTGCTGGTGCTGGGGCCGTTGGTTACCGTCCATGAACTCGGTCATTACCTCGTCGGTCGCTGGTTCGGCGTAAAAGCTGAGAGCTTCTCGGTCGGTTTCGGCAAGGAGCTGGCGGGCTTTACCGACAAGCGCGGTACGCGTTGGAAACTCTCTGCTTTGCCGCTTGGCGGGTACGTCCAGTTTGCTGGCGATATGAACCCCGCTGGGCAACCCAGTGAAGAATGGCTGGCGTTGCCAGAGGAAGAGCGGGCGAAGACCTTCCAGGCCAAGCCGCTGTGGCAGCGCGCCCTGATCGTGCTGGCGGGGCCGATGACCAACTTCCTCGTCGCGATCGCAATCCTGGCGAGCTTCAATTTTGCTTATGGTCGACTGGAAGTTCCTCCAGTGGTCGCGATGTTGATCGAAGACGGCGCAGCGGCCAAGGCTGGGATCAAGGTCGGTGACCGTATCCTGACCGTGAATGGCAAGACGATCGAGGGTTTCAATCAGGTTCCTTCGATGGTCGCGGCCTATCCCGGTGAGGACATTACCTTCCAGGTCGAGCGCGGCGGCGAGCGCCTCACCTACGAATTCGAGATCGCTGCAGTGAAGGAGCGAGATCGCTTCGGGAACGAGTTTCTGACTGGGCAGGTCGGCATAGGATCGGGGCCAGGGCGTTTGGTGCCGGTTGGCGCGGGCGAAGCCTTTGTACTGTCGGTGCGGCAGACGGGCGACATCGTCAGCATGATGGTGACGGGAATTCAGCAGATTGTTACCGGTCGCCGCCCGATTACGGAGCTGGGCGGACCGATCAAGATCGCCAAGTTTTCAGGTGAGCAACTGAGCCTTGGATGGCGCGAATACGTGTGGTTTGCGGCCATGATCTCGATTAACTTGGCATTCATTAACCTGCTGCCAATTCCGGCCCTAGACGGTGGGCACCTGGCTTTCTACGCGGCCGAAGCGGTCCGCCGGAAACCGGCCAGTCCGCGCAGTCAGGAATGGGCGTTCCGCACCGGTATAGCCTTCGTGCTGGCCTTGATGCTGTTCGTTACCATCAACGACGTTGCTTCGCTGTCATTGTTCGGCAGCTAGGCGAAAGAAGAGTGGGTCCCACCCTGCAATAGCGGGGCGGGGATAAGGAAGGCACTGCAGCGTAAATCCCGGCAAGTTTGCTTGAACGCCTGCCCCACTTGGGGCAAGGCCGCACCTCGCGCTTTCGCGAGACTTGTCGACTTCACCGGGATGAAGTCACTGCAGCAACAAATGGGACGTGGCGCGTAAGAATGGATGGGGACATGAGCGGTAAGGCAAAGTCGATCGGCGCCTCGCATTTCGTTGTGGCCCTTCTGGGGTGCACTGTCCTGGCTGGCGTGCCGGTTGCTGCTCTTGCGCAGCAGGCTCAGCCGCCTTCTCAGTCGGACGTGCTCGCAGCACCGGCCCCGGCGCCCGCGCCTGCGGAAGGCGGTGTGATCCGCTCGATCGCCGTGGCAGGCGCGCAGCGGCTCGAACCGGCGACGATCGTCTCCTACATCCAGATGCGGGTCGGTCAGAACTACACCGCCGCGCTGGCTGACCAGGCGCTCAAGGACCTTGCCGCGACCGAGCTGTTTTCGGACTTCGATATCGACTTCGATCCGAATACCGGCAACGTGGTCATCACCGTCGTCGAAAGCCCGGTGATCAACCGCGTCGTGCTGGAGGGCAACAAGCGCCTCAAGGACGACAAGATTCTTCCCGAGATCAAGCTCGCGCCGCGACAGATTTTTACCCGCTCCAAGGTCCGCGCGGATGTGGCGCGCATCATCGAGCTCTACAAGCGCCAGGGTCGCTTTGCGGCGACTGTCGAGCCGCAGATGGTTCAGCTCGACCAGAACCGTGTGGACGTCATCTTCGAGATCAACGAAGGTCCGAAGTCCAAGGTTCGCCAGATCAATATCATCGGGAACGAGAAGTTCTCCGACAGCGAGCTTCAGGGCGAGATGGTAACCAAGGTTGCCGGCCTGACGAAGATCTTCAGCTCGACCACGAGCTATGACCCCGACCGTCTCGCGTTCGACCAACAGCAGCTTCGCGCGTTCTACCTCAAGAACGGCTATGTCGACTTCCGCATCGTTTCCGCGGTTGCCGAACTGACGCCGGACAAGAAAGACTTCATCATCACCTTCGTGGTGGAAGAAGGCGAACGCTACAAGTTCGGCAACGTCGAGGTCGAAAGCCAGCTGCGCGATTTCGACAGCACGGTGATGACCAAGGCCCTGCCGATGAAGACCGGCGACTGGTACGACGCCAAGCTGGTCGATGACACTATCGAGAGCATTACCGAGACTGCTGGTACCTTTGGCTACGCTTTCGCGGAAGTACGGCCGCAGTACGTGCGCAATCGCGAAAACCTGACGATGGACCTCAAGTTCGTCATCAACGAAGCGCCGCGCGTCTATGTCGAACGTGTCGACATCAACGGCAACACCTTGACGCAGGACAAGGTCATCCGCCGCGAGTTCCGTCTTGCCGAGGGCGATGCCTTCAACTCGCTAAGCGTCAAGCGGTCGACCGCACGCATCAACTCGCTGGGCTTCTTCCAGGAAAACTTCGAGATCGAACAGGTCGATGGCAGCGCGCCTGACCGCATCGTCCTCGAAGCCAATGTCCAGGAGCAGGCGACCGGCGAACTCTCGCTTTCGGCGGGTTTCTCCAGCCTCGAGAGCTTCGTGTTCCAGGGCTCGATCCGCCAGAACAACTTCCGCGGTCGCGGCCAGACCGTGGGTCTGCAGCTCAACTACTCACGATATTCGCAGGCGTTCAACGTCAGCTTCACCGAGCCTTACGTGTTCGACAAGAACATCTCGGCCGGCGCCGATATCTACCGGCGTGACTACAACAACGCCTATTACAAGGACACGACGGCAACCTACGAATCCTCGACTACGGGTTTCCAGGGCCGCCTGGGCATTCCGCTGACGGAGACCGTCTCGGCACTGGCCCGCTACACCTTGAACTTCGAAGACGTAACGATCGACGAGAACCAGTACTACTCGGACCTCGACGGCGACGGCGTGCGGACTTGCGATCCTATCCTCGCTGGACGCTACCTTTGCGACGCCCTCGGCAAGCGTACCAGTTCGATCCTGGGACTTTCGGTTGTCCAAAACACCCTGGACAATGGGGCGCGTCCGACGCGTGGTCAGCGGGCGATTGCCAGTGTCGACCTCGCCGGTCTGGGCGGTGACACCTACTATGTTCGCGGTCGCGCGGAAGCGAAGCGGTTCTGGCAGCTCCGCCCAGGGTTCATCTTCTCGCTCGGGGCGGAAGTCGGCTATATCCACGGGCTGAAGGACAGGGGGCCGGAAACGGACGATGTCCAGCTCACTGACCGGTTCTTCCTTGGCGAGCCTGACATCCGCGGTTTCGATATTCGCGGTGTTGGCCCTCGTGTCATACGCCAGTTCTACCAAACCGACTCCACTGGGAACGTCGTTGTTGACGCAAACGGTGATGGGGTTCTGTTGCCGTACGACAAGGACAACACGCAGAACGACGCGCTTGGTGGCCACGCTTACTACCTGGGCAGGGCCGAACTCGAGATCCCGCTGGGCTCGGGCGCCCGCGAGATGGGTATTCGCCCGTCGATCTTTGCAGACGTTGGCTCGGTCTTCGGCGTCAAGACACCGGTACTCATCGACACGTTCCCGGACGGCAGCTTCTATCCCTCGCGCAATGCCGCGGGTGAACCTCTGTACACGCAGATCAACGACTCTACGTTGAATTCGAGCGGAGTTTGTACTGGTACCGCGGTAATTGTGACCAGTCCTACCAACTCAAATCCGGGCTGCTTGCCCTCAAGCAATGGCCAGGCCAACAACGTCCCCATCGGCACGACTTATCCCGCCTTCAAGGAAACGTTCCTCGGCAACTCCGCGATGCCTCGCCTTTCGGTCGGTATCGGCGTAAACTGGAATTCGCCCTTCGGACCTTTCCGTATCGACTTCGCCTATCCCATCCTCAAACAGGAAGGCGACGACACCAAGAAGTTCTCCTTCAACGTAGGGACCCAATTCTAATGAAGAACCAACTTATTGCGACTGCCGCGTTGGCTCTGGCCGTCGTAGCGAGCCCAGCTTCAGCGCAGGTCAACGGCATCGCCGTGGCCGAGCCGGCGATTGCAATCGCTGCTTCGCAGGCTCTGCAAACCGCGTTCGGACAGATCGCTACGACCTACCAGGCGCAGCGTACGCAGCTTGAGCAGCTCCAGGTGCAGCGTCAGACGGCCCTGAAGCAGTTCGACACCAACAACGACGGCCAGCTCAGCGAAGCCGAGCAGACCGCGGCGCAGAGCAACTCCGCCGCCCGGACCCAGCTCGAAGGTCTCGACCAGCAGATCAATCAGGTCCAGGCGCCGATCACCCAGGCTCGTGTCTATGCTCTCGAGCAGGTGGCGCAGCAGTTCGGCCCAGCGGTTCAGCAGGTCGTGACCCAGCACAGCCTCCAGCTGATCCTTTCGCCCGGTCAGGCCGTCTACGCCAGCCAGGCTGCGGACGTGACCGACGATATCGCCACTGCGCTCAACACGCTGGTCCCGACGGTGTCGACCACCGCGCCGGCAGGCTGGCGCCCGCAGCAGCAGACCATCTCGCTGTACCAGGAAGTGCAGCAGGTTCTGGTGCAGGCGGCGATGGCTCAGCAGGCTCAGCAGCAGCAGGCCGCTCAGCCGCAGGCTGCGCAGCCGCAGGGCCGCTAAGCAGGTAATTGGGGCAGGGCATGACAGAGGCAAATACGGCCGTGGATGAGCACGCTTACGACATCGTGCAGATCCTCAATGCCCTGCCGCACCGCTATCCGTTGCTGCTCGTCGATCGGGTCAAGAGCCTGAAGATCGACGAGGAGATTCATGCGGTAAAGGCGGTCAGCTTCAACGAGCAGTTCTTCCAGGGCCACTTCCCTGACCGGCCGATCATGCCGGGCGTGCTGCAGATCGAAGCGTTGGCGCAAGCGGCGGCGATCCTGGCGATCGAAACGCTCCAGCTCGCCGGTTCGGGCAAGCTGGTCTACTTCATGGCCATCGAGGAAGCGAAGTTCCGCGCTCCGGTGGAACCGGGCTGCCTGCTCGATCTCAACGTCGGTTTCGTCCAGAAGCGCGCGCGCGTGTGCAAGTTCTGGGGCAAGGCCAGCGTCGAGGGCAAGGTGACCTGCGAAGTGCAGTTCACCGCGATGGTCGCCGATCCGCCCAGCTCGACCTGATAACGGGCTCAGCCTGAGCAGGTTGCAATTACTCGCGCCCATCTGTAAGGGCGCGCCTTTCCCGAAATTGCCTGGCCGGTCGGAACCGGCCAAACGCGCGAAGGACTAATGCGATGAAGGCCGATACCCATCCCGATTACCACATGATCAAGGTGCAGATGACCGACGGCACCGTGTTCGAAACGCGCTCCACCTGGGGCAACGAAGGCGACACGCTGCACCTCGACATCGACCCGACCAGCCACCCGGCTTGGACCGGCGGCACGCGCCAGGTCGACCAGGGCGGTCGCGTTGCGCAGTTCAACAAGCGCTTCGGTGGCCTCACGCTCAAGAAGAACTGAGCGAAGCCTCGAAACCGAGACAGAGAAGGGCGGTCCCGCGGGGCCGCCCTTTTCCGTTTCACGCCGAAAGCGAGCTAGTCCGCGGAAGGCTCGAACTTCAGCCGACCCGCGAGCCGAGCCTTGCCTGTATCGCGCACGTGATGCCGCCCATCGACCACCGCCACGTCCGGAAAGTCATGGTACGGATTGAGGCCGATGCACGCGACGTTGACGCCGTAAGTGTCGGGATCCGACCGGCGCTGATGGAAAGTGTAGGTCCCGCAGCTCGAACAGAAGTAGTGCTTCGCCACACCGGTATTGAACTGATAGCAGCTCAGCCGATCCTCACCCTCGAGAATGGTCAGGCCGCTCAGCGGCGTCCCCACGGTCACCGCGCCCTTGATTGAGCAAATCGAGCAATCGCAGCGCGCCCCGCGAAGGGGCTCCTCGACCAAGGCCGTGAACTTCACCGCGCCGCAATGGCACGATCCCGATCGCTGCACGCTCACCATCCCCAGGGCCTTTCACGGTACCACTTGGTAATCACATACTTCACGCCCTTGCGCACCTTCATCCCGTGATGGAGCGTCGCCGGGTTCAGGCTGCCGTCGGGGCGATGATTGTTCCAGCACAGCAGCTTGCCTTCCTGCGGCCGGAAGATCTTGTCGATCACCTTGAAACGCGTCGCGCCGCCGGCCTCGACATCGTTGAGGTAGATCATGAAGGTCCAGGTCCGCTGTCCGGCGACCGAGCAGTACTTCTCGAAGTCCTGCCCAGTAGGCTCGAAGTAGTCGGTGTGATTCTTGAACTCCTGGCCGACCTCGTAGCGCTGACCCTGCACGGGCTCGCCATAAGCCGCGTCGATCCCGTTCAAGGCAAAGAGCAGGGCCTCGAGATCCTGCACCGCGGGCTCTTCCGGGCTGAGGTCACAGGTTTCGCTGGTGCGGAAGTAGTGGTCGCCATTGGCGTCGGCGATAGTGGAGGGCCGGCGGTCCTTGTCGATCAGCGCGATCAGGCGGGCGCACAACTCGGGCGGCAGGAAGTCCGGTACATCGTAGACCTCGGCCCGCGGAGTGGGAACGCGTCGCAAGCCCGGCCGGGCAGTCAGACGGTCGGCAGTGGTCTCTCCAGGATTCGCCATTGGCCTGAGATAGACGGCGAGGCTCGGGTAAGAAAGTTGCGTTCACCTTCGTCAGACGAAGTTTTCACTTTGCTTGGCAGGTGACCTGTGCAACAGGCTCGCGCCCGCGCCGATCTGGCTTGACCGGATGGTGCGACTGCCTGAGAGCCACCGCGACACAGCGCAAGGTGGCAAAGGCTGTGGCGATTGTAGCTCAGTTGGTTAGAGCGCCGGTTTGTGGTACCGGAGGTCGCGGGTTCAAACCCCGTCAATCGCCCCACTCCCTTCCCTGTCGCAGCGCGTTCGCACTTTAATTTGCGAGGCCTTTTGCATGGCGGCTTTCTGGACCGAAGCGGACTGGGACGATCACGAACTCGTCCAGTTGGTACACGACAAGGCCTCTGGCCTGACAGCGATCATCGCTCTCCATTCCACTCATCTCGGCCCCGGTGCCGGAGGCACGCGCTTCTGGCATTACGCCGATCCGCAAGGCGCGATGCGCGACGCGCTGCGCCTGTCGCGGGGGATGAGCTACAAAAACGCCATGGCCGGCCTGCCGATGGGCGGGGGCAAGGCAGTGGTGCTGCTCGACAAGGATCGGACCAAGACGCCCGAGATGCTGGCCGCGTTCGGCGATGCGGTGGATGCCTTCGGCGGACGTTACGTGACAGCAGAAGATGTCGGCGCAAGCGAAGCCGACATGGTCGCGATTTCGAAGCGGACACCGCACGTTTGCGGCTTGCCCGCTGGCGAAGGCCAACTCGGTGGTGACCCCGGACCGTTTACGGCCATAGGCATCTTCCTCGGCATCAAGGCGGCCGTGGCGCACAAGCTCCGGCGCGATGACCTCGACGGCGTGCACGTGGCCCTGCAAGGCTGCGGAAGTGTCGGAGGCGGGGTGGCCCGGCTGCTGGCAACGGAAGGCGCACGCCTGACGCTGGCCGACATCACGCCTGGCCGAGCAGCGGCGCTGGCGGCGGAACTCGGCGCGACAGCAGTGGCTGCGGACGAGATCATGGGGACCTCGTGCGATGTGTTCAGCCCCAACGCCCTCGGGGCGATTCTCGATGAAGAGGGAATCGCCCGGCTCGACTGCCCGATCGTGGCGGGCGGAGCGAACAACCAGCTGGCCCGTCGTGAGCACGGCGCCCTGCTGGCGGAACGCGGAATTCTCTACGCCCCGGACTATGTCATCAACGCTGGCGGCATCATCAACGTGAGCCTCGAGTACTTGTGCCGCCAGCATGGCGAGCCCTGCGACCTGAACGAGGTCCAGGCGCGCATCGCGCAGATACCGGAACGCCTCGAAGCGATCTGGCGTGAGAGCGATGAGAGCGGTTTGTCCTCGGACGTCGTGGCTGATCGGATGGCGCAGCGGCTGATCGGGCGGGGCTGAGCCCGTCGAAGGCGCGCTCCGAATTACCCTTTCGTTGATTTTGTCCGAAACGCCGCGTGTCGCCCCTTGCTCGCGGAACCCCGACCTGCCAAAGCCGCGCGCGGACCATGCACGGCTTCGCTAATCCTGCCCGCTTCCTGCGGATCGCCCGCTGGCTGACTCCAGCTTTGCTGTTGGCCGGCCTCGCGTTGACTGCGGGCGCGCTGACCTGGGGCCTCTTCGCCGCACCGGCGGAGCGCCTGCAGGGCGATACGGTTCGCATCGTTTTCATCCACGTGCCATCGGCCTGGCTCGGCATGGGCGGCTGGACGGCCATTGCCATCGCCAGCCTTGTGGAGCTGGTCTGGCGCCATCCGCTGGCGGCGATCGCCGCCCGGGCGACCGCGGTCCCTGGCGCGGTATTCGCGGCCATATGTCTCGCAAGCGGCTCTATCTGGGGACGCCCGGCCTGGGGCACCTGGTGGGTCTGGGACGGACGCCTGACGAGCATGCTGGTGCTGCTGTTTCTTTATCTCGGCTATATCGCGCTCGCGCAGGCATCTGACAGGGAAGGGGCCTCAAGCCGCATCGTCGCGATCTTCGGCCTCGTCGGCGCGGTGAACATTCCGATCATCCACTTCTCGGTCCTGTGGTGGAACTCGCTCCACCAGCCGCCGAGCTTGACCACTGGCGGTTCCGCCATGGCCGCGGAGTTCCTTATTCCGCTCGCCGTGGCGACCTTGGGGTTCTCGTTCATCTTCGGCGGGGTAGTGCTCGCGCGGATGCGGGCGATCCTGGCCGACGTCCAGGCAGAAGCGCGGCTGCGTCGGCGCGCGCTGGAGGATTGATGCGCGAAGCACTCGACCATTGGGATTTCGTGATTGCCGCCTATGCCGTGGGTGTCCTGGGCACCCTGGCTCTGGTCGCGTGGAGCTGGCTCTCCATGCGCGCGGCCGAGCGTCGGCGCGATAAGGCTCGCGGTCGATGACAAGCGCGATCAAGCCCAAACATCAGCGACTGGTGCTGATCCTGGTGGCGGTTGCCGCGCTGATCGGCGCTGCGCTGCTCGCCGCCTGGGCGCTGCGTAACCAGGCGAGCTATTTCTACGTGCCGAGCGATATGGCCGCCAATCCGCCACAGGCGGGCCAAGCCGTGCGTCTGGGTGGAATGGTCGAGGCGGGTTCGCTCAAGACGCTGGCCGATGGTGTGACGATCAATTTCGTCGTCGGTGACGGAACGGCGCGCATTCCCGTGGTCTTTTCGGGCATCGTGCCCGACCTGTTCGTAGAGGGGTCCGGCGTGGTCGCCGAAGGCTCGCTGCAGCCCGACGGCACATTCAAGGCGGACAACCTGCTCGCCAAGCATGACGAGAACTACATGCCGCGCGAACTCGAAGATATGTCCGCCGCGCAGAAGCGCGAAGCGGTCGCGGAAACCCAATGATCGCTGAATTCGGCCTTGCCGCCCTGTGGCTTGCCGCAGCCCTTGCCGGGCTGCAGCTGCTCGCCGGTTTCCTGGGTCTGCGACAGAACGGGTCGGAGCTTTCCTCGCTGGTTCGGCCCGCGGCGGTAACGCAGGCGCTGCTGTGCGCGCTTTCCTTTGGTGCCTTGCTGCTGCTTTTTGCGCGTACCGACTTGTCGGTTGCCTTGGTCGCGAAGAACTCGCACTCGGACAAGCCGTTCATTTTCAAGCTCGCCGGCGCCTGGGGCAACCATGAAGGCTCGATGCTGCTGTGGGTGACCGTGATGGCACTGGCAGGCGGGCTGATCGCCTTCCTTGAGCGCCGACTTCCGGAGCGCACGATGCTGGCCACGCTCGCCTCGCAGGCGTTCGTCGGGCTCGGCTTCTATGCGTTCCTGTTGATCTCCTCGAACCCGTTCGAGCGGCTTATTCCGGCCGCGGAAGAAGGGGCGGGGCTCAATCCGCTGTTGCAGGACATCGGCCTCGCGCTGCATCCGCCGACGCTATATTTCGGCTACGTCGGGCTCTCTATCGCGTTCAGCTTCGCGGTCGGCGCGCTGCTGACGCGGCAGGTGACCCCTGACTTCGCCAAGGTCATGCGGCCCTGGGTTCTCGGCGCCTGGATTTTCCTGACGCTCGGTATCACCGCCGGCAGCTACTGGGCCTATTACGAGCTCGGCTGGGGCGGCTGGTGGTTCTGGGATCCGGTCGAAAATGCCTCGCTGATGCCGTGGCTGGCGGCGACGGCGTTGCTTCACTCGGTCAGCGTGCTGGCCTCGCGCGATGCCCTGCGGGCCTGGACCATCATGCTCGGGGTCGTTGCGTTCTCGATGAGCATGATCGGTACGTTCCTCGTGCGTTCGGGCATTCTCACCAGCGTTCACGCCTTCGCCGTAGATCCGGAGCGCGGGACGTTCATCCTGGTCCTGCTTGCGATCTACATCGGCGGAGCCCTGGCGCTGTTCGCTCTCCGGGCGGGCACGATTGCCGAGGGCGAGCGCTTCTCGGTGATGAGCCGCGAGGGCGCGCTGGTGGTGAACAACGTCGCGCTCTCGGCGATCCTGGGCATCGTGCTGCTCGGCACACTCTATCCGCTTCTGACCGAGGCGTTCGACGTGCGCGTCTCGGTGGGACCGCCGTACTTCAATCCGGTGGGCGCGATCTTCTTCATGCCGATGCTGGTGGTGCTTGCGATCGGGCCGTTGCTGCGCTGGCGACGGGACAGCTTTGCGCGCATCCGCCTGCAAGTGATTGCGATAGGATTGGTGGGGCTCGCCGTGCTTCTGGCCGGGTGGCTTATCGCTGGGATCGCACTCATGCCGCTGTTGGGCATGACGCTGGCCGCGGCGGTTGCGGTCGGCAGCTTCCTCCCGCTGCGTGGCCGTTCGTTGCGCCGGTTGCCGCTACCCGTCTGGGGCATGGTGATCGCGCACTTCGGGATCGCTGTAGCGTTGTTCGGGATGGCGGCGGACACAGCCTTTACGAAGGAAAAGCTGGTCGCGGCACAAGTCGGTGAGACGGCCAACGTTGGTCCGTGGTCGATCAAGCTGGCCTCGGTCGATCCGGTCGCTGGCCCCAACTGGACCGCCCTCGAAGCGCGGCTTCTGGCGAGCTATCGCGGTGGTGCCGAGCATGAGATCAAGCCCCAGGCGCGCAGCTTCTGGACGCCGCCGCAGCAGACCAGCGAGTCGGCGCTGCTGACGCGCTGGAACGGCCAGCTCTACGCCGTGATCGGCGGGGAAGCCGAAGGCGGACGCTGGCAGCTGCGTCTGTGGTGGAAGCCGTTCGTGACGTGGATCTGGTACGGTGGCGTGCTGATCGCGCTGGGTGGGTTCCTGGCCCTCGTGGGGCGCCTTTCGGGCGACCTGCGGCGCCGTTCGGCTCAGGCCCAGATCGCTGCTCGGCGTTCGCCTGAGCCGGCTCCCGAGGCCGCTGAGGTAGTGGCATGACCTGGTTGCGTTGGGTCCTGCTGGCGCTCGTCGCCGCCTTGTTCGGGCTGTTCGCCTGGCAACTCTCGCGGCCGAAGGACGAGTTCGTTCACAGCGCGATGATCGGGGAGCCGATCCCCGCGTTCGACTTGCCGGCCGCTGTCACTGATCGGCCGGGGCTTTCGAGCGTCAACCTCGCTGATGGTCAGCCCAAGCTGCTCAACATCTTTGCCAGCTGGTGCGTGCCCTGCCGCGCCGAAGCGCCGCAATTGGCGCAACTGGAGGCGAGCGGCGCCAACATCGTCGCCGTGGCCATCCGCGACCGTCCGGAAGACGTTGCTGCCTTCCTCGAGGCTTACGGCAATCCCTTCAGCCGCATCGGCAAGGACGACATCAGCGCCGTCCAGCTCTCGATCGGCTCCTCCGGGGTGCCGGAGACCTTTGTCATCGATGGCCAGGGCGTGATCCGCTACCAACACATCGGCGACATCCGTGATCGGGATATTCCCATGTTGCTGGAAGAGTTGCGGAAGGCGGGCGCATGAACCTCCGCCTGATCTTCGCGACGTTGTTGCTGGCCTTTGCCCTTCCTGTGGCCGCGCAGGATTCGCTTCCGCCGGCGCCTTACGCTTACCGCCAGCTCGACGATCCCGCGCTTGAGGCGAAGGCCCAGGCGCTGATGGAGACCTTGCGCTGTCTCAAGTGCCAGAGCCAATCGATCGCCGACAGCGATGCGCCGATGGCTGGTGACATGCGGCATCAGGTTCGCACTCGTATCGCCGCGGGTGAAGATCCAGAACAGGTGCGGGCCTGGCTGATCGAGCGCTACGGCGATTACGTCAGCTACAAGCCCGAGATCAGCGCCACGACCTGGCCGCTGTTCGCCATTCCGTTGGTGCTGTTGGCGCTGGCGGTTCTCATCATCCTGCGCCGGCTGAGGAAGGCCAAATGAGCTGGCTGATCGCCATAGCAGTCGCCCTTGGAGCATTCGCCCTGGCCGCCTTCGTGCTAGGGGTGCCCCGGCAGGGCTGGACCTCGTTTGCCGCCGCCCTCGCGCTCGGCCTCGCAGGCTATGCCTTGCAGGCGAGCCCCGGCGTTCCCGGCGCACCGGCTGCGCCGCGCGCTGCGGGGGAGATCGACGCGGGCTTCTCCTACATCGATGAGCGCAAGGAGATGATCGGCTCGGCTGCTCGGTCGGGGAGCGACAAGCTGCTGATTGCCGATGCGCTGGCCCGGCGGGGCCAGTTCTCCAACGCCGCCGTGATGCTGCGCGGCGCGGTGCACGACAATCCGCGTGATGCCGAAGCGTGGCTCGCACTCGGCAACGCATTGGTCGAGCACGCCGGCGGGATCCTGACGGAGCCGGCCCTGGTTGCCTATCGCCGCGCGTCCGAGCTCGATCGCGGTGGCGTCGGCCCCGGCTATTTCCTCGGCCTCGCCCTGATCCGGCAAGGCCAGCTCATGGAAGCGCGGGGCGTGTGGCAGGCAACTGTCGAGAATGCCTCCGAAGATTCGGCCGGTCGCGCCTTGCTTGAGGAACGCCTCGCTCGTCTCGACGCCCTGATCGCTCAGATTTCCGGTCAAGCGCCTGTCCCACAACAGGAATGACGGCTGACCGCGGATTGCGGCGTCATGGGACCACTGCTAAACGCCGCGCTCCGCACGACTGAGTCGTGCAGGGGGCCTTAATTCCCGATGACTGACGTCTCGAATTCTCACCACTCCGACAGTTCCAAAGCAGGGTTGGCCAAGCTGGCCGTGGGCGCCATCGGCGTCGTCTACGGCGATATCGGCACCAGTCCGCTTTATGCGATGAAGGAGACTTTTGTCGGCCACCATCGCCTGGCGGTCGATCTCGTTCACGTGTTCGGCGTGGTCAGCGTGATGTTCTGGTCACTGGTGATCCTGGTGACGGGCAAATACGTGTTCCTGACCCTGCGCGCGGACAACAAGGGCGAGGGCGGTAGCCTGGCCTTGCTGGCGCTGATCCAGCGCAAGACCGGAAGCGGTGGGCGCTGGAGCAACGGCCTCGTCCTGCTCGGCATCTTTGCCACGGCGCTGTTCCTCGGCGACTGCATGATCACCCCGGCGATCTCGGTGCTCTCGGCTGTCGAAGGCCTGACCGTGGTGCAGAGCCATTTCGACCCTTACGTCCTGCCCGCGGCAGCGGGGATCCTGATCGGGCTGTTCCTGATCCAGAAGCGCGGGACCGAGCGCGTGGGCAAGCTCTTTGGTCCGGTCATGATCGTTTACTTCCTGACGCTGGCGGTGTTGGGCCTGTCCAGCATCACTCAACGCCCCGACGTGCTTCAGGCGCTCAATCCCGTCTGGATCTACCACTTCTTCGCGACCGATCCCTACCGCGCGTTTCTCGCCCTTGGCTCGGCGGTCCTGGCGCTAACCGGGGCCGAGGCCCTTTACGCGGATATCGGCCATTTCGGCCGCAAGCCCATCCAGATCGCCTGGCTCTATCTCATCTTCCCGGCCTTGCTGCTCAACTACCTTGGTCAGGCCTCGCTGCTGCTCCGCAATCCGGCGGCGGCGGAAAACCCGTTCTTCCTGCTGGCTCCGGAGGACTTGCGTCTTCCGCTCGTGCTGCTCGCTACGGCCGCCACGGTGATCGCCAGCCAGGCGGTGATTACGGGCGCCTATTCGGTCATGCAGCAGGCCGTACAGCTGGGCGTCATGCCGCGCCTGCGGATCAGCCACACCTCGGCCAGCGCGCACGGGCAGATCTACATTCCCGCCGTCAACTGGAGCCTGATGCTGTTGGTCATCCTGCTCGTCGTCAGTTTCGGGGAGTCGTCCAACCTGGCCGCCGCCTACGGCATTGCGGTCACCGGTACGATGATCTGCACCACGATCATGCTGACCGTGCTGGTGCGCCGTGTCTGGAACTGGCCGCTGCCCCTCGTCATCGGCGTGATCTCGGTCTTCTTCATTCTCGACGGCGCCTACTTTGCCGCGAACCTGACGAAGATTCCGGACGGTGGCTGGTTCCCGCTGCTGGTTGGCGCGATCACCTTCACGATGCTGACCACCTGGGCCAAGGGCCGCCGCCTGATGCGTGAGCGGATGAGCGAAGTCGGCCTGCCGCTCGACATCTTCGCCAAGTCTGCCCGCAACAGTACCGCCAAGGTCCCTGGGACGGCGATCTTCATGAACTCCGGCTCGCACGGGACGCCTTCCGCGCTGCTGCACAACATCAAGCACAACAAGGTGCTGCACGACCGTGTCGTGGTGCTCACGGTGCAGATTGCCGACGTGCCTTACGTCCAGCCGGAAAATCGGTACGAAATCCACGACATGCGCGACGGATTCTATCGCGTGGTGCTGCATTACGGCTTCATGGAAGAGACCGACATTCCGGCTGCGCTCAAGCAGATGGAAATGTGCGGCGGTAAGTTCGAGATGATGCAGACGAGCTTCTTCCTCTCGCGCCAGACGCTGCTTTCGGCCGACAAGCCAGGCATGGCCATATGGCGCGAGAAGCTGTTCGCGTGGATGATGCGCAACGCGGCAACGCCGATGGAGTTCTTCCGCCTGCCGACGAACCGAGTGGTCGAACTCGGCAGCCAGGTTGAAATCTAAGGTCTAGCGGGCCAGCGCCTGGCCGTTCGTATCCACTGGTGAGAGCCGCTTGAGCTCAGCGATGCCATTCGCGGCGGCCTTCGCCCAACGCTCGAAGATTTGCTCGAAATCGTTGCGGTTGGTTACGCGGTTGCGGATCCAGGGACCGTTGTCTCCAGCGACGCGCCGCTCGATCGCCCGACCGAGGACGGCCCCGGTCATGGAGTCCCTTGCTTCGATGACGATCGTCGCCGCGCCGGCTTCCTCCGAGTATATGCGGGTCCTGCCCGAGGTCGGGGTGTCGGGAGCGACCACGTCGATGTCGATGGCGCCGGTGACCAGCTCCAGCACGTCCGGTCCCGGCTCGGTCACGACGGTGTAGCCGGCGTTGGTGAAAGCCTGCTTGAAGATCGCTTCGAACTCGACGGTCGCCTTGTCCAGGGCCTCGCGAACAAAGGACTCGCTGATCCGCAGGCCCTGTGTGCTGTTGCGGCGCTGATCCCGGACCCAGTTCGCGCGCATGGCCAGATGCGGCTTGGCGAACATGACCTTTGTGTAGGGGCGGAAGTCGGCGTCGGGCGCGAGATAGACCATGTCGATCTTGTCCGATTTTACGCGAACCAGGTTTTCCCACTGATCCTCGTTAACCTGGCTCGCGACCGGCACTGATCCAAGCAAGGCGAGCGCCGCAATCGCGGCTGTGAGGCTACGCTTCATCGGGCTCTTCCTCATAGGGGAGTTGATGGATGCTACGCTCCAAGATCACCGCTGATCCATCCGGGAAAACCCCATCGGGGCGAGCATCAGCGTGCAATGCCGTAGAATTCGGCGATGCCGCCGAGCAGGAATTCCATGCTTATGCACATGAGCAGGAACCCGAAGATCCGGGTCATTGCGTCGATCCCGTGGTGGCCGAGCAATGTGACCAGTGAACTCGCCCCACGCAGGACGATGAATGCGATCACGAATGTTATCGCGAGACCTGCGGCAATACCGGCGTAGATCGCCGGCAGGTCTTCGACCGGGAAGGAGCGAATACGCGTCGCCCCGGCCAGGATGACCGAGATCGATCCCGGCCCGGCGAGGCTCGGCATGGCGATCGGTGCGAAGGCTATCTCCAGGCTCTGCGGCGGAACCGCTACCTCTCCGGGCATCTTCGGCCGGGGGAAGAGCATGCGAAAGCCCACCGCGGCGATAATCAATCCGCCGGCTACGCGAATGCCGGGGACGCTGATGCCGAAGAAGTCGGAGATGCGTGCGCCCAGGAGGAGGAACACCAGCAGGATGGAGAACCCGTAGATGCACCCCTTGAGCGCTTGCCGGCGAATTTGTTCGTCGCTCATTCCGCCGGTGAGCGAAACGAACAGCGGCGCGGTGCTGAATGGGTTCACGATCGGGAACATCGCCCCGAACGAGATCGCCAGCGCTTGCAGAAACAGCTCTATCGCGTTCCTCCCTCCAAGAACGGATCACGCGACCCGGGACTGAGCTCGGGCCGCAAGACCTCCACGTTACGGATTGGCGAGCCGGGCCTTGCTGGTGACCACACGCGCCGTCACGCGGCGGGCTTCGGCGTTGGACGCGGCGGTCGGAGCGGCTCCGGTGTCGACCTCACCCATCGCAGATGCCGCGATTACGCGGCCAGGCTGAATGCCGGGGCGCTGCTTGAGGTAGTCGATCACGTTCTGGGCGCGGCGATCGCTCAGCTTCTGGTTGGCTGCGGCGTTCCCCGTGGGGTCGGCATAGCCGAGGACCGAGATGGCATAGCCCTCGATCGACTGCGCCTGAGTGGCGAGATCGTTGAGCGAGCGCTTGCCTTCTGCGTTGATGGTTGAGCTGCCGGTGGCAAAGTAGACGTTTGTCTCCGCCCGCACGTCGAATTCGCCCGTCTGCGCGAGCGCTTCCCGGGTCTCGGTCTGTCCCGCCCTGATCTGGACTGCGGTGCGATAGTCGCCTTGCTTGAACTCGATTACGTCAGCGGCAAAGGAACTGCCGTTGTTGGTCCCCTGAACCTTGATGGGAAGGCCCGGAAGCAGGTCGGACGCCAACTTGTCTTCCTTGCGGACATTCAAGGCGCCCTCCGTCTGGCGGATGCGCGTGTCGGAATCGAGCGTCACGGTCTGTTGCGTGTTGCCGGTCTGAAGCACGACCTGGCCTTCGCCGGCGCGGACGATGACGCCTTCCAGCTTGTCATCCTGGGCGAGGGCGGGGGTGGAAGCCAGCATCGCTACGCTGGCGGCAAGCGCTAGTCTTTTGCCGATCATCACCGGAGGTCTCCGTACAGCAAGCGACGGAGCGTGAGAGTGCCGCCCCGTCTTGCAGGGAGAGTTCTAGACCTCTCGAGGTGCGGCCCTGATCGGGTCAAACACTGAAAACGGCCCGGACGAATCCTTAATGGTCTGTCCTAGGTGTGAGCACGAAAAAGGGCGCCGCGATTGCTCGCGGCGCCCCAAATCGTCTCAAAGTTGCGTAATCAGCCCAGGTTGGCGCTGACCATCGCGTAGAACATCGGCAGCGACAGGATCACGTTGGTCCGGCTGGCGATGAGCGCCACCGGAGCGGCCTTTGCCTTCGCCTCGTCGGTGACTTCCACCAGGCCGAGGATCTTCTTCTGGGCCGGCCAGATCACGAACCACACGTTGGAGGCCATGATGATCGCCAGCCACATGCCGAGACCGATCAGGTTGATGCCGTCTGCGCCTACACCACGGAAGGTCAGCGCGTCGGCGCCGTATCCGTTGTGGAAGGCGATCGCGAGGCCGGTCAGGACGGTGAACAAGGCGCCATAGCGGAAGAAGAACAGCACCGCCGGAGCGATGTAGCCCGTGACGCCCTTCTTCAGTTCGGCCGGGATCTTCGGCATGGTCGGGACCTGCACGAAGTTCAGGTAGTACAGCAGGCCGATCCAGATGACGCCGAAAAACAGATGCAGCCAGCGCATGACGTCGTCAGCGACATCGCGCGCGCTTTCGCCGGTCCAGCCCGTAAAACTCGCGATTACCGCGATCGCCAGCACCAGGCCGATAAGCAGCACAAGGTGCAAATTGCCGAATAGCTTTGCCATGGAGGTTCCCCCTTCTTCCCAATTGCCGGCGTGGTCTAACGCCAAGCGGCCCGCCGGGAAAGGGTACAGCTCCGAGATTAGCCAGTCGGCGGGGGATTGGTCTTTTCGTCTTCGGTGCCTTCGGTCGAAAGTCCATGCCTCAACAGCATCGGAAGCTGGGTGAAGGTGAAGCCGAAGCTTAGCGGCAGGAAGACCCAGAGCTTGGCGGCAAGCCAGGACTCGAAGCTCAGCGTGTTCGCGAGGATTTCGTTGAGCACCGCGAGGAAGACGAAGAAGAACCCCCAGTTGCGCGAGAGTTTGAGCCAGCCTTCGTCATTCAGGCCATCGAAGGCAGCCTCGAGCAGATACTTGAGCAGCGCCTTGCCGTTGAGCCACCCGATGATGAGCGCGACGGCGAAGAGCGTGTAGATGACCGTCGGCTTGCGCTGAATCCACCACTCGTTCCCGGTGTAGATCGTCAACGTACCGAACCCGACGATCAGCACCGTCGAAAGCCACAGCATCGGGGAAATGCGGCCGAGGCGCCACTTGGAGATGGCGAGCGCCACCAGCGAGGCGGCGATGAACGCTCCGGTGCTGCGGACTACGGCGAAGATCTCGCCCGCAATGTCCTGTCCGTCGGGACGGAAGTAGCGATAGCTGAGAAAGAACACGAGCAGCGGGCCGTAATCAACGGCCACATTGATCCAGCCGGATTTGGGCTTCTTGGTTTCAACTTCGGACATCAGGCCACTCCCGCAATCACGCGCGCGACCAGGTCGGGATCAAACGGGCGTAAGTCGTCTATTTTCTCACCAACGCCGATCGCGTGGATCGGCAGGCCATACTGTTCCGCCGCGGCCACCAGCACGCCGCCGCGCGCGGTGCCGTCGAGCTTGGTCATGATCAGCCCCGTCACGCCGGCAACCTCGCGGAAGACATCGATCTGCGCGAGGGCGTTCTGACCATTGGTCGCGTCGAGCACCAGAACCACGTCGTGCGGCGCTTCGGGATTGAGGCGGCCGAGGACGCGGCGGATCTTGGCCAACTCATCCATAAGCTCGCGCTTGTTCTGCAGGCGCCCAGCGGTGTCGACAACCAGGGCGTCTATGCCGGTATCGGTCGCCTGCTTGACCGCGTCGAACACGATGCTGGCCGGGTCCCCGCCTTCCGGCCCGCGGACGATATCGACCCCGATCCGGTCGGCCCAGACCGCCAGCTGACCAATCGCCGCGGCGCGAAACGTGTCGCCGGCGGCCAGGAGCACGCCGTAGTCCTCTTCCTGAAACAGATGAGCGAGCTTCGCAATCGTAGTAGTCTTGCCGCTACCGTTGACGCCAATCACCAGGATCACCTGGGGGCGAGGGAAAGCGGTAATCTCAAGCGGCTTTGCCACTGGGCGCAGGATCGCGGCGATCTCTTCGGCTACCGCTTCCTTGAGTTCTCGCTCGGTGATCGACAGCCCAAAGCGCTTCTCGGCAAGCTTGTTGCGGATGCGCGCTGCGGCACTGGGGCCGAGGTCGGACAGGATCAGCGCATCCTCGACCTCGTCGAGCGTACGGTCATCAAGTTTCGCGGTGCCGACTACTCCGGTGAGGTTCTCGGACAACCGCTCGGACGTCTTGCGGAAGCCTCCGAACAGGCGTTCGCTCCAGGTCGCCTCGCTCATTGTAGCAGGCCCCTTTCGAGGGACTTGGGGTTGATCGAAACGATCCGGCCACGCTCGGTTCCGGCGGGGAGCGTAACGCGCGCGAAATTCTCCGCGTGGCCGGTGCCGTCGGCTTCGGCGAGCACACTGAGTTCGCGGCCGACAAGCCCGGCGAGCCAGTCTTGCCGCACGGCATCTGCTTCGGCCCGCAATTCGCCGGCGCGCCTACGGATCGTGGCCTTGTCGACTTGAGGCATGCGTGCCGCGGGGGTGTCGGGGCGTGGGGAATATGGAAATACGTGGCAGTGAACCACCTGAAGCTCCCGAATGATCGAGCGATTGGCTTGGTGCATGGTTTCGTCTTCGGTCGGAAACCCGGCAATGAGATCGGCCCCGACCGCGAGTTCGGGCCGCTTTGCGCGAAGCCTCTCCACCAACCTGACGGCATCCGCGCGCTGGTGGCGCCGCTTCATGCGCTTGAGGATCAGGTCGTCGCCGTGCTGCAGCGAGAGATGGATGTGGGGCATCAACCGAAGCTCGCTCTCGAACATTTCGATAAGCTCGGGATCGATCTCGACCCCGTCGAGCGACGACAGGCGCAGGCGCGCAAGTTCGGGAAAGGCGGAAAGTACGGCTTTCGCGAGGCTGCCCAGGCCCGGCTGTCCCGACAGATCGTGGCCCCAGCTCGTGACGTCGACTCCGGTGAGCACGACTTCGGAGGCGCCGCGCTCCAGATGGCGCTCGACCTCCTGCAGCACGCTCGCGACCGTCAACGATCGACTGCGACCGCGACCTCGGGGGATTACGCAAAAGGTGCAGGCGTGATCGCAACCGTTCTGGACCGCGATGAAGGCGCGGGTGTGAAGCGTGGAGACCGGCGCAGGATTGCCCGGAATATTCCAGGCGCGCGGATCAAGTTTGCTCTCGTTCGCGATCAGCCCATCAACTTCGGGCATTGTCCCGAGAGCTTCGCGTTCGATTTCCGCTGCGCACCCGGTCACCAGCAGGCGCGCATCGGGATTGGCGCGGCGGGCTTTACGAATGGCCTGGCGAGTCTGCCGAACCGCCTCGGCCGTCACAGCGCAGCTATTCACGACCACGACGTTGTGTTCGTTCGCGAGAAGCGCCCGGATTGTTTCGCTTTCGGCAAGGTTGAGGCGACAACCCAGCGAAATGACTTCAGCGGTCACGCAAAGTCGCCCCAGTCGAACGTGCCGCGGAAACTCTCGGTGGCCGGGCCGGTCATGATGATACGGCCGTCCTCGCCCCATTCAATCAGCAGCGATCCGCCCGGCAGATGCACTGTCACCTCGCGCTCGGTCAGTCCGCGGCGGATGGCCGCGACCGCAGCCGCACAGGCCCCGGTCCCGCAGGCGCGCGTCAGGCCCGCCCCACGCTCCCAGACACGAAGCCGTACTCTGTCCCGGCTTTCGACAGTGGCGACGCCCACGTTGACCCGGTCGGGAAACAGCGGATCGTTCTCAATCACGGGTCCCAGACGGTCGAGCGCGACGGCGTCGCAATCGTCGACGAAGAACACCGCGTGCGGATTCCCGAGGTTGACCGCGGTAGGCTGCTCGAGCTCTTCCCAGCCAACTGGGAGAGAGGCCGTATCCATCGCGTAGGCGAGGGGAATTGCTTCCCACTCAAAGCGAGGTTCGCCCATGTCGACCGCTGCACCGCCGTCACTTGGCTGTACTGCCAGGATTCCAGCGAGCGTCTCGATCCGGGCGGGCGAGCCATGGAGCATGGCGACCGCGCGGGTGGCGTTGCCGCAAGCTTCCACTTCACTGCCGTCGGCGTTGAAGATGCGCATGCGGAAATCGGCGATCTCGGACGGTTCCAGCAAGATCATTTGATCGCAGCCAATGCCTGTCCGGCGATCGGCCAGCGAGCGCGCCAGAGACGCCGTGATCGGCGGCAGGGGATGGACGCGCGTGTCGAGCACGACAAAGTCGTTCCCCAGGCCGTGCATCTTGGTGAAGGCTGCGCGCATGGCTTTCACCTAGGAGCCGCGCGGCGTCAGGGCAATGGGCGGAAAGGGCTTAACCCGCCTTGCGGTCGGCCGCTTTGTCCTCATCCGTCAGCTCACCGGCCGGCATGGGCTCCGTCGCCGGCTTGCCGTTGACCAGCAAGTCGAGCCGGGCGAGCCGTGCGCGGGTGGCGACGGCATCCTCCGGCAGACCGTAGAGATAGCCCTGGCCCTTCAGCTGGCCAAAGCTGCGCAGCTTTTCCAGGATCTCGTGTGATTCGACCCCTTCCGCCGTCATCGGCAGTGACAGGTCGCGCCCGAGCGACACAATCGCTTCGACGAGCTCATGCCCCATGCCCTCGTTCGCCAGTTCGCTGACGAAGCTGCGGTCGATCTTGAGGCGGTCGAACGGGAGCGCCCGCAGCTGCGAGAGGCTCGAATAGCCCGTCCCGAAGTCGTCGAGGCTGATGCGGATGCCCTGGTTCTTCAGGCTGGTCACCATGGCGCGCACAGCACCAAGGTTCTCATGCAGGCAGCTCTCGGTAATCTCGACTTCCAGCCGGCTGGGCGGAAATCCGCTTTCGATCAGCAGGCGAAGGAGCTTCTGGGCGAACCAAGGATCGCGCATCTGCAAGGGCGAGACGTTGACCGACAGCGTCAGCTTCTGATGCCACTCTTTGGCATCATCCAAGGCCTGGCGAATGAGCGATTCCGACAGCGCACCAATCTGGTCGATTTCCTCGGCGATCGGGATGAAGGTGTCCGGATTGACCAGCCCGAAGAGCGGCGATTGCCAGCGCGCGAGCATCTCGAACCCGACAAGCTCGCCGCTTTCGAGGTCGATCTGCTGTTCGTAGTACGGCACGAACTCGCCCGCTGGAATGCCGCGACGAATGCCGGTCTCAAGATCGTTCCGATGGCGCAGTTCGCGTTCCATCGCAGGTTCGAACCAGAAATAGCGATTACGGCCGTGTTTCTTGGCGTGGTACATGGCCATGTCGGCGTGATGGATCAGACCCTCAGCGTTGGGCTCTATCCCCTCGAAATGCTCGCCGCTGCTGGCCATGCCGATTGAGACGGCCGCTTCCAGCTGCATCTCGTAGGCATTGATCGGAGCCGATACCGAGGCGATCAGTTGCAGCGCCAGCCGGTCGATCTCTCCGCTGTCGCGCGGATCGTAGGGAAGGGCGCAGACGAATTCGTCGCCACCGATGCGGGCCAGAATGCCCTCGCTGGGCAAAAGCTCTCCGATCCTGCGTGCAATCTCCACCAAGACGGCGTCACCCATCTTGTGGCCATTGAGGTCGTTGATCTGCTTGAACTTGTCGAGATCGACCATCAGCAGAGCGACTTCCCTGCGGCTGGCGTGCGAATCTGCCAGCAATTTGTCGATCGCCGGGCCGCCGCTGCGGCGGTTGAGGCTACCGGTCAGGGGATCCATTGCGGCGAGCTGGTTCGCCCTTTCTTCAGCGCGGCGGCGCTCAGCCACCTCTTCGTGAAGATCGGAGTAGCGGCGCCATCCGAAGATCAGCAGTGCGATATTCAACAGCACAGTGGCGCTGAGAGCCGAGTCCGGCTGGGGGCCAAAGCCGAGGAAGGAGCGTACGATCTTGTGCATGATCGTTCCGCCGGTGCCGACAAACAGAATAATCGCCGCTACCGCCACCCCTAGGGCGACGATATCCCTCTCCGCCTTGGCGGTGCCGGGAAGGCTCGACCTGAATTTGCCGACAGAGTGCTTCACAGAGACTTGAGATCCCATACCCTTTCGGCATCAATGGCCGAACTCATTCAAAATTCCGTTAATTGCGGCGAACCAGTCGCCACAGTGCGGAAAACAGAGGGCAATTTCGTGCAACAATATTGGCTGATCAAATCAGAACCCGCCGCCTATAGCTGGGACGATCTGATCAAAGACGGCGAAACATTGTGGGATGGTGTTCGCAATCATCGGGCTGCGAATAACCTCAGAACGATGAAAGTTGGCGATCAGGCTTTTTTCTATCATTCCGTAACCGGCAAGGAGATCGTCGGCATTGTCGAGATCAGCGTTGCGGGACTGTCCGATCCCAAGGATCCGGCCTGGGCAGCGGTGAAAGTGAAGCCGGTCCGCGCCCTCGATCGCGCTATTTCGCTGGCGGAAATCAAGGCCGACACGTCCCTCGCCGAAATCGAGCTCGTGCGCCTTTCACGCCTGTCCGTGGCAGAAATCCGCCCGTCCGAATGGAACCACATCATTTCGCTCACAAAGGCCTGATTTCAGGAACCTAGGGCGCGAACGCACCGTTCGTTTCCTGTGAGGTGGTGCACGGTGCGCTGCCAACAGGAGAGACACCATGGGCGAGCTTTCGAGCAAAGCCAAAGGCATGGCTAACGAAGCAATCGGCAAGGCCAAGCAAGGGTCGGACGATCCGGCAAAGCGCGCAGAAGGTCGCGCGCAGGAGCGCAAGGGCGAAGCCCAGAACTTGAAGGGCAGCGTGCAAGGCGCCCTCGGCGACAAGATCTGATCGCTGCCGAGATCGAACTCAGGGTCGCCCTCCAGGGGGCGGCCCTTCGTTTGTCACGCCTTGGCGCGCAGTCCGCTCACCGTCGCGCCGCCTGCGCTCAATTGCTCGACCTCGATGATGCAGTGGATCAGGCGAAGGCCTTCGAGGCGAGTTGCCGCGACCAACGCTGCCTCAAACTCCGCAGTCGTTTCCACGCGCTTCGTCCAGGCCCCGAAAGCGGCGCCAAACATCGCGAAGTCGGGATTGGCGAGGTCGGTCCCTGAGACGCGGCTGGGATAGGTCCGCTCCTGATGCATGCGGATCGTTCCGTAAGAGCCGTTGTCGACCACGATTACGAGCAAGTTGCAGTCATACTGAGCCGCGGTTGCCAGTTCCTGTCCGTTCATCAGAAAGTCACCATCGCCCGCGACTGCAACGACGAGCCGCTCCGGGTGCCGCAAGGCCGCGGCCACAGCTGCCGGCACCCCATAGCCCATGGCTCCGGCAGTCGGCGCCAGTTGAGACGGATAGCCCGCGTAAGGCCAGTACCTGTGCCACCAGCCCGAGAAGTTGCCCGCGCCGTTGCACACGATTGTGTCGGCGGGCAGCTCGCGGCGAGCGAGGGCTAGGCAGGCGGCAAGGTCGAGACGGTAGCCGCCATTGCCCGGCGTCGACCAGGCGAGCCATTCCTGATGCGCATCGGCTCCGGCGTCGAACGGGATAACGCCCCCTTCTTCCCATAGCGCGGCGCTTTCGGCGAACTCGTCAACGTCGGCACAGATCGCAAGATCGGTGCGATAGACGCGGTTCAGTTCGTTCGGGTCGGGATGAACGTGGATCAGTGTCTGTCCCGGATGCTCGAGCGTCACCAACTCGTATCCATCCGTCGTGGCTTCGCCGAGGCGGGAGCCTACAACGAGGATGACGTCGGCCGCCTTAATACGTTCGACCAACTTCGGGTTGGGGCCATAGCCAAGGTTGCCCGCAAAAACCTGCGAAGCTGGCGGTATGGCGTCCTGCCGGCGAAAGGCCGTGGCGACGGGAATGCCAATGCGTTCCGCAAAGTCGGTGAAATACTGCCTGGCCTTGGCGTTCCATCCTGCTCCGCCGATGATCGCCACCGGGGCAGCGGCATCGCCGATCAGGTCGAGCATCGTCGCCATGGCGTCGGGGCAGGGCGCCTGCGCCGGCCTGCAGACGTAGGGGCGGGGCGCGCCCTTGAGATCGCTCTCGTGCAGCATGTCTTCTGGCAAGGCGAGCACGACAGGGCCCGGGCGGCCGGAGATCGCCATTGCGTAGGCGCGAGCGACGTATTCCGGAATGCGGGCTGCATCCTCGATTCGGGCGGACCACTTGGCGATCGGTGCAAAGAAGGCCGGAAAATCGACTTCCTGGAAGCCTTCGCGGTCGCGCATCGAGCGGTCGACGTCGCCGATGAACAGGATCATTGGCTGCGAGTCCTGAAACGCTACGTGGACGCCGATGCTGGCGTTGGTCGCCCCAGGCCCGCGGGTGACGAAACAAACTCCCGGCCGCCCCGTCATGGCTCCGTCAGCGCAGGCCATAAAGGCCGCGCCCCCTTCTTGCCTGCAAGTAACCGTTTGAATTTGGTTCGTTTCGCCGAGCGCATCGAGTACCGGGAGGAAGCTTTCCCCAGGCACGTTGAAGATGCGTTCGCAGCCCTGTTCAACCAGGCAATCAACAAGCAGCCTGGCAGCCGTTGAAGTCATTGGAGAGGAGTAGCGAGGCCTCGCGTCGGTAGCAACCTCTGTGCAATCCCGGGACATACCCGGATAGGCGGATACCAAAGGGTTACTAAATCGTTACGCAGCATGACTATGCGCCGTTCATTGGTCCTCACCGACGAGTCAGCCCGGCATCCGTTCCGGGCTTCCCTGCCACCTCAATGGCGGGAATTCCGCCATGAATATGCTGAGCCGCGTGCCCCGTGGCGAAGTCAGCTCGCGCTGGATGTCCAGGGTTTTGCTCAGGCCTATTGTGCCTGCTTCCTCGCGATATTGGCCTTTATCATCTGACTTCGATCTGGGCGGTGGCCAGGGCGTGCCGCTCCGCTTGATAGAGACGAGCCCCGAGCCAGGCCGAGATCAGGCACATGGCAGCGCTCAGCAGTAATTGCTCGACGATAGCGATGCCCAACGAGCTCAGGCCGACCGCGATGAGCGAGCCGATCACCATCGCCCCCGAATTCACGATATTGTTTGCCGCAACCGTGCGCGCCGCGCGGGTGGGGTCGCACTTCGTTGTGAGGAAGGCGTAGAGCGGAACCACGAACATGCCACCTGAGATGGCAATCAGCAGCAGCGTGAGCAGCACCATCGGGGCGAGAGGCTGGGTCAGGAATTCACCGACATTCATCAAATCAGTCGGCGCAACTTCGGCTTTCCATTCGTGGCAGACGAACCAGAAACACGCGACGAAGGCTCCCATGAACAAGACGGAGATCGGGGCGTAGCGGGCCGAGACGTTGCCCTTGAGCAGGGCGTTGATCGCGACAGATCCAATCGCCACGCCAATTGAGAAGACCACCAGGAACAGGCTCGCGACTTCCTTGCTCGCCATCAGCACGTTCTTGGCGAGCGGCGGGAACTGGATGAACAGCACGGCGCCGATGGTCCAGAAGAAGCTGATCGCGAGGATGGCGTAGAAGACCTCGCGCAAATGCATCGTGTCTCGCACCAGTTCGATCGAGGCGCGAATCACATGGCGGTCGATCGGTTGTCCAGCTTCCAAAGGCGGGGCAGGGGGCACCTGCAGGCTCGTGAAATAGCCGACGATGGCGGTCAGGACGACAGCCAGGGCCGCCCATTCGACGTCGATGTAGCCGGCGACGATCGTGCCGGCGAGAATCGCGATGTAGGTGCCAGCTTCGACCAGGCCCGTGCCCGCCAGGACTTCGTCCTTCTCAAGATGCTGCGGGAGAATCGCGTACTTGATGGGGCCGAAAAAGGTCGAATGGATGCCCATCGCGAACAGGGCGAGCAGCATTAGCGGAATAGCGGCAACCTGGGTCAGCATGCCTTGCCAGGCCATGACCAGGCCGATGCCGCCGACGATCATGATCCCGATCTCTGCCGCCTTGATCCATCGAATGATCATCGCCTTGTCGCGCATGTCGGCGAGTTGCCCGGCGAGGGCGGAAAGCACAAAGAAGGGAAGGATGAACAGGCCCGAGGCAATGGCGCTGAACTTGGCTTCGGCCTCTTCGGAATTGTAGACGCTGTAGACGACGAACAGCACCATCGCGTTCTTGAACAGATTGTCATTGAAAGCGTTGAAGAGCTGGGTGGCGAAGAGCGGCAGGAATCGCCGCTGTTTCAGCAGGTGCGTTGATGTCAGCATGGGTTGGCCCGTTTAGCCGCCTCAACCTTAACGACAATCCTATCGTCGGACTTTTCCCGCGAACTCCGACCGCCTAGAACCCACATGATGCTGACCCTGCCCAACTTGCTCACCTTGTCGAGAATCGTGGCGCTGCCGCTGCTTGGTTTCCTGTTGTGGTGGCCCAATTGGCAGGTTGGCTATGCACTGGCCTTCGCCCTTTACTGCCTAATGGCCATCACCGACTATTTCGACGGCTATCTCGCGCGATCGAGCGGTGCCGTTTCGAAGCTCGGTATCTTCCTCGATCCGATCGCTGACAAGATCATGGTGGCGGTCGTCATACTTGTCTTGACCGCTCAGGGATATCTCCGCGGCCCGCTCGTCGGTGACATGCACGTCATTGCCGGCCTCATCATCCTTGTGCGGGAGATCGCAGTTTCAGGGCTTCGCGAGTTTCTCGGCGGGCTGCAGGTTTCAGTGCCGGTATCCAAGCTCGCCAAGTGGAAGACGACGTTCCAGCTCGTCGCGCTCGGGGCGTTGATCCTGGGTGGGGCGGTCCACGGCCAGCCTTGCGATGCAGCGGGATTTTGCGAAGCGCCGAGAGAACAATGGATCCACGTGGTCGGCCTTGCGAGCTTGTGGGGAGCGGCGATCCTCACGCTGATTACCGGATGGGATTATCTGCGGGTTGGCATCAAGCACATGGATTGAGGCCGCGGGCCCATCGGCGAAGAAGTTGACGCGTTCCGGAAAGCGGGAACGTCTCAAACCGGGCAGATGGCGCCATCCCGGAACCAGCGAGCGCGGAGGTACCGGGACCGGAGGGAAAGCCCTTCGGGTCGCTCAGCTAGCTGGATGTTCGGCTCGGTTTCCCGCCGAACTCCCGGTTTCCGCGCTCACCGATACCCTTTACGCCCTGCGGCGTTCAACCCGCCCGAAGTTCCTGAGCGAGCAGCCGGAATTCCTCGGCGCGCGGGCTATTCTTACGCCAGATCAGCGCAATTTCCCGGCTCGCCTTGCGGGCCTTGAGAGGGCGCGCGATCACGTTGGTATCGTGAAGGATGCCCGCGTCGATCGCCATTTCGGGCAACATCGTCATGCCCAGGCCATTGTCGACCATCTGCACCAGCGTGTGCAGGCTCGTGCCGATCATCGTCGCCGAGGCACGTAGCTCTGGCCGGTTGCAGGCGGAAAGTGCGTGCTCCTTCAGGCAGTGCCCGTCCTCGAGCAGCAGCAGGTGCGTCTCATCGATCATCGCCGGAGGAATCGATTCGGGCGGATCGCGCGGCTCATCCTTGGGAAAGGCGACGAACAGGCGATCGTCAGCGATGTGAGCCTTGTCGACCTCGCCGGTGGCGAAGGGCAGGGCGAGCAGCACGCAATCGGCACGACCGTGATGCAGCGACTCGACGGCATCACCGCTGGTTTCCTCGCGCAGGAACAGCCGTAGGTTTGGACGCTCCTTGCGCAAGCGCGGAAGGATGCGGGGAAGAAAGAACGGCGCGATGGTCGGGATCACGCTCATGCGCAATTCGCCCTGAAGGGGCTTTCCCGAGGCCTGGACCAGATCGCTCAGTTCCTCGGCCTCGCGAAGCAAGCGGTGAGCCTTGGCCACGACCGCGTTACCGAGCGGCGTGAAGCGAACGACTCGCCGGCTGCGTTCAACCAGCGTGACCCCCAGAAGCGATTCGAGCTCGCGTATCCCCGCCGACAATGTCGACTGCGAAACGAAGCTGGCCTTCGCGGCCTGGCCGAAGTGGCCATGCTCGTGAAGGGCAACGAGGTATTGCAGTTGCTTGATGGTGGGGAGGTAAGTGCTCACTCGGCCGCCTGCGACTCCGCTCCGTCAGCCGGTCCCTCGGGCTCAACTGTCTCCCCGGCCTCGTCGATTCGCGTCATCTTGAGGCGGCCGTGCTCAACGCCGAATCCAAGGCGACCTTCGACCAACTCCAGAGCATCGCGCCCGAATACCTCGTAACGCCATCCTTCGAGCACGGGCAGATTGCGCACCCCGGCAGCGAGCGCTTCAAGCTCGTCAGATCGGGTCAGCAAGCGCGCAGCGACGTCGATCTCGCGAGTGCGGATCTTGAGCAGTAGCTTGAGGAGATCCGCGACCAGCGCGCCTTCCTTGCCCAGCGGCGCGCCGCGCTTGGGCTTATCAGGCATCTCGTCGGCCGGCAGAGGCTCGACGTCGCGCAGGACGCGCATGAGGCGCTTGCCGATGTCGTTGTCCTTCCACGCCTGGCTGAGCCCGCGGACTTTGGCCAGGTCTTCCTGCTTGCCCGGAGGGTGGCTGGCGAGATCCGCGAGCGTCTCGTCGCGCATGATCCGTCCGCGCGGAATGTCCTTGGCCTGCGCTTCGGTTTCTCGCCACGCGGCCAAGGCCTTCAGCCGCCCAAGTACCAGCGCGTTGCGGCTAGGGGCACGGATGCGGTGCCAGGCGGTGTCGAGATCGTTGGCGTAGTTCGATGGATCGGCCAGCTTTTCCATCTCGGCGTTGAGCCACTCGCCACGCCCGGTCTTGATCAGCTTCTTGAGGATCTTGGGGAAGATCTTCGCGAGATAGGTCACGTCGCCGATGGCGTATTCGATCTGCCGCTCAGTCAGCGGGCGACGGCTCCAGTCGGTGAAGCGCGCGCCCTTGTCGATCGTCTTGCCGATCCAAGATTCGACCAGGTTGGCATAACCGATCTGCTCCGACTGGCTGACCGCCATCATGGCGATCTGCGTGTCGAAGATGGGGTGGGGCGTCCTGCCGGTCAGGTTGTAGATGATCTCTACATCCTGACCACCGGCGTGGAAGACTTTCAGAACGTCTTCATTGTTCGTGAGAAGCTCGAGCAGCGGCGACAGATCGATTCCACTGGCAAGCGGATCAATCGCGGCGGCTTCTTCCTCGTTGCCGATCTGCACCAGGCACAGCAGCGGGTAGAACGTGTTCTCCCGCATGAATTCGGTATCGACAGCGACGAAGTCCGACTTTGCCAAGCGCGTGCAGAGGTCCGCCAGTTCCTCTGTGGTCGTTATGAGCGGGTGTATTTTCATCGTGACTTTTCTATAGGGCCCGGATGATGCCGGGCGGGACGCTTGACAAACTGGGCTCAACCCCCGTTAGCGCCGGCTCCTTAGCCCCATAGACTGCAAGAACGGAAGAGTCAGCGATGCATGCCTATCGTACCCACAATTGTGCCGGACTAGACGCCGGAAATGTCGGGGAAACCGTCCGACTGTCGGGTTGGGTGCATCGCAAGCGCGACCACGGCGGCGTGTTGTTCGTCGATTTGCGCGACCATTATGGAATCACCCAGATCGTAACCGACGCAGATTCGCCGGCGCTTGAAGTGCTTGATGGCCTGCGCGCGGAAAGCGTCGTCACCATCGACGGGACGGTCAAGGCGCGCGCCGAAGGCACCGCCAATCCGAATCTGCCGACCGGGGCGATCGAGGTCTATGCCCGCGCCGTGACGGTACAAAGCCGGGCTGACGAACTGCCCCTGCCGGTGGCGGGTGAGCAGGACTATCCTGAAGAAATCCGCCTCAAGTATCGCTTCGTCGATCTGCGCCGCGAATCGATGCACCGGAACATCATGCTGCGCAGCCAAGTCATCGCCAGCCTGCGCCGGCGGATGATCGACCAGGGCTTCAACGAATTCCAGACCCCGATTCTCGGCGCTTCGAGCCCCGAAGGCGCGCGCGACTATCTGGTGCCGAGCCGCCTGCACCCCGGTACCTTCTACGCGCTCCCGCAGGCGCCGCAGATGTTCAAGCAGCTTCTGATGGTCGCCGGGTTCGACCGCTACTTCCAGATCGCCCCGTGCTTCCGCGATGAGGACCTGCGCGCCGACCGCTCGCCGGAGTTCTACCAGCTCGACTTCGAAATGAGCTTCGTCACCCAGGACGACGTGTTCAACGCGATCGAACCAGTCCTGGCCGGAGTGTTCGCTGAGTTCGCCAACGGCAAGACGGTGACCGCTGCGGGCGAATTTCCGCGCATCCCCTATCGCGAGTCGATGCTCAAGTACGGCAGCGACAAGCCCGATCTGCGCAACCCGTTGATCATCACCGACGTCTCGCACCACTTCACGCAGTCGGGCTTCGGCCTGTTTGAGAAGATCGTCGGTTCGGGCGGCATCGTGCGCGCCATCCCGGCGCCGGCGACAGCTGAAAAGAGCCGCAAGTTCTTCGACGACATGAACGACTGGGCCCGGCGCGAAGGCTTCGCCGGCCTCGGTTACGTCACCCGCAAGGGCGGCGAATTCGGCGGCCCGATCGCCAAGAATCACGGGCCGGAGAACATGGAGAAGCTCTACGCCGAGCTCGGCCTCGGCGCCGGTGATGGCCTGTTCTTCGCTGCCGGCAAGGAAAAGGACGCGGTCAAGCTGGCCGGTGCTGCGCGCACCCGCGTCGGCGAGGAATTGGAGCTGATCGAGCAGGGCTGCTTCAAGTTCTGCTGGATCGTCGACTTCCCGATGTTCGAATACGACGAAGAGCAGAAGAAGGTCGATTTCAGCCACAACCCGTTCTCGATGCCGCAGGGCGAGCTTGAGGCGCTGGAGACCCAGGATCCGCTGTCGATCCTCGCCTGGCAGTACGACATCGTCTGCAACGGCTACGAGCTCAGTTCGGGCGCGATCCGGAATCACAAGCCGGAGATCATGTACAAGGCGTTTGAGATCGCTGGATATTCGCAAGCCGAAGTCGACGCGAATTTTTCTGGCATGATCGAAGCCTTTAAGCTCGGCGCGCCGCCGCACGGTGGCTCGGCGCCGGGTATCGATCGCATCGTCATGCTGCTGGCCGACGAGCCGAACATCCGCGAAGTCATTGCTTTCCCGCTCAACCAGCGGGCGCAGGACCTCATGATGGGGGCTCCGAGCCCGGTCAGCGCGCGCCAGTTGCGCGACGTGCACGTCCGTCTGGTCGACCCGCCCAAGGCCGCTCCGGTGGAAACTGCCACCGCGGAGAACTAAGGGAACTGAACGCCGGGCACTTGCCAGTGCCCGCGCCGTTCATTAGGGCGACAGGAAATTCCAACCCTGCATATTTCGAGAGGGCATTACATGAGCGACACCGCCGATCGCGTGAAGAAGATCGTTGTCGAGCATCTTGGCGTTGAAGAAGACAAGGTCACGCCTGATGCGAGCTTCATCGACGATCTGGGCGCCGACAGCCTCGACATCGTCGAGCTGGTCATGGCCTTCGAGGAAGAGTTTGGGGTTGAGATCCCTGACGATGCTGCCGAGAAGATCAATACTGTTGGCGACGCCAACAAGTACATCGAAGAGCACAAGGGATAATTATCATCCCTGACGCTGTGAGCCCTGAGGTTTCAAGGGGCGCGCAGCGCAACCCTAACGGGTTCGACAGGCTCAGCCCGAACAGGGGTTGGGCCTGTTGCATTTTATGGCGGACGTTCCGCACGGTTTTCGGAGATTAGTTATGCGTCGAGTGGTCGTAACCGGACTGGGGCTAGTGACCCCGCTTGGCAGCGATGTCGAGACGACCTGGGCGAACATTCTTGCCGGCAAGAGCGGTGCGGGACCGATCACGCACTTCGATGCGTCCGAGTACAAGTGCCAGATCGCCTGCGAAGTGAAGCCGGCCGATCATGAGTACGGCTTCGATCCCAACAAGCGGGTAGACCACAAGGTCCAGCGCCAGGTCGACCCGTTCATCATCTATGGCCTCGACGCCGCCGGTCAGGCGATCGAAGACGCGGGCCTCGAGGACATGGACGAAGCCACCCGCCTGCGCGCGGGCGTGTCGATCGGCTCGGGAATCGGCGGTCTTCCCGGCATCGAGAGTGAGAGCCTGCTCTTGGCCGAGAAGGGCCCGGGACGCGTGAGCCCACACTTCGTACATGGACGCCTGATCAACCTGATCTCCGGACAGGTCAGCATCAAGTACGGCCTCAAGGGCCCGAACCATGCAGTCGTCACCGCCTGTTCGACGGGCGCGCATTCCATCGGTGACGCCGCGCGGATGATCCGGGACGACGATGCCGACATCATGCTGGCGGGCGGCGCCGAAGCGACCATTTGTCCGATCGGCATCGCCGGCTTCGCCCAGGCACGCGCGCTCAACATGTCCTACAACGACCGCCCCGAGCAGGCGAGCCGTCCCTATGACCGCGACCGCGACGGTTTCGTCATGGGCGAGGGCGCTGGTGTCGTCGTGCTCGAGGAATACGAGCACGCCAAGGCGCGAGGCGCAAAGATCTATGCCGAAGTCGTGGGCTATGGCCTTTCGGGCGACGCCTATCACGTGACCGCGCCCGATCCCGAGATGGACGGCGCGTTCCGTTCGATGAGCGCAGCGCTGAAGAAGGCTGGCATGACCCCGGCCGACATCGACTACATCAACGCCCACGGCACTTCGACCATGGCCGACACCATCGAACTGGGCGCGGTGAAGCGCCTGTTCGGGCCGGAGATGGCTAACGTTTCGATGAGCTCTACGAAGTCCGCCATCGGTCACTTGTTGGGCGGCGCAGGTGCGGTCGAATCGATCTTCTGCATTCTCGCCATTCGCGACCAGATCGTGCCGCCGACGCTCAATCTCGACAATCCGGACGAGGGCACCGAAGGGGCCGACCTGGTTCCGCACGTCGCCAAGAAGCGTAAGGTGCGCGCGGCGCTCAACAACAGCTTCGGCTTTGGTGGCACGAACGCCAGCCTCATTGTGAAGAGCGTCGACTAGAGCCGGCGATGGGCCGCAAAGGTTGCCTTGTTGCCGTAGTCCTCGGCGCGCTGTTGATTGGCATTGCCGCAGCTTCGACATGGGGCTGGTGGGGTGCGTCAAAGATCGGTGAGGACACGACATTCGTGGTCCCCTCCGGCTCTTCGGTCACTTCGGTTGCGGCCAAGCTGGAAGAGGAAGGCCTGATCGCGTCGAGCGAATCCTTCCTCCTCTGGGCAAAGTTCCTCGGCAGCGGCGATCCTATCAAGGCGGGTGAATTCCTCCTGCCTGCCGGATCGAGCGGGGCGGACATCCTCGATATCTTTCAGCATGGCGAAGTCATCCGCCGCTACGTGACCATACCCGAAGGCATGCCTTCGATCCTTGTGTTCGAGAGGTTGAAGGCCGAGTCCTTGCTGACCGGCGCGATTCCGGTCCCGGACGAGGGTTCGGTGCTCCCCGAAAGCTACGACTTTGAGCGTGGCGAGGCGAGGACGGCGGTACTGGCGCGCATGCAAAAGGCAATGCGGGATACCGTTGCCGAACTCTGGCCCAAGCGGGCACCGGGTATCGCGGTGAAGACTCCTGAAGAAGCCGTGATCCTCGCCTCGATCGTGGAGAAGGAAACCGGCAAGGACAGCGAGCGGCGCATGGTCGCTGGGCTCTATTCCAACCGCCTGAGGCAGGGGATGATGCTGCAGGCCGATCCGACGATCATCTACCCGATCACCAAGGGCAAGCCGCTCGGCCGCCGGATCAGGCAGTCCGAAATCTCCGACGTGAACGACTACAACACCTATTCGATGGTCGGTCTGCCGCAGGGACCGATCACCAATCCGGGCAGGGCATCGATAGAGGCCGTGCTCAACCCCGCCGACACCGACGCGCTTTACATGGTCGCCGACGGTACTGGCGGACACGCTTTCGCGAGCACCTTGGCCGAGCACAACGCCAACGTAGCAAAATGGTTCGCAATCCGCCGCGCGCGCGGGGAGATGTAGCGACGGCGCGGCCCCAGTCCGCTGGTGGAGCGCCGCTAATAGTAACGGCAGTCCTGCCAGGCGAAGTCCAGTCGTTCGCGGACAAGCTCCGCCGTCAGCACTATCCTCCCGACCGCAATCAGGTCGCCGCGCACGTCACCCTGTTCCACTCCCTGCCCCCATCAAGTGAGGCTGAGGTGCGTGTGCTGCTGAAGTCGTGCACGCAGAACCAACCGCCACTTCAGGCGCAAGTTTGCGGCATCTTGAGATTTTCCGGAGGGACGGCGCTGGAAATCAAGTCCCCGCAATTGCAGTCCTTGCGCGAGGAGATTGCAGAGCACCTGCACGGACTGCTCAGCGCGCAGGATTCGGGTGTTCCAAAGCTTCACATTACGATCCAGAACAAGGTTACCTCGAGGGAGGCGAGGAGCCTTCAGATCGAGCTCGAAAGCGAGTTCCGCCCAAGGAATTTCGTCGTAGTGGGCTTGGCTCTGCACGCTTGGAGAGGCGGTCCGTGGGATCTCTTGAAAACTTGGTCATTCCGCGGTTGACCGCGCGGCAGGTCGGCCCTAAATGCGCCGCCTTGCCGCGGTTCTGCCGCGACCGAAAGCCCTTGGGGCGGAGTAGCTCAGCCGGTTAGAGCAGCGGAATCATAATCCGCGTGTCGGGGGTTCGAGTCCCTCCTCCGCTACCACTGTTTTTTCAGCATTTTCGCGTGGTTTAACGCGCCAGAAACGGCGTGCTCGATGATCGGGCGCATCTGAGCGTCATTGCCGTCGAGAAGTGAGCCGTCAGTAGTCGCGTTCCTGCTTGTGGAGTGGCGTTGCCAAGCGCACCAATTTGCGGCAAAACATCGGTCAATGAGGCACTTCGACCCGCGAAAACAGCCGCTCCAGCCCGTACGCTGAGCGCATGAGTGAGGCATCACCGCCGTTGGCCCAGCGCTGGGCGTCTAGCTTGCTCGCGCATCTGATCAATTCAGCACAGCAGCTTCCGATCTGGCCGATGCGCCTGCGCGCGCGGATCGCTGCGCTCCAAGGTCACCGCATTTCGCGAGAGACTGCCTTCGCTCCGGGGGTATTCCTCGATGGCACCATGCTGGTGACCGAAGGCACCGTGTCGATAAACACGCGCTCGTTCATCAATGCTACGGCACCAATCCGTATCGAGGATGGAGTGAGGATCGGTTGCGAAGTCTCGCTCATCACTACAACTCACAAGCTCGGCGGCTCCGACGTTCGTGCGGGCGACGTAGTTTACCGTCCGATCACAATTGGTCGAGGGACATGGGTTGGAGCTCGAGCGACCGTCTTGCCGGGCGTAACGATTGCTCCGGGCTGTGTGATTGCGGCGGGTGCAGTTGTGACCGAGAGCACCGAGCCCAACGGTCTCTATGCAGGCGTTCCGGCTAAGCGAGTGAGAGACTTCCACTAGGGACCATCTGCACAGACATTGGACCGGACCGGGCTGCGAGCACGCTTAGCATGCGCCATGGACCGCCCGCGATATCGAAGCCGAGAGCCAGCGCGCAACACGTTCCATCGCTTCAACAGACTGTCCATGATCTGCGACGCGTCTAGCTGCGCCCTTCTCGCTAAGGGCCGACGTCCGAATTCGACGGCCTGAGGCGATAGCTCTTGCTCGATTGATACCCGAGCGCAGTGGCTACGCGATCATTCCAGCCGTAGGGATCGGCGCGAACCTGGGGGGCGCCTGCATCGTCGAACA
Organism: Porphyrobacter sp.; assembly: GCA_017744315.1. Taxonomy (GTDB): domain Bacteria; phylum Pseudomonadota; class Alphaproteobacteria; order Sphingomonadales; family Sphingomonadaceae; genus Croceibacterium_A. Next base: position 158,297 of record JAGIBN010000002.1, read on the forward strand.
ATACGGTTTGGTAAAAAAGCCTGACCGGGATCTCGCGCGGTAGCGAAACGAAGCTTTCCTTGCCGGTCGCCCGAGCGCGTTGCCATTGATCGGTAATACCTTCGTCTCTGGCCAACATCTCAGCAAATCCGACGGCGTCTTCCACTCGAACGCAACCGTGGCTGCGCTGGCGCTGCACTTCGCCGAACAGCTGCTTGGCAGGGGTGTCGTGGAGATAAATCTGGTGGTCGTTCTTCATGTCGAACTTCACCAGTCCGAGAGAATTCTTCGGTCCCGATTGCTGAACGATCCAGCCATCTTTCCAGGTCATGTTGTTGCGGCGGAGATAGGCGGCGCCTTTCCCCTCGATCTCCTTGGTTTGAATCGATCGCGGTACCGTCCAGGTTGGATTGGCCACCAGCCGGTAGATCGGCGAGCCCAGTTGCGGCGTCTCCGTTTCGGGTGCGCCGACCACCACGCGCCGCGTGTCGGCTACCTTGCCGTCACGCCAGTAGGTAAGTCTTGCTGATGCAAGGTTGACGTCGATGCGAGTGGCCGGAGGGTTTCGTTCGAGCCAGCGCATGCGCTCCATTGCGACGCCGATCGCCCGGGCCTTCTCTGCGTCTGAGAGGTTCAGGATCTCAAGCGTTTCGGTGCCAATGACGCCATCGGGTTCAATGCCGTAGTCAGCCTGCATCAGCTGGACCGCGCGTGCCGTAATCGGGTCATAACGCTCGCTTGGATCGGTTCGCTCAAGGTAGTCCGATGCGCGGAGTTGGCGCTTGATAGCCGGGATCCGCGGGTCGCTGGCGCCGGGCTTGAGCGGTTCGGGCGGGGGTGGAATGACGGCGGCCCCAGCACCTCCGGCTTTCCGCAACGTAAGGTAGGCTGCGGACAGCTTGCGATAGCTGTCATCTTGCGGAGCAAGACTCTCTAGCCATTTCGCGACGTCGCCATCGGCCAGGGCTTTGGCCAAGCCTACCCGTAGATCTGGGGCAGGGCGAGGTACGGTGTAGATCGAGAACACCTTGTTCGGGTCGGTTGCCCCCTGCGCCAGGGCGGCGGCATAGTGCAGAGCGCTTCGTGTGAGCCCTTCCTGGCCATCGGAGCTGTCAGGCGTGCCTTCCACCGTAAAGCGTATGCCATCGAGGCCGTGAGCCGCACGCCTGTCGATAGCTTCTCGCAACTGGCGCGCTGCGGCGTCGTTCCAGACGAGGCGTAGCTCGTCAGGATTTGCGCTCGATGGCTGGGAGTTCCTCGATAATCCGTCGCAGCTGGCAAGTGTGAATGACAGTACTAACAGCGAATGGGCAATCACACCTCTGCGCACAGATATCTCCTTGCAAGATAGAGATAACCCCGGAGCGGCAGCACTGTTCCGACGCGACAGAGATGGGTGGGGTGTGGTTGTGGTAGAACTCCAGCAGAAGCCGAGCTCAGGCCCTCGCGGCGTAGATCATTCGGCCCTGTCCAAGATGCTCGAAGACATCCGCCAGAACTTTCTCGCCGACGGCAAAGCAGCCTTGGCTGCGTCCAAGCTTGCCGTGGGTGCGGAGCATGTCGGCATTGGCGTACCAGGCCCCGTGGATGACAATGGCGCGACCGAAGGCATTGTCGTTCGTGGAATCCAGACCCGCTAGCCGTTGCGACTGGCCGTGTTTGCCCACGTAATAGTCGCCGCTCACGAAGGCCCCTTCGCTTGAAGCGTTGGAGCCGAAATCATTCGAAAAGCGCTGGACGAAGCCGGTGTGACCGGGATCTGATCCGGAACCGTGCGCGACGAGCAGCGATGGCGTCTTGCCGCCCCCGATGTCGACGAAATGAAATCTCGGGGCGGAGGAGGGTGCCGAAAAGTCGATGATCGCCATGCGGTCTCGCCGCTTGATCTGACCGGAATGCCGTTCAAGCGCAGCAAGGGCGCGCCGGAACAATCCGGGGTCGAGCGAACCGTGAGGTTTCTCTGCCACGACCTTTTGGGCGACGGCGTACTCCTTCCCGGCCCCTTGTCGCTGAGGGGGGAGGAGCAAGCTGGTGGGCGACGAAGAGGTGAGCGCACCTGTGGCCATCGCCGCGCCTGAAATGATCAGGCTCCGCCTGCTGAGGCGGATGGGTTGGTCAGTCATGGGCTCGCATATAGGGTACTTTGGCTCTCTTTTGAAGAACAGCAGGGTTCAGATGGTCTTCCGAGATGAAGTAGTGTTCTGCGTTTCCTCTCGTGAGCGTGCTCGTTCAGACCCTCGGCGAACATCGCGAACCTTGAGCAGATCCTGGCGGGTGAGCAGGCCCTCGACGTGGTGGGTTACCGGATTGACGATCGGAATGCGTCCGACGCCAGTGTCGACCATCAAATCGGCGATCTTGCCGAGTGGATCCTCGGGCACACCGAAGGGCTGGGATGCATCCGACAGGACCTCAGCCAAAGTGGCCCCTTCCGGCGCGCCTTCGACTTGCCAACGCAATGCATCTGAACGGGAGACGAGTCCCGTGAGCTTCCCGTCATTGTCGATGACTGGGTAGCTGCGATGCTCTGCCTCGGTCGCAAAGAAGCCGACGGCCGCTGCGACGGGCATACAGCTCGGCAGCATCTTGGGCGCGGGGGTCATCACTTGGCGCACCTGCAGGAAGTCGAACGGATCTACCGTGTACTCCTGGAGAATGTGCCGTCCTCGCCGCGCTATCTTCTCGGTCAGAATGGAGCGGCGCATGATGAGGACGCTGACAGCGTAGGCCCCGACGGACGCGGCCATAGTCAGGGGTAGCATGGCAAAATCGCCGGTCAGCTCCACGGCGAAGAGCGTAGCAGTGAGAGGGGCCCGCATTGCTCCACTCATCGTTCCTGCCATGCCCGCAAGCGCCCACAACGCGCTTCCGCCAGGCAGGAAATGCCCCACCAGAAATCCCAACGCGCCTCCAAGCAGCAGAAGTGGCGCAAGCACGCCACCCGAGGTCCCAGATCCGAGGGCAATTAACCAGACCACCGCCTTCACGAAAAGCAGGGAGAGAGCGACCCGCATCGTGAACGAACCTTCAAGCAGCCCGCGAATGCTTTCATACCCTGCGCCGAGCACATGAGCGTCGATTAGCCCGCCAACACCAACGGCCACAGCTCCTACCGCGGGCCACCACATCCAATGCAGCGGCAAGCGACCAAACAGGTCCTCGATCCGGTACAGCAGGGCAGACAGGAGCGAGGCCTGGCATCCGGCAAGCGCCCCCATGGTTAGGGCAATGGCGATGAGGCGAGCGTCGAGACTGACAGAGTGCTCGACCGGGAAGAGTGGGCCGCTGTCGATCAGCAGGGGGCGCCACAGCAACGAAACAAGGACCGCGATGACAACAGGCACAAAGCTGCGTGGCTTCCACTCGAACAACAGCACCTCGAGCGCAAGAAGGATGGCCGCCATGGGTGTGCCGAAGATCGCGGTCATGCCCGCGGCCGCTCCGGCAACCAGCAGCGTCTTGCGTTCGGCGGCGCTGAGATGGAACAGCTGGGAGAACAGCGACCCGATTGCACCGCCGGTCATGATGATCGGGCCCTCGGCCCCGAACGGCCCTCCGCTCCCGATCGAGATGGCGGAGGATAGTGGTTTCAGGATAGCGACTTTCGGCGAAAGGCGGCTCTCCCCGTAGAGGATTGCCTCGATTGCCTCGGGGATGCCGTGGCCCCTGATCTTTTCCGATCCGTAGCGTGCCATCAGGCCGATAATCAGGCTGCCGATGACCGGAACCGCTACGATTCCAATACCCCACGACGTGTCAGTGATTACCGAAGGTGCGTCGGACAGCCGGCCGAACCAGAAGAGATTGGTTGCGAAGGCGATCGCCTTGATGAGCATCCACGCGCCGAGTGCGCCACCTGTCCCAACGAAGGTGGCTGCGCCGGCGAGCATCAACATACGGCGATCGCTGGTGTGATCGCCGAGGGGGGGATGGGCAGACAGGGCTTCTGGGGGGACCATTCTAGTTAGCTCTTAAGGGTAGGCGACGGCGCCATTATGTCGTGTTACGATATTTATCAATGCCTGCACTCGTCCTAGGGAGGGCCATGACTGCCGACCTGACCGAGGCCGATTACGGCGCCCTTGCTGACTTCCGTTTCTCACTGCGTCAGTTTCTGGCCTTCAGTGAAAAGAAGGCGGCGGAATGCGGGCTGACGCCGCAACAGCACCAGGCTCTGCTGGCGATCCGGGCGGCCCCCAAGGGCATGGCAACCGTGGGTTATGTGGCGGAGCGCCTGATCCTGAAGCCCCATAGCGCAACAGGTCTGGTTGACAGGCTCGAAGCACTCGGCCTGGTCAGCAGACAGCCGTCGATGAACGACCGTCGGCAAGCCCTTCTGAAGCTTAGCAAACATGCGCTTGCGATACTCGCTGCGCTTAGTGTCACTCACCGGGAAGAGATTTTGCGGGTCCGTCCGTTGCTGGTCCAATTGCTAAAGAGCCTGGAACACGATGAGGGACCCGTTCGTCTTTCAACCGTCGCCGAGACGGCGGCTTAGGACAACGCGATAGCGACATGACTCCCCTGCACCTCGATCCGCTTGAATCTGAAGGCAATCAAGCCAGCACCGAGGCGGAGGATGCCCCGGAAATCTGCTGTCAGTATTGTCGTTCACCGTTGCGAACCAAATGGGCCGACCTCGGCGCGCAGCCGCTTGCGAATGATTATATGCCAAGCCGGGCAGCGGCGCGCGCTGAGCCCACGTACCCGCTTCACGCGCGCTTCTGCGACAACTGTTTCCTGGTGCAGGTTGACCGTGTCGTCCCACCGGAAACGATCTTCGGCGATTATCCCTATTTCTCGTCCAATTCCGCGAGCTGGCTCGACCATTGCGAGCGCTATGCCGCCAAGATGATCGAGCGTTTCTCACTCGGATCAAATGATCTGGTGGTCGAGATCGCCAGCAACGACGGATATCTCCTTCAGTACTTCATGCGATCGGGTGTCCCGGTTCTTGGTATCGAACCGGCGGCCAATGTCGCCTTGGCGGCCATCAAGGCGGGCATTCCAACCGAGGTGCTGTTTTTTGGAGAGCAAACGGCCAGGCAGTTAGTGGCCGGGGGACTGGCTGCAGACCACCTCAGTGCGAAGAATGTCCTCGCCCATGTTCCCGACATCGGCGACTTTGCGAGGGGCGTGGCAACGATCCTCAAGCCCGAAGCGGTCTTCACGGTAGAATTTCCGCACCTCCTTCGAACGATCGAAGGTTTGCAGTTCGATCAGATTTATCACGAGCATTTCAGCTACCTTTCGCTCCTCGCTGTCTCGCGCATCCTGAGCGACCAAGGCCTGCGGGTTTTCGACGTGGAGCAACTCGAGACGCACGGCGGATCGCTGCGGGTCTACGCGTGCCATGACGGGGCCCATCACGAGACGACCTCGTCGGTGCAGGACATGCTCGATGCGGAGCGGGCTGCGCAGCTTGATCGGCCTGAGGGCTATCACGGTTTCGAAGCCAGGATGCAGCAGGTGCGCGGCGAATTTCTCGCATTCCTTGAGCACGCTCATCAGACCGGAAAAGTCGTGGCTGGCTACGGCGCGGCAGCCAAGGGCAACACGTTCCTGAACTACTGTGGGCTGGCTGCGGCATCGCTGCCGTTCATCGTTGATCGCAGCCCAGCCAAGGTCGGTCGCTTCATGCCGGGAAGCGGTGTGAAGATCTTGGACGTACAGGCGATCGACGAAGTTCAACCCGACTACCTGTTGGTTCTGTCATGGAATTTGCGCCAGGAAATCATGTCGCAAATGGCCTCCATTTCGGATTGGGGCGGCAAATTCGTAACCGCAATCCCCTACCTGCAGATCTTCTGATTTGCAGATCAGACGTGGCCGAAGCTTTTGATTTTTCGCCGGCCGAACGTCCGCGAATGATCGCCGGTTCTTGCGCCCTCCCTCTCATCATGTTCTCTTCGCCAGTGTGACTGACTTCATCGGAGTTACGCGATGCCTGTGATCACCGTCGTCTCGCCGTGTTACCAGGAAGAGGACAATGTCGAGATCTGTTATGAGACGGTGAAGCGGATTTTCGAAGAACAGCTTCCCGGCTACACCAGAGAGCATATCTTCGCAGACAACGCGTCGACCGATCAGACGGTCGAGAAGCTACGCCACATCGCCCAATCCGATCCAAGCGTAAAGGTGATCGTGAACGCGCGGAACTTCGGCCTATTTCGATCTACCTTCAACGCTTTGCGCTATGCGACGGGTGATGCGATCCTGCTGATGCTCCCGGTCGATCTGCAGGATCCGCCCCAAATGCTCCCCGAGTTCGTCAAGCTGTGGGAGCAGGGATATCAGGTTGTCGCCGGCGCCCGGCTCGAACGCCAGGAAGGTGCGATCATGCGCGCCTGCCGGCGACTGTTCTACACGATCGTCAACAAGCTGGCCGATTTCGAGATTCCCGAGAATGTCGGGGAGTTCCAGCTAGTCGACCGCAAGGTCCTGGACGCCGTGATCAGCCACGAGGATCAATATCCCTACATCCGCGGTCTCGTCGCTTCGGTGGGCTTCCGCCGCGTAATCGTGCCTTACACCTGGGTGACGCGAGAGCGCGGCAAATCGAAGCTGCGCCTCTGGACTTTGATCGACCAGGCGTTGAACGGGATATTCGCCTTCACCAGCGCGCCGATGCGCGCTGCAACCCTAGCGGGCTTTGCCCTTTCGGCGCTTTGTGTCGCGTATGCCCTTGTGATGGTCGCAGCCTATTTTCTGCTGCCGAACGCCGCGCCGCGCGGAATTACGACTTTGCTCGTTTCGCTGTTCTTTCTCTCAGGGGTGCAGATCGCCTTCATTGGCATGCTCGGCGAGTACGTAACGGCAATCCACGCGCAAGTTCGCCGCGGTCGGGTCGTGACCGAGCAGGAACGGATTAACGTAGAAAGCGAGGAAGACGGTGCGCGGTCCCGGAGGGAAGCGAGGTAAGTCGTTCAGGCGATGATTAGGTCATTCCGCACGGCATAGCGCACCAAGTCAGCGGTTGAAGTCAGGCCTAACTTTGTCATCGCATTCGTACGATACACGTTCAGGGTGACTTTGCTGATCTCGAGGCGCTGCGAGATTTCGTCGTACGTGTTGCCTTCGGCGATCAGCAAAACGACTTCATGCTCGCGGCGGGTCAAGCTGGGCGTGCACTTTCTTCGAGTGGCGTAGTACCAGGCATCGGCCAGGCCTGGACTGACATAGCGCCGTCGAACGGATGCGGCGTCGAGTGCCGCAAGGAGGTGATTTTCGAGCTCGGACTTGAGCACCAGCCCCAACACCCCGATTTCAATGGCCTCATGGATCACGCTTTCCAAGTTAAATGAGAGGAACAGCACGATCTCCAATCGTGGAAACGCCTCCTTCATTTGCCTGGCCAGAGAGAGCCCCCTCGCTCTCGGATGCGAGCAATCAATCACCACCAGGTCGGGATTGGTTTGACGCGCTGCTTCGAGCGCGTCAGGGCCACCTACGGGTTCGCCTGCGACCTCGTAATGCCGATCTTCCGCGATCAGGCTCTGCATGCCATGACGAACGAGCACGTGATCCTCTGCAAGAAGGACGCGGGTTTTGGTGAGATCAGCAGCCCGCGCTGTGTCCAAATCTCTCGACAGCAGGCTTTCGCAGTCCAGTTGTGAGAAACTCGCGTTCATCGCTGCAGGAGAGGGTCTGTTGACGTGCGGCTCCATCGGAATTCTCCGTTGACCCAGGACTTTGCTTATCCAGTGCTGCGCCAACAGGGCATCGGGGCAAACCCTGGGCTACCTGCATGATGGGACCCGAGCTCAGATATCATCGGTACTACCTGGCTTTCAGTCGGTAGATCCCGTCCGACAGAGCGCCGTTCATTACTCGGGTTTATACCGATGATAGTTCGGTGTGCTTCACGATATTCTGTGTCGCATTAGTCGAAGGGGCAATCTGATGTGGCAAAATGTGTGGTCATTTCTCCTAAGCGTCACCATCATCTTTGCATTCGTCATGTGGTTCTGGCTGTTGATTACGGTCATTGGTGACCTGATCCGCCGCGGGGATGCTGGCGGTTTCAAAAAGGTGCTGTGGGTCATCCTGCTATTCATCACGCCCTTCCTAGGAGTGTTTCTCTATCTACTCACTCAGTCGCGCGGCATGGCGGAGCGCAACGATATTCAGAGAAGCCAGGCTCGTGCCGAACTGCGCGACTTTGTCGGCTACAGTCGGGCGGACGAGTTGGAAAAGCTGGAGAAGCTCAAGGCTTCAGGCGTGATCAATCCGGACGAATTCACCAAGCTCCGAGCCCAGGTACTGACGTAACGAACCTTCAGTCGTGACCGGCTAGGCCGGGCCAGAGACACGAGGCGGCATGTCGTGAAACGTCTCAGGATCAGCCATAAGACCGAGTACCTCTACAACGAGCCGGTCTCCTTCGGGCCGCATCGCATCATGATGCGTCCACGCGAGGGGCACGATATCCGTATTCTCGACGGTCGCCTCGAAGTTGAGCCGGAAGCGACCGTGCGCTGGATGCGCGACATCTACAATAACTCGATCGCTATTCTGACGTTTGCGGAACCTTCTAACAGGTTGAGCATCCTGGGCGAGGCGGAGATCGACTATCTCCGTGACAGCCCGATCGAATGCCTGATCGAGCCATATGCCCGTCATTTTCCGTTCCAGTATGCGCCTGAAGAGCAGATTGAGCTGATCCAGTATCGTCTGCCGAGCTATCCCTACGATGGCGCAAGGCTGCATGGTTGGCTCGAAGACCTCTACCGACACGGCAGTGGCAAGGTGATGGAGACCTTCGACTTGCTCGGACTGCTCAACACCCACATCTACAAGTCGTTCGTGTACGCGAACCGTGATGAGCATGGAACGCAGGCGCCCTGTGAAACGCTTTCACTCGGCACTGGGTCGTGCCGGGACTTTGCAGTGCTGATGATGGAAGCGGCACGCTACTGGGGCTTCGGCGCGCGCTTTGTCACCGGATACATCCAACTGAGCGAAGGTCAGCACGGCGCCACGCACGCTTGGACAGAAGTCTACATACCCGGAGCTGGTTGGCACGGCTTTGATCCGACCAACAACAAGATGGTGGGGAGCGAGCACATCCCGGTGGCGGTGGCGCGCGGGCAGGAAAAAGCTTGCCCGGTTTCCGGCGCATGGCAAGGGCCGGCCAATGCCTTCAATCGGATGGAGGTCTCGGTCCACACCAGCGCGATGTAGTTGGCTTGACGACCTAGCGCGGTTTCGAGCGACCGCGGCTCTTAATAGGATGACCTGTGGACGCGGGTTATCGTGGTCAAATAATAACTCCTTATCGGATTCCCGCCGTTGTCCAGTGCAGGAAGGAATTCATAGTTCTTCGGCATGACACTGCAGATCTTTTGCGAAAGTTCAGCGTATTCGGCAGCCCCTGTTATTCGACAATCTGCCACATGGCCCATTTCATCGACAAGAAGGCGAAACTGCATTCTGTCGGAAGGCCATTGCTCTATGGCCCGCAACTGTGGAGTTTCCAACCAATTCGGCCACGCCTTATCGCCTATCTCTGTGACCGGTCGGCTGAGATTGCGGTGCGCCTTCGCGTCGAGACCCAATTGTGACAAGAGGTCGTCCAAGCAAGTCTGCATCACCTTCATTGGTTCTCGCAAGGGGCCGGTCCGGAAGGTGAAATCGCTGTTGAAGACGTTCTCCAGCAGCAGTCCATCTGCAGCTTGCATCTCCTCTGCGAGGGTTGCGGGAGCCAGGTTTCCAAACGTGCTGTCGGGATTGGATTTGAACTGGGTAGCAGAAAAAAGTACGCCGCGTTCGCCGCCCGGAATTTTGAAGGTTTGATAGAATTCCAGGTCCTGCTTCTCGCCTGGGAGAAAGGCGTATCTCGCATTTCTGAGCTTCAGTCCGAGCGACTTGCTAACTAGCGTAACTTCGAAATCTCTCTGGGGACCAAACTGCCTGAGTCGAAGAGTAGCGTCATTCTCGCCATCGCTGAATTTGCGTTCCAGCGAGCAAGCCTCGTCCGAGAAATCGGCGACCCAGGCCCCTCTGGGTATCATTTCATGAGAAGCGGACGCGGCTACCGCGCCATTAATTGGCGCCAACGCCGCTGACGCGAACGCCGCCAAAATTCTCCAGTACATCGGCAGCCCCCAATTGCCCGACGATTTCCGCGGGCAAGGATTTGAACCACACGAGATCGGCGGGCGCAATGGGGACGGTTGTCAGGTAAGCGCGTCCAGGTCAGCACTTCGCGAGCGCCTCAGAACATTGGGCGTCCGCAATTGTACGCCGGAACGGCCCCCTTCCCTGAACCGTAAATGCCATAGTAGCGCAGGTCGTCTTGGGCGAGGAAGTTGAGATATTCTTCGATGTTCGGATACCCGTCCCCGTCAGCGTCGGCGTTCGCGTCCCAGACGTTGGGGTTGGTGTTCTTGAACTTCTGCTCCCACTCGTCAGGCATGCCGTCGTTGTCACGGTCGGGCTTTGCGGCTCCGGTAGACGTCAAGTTCGCCCAACCGCCTGATGTGGCGACGGTCGATGTCCAGTTGCTTTGGAAGAGATAGGGGCTCTTGTCGCAAGTCCGCAGGTCATCGATGTAGTAGGCGTCGACGTTGTCACGGCATGCCCCGTCACGGCACCTGTCGGCGCCGGCGAAGGCCATGACATCGAGCATGGCTTGCATCGGCGTCCCGATCATCCAGGACTCTGACTGCAGCGCGCCAACGCCCGGCGCAGTGGCGACAGTCGCGCTCTGGACCACATTCATTCCGCTTATCGAACAGTTCTGCGCGCCGGCCGCGGTGAGGCCGCACACTGAGGCCGGCGTCGCTGTTGAATGGAACCCGGCGGCGTTCCGGTGTGGGTCGGTGATGGTCTGACCGAACTGACCCGCCACACGTGTGCGCGGGGTCACATTGTCCTTCATGTATATGTTGAAGCCATACTTGTTGCGCGCGGCAGCAGAGTAGAGCGCTGCGAGGTAATTTCCGTCCGACGCGTTGTAGCGCGGTCCGCGGAAATAGACATTGCCAATATAGTTGACGAAGGGGCTTCCGAACTGGTTCGAAACGAGACCGCCTTCCGCGATGAAGTCGTAGAGAACGTTGTTGAAAATGTCGGCTTGGGCAAAACCGCCGACCTTTTCAGGATAGGTCCCCGGCGCAATGTTGATGCCTCGCTGCTCGCCATGCTGGCTCAGATTATAGGCAAGCGTGATGTTTCCTGCCGGTTTGAGGAAGAACGTCTTGCAGTGAAGCGCGGACGAATGGCCCGAGTTGCGGCAGATGTTGGGCCCGATGATCGACCACTGGACGGTACAGTTGAAGCAATCGGCCTCGAGGCTCTCGTCGGTCCCGAACATGGTCGAGACGTGGTCGAGGATTTGATAGTTCGTTGCGTTGAGCCGGATGGAGTCGCCGTTGTCTGACTTGCGGGTTGGATGCTCTCCAAGACGGGTCCTGACGTGGCGCAGGATCATGTTGTCGCCGCCACGCCGCGTATCAATCAGGGAGTCGACCGGGGCGTAGTTTGCTCCAAGCCGGAATTCGATTCCTCCCGGAGAGGTCTGGCCCGCGATGTAGATCTTTGGTGTCGTAATCTGGGCCTGCTTTTGCAGAATGATCGCTCCGGAGACATCGAAGACGCAGTAACGTGGCCGTCCAGCGGGAATCGCATAGGGTGTCGTAACGGCCAGGGCGAGGGCGCACTCGCGATAGGTGATCTTGCCGTCGGCGGGGCTGGCGGTGTCTTCCAGAGAGTTGATCTTGTAGACGACGGCATTGCTCGCCCGCACACTGGTCGCGCGGCCAAAACCGATGGCCGTGGGAAAGGCGATCGGATGCTTCGCTCGATCGGGTATCCCACCATCGTCCGGATTTGTGAACGCGCTCACCTTTCCGGTTGCTGGTACGGGAGCGGCTGCGGCGGTGGTGATCGTGGGGGCTGGGGTTGCGGCCGCAGCTTGCGTGGTCTTGCTCATCCCCGCGCCACCGGAGCTGTAGGATCCGTCGCAGGCGGTGAGTGACAGAAGTGCGCTCGCGGAAGCGAGTAGCCCGATTTGATACCGACCCATAATTGAATAAATCCCAACAAAGCCAATGGATAAGACAATGTGAATTGGGATGCGCTGCACTTTTCTTATTGCAGCTGCGCCTGACCCGGCCTTTTATTGCCAAAGCAAGCGATATCGGCACAGTATGTTTCGTGAAAAATTAGACGAACCGTGGTCGAATTTGGCTGGAATGAGAAACTGTCAGACGTGAAAAGTTAGTCTCCGGTTGAATTTTCCAACCAAACTAACTCTCTTTCGCCATGAAATCTATTTGTTTTATATTATGTTTTCCCATTTATGCCACAATTCGGCCCCGGAAAAGACGCGTCGCCGCAGCGCCATCCGGGGTAACGACCAATTTGGCGGGATTCGGTAAATAGAAGGCCACCCGAAGCGATTCATTCCCACCCGATGGGCGCTCTCGCTTCAGGTGGCCGCAGGATCAGAACATCGGACGACCGCAGTTGTACGCTGGCAGCGCTCCCGCTCCAGAACCGTAAATCCCTCGATAACGCAGGTCGTCCTGTGCCAGAAAGTTGAGGTATTCCTCGATATTCGGGTAGCCATCCCCATCCGCGTCGGCGTTGGCATCCCAAACGTCTGGGTTGGTATTCTTGAACTTCTGCTCCCACTCGTCCGGCATGCCGTCGTTGTCGCGATCGGGCTTTGCTCCCCCCGTAGAGGTCAGGTTTGCCCACCCACCGGAGGTCGCGACGCTCGAAGTCCAATCGTTTTGCATGAGGTAGGGGCTGGCGTCGCAGGTCCTAACGTCGTCGAGGTAGAGGCTGTCGACATTATCGCGGCAGGAACCGTCGCGGCACCTTTCCGCGCCCGCATAGGCCAGAACGTCACGCATGGCCTGCATGGGCGTCCCGATCATCCAGGATTCGTATTGCAGCCCATTGACGTTCGGAGCCGTAGTGTAGGCGGCATTTTGCACGACGCTCAGTCCACTGAGAGCGCAGTTCTTTACCCCTGTTGCAGTGACTCCGCAGACGTCAGCGGGATTTGCGGACGAATGGAAGCCAGCTCCATTCTGGTATGGGTCGGTAACGGTCTGGCCGAACTGGCCTGCCACGCGGGTGCGGGGTGTGACGTTGTCCTTCATGTAGACGCTGTAGCCGAAATCGTACTGCGCGCCGTCGGTGTAGAATGCGGCGAGGTAGTTTCCGTCCGAGGCATTGTATCGGGGGCCACGCAAATACACGTTGCCCATGTAGTTGACGTACGGACTGCCGAACTGGTTCGACAGCAATCCTCCCTCGGCCACGAAGTGATAGATGACGTTGTTGAAGATGTCGGCCTGAGCATAGCTTCCGGCGCCTTGGGGATAGGTCCCTGGGGCAATGTTAATGCCGCGCTGCTCCCCGTGCTGACTGAGGTTGTATGCAAGAGTTACATTGCCTGCCGGCTTGAGGAAGAACGTCTTGCAATGGAGTGCGGCCGTGTGCCCTGAGTTGCGGCAGATATTGGGTCCAATGATCGACCACTGGATCGTGCAGTTGAAACAGTCTGCTTCGAGACTCTCGTCAGTTCCGTACATGGTCGAGACGTGGTCGAGCATCTGATAGCTCGTGGCATTCAGGCGGATAGGATCACCGTTGTCAGAGGTTCGGGTCGGGTGTTCTCCCAAGCGGGCCCTGACATGGCGCAGGATCATGTTGTCGCCGCCCCGCCTCGTATCGATGAGGGAGTCGACCGGATCGTAGTTCGCACCAAGCCTGAACTCGATTCCGCCCGGTGATGTCTGACCCGCGATGTAGATCTTCGGTGTCGTGATCTGGGCGGGCGACTGCATGATGATCGCGCCTGACACGTCGAATACGCAGTAACGGGGCCGACCGGCAGGGATCGCGTAAGGCGAGGTAACGGCCAAGGCGAGAGCGCATTCGCGATAGGTGATCTTGCCGTCGCCTGGGCTCGCTGAATCCTCCAGCGAGTTGATTTTGTAGACCACCGCATCAGGGCTTCGGACGCTCGTGGTTCTACCGAAACCGATCGCTGTCGGGAACGCAATTGGATGCTTTGCCCGGTCGGGAATGCCGCCGTCATCCGGATCCGTAAACGCGCTTACATTTCCAGCGCTCGGAGTGGGCGTCGGGGTCGAAGTCGGCGTCGGAGTGGGGGCCGGAGTGGGCGTAGGTGCCGGCGAAGGGGACGGAGTAGGCACGGGCGTGGGTGAGGGTGTCGGCGAGGGGGCTGACGTGGGGGTCGGCGTCGGGGTTGGCGTGCTGCCTCCCCCGGAGCTCGAGTCACCCTCGCAGGCGGACAGAGACAAGAGAACGATACTCGCGGACGCAAAAAGCTTGACCCCGTATCTATGCATACGCGAACAAATCCCCAATAAAAACTGATGGATAAGACAAAATGAATTGAGAAGCGTTGCAATGACCCTATTGCAACTACAACCAGTCCGGCCGCTTCTTTGCCAAAGCAGATGATGTTGGCACAATATGATCGGTGAGAAAGTAGACGAACCGTGGTTCGTTTTCGCCAGTCGGAAGAATTATCAACTGCCGAAATTTGCTGTTTTTGAACGGCAAGTAATAATAGTGATTATTTTCAACCTATTATTTGGTTGGTTCGGCAGGGCGCGATGAACTGGTTCGAGGGCAAGTGCTCCCCAGTTTCGCGACTGGCTTCAGCCCTTCCGGGCTATTTCTCTGATAAGCATGAACGCCTCTGCCGCGCGGACATGGACGGTGGCTCCGCGAAATTGCGCTAGAGCATTGATGGCTTCGATAGACCTTTCCTCTGGAAAGGAACGAACCTGGCTCTCGAACGCGGCAAAAGCATCGAGTTTCGCGTCCAGAGTATCTGTGATGTCGAAAAACACGTTCGGTACGAAGGCGGGGGTGGTCGGAGGGGCGTACCAGTTCGTTTCGGACAAGGTCTCGTAACAGAAAATTCGTGAGGGAGCTTTGTCGTGTCGTGGCCGGGCGGCGACCATGGATGCCAGGAAGATCAGTTGGTGATCTCCGTGAATGTCCCCGATAAAGGGAAGAAAGAGGGTGTCCGGTTCGACTTCGTCGACCAACCGGCCGATCTTGGCGTTGAGTTCGGAAGCGGGCACCTGATCGAGCGCCGCCGCAGGCAGGTCCAATACGTGCGTCCTGGTGACGCGCACGATTTCGTGGGCCCTTTTCATTTCGCGCCGGACCTGCTCGACACTCTCCTCCGAAAAGGCTGGTGGGCACCCCTGGGTCGCAATCGCGACATGGACCTCATGCCCCTCGGCGGCGAGGCGGGCAATGGTCCCGCCACAGCCAAGAATCTCATCATCGGGATGGGGCGCGATCACCAGCACGCGTCCAAGGTGTTTCAGTTGGCTCATTGATCAGCGGCCCAATATCGCGTGGATGCGCGGTCGCGATTGACCTTCAAGCTTCCAGTCATCGACCATCAGTAATCCATCCCCGGTTTGAACCACAAATGCATCGTCTTCAGACAGCACAATCTGGCCTACGAGGGCATGGTAACGTCCATCGTCCAAAACGAGACTAGATTTCCTTAGGGTGAGCTTCTCCCCGTCGAGAAAGGTGAAGGCTCCGGGGTATGGGTCTCCTACGGCCCGTACGAGGCGATCGATCTCGTGGGCACTGGCGCTCCAATCGACGAGTCCATCCGACGGCGTGCGCTTTGTCGCATAGGTCGCATAACGTTCGTCCTGCTGGGTCCTTGGCTGCTCGCCATCAGCCAGCTGCCGAAGCACGCGCGCCAGCATGGTATCGAGCGCACGCATGTGTTTATCGTAGAGGCTTGCTGCAGTCTCGTCCCGGGCAACGTGAAAGAACTCTTGCGCGATGAGGTCCCCGTCATCTGTGCCCGCACCAAGCCAGAAGAGGCTGCCTGCGGTGATCTTCTCGTCCAGGAGGATCGTCCAGGGAATTACAGCTCTCCCTCTCAAACGTGGAAGGGCTGCGGGATGGTATCCCACGATCCGGCCCGAGTTCAGGGCCAGAAATTCTGGTCCGCAAAGCTGCGACCAGCCGACTACGAATATGTAATCTGGCTCCGCGCTATGCACCACGGCCAAAGTATGTTCGTCGTTGGTATGGGCGGTGAAGTGCAGATTGGCGCCAGCCTTTGCGGCAAGGTCCGTCAGATCGACGATGTCCGAATGGCGGCCGCGCAATTCCGGTGGCACCGTAACCACCAGAGCCACTTCCCACGCAGGATCTGCGATCAAGGCGTTGATCAAGACTTCGGTGCTGCCCACCGCACCAACCACAACGGCCCGCACGTCAGGCTACCCTTGCCGGAAACGTAGGATCAGATGGCACGCAGTCAGCTTGCTGCACGAACGGGTCTGTCGAGCTTGCCGGCTTGCGATGTGGCCGTGCCGACGTTGCCGAGTGAGCGCTTCACGATCGTCGGTCTGCCTGTCCCTTCGTAGCCAAATGGCGCTTCGAGATCCATTTCGCTGAGCAAGAGTCGATTGACCTTCCTGACGTCGTAGACCTCTTCAGCGAGTTCCCGAGAGCGCTGGCCCATCTCCTCGATCAAGGCTGGCTCCTTCACGAAGCGGGTCATGGCCTGGGCGAGGGCATCGGCATCGCGAGGAGGAACTAGGTATCCGTTACCTCCCTCTTCGATCGGATCACGGCATCCTGGCATATCCGTGGTGATAACCGGCCGTCCCATCGCCATGGCTTCAAGAATGGTACGGGGCAGTCCCTCTCGATAGTACGACGGGAGGACAAAGACCGAAGCGCTCGACAGGTAGGGTCGGATATCCTTGGTGCCCGGAATGAAGCGGACCGGATAACGCTGAGCCAGCTTCTCGCATTCCGCCACCGTAAGCCCGGTGGGATTCTCGGTGTCGAAGTGCCCCAAGATGCTGAAGGTGCAGTTAGGGTGCTGGACGCTCACCCGTTGTGCGGCCTCGGCGAATTCCTGGATGCCCTTGTCGCGCATCAGTCTGGCGATCAGCAGGAAGGATATGTGGGCCTGGCGGGGAGGAGCGAATGCAAAATGCTCCACGTCGATCCCCGATCCCGGAACCTGGATCACGTTCTGGGTGGGTGAGATGATGCCAAGCCGAAGCATGTCGCCGCGATCGTCGGCGTTGAATACGAAGATCGCTCGCGCACACCGGACCGCTTCTCGATAGAGCCTGGCGACGAAGAGCCTGAAGACCGTGTCGATTTGCCCTGACGAGCCGAATACATGGCCAAGTCCCGACATGAGGGCATAGAAGCGCGGTATGCACAGTATGCGCGCGGCCAGTCCGCCGTAGACAATTGGCTTTTGGGTGTACGCCAGGACGAGGTCCGGCTTCTCGCGGATCATCAGCCAGAGATAGTTCAGTAGCAACCAGAGGTCGCTGAACGGGTTCTTCCCGGCTCTCTGCATCGGAACAACGCGGAAATCGATTCCCTCGGCCGCAAGCTTCTCCCTGACCTCCGGATTGTCGTCCGGGGCCACGGCAATGACCTTGTGTCCGTTGCGGCGCATGTCCGCGAGGAGGGCCCCGCGGAAATTCGTCAACGAATAAGCCAGGCTCGATAAGATCAATATTTTCACGAGGTTTTACCGTGCTCTACTCGGGCTACGGGCAATCTCACCGGCTGTCCGGCGCCCCCGTTCACCCTGACCAAGTGGACGGCACATAGTTGGCTCACCGACGCCGATCGGCAACCCGGTCATCGGTTTGATAACCCTTCGGATAGGACGATCGAGCCAAAAGGGTGCTCTGCAGGGTGCTCACTAGCGAAGAGAGCTAAGGGAGCAGACCAGACATCCCAAAGGCTATGCGGTTGCCATTATGGCTGATGGCTAATTGCACCTGTGTTTGTTGGCGACCGATAGATTATCGCTGCTTCGTTCTAAGTTCCGAATTGTTCTGTTCTTCTGGCGATCGATTGATCGGGGGCGAGAGGAAGGGCGCACCACCCATGACGAATGTCATTGCCGGTCACGATGGGGAGTTGGCTTCTCACCTGCAGGATCAGGACCAACGGATCACGCTTATCGGCCCGCAATCGGGCCTGCCTCGTCGGCCGTTTAGCGTCAGGCGGGCCACCCGGACCCTCACGCTAGTTTTGGTCGACTACCTCGCACTCGTCTTCGGCCTGGTCCTCCTGGCAAACCAATCGAGCTCGCCGGCCGTGGCGAGCGTTATGACGCAATGGTGGATTGCGCTGCCGTTCGGCTCGGTTGCCATCGGTGTCCTCTACCTTTCCGGGATCTATCGTCGGAGCTGGCGTTATTACGGCTTTTGGCACGCGCTAACGTTGGTTGGTGTCCTCATCGTTGGACTTGCGATGGCCTGGGCGGCTTCATTTGCCTTTGCCGACGTCCGGGCTCTTGGTCGCAGCGTTGTGCCTCTCGCTTTCGACCACCTGATGTTCACGACGGCAGCGCTGATGGCGTTGCGGGCTTCGCGCAGGATTGTGCGGGAGTGGTTGTCAGGAACCGGGCCGAGCGTGGCTCACAGAAGCAGCGTCGACGGAACTCGGTGGGCGATCTTGGTCGGCTCACCGCAGTGGGCGCTGTCTGTGATCCAACTCCTCCGCGCTGAAGATGAACCCTCGTTCCGGATCGCCGGCGTGCTTCTGCCTTCGATCAGCGACACGCTTAATCGGCTTGCGGGTGTCCCGGTTCTCGGAAGTCACGACATGTTGATGGAGGTTGTCGCAACGCTGGAACAACGCGATCAACGCCCGTCTTTGGTGATTGCCTGCGATGACGGCACGCATTTGAGCCATCGCGAGATGGCCCGCTTGTCGCATCGAGCCCGCCAGCTAGGGCTCGATCTGTCACGAATTCGCGATTGCTGGAGCCACATTCTCCAGGCCCCTACTGCCTCCAGCCCAGGCGAGATCTCGGTCAAGAAGCTGTTGGGCCGGAACGAATACGAAATGGATGGGGAGCTGATCTCCCGCGAGGTCGGCGGAAACCGCGTTCTCGTGACGGGTGCTGGTGGGACGATCGGCGGGGAACTCTGCTGGCAGCTCGCCAGCTTCAGGCCTTCGAAACTGATCCTGCTCGAGCATAGCGAATACCAGCTCTACACGATCGAAATGCGCTTGCGGGAAGCGTACCCTGACGTCGAGATCCACGCAGAGTTGTGCAGCGTCTACGACCAGGAGGAAGTCCGCCGGGTCTTCGCTAAGCACCGGCCCGACATTGTCTACCATGCCGCAGCGCTGAAGCACGTCCCGATCGTCGAGATGAACCCCTGCGCGGGCGTGCAGACGAATATCATCGGCACGAAGACCATCGCCGACGCTGTCTGTGAGTTCTCGGCCAAGGCCATGATCCAGATTTCGACCGACAAGGCCGTCAATCCTGTCGGGATGATGGGGGCGACCAAGCGGGTCGGCGAACTGTATTGCCAGGCTCTCGACATGTGCGGTGCGGACGATGAAGACGCGCCGCGCTTCATGACTGTGCGGTTCGGCAACGTTCTGGGATCGAGCGGGTCGGTAGTGCCGCTTTTCAGGCGTCAGCTTGAAGAGGGCAAGCCGCTCACCGTCACCCATCCTGACATCGAGCGCTTCTTCATGACGGTTCGCGAAGCCGTCCAGCTCATCCTGCAGAGCAGCGCGAGTTCGCTGAACTACGACACTCCTAGGGGAACCATCTTCGTCCTCGACATGGGCAATCCCGTAAAGATCGTGGATCTCGCATGCCGAATGATCCGCCTCTACGGCCTGGAGCCTGAGACCGACGTTCCCATCGAATTCGTCGGAGTTCGGCCGGGCGAAAAGCTTTTCGAGGAGCTGTTCGACAACTGCGAAGAACAGGTGGAATCCGGCATCAAGGGCATCTTCGAGGCCCTGTCTCAGCCCATTCCCCTGCCTTTCATCACCAAGAGCATCGATCGCCTGGCCAGGGCAGTTGCCGAGGGCGATCAGGCCGAGGCTCGCACGATCACACATAATCTCACGAAGATCCCCGCAAGCGGCGCGACCTTTGACATCTTTGCGGCGCCGTCGGGCGGCCGCCCGCCC
This sequence comes from Porphyrobacter sp., assembly GCA_017744315.1. Classification (GTDB taxonomy): domain Bacteria; phylum Pseudomonadota; class Alphaproteobacteria; order Sphingomonadales; family Sphingomonadaceae; genus Croceibacterium_A. Next base: position 178,241 of record JAGIBN010000002.1, read on the forward strand.
AGCACAAACGAGAAAGCGATCCCGCTATGAAGGAAGCGAGCGCCGCTCACTTTCATTCGGAACTCCCATCGGATTTGCTCGACGATTTGCCCGCAGCAGATCAGGCGCTGCCGCCGGTGCGAAGCAGCTGGCCGCGTCACGAGGATGACGAGATAGAGGCCGTAACCGAAGTGTTGCGAACCGGCGAGGTGAACAGCCTCGTTCACGGTAAACAAAACACTCTCTTTGCGAGGGAGTTCGCGAGCTACATCGGTACGGAGCACGCCATTTGCGTAGCCAACGGGACCGTGTCGCTGGAACTGGCTCTCCGAGCCCTGGACATCGGACCCGGCGACGAGGTTATCGTCCCCGCGCGGAGCTTCTTTGCGACTGCCAGCTGCGTTCTCGCATCAGGGGCGCTTCCAGTTTTTGCAGACATCCTGCCAGACAGCCAGAATATCGATCCCTTCTCGGTCGAGCGACTGATCGGTGCGCGCACCAGAGCGATCATTTGCGTGCACCTGGCCGGTTGGCCCTGCGACATGCGGGCGCTCGTTGGGCTTGCAGAGAAGTATGGCCTCTTCCTCATCGAGGATTGCGCGCAAGCTCACGGGGCGGAGATCGACGGTCGTCGCGTAGGTTCATTCGGAGATATTTCCTCGTTCTCCTTCTGCACCGACAAAATCATGTCCACTGGCGGGGAAGGGGGCATGGTGCTGTTCAAGGACCGTCAGCACCACGATATCGCCTGGTCCTACAAGGACCATGGGAAGAACCTCTCAAAGCTCTCCGATGGAAAGGGAGTGCCAGGCCAGTTCCGCTACATCCACGACGGTCCCGGCTCCAATTACCGGCTGACCGAAATGCAGGCGGCCATCGGTCGCCGGCAATTGCGGCGTTTGCCGAGCTGGCTTGAGGCGCGAGCACGCAATGTCGCGGTTCTCACTGATGCCTTGGAGAACCGCCCCGAGCTCATGGTCTTTCAGCCGCCCGCGTCGGTCAAAAGCGCCTGGTACAAATTCTACGTCCAACTGCGAGAACGTTCGGACGAACCGACCGCCCAATACCGTGCACGGATCATCGGGAAGTTGACGGCAAAGGGCATTCCGGTTGCTACTGGCTCCTGCCCAGACATGAGCAAGGAGCAAGCCTTTGCCGGGTTGCCGATCAGGAAAGATGGTACTCTGCCCGCCGCCGCCGAGTTGGCCGGGCGCACACTGATGTTTCCTGTCGACCACACGCTCGACGAAACGGACATGACCCGGATCGCCGATAGCCTGATCGAGGCCTTGGCATGACGGCGAGTTCGGTAGGTGTAGACTGGCACCCGGAATTCATCGTCATTGGCGCTGCAAAGGCGGCGACCACATGGATTCAAATGCAATTGCAGGCGAACCCGGCGATCTTCATGCCGGACCCGGAACCGCACTACTTCAGCCGCGAGTTCGACAAGGGCGAGGACTTCTACGCTAGCTTTTTCTCCGGACGGCCTGCTGGTGGTGCGCTGATCGGAGAGAAGTCGGCCGACTATCTCTCTCATGACGAGGCGCCGGTGCGTATCGCGGCCATGGTGCCGAACGTGCGGTTGGTCGTGCAACTGCGCGACCCGGTCGAACGCGCTTATTCCGACTACAAGATGCTCTTCCGTCGCGGCACGGTAGGGGGACGGCCTGAGGAGTACCTCAGCTCACTGAACAGCCCCGAGCCGCGCTTCCTCAATGACGGACTATACGGAAAGCACCTTTCGCGTTGGTTCGATCATTTCGATCGAGAACAGGTGTTTGCCTTTCTCTTTGAGGATGTCGCGCGCGATCCTGAGCAAGTGGTGCGCTCGACGTCCGAGCACATCGGAGCACCGGTCCTGTTCGATCCGGGACTGGCGGACAAACACGAGAACAGCAGCAAGTCACCGCTTCTGCCCTTGCCTATCCGCAAAGCCTTGGCGCCACTCAAGGACACGGTTCGTCCGGTACGTGGCACCCGGCTGTTCGAAGGAGCGCGCTCGCTGCTAGCGCGGCAGGTGGCTTATCCAGCCTTGAAGCCCGACTTGCGCGAACGGCTGACCGAGTTTTATCAAAGAGATATCGAGCTGACGGAGGCGTTGCTCGGCATCGATCTTTCGCACTGGAAGGTTCCGGCATCGGAGATTGCCGCCTGAAATGATTGGTGCGATAACTCCTTGGGATTAGAGGCATACCCAACCGAACTGTTGGGTGGAAGAAAAGAGGGTGGGTCTACTCGCCATCGTAGAAGGCGACACGTGGCCTGAAAACGCTAGGTTTTCGGAGCCGAAATCCGGAAAAAACGTTCGGGTAACCGTCACAAATGATGATGGAGGTGAGAATGAGCTCCTGGAGAAAACCGCTCCTTATGTTGGCGCAGGCACTGCTTGCTGCGATGGTGCTTCAGGGGTGTAGTTCCGGCCTGCAAGGATTGCCGGAAATGCCGGTCGATACCGCCGAATATCGCGCCGGTGCCGGCGACAAGATCCGGGTCACGGTACAGGATCTGACCGCTGCCGACGGAGAGTACGAGGTCGACGATAGCGGTTCGATATCGCTCCCTCTCGTAAAGGCGATCCGCGTTGACGGTATGACGCTTCGCGAAATCGAAAACCAGGTCGAGGCGGCCTATCTTCAGGCGGGAATTCTCAACCAGCCCGTCGTAAGCGTCCAGCCCATCGAACTGCGCCCGTTCTATGTGATGGGTGAGGTCAATCAGCCGGGTGAGTTCAAGTACCGGCAGGGGATGACGGTACTCGCCGCGCTCTCGGCGGCAGGCGGCTACACATATCGGGCGAAGACTGGTGAGGTAGCCATCACGCGCACGGTCGAGGGACAAGAAGTCACAACCCGAGCCGACGAAAATACACGTGTCTTGCCAGGCGACAGAATCCGAGTTCTCGAGCGCTGGTTCTGACGGTGAAGCTACGCCTTTCGATCGCCGTATTGTGCAATTGCGTCGCATATCAGGCGCTGCCTCTCCATGCTCAGACTATGGTGCAGACAGCCCCCGCGGTGCGAGGAAACGATCCTGAGTATCGGGTTCGTCCCACTCAAGTCGGTAGCCTCGCGATTACGGCCGGGGCTGATCTTCATGTCGGCTACGATGACAACATCTATGCCATCCCGACCGATCCGATCGCCGACGAGATCGTGCAGGTGGACGTCATGGCGGACGTCAGCCACAGATCCGGGCCTTTCGACTTGAATTTGCACGGGGCTTTCGGTGCCCGGCGGTACGCGACTTACAGCACTGAGAACGCCGAGACCTACCGTGTGGCAGGCGATATGGCCTGGCGTCCCAGTCAGGCAGATGCGCTTCGCCTAAACGTCGGTTACGAGCGGGCGATCGAGGATCGTGGCGATCCTGAAGCTCGCGACATCAGGGCGATCGGACCGCGGGAAATCGATATTGCCTCGGCGATTGCTGGATATCGCCGAACTTCCGGCAAGCTGCTCCTCGATATCGAGGGATCCGCCATCAAGAACGACGCAGTATCGATCATCGATGCGGATCGCGATTACACTTCCTACTCTGGAAGGGCGACGGCGGGCTATCGCGTTGGCGGGTCTGTTTTCGCTACGGCAACCGGCTTCATCACCAATCGCGACTTTCGCCTCAATACCACGCTCTCAGGGCTCCTGAGAAACACCACCACCTATGGTGGCCGTGTGGGTTTCGAAGTCTCGCCGGGCGGTGTCCTGGAAGGCAATTTCTCGGCCGGTGTGTTCCAGCACGAACCGGCGGAGCCGACGATCGACAGCTATACCGGTCTCTCGGTGGCAGGTCAGCTCGTCTACCGTCCCACGCGTCGTGCCGCGATCATCCTCGATGCCTTGAATGGGGACGTGGTCACGTTTCGCAATGGGGCGAGCGGGCGGACGGATACGAGCGTGCAGCTAACTTGGCAGCATGAAATTCGCCACAATCTCTATTCCAGTCTGGGTGCGGCTTACCGGCACAGCAAATACCGGGGCAGCGGCCTGACCGAAGAGACGGCTCAGGGCCGGTTCGAGCTGGAGTATCTGATCAGCCGCAACCTGTCAGTGGTCGCCGACGCGTCATACGGCAAGCGCACCAGCGAAGTGCCTTTTGATGAGTTCGAACGGTTTCGCGGGGGAGTCGCAGCGCGCTTGCGCTTCTGAGCTCTATTCGACGAGTCTGAGGTAGACTTTCTCGATCGCTTCGACGTGGCGTTCTTCCGAGAAGTGGTCGACAGCCCGTGTACGTGCGCGGATCACCATGTCTGTCATTCGCTCGCGATCATTCAGCAGGTCTCGCGCTTTGCGGGCCATGTCCAACGGCTCGTCACCGGCGCAAAGCACGCCGCAGTCCTGCGCGAGAGCTTCCGGGTTGCCACCTGAGTTCGTTGCCACCACGGGTGTCCGGACCAGCATCGCCTCGACCAAAGTGCGTCCCAGTGGCTCGTCGATCGCCGGAACGAGCAAGAGGTCGCAACCCGCCAGCCACTCGTGGCCAGGCGTACGGTAGCCCATGAGGGCGACGCTGGTGTTAGCGGGGAGATGCGCGATCTTATCGGCCATGGCGGCCAGCATTGTCTCATCGAGCGCTTCACCAAACATCACGCCAGCCACCGGCCGATCAACGAGGCGCGCAAGTTCTCCGACGGCCTCGATGAATTTCAGCGGCCGCTTACGTTCGATGAACAACCCGAAGTAGCCGCAGAGTATGGTGTCGGGATCCAATCCCAGTTCTTCGATGATCCGTGATCGCGATGCTTGTCGGTCGAAGGACATTGAGCTGTCGAAGGGGCTGTGCACGACTTGAGCCGTTCGTGCCGCGCCGATGTTCCCGCCTGGCAGCGCGAAGGACGAGACGGCAAGTATTTGATCCGCAAGCAGCGGAGCGACGTACCTAATGCCGCGGGCAGTCGGATCGCCTCGATGATGCCAGACCAGGCGAGCCCCAGCGAGCTTGGCGGCCAAGGCCCATGTTGCGTGAGTGCGTCCGTCGTTAGTGTGGACGATGTCGACCTGGTGCTGCTTCAAAAACTGAGCGCGTTTTGCGATCGCTGGGACGGTGCTGAGGAAGTTCAACAGACCGAACCGCCGACCGGCCACGAAGGAACTTCTTGGCGGGGCTGGGTCGGCTATCTGCCGAAAGCCTGCGTAGTGCTCGGCGAGCCTGCCACTCGTAGACTCTGGGGCGATGAGAATATCGAAGCGTGAGGTGTCGAGCCGATCAAGAAGGCCGCGCAAGGATACGTGACTTCCGCCGATGGTGTCCCCGGCCAAGGGGTAGCAGACTGTAATTCGGCCCTGTTTGGCTCCGGAAAGGTCGCTGCCGGTCAGTTCTGCGTCGACAGGTTGGTCAAGGGCCGATGGCTGGCTGATCAAGGAGCGAGCTGCTTCTCACGATAGGCGAGGAACTCTTCTAAATTCGAGGTTCCATTGCCGTCGGAGTCCTTCCACGCGTCGTTCATGGTCGGGTCCGCTCCTGCGGTACGCTCCCAACCATCATCCATGCCGTCATTGTCCCGGTCCGGATAGGGCTCGCCTGGGTCGATCGCCGGAATGACCCTGGTCATGCCGCCAATGCGTCCCGAGCGGTTCTTTACGTCGTCGACAACCTGGCGATCGAGGTCGTCGCGCGGCCAGGCACCGGACTTTGCCAGGACGGAATCGTAGGCCGCGTTAACTTCCAGAGGCCGAATGGTGAGCGGACAAGGCGCGACATCGGTCAGCGCTTCCCGTGTGTTCGGACCCACATGGATGAAAGAGCCGAAGAACCGATTGTCCCACATATAGATCGTGGCTTGCCCCAGCGACTTTGTGCGATCGTTCTGCACCCCAACCGTTTCTGCGTGTGTATTGCGGCCAGCGATGTAGGTGTTGCCAACGATCGAGATCGGCGTTCCGCCCTCGCTCTCCCACACCTCAGTGAATTCCGACTGGCCGTTGTAGAAGACGTTGTTCACCACTTCGACGCATGACCGGACGGGGAAGTTGGCGTCGGGATTTCGATCCCCGTTGTGCGCGCAGATGTTGCCGATGAAGCTTACGTTCTGTCGGTCGGTCGGGTCGCTGGCGAGCAGGGCGCACTTGTCGTGCGGTGGGATGCCGAGCGCGAAGATCGAATTGCTGATGGTCAGGTCGTCATTGTCCGCATAGCCATTAATCAGTTCGTCGCGAGCCCATGTGGCGCTGACGTGGTCGATGATCACCCGGCTGCTGTTCTCGATGGTGATGGCATCCTCGGACTCGCGGTTTTCTCCGAAGAGGTCCGGTCGCACGCGGATGTGTTGGACTATGACGTCATGCGTACCCTTGAGTACCAACGGCGTCCTGCCGTTCGGCGGGCCGGCGTGGGCCAAGGTTATTCCGCCGCCTGGCGCCGTCTGCCCGGCAATGGTCAAATAGGGCTCGCGAATTATGGGAGGCCTGTCGGTGAAGCGGATGACCCCACTGACTCGGAAAACGCATACACGAGGGCCGCGCTCCATGACGCAGGCCCGAAACGAACCGGGCCCGCTATCGGCCAGCGTTGTCACGGGAATGATGCGGCCACCACGTCCGCCCACACTTACGGCTCCATACCCCACTGCTCCCGGAAATGCCGGTTTGTCGGTGACGGACTTGAACGTAGGTGGCTTTGGCTCCAGCGAGGCATCCGCTCCTGCGGAATTGGAGCAGCCGAAGGAAAGGAATGTCAGGGCACAGAGTGGGACCCATGCGAGCTTGAGCATGCGGGTATGGACCGAGGTGCGCTTCATCCATCCATCTCCCAGGAAGTTCCGCCTATCGTCGTCCTAGTGCCCGCCATGGTGCCCGGTCTGCGCGAATAATTGAGCGGAATCGGCAACATACTTGAGCGGTGAAGATACGAACGGGCCGATTAGACCGAAAGCTATCATTTCGAGATGCAATGCAGGCGATGCCGTGACCATTAGGGTACCAACAATGCGTAGCTGGTCTGACCATTCTTGAATTTGCTTGAGGTAAGACCAGGCGCCATCATCCGGACATGCAAGTCGCGAGAGGACGACATGGTGTTGCGGAGCGCGGTCCGCTTGGCCCGGCGCCAGATCGGCCTGCGCGCGAGCGATATGACCCCTTCCGCACATCGATGGCCACCCGCCTCATTGTCGTCGTGGCGTGCTTCTTCATGCCCTGGCAGTTGGCGCGCTTGCCTCAGAACAATCTGAGCATTTCCGACGTGCTGTTTGCGGCAGGCTGCATGGTGCTTCTTCTGTCAGGCAAGCTGCGGGTCGACATATTCGGCCGGCTGACGCTCTTCTGGATCGGCGGCCTGGCGGTGATGCTCGGAGCTTTGCTGGTCAGTTCGCTCGTCAGCGGTGAGCCGGACCGCTGGATACCGGTCGCGGCGCAGTACTTTTTCGCGTTGCTGCTCATTCCGATGGTTCTGCGGAGCTGCGACCGGTTGACATTGCAGACGGCTGTGACGGGCTTCGTCGTAGCGGTTGCCATTTCCCAGCTCATCGGATTGCTGATCATCCAGTTCCTGACGTTCGATCAGATCGAGCCCTACGTCGGCCGAACCGTCCTGTCGGGCAATGGCCGGTTAGGAACGTTGACGGGCGAGCCGAATTCGAATGGAGCAGTCTGCGTCTACGCGCTGGTCATGTTGCTCCACTGCGCGATGGATCGCCGTATGCCCGTACGCGTAGCCTTGGTGTGCGGTGGACTGATCATCGCTGGCCTGATTGCGAGCGCCAGCTTCTCGGCCGTGGCGGCCGGCGCGCTCGCCGTTACTATCTTTCTGGTGCTGGGAAGGCTGTCGAACTTTGTCCGTTTTGCCGTCCCGCTGACACTTGTTGCGGTGATCTACGTCTGGTCCGGTGGGCCGCTGCCCAAGCCGTTCGAGGAGCGGGTGGTGGCTGCGATTACGACCGGAGATCTCGATAAGGCCGGAACCTTCACCGGAAGAACTCAGCTAGTGGCCGAGGCCTGGGAGCTGGCAGACGACAACATGTTGATCGGTTTGGGAACCGACAGATATCGCGAGATTAGCCCGGAAGGTCTGCCAGTTCACAACCTTCATCTGCTGGTCCTGAACGAAGGCGGAGCACTCGCCAGCCTGGGGCTCAGTGCCATGCTGATCAGTATGTGCCTCACTAGCCTCCTGATCTGGCGAAACCATCGGCTCGACGGGGCTGCCTGTGCAGCCATCACGGCGGCCTTCCTGATTTATACGATGTCGATCCCGCACATGTATGCCCGCATCTGGATCGGCCCTCCGCTGATTGTCTTTGCGCTCGCTTTCGCAAGATATGAGCGAGCGACGCGACGAGACAGTGCAGAGTTGGCAGGTAACCGGTCCGTCAGGGACTCAATGCGCGTGTCGGGATAAGCGTCATGGCCTCCCGATCGACCCCGAAGATTTCGCTCAGTGCGCTGCATCCGCGAGAGCTCGCGCGCAACTTGTACGCGTCGATAAGCCAAAACCCGCTTCTGAAGAGCCGCATCGGAAGTGTGGTTCACCTGCTGACCGGAAACTTTGGTGTCGCGGTCACGATGCTGGCAAGCACCGCGGTTGCTGCTCGCACGCTTGGAACCGCAGAGTTTGGTGCGCTTGCTCTAATTCTGGCTCTGGGTCGCGTCTGCGAGCGCCTGGTCAGGTTCGAGTCCTGGCAGCCGCTAATCCGGTTCGTGGCCGCCGAGGAGAACGCGGCCGATCCCCAGAGGCTGTCGCAACTTTACGCCTACGGCTTGCTCCTCGATGTCAGCAGCGCGTTTCTTGCGGCGATCCTTTGTATCGTGACGGGATGGGTGGCGGCTAGTCACGTCGGCTTGGCGCCGGATCAGGGATGGCTGGTAGCGGTCTACGCGGCCGCCATTGCCGTCAATTTCCGTGGCATGGCCAGCGCGGCCCTCCGCATGTCCGGCAAGTTCCGCACGATCGCCTATGTGCAGTTCGTTGGCGGCCTGACGCGGCTTGCCTTGGCGCTCTTGGTCTATTTCATCGGGGGAAGCCTGGTCGAATTCATAGCCGTCTGGACCTTCGCCCAGGTTCTCGACTCCATGGTGTTCAACTGGATCGGCTTGCGGGCTTTGGCGCAGAATGGAATTCCCAGCCCCTTCAAGGCGAGCTGGAGCGGGTTGCCGACGAAGTTTCCCGGCTTTCTCGGCTTCGCTTTCTCGACCAACCTTTCATCCGCCTTACGAACTCTGACCCACGAGGCAGACACCTTGCTGGTCGGCTTCTTTGCGGGGCCCACCGCCGCGGGTCTCTACTTCTTGTCGCGTCGCATCGCCAAGATTGCCCAGCAAGGCGGTGATCTGATCCAGACCGTCGCCTACCCTGATCTTGCTCGTATGTGGACAAGCAAAGGCATCGCCAACTTTGCCCAGACGGTGAAGTGGTTGCAGATTATCCTCGCGTTGGGTGCGGTGGTCGCGATTACCCTCTGTTGGTTTGCCGGCGAGCTGGCGCTGCATCTGGTCTTCGGGCCGGACTTCGTTCCAGCCTTTCCCATGTTGCTGGCCCAATTGTTCGCGGTCGCGCTCATACTGCATGCCGCCCCTTCGCGCTCGGCTTTGCTCGCGATGAATCGCCCGACTTATGTCCTAGCGATCGCTGCCGGCTCTACCGTAATTTTCTTCGCCACGGCGTTCGCGGCCATGCCGAGTCTCGGCGCGGTCGGCGTGAACCTCGCCCACATCGCCTTCGGCCTGGTGACCGCAGTCTCGCTCGACATCGCCATGTGGCGAGGGCTGGGGCGTGTTCGCGCTGAGATGGGGACGCAGGAGCTTGAAGAGGCCAGCGCGTGAACGACATGCGGCCCATCTCGCAAGAGCAAGGCGCCGCGGAAGCTGAGCGCGAGCCCCTGGAGGTCTGGTCGATCGTGACGAGCCTCACCGCGGGAGGGGCGGAGATCCTCGTATCCAATTTGAGCGGCGCGCTTGTCGCCCGCGGGATCACGAACCGCGTGGTGGCGCTGTGCGACGCTGCGACGCTCGGCAATACGATTGAAATGGAAGCAAACCTCGCCGAGCAGATAACGCGAGGTGGCGGCGAGTTCGTTTCTCTCGGGCTCAGCAGGAAACGCGGCCCGCTGGAGGGCGCGGCAGCTCTGCGGAAGATGCTCGCCCAAAGGGTTCCGGACGTCATCCATTGCCATACCGCCAGAGCGGTAGCGATGGTGGCTCTATCCGGTTTTCGCGGCTCAGTCGTACTGACCCACCACAACACGCGACTCTCGTTTCCCGGCTATCTCTTCCGCGTCTTCGACCTGATTGTGGACCGGTATGTCGCGATCTCTCCGGAGCTCGAGGCGATCTATCGCAAGCGGACCAAGCGCCCTATTACGCTCATCCCCAACGCTGCGGCACGGGAGTTCGTCACGGGCTCTCCGCGATCGGCCGCTCATGTCCCCTGCCGGATCCTCAGCGTTGGAGCGATTTCCGATCAGAAGAACTACGGCCTGGTCCTCGAAACCGCGGCTGCCCTGCGTGATAACTACCCTTCGTTGGTGCCGCCGAAGTTCTCGATTGCGGGAGGAGGGCAGGGCCTTGAGGAGTTCAGGAAGCGTTCGCAGGACATGGGTCTCTTTGTAGACGTCGAGTTTCTCGGTGAACGATCCGACGTTCGCGACCTGATGTCCGCCTCTGACATCCTCCTCAACAGCTCGACTTACGAGGGGCTGCCGATTGCGATTATCGAGGCGATGGGGATGGCTCTTCCGATCATCGCCACTGATGTGGCCGGAAACAGAGACTTGGTGACCGACGGTGAGAACGGCTTGTTGGCCCCGCTTCACGATCCGCAGGGGATTGCTGCTGCGATTGGGCGCGTGATTGCCGATCCAGCGCTTTACCAATCCCTCTCGCTCGGCGCCGTCGAGAGGAGTGGGCAATTCTCGATCGATAGGTCAGCCGATCGGCATCTTGACCTATATCGCACCGCCGACCGCTAGGGCTTCTGGTACCACCCTTTCGAGCTACCCTTTATGCCCCGGTCGGCAAGACGGATGCCCGTTTCAAAAACCCATTGAAATTGCCCATAACCCCGTTTGCGTCGGCGGCGAGTGACGCATGATTTGCCGGCGCGTCTGCTCACGGGGTGTACGATGCAAACTGCCTTGGCATCTTATGGAGGCAACAGCCTCGCTACGAATTCGCCGTCACCCTATTACGCCAGTGGTGCGTCGCCGCACGCCGGCTCGGCGATTTCGCTCAAAGACCTGCTGCGTGTAGCTATTCGCTACAAGTACATGATCATGGCGATCATGGCTGCCATTACCCTGCCGGTGCTCGCTCATCAGTTGCTGTCGCCGACCATCTACCGGTCGACCGCGCACGTACAGGTCGAGCTCATCGATCAGGTGGGCACCAACCAGGCCGACGTCATCGCCCAGAACGCGCAGCGCGTGGCGAACGCCGTGCGCCTCCACAGCTCGCGTTCCGCCGCTGAGCACGTGATCGAGGATCTCGACCTGCTCAACGATCCGCATTTCAAGAAGGACATGGGCAACATCGGTTCCGGTGACAAAGATTACATCTATCTCGCGATCAATCGGTTGCTCAGCATGGTGACGGTGGCAGCCGAACCCAACTCCGACTTGCTGGCAATTTCCGTCTCGTCTCGTTCGCCCGAACTGGCAGCGCGCATTGCCAACCAGATCCCGGCCTCGGTCCGCGCCGTTCGTGCCTCGAAGAATAACGAGCTTCGCGCCCAGCTTCTGGCATCTCTCGAGACCGAACAGCACGAGCGCGGTGAGATTGCCGCTGCCACAGCGCAGAAGGTCGCAGAATTCCGGCAAAACCACCGGATGCTGGTCGGCGCCGGTGGCGCTGAGGATCTTGCCCAGCTCAACCGTATCGCCACCCAGGCTGCGGCAGCCAGCGCGTCGCGCGAAGGTTCCGCCGCCCGCAGCGGCGGGATTGCCGCCGCCGGGTCGATGCAGAGCACCGCCCAGGCCAGTTCGGCTGGACTTGATCAACTGGAACGTCGGCACGCCGATCTCGTGGCGGAGAGTTCCAAGCTCACGTCGAGCTACGGCCCCAACCATCCGGACGTGAAGCGCATTTCCTCGCAGATCGATGCGGTCGAGAGCGCGATGGCTGTCGAACGGGACAACGCTCAATCCGCAGCCAGAGCCGTTGCCGCCGCCGAGTCTGCCAGAATGACGCAGATCGCTCGCAGCGATGCAGCAGGTGAGGCAGCGGCGGCCGCACGGCTCAATGGGATACTCGCGAGCGTCGAGAACAAGTCCTATGAAAACGTGGGCAACTCAGTTCAGCTCGAGAACCTGGTGCGCGAATCCACGCTGGCCGATGAGTCCTACAAGGCCATCGCCGCCCGCGTTGAGCAGGTTCGGGCCCAGATGCAGGAAGAGGGCGTTTCGTCCTCGATCGTCTCTCCCGCCGTTCCCAACCTCGACGCGATCGCTCCGGCGCCGCTCAAGTACACGATCATCGCCTTCCTAGGCTCCGGCATCCTCGCCTTCCTGCTCGCGTTCCTGCGCGACTTCCTGGACGATCGCCTGCGGACCTCGGCCCAGATCCGGAAGTACTTCGGACTTCCGACCTTCGGGATGCTTCCCCTGCTTGCGCAGGACCAGCCGGCCGACGATCCGAGCGACAGCCCGGTCATTGCTGATCCGCAGTCGCTCTTCGCGGAAGTCTCAAGGTCGATGTATTGCGAGATCCGCTCGCTGCGTCAGAAGCCAGGCTCGCAGGTCGTACTGGTAAGCTCCCCCTTGCCGGGCGATGGCAAGTCGACCGTGACGCTGACGCTCGCGGCTGCAGGTCTGGCCATGGGCGATCGCACGCTGGTGCTCGATCTGGACCTGCGGAAGCATGGCTATCTGCAACGGTTGCAGAACAACATCGATTCACCTGACCTCATCGATATCATCACCGGCCAGGCCGACATCGACGGCTTGCTTCCGCTGCCTCAAGAGGGGGTCACGGATGGTGACGACGGCGAGTTTGCCAATCCTCCGAGGATCGGCCTGCTGAGCGCTCACAATCCGGTGGAAGAGCCCGCGGTTCTTCTGTCTTCGCCCAAGCTGGCAAAGCTTCTCCGCGACCTGCGCGAGAAGTTCGACTTCATCGTCATCAACGCCCCCGCGACGCTCGCCGTGCGCGACGCGCGGGCGATGGGCCAGTTTGCCGACCAGACGATCATGGTGGCTCGTTGGGGACGCACGACCATCGAGCAGATGGATGCATCGCTCGATCTGCATCACTACGCGGTGTCTGGCGTGATATTCGACCACGTCGACTATGCCGAGCACGCGCGGCTCCGGTACGGCGACTCAGTCCAGTTCTACGTCGACTCTTCGGACTACTACTCGGACGACTTCGAACATCCGCAGGGTATCGTAACGCGTGCTCGCAACTGGATGCGGCGTCGGCGCCGGCCAGCGTGGAACCAGCCCGAACTGGCCTGATCGGCCGCGCTCGATGGTTTCGGCATGGCCTCGATTATCGGCTGCGGCCCTCGGGATTGCGCTGTCTCCGGTGCTCGTGGTGCTCGGCTTGCTGGTGTTGCTTTCGTTAGGAAGGCCGGTCGTGTTCCAGCAAGCTCGTAGCGGACGTCTTGGCCAGCCCTTCGTCTTGTACAAGTTCCGAACCATGCGGGATGATCGCGACGAGGCCGGACGTTTGTTGCCCGATGAGCAGCGAGTTACTGCCGTGGGCGCTTTCCTTCGCCGCACGCGGCTCGACGAACTGCCTGGCCTCCTGAACATCGCGAGGGGCGAAATGGCCTTCGTCGGACCTCGCCCGCTTCTCCCGGAGACTATCGATCAACTCGGAGACAAGGGCCGGAAGAGAGGCGCGGTCCGACCGGGCATGACCGGCTGGGCCCAGGTGAACGGCAACACTCTGCTGTCGTTGGACGAGAAGGTTACGCTCGATCTTTGGTATATCGATCACGCCGGGTTCTGGCTTGATCTGACGATCCTGCAACGGACGCTGCTGGTCATGATTGGCGGCGAACGGAGGACGAAGGCCCTCCGCGAGGAGATGTCGCGCTAGCGCGAGTTCTCGAGCACTCGGCGCAGGCGGAGCTCGTCGAAGCTGGCTATCCGAAACTCGGCTTCGTGTTCCGCGGTCGGTGCGAGACCATCGTGAACTCGCCCTGGTCGAAGGATCTGCACCGTCCTCCAGCCGAGGGCCCTTGGGGCCACGAAGTCCTTCGAACCGTTGTCCGCGATGTAGACGTGATCCGCTCCAGGGCGACCGGACCATTTCATGATCTCGCCATAGGCCCGGGGGTGAGGCTTTCCGAAGCCGTCCGGCCACTCGCCGGTCAGCAGAACCTTGTCGATCCGCCTGTCGAGGCCAAGGCTTACAACCTTGTTCCGTTGCATGACTGCGGGGCCATCGCTGATGAGAGCGGTCGGCATCCCGGCAATGTGTTCGAGGAAGGCCAGCGTATCGCCAGGCAATTCTATCGATGGCTCATGAGAGCGGTAGATGTCGACGAGTTCGGCGATCAGCTCGGGGGCGGCGTGGTGTCCGCATTCCGCCAGAGCATGATCGAAAATGTGGCCGCGCGACCCCGCCTTGAGCAGCCTTTCGCAATGGGATGCAAAATCGGAGATGCCCAATTGCGTTTCGAGATAGCCGCCGACGGCCGCAAATCCGCTGCGCGCGAAATCGCTCTCGTGGAAGAGTGTGTCATCAAGATCGAACACGATGACAGAGACGTCGAGTTCAACCATCGAACACCGCCGCATCGTAGCGCAGCATCGTCACGTCTTCGCGCCATTCGTTGGAGGCGCATTCCGGCCGGCCCAGCAAGCCGGCCAGGAGGCTCTCGGCAAACCTGGCGCCGGCGTGGTCCGCTAGCGGGTAACCTCCTCCGAACCGCGCGTTGATCTCGAACACGCGCGGTCCTTTGTCGGGGTCGACGATCAGCTGGAAGCACATCGCGCCCCGCGGTTTGGGGAGGGAGGCCACCACGCCTTTGGCTATCTCCCAGAAGGCTGGGTTTCGCTCGGTGCGGCCCTTCTCGACCTCGCCGGCTCGGACAGACAGTCGGATGTGCGGAACGGCGGAGAGAAGCTTGCCATGGCCGTCTACGTAGATGTTGACGGTGTACTCGGGCCCCTGAAGGAACTCTTGCACGATCATCGGCTCGTCGTAGTCGTCGCGAATGTCCTCCGGTCCCCGCAAGGCCCCGATCCCGCGGCTGGCGCTGCCTCCCGACGGTTTGATGAAGGCTGGGAAGGACCACTCGTTCGAGAACCGGCGAGCCTCGTCCGCTGAAGCCGTTCTTGGCACCGGAACCCCTACCGCCGCGAGGGCCTCAATGGTCTTCTGCTTGTCGCGGACGATATCGATAGCCTCTGGAGAACTCACGTGAACAATCGTGCCGGATTGAGCAAAGCGATCGCGGGCCGCGGCAAGAAAGGGGAGTTCGGGATCGATCGTCGGCACGAGCAGGTCGATCGAACGCGCCTCGCAATACTCATGCAGGACATCGACATAGCCCGGCTCTGTGCATCTCGGGACGGCAAAGCTGAAATCGGCCTTGCGGCAGGCCGGGCTCAAGTCTGGATTGAGATCACACGCATGAATCTCGCAATTCGCGCCTAGTTGCGAAGCGGCCGCGCGAAAGCACTGCGCGAGTTCGACACGGCGTCCGGCGGACGTGAACAGAATGCGCAGCGGCCCGTTGTTCATTCGGTAACCCGAACCTCCCGGGAGTGAGTCGAGCCCGCTGAAACTTTGGCCGTTTCTTCCTTGGGTCCGAGAAGGTCCCGCACCAGGTTGTCCCACTGCCTGAACACAACCGCCGGCGCATATCGCTGGACTGCTTTCGCGGCGCCGCTACCCAGTCTGGCGCGGAGGGAGGCGTCTGACATCAGATGCTTCAGGCCGTCAGCGAGCGCTGCTGGATCCTCGTTACGGACCAGCCAGCCGCTTTCCCCATGTTCGAGCATTTCCTCCGGCCCGAAGTCGCATGTCGTCGCAACGATCGGCAATCCGGCTGCCATCGCCTCGCCCAGGGCATTGGGAAAGCCCTCGTAGCGGGAAGAGAGGACGAAAAGGTCGGCATAGTCGAGCCAGCTGCCCGGCAGTGGACTGATCCCGCGCATGTAGACGCTCTCGCTCAAGCCCAGATCGGAGATTTGCTCTACAAGTGCCGGTAGATCGCTTCCGGAGCCCCAGATGTGTAACTTCCAGCCGGGGAAACCCGGCAGGGCCCTCGAAAATGCCTCGATCAGAACGTCGAAACCCTTCTGGTCGGTCAGGCGCCCCACAGCGCAGACATTCTTGCCCGCAGCCGCCGACTCGGTTCTGTCGATGCGCGCAAATGGATTGGGAATGACCACGAGCTTATCTGCTGCGGAGTGAGGAAAGCACCTCTTCACTCCCTCCGTCTGACAAACGATGGCATCGGCGCGCCGATAGGCGACCGGGAGCAGGAAGTTCCAGAGCGGATGCACCTTCTGGCGTTCCGGGTTGTTTCGTTCGCAGCATACGAGACCGGTCGGGAGGCCGATCGAGGCGAGGGCGGCGAGCAAGTTGTTCTTCGTCAGGAAGGATATCAGCAGATCCGGCGGATCGCGGCGCAAGGCCTTGCGCAGCACAAACGTCTTGCGGATCGCGCTCAACAGACCGCTGCCGCTGGCGTCACCGAGCCGTTCGATTTTCACATTCGAGGGCAGCGGGTGGAACACCGCATCCTCTGCGTGGTCGAAAGTGATGATCGATAAACGGTAGGGCGTGTCACACCAATGCGCCGCAAGCTGAGCGATGACGCGCTCGGCGCCACCGGCACCCAGGCCGGATGTCAGGATTGATATGTGGTGCGACGGCACAGCTGAAACGCAGTTTCTCCGTTTCGAACGATGGCGTTTCTAGCATGGGAGGGACCACTGCGACGATGGTCTTCTGGTCTAACTCTTCTTAGAGTGGCGATCGCCTCGCTCGCCGCCGCCGCGGTTCTCTCTCTGCGGATTGGTAAGATGCTGGGATCGCACGACCATCCAGAATGATTACATCGTTATAGCGCTCGCCACTTGCGCCCGTGCGCCTCAACATCCGTTGATTTGGAGGGCTCCCGACAAATGAGCGACGTGGACGGAAAGAGCGACGAGCTGCGGACCGGAACCTTCGTGAAGGCCGGGCTGGTCATCCTGGGCGTGATGCTGGCGGGGCTGGCTGGACGCCTCCTCTCCTACCCCCTCAACCGCGACGAGAACATGTTCGTTTCGGTTGCGAGCCAACTGGGGCGCGGCGACATCTACCGCGAGCTCGGCTACAACCACCTGCCCAACATGCCCTACCTTCTGGGCTCGGTGTACACGGTGACCGGGACGGGCACTTACCTTCTCACCGGCAGGCTAGTGGTTCTCCTCGCTTGGTTGGCGTTGGTCACGATGCTGTGGCTCATTGCCCGCCGCCTCAACGCTGGACTGCCGGCGTTCCTGACTTGCGCCTTCCTGCTTATGGGAAGTGTTCTATTGCTCGGGCCGACGGGGATGCTGGTGAGCAATACCTTCATCCCGCTGCCGTTCGCGTTCGCTTCCTACTACTTCCTGCTTGGCTCGATGGACGAGCGGCGAACCTCGCCGGTCTCGGCCTTCTGGGCGGGCCTGTTTGCCTCGCTCGCGATTGGCTTCAAGGTGAACTACTTCTTCCTCGCTCCGGTCATCGCCGTGGTGACAGTCCTTGCGCCGCAAGCGCGACCGTTGGCGGAGCGTGTGGTGAAGTGCACCCTGCCGCTTGCGATCGGTGGTGTCGTGGGCGGAATTCCGGCCTTGTTCCATCTCGCCCGGGACCCGGACGCCTTTTTTGCCCACACGTTGCGCTACTTCACGGAACTGCAGAAGGCTTACTGGAGCCATGCAACCGATCCGCTCGTAACCGGATTGGCTCAGAAGACACTTCTGGCGGAAGAGATCTGGTTATCGAATACCTTCATCCTCGCCATTGCCGGTCTGATCGTGCTTGTCGCCATGGTGGTGCGGGAGAGGGGACTGTGGGCGGGCATTCGGCAGGTCGCATCGTGGCAAGTGCTCTTGCCGCTCATATTCGCCACCTTCGGCTTCATTGTCGCTTTCGTGCCTGACCCGGCCTTTCCCCAGTATTTCGCCCTTCCATTGCCTTTCCTGATCCTGGCGATTGCCGCCTTGGCTGGCTCGCTCAGGGAAGGGGAGAGAAGTGCTGCGATGCCTCTTTGGCTGGCGCTATCGCTTGTCGCCATACTCGGATCGGTGACGCGGATTGGGCCCGGGCTAATTCAGCTTATCCGTCCTGGCCACTGGGAGCCGCTCGCGCTTCACCATGATATGCGCGACCTGGCCGCGAAGGCCGGCTTGGACAGCCGCGCCCACGTCGTGGCGATGACGCCGGTCCTGGCGGAGGAGGGCGGCTGGCAGATCTATCCGGAGTTCACGGCCGGCCAGTTCGTTTATCGCGTAGCGCCGTATATCCCGGCAGACGACAGGCCCTACTACCGGACAACTTCTGCGGCGGAGTTGCCGGCGTTTCTTGCCAGCCACCGTCCCGACGCGATCCTGGTGAACGAGGAGGAGCCCATCGAGGCCCCGCTCGCGGCATTCGCGGTGACCAACAACTATCGCGAAATCCCGGCGGAGGAGGGGCGTCACGTGCGTCTGTTCGTGCGACCTGACTGAGTGACGATTTAGGTGCGCCGCTAGCCCGTTGGTACACCTATTGTCTAAAGCTGCCTAACTCGGATGCCCATTTAGAAGCATTGGCCCCGTTCCGTAAAATCGACGGGTACTTAACCACGAAGACGTGCGGGCGACTTCCGCGCATCGGAGGGCTAAATGAAGGTAGTCTTGCTGGCAGGCGGACTTGGTTCACGCCTCGCGGAAGAAACCGTCCATATACCGAAACCCATGGTCGAGGTCGCGGGGCGGCCGATCATGCTCCATGTGATGGATATCTACGATCACTGGGGCCACGCCGACTTTATCGTGGCCTGTGGCTACAAGGCCATGTCGATCAAGAGCTTCTTTCAGGGCCTGCATCTGATGACCAACGACTTCACCGTTGGCATCGGCAACGGCGAAATGGCTTTGCGTCCCACGTCAAAGGTCGATTGGCGCGTCTCGGTGGTCGACACGGGGGTCGCCACCATGACCGGCGGCCGCATTCGTCGCCTGCGTGACTGGCTCGACGATGAGACCTTCATGGTCACCTACTCGGACGGGGTCGGTAACATCGACATCGAGGCTCTGCTCGAATTTCACCGGTCGCACGGCAAGCTCGCCACCGTAACCGCGGTCCAGCCTCCTGCCAGGTTCGGCAACCTCGAACTGGACGGCAACCAGGTTGTCGAGTTCACCGAGAAAGTGCGCAAGCATGAGACCTGGATCAACGGAGGCTTCTTCGTCTTCGAACCGGGCGTGCTCGACTACCTGACCGGCGACGAAGAGCCGCTTGAGCAGGCGCCGCTGACGAACCTGGCGCGTGACGGCGAGCTGATGGCTTTCATGCACAAGGGGTTCTGGCACCCGATGGATACAGTCCGCGACCGCGACACGTTGAACAAGCTCGGCTCCGAAGCCCTGCCGCCGTGGATGGACTTTGAAAACGGCCAGGCGATCATGTCGACAGATTGGCAGGCGAAGGCCGTCAATGCCTGAACAAGCGATCTGCCAAGACGCTCTGGCAGCTCGATTTGCCGGCAAGCGGGTCCTAGTGACAGGCCATACCGGCTTCAAGGGCGGCTGGCTTTGCCTCTGGTTGAAGGAGCTCGGAGCCGAGGTTACCGGGATTGCCTTGCCACCTCCTGAAGGGCCGTCGCTGTTCTCTGCCGTGGGCCTGGCTGACATCATCGACCATCGGATCGGAGACATCCGCGATGCGGCAAACTTCGCCCGGGCCTGCGAAGGGCTCGAACCCGACCTGGTGATCCATATGGCCGCGCAATCGCTTGTGCGGCCCTCCTATACCGATCCTGTCGACACCTTTCGGACCAATGCGGTCGGAACGGCCGTGGTTCTGGATCAGGTTCGCCGCATGCCCTCCGTGCGTGGTGTGGTCGTTGTTACGAGCGACAAATGCTACGAGAACAATGAGTGGCCCTGGCCCTATCGCGAGGTCGACCCGATGGGTGGGGCAGATCCCTACAGCGCTTCCAAGGGGTGTACGGAGCTGGTCGCCAGCTCCTTCCGCAGATCCTTCTTCAGCGACCCCAAGGGGTGCCAGATCGCGACTGTGCGCGCGGGGAACGTGATCGGCGGCGGCGACTGGGCGGTTGATCGACTGGTCCCCGATATCATCCGGGCGACGATTGCCGGAACGGCCGTTGCCATTCGCAATCCGGCCAGCGTGCGTCCGTGGCAACATGTGCTGGAGCCGCTGTCCGGCTACCTCACGATCGGCGCTTTATTGCTCAGCGAAGCGGCGTCTGACTTCGCGGAGGCGTGGAATTTCGGCCCGAGCCCGGACGCCTTCGTCGATGTCGAAACGATTGCGCGGATCCTACAGCAGACCTGGGGGCCAGGAGCGGCCGCGATAGCCTTCGGCAAGCGCACCGATGATCCTCACGAAGCCGGGATGCTCACCCTCGATAGCAGCAAGGCGCATGCCCGCCTCGGTTGGCGGCCCCGGCTGACCACCGAGCAGGCGATTGCCATGACGACCAACTGGTACCGCGCTTTCGCGGACGGCTTGGAAGACATGCGGTCGCTCACTGTCGGCCAGATCACCAGCTTCGCTTCATCTGCAGAATTGTCCTCTCGGGTTCAGGAGAAGATCCAGGCATGCGCGTGAACTACGGCCAGACGGTCCATGGCGAAGAGGAAATCGCTGCTGTGGTGGAGGTGCTGCGCACATCCACTCAGATGGGGCCAAAAGTGCGCGAAATGCAGGAGCGTGTCGCGCAGCTGTTCGCCAAGAACCATGGCATCATGGTGAACAGTGGTTCGAGCGCGAACTACCTTGCGATGGAACTGCTCAACCTTCCGGAAGGAAGCGAGGTCATCACTCCGGCGCTGACCTTCGCCACGACGGTGGCGCCCATCGTCCGCGGGCGTTTGGTTCCGGCCTTCATCGAGGCGGCAGAGGGCACCTACAACATCGATGTCGACAAGATCGAGGAACTGATCGGCCCCAAGACCAAGGCCATGATGATCCCCTCCCTGATCGGCAATCTCCCCGACTGGGATCGGATCCGACAGATTGCCGATGCGCATGGCCTGATGGTGATCGAAGACAGCGCGGACACGCTTGGCGCGACGCTGCGGGGAACCAGCACTGGAACGCGCTCGGACATCAGTACGACGAGCTTCTACGGTTCGCACGTGATCAATGCCGCGGGCAACGGAGGCATGTTGTGCGTCTCGGACGAAGAGCTCGGGCGACGTGCTCTCTTGCTCCGGTCCTGGGGCAGGACGTCGTCGCTCTACGTGGATTCAGAGAGCATCGAGAAGCGCTTCAACGTGTCGCTCGACGGGATCAGCTACGACGCCAAGTTCCTGTTTGAAGAGCTTGGCTATAACGTCGAGCCTTCGGAAATGGGCGCTGCCTTCGGCCTGATCCAGCTCAACAAGCTCGAGAAGAACATCGCCGCGCGCGAGCACAACTTCAAACGGCAGTACGACTTCTTCAAAGCCTACGAAGAGTGGTTCATCCTGCCCAAGCAGCTTCCGGAATCCCGCACCGGCTGGCTGGCCTTTCCAATGACGATCCGCCCCGACGCGCCGTTCACTCGTCGCGAGCTGCAGATCTGGCTCGAAGAGCGCGACGTTCAGACACGTCCGGTCTTTACCGGCAATATCCTGCGCCAGCCTGCGATGAAGTCGGTGGTCTCGACGACGTCGGTCGATGGTTATCCTGTGGCTGATGCCGTGATGAAGGGGGGCATCCTGCTCGCATGCCACCATGGGCTCGAGGAAGCGCAACTCGACTACATGCACGAATGTTTCGAAGCGTTCGTCCGCGAGCGCCTTTCACGCCCCATGCAAGAGGTCGCCAATGCTTGATCCCCACTCCGTCGAACGGGTTGAACACTCCATGCTTTCGAGTTGTCGCGCCTGCAAGGCACCGGACCCGTACCTGTTCCTCGAGTATGGCGCCCATTCGCCGGCGCAGATGCTCATCCGGCCCGAGGACATGGATAGCGAGCAACCCTCGTTTCCCCTGAACGCCCACGTGTGCCTCGAATGCGGGCTTATCGCGGTGGCCGATCAGATCCCGGAGAACTTCTTCTCCCACTATCTCTACGTGCCCTCGGGCGCGGCCACGATGCAGAGCCATTTCGAAGGTTTTTCCCGTGTCATCGCCGAGCGCGCTGGAGCAGACGGTCTGGTCGTCGACATCGGCAGCAATGACGGGCTGCTGCTCGCCGCCTGCAACGCCCTGGGCTGCACGACGCTCGGCATCGATCCGGCGGCGAACATTGCCGAGCTTGCAGCGGCGAGGGGGGTGCGAACCCACATCGACTACTTCCACAGAGAGTCCGCGAACGAAGTGAAGGCCGCCCACGGTCGAGCCAAGGTCATCGTCACGACCAACACGTTCAATCACATCGGCGACCTGCACAGCTTCATGGACGCGGTGTGTATCCTGCTCGCTCAGGACGGCACCTTCATCATCGAGGTCCCTCGTGCAAAGGAAATGCTCGAGCGGGCTGAGTTCGACAACATGTACCACGAGCATGTGTCGGAGTTCAGCTTGCTGTCGATCGCGAAACTGGGGGCGTTCTTCGGTCTCGAAGTGTCCGACGCGCAGCGGCTGCCCAACATCCATGGCGGCTCGATGCGCGTGTTCCTGACCCGCAAGTCTGCCGGATATGCCGTTAACCCGGTGGTGAACGAGATGCTGGCCGAGGAAGCGGCCGGAGGCATGCTCGACCAGGACACATACGACATCCGCGTCGAACGCTTCGACGAGATGGGAATGCAGCTTCGGGAGATGCTCGACGACCTGAAAGTGCAAGGCCTCCGGATTGCCGGCTATGGCGCTTCGGCGCGTGGTAACACCATGATCACGTACTACGGGATCGGCACGCAGTATCTCGACTTCCTGGTCGACAAGAATCCGCTCAAGCACGGCCTGTTTTCGCCCAATCTGCGGATTCCCATCAAGCCAGTCGAAGCGATCGAGGAAGAGCAGCCGGACGTCCTGTTCATGCTGGCCTGGAACTTCTTCGACGAGATCAAGGAACAGCAAACCGATTTCCGAGCGCGCGGGGGCAGGTTCCTCGTCCCGTTTCCGGAGCCACGCCTGATTTAGAACCCCCACCCGGGAGCGGGATAGCGAATGGAAGGGTCAGTCTGTCTCGTAACAGGTGCTGCGGGCTTCATCGGCTCGCATCTGACCGAGCGGCTGGTCCGTGACGGGGCACGGCTTCATGCCGTCGTCCGGCCGGGTTCCGAGGTCGGCCGCATCGCCCACATCGCCGACAAGATTGTTATCCATCGCGCCGACCTTGAAGACGGGGACGCGCTCAAAGCCTGCGTGGAGCTGGTCCAGCCAGAGATTGTATTCCACCTGGGCGCCGAAACCCGGGCTGGCACGCACGTGTCGCCCGCAGCGGCCCAACTCTCGGTGAAACAGCTTCTCGAGCCTCTGATCTGCCTGGTCGACGCGCTCGATGGACTCCCGGTACCGCCGACGGTCCTGGTGCGCGCGGGAAGCATCGCCGAATACGGCGCCGTGCCGCTCCCCTATCGGGAGGACGTCCGCGAGGCCCCCTCAAATCCTTATGGGACGGCCCTGCTAGCCGGGACGCAGTACCTCGAGATGCTGGCCGGCAAACTCACGTTTCCGGTCATCACCGCGCGGCTCGCACTCACCTATGGGCCCGGCCAGTCTCACACCTTCTTGCTACCCGCACTGATCGAGGCCTGCGTCGAGGGGCGGGACTTCGAGATAAAGCGGCCCGATGACCGGCGCGACATGATCCACGTCGACGAAGTCGTCGATGCGCTTCTGTGCCTGGCGAAACAGCATGACCGGGCATGCAGGTTGGTAAATATCGGCACGGGCGTGGCCCCCACAATGCGCGAAGTTGCCGAGACCGTCGTGGCTCAGACTGGGTGCGATCCCCAGCGAGTTCACTTTGGTGCGGGGCAATCGACCCCCACGGAATTGAGATCAGACACGTCGCGCGCCTGGAAGGTCTTCGGCTGGCGCGCCTCGTTGTCGATGAAAGATGGCCTGGCCAGGCTCCTGTCGGCCGGGGATGGGGGCAACTTGAGGGCGGGGCATGGCAGTGGCTGAACGCAAGACACTCGTATCGGTTCTGGTTCCAGCCTACAACGAGGAGGCGAACGTCGAGCGTGCCTACGCGGCGATCGTCAATACGTTCAGCAAGTTGCCTGACTACGACTACGAGATAATCGTAACAGACAACCACTCGACGGATCGGACCTTTGAGCTGCTCGAGGGCCTCGCCAAGCGCGACCCCAAGCTCAAGGTCATCCGCTTCTCACGGAACTTCGGGTACCAGCGGTCCCTGCTTTGCGCCTACAAGGCCGCGACCGGCGACTGTTCGGTGCAGCTCGACTGCGATCTGCAGGATCCGCCCGAACTGATACCGGACATGCTGCGGCTCTGGGGACTGGGAAACCAGGTCGTCTACGGCATCCGCCGATCGCTGGCTGACGGGTTCCTTGTCGCCGCGTCGCGACGGTCGTTCTATCGCTTCATCTCCTGGATCAGCGAGGACGATCTGCCGGTCAACGCCGGCGAGTTCCGGCTGGTGGACCGGCGGATCCTGAACGAACTGCGCAAGGTGGACGATACGACGCCGTACCTGCGCGGGTTGATCAGTTCGATGGGGTTCTCCCAGATCGGGCTCGAATACGATCGAGCTGATCGGATTGCCGGTGAAAGCAAGTTCCCGATCAAGTCGATGATATCGCTGGCGATAGATGGCGTCCTCAACCACTCGCTTCTGCCGCTGCGCCTGGCGTCGATAGCGGGGATCGTCATCGGTATGCTCAGCCTCGTGCTGACCTTCGTCTATATCGTCGGCCGATTGCTGCTCGGACAGGAATGGCCCGCCGGTTTTGCGACGACCACGATCCTTCTGCTGATGTCGATTTCGATAAATGCCATCTTCATGGGCATTATGGGCGAATACATCGGGCGCCTGTTCCTACAGGCAAAGAACGATGCTCAACCGATTATCGAAGCGAAGATCAATTTCGCCGAGACAGCGACGCTGGTGCCTTTCCGCGAAAGACAATGAGCCGCGTCAATAAATAAAATAGCCCCGAGTAAACGCAGATCGCCGCGAGTTGGACGAGTGCGTTTTCCTCATAGCCCAGTCGGCGGCCCGCGGTGATTATGGCCAGGTTTGCGCCGTATGCGGTTATGAAGCAGAGGGCGTAAAGGCTGGCTTCCAGAACCGTCGCCTTGGTCTTTGACTGGAAGGTCCAGCGGCGCTGCAAGGTATAGGCGATCGGGAAGCCGAGGATGAAACCCGTCAGGTTGGCCGGGTAGTCGCCCAGTCCGGCAGCCAAGGCTGCGAGGATGATCGCGTAACCGATCACCGTATTGACCAGGCCGACAAGGATGAACCGCCCGATCGCAGCTAGCTCGTTGCGGAGGTCCTCGCCGTCGATTTCCAGCAGAGCCATGCTCTCCAAGTCCCCGGTAGCGCCAACGTGTTACGTTTAGCCGTTCAACTCGTTTGCGTCACCGGGGCTGGAGATCAGTGCATGTCCAGGCATGTTTGTCGCTGTCGCCTCAGGAAGCGATAGCGATCAGGGTGTCGGCCTTAAGTGCCTCGACGTCCCGCCTTGCGGCGTTCGGTGCCGCGGCAATCGTCGCACAGACCGCATTGGAGTCCAGGCCGTGGTTTACCGCCCAAATCGCCGCCTGGGTCCGGTTTTGGACCATCAGCTTACGCAGGATGGCTTTGACGTGAACCTTGACCGTCGCCTCGCTGATATCGAGCCGATAGGCGATGACCTTGTTGGGGTAGCCCATGATCAGGCACCGCAGGGTCTCGATCTCACGCTCCGAAAGCAAGGACGCCAGATCGGCTTCGACCTTGTTGTGGCTGCTGGTCATCATGCTGCCGTGGGGCAGATGTTCGATCAGCTGGCCTGGGAGAACCTTTTCTCCGAGCGCAACCAGCTTGAGCGATTCCAACAGGCACTCGCAGGCGATCTCTTTCAGGATGTAGCCATCGGCCCCGGCCCTGACCGCTTCGATCATGCTGTCGAGTTCGAAAGT
Organism: Porphyrobacter sp.; assembly: GCA_017744315.1. GTDB lineage: Bacteria > Pseudomonadota > Alphaproteobacteria > Sphingomonadales > Sphingomonadaceae > Croceibacterium_A. Next base: position 204,334 of record JAGIBN010000002.1, read on the forward strand.
GTCGCTGAGCAACACCAGGCGGGACTTGGGAAACGCCTTGCGCAATGCGGCAACTTCGTCGCGCAATTCCGTGGCGGCGCTAACATCTAGAAGAATGAGTTCTGATTTGGTGGTGGTGAGTAATTCTCCTCCATCACCAAGTAAAGCATGGCTGCTTTTGAAAGATCCCTCTACAGTGAACTCCCGTTCGTCCAAAATCCTTCTGAGACCTTCGCTCACAAGTGATGTGGAACAAATAAGTGAGACGCTGATATTTTTAAGCTCGTGCATACCGGGTACCTTCTCTCGGTAAAAAGAAGTACGCGACCCAGGATACAGTGGACGTTTCTTGCTCTCGTTCGGCTAACCGGCGGACCGGAACCGTTGAAGTCTTTATAAATTATTGACGGCCCCGGTGTCGAGAAATTTGCGGCATCGCAAAAAAACGGTGCATTTCTCCCAATCCGCTCCCTTTTGGCTACCCACAAAAAAATCATTCATTCCATGAGTATGCACGGCGGCGGGCCAAGTTCGTTTGTTGGGGAAACTATACTAAAGGGGTAGTCTAGGTAGCGCTAACCCCGTTGTACATTTGTTAATTCGTTGTATATTTGCGACACTTAATGGTGCCATTCTGGCACAGAAGCGTCGTGCGCTCTCGAAATGGCTTCCGGCGTACCGGGTTAGTGATTCGTTTCACCTGAAAGCTTGAGGCCATTCACGGGTCGTGCTTCGCGTGGGTTACTGCCCTTGCGATCTACCCGGCTTCCCTCAGAGAATTTTGGCAAACTTGGCGGCATCAACGTTGCCGCCAGTAACCATAATCGCCGTCCGACCATCGAGAGCGACCTTTCCGGAGAGTGCCGCGGCAAGTGCCGCCGCTCCGCCTGGCTCGACGACCAGCCGCAATTGAGCGAAGGCGAAGCGCTGTGCTTCGGCGACCTCTGCCTCGCTTACACGCAGCCCAAAGGGGCACCGATCCTTCAGGATGGCGAAATTGATCGGCCGGGTGGCCGGGGTCTGGAGCGCGTCGCAGGTCGTTGGCGGCGCATCGGGCGAGACGCGCTGAATGGAGCCAATTTCCAGACTACGGCAGACATCGTCCCAGCCTTCTGGCTCCACTGGCACGATCTCCGCGGAAGGGCAGGCGAGGGCGAGGCCGGCGGTAAGGCCACCGCCACCGCAGGGCGTGACGATGCGAGTGGGCTCGGTCCCCACCTGAGCAACGATCTCGACGGCTGAGCTTCCCTGACCCTCGATCACCCACGGGTCCGCATAGGCGTGCACCAGCGTCGCGCCGCGCTCCGTGACGAGTGCCTCGGCAATCTCGTCTCGGTCCTGCCGGTAGCGATCGTAGAGTACGACCTCAGCGCCCATCGCCCGGGTCCGCTCAAGCTTAACCGAGGGAGCATCGCTGGGCATGACTATCGTCGCTGCGATGCCCAGCCTCTGCGCGGCCCAGGCTACGCCCTGCGCGTGGTTGCCGCTGGAGACCCCGACCACGCCTCTGGCGCGCTCCTGCTCGGTGAGATCGGTCAGGCGATGCCACGCGCCGCGAATCTTGAAGGCGCCGATGGGTTGCAGGCTCTCTGCCTTGATCCACACGGGCGTGCCCCGGATGTCGATCTTGAGCAGGGGCGTCGGCGGCAGAATGTCCGCGACTTTGTCCGCGGCGCGAAGCACGCCTTCTCTGGTTGGCGTGCGCATGTTGGCTGTCTCCGTCACAGCCTTGCCACGTGGCATATTTACTAGCGGGCCTCCAGCCTCTAACGGGCCCGTTTTTCGCGGGGAACCGCTGTTCGATGCGACCCGTTGCCTCACCGACAAGACCGGAGGACCCTTCATGACCGACGCCGCGATCAACGACACTCGCAAGGCCGAGCTGCTTTCGACCGAGGTCGAGCATATCGACATCACCAAGTTCGACGCTCGCCCGCTGATCGACGCCATGGGCAAGATGAGCTTCACCAGCCGCGATCTCGCGCGCGCTACCCGCATCTACAACGAGATGCTGGGCGACAGGGATTGCACGGTGTTCCTGGTCATCGCCGGCTCGACCTCGGCGGCGGGCTGCATGGATCTTTATGCAGAGCTCGTGCGCAACAACATGGTCGACGGCATCGTCGCGACCGGCGCGACGATCGTCGACATGGATTTCTTCGAGGGCCTTGGTCACAAGCACTATCAGGCGCTTGAGATCCCCGACGACGACACGCTGCGCTCGCTCTACATCGACCGCATCTACGACACCTACATCGACGAAGAAGACCTCCAAAACGTCGATCACACGATCTTCGAGATCGCCGAGACGCTGGAGCCCAAGGCTTACTCGAGCCGCGCGTTCATTCGCGAGATGGGCAAGTACCTCGTCGAGCATGGCAAGAAAGAGAACAGCCTGGTCAAGCTCGCCTACGAGCATGACGTGCCGATCTTCTGCCCGGCTTTCACCGACAGCTCGGCCGGTTTCGGTCTCGTGAAGCACCAGGTCGACGCGATGAAGGCCGGCCGGCCCTACCTCACGATCGATTCCATCGCCGACTTCCGCGAACTGACCGACATCAAGATCGCCGCCGGCACCACCGGCCTGCTGATGATCGGTGGCGGCGTGCCGAAGAACTTCATCCAGGACACCGTCGTTTGTGCCGAGATCCTCGGCCATGAAGACGTCGCGGTGCACAAGTACGCGGTCCAGATCACCGTCGCCGACGTGCGCGACGGCGCCTGCTCGTCCTCGACGCTGCAGGAGGCTGCGAGCTGGGGCAAGGTCAACACGGGCATCGAACAGATGGTCTTCGCCGAGGCCGGTTCGGTCATGCCGCTGCTGGCCAGCGACGCCTATCACCGTGGCCTGTGGAAGGACCGCGAGAAGCGCCGCTGGGCGAAGCTTTTCGCCTGAGGCTTACCGCGCAGGCTCGTTCAGGGCCTCGCACAAGTCCACGAGCGTCATGAACTGATCGACGCAGCGAGTGACCCGTTCACGGTCCTCGCTTGCGTCGAGCGAGCCACTTTCGAACAGGTTATCGCTCTCGACGACGATGACCAGTTCGCCGCCTTTGAACAGTGTGCGCACGTCTTTGCCGCGGAACGCCTGTTCAACGGCGAGCAGGCGCTCGACGTAGCGTGGGTGTACTAGGTAGCGCGCCTCGACCTGATCGTTCGACCAGACCGAGAAGAGGTCCTGGAAGTCAGGGCGGACCATGTCGACATAGTCGAGCTCAAGCCCGTCGAGTTCGACTGAATCCTTGGCCCCGCCGAACAGCTTTCGGTGCTTGTTCGACCGTTCGACCTTGGTCGTCCCCTGGAATCGCCGATCGAAGCTGATCGTCAGGATCGCCCCGCGAAATACCGTGACGTAACTGCGGTTCTTGCCGCTTCCGCGTTCCTCTTCGAGATGAGCTTCGTGCAGGGTGAAGGCGCGGGAACCGAGCGGGCCGCTCCACAGGTCTTCGAAGTTCGACCGGTCATAGCTCGGCAGCAGGTCGTAACGCCTGGCGAGGTCGAAGCCGTGGCCAGGCTGGAACTCCATCTCGTAGGAAAGCCCGAGCGAGGCGGCGATGGCCTTGTTGATGCCGTTCTTGGTGTCCTCGATCGCCTTGGCCCGCGGCCCGTAGGCCCAGGCCGCGCCAACCAGCACGATGGCCAGAGTGCCGAATGCCTTGATCTCGGCAATGACGGGAAGGGCGGTCCACCCAAAGACAATCAGCGGAGCAGCGACAAGCGCGGCGATGACGAAGCGCTTGTTCGACTTGGCCCTGGCCTCCTCGCGCACCTGGACCTGCGCTTCGAGCCATTGGCCCAACGGCCCCGCCAGCAAGGCTTCCACGTTCGGACGTTCGATCATTGCCAGATGCCCCCCGTTGCGCTTTGATAACGTCAGGTCGCCCGGGGGCAAGCGGGCACGGATCGGGGGAATCGGCAATGGAATGGATACTGCTCGCGGTAGTGGCCGTGCTGCTGATCGGAGTGATCGGCATCTACAACCGTCTCGTTGCCCTCCGGCAGAACGTGAACCAGGGCGTTGCGGACATCGACGCCCAGCTGCGCCAGCGCCACGATCTGGTGCCCAACCTCGTGAACACGGTGAAGGGCTACGCGACTCACGAGCGCGATACGTTCGACGCCGTGGTCGAGGCCCGCAACCGCGCATCGCAGAACACCAACTCGGCAAGCGAGGCACAATTGCGGATGGCGCTCGACAAATTACTGGCGCTCGGAGAGGCCTATCCCGACCTCAAGGCCAGTGCGAACTTCCAGGAATTGCAGCGCGAGCTGGCTGATGTGGAAGACATGCTGGCTGCCGCAAGGCGGGCTCTCAATGCCGCGGTTTCACGCTTCAACGCCGCAATTCAGTCATTTCCCGCGATTCTCTTCGCAGGCGCCCTGGGATTCCGCGAGGCCGATTTTCATCGCCTCGACGCCAGCGAACAGGGCACGGTCGATCAGGTGCCCTCCGTAAGCTTCTGAGGGCTGTGGACAACTGGCCGCAGTCACCGCGCGACTTGCACATTTTAACTTGCAGTTCAGCCAACGCCGAATATATGCGCGCCTCTCTGCTGCCCCATGGGGACTTCCAACCGCAAGGCAGCTTCTAACCAAACGTTTTGTTGGGGGTCCCTTGAGTTGCACATCTATCCTGACGCCAAGGCTGTAGTTCGCGCTCTCGCGCCGGACGAACCCGTGATCTGCAACCGCCCGCACGCTGCGGCGCGGGCTGCGCGCTTCTTTGCCGAGAGCTTTCCCGGTAAGTCGATGTACGCGGTCAAGGCGAATCCCTCGCCTGAGCTGCTGCAGATCCTGTGGGATTCCGGCATTACCCATTTCGACGTTGCCTCGATTGCCGAGGTGCGCCTTGTCCGCGGCCTGCTTCCGCAAGCGACGCTGTGCTTCATGCACCCGGTCAAGACGAAGAGCGCCATCGCCGAAGCCTACAAGGTTCACGGCGTTCGCACCTTCAGCCTCGACACGCATGAAGAGCTGGCCAAGATCGTCGAAGCCACCGAAGGCGCGCAGGACCTGAACCTGCTGGTTCGCCTGCGGGTATCGTCGGAACATTCGGAGCTCTCGCTGGCGGCAAAGTTCGGCACCGACCTCGTCGATGCGGGTTCGCTGCTGCAAGCGACTCGCCAGCATTGCGACGCGCTCGGCATCTGCTTCCACGTCGGCAGCCAGGCGATGACGCCGTTCGCCTATGTCCAGGCGCTCGAGCGCGTTCGCGTGGCTATCGTCGAGGCGGCGGTCACGGTCGATATCATCGATGTCGGCGGCGGCTTCCCCAGCTCGTATCCGGGCATGGAGCCTCCCCCGCTCGAAGACTACTTCGCGCTGATCCACCGTCACTTCGAAGCGCTGCCGATTTCCTATTCGGCCGAGCTTTGGGCTGAGCCGGGCAGGGCGCTCTGCGCCGAATTCAGCTCGATGATCGTCAAGGTCGAGAAGCGCCGGAGCGACGAGCTCTACATCAACGACGGTGCCTATGGCGCGCTGTTCGATGCCGCGCACGTGGCCTGGCGGTTCCCGGTTCGCGCGCTGGAGGATGACCTCACCCAGCCGCTCGAAGAGTTCGCGTTCTACGGGCCGACTTGCGACGACGCCGACTACATGAAGGGTCCCTTCATGCTGCCGGCCGATATCCAGGCGGGCGACTACATCGAGATCGGGATGCTCGGAGCTTATGGTGCGGCGATGAAGACGCGCTTCAACGGCTTCGGAGTCGCCGAAGCAGTCGTGGTTGCCGATGAGCCGATGGCGAGCCTCTATACAGGCGAGCGTAAGGATCCCCGTGCCAGCGATAACGTGGTGAGCCTGCGCTAGGAATAGCGCCGCGCTCATTCGAAAAGTTTGAAAAGAAAGTCCTGCACAATGCGTAAAGCTGCCGTCGCCATTCTCGTTGTCGCCACTCTGGCGTTGGGCGCCTGCAACACCGTCAAGGGCGCCGGGCGTGACATCCAGTCCGTCGGCCAGGCTGGCGAAGACGCTCTCAAGTCCTGAGGCGGCTAGCCCATCGGTCTTCTTGACCGTTAGCGGCTGAAATGCCGGGCTGCCTTAAGCAGCCCGGCACCCCCTCCCAAGGGACCAACCGGCCGGAAGGCCCCAGTGCTCTAGAACTTCTTCTTGACGCTGACCGCCCATTCGCGCGGCCGGCCGGGCTGGGCGTTGGTATAGCCCTGACCGCCCGTCGATTGGTCGTTGATCGACAGGTAGTAGTATTCGTCGAACAAGTTGCTGACCTCGAGTGCGAACTCGAGATCTTCCTTGTCGTTGCGCCAGGTCAGGCGTGCATTGGCCAGGGTGTAGCCTTCGATCAGGTTGCTATCGCGATTGATCGGGTTCGTGTGCATGTCACCCTGATAGGCCAGGTCGATGCGCGGAGTGATCGAACCGGCGCCGCCGCCCAGCACGATCTCGTACTGCGCGCCGAGGCTCCACTTCCAGCGCGGCGTGAATGCCGGGTAGTCGCCGAACTGCGGTGCGTTGATGTTGGTCGGTCCGCCAACGCTGACAGGGCCCGTGGGCGTGTCGAAGCTCGCAAACTCCTTGTAGTCGAAATCGACCAAGGCGACGGCGGCGTCGATCATCAGCCCGTCGATCGGAGTAATCGTCGTCTCGACCTCGACACCCTTCACGTCGGCGTTGCCGGCGTTGACGGGCAGGGCGCAGGGCGCGCCGAAGCCCGCCCCAGCCTGGACCGTGCAGTTGGTCAGGGTGAGCTGGATATCGTTGTAGTTGCTGAAGAAGCCCGCGACGTTGAGCCGGACCCGGCGATCCCAGAAGTCGCTCTTGAAGCCCAGTTCGAATGACTCCAGCTTTTCCGGACCGAACGGCAGGACTTGCTGCGGGAAGAACGGCCGCGGATTGACGCCGCCTCCCTTGAAGCCCGTTGCGTACTGGGCGTAAGTCATGAACTCGTCGGACCAGCGGTATTGCAGGGCAAGCCGGTAATCGACGTGATCGGCCGAAGCTTCACCTACCAGGCCGTCGAGCGCGGTGAGCGGCGGGCCGGCCACGCCGCCTTCGGGGTTCTTGCGGCTATAGGTGTAAGTCTTGTCTTCTTCGGTGTAGCGGATGCCGGCATTGATCGTCAGCGGATCGATCGGGGTCCAACTGGCGTTGGCGAACACCGCCTTGCTGGTCAGGTCGACCGGATCGCTCTGGACGAAGCGCAGGCCCGAGCCTCGCAGGCCCTGGAACGAGGTGTAGACCGACTGCTGGTCGCTGTAATAGCCGCCGACCGTATAGGTGATCTCCTCATCGCTGCCCAAAGTGCCGTTGAGGCGCAGTTCCTGGCTGAAGAATTCGAACGTCAGCGGACCGTATCCAAGGCTGTGCGCCATCGGCGAGGTGTCGTTGTCGTTCGAAAAGTTGGACGTGTATTCGCGGTAGGCCGTGATCGAGACCAACTGCATCGTGTCGGCGATGTCCCAGTCGATCTGGCCTGACACGCCCCAGCCTTCGAACTTGATGCGCCCGTCGGCTTGGTCGCGGATCGGCCAGGCGGTGTCGGGTTCGTTCGTGTAGCTGGCGAAGTTGCAGTACGGTCCGCAGACGAACCGTGTGTCGTAGGCGATGCCGGGACCGAACGGATTGATGTCCCGCGTCGGGTTCGTCGCGGTGTTGTAGGGTGGATTGGCCGGCAGCGGGAAGTGCGGGCTCGCGAGCACGCCGTTGGGATAGTAGGTCTCGAGCAGGACCGATCCGACCTGCCAGCGATCATCGATCGTATAGTCGCCGATGATGTTGATATCGATCGTGTCGGTCGGACGCCAACGGACCTGGCCGCGCAGGCCCATGTAGTCGACTTCGCCTTCGTCCGCGACGACGCAGTCGCTGCCGGCCGGCAGTCGGGCGGGGATGCCGCCGACAGCAGGGTTGATCGGCTGACCGGCATTCAGTGGGGCGTCGGCCGGCAATGTCGCTGAGCCACCTGCGGGGTAGACGCAGCCGAAGTCGAGCCGTTGGACGTAGCCGTCCTGGCGCTTGGCTACGCCGGCAATGCGAGCGTCGAGGCCATCGGTGATGTTGAAATCGAAACTGCCGCGCAGGTCGACGCGATCGCGGCTGCCATAGGCGGCGGTAATGGAGCCGGTGTTGGAGCCTTCGGGCCGCTGCGAATAGAGCTTGATCGCGCCGCCGATGGAGTTGCGGCCGGCCAGGGTACCCTGCGGGCCGCGAAGGATCTCGACGCGGTCGAGGTCGAGCAGGTCGAAGATCGAACCCGTGAGGGTCGCGTAGTAGACATCGTCGACATAGAGGCCGACACCCGGTTCGAGGGCGGGGTTGAAGTCATACTGCCCGACGCCGCGAATGTTGGCGGCGAGCGACGGGCCGAACGCGGCACCCTGGGGCTTCAGCGTGACCGACGGAGCTTGGCTCGCCACCTGGCTGATGTCAGTCTGGCTGCGGGCTTCGAGCATCTCTGCATTGACCGCGGTGATCGCGAGCGGCGTGTCCTGGAGTCTCTGCTCACGGAACTGCGCGGTGACCACGATGTCTCCGCTTTCAGTCTCGGGCGGGGCACTGGCAGGAGCTTCCTGCGCCTGGGCGGGCAGCGCCGCCAACATTGCGAGCGCGGAGGAACACAGCAAAGATATCCGTGAGTTCATGGCATCGGTCTCCCTGGTATCGACGTCGGCTTGTTTTGTTCGGGCCGTTTGTCGTGTGGTTTGGGCTAGGTCGGTTGGGGCACTCCCGCTTCCGGCGTTGTCATTTGAGCGGCGGTATTTCCGGCGATCCCGATTTCCTCATCGAGGACGGCCTGTTCGATCTTGCCGAGTAAAGTCAGCAGCAGCTCGCGCTCGCCCGGTGCGAGGGCGGCGGCGAGGCGTGCCTCGGCTTCGTCATGGCAGGCGAGCAGTTCGGCGAGGACCGTCTCGCCCTCTGGTGTGATGAAGAGGCCCTTGCTGCGGCGATTGCGTCCTTCGCCACGCGTGAGGAGACCGCGGGCTTCGAGGCGGGTCGCGACCTTCATGCCGACCGACCGGTTGCCGGCGAGTGCCCGGCCTAGCATCGTCTGGTCGCAGCCAGGCCGCTCTTTGATCAGCAGCAGCGCCGTCGTGTCGGCGGGGCGGAAAGTCGTATCATCCAAGAGTCGGTGAAGGCTGCGCAGCGCCGCGCAGCGCGCCATATCCAGGCGATAACCGACAATGTCCGCAAGCTTCACGCCATCCACCCTTAAGCGCATGTCGGGCGCGATTGTATCCAATGACTACAATCGCGCCAAGCTAATTTGTATCCATGGATACAGTTGGATGTGGCTGGTGACGTGGCGGTAGTCCCTCACGTCTTCTGCGGACGCGAGTGATCGGCTCCGCTGCGAAGCGGATCGATTCGGGTTTTCTCTGGAGTTTAGACCGAGTGAAAAGGCGCAGCCGGCAATCCGGCCGCGCCCTCAGGCGGCTTTGCGGAACTCGAGTTCCAGGCGGTCCCAGATCTCGACCAAGGCCGACGTCAGGTCCGCCATCATCGCATCCGTGTGTGCCGGACCCGGCGTGAAGCGCAGGCGTTCGGTACCACGCGGCACGGTCGGGAAGTTGATCGGCTGCACGTAGACGCCGTATTCGGCGAGCAGGATGTCGCTGATCTTCTTCGCGCGCACCGGGTCGCCCACCATCAGCGGGACGATGTGCGTGGTCGAATCCATCACTGGCAGACCGGCTTCGCGGAACATGCGCTTGAGCGTCGCCGCCGCCGCCTGCTGCGCTTCGCGCTCTGCGGAGCTTTCCTTCAGGTGCTTCACGGCCGCGAGCACGCCGGCCACCAGGACCGGGGACAGCGAAGTCGTGAAGATGAAGCCCGGGGCGTAGCTGCGGATGCAGTCGATGACCTTGGTGTCGGCGGCAATGTAGCCGCCCATGACACCGAACGCCTTGCCCAGCGTGCCTTCGATGATGTTGATACGGTGCGCCGCCTCATCCCGCTCGGAGATGCCGCCGCCACGAGCGCCGTACATGCCTACGGCATGGACTTCGTCGATGTAGGTGAGGGCATTGTACTTGTCCGCCAGGTCGCAGAACGCGTGGATCGGCGCGATGTCGCCGTCCATCGAATAGACGCTCTCGAACGCGATCAGCTTGGGGACGTTGGGGTCCTCTGCCGCGAGCAGCTCTTCGAGGTGCGCCGCGTCGTTGTGACGGAAGATGCGCTTCTCGCAGCCCGAGTTGCGGATGCCGGCGATCATGCTCGCGTGGTTCATCTCGTCAGAGAAGATCACGCAGCCGGGCAGCAGCTTGGCCAGGGTGGAAAGCGTCGCGTCATTCGAGACGTAGCCGCTGGTGAACAGCAGCGCCGATTCCTTGCCGTGAAGGTCGGCAAGCTCGCGCTCGAGCTCGATATGATAGTGCGTGTTGCCGCCGATGTTGCGCGTGCCGCCACTACCGGCGCCGACGTTGTGCAGCGCCTCTTCCATCGCCGCGGTGACCTTGGGGTGCTGGCCCATCGCGAGGTAGTCGTTCGAACACCACACCGTGATCGGCTTCGGACCGTTGTGCCCGGCAAAGCAGCGCGCATCCGGATAGGCGCCCTTGTTGCGCAGGATGTCGATGAAGACGCGATAACGCCCCTCTGCATGGAGACGTTGGATGGCCTGGTCGAATATAAAATCGTAGTTCAACGGATGTGTCCGTTCAGCGCCGCGATCCCAGCGGCCGATTGAGTCTCGCGCGACTTAGGCGAAGGTGGGCAGGGTTTAAAGCACGGAGTTTGCGAGGGATTCGCAACTAGATTGATTCTGTCCGTTCCAGCCCATATCGCTTGAGTGCCTCGGCCAATTGGCCGAACCGGGCTGCATCTCCGGTGAACAAAGCCAAATCAGGGACTTCCCGTTCGAACGCTTGTCCGCGGGTGAGGAATTCGATCCGTCGAGCAATGCCTTCGGCCCCGTGGACGAAGCTCACGCCAGGACCGAAGGCTGTGGAAAGTTGGCGTTCGACCAGCGGGAAATGGGTGCAGGCGAGGACCACCGTGTCGATCTCGTCGCCCCCGGCCTGAGCGCGCAGGCCTTCGGCAGCGGCGGCGAACACAGCTTCATCGGGCATGCCGCCGCGCAGGACGATCTCGGCCGCCTCGACCAGTTCGGGCGCGGCATGACGGATCAGCCGCTTGCCGTTTGCAAATTCGGCTTCGAGCCGATCCACGTATCCCTGGCGGATCGTCGCAGCCGTGCCGAGCAGGCCGATGGAGCCGGTTCGAGTGATCGCGGCCGCCGGCTTGATCGCCGGTACGGTGCCGACGATCGGTACGTGCAGCACATCCCGCACCATGCCCAGCGCGATGGTCGAAGCGGTGTTGCAGGCGATGGTGATCAGGCGCGGACGGTAGCGTTCGCCGAGGCGACCCAGCAGCCCTGCGACCCGCGCGGCAATCTCCGCTTCGGTCTTCTCCCCGTAAGGCAGACCCGCGGTGTCGGCCGCGTAGATGACCGGCGCCTGGGGCAGCAGCTTGCGCAGCTCGGCCAGGACCGTGAGGCCCCCCACGCCGGAATCGAACAGCAATATCGGGGCAGCGGGATCCATCATCGCGGGATGGACAAGGGCCGCCTGTCCGTCAACCGCCTGTCCGCATCGGCTATCGGGACCAGAACGGATTGTATTCCCTTTGTCGAAGTGCAAGGGCTTGGGCTAGTTCTGCGGTAATGAACGGGGAGGATATGGACTGGGTTCTGGCTCTGCTGGGCGGCTATCTCCTGGGATCGGTGCCGTTCGGCCTGCTGTTGGCGCTGGTCGCCGGCAAGGGAGACATCCGCAAGATCGGCTCCGGCAACATCGGCGCAACCAACGTGCTGCGGACGGGCAGCAAGGGCCTTGCGGCGGCGGTCCTGCTACTCGACGCGGCAAAAGGTTTCGCGGCGGTCTATCTGGCCTGGCGCTGGCTGCCTGAGGTGGTCGGCTTCGCAGCGCTGGGCGCCGTACTCGGCCACTGTTTCCCGGTCTGGCTCAAGTTCAAAGGCGGCAAGGGCGTGGCCACGACTTTCGGGGTGACGCTGGGACTCGCTCCGGTACTGGGCCTGGTTTACGCGGTGGTCTGGCTGGGCATGCTCGCAATCACCCGCATTTCCTCGCTCGGCGGGATTTGTGCCGCAGTTGCGGCTCCTATCGCTGCGGCAGTTCTCGGACGGATGGAACTCGTGCCTGTCCTGTCGGCGATTGCCCTGATCGTGGTCTGGCTGCACCGAGAAAACATCGCCCGCCTTCGCGCCGGAACCGAACCGAGGGTCGGCCGCAAGACATGAACGCTCCGGCGACGCTGTGTCAGGAAGAGGCATTTGCCCGCATTCGGTTACTGCGTTCGCCCAACATCGGGCCGATCAGCTACGCTCAACTGCTAAGCCGCTTCGGGACGGCTCAGGCCGCGATCGAAGCTCTGCCGCAATTGGCTGGACGCGGGAAGAAGGACTACCGGCCCGCTCCGCGCGACCGGATCGAGCGAGAGGTCGCCAATGTTCGCGCAGCCGGGGCACGATATCTGTTCCACGACATGCCGGGCTATCCGGCGCTGCTCCGGGAAATCGAGAGCGCTCCGCCGATCCTGACAGTTCGTGGCGACCTGCAACTCGCGGCGAGACCCTGCGTGTCGATCGTGGGCGCGCGCAACGCTTCGGCAGCGGCAGTGAAGCTGGCGCGCGACTTCGCCCATGGGCTGGCGGAGGAAGGGTTCGTCGTGGTTTCCGGCCTTGCTCGCGGCATTGACGGCGCAGCGCACGAAGGCTCGCTGCCCGCGACGATCGGCGTGATCGCGAGCGGCATCGACATCGCCTATCCGCCGCAGCATTCGTCCTTGCAGGAACGGATCGCCAGCGAAGGCCTGCTCGTGGCCGAGCAGCCGCCCGGCACAGAGCCTCGCGCCAGTCATTTCCCGAGCCGCAATCGCATCATCGCCGGGCTGTCACTTGGCACATTGGTGGTCGAGGCGGCGCCCAAGTCCGGCTCCTTGATCACTGCACGACTGGCGGGCGATGCCGGGCGTGAGGTGATGGCGGTTCCAGGAAGTCCGCTCGACGCGCGCAGTCATGGCTGCAACCAGTTGATCCGGGATGGAGCGGTGCTGGTGCAGACTCCTGCGGACGTGGCGGAGTTGCTGTCGAGTTTCGATGGCAAGCCCCACTCTCGCGTGAATGAGGCGCAGCTGAATTTCGCGATGTCTGACGAGGTCGATTCAGCGGACGAACCGGCGGATATTCACAGCCTGCTCACTACCGCGCCGATTGGCGTGGACGAGTTGGTGCGCCAGAGTGGCGAAAGTGCAGGTGCGGTGCAGCTGGCTTTGCTTGAGTTGGAAATCGCCGGCAAGCTGGTACGACACGCTGGCGGTCGAGTTTCGCACGGGGGATCCGGTTGAACGACGGCCGGTCAGTTGGGGGGAATGATGAGAAACCAAGCGACTTTTTCAGAGATATTTCGAGCGCTGTTTTCGCTGCTCGGCGCGGCGCGGCGGGACCTTGCGATTTACATACTGGTAGTTGGCGGATTGACCGCGATCGGCGTCATGCTTGGCCTGACGGAAACCGCGAGCGGGACCATCAGCTACGGCTTTTCGGTGGACGCCAACGACTCAGCGGGGAGTGCCTTGTTCGATTTGCTCAGTGCGATCGTGAGCATCGTTGCAAGCTACGTGCTCCTCCTCCGCTACCTGGCGGCAAGCGGGACCCGGTTTACGGGTGAACATCGCTTCTGGTCCTATCTCGGACTGGCGATCCTGTCCGGATTGGGAATCGTTTTGGGGTTCTTTTTGCTCATCGTTCCCGGCTTCATCCTGCTCGTTCGGTGGTCAGCGGCTTCCGGCTTCCTGCTCGGTGGGCGCAAAGGGGTGTTCGATTCACTCGGGGCAAGCTGGGAAGCCACGAAAGGATCGGGCTGGGCCATCTTCTTTGCCGCGATAGTCATGTTCTTCGGGCTCGTGTTGGCCATCGGCATGCTTTCGGGGATCTTCGGCATTGCCGGCGAGACGGTCGGCGGAATCGTCACATCGTTTGCTGAGGCGGCGATCAGCGCGGTTTATTCCGGGCTGGGTATCGCCATCTATCTGCTGGTGCGCAGCGATGCCGAGGAACTCGACAAGGTCTTCGCCTGACGAGTGAGGGGGCGGCAAACGCTTGACGAACCCCGCCGCCCCCCATCACCCTCGCGCGTGTACGCGTAAGGAATGCCGATAACCCATGCAGCTAGTCATCGTTGAATCCCCCGCCAAGGCGAAGACCATCGAGAAGTACCTGGGCAAGGACTACAAGGTCCTCGCCTCCTATGGTCACATCCGCGACCTGCCGCCGAAGGACGGTTCGGTGCGGCCAGAGGAGGGGTTCGCGATGGATTGGGAGACCTATCGCGACAAGGTCTCGCGGGTGAAGGAAATCTCCGACGCAGCCAAAAAGGCCGACCGTCTGATCCTCGCCACCGACCCTGACCGCGAGGGCGAGGCGATTTCCTGGCACGTGCGTGAGCTCCTGGCCAAGCGCAAGGCGCTGCCCAAGGAGGTCGAGCGCGTCACCTTCAACGCGATCACCAAGGACGCCGTGACCCAGGCGATGGCGCAGCCGCGTGAGCTCGATACCGATCTGATCGACGCTTACCTGGCGCGCCGTGCGCTGGACTACCTGTTCGGCTTTACCCTCAGTCCCGTGTTGTGGCGCAAGCTTCCCGGCGCGAAGAGCGCGGGCCGCGTGCAGTCCGTGGCGCTGCGTCTGATCGTCGATCGTGAGCGCGAGATCGAGGCTTTCGTTCCGCAGGAATACTGGTCGGTCGTCGCCAAGATGCAGCACGACGGGACCGAGTTCGATGCCCGTCTGGTGACTTTCGATGGGCAAAAGCTCGATCGTCTGTCGATCGGCGACAAGGGCACGGCGGACAAGGCCAAGGCCGCAGTTGAAGCGGGCCGGTTCACGGTCGAGGGCGTCGAGACCAAGCCGCTCAAGCGCAACCCGGCGCCGCCGTTCACCACCTCGACTCTGCAGCAGGAAGCCGCCCGCAAGCTCGGCTTCTCCGCGAGCCACACGATGCGCCTGGCGCAGAACCTCTACGAGGCGGGCGCGATCACCTACATGCGTACCGACGGCGTGCAGATGGACGGCAGCGCCATCAGCGCTGCCCGTAGGGCCATCACGGAGCGCTTCTCGGGTCACTATCTGCCGGAGAAGCCGCGCGTTTATCAGACCAAGGCCAAGAACGCCCAGGAAGCGCACGAGGCGATCCGCCCGACCGACTTCAACCGCGACCGCGCCGGATCGGGCGACGAAGCCCGGCTCTACGACCTCATCTTCAAGCGCGCGATGGCGAGCCAGATGGCGGCCGCGAGCCTTGAGCGCACGACTGTCACGCTCCGCGACCCCACCGGTCGGCACGAGCTGCGCGCCACCGGTCAGGTGGTGAAGTTCCCCGGCTTCCTCGCCGTCTACGAGGAAGGTCGCGACCAGAAGGGTGAGGACGAGGAGGAGGAAGGCCTGCTCCCGATGATGCGGCAGGGCGACAGCCCGGCCAAGCTCGCGGTCGAGGCCGATCAGCACTTCACTCAGCCGCCGCCGCGCTTTTCGGAAGCGAGTCTGGTGAAGCGGCTCGAGGAGCTCGGCATTGGCCGGCCTTCGACTTACGCTTCGACCATCCAGACGCTGCGCGACCGCGAATATGTCCGCACCGAAAAGAACCGCTTCTTCGCCGAGGACTCTGGCCGCCTGCTGACCGCGTTCCTCGAACGCTTCTTCCCGCGCTATGTCGGTTACGACTTCACCGCGGAGATGGAGGAAGAGCTCGACGACGTCTCGGGCGGCCGCGCGGAATGGAAGGCTGTGCTCGAAGAGTTCTGGCGCGACTTCAAGCCGAAGAGCGATGAGGTGATGGAGCGCAAGCCCTCCGAAGTCACCGAAGTGCTCGACGAATTCCTGTCCGATTACCTGTTCCCGCCGAAGGCCGACGGCAGTGACCCGAGGGCCTGTCCGAAGTGCATCGCGGAAGGTCGCGACGGTGGCCGCCTGTCGCTGCGCGGCGGACGTTTCGGCGCCTTCATTGCCTGCTCGAACTATCCCGAGTGCAGCTTCCGCCGGAAGTTCGGTCAGCCGGGCGAGGAGGGCGCTGAGGACGATTCCATGGGCACCGATCCGGACAGTGGCCTGCCGGTCACGCGCCGGACCGGGCGCTTCGGGCCCTATATCCAGCTGGGCGAAGGCAAGGACGCCAAGAGGGCTTCGATCCCGAAGGACTTGCCCGACTTCGATCTCGACTGGGCGCTGCGTCTGCTGAGCCTGCCGCGCGAGGTTGGCACGCATCCGGAAAGCGGCCAGCCCATCACCGCGAGCATCGGGCGCTATGGCCCGTATCTCGCCCATGACGGCAAGTACGCCAAGCTCGGCGGCACTCGCGAGGTGTTCGAGACCGGCATGAACGCGGCAGTGACTTTGCTCGCCGAAGCCGCCAATCGCGGCGGCGCGGCACGGGGGACTGGCGCGAAGGCCGAGCCGATCAAGACGCTCGGTGCCCACCCGACCAGCGGCGGCGAGATGAAGGTCATGCCAGGCCGTTACGGTCCGTACGTCACCGACGGCACGACCAACGCCACCTTGCCCAAGGACGTGAAGCCTGAGGACGTGACCGAAGAGCAGGCCATTGCCTTGATCGACGCACGCGCGGCCAAGGGACCGGCGAAGAAGAAGGGCGCCAAGAAGAAGGCCCCGGCCAAGAAGACTCCTGCGAAAAAGGCTGCCGCCAAGAAACCCGCAAAGGCCAAATCATGAGCGAACGATTTGAACGCCACAAGCAGCCCTGGACTTCCGAGGAGGTCGGCAAGCTGAAGACGCTTGCGGGCAAGGGCAAGGGCCTGAAGGAAATCGCCAAGGCGCTGGGGCGGACCGAGGAGTCGACCAAGGACCGCGCGAAGATCGACGGGATCGGGATTGCGAAGAAGCGGTAGGTCCTGGGGAAGTCAGGCGTCATCTACCCGGGGGAGTAAGCGGAGTGCTTGGATCAGTTCTTTTTTTGGCGGCTGCAATTTCCGCGCCCAGCCTCACGACCGCTGCAAACAAGAAGCTCTTTGGAAGCTACCCGGATTGGGCCGTGCTACAGGGAAAGTCGTCCGCCGCGCAGGTTGAAATCGTAGTTGAGCCTGACGGAAAGGCTCGATCCTGTACGATTGTCTGGTTTGTGGGGGATGAGCGCCTAGCCCAGGAGCGCTGCACCAAGGCATCCAGGCAAAAGTTCATTCCCGCAAAGGGATTGGACGGCCAACCAACGCTGGGGACGCTGCGAACTTTTCTGGCTCAATGGATCGTGGATGACAACGACACGCAGAGCCGTGAAGTTAGCGCTGCCCGACCGACCCCAGACCTCACCTTGAAGGTGGATACTTCCACCCTGAGTTTGACCGAACCCCTGATTGTGAAACTGGTATTCCTGATTGATTCCGACGGGTTCGTGAAAGCCTGTACCGAGGACCAGAACCAGAACCAGGGGCAACAAACAGATGGTCGGATGGTGGAGGCCGCATGCGAACAAGCGGCCAAGGTCGCGGCGCCCATCTTATTAGATCGAGCGGGAGCACCAACAGCATACGTCATTAACTCGACCGTTCGGCTCGAACCTGCTGCGGCGTCCTAAGAGGTTAGATGGGAAGCCCTTGAAAGCAGGCCGTCTTACAGTCACATGGCTACGATGCCGACCGAGCCTGACCTTCACCAGCCCGACGGCCTCCCCAAACCTCGCCGCTGGTGGGCGATCGCGGCCATAAGTTTCGGCACCGCGCTGCTGGTGCTCGACGGGGCCATTGCCAACGTCGCCCTGCCGACCATCGCGCGCGACCTCAACGTCAGCAACGCGGCGGTGACCAATGTCGTGGCGGTGTACCAGTTGGTGCTGGTCATGGTGCTACTGCCGTTCTCCAGCCTCGGCGACCGGATGGGGCATAGGCGGCTCTACCAGTACGGGCAGGCCCTGTTCCTGGTGTCTTCCGCCCTGTGTTTGTTCGTGGGTGATTTCCTCGTCCTGCTTGCTCTGAGAGGCTTGCAGGCGGTGGGTGCGGGCATGGCCTTGAGCGTTTCGGCGGCGATGTTGCGGCAGATCTATCCGGCTCGGCAACTCGGCAGCGGGATGGGGGTGAACAGCGTGATCGTCGCTTCATCCTCGGCCCTGGCGCCGACGCTGGGCGGGTTCATCGTCGGGCATGCACCGTGGCAATGGGTGTTCGTCGCCGCTGCACCGCTGGCGCTTGTTTCGCTGTTGCTGGGGAGGGCGCTCCCTGAACCTGTCCGTAAGCCGCATCCGCCCGAGTGGCTCAGCGGCTTGTGGAGCGCGGGGACCATGCTCCTCCTGATCGGCGGGATGCAGCTCGCGACCCATGAGAACGCCGTCGTCGGGGCTGCTCTGGCGGTCGCCGGTGCGGTTTCGCTGCTCTTGCTCGTGCAGCGGGAGAAGGCGCGCAAGAACCCGGTGGTGCCGGTGGACCTGCTGGCAAAGCCGGTCATCGGCCTGTCGGCGCTCGGAGCGATAGCCTGCTTCATCGCCGCCGGCTCGCTGATGCTTTCGCTGCCGTTCCGGCTTGAAGAGGGCATGGGCTACGCGCCGGAGGAAGTCGGCCTGCTGTTGCTGCCGTTCCCGCTGACGATGCTGGTCGTGGCCCCCCTGGCGGGCTGGATGAGCGACCGGATCGCTCCGACCAAGCTCGGCGTCGCAGGTATGGCCATCGCCATCATCGGCCTGCTGCTCGTGGCCTTCATGCCCGACCGGCCGGGCGAGTTCGGCATTGGCTGGCGCCTCAGCTTCACCGCGCTCGGCTTCGGCTTGTTCTTCGCGCCCAATTCCCGCTTGCTCATTGGCCAGGCGCCGCGTGAGCGGGCCGCTGCGGCGGGAGGCCTGCTTTCAACCTCGCGCCTGCTCGGCCAGACGATGGCGGCCGTGACCGTCGGCATCCTGCTGGCGAGCGGCGCGGGGCTGGGCCCGACGCCGCTGTTCGTGGCTTGTGCGCTAGCGGTGGTCGCGGCGTTGTGCAGTTTGGCGCGGTTCCTGAGCGTGACCAAGTCCGGCGGGACCATGGCTACGCTGCGGAAGACCTAGCGCACCCAGTCGAGCCCGATCTCTTCGAAGATCTCGCGGCTTTCGGCCCAGCGTTCGTCCACCTTCACGTGAAGGAAGAGGTGGACTTTCACGCCAAGGATCTCGCTCAGTTCCTTGCGCGCCTCTTCACCAATCGCCTTGATCCGCGCTCCGCGCTTGCCGAGGACGATCGGCTTCTGGCTGTCGCGGCCGACGACGATCTGCTGGTGGATCTCGACGCTACCGTCCTTGCGCACCTGATAGCTCTCGGGCCGCACGGCACTGTCGTAGGGCAGTTCTTCGTGAAGCTGCCGGTAGAGCTGCTCGCGAGTGACTTCGGCCGCGAGCAGGCGTTCGCTGGCGTCGCTGACCTGATCTTCAGGGTAATGCCACGGACCTTCGGGCATCAGGCTCGCGAGGTGGGCCTTCAATTCCGGAACGCCGTCGCCGGTCAGAGCGGAGATGAAGAATATCTCGGCGAAGTCGACTTTGCCCTGGAGGTCCTGGGCGAGGGCCAGCAAGGGTTCCTTGGCGCTGGCATCGACCTTGTTGAGGGCGAGCAGCTTGCGCTCCGGCCGCTCCTTCAGGGCCTCGAGCAGGGGCTCCAGCTCATGCCGGCGCTGCTTGATCGGATCGACAACCAGCAGCACTGCATCGGCCGCCACCGTGCCTTCCCAGGCGGCACTGACCATGGCGCGGTCGAGCCGGCGTTTGGGCTCGAAGATGCCGGGCGTATCGGCGAGGATGATCTGCGTCTCGCCCTCGAGCGCGATGCCGAGCAGGCGCGCGCGCGTGGTCTGCGCCTTGGCGCTGGTGATGGCGACCTTCTGGCCCACCAGCTGGTTGACCAGCGTGGACTTGCCGGCGTTCGGCGCGCCGATGACCGCAACCACTCCGCACTTCTGACTCACCCGTATCTCTCCATGAATTGCCGTGCCGCCTCGGTTTCGGCTTCCTGTTTGCTGCTGGCGGTCGCTTCGACCTCGCCAACATTCTTCACGCTTACCTGAACGGTGAACCTGGCCGCATGATCCGGGCCCGTGCGTCCGACCAGCTTGTATTCCGGCGGCTTACGCTGGTTACCCGCGGCCCATTCCTGCAGCGCGCTCTTGGGATGCTTAGAGCGACCCGTGCGCCCTTCGATCACCGGGAGCCACAGCTGGTGCACTTTGTCGCGGGTAGCTTCGAAACCGCTCTCCAGGAAACTGGCGCCGAGCAGGGCCTCCATGATGTCGCCCAGCACATTGTCACTGTCAGCCGCGCCGTCATCCCGCGCTTGCTTGCCGAGCAGGACATGAGCGGGAACACCGATCGTGCGCGCCACCCTCGCACAGGATAGCCGGCTGACGAGCGCGTTCAGGCGCTGGGCCAGCTCTCCTTCGGACCCCTCGCTGTTGCGATAAAGCCATTCGGCGATCGACAGGCCGAGGACCCGGTCGCCGAGAAACTCGAGCCGTTCGTACTTGCGCGTCGCCCCGGTACTGCCGTGGGTCAGTGCTTCCAGCCACAGGTCCGGCTTGACCACCTCGAAGCCAAGGCCTTCGAGCCATTCACGCGCCTCATCGGTAAGCGAACTCAAATCGAGTGCCCTATCCGGTCCCAGCGGGCGGCGGTGAACCAGGTCCAGGGCTTGAGCCACTCTGCCGTGCCGTCGGTGGAGAAGAACATGAAGCTTGCCCGGCCGACGAGATTTTCCTGGGGCACGAGATCGATCCCGCGCTGCGCAATGGCCGGGAAGCGGCTGTCGAGCGAGTTGTCGCGGTTGTCGCCCATCAGGAACAGCCGGTCTTCCGGCACGACCACGGGCTGCGTGGTGTCCTGCGGCTTGAGACCGAAATCGAGCACGTTGTAGCTGACGCCATTCGGCAGCGTTTCGCGGTACTGCGGGTAGCGGCAGGCGAAGGTGCCGTCTGCCTGCCGCTCGGTAAAGCGGACTTCGGCGCAGCCGCCGTTCGGACGAACCGGGATCACGAAGTCGGCGACCTTCTGCTTCTTCACCGGCACGCCGTTGATGTGGAGCACGCCGGCGACCATCTGCACCTGATCGCCCGGCAGGCCTATCACGCGCTTCACATAGTCGGTGCGGTCGATCGGGTGCTTGAAGATCACCACGTCGCCCCGTTCGGGCTGGCTACCGAAGATCCGTTGCCCATTGTTCCAATCGATCGGTAGCGAGGCCCCCGAGTAACCGTAGGGCCACTTGGCGGCGAACAGGTAATCGCCGACCAGGAGGCGCGGCATCATCGACTCGCTGGGGATTGAGAAGCTGGTGAACAGGAAGGTCCGGAAGATCAGGACGACGACCACTAGCTTGATCAGGAAAACGAAGAAATTGTCTTCCTTCTTCTCTTTCTTCTTCGCCGATACGGGCGCGGCGTCGACAGGTTCACTCGTGACGGTGGGGGCGTTTTCGCTCATTGGCCTGCTACCGAAGTTGACACAGATGAAGCAGTCCGGCGCAATGGCAGCTGCTCCCAGGTAGGATCGGTGCGATTGCGTTGGTCTGTCATGGGCTCAGGCCTTAGCCGTTATGCCCGAAGGTAGGAAAGGGGAAACACCGTTGAGTGAAAGCCGCAAGCAGGCCTGGCAGGCGCTGAAGGACCAGCCCGCCGAAACATTGACCCAGCTGTTTGCGGCCGATCCCGACCGGGTAGCCAAGCTTTCCGCAAGGCTGGCTATCGGGCCGGGCAGCATCCTGTTCGATTGGTCCAAGACTCATCTGACCGATGGCTTGCTCGACGGTTTCGAAGCCCTCGCGGAAGCCGCGGATTTCACCGAGATGCGCCGCAAGCTCTTTGCCGGCGAGGTGGTCAATCCGACCGAGGGACGCGCTGCCGAGCATTCCGCCTTGCGTGGCGTAGGCAAGGAAGCCAGCGTCGAAGAAGCCGCTGCGCTGCTCGCGCGAATGCAGCTGCTGGTCGAGGCGATCCACGAGGGGGCGCTGGGTGAAGTCCGGCACCTTATCCACATCGGCATTGGCGGTTCGGCGCTTGGTCCTGCCCTGGCGGTGGACGCCCTGTCGCGCGACCTGGCGCTGGTCGACGTCCATGTGGTCTCGAACATCGACGGCGTTGCGCTTGAGGCGGCCTTCGCGCGCTGCGATCCGGCCACCACTCTCGTGGCCGTCGCCAGCAAGACCTTCACCACCACCGAGACGATGACCAACGCCACCAGCGCGCTCAAGTGGTTGGCGGAAAATGGTGTGTCCGATCCTTACGGCCGGGTGATTGCCCTGACCGCGGCGCCGGAAAAGGCCGTCGAGTGGGGCGTCGACGAGACACGCATCCTTCCCTTCGCCGAAAGCGTGGGAGGGCGTTATTCGATTTGGTCCTCGATCGGGTTCCCGGTGGCGATGGCCGTGGGCTGGGAGGACTTCCAGGCCATGCTCGACGGTGCAGCCGAAGTCGACGTGCATTTTCGCGACACCGACGGCCGGGCCAACCTTCCGCTTCGCGCGGCCTTTGCCGACTTGTTCTATTCGCGCCTGCGCGGGGCACAGACGCGAGCCGTCTTTGCCTATGACGAGCGGCTGCGGCTGTTTCCGAGCTATCTCCAGCAGCTGGAGATGGAATCGAATGGCAAGAGCGTCACCGCAGAGGGCAAGCCGGTTGACGGCCCGACGGCCCCGATCACCTGGGGCGGCGTGGGCACCGACGCGCAGCATGCGGTGTTCCAGTTGCTCCACCAGGGCACGCACCTCGTGCCGGTGGACTTCATCGCCAGCATTGCGCCGGGTGACGAGCTCGATCCGGCGCACCACCGCATCCTGCTGATGAACTGTTTCGCCCAAGGCGCGGCTCTGCTCGTGGGGCGGAGCGCGGAAGATCCGGCGCGAGCCTATTCGGGCAATCGCCCGAGCGCGACGATCCTGGTCGACGATATTGACCCCGCCACGCTCGGCGCGCTGATCGCTTTCCATGAGCATCGAACGTTCGCCAACGCGGTGCTCATGGACATCAATCCGTTCGACCAGTTCGGCGTCGAACTGGGCAAGGAAATGTCCAACAAGATCGACCGGGGGCTGAGTAATTTCGATGCCAGCACCATCGCCCTGGGCGAGGCGGCAGGCCTCGGCTGACATGAAGCTTCTGCCGGTCATCGGGACCGAGCAGAAGCGCGAGTTCGTGATCGAAGGCGATACCATGACGATCGCGGAAACTTACGAGGCCGACGGAGTGAGATACGAAGCAAAGCGGGTGCTGCAGAGGCAATAGCGGCCCAATCTGCATTCACGCAGGCGCAGGGGAGACGAACATGATGCGGATAGGGCTCACAGCGATTTTGGCCGCCGGCTTGCTCCAGGCCTCGCCGGCCATGGCGCAAAGCGCTGCTCCGATCCTCGGCACCTGGGCAGTCGATGTAACCAAGCTGCCGGTGCCGCCCGAGGCCCGGCCCAAGAGCGTGATGATCACTTTCAGCGACGCAGGCGAAGGCAAGTATCGCTCAAACGTCGATATCGTGCTGGCCGATGGCAGCGAGAGCCACGGCGTCGCGATCTATCCGCTGGATGGGACTGCCGCTCCCGCAACCGGGAGCAACGAGGCCGATACCGTCGCCGTGCGGACCCCGGAGCCCAACGTGCTGGTCATGGCCCTGAGCAAGGGCGGAGTGCCGGGCTCGATCCGCATCTACACCGTCGCGCCCGACGGCAACTCGCAGACCGAGACGGCCGTCTATTACAACGAGAACGGCATCCCGGTGATGCGGACGAACTACTTCACCCGCGTGCGCTAGGCGCTTGGCTGCGGCGCCTCGTGCGCGGGCATGGGCAGCAGGAAGCCAATCAGCGGCAGGATCACCATCCCGGCGCCTGAGGCCATGATCGCGTTCGCTACGCCGTAGTCCTCGGCAAAGTGGCCCCATAGCCAGCTGCCGAACGCGATCCCGCCGAAGGTCACGGCGCTCGCCAGGGCGACGATCCGGCCGACCACTTCGCGCGGAGCCCAGAGCTGAGCGGCGACCGAGAAGCCTGACAGCGCCTGAACCCAGCCAGCGCCTGCGAGAACCAGCAGCGCTACCATGGCGGGGAGGCTCGGTTGCAGCGCAACGCCGATGCAGGCGAGGCCGTAGATCAGCCCGGCGCTCCGGGTGATCACCTCTGCCGAATAGCGAGCGCGGAAGAAGGTGGCACTCGCCGCTCCGAGAACCGCGCCGGCGCCGAGTGAGCCGAGGAGGATGCCGTAAACGGTCGAGCCGCTGTGGAGCATGTCCTTCGATACCAGCGGCATGAGCGCCCAGGCGGCGGCGCCAGTCATGGTGAAGGTCAGCGCACGCAGGAAGATGGTGCGGATCTGCGGGGTCGTTGCGGCGTGGCGCAGGCCTTCGGCAATCATCGAGCCCAGCGGTCGGCGGGTCTGCGGCAGGTCCTGAGTGGGGCGCCAGCGCAAATAGATGCCGATGGCGAGGAGATAACTCGCGGCGTTGACCAGGAAGGCCGTTGTCGAACCGCCGAACGAGACGATTGCACCGCCCATGGCCGGGCCGACGGCTCGCGCGGTGTTGAAGATAAGGATGTTGAGCGCCACCGCGGCGGCCAGCTCTGTCCGTGGGACCGTGCTGCCGATCGAGGCGCCCATCGCCGGGCTGAAGCAGGCGATGCCGCAAGCCAGCAAGGCGGTGAGGGTGAGGACGGCAGCAGCCGGCGCATCGCCCGATAGCGCCAACCAGGCGAGCACGAGCGAGATGGATAGCATCCCGACTTGAGCCGTCAGGATGATCCGCCGCCTATTGTGCATGTCCGCCCAGGCACCTGCGGGCAGCGCCAGCAGCATGATCGGCAGATTGATCGCCGTCTGCACCAGCGCCACGATATCGGCGGGCTCTCCGTTCGCGGTGAGCAGCCAGGAAGCGCCGACCGACTGGATCGCGTTGCCGAGGTTGGTCAGCAACACACCCGCCATGGCGAGCGCGAACATCCGGTGGGCGAGGGGGCTGAAGGTAGCGGAGCGTGTCATCGGGGCAGGCGGATAAACGGCACGATCATCGGCACGCGAGCGCGATATTGTTCATAGCCGCCAAGCTCACCTTCGAGGAAACGCTCCTCGACCTTGGCCTTGAGCGCAAAGCCGAGCGTGAACAGGACAACGCCGAGCAAAGCCCACGGCGTCCCGCGAAGAACAGCCATGGCGAGGCATGCGGCAATGAGGCCGGTATAGATCGGGTGCCGGACCAGGGCGTAGGGCCCGCTCTCCACGACGCGGTGCTCGGCCATGCGCTCGACACCGCCTGACCACAGCTTGCCGAGATGGATCCGGGCCCACCAGGCGAACAGGACGCCGGCCGCCGTCAGGGCGATCATGGACCATCCTAGAGTTGGTGTGACCGGCCAGAGGATCGGGCCGGAGAGTCGCGGTATACCGTTGAAGATCAGGAAAAAGCCCAGGACGATCACGACGAAGTGAAGGCGGTATTCACTGCGCGGGGCCTTGACCGTCGGCTTGCTGCGCCAGAGCGCGGCGATGTGCCAGGAAACGAGCCAGACAGCCCACAAGCCAAGCGCGATCTTGATGAAATCCCCTCTCATTGAGGCCCTCTTAGACCGATCCAAGGCGTCCAGGAAGCTTTCGAAGATTACTAGTTCACGCAAGATTCGATTGACATTTCGCAACTGCGAAACCATATGGCCGCCATCGAAGCGCCGCGGCAGCGTGAACTGGCGGATAAATCCGCCCCGGCCGCGCTTCGGTCTACTCAAGAGAGCTTCCCTTTTCACGCGGGTCGTTCAGACACCCGCTGACGCGCGCCGTTCAGGCTGCGCGCTGACGCATATATTGCGAGTTCAAGACTTAACATGACATTTGAAACCCTCGGGCTGTCTCAGCCCGTACTCCAGGCGCTCGAGCTCAAGGGCTATGGGCAGCCGACCCCGATCCAGGAACAGTCGATCCCTTACGTGCTCGACGGCCGCGACCTGCTCGGTATCGCGCAGACCGGTACCGGCAAGACTGCGGCTTTCATGCTGCCGTCGATCGACCGCCTGATTGCTTCCGACAAGCGGCCCAAGCCGCGCTGCTGCCGCATGCTGGTGCTCGCGCCGACGCGCGAACTGGCCGGCCAGATCGCCGAGAGCGCTCGTGAATACGGGCAATTCTCGCACCTCAAGGTCGTCACCGTGTTCGGCGGCACCTCGGTCAACAAGAACCGCCAGGACGTGGCGCGTGGCGTCGATATCCTGATCGCCACTCCGGGTCGCCTGGTCGACCTGACGGAGCAAAATGCGCTCGACCTGTCGCAGGTCGAGATCCTGGTGCTCGACGAAGCCGACCAGATGATGGACCTCGGCTTCATCCACGCCCTGCGCGCGATCGTCCGGCTTCTGCCGAAGCAGCGCCAGACGCTGTTCTTCTCCGCCACGATGCCGAACGCGATCAAGCAGCTGGCCGGCCAGTACCTGACCGATCCGGCGCAAGTCTCGGTGACGCCGGCAAGCACGACTGCCGAGCGTGTCGAGCAGTACGTCTGCTTCGTCGGCCAGCCTGAGAAGCAGGGCCTGCTCACGCTCACTCTGCGCGCCGGGTTCAAGACCGGCGAGATGGACCGCGTGCTCGTGTTCACCCGCACCAAGCATGGTGCCGACCGCGTGGTGAAGAAGCTCATCCAGAGCAACATCCGCGCCAACGCCATTCACGGCAACAAGAGCCAGCCGCAGCGCGAACGCGCGCTCGACGAGTTCAAGCAGGGCAGCGTCAGGGTGCTAGTGGCGACCGACATCGCGGCGCGCGGCATCGACATCTCGGGCGTCAGCCACGTGGTGAACTTCGAGCTGCCGAACGTCGCCGAGCAATACGTCCACCGCATCGGCCGCACCGCGCGTGCGGGACGCGAAGGCGTGGCAATCAGCTTCTGCGCCAATGACGAACGCGACTACCTGCGCGACATCCAGCGCCTGACCAAGGTCACTCTCGACCAGGTGCCGCTGCCTGAGGGTCTGCGGGACGAGGTCGCGATCGTGGCCAAGCACGCCGAGCCGGTACGCGGCCCGCGCCGCCAGCCTGGCCGCGGTCAGCCGCCGCGTCGCGACACCCGCACCGAAGCGCAGCGTGATGCGCGTGGCGAGGCTCGTGTCGAGCCGCGCGGTCAGCAGGGCGAGCGCCGTCAGGGTAACGGCGGTGGTCAGGGCGAACGTCGTCACGGCCACGGCGGTGGCCAGGGTCGTTCCGCCCACGGTGGCGGGCAGGGCCAGGGCGAACGTCGCGAGAACCGCGGTGGCGGGCAGGGCGAGCGTCGCCATGGTCACGGCGGAGGCCAGGGTCGTCCGGGCGGCAAGCCTGGCGGCAATGGCGGCAACCGCCGTCGCGGCAACCGGGGCGGCCGTCCCGGCGGCCAGCGCGCCGTCGAAGGCTAAATCTCCTGCTCCCGTAGTTGGCAAACCCGCTCTGCAAGGCCATATCGCGCCGCGCAGAGCGGGAGCTATTCATGGCCGACTACGATTACGACCTCTTCACCATCGGCGCCGGTTCAGGCGGCGTCAGGGCCAGCCGGATTGCCGCGGGCTATGGCGCGAAAGTCGCCGTGGCGGAGGAGTACCGCGTCGGTGGCACCTGCGTAATCCGCGGCTGCGTACCCAAGAAGATGCTCGTCTACGGCGCCCACTTCGCCGAGGACCTGCAGGACGCGAAGAACTTCGGTTGGACCGTCGATAACTGCACCTTCGACTGGAAGGTCCTGCGCGACAACGTCCTCAAGGACGTTGACCGGCTCAACGGGCTCTACACGCAGACGCTCGAGAACAACAAAGTCGAGATCATCCCGCAGCGCGCCACGGTCACCGGACCGAACGAAGTGACGCTCGGCGATGGCTCCAAGGTCACTGCCCGGTACATCCTGATCGCGGTCGGCGCTCGCCCGCATGTGCCGAGCTGCCCAGGTCACGAGCATGGCATCACCTCCAACGAGGCGTTCCATCTCGACGAGCTGCCCAAGCGCATCCTGATCGCTGGCGGCGGCTATATCGCCAACGAGTTCGCCGGCATCTTCAACGAATTCGGCACCCACGTCACGATCATCAACCGCAGCGACAAGCTGTTGCGCGGATATGATGAGCAACTGCGCGACAGGCTGCTGCAGATCTCGCTCACCAAGGGCATCGACTTCCGCTTCAACGCCGAGTTCCGCGGAATCGAGAAGCTGGAGAACGGCGCGCTCAAGGTCTTGATGACCAACCACGATCCGCTCGAAGTCGACGCGGTGATGTATGCGACGGGCCGCCTGCCCAATACCGAGGGGCTCGGCCTCGCTGAGGTCGGCGTCGAGCTCGGCGAGAAGGGCGAGATCAAGGTCGACCGCTTCAGCAAGACCAACATCGACAGCATCTACGCCGTCGGCGACGTCACTGACCGAGTGCAACTGACCCCGGTCGCGATCCGCGAGGGCCATGCCTTCGCCGATACCGTGTTCGGCAACAAGCCGACCGCCGTCGATCACTCCTGTGTCCCGAGCGCCGTCTTCAGCCATCCGCCGATGTGTGGCGTCGGCATGACCGAGAGCGAAGCCCGCAACAAGCTGGGCTCGGTCAAGGTCTACACTTCCGACTTCCGCTCGATGAAGAACGTCCTCGCCGGGCGAAACGAGCGCAGCCTCTACAAGATGATCTGCGACGATGCCGACAAGGTGGTCGGCATTCACCTGCTCGGTCCGGATGCGCCGGAAATCCTCCAGGGCGCGGCGGTTGCGGTGAAGGCGGGCCTGAGCAAGGCGGACTTCGACGCGACCGTGGCGATTCACCCGACCATGGCCGAAGAGCTGGTGTTGATGCGGTAACGATCCTCCCCGTGCCGGGGAGGATTGGCAATCGCAACTCCTCGTTCTACCCCAAGCACCTGGGCAGCAGGGAGAGCGCATTGTCCGCCAACATACCCGAACTCGAACGCCGCCGCGCGGCCGCCTTGCTGGGCGGTGGTGAGAAGCGGATGGCGGCGCAGCATGCCAAGGGCAAGCTGACCGCTCGCGAGCGGGTCGACGTCCTGCTCGATGCCGACAGCTTCGAAGAGCTCGACATGTATGTCGAGCACAACTGCACCGACTTCGGGATGGAGGCTCAGCGCATTCCGGGTGACGGCGTCGTCACCGGCAGCGGCACGATCAACGGCCGTCTGGTTTTCGTGTTCAGCCAGGACTTTACCGTGTTCGGCGGATCTCTGTCGGAACGGCATGCGCAAAAGATCTGCAAGGTCATGGACATGGCGATGAAAGTCGGCGCGCCCGTGATTGGCCTCAACGACAGCGGCGGCGCTCGCATCCAGGAAGGCGTCGCCAGCCTTGCGGGCTATGCCGAGGTGTTCCAGCGCAACGTGCTGGCGAGCGGGGTCATCCCGCAGCTCTCGCTCATCATGGGCCCATGCGCGGGCGGGGCGGTCTATTCGCCGGCGATGACCGACTTCATCTTCATGGTGAAGGATAGCAGCTACATGTTCGTCACCGGCCCGGACGTGGTGAAGACCGTCACCAACGAAGTCGTGACCCAGGAAGAGCTGGGCGGGGCGGTCACCCACACCACCCGAACCGGCGTCGCCGACCTGGCACTCGAAAACGACATCGAGGCGCTGATGGCGGCGCGCGAGTTCATCTCGTTCCTGCCGGAGAACAACCGCACCGGCGTGCCCGTGCTGCCGACCGACGATCCGTGGGACCGGGAGGAGGCGAGCCTCGACACCCTGATCCCCGCCAGCGCCAACCAGCCTTACGACATGCACGAACTGGTGCGGAAGGTACTCGACGAGGGAGAATTCTTCGAGATCCAGCCCGCCCACGGCGCCAACATCATCTGCGGCTTCGGCCGGGTCGAGGGGCGCACCGTGGGGGTGGTCGCCAATCAGCCGATGGTGCTCGCCGGCGTGCTCGACATCAACGCTTCAAAGAAGGCCGCGCGGTTCGTGCGCTTCTGCGACGCGTTCGGCATTCCGATCCTGACCTTTGTCGACGTACCCGGCTTCCTTCCCGGCACCGCGCAGGAACACAACGGCATCATCAAGCACGGCGCCAAGCTGCTGTTCGCTTATGCCGAGGCGACCGTCCCCAAGATCACGGTGATCACGCGCAAGGCGTACGGCGGTGCCTACGACGTTATGGCTTCCAAGCATTTGCGCGGGGATTTGAACTACGCCTGGCCGACAGCGGAGATCGCGGTGATGGGCGCGAAGGGCGCGGTGGAAATCATCTTCCGCGGGCTCTCAGGCGAAGAGATCGCCGAGAAGACGCGCGAGTACGAGGACCGCTTCGCCAACCCGTTCGTGGCCGCGTCACGCGGGTATATCGACGAGGTGATCTATCCGCACTCGACGCGGAAACGGATTGCGCTCGGGCTGCGGAAGCTGCGCAACAAGCAACTCGAAAACCCGTGGAAGAAGCATGATAACCTCCCTCTTTAAGCGTCGGCAAAAACGGGGCTCGTCGACTCCTGTAGATCTTGTCCCAAAGGGCGTGCGCGAGTTCTGGATCGAGAACACCGGGCCGTCTGAATTGAGGATCATGCTGGAGCCGTGGTGTGACATCTACCATATTCCGCCAGGGCAGAGGGCGCGGCTAATCGCTCCGTTGAGGGATCAACACGATGTGTTTCACGTACAGTATGACCCGGACAACCATCTTGGAATTTGCTGTCCATCTGAAACTACGGTGACGATCGAGGAATGGACGAGGCCAACTCCCCCTCCGGCAGTCTCGACCTGATCCGCAGCGGATATGCGATCCATATGAACTGGTACTTCCCTCTCATCCCCGCGATCCTCATCGCGATCCTGTTCTGGGCCACGCGTGAGACGCTTCGCACCGGTAGGGTCGAGAAGATGGGAATGGTCGTGAGGCGCGGGGAAAAGCCGGTCACCTTCTGGGCTTTCGTCGTCACCCAGTGGTTCTGGATCGCGATGATGGTGACAGTGCTGGGCATGTGGGCGATCGACTTCAACGGGATGCGGACCGGGTAGGGCGGTGCCGACGATCTTCACCATCGGCTACGAACAGGTGACGCAGGCCGCGGTGGTCTCTGCGTTGCAGGAGGCCGGGGTCGAGGTCCTGGCCGACATTCGCTACCTGCCGCTATCGCGCCGTCCAGGGTTTTCGAAGAGCTCGCTCAAGGCGGCGGTCGAAGAGGTCGGGATCGCTTACCGCCATTTCAAGCAACTCGGCACACCCGCCGAAGGTCGCGCAGCGGCGCGACGCCATGACCATGCCGAATTGGCGCGGGTCTATGCCGGACAACTGGAGCTGCCTGAGGCCATGGCCCAGATGGCCGAGCTCAGGACCTTGGCGGGGGAGAAGGCAGTGGCGCTGCTGTGTTACGAGCGTGACGCGGCAGAGTGCCACCGGTCGCTGTTGTACGACGCGCTGTTTTCCGATTTTGCGCGGGTCGATTTGGAACCGACCCTGCCGTGATCCTCCCCAGGATGGGGAGGATATTTGCGTTCATGCTATGTTCTTTTCAAAATATCGATAAAAACACTTTCCTACAAGCACTTAGATATGCACTGTCTCGATCATGGAGGTTCGCTTGATGATCGCAGATGAGAGGCTTGGAGCGCACAGCAAAGTGACACTTTTCGAAAAGCGCCAGAACCGTGTCACCCCTGTCACCCCCTGTCACCTTGCAGGATGGTTGGCGGCGACTCTGTTGGTTCTTCTCGCCTTTGCCGCACCGCTGAAGGCGCAGGAGCTCCCGCACCTTGAGCGCCGGGGTGACGCTACCCAACTGATCGTCGATGGGCGGCCGTTCCTGATCCTCGGCGGCGAACTCGGTAACTCTAGTGCTTCCAGCCGAGAGTACATGCGCCCGTACTGGGCGAAGCTGCGGGCGATGAACCTCAATACCGTGCTGGCCCCGGTCTCGTGGGAGCTAATCGAGCCCGAGGAACGTCGTTTCGATTTCGCCAGCGTCGATGGCCTGCTCGAAGACGCGCGGGCCCATGACATGCGGCTCGTGCTGCTGTGGTTCGGTACCTGGAAAAACTCGACGTCGAGCTATGCGCCCGCCTGGGTCAAGCGCGACACGGCCCGCTTTCAGCGCACCAAGGGCAAGGATGGCCGGGCGCAGGAGATCATGTCCGCCTTTTCGAAAGAAGCTCGCGACGCTGATGCCCGGGCATTCGCGGCGCTGATGCGGCACCTCAAGGCGGTCGATGGGGACCGGCACACTGTCCTGATGGTGCAGGTCGAGAACGAAGTGGGCTTCCTGCCTTTCGCCAAGGAAGGCGGCAACGGTGCCGATCTCGCTGCCGACGAGCGGGCCATGGCGAGCGCCTACGCCCGCTATGTCGAAGCCGTGGCCGCGGCGGGGAAGCGCGAGTATCCGCTGCCGATGTACGTCAACGGGGCCCAGGGCCGGCCTAGCGTAGTACCCGGCGACTATCCGAGCGGTGGGCCTCTGGCGCATCTGGCGAAGGAGTGGCGTCAGGGCGCGCCCTCGATCGATTTCATCGCGCCCGACATCTACTTTCCCAACTTCGCAGGCATAGCGGATAAGTACGTTGAGAGTGGAAACCCGCTGTTCGTGCCCGAAGCCAACCGGTCATCGGACGCGCGGATCGGGGCCAATGCGCTCCGCAGCATCGGCCATCACGATGCCATTGGGTTCAGCCCCTTCGCCATCGAGGATGCCGGCGAGGCTGATGCCGCCCGCATCGCCGGGCTCTACGAGATGCTTGGCGGAATTTCGCCGCTGGTGCTTGAGGCGCAGTCGAAAGGTAGGATCGCAGGGTTTGCCAATCCCGTGTCGTTCGATGGGACGGTGGATGAGGCCGCGTTGGTTGAGACGTTCGGCCCCGGGCTTTTTACCGTCACTACCATCGATCCGTGGACCGACCGGGCGAAGCAGGATCCTTCAACCCACGGCGCGGTGCTGATCTGGCTTGGCGGCGAGGATTACCTTCTCGCCGGGCAAGGCATCACGCTGACCGTCGAACCCGCGGATGGGCGGGGGCGCCTCGGTTTCGATTGGGTGGAGGAAGGCCACTACGCCGACGGCCAGTGGGTCGCGGGGCGCCGTCTCAATGGTGACCAGACCCACCAGGGGCGCCACGTGCGGCTGCCGCCTGGTGAGTTCGGGATGCAGAGGTTCCGGCTCTACCGCTACTAGGCCAGCGCCGCGTCAGCCGGTTCGGCCCGGTGCATGAGCCTGGGCGCGAGCAGGAGCTTGAACAGGATGAATACCAGCCCGGCGGTCGCAGCGAAGCCCATGTGCATGAGCCAGAACTGCGTCGTCGGCATCGTCTCGAACCAGCCGCCGACATAGCCGACCAGCGAGTTCCCGCCGAAGAAGGCTAGGTAGTAGAGCCCGATAACCGTCGCGTTGATCTGCTTGGGAGCCAGCCGCGCGAACAGGGCGAGGCTCACCGGCAGCATGTGCGCAAAGCCGATCGAGTTGAGGACGTGGAACATGACTGGCCAGAACAACCCGATCTTGCCGCCAGCCGGAGTGGTCTCGGCCGCGAGATAGAGGCACAGCATACCAAGGATCGAAAAGCCCGAGCCGATGATCAGCTTGGAAAGCTCGTCCGGTTCCTGACGGTGCCTGCCGTACCAACGCCAGAACAGCGCGACGATGGCGAGGAAGCTCACCGAAACCACCGCATCAAGCGTGACCAGCCAGGTCGTCGGCAGCTTGGTGCCGAAGAACACGAGGTCGAAAGATTGGTCTGCCCACACGAGATAGACGTTGAAGATCTGGTTGTTGGGCACAATCGCGATGGCCATCACCGGGATCAGCAGAATCAAGGCCAGCGTGGCGAGCCAGTCCGAACTGGTCATCGGCTCGCGCGGTTCGGCGGCCTTGTCGGGCACGTCGAAATGGTCCTTGGGCAGATACTTCTGCCCGGCGATGTAGATCCCGAGGCCGATCAGCATGCCGATACCAGCGGCGCCGAAGCCCCAGTGCCAGCCGACCGTCTCGCCCAGCGTCCCGACGATCAGCGGAGAGGCGATGACGCCCGCGTTGATGCCGAGGTAGAAGATCTGGAAGGCGTCCGCGCGCCGCAGGTCATCCGGCTTGTAGAGCGCGCCGACCTGGCTGGCGATGTTGCCCTTGAACATGCCCGAACCGATGATCAGGCACAGCAGGGCGAACAGGAAGGTGACGTTGAACGCCATCAGGAAGTGGCCCAGCGCCATCGTGATGGCACCCAGCAGCACCGTGCGGCGCTTGCCCAGGACCCGGTCGGCCAGCCAGCCGCCGAAGATCGGTGTCAGATACACGCTTGCCGCGTAAGTGCCGAAGATCGCCGAGGCGAAAGCCTGCCCCTCAAGCCCGACGTAAAGCGCGCGCAACTGCTCGATGCCGGCGACATATTCGACCTGCCCGGGCTTGAGCAGGAAGTTGACCATGTACAGCACCAGCAGCGTCTGCATGCCGTAGTAGGAGAACCGCTCCCAGGCCTCGGTGAAGGCGAGATACCCGAGGCCCTTCGGATGGCCCAGGAAGGCGCGGTCGTGCCGGGTCTCGATGTCGAGTTCTGGCGTGGCTTCGGCAGTTGTCATCGAGTCTTCCCGACCGGTTTCGAATGCAACTGGCTAGGCCGGGATCAGCGCCGCTGCAATTGTCCGTCGAGAAATTCCCCCACGTCATCGAGCGATACCGCGCGGTCGAGGAATGCCTCGCCGATGCCGCGCAGCAGCACGAAGGGCAGCGTGCCGGCGTCCATCTTCTTATCGTGAAGCATGTGTGCCACCAGCGCGCTCCCGTCGCAGTTCAAGCCGAGTGGGGCGATCTCGGTGGGAAGGCCCGAGTTGCCAATGGCGGCAGCCACACGCTCGGCATCGCCATCGGAAATGTAGCCCTGCCGAGCCGAGTAACGTGCGGCCAGGACCATGCCGAGCGCGACGCCTTCACCGTGCAGCAAACGATCGGAAAATCCTGTTTGAGCTTCCAGCGCGTGGCCGAACGTGTGGCCGAGATTTAGCAGGGCTCTCATCCCCGTGGTCTCTCGCTCGTCTTCCGCGACGATGCGGGCCTTGGCCTTTACGCTCTCGGTGACGGCATAGTCCTGGGCCGCAACGACACCGCCCACGACGTCGGCCCCATTCACCTCGCACCAATCGAAGAACGCCCGGTCACCGAGAATGCCGTACTTGATCACCTCGGCATATCCGGCGCGCATTTCGC
Organism: Porphyrobacter sp.; assembly: GCA_017744315.1. GTDB lineage: Bacteria > Pseudomonadota > Alphaproteobacteria > Sphingomonadales > Sphingomonadaceae > Croceibacterium_A. The sequence goes on from JAGIBN010000002.1 coordinate 239,398, forward strand.
GAACCGGAAGGGTGGTAAGCGCATCGAGGTCCGCGAGGACCAGGCTCGGTTGATGAAAGGCGCCGACCAGATTCTTCCCAACCGAGGTATTGATAGCGGTCTTGCCGCCGACACTCGAATCAACCTGGGCCAGCAAGGTGGTCGGCAGCTGGATGAAGCCGCACCCGCGCTTGAGGATTGCTGCGGCGAACCCGGTCAGATCGCCAATCACCCCACCACCGAGGGCAAGTACGTGGTCGCCGCGCTCGACTTCCTCGGCCAGTAGCCAGTCCATCACTAGCTCAAGGACGGCCCAGCTCTTCGTGCTCTCACCAGCGTCGAGTACCAGCCAGCGCGGTTCGAACCCGGCTGCACGAAGCGAGGCGTCGACCGTCTCGCGCCAGTGTGCGGCGACATTGGTATCGGTTACTATCGGAACGCGGCTCTTGCGGAGCAGCTTGCCGCATTGTGCCGCGACGTCGGCCAGCAGACTGCTGCCAACGCGAACCTCGTAGGAGCGGCCAGCGAGTTCGACCGGAATTACAGCCATTCAGAAATTCCCTGCAGGATACGATTGACCGTCTCGTTATGCGGTCCGGCATCGCTCATTATCTTGATCGGCGCCTGTGCATAGGCGGGTTCACGCTCGACCTTCAGCCGGGCGAGGATTTCCTTGCGGTCGCCGCCCCGCAGCAGCGGGCGGTTGTCCTTGCGGCCGACCCGTTCGATCAGCGTATCGACTTCACTGTCGAGCCAGATGGCGACACCGCGCTCGAGGATGAGGGCGCGGGTATCTGCCTGCACAAAGGCGCCACCACCGGTCGCGAGCACCGATGGGCCTCGTTCGAGCAAGCGCGCAATGACCCTGCGCTCGCCGTCTCGGAAGTGGTCCTCGCCAAACTTCTCGAAGATCTCGGACACGCTCATCTGCGCGGCGCGCTCGATCTCATCATCCGCGTCGGCGAAGGGAAGATCGAGCAATTGCGCGATCTTGCGGCCGACCGTTGACTTGCCCACCGCCATCATACCCACGAGCACGAGAGGACGGTCGACACGGGCGGCGAGAGACTTGATCTCGGTGTCGGTAAGGCTGGGTGTTTCGATGGTCATTGCCGCATGCGCTATAGATGGGCTAACCGCCCGTGCAAGTTTGCGGAAGGTTCGGTTTTTGGTCGCGATGCGCGTCAACAAGATTTGGCTGGGTGTTCTGGCGCTGCTCGTGCTCTTTCTGGCGGTGGCCTGGTACGATGGCGGGCGGGAGCCCCAACGGATGATCGAGCAGCCGGTTGAGCTGCCGAAAGGAGTGAAATGAGGCGCGCTGTCCTGCTCGCGGGCGCTGCTCTGGCGTTATGCTCGACGCTGGCGATTGCCGCGCCCGAATCGCTGCTGCCACCGAGCTTCGACAATCCGGCACCAACCCCCGCGCCGCGGCCAGCCCCGACGCCGGCTCCGGCTCCTGCACAGAATGCGCCTTCAGCGCCGACCGTGTCCGAGCCGGTAATTCAGCCGTTGCCGGGATTCGGCGAGCCGGGCGCCGTCGCGGTGCCCGACATTCCTCTACCGGCGAATTTCCCGTCGCTCGCCGAACTCGAGGCGATGGATCCGGACAAGATCGACGAACTCCTCGGGCTCAAGCCCAAGTTCGATATTCCCCCGGCCGCCCGACGTGCTCTGCGCGAAGTCGGCGTGATCAGCCAGGACGAGGGCGGTTTCGAGAGCACCTCGCTGGCCGCACAACCGCCGGCGCTGGTCCAAGCTGCGATGCAAGCGACACGAGGACCGCTCGTTTCTCGATGGGGGCACATCCTGCTGCGCCGCGCGCTGGCGAGCCGTCTCGATGCTCCTCAGGGCATGGACCCGGCTTCTTTCATCGCCTTGAGAGCGTCGCTGCTCAATCGGATCGGTGAGGGACTGACCGCTCGGGCCCTTGTCCAAGACGTGGATTCGTCGAACTATAATGCCGCACTCGCGAGCGCGGCTTTCGATGCATACCTCGCCACGGGCGATCTTCTGGGGATATGCCCGGTTGCGCGCCTGAAAAGCGCGCTGATCGAAGACGCCGAGTGGGACATGGCGCGGGCGATCTGCGCCGCCTACGCCGGTGAAGCCCGCCAGGCCGAACGCGATCTGCAGCGGATGCTCTACTACGGCGAAGCTCCGCGGATCGATGCACTGCTCGCCCAACGTTTCGCCGGCGCTGCCGGAGAGGGGCGTCGCGCGGTCAACATCGAGTGGAACAACGTCGATGAGCTCACGCCGTGGCGTTTCGGACTGGCGCGTCAGCTCGGTGTGGAACTGCCGGCAGGTCTGAGGAATGGCGCCGGGCCGACCTACGATATCTCGGATGTCCTGATCCCCGCCGTGCCTCTGCCTGAACGGGTGGCAGCCATGGATGTCGCTGGTGGGCTCGGCGTCCTCTCGTCAGCCGCCATGGTCGACCTCTATTCACAACTCTGGTCCGAGCAGCTCGAGGGCGAGGCAAGGGCCCGCGCCAGCACTTTGCGCGAAGCCTATGTAGCGAACGACCCGGCGGACCGCCTCGCGGCCATGCAGCAGCTTTGGGGTGACGGGACAAGCTATGGCCGCGTGGTCCTGACGGCCTATGCGGCCGCGCGGCTTCCGGTGTCCGAACCGCTGGTCGATGACGCTCCGCAAATCATAGGTTCGATGCTTGCCGCAGGTCTCGACAGGAACGCCATGCGTTGGAGCTCCGCCGTGGCGGAAGGTACACAAGGTTGGGCACTTTTGGCCCTGGCGCAACCCAATGGGTCGGCGCAGGTCGGCCGGGGAGCGGTAAGCCAGTTCATCGATGACGATTCGAGCGAGAATCAGCGAAAGTCGCGCTTTCTCGTGGCGGGTCTCGCTGGCCTCGGGCGGCTCGACTTCTCGACTGCTGTCAGCCTCGGAAACGACCTGGGCGTGAACCTGAATCGCGAAAGCCCCTGGAGTCGCAAGATTGATCGAGCTGGTGAACTGCGCAATCAGACGCTTGTCGCCTTGCTAGCCGGTCTCGGAATGCAGGGGTCGGGTTGGGACAAGATGACCGCCCGCCACCTCTTCCACATCGTCAGGGCGCTCGACCAGGCGGGCCTCAATGCCGAGGCACGGATGATCGCGGCCGAAGCCGTGGCGCGGGGATGAGCCAATCGTCGCGGCTATAGACGCCTTCCTTGCCATGCTGGCGGCCGAACGCGGGGCCGCGGCGAACACGCTCGCTGCCTATCGCCGGGATCTGGAAGGCGCCGAAGAGATTGTAGGCGATCTGGCTTCCGCCGACAGCGCCACGCTTGCCAGGCTAGGGCAAGGGTGGGCAGACCTTGCTCCCTCGACAGTCGCGCGAAAGGCATCGGCCTTGCGTCAGTTCTATGGCTTCCTGCTCGACGAAGGCGAGCGCGAAGACGATCCGTCCGCAGCCTTGCCGCGCCCGGCGACACGGCGCCCGCTCCCCAAGATCTTGTCCCACGGTGAAGTCGAGGCGCTTTTCGCTCGGGTCGAAATGGAGGCTGGGAGCGACCGTTCCGAGGCCATACGTCTCCTCGTCCTTATCGAACTGCTTTACGGATCCGGGCTGCGCGCGACCGAGCTCGTGTCACTTCCGCTATCGGCCGTACCGCGTGACGCGCCACTGCTGACCGTAACGGGCAAGGGCTCGCAGCAGCGCATGGTACCGGTCTCTGCCAGGGCCCGTCAGGCGCTCTCGCGTTGGCTCGCTGTACGGCCACAGGGCGGTGGATATCTCTTCCCGTCGCGCAGCAAGCATCTCAGCAGGATACGGCTCTTCCAGCTCATCAAGGATCTGGCAGCCAGAGCCGGGATCGATCCCGCCAAAGTCAGCCCCCACGTGCTACGCCACGCTTTCGCCACGCATTTGCTTGAAGGAGGGGCGGACTTGAGAGTGCTGCAGATGCTGCTCGGACATGCCGATATTGCCACCACTCAAATCTACACTCACGTCGACGCCGCACGTCTGGTTGCGCTGGTCAATCAGCGCCATCCTCTTGCGAGCGGCGAGCCGGGCGGTTAGCGCGTCCACATGATTTCTTACCTCGACTTCGAAAAGCCGGTCGCTGAGCTCGAAGCTCGCATCGCCGAACTGCGTGCAGCATCCGAAGGGGGCGACGTAGATCTCTCCAGTGAGCTGGCAAAGCTCGAGCGCAAAAGCGCCGATCTGCTCACTACGACTTACGCCGGGCTTACGCCGTGGCAGAAGACCCAGGTCGCACGGCATCCTGCCAGGCCGCACTTCCGTGACTACGTCGCGATGGCGTTCGAAGAGTTCGTCCCACTGGGCGGCGATCGCTATTTCGGTGATGACCAGGCGATCATGGGCGGTCTGGCGAGGCTCAACGGCCGCAAGGTCGTGTTGATCGGGCACGAGAAGGGCAACGACACCGAAAGCCGCCTCAGGCACAATTTCGGGATGGGCAAGCCTGAAGGCTACCGCAAGGCGATCCGCTTGATGGAGATGGCCGGTCGCTTCGGGCTGCCGGTCGTAACGCTGGTCGATACTTCCGGCGCATTTCCGGGCGTCGAGGCCGAAGAGCGCGGGCAGGCGGAAGCAATTGCCCGCTCGACCGAAGCCTGCCTTGCGTTGCCCGTGCCGATGGTCTCCGCGATCGTGGGCGAGGGCGGATCTGGTGGTGCGGTCGCGCTCGCTAGCGCGGAGCGTGTCCTCATGTTCGAGCACGCGGTCTATTCGGTAATCTCACCTGAAGGTTGTGCCTCGATTCTCTGGCGAACCGCCGAAAAGGCCCCGCAGGCGGCCGAGGCGATGAAGATGACCGCGCAAGACCTCGTGCAATTGGGCGTTATCGACAGGATTGTGCCGGAGCCCACGGGTGGTGCGCACAGGGATCCGCAGGCTGCCGCGCAGTCGCTCGGCAGTGCAATTTCCGAGGAGTTGAACGCTCTTTCACAAAAAAGTCCGCAGGAATTGCTCCGCCTTCGCGAAGAGCGTTTCCTCACCATGGGTCGCTGAGAGCCTAGCGCCTTTCGAAGAGGCAAAACGGGAACATTGCCTTTTTGAGCGGGTTCGTGTGGCATGAACGCGCGGTTCGGCCGCACGCTGCCCCAATAAGGAGCCCAATGGTCGTGAAATCCAAACCTGGCTTCCGGCGCGCTGCGCTGGCCGGTGTTGCTGTTATTGCGATGTGCGCCACCCCCGTGGTTGCGCAACGCGCGGGCAGCGCCATTACACCGTCAGAGGCTCAACAAGGCGCCCAGTATCACCCTGAACTTCTGCGCGAATTCGGCGGGGAGGTAACCGGTCCGCAGGCCGACTACGTCAAGCAGATAGGACAGAACATTGCAGTTCAATCCGGCTTGTCGAACTCGGCCTCGGCCTTCAATGTTACTCTGCTCAACAGCTCGGTAAACAATGCTTTCGCCATTCCTGGTGGCTACGTTTACGTGACCCGCCAGCTTGTCTCGTTGATGAATAACGAGGCGGAATTAGCCGGCGTGCTCGGTCACGAGGTTGGACATGTCGCTGCCCGGCATTCAAAGCAGCGCCAGAATGCAGCGGCGCGAAACAGCGTGCTTGGGGCTCTCGGTTCAATTTTGTCTGGGGTGCTTCTCGGGAACAATGCTCTGGGGCAACTCGGTCAGCAGGTCTTCTCGACAGCGCCACAACTTTTGACGCTGAAATACTCGCGCAAGCAAGAGACCGAGGCCGACAGCCTTGGGGTGCAGTACTTGCGCACGGCGGGCTATGACCCGCATGCGATGGCAACTGTGCTGCAGAGCCTTGCTGCACAGGATGCGCTCGACGCTCGGCTCGAAGGCCGGGACGCGACGCTTCCTGAGTGGGCATCCAGCCATCCCGATCCGGCAAATCGCGCCCAGGGTGCCAATAGTCTGGCAGGCAACCTCACCGGCGTAACTAATCGCGATACGTTTTTGACTCGGATCGATGGGCTACTTTACGGCGATGACCCTCATCAGGGGGTCGTCGAGGGAAGCACTTTCGTCCACCCGGACTTCAGGCTGACCTTCACCGTTCCGCAGGGCTATTACATGGTCAATGGGACGAGTGAGGTTTCGGTCAACGGCCAGACCGGTCAGGCGCAACTCACATCGGCTGCCTTTGACGGCAACTTGGAAACCTACGTCCGGCAAGCGTTTCAGACGATTGGTGGGCGTAGCCAGCTCGTACCTCAGAATCTGCAGAGGACCCGGATAAACGGGCTGGAAGCGTTAATAGGAACTTCACGCGTCAATTCCAGGCAGGGGGCCGTCGATGTGACGGTCGTGGCGTACCAGTTTGCGAATAACCAGGCGTTCCACTTTGCTTCAATCGCTCCTGCGGGTCAGTCGGCAGTGTTCAATCCGATGTACAATTCCATGCGTCGAATCTCGGCTCAGGAAGCCGCTCAAGTGATTCCTCGCAGGATCGATGTGATCACGGCCCGAAGTGGCGATACGGTTCAGTCGCTCGCCAACCGCATGGCCTACAGTAATGCCCAGGTGGAGAGATTTCGGGTCCTGAACGGTCTGGCGGCCAATGCGCAAGTTGTTCCAGGTGAGAAATATAAGATAGTAATCCGGGGCAACTGATTTTGGGTGTGTGCCGGGAATAGAAAAAGGCGGCAGGTTACCCTGCCGCCTTTATTCTTGCGAGCTTAAGCTCAACCTTCGCGATTAGGTGTTCGCGGTGGTCAGCTCTTTGCCTACCTTGTCAAAGGTGCTGTTCAGCTGCGTGCCGATGGTGCCCATGGCCGCCATCGCGGCAACCGCGATGAGAGCAGCAATGAGGCCGTATTCGATGGCGGTGGCGCCCTGCTCGTCACGGAGCAGCTTGTTGAAGAACTTCATGATCGTCTCCTAAGTTAGGTCTTCGGTACCCAACTTGACCTTCACCCCTTTTCGACCCAAGGTAGAGATCAAGTGTCTCAGCATTACTTCGCATTTATTGACAAAAACCTAAGATCAGGTTGTTCCCTCCACCACCTTGTCTTTGACAACGGCCCAAAGGCCGCTGCCGCCGTCAGCAAGGGTGCTAAGCGAAACCATGATGGCAATGACAATCAATGCGACGATCAGGCCATATTCGATGGCAGTTGCGCCGCGGTCGTCCCGCAATACTTTGCAGTATGTTTCGCCCCTGAACATCGATAGTTACCCCACGACATCGGTCTGATCGAAATGCGTTATCGCAACATCGTCCTAATGAATCGTTGATTGGGTTGGTTAAGGTGGAAAATAGTCCGACAATCGTGCTCGTGGTGGCCGTGGCCGTCCGAGATCCTTACGGTCGATTACTGTTGCAGCAGGCTCTGCCTCATAAGCGGCACGGGGGTCTGTGGGAGTTCCCGGGGGGGAAGGTTGAACGTGGCGAAACTCCGCGGTTTGCGGCCTGTAGAGAGTTGCTTGAGGAACTTGGGATCGACCTCGATCACGAGTGTTTGACCCCGGCAGGTTTTGCGGAGGAATCGGGCGAGGGCGGCTGCCCCGGACTTGTACTGTTTCTTTACAATTGTCCGGCCTGGCATGGGAATCCCGAGGCCCGGGAAGGTCAGCAATGGGGCTGGTTCACGCCTCTGGAGGCGGCTGGACTGGCCATGCCACCCATGGATCGTGAACTTCTTGTGCGATTGTGTCCCGAAGTCCGATGATAGGCTATTGCCAAGCCAGAATCCTCTCCCTATGTGGCGCCCTCCAAGCGCGCCCGTAGCTCAGCTGGATAGAGCACCAGACTACGAATCTGGGGGTCAGAGGTTCGAATCCTTTCGGGCGCGCCAAACTTTCCAACGATAGAAATCCAGACGGAAAGCGGTCGGTGATATGCCGACCGAGCGGCGGGCTCACCAGTCCGCCTTGCTCGTGAGCTATTCCAATGTCGTCGCGGCCGTCTCCCCCAAATTCGGCCGATTTGAAACGACCTGAGGGATTCGTTCCGGCCAAGGCCGCCCTGATCGGTCGGAGATTAAGCCCGGCGGGCTCGCAACGGTTTGGCGTCTTGGCCCAACAGGACCATGGGGATGGCCTCTGCAGGCATGGCCTTTGAGTAGAGGAAGCCCTGGCAAACGTCGCATCCGAGATCGATGAGGGCGTTTTCCTGCACCAGGGTTTCAACCCCCTCGGCGACAATCTGCATTCCCAGGCAATGGCCCAGGTTCACCACTGCGGCGCAAATAGCTTTTGCCTCTGGGCTCTGTCCCAGCCGCTGGACAAAGGTGCGATCGATCTTGAGCAAGTCGATCGGGAACTGGCTGAGATGCGAAAGGGACGCGTAGCCAGTTCCGAAGTCGTCGAGCGCGATCTTTATGCCACTTTCACTGAGCGATCTGAGAGCCGCTTCGACGTATCCTGCCCCTCGACCAAGGAAGACCGTCTCCGTCACCTCGATCTGGAGGCAGGACGGCGGAATAGCCTTGCGCTGCAAACGGGTGAGCAAGCTGTCGACGAATCCTTCGCGCCGGAAGTCTGCAGCCGTCAGATTAATGGCAACGTGGCCGAAAGGTACGTCTGCCGCCAACCAGCGTTCGATCTGGCTAAGCGTACGTTCGATCATGCGTTCGCTCAACACAGCGCAGAGCGCTGGATCGTCGAATGCAGCCTTGATGTCGTCGGCGGTGAGGACCTGGTTATCGGCACTGGTGCAACGGAGTAGCGCTTCGAATCCAACTATCCGCGACGTGCCGAGTGACATCTTGGGTTGGAAGAAGGGAACTACGCGGTCCTGCTTGAGAGCCGTCAACGCAGCGGCAACCATCGTCTCTCGCCCTTCCACTTCGGCCCTCATTGAGGATTCGAAGAGCTTTAGCTGCCCGCGTCCGGCGGTCTTTGCGGCATAGAGTGCGATGTCTGCCGCCTTCATGATTTCGGAGCGGTTTGCTCCATCGTGCCATAGGCGACTGGCACCGATGCTGGCGCCACAGGCGAGGAGCTTTCCCTGGTACTCGAAGGGCTCGCAAAGCCCCGCGTAGATTCGGGCTCCGGCACTCCAGACATCGGCGTCCGACCGAGCAGAGAAAAGAATAGCGAACTCATCTCCGCCAAGACGGACCACCAGGTCTTCCTCACCCAGAGCTGCCTGCAACCTCTCCGCAAAGGTCGAGAGCATGCGGTCCCCCGCGTCATGGCCGAGCGTGTCGTTGATGGTCTTGAAGTTGTCGATATCCAGCATCAGCAGAGCGGCCGCCGGATCGTCGGTCCCGAGAATTCTGTCGAGTTCGTCCTGCAGCACCGCACGGTTTGGCAGGCCAGTGAGCGGGTCGTGCCTGGCCATCCAGAGCGCTCGCTCCTCGGATCGCTTTTGGTGGGTGATGTCACGAGCGACCATCAAGATCCGTCCGGAATCGTCTGAGATGCGACTGGCGATCACGTCGAACCAGCGCAGCCTGCCATCGGCGTCGAGCCGCCGCGTCGTGAGATTGGCAGATCCTTTGCACGCTACGTCAGCGAGGGCCTTTTCACCGCCCTCGCGATCGGCCGGGTGGAGCAGGGAAAGCCAGGCGCTCCCAATCAGATCGCCTTGCTCGCTCAGGGCCGAGTTCGGGCGATTGAAGAAGATGATGTCGTGCTGCTCGTTGATGATGATCGTGTAGTCGGGGCTCGATTCCAGAATGATCCGGTTGAAGAACTCGCTCTTTTCGAGATCGCTTAGCGCCGTCATCTGCGTAACCATCATCCGGTGCAGAACGAACGAAGCCGAGAAAATCGTGAGAATGAAGATCGGAAGCTGGATGGAAATGATGGCGAGGCCGGGCTGCGACACAATCGTGCCAGCCACGGTCGACGGTGCGAGGGCAAGAAAGACCATAAGGGCCGCGAGCCTCGGTGTACCGAAGTTGCGCAGGCAGATGCCGCTGACCATCGCGGCGGCCGACAGGCAGACGATGGTCGAAAGGACCCAGTCGTGGTGCGTCAGCGAGAAATAGGCGCCAAATCCAATCGAGGCTGCCCAGGCTGATGACAGGATCGCCGCGGTCGTTTTGGGCGGAGTTTTTCCGTTCCTGAGCGCTCTTCGCCCGGCCAAGAGGACGGGCAGACGGACGATCCCGAGAGCGATTTCAACCGCCAGCCATACGAAGAACGGCGTGGTCGGCTGCCGCCATACTGCGATGGCCGCAACGGCGATGCTGTTGAATATTCCGCCCAGAAAAATCGGCACCGAGCCGAACAGTCCCGCTTCGAGCTGCAAGCGGATCGTTGGCGAAACCTGCATCCTCGCCCCCAGAAGCCAGTCTGTCGCACGATCGATGGGCTTCTTTAACGTACGCACTTTGAGGGGGGCCTTGGTAACCGTCTGAATGCACTCGGGTTACCGAGGTAAAGTTAAGATTGGGCAACCTTTAAGGTAGGACTTTCCAATAGGTTGAGGGAGCGCGTCGGTAGGAATTGAAGCAGCTTCTGTACGGGATCGAGCCGGGACCGGAACTCGCGAGGGCGATCAGTGGTTGCCGCAACAGAGCAAGGGATGAGAGCAATCGGGGAAGCCTTGGGCGGCGACATCAAAGAATCCGCGTTCGACGACAGTTCCATCAACCCTGGCGTGTGGCGCTACGCGATGGCGTCTCGAGTGCGCGTCATCGTCGATGCGGAAGCCTATTTCGACTTGATTCAGCAGGCCATGCTCAAGGCTCGGCAGCGAATTCTGTTGATTGGATGGGATGTTGATACCCGAGTGCACCTGACGCGCGGCAGACGTTGGTGGCAGAGGGCGTGGAAACGGGACTATCCGGCTCGGCTCGGCGGTTTCATCCCTTGGCTAACCCGCAATAGACCAGGTCTCGAGGTCCGGATATTGAAGTGGGGCGTGGGCGCGCTCAAGTTCGCGTTTCGCGGAACAATGATGTTCGACCTCATTCGCTGGTTTCCGAACCGCCGTATCGACTTCAAGTTCGACTCCATTCATCCGATCGGCTGCAGTCATCACCAGAAGATTGCCGTCATAGACAAAGGCTTCGCGGTTTGCGGCGGGATCGACATGACTGTCGGGCGCTGGGACACGCGGGCGCATATCGAAGATGATCCACGCAGAAGGACGCCCAATGGCGCTCCTTATTTCCCGTGGCACGACATGACTATGATGATGGAGGGGCCGATAGCTGCTGAGCTCGAAGAGCTGGGCCTGGACCGTTGGCTGCGCGCCGGAGGAAAGCCTCTCACGCCTTCATCGCCTTCGGACGAGAGCGCCTGGCCTGACGGACTCGACCCTCACTTCGAAAATGTGGAAGTCGGGATTGCTCGGACGAGACCGGAGTATGACGGCGATCCAGGCGTGCGAGAGATCGAGGATCTGTTCAAGCAGCACATCGCCAGCGCTCGCCACTTCATTTATGCCGAGAGCCAGTACTTCGCCTCGCGCGTGATCGCCGAGGCCATAATCGATCGCATGGCTGAGGTCGATCCACCGGAAGTGGTGATCGTTCAGCCCATTTCCGCAAACGGGTGGATCGAAGCGACGGCGATGGATCCCGCCAGAGCGCAACTGGTGGCCGCGATCCGGGAAATCGACCGGAACGCGCGTTTTCATATCTACACCCCCTATGCCGGCGAGACCCCGATCTACGTCCATGCCAAGGTCATGATTGTGGATGACCGAATCCTCCGGGTCGGATCGGCGAACTTCAACAACCGTTCGATGGGGCTCGACAGCGAATGTGACGTCTTCATCGATTGCGAGCGCCCCGCGAACGGGCATTGTGGAGAGCAGATCCGCGAGCTCCGCCATTCCCTGCTGGCCGAACACTGCGGGATACCGGTGGAGGAGGTCGCCAAACTGATCGAGCGGACAGGATCGATGGCCGGAATGATCGCGGCACTTGGGAAGTCCTCAGGACAGCATCTGCGACCATTTCACCAGGATGTTGCGGCGGAATTGCCCTTCAAGCTGGCGGCAAATGAGGTGCTCGATCCCGAAGAACCTGCAGAGATGTTCCAGATACGTGGTCCAAGGCGTGGCCTTTTGCGCAATGGCGGACTATTGGCCCGTGGAATGACCAGGGTGAAGAGGAAGTACCGCCCCCAATGAGCAGTTTGGACGGTCCCGACGAGGACGATCCGCGTGGCAAGCCGCCAGTACCGCAAGACGTGCAGGAAGCCGTCCGCACCCTGATCCGCTGGGCCGGCGACGATCCGGAGCGCGAAGGGCTGCTCGACACGCCCAAGCGCGTGGCGCGGGCGTGGAAGGAGTATTGCCAGGGGTACACCGAAGACCCGGCCAGCCATCTTTCGCGCATGTTCGAGGAAGTCGGCGGCTACGACGAGATCGTGTTGCTCAAGGACATTCCTTTCCAGAGCCACTGTGAGCACCACATGGCGCCGATCATCGGCAAGGCTGCGATCGCCTATTTGCCGACCGACCGTGTCGTCGGGATCTCGAAACTCGCTCGTGTGCTTCATGCTTACGCTCGCCGGTTGCAGATTCAGGAGCGGCTGACGGCGGAAGTGGCCCAGTGCATCTGGGACGAACTGCAGCCCAAGGGCGTCGCTGTCGTGATCGAGGCCAGCCATGCGTGCATGACCGCGCGCGGGGTGCGGACGCCGGGCGTGAACATGGTAACAAGCCGGGTCATGGGTATCTTCCGTCGTGACGACAAGAGTCGCCAGGAAGTCCTCAAGCTGATGGGATATTGATTTGACCGCGCTACTCGTGCGGGGCGGGAAGCCCCTTACTGGCCGTATCGAACCTTCGGCCAACAAGAATGCCGTGCTGCCCGTGCTGTGCGCGACTCTGCTGACCGACGCGCCGATCATCCTGCGCAACGTCCCGGAGATCACCGACGTTTCGCGGATCGTTGAGTTCTTCGGTACGCTCGGTTCGACGGTGAACTGGGACAAGACCGCCAAGACCCTCGAAATCGATCACTCGACGGTTGCGAAGGGCGCAGATGCCCGTCTGCCGCAGGCCATGCGCGCCTCGATCATGATGATCCCCGGCCTGATCGTGCGCCTGGGCGAGGCCCGGCTCGAGCATGAGGTCAAGGGATGCACCCTCGGCGCGCGCGAGATCGATCCTCACGTCGCCGTCTTCCGCGCTTTTGGAGCCGAAGTCAGCCAGAGCGGCCACGACATCGTGTTCCGCGCCAGCGGCAAAGGCCAGGCGGCGCGTATGTGGCTCGAATACGCTTCGGTCACCACCACCGAGAACTTCATCCTCAGCGCGCTGACGGTCAAAGGCACTTCGCAGATCGTCAACGCCGCCTGCGAACCGCACGTCCAGGAGATGTGCACTTTCCTCGAACTGCTCGGTGCGAAGATCATCGGCAAGGGGACCTCGATGGTCTCGGTCGAGGGCGGGGTGAAGCTCGGTGGCGCCGACTACACCTTCATCGACGACTTCCACGAGATCGCCACCTTCCTCGCCCTCGCGGCGGTGACCGGCGGCGACATTCAGGTGCGCAACAACCATCCGGAACACTTCGACCTGATCGACCGCACGTTCGGCAAGTTCGGGGCCGAGGTGAAGCACGAAGGCGGCTGGTCTCGTCTTGCCGCCCCGGAACGGCTGGTGGTCGAGGAGAACTTCACCTCGCACCTGATCACCAAGGTCGAGGCGGCGCCGTGGCCTTACATCCCGGCCGACCTGCTGCCGATCTTCATCGCGCTTGGCGTAAAGGCGCAAGGCTCGGTGATGTTCTGGAACAAGGTCTACGAAGGCGGGCTGACCTGGCACACCGAACTCTCGCTGTTCGGTGCCCACACCCTGCTGTGCGACCCGCACCGCCTGATCACGTTCGGCGGGGACGAACTGGCGCCGGCAACGGTGACCAGCCCCTACATCATCCGCGTGGCTATCGCGCTGTTGATGGTGGCGTCTTCGATCAAGGGTGAATCGACGATCCTCGATGCCGACCCGATCCGCCGCGCGCATCCGGGGTTCATCGACAACTTCGTCTCGCTCGGCGCCGACGTGCAGTGGGTGCAGGGCGCCTGAGGAAGTGAAGAGGGGCGCCTCGTGAGCGCCCCTCGTTCATTTTAGAGCTGTCCGAGCATGTGCTCGGCGCTGCTGACCTTGAAGTCGCCCGGCGCTTCGACGTTCAGTTCTTCGACCACACCGTCGTTGATGATCATCGAGTAGCGTTGGCCGCGCTTACCCATGCCGAAGCCCGAGCCATCCATCGTCAGCCCGACCGCTTCGGCAAAGTCGCCGTTGCCGTCGGCCAGCATGGTGATGTCCGACGAACCCGAAGCCTTGTTCCAGGCGCCGAGCACGAAAGCATCGTTGACCGCGGTGCCGACGATCTCGTCGACGCCCTTGGCCTTGAGTTCATCGGCCTTCTCGACGAAGCCCGGGAGGTGCTTGACCGAACAGGTCGGGGTGAAGGCACCCGGGACGGAGAACAGCGCAACTTTCTTGCCGGCGAAGTATTCGCCGCTCTGGACCTTCTCCGGTCCGTTTTCAGTTACCTTGACCAGCGTCACGTCCGGCAGCTTGTCGCCTTTGGAAATCGTCATCTGAACCCTTCTCCTGTGTGAGTGCGCCTGCGTACATAGGTTGTGCTGTGAGGGGTGCAACCGCGATCCGAGTGGTCACTAATGAAGTCCGCCTTCCAGGTGTTGGAGCTTGTCGGGATTGCGTACGGCATAGATCGCCCGAATCTGCCCCTCCTCGATCAGGAGGGCGGTGGTTTGCAGCACGCCGTCCGCTTCGCGAGTGACGAAGCCAGGGAGGCCATTCACATAGGCATAGCGGACCAAGGCGCCCCGGTGATCTCGAGTTAGCCGGGCAATCGCGGCATAAGTCCGCGCGACATCGCTCGCGCCGCGCATCACGCGTGCCACGGCCGGCCGCTTGCCGCCGCCGTCCGAGTAGAAGCTGACGTCCTGGGCCAGCATCGTCCCCAGCCGCGCAGTGTCGCCTTCGCGTGAGGCGGCGAAGAAGGCCTCTGCGATCTCCATTCCGTGGGCGGGGCTGATCGGAAAGCGCGGCTTTTCCGCTCTCACATGCTCGCGCGCCCGACTGGCGAGCTGACGGCAGGCGGAAGGATCGCGGCCAAGGGTTCCGGCGATGTCCTCGAAGCTTTCGCCGAAGACGTCGTGGAGCAGGAACGCTGCCCGTTCGAGTGGCGAAAGCCGTTCGAGAGCGAGCATGAGCGGAAGCGTCACGTCCTCCACTTCATCCGCTTCGACGACGGGGTCGGGCAGCCATGGGCCGACGTAATCCTCGCGTTGCACTCTCGCTGACTTGAGTTGGTCCAGGCACAACCGCGTGACGACGCGGCGGAGGAACGCCTCCGGCACGCGCACGGCGGTGCGATCTGCTGCTTCCCAGCGCATCCAGGCGTCCTGCACCACGTCCTCGGCGTCGCCCATTGAGCCGAGCATCCGATAGGCGACGCGTATCAGCCGTGGCCTCAAGGCCTCGAACTGGGTGGCCGCGTCGCTCATGCCTTCCAGCCGAGACCCGCATCGAACAGGTCGAAGCCGACAGCGAGACGGTTCCAGCCGTTGATCACGTTGATCATCAGGGTCAGCTTCACTTGTTCTTCCTTGCTGAAGAGCCGGTCCAGCTCCTCATAGACGTGGGCCGGTGCGCGCATCTTGGCAACCAGTGTCATATGCTCGGTCCAGGCGAGCGCGGCGCGTTCGCGATCGTTGTAGCACGGGGCTTCCTGCCATGCGCTCAGCAGGGCGAGCCGCTGTTCGGTTTCACCGGCCTGGCGAGCTTCGAAGGTGTGCATGTTGAGGCAGTTGGCGCACCCGTTGATCTGCGAGGAACGGATTTTCACCAGTTCGACCAGTGGTTTTTCGAGTCCGCTCTCGGCCACCTGGTTGGAGAAGGCGAGCCAGGCTTGCATGAGCTCGGGCGCGGCGGCGTAGGGATTGAGGAGTTTCGTCATGATCGCATCCTTTTCTTTGCGAGGGATGACGTCTTGACGAGGCAGCGAGCGCGAATGTGACATCGCAGCCGAAAATTTCTCATTCTTCCTGCCTCTGAGGCGAACAACCGATGGCGGGTTTGCCATGGGCGGCTCGACCGACTATGTGCGTTCGCGATATCGGCGTCGGCATGGAGCCCCGGCTGCGCCTCCACCCCAAAGCATAGGAGTGTTGCACCGTGGCTACCGCTGCCGTCGCTGAAAATGACTATATCGTCCGGGACATCTCGCAGGCCGACTACGGCCGGGCCGAGATTGCCATCGCCGAAACCGAGATGCCGGGCCTGATGGCCCTGCGCGAAGAGTATGGCGCTTCGCAGCCGCTCAAGGGCGCGCTCATCACCGGTTCGCTGCACATGACCATCCAGACCGCCGTGCTGATCGAGACGCTCGTCGCGCTCGGCGCTGAAGTGCGCTGGGCCACCTGCAACATCTTCTCGACCCAGGACCACGCCGCCGCTGCGATCGCTGCGCAGGGCATTCCGGTGTTCGCCATCAAGGGCGAGAGCCTGGCCGAGTACTGGGACTATGTCGGCCGCATCTTCGACTGGGGCGATGACACCGTCTGCAACATGATCCTCGACGATGGCGGCGACGCCACGATGTTCGCCCTGTGGGGCGCGCGCGTCGAAGCGGGTGAGGCTTTGTTCGAGCCTTCGAACGCCGAGGAAATCGAGTTCGTTCGTGCGCTCAACGCGTTCCTCAAGGCCAAGCCGGGCTACCTGACCAAGACGGTCCAGGCGATCCGCGGCGTGTCGGAGGAAACCACCACCGGCGTCCACCGCTTGTACAGCCTGGCCAAGCAGGGCAAGCTGCCGTTCCCGGCGATCAACGTGAACGACAGCGTCACCAAGTCGAAGTTCGACAACCTCTACGGTTGCAAGGAATCGCTGGTCGACGCGATCCGTCGCGCAACCGACGTGATGCTGGCCGGCAAGGTCGCTTGCGTCGCGGGCTTCGGTGACGTGGGCAAGGGCTCGGCCGACAGCCTCCGCAACGGCGGCGCTCGCGTGATGGTGACCGAGATCGATCCGATCTGCGCTCTCCAGGCCGCGATGGAAGGCTATGAAGTCGTGACGATGGAAGAAGCCGTGAAGCGCTGCGACATCTTCGTCACCGCCACCGGCAACGAGGACGTGATCACCGCCGAGCACATGAAGGCGATGAAGCCGATGAGCATCGTCTGCAACATCGGTCACTTCGACAGCGAGATCCAGATCGCCGCGCTCGACAACTACGACTGGGCCGAAGTGAAGCCGGGTACCGACCTGGTGACCTTCCCTGACGGCAAGAAGATCATCATCCTCGCCAAGGGTCGCCTGGTGAACCTCGGCTGCGCCACCGGCCACCCGAGCTTCGTGATGAGCTGCAGCTTCACCAACCAAGTGCTGGCGCAGATCGAACTCTTCGCCAAGGGCGGGGATTACCAGAACGACGTCTACATCCTGCCCAAGCACCTCGACGAGAAGGTGGCTGCGCTGCATCTCGACAAGCTCGGCGCCAAGCTCACCAAGCTGAGCCAGCGTCAGGCCGATTACATCGGCGTGCCGGCAAACGGTCCGTTCAAGGCCGATCACTACCGTTACTGATCCCGAACAAGCCCGGTCATCCCCGCTTCGGCGGGGGTGATCGGCTCATTCGGCCCGAATAGTCGTGCAGGAGGGGGCTTCGGGCATTGCATCCCCCGGTCGGCGCTAATAGCTGACACCTCATGGAATTATCTCCGGTTGCCTTGGTCCTGCTTGGCCTCCTTCTGGCGGCATGGACCTTTGGCGCGGTCTGGCTGGTGCTTGCGGCGCAAAGCCGGGCTCACCACGCGCGCACCGCCCGGTCGACGGCGCGCCGCTTGACCCGCATGATCGACGATTCGCCCGCCATTCCGTTGCTGGTGCGATCCGACGGCAAGATCGAAGGACCGGATCGGCTCGCGGCCTGGCTCGGTCTGGAGAAGCTGCCCGGCTACTTGAGCGAACTCGACGGCGGCGAAGCTGGTGGTCTTGGGGCGGATGACCTCGAGCAGTTGCGCGACGCCGTGCGCAAGACCCAGAAAACTGCGGCTCCCTTCAGCATGGTCGCCACGCCGCGCGGTTCAGGCAAGAGCCTGGCGATCCGCGGCCACCTTGCCGACTCCGTGATCGCGCCAAACGGGGCAGCCTTGTTGTGGTGGTTCGACTTTTCCGAAAGCCAAGGTGAGCTGGCGCGCTTGCGCAGCGAAACCGCGAGGGCGAAGACCGACTTTGCCGCGCTCGTGGGCCTGATCGAGGCTGCGCCCACGCCGATGTGGTTTCGCGGACCGGACATGAAGCTGCGCCTGGTCAACAGCGCCTATGTCGAGGCCGTGGGCAGCGAGAGCGCCGAGGATTGCGTCAAGAAGCAGATCGAGCTGATCGAAGTGGTCGACGGGCTCAGTGCGGCACAAGTCGCGCGACAGGCGGCCGACAAGGACCTTCCGGTCGAGCGCATCGTGCAGGCTACCGTGGGCACGCAGCGGCGTACCTTGCGGGTCAGCGATCTCCCCCTCGGCAAGGAGGGTGTTGCCGGTTACGCGATCGACATCGAAGAGATGGAAGAGCAGGCGCGTGAATTCCGCGCCTTCCGCGAGGCGCAGCGCCAGATCATCGACCAGCTTTCGATCGGCGTGGCCCAGTTCGACGCTGACCGACTGCTGACCTTCGCAAACCAGCCTTTCCAACGCATCTTCGCAATGCCGCCCGCGGCACGGCTCGATCCGCTTAAGTTCGACCGTTTCCTCGATACCGCCCGCGAGGCAGGGCGCCTGCCCGAAGTGCGCGACTTTCCGGTGTGGCGCCGCGAGCTCGGAGGGTGGTTCACCGCTGGCGAAGCGAGCGAGGACGCCTGGACCTTGTCGGACGGTACGCACCTGCGGATCGTCGCCCAGCCGTTGCCGGACGGCGGGCTGTTCATGGTGGCCGAGGACCGGTCCGAGCAACTGGCGCTCTCCGCAGGGCGCGACACGCTGTTGCGTACGCGGACTGCCACTTTCGACAGCCTGTTCGAATCGCTCGCGGTCTTCGCGCCCGACGGCCGGATGCAGCTGTGGAACCGGCGCTTTCCGGAGATCTGGGGCCTGCCTGAGGAATGGTTCGACGAGCATCCGCGGATCGAGGCGCTGCTAGAGCGGATCGGTTCGAGGCTCGCGCGGCCAGGCCAGCGCGAGGCGATCGGCGAGGTAGTGCGCGCGGCAACTCTCGACCGCAAGCAGCGCGGAGGGCGGGTGCAGCTCTCTAATGGCCGCACTCTCGAGTTCGCTGGTGTGCCTCTGCCCGACGGCAACGGCTTGCTTACGGTGCTCGACGTCACCGACAGCAAGAAGGCCGAGGATGCCCTGCGCGAACGCAATACCGCGCTTGAAGAGGCGGATGCGGTCAAGACGCGGTTCCTCGCCAACATGTCCTATGAGTTCCGCACGCCTCTGACCTCGATCGGCGGATTCGCCGAGCTCCTGCAGACTGGCGTCGCGGGGCAGCTGAGCGACCAGGGGCAGGAATACGTTGCCGCGATCCTGGCTTCGGTCGGACGGCTGAGCGCGCAGATCGAAAGCGTGCTCGACCTGACGCAGAGCGAGGCCGGGCTCTTGCCGATCGCAACCGAAGAGACCGACTTGCTGACGTTCGTCACCCAGATCGTGCGCGAGCGGGAGGAAGCGATCGAAGAGAAGGGGCTGACGCTCGACTTGCGCGGCGATCGCTCGGCCGGCTCGATCATGGCCGACACTCGCCAGTTGAAGCGCGCTATCGGCAACCTTCTCGACAACGCCATCAAGGCCGCCCCTTCCGGCAGCGGGCGCATTCTCGTCGCACTGTCCCGTCGCAAGCAGGGCGTGCGGATCGTGGTGTCCGACAATGGCCCGGGCATGAAGCCGAGCGAGCTCGCGCGCGCGCTCGATGGCCACCGGATGGGAGCGGACGGCAAGCTCGAGAACCGACGCGCCGGGCTAGGCCTGCCCCTCGCCAGGCAATTGATCGAAGCCCACGGCGGTCGGCTTGAGCTGCAGTCCGAAAAGGGCTCTGGCACCACCGCCACGATCGTCCTGCCGTGACAGTCGACCTGCCGGACCTCGCTTCGATGGAGCAGCTGGGTCAGCGGATCGCGGCGCTGCTGCGCCCAGGTGATGTCGTGGCGCTTTCCGGCGGACTGGGTGCGGGCAAGACTACCCTTGCCCGTTCGACCATCGCAGCGCTGGGCCATCAAGGCGAGGTGCCGTCGCCGACTTTTACGATCCTGGAAACCTACGACCCGCCCTCGGTCAGTCTCCCACTGGTCCACGCTGACTTCTACCGCTTGGAGCGGCCGCAGGAAGCGGACGAGCTGGGTCTCGACGACTATCGCGAGGGCGCTGCGCTGATCGCGGAGTGGCCGGAGAATGCGGGCGGATTCGCGCATGAGCCAGGATGCCTCTCCGTCACGCTGGAAATTGCGGGTAGTGGTCGCCGGGCGATTGTCGAACCGGGGGCGGATTGGCTAGGGCGCCTTCCATGAATTCTGATCTGCCGGATGGTCTCGAGGCGTTTCTAGAGGGTGCAGGGTGGAGCGGCTCGATCGTCGAACCCTTGCCCGGCGACGCCAGTTTTCGCCGCTACTTCCGCATCCGTGGCGATGCGGGAAGCGCGATGCTGATGGACGCGCCGCCGCCGCATGAAGATCCCGGCCCGTTCCTTCACGTCGGCAAGTGGCTCAACGCCAACGGCCTGCGTGCGCCGAGGATTTACGCCGAGCACGCCGAGCGCGGCCTCGTCTTGATCGAGGATTTCGGCGTCGACCGCATGCGCGACTGGCTCGACGAGAACAGCGACGCCGAAGAAGAGATCTACGCCCGCGCGGTGGATGCGCTCGTCGAACTTCATGCCTGCGCACCGGGCCCGTTCGAACCCTACGACATGGCGGTCTATCAGCGCGAGGCAGGGCTGTTCACCGAATGGTACTGCCCGGCGATGGAGCTCTCGGTCGACAATGAGGGTTGGCGCGAAGCGTGGAGCCAGGTTCTCGAACCGATGCTGCCGCGCCAGAACCCCGGCGTGACGGTGCTGCGCGATTACCATGCCGAGAACATCATGCTGCTCCCGGACGGAGCGCAGGGGCTGATCGATTTCCAGGACGCGCTGGTGGGGCACCCCGCTTACGACCTGGTCTCGCTGCTGCAGGATGCTCGGCGCGACGTCTCGGTGAAGCTGGAGCGCAAGATGCTCGACCGCTACCTGGCGCAAGTCGACGCCGGGCCGGACTTCGAGGCCGACTATGCCCGGCTCGGCGCGCAACGGAATGCCAAGATCGTCGGCATCTTCGCCCGCTTGTGGCTGCGTGACGGGAAGCAGCGCTACCTCGCGATGATCCCGCGCGTGTGGGACGCGATGGAGCGAGATCTGGAGCATCCGGCGCTGGCTCCTGTGGCGGACTGGTTCGCCGCAAACGTGCCGCAGGTGCTGCGCGATACGGGCGGCGGTGAAATTCAGTGACCGAGTTGGCCGCAGATAGCGCGATCGTGCTGGCCGCCGGGCTCGGTACACGCATGCGTCCGCTGACCAACGACCGCCCCAAACCGATGGTGGAAGTCGCGGGTAAGCCTCTGATCGACCACGCCCTCGATCGCCTGGCCGAAGCCGGAGTAGCCAGGGCGGTGGTCAACGTTCACTACTTTCCCGAAACGATCGAGAAGCACCTCGCCGGGCGCCGCGAACCGGCCGTATCCTTCTCGGACGAGCGGGACGTGCTGCTCGAAACGGGCGGTGGGTTGGTGAAGGCCCAGGGCCTGCTCTCCGATCCATTCTTTTGCGTTAACAGCGACAACGTCTGGCTCGACGGTCCGGTGAACGCCTTTGCCGAGCTCTCGCGAGTCTGGGATCCAGCGCGGATGGACGCGCTGTTGTTGCTGGTCTCGCATACCCGGGCCTCGAACTATCGCGGGAAGGGCGATTTCCATATGGACGGCACGGGCAGGCTGTCGCGCCGTCGCTCGGGCCGGATTGCGCCGTTCATCTACACTGGCGTTCAGCTGATCTCGAAGCGGCTGTTGCGCGATGCGCCGGAGGGGCCGTTCTCCACCAACGTGTTGTGGAGCCGGGCGATCGACGAAGGGCGACTATTCGGCATGGCCTTCACCGGTGAATGGTTCGAAGTCGGCGATCCGGAGGCGATCGCACCGACGGAGGCGGCCCTGGTCGGTGCCTGACCGTCCGGGACCCAATGTCTATTCGATAGCCGCGCACCGCGGGTTCGCCGATGCGCTCGTGGCCGGACTCGTGCCGCGCTACGCCGATCCCGAGGTTGGCCTCGCGCGCCTGACGCTGCTGCTCCCGAGCGGACGAGCCGTGCGCACGATGAGCGAAGCTTTCATCCGTCACTCCGGAACCGGCCTGCTGATGCCGCGGATGGTCGTGGTGGGCGACCTCGATCTCGATGAGGCACTGGGCCCCTTGCTCGATCCGCTGGGAGCGGGTGATGAGATCGCTCCGGCTGCGGATCTGACCCGCCGCTGGCTGCGCCTGGCGGAGATCATTCGTGAGACGCAGGGCGATAAGGCCCCGAAAGGCAGCGCCCTCCTTCGGCTAGCGTTTGAGATGGGGCGGGCGATGGATCGCCTGCTGGTCGAAGAGATCGGGCCGGAGGAGCTCTATCAGGATCGCGTCATGGGCCTGCTGGGAGACATGTCCGACAACTGGAAGCGCAGCCTCGCGCTGTTCATGATCGTGCAGGATCGCTGGTATCAGGAGCTGATGGCTCGTGGCGAGGTCGACCCGGCCGACCGGCGTAACCGGCTGTTCCGTCATACCGCCAAACGCTGGAGGGCTGATCCGCCGCAGACACCGATTGTCGCGGCAGGTGTCACCAGCGCCGCAAAGGGCGTGGCGGCGCTGTTGCGCACCGTGGCGCGGTTGTCGGAGGGGGCGGTGGTCCTGCCCGACCTCGATCTGTCGATGAACGCCGAGGTGTGGGATGAGCTTGGCGCGGCCGGTGCTCCGGACGCCGAGCAACCGATGATGCGCGGCGATGCGGTTACCCATCCGCAATACCACCTCAAGCTGCTGCTCAACCGCATGCGGGTCTCGCGGGACGAGGTGCAGCCGTGGCACCGGGCGGGGATGGGGAAGGGGCCGCCTGAGCGCAGCCATGCGATCTCCAGCCTGTTCCTTCCGCCCGAAGCGAGCCGCGAATGGGCCGGACTGCCTCCGGAGCGGCGCAGGCTGGCGGGCGTGCGGTTGATGGAAACCGATCACCCGGAGGAAGAGGCCCAGGCCATCGCCCTGCTGGTGCGCGAGGCGTTGGAGCAGCCTGAGAAACGCATTGCGGTCGTCACGCCCGATCGCGGGATTGCATCGCGAGTGGTACAGCACTTGCGCCGCTGGAACATCGAAGCGGACGATTCCGCTGGTCGGGTGCTGTCGCAGACGGCGGCGGGGCGGGTGCTGCTGCTGCTCGCCGAAGTCGGGGCGGAGCAAGCGGCGCCCGTGGCGCTGGTGGCGTTGCTCGAACATCCGCTGGTTCGCGCCGGGGAGGGGCGCGGGGATTGGCTCGACGCCGCTCGCGCGCTGGAACTTGAACTGCGCGGCCCACGCTCGGCGCCGGGCCTCGGTCCGTTGCTGGAGGTTGCGCAGGAAGCGCAGATTTCGCCTTGGTGGTCCGAGGTGGCGGCAATCCTGACGCCGCTCGTCGAGACTGGCGAGGCTGCGCTCGCAGACCAGCTCGACAGACTGGTCGTCGCGGGGGAAGCCTTGTGCGGAGAAGCGCTGTGGGCGCGCGAGGATGGGCGGGCCCTGTCCGCGCTCGTAGACGAGCTGCGGCTTCAGGCGCGCGACGTCGGAACTCGTCTCGATAGCGCCGATTTGCCCGCAGTCTTGCGCGAAGCGATGGATCGCGTGGCGGTGCGTCCTCCTTATGGAGGGCACTCTCGCGTGGCTGTCTACGGGTTGCTCGAATCGCGGATGACGAGGGCCGAGCTGGTGATCTGCGCCGGGCTCAATGAGGGTGTTTGGCCAGCCACGCCGGCACCCGATCCTCTGCTCGCTCCGGCCGTCCTACGTGCGTTGGGTGTGCCCGGGGCGGACTTCCGCATCGGTCTCGCAGCGCATGATCTCGCGGGCCTCCTGGGTGCGCCAGAAGTCGTGTTGAGCCGGGCAAGGCGCGATGCCGGTGGACCGGCAATCGCAAGCCGGTTCTGGCTGCGGGTGCAGGCGCTGCTCGGTGAAGACCTGCTCAAGAACCACCTCGAAACGGCGATCCCCGAACTCGCGCGGATACTGGACGACGGGGAGCCAACCGATCCGCACCCGCGGCCTGAGCCCGCACCGTCCGCAGAGCAGCGTCAGGTGCGGATCAGTGTTACGGCGCTCGACCGCCTGCGGTCCGACCCGTTCCAGTTCTACGCGAACTCCATTTTGCGCCTCAAAGAGCTCGACGCCCTCGACGCCGAACCTTCGCCCGCCTGGCGCGGCGAAGTGGCGCACAAGATTCTCGAGCGCTGGCACAAGGGTGAGGGGACGCTGGAAGTGCTGGCCGCTGACGAATTGCGTCAGATGCATGCGCACCCGCTGATGCGCGCATTGTGGCGGCCCCGGCTGCTCAAGGCACTGGAGTGGATCGAGGGACAGATCGGGGCAAATCCCGATCGCGTTCCGACTGTGATCGAGGACTGGGGCAAGATGGACGTCCGCGGGGTCGAGATCTTCGGCAAGGCCGACCGCATCGACCGCTTCGCCGACGGAACGCTGGCCATTGTCGATTACAAGACGGGGGCACCGCCAAGCGGGCGCGAGGTAGAGGCGGGCTATGCCCTGCAACTCGGCACTCTTGGTCTGATGGCTGAACACGGCGCATTCGAGAAGGTGCAGGGCGAGCCCGTGAGGTTCGAGTACTGGTCGCTCGGCTCCAGCAAGGACAGCGAGACCGGCTTCGGCTACGTCACCACTCCGATCCTCGAAGGCAACAAGCGCGTCGGGATCCCGCCCGAAGAATTCCTGCCCGAGGCGTCTCGTTATCTCAACGAGGCGCTCGACCGCTGGATCTTGGGCGACGAGCCTTTCACCGCGCGGCTCAACCCTGACGCTCCGGGGTACGACACTTACGACCAGCTCATGCGGCTCGACGAATGGATGGGGCGCGAATGAGCCAGGTCCATCCCCTCAGAGGCGACCAGGCTCGCGCGGTCGAACCCTCGGACAGCGTCTGGCTCTCGGCCTCGGCCGGCACGGGCAAGACGCAGGTGCTTTCGGCCCGGGTTCTGCGGCTTCTGCTGACGCCGGGAGTTCGCCCGGAAAACCTCCTCTGCCTGACTTTCACCAAGGCGGGAGCTGCGGAGATGGCGGAACGGGTGAGCTCGGTGCTGGCCCGCTGGGTCCGCCTCGAACGGACGCGGTTGTTCGCCGAACTCGAACATATAGGTGCCGTTCCGACGCCCGAGGTCATCGAGCGAGCGCGGACCCTGTTCGCCAGCGTGCTCGACTGCCCGGGCGGCGGCTTGCGGATCGATACGATCCACGCGTTTGCCCAGTGGCTGCTCGGCTCCTTCCCCGAAGAAGCGGGCCTTGTCCAAGGCACTCGGGCGATGGAAGACCGCGATCGCGAGCTTCTGGCACACCAGGTCCTCGCCGATCTGCTGGTGGAATGGGAGGATCGCCACGACACAAGCTCTATTGCGGCTCTCGAAGGACTTTCGCTCAGGCTTGGTCCGGACAAGGCGCGGGCGTGGCTGATGCGCTGCGCCGAAGCGCGCGAGGCCTGGATCGGACCGGGAGCCTGGCATGAGCCGCTGCGCAACCGCGTCGAGGCCTTGCTCGGCCTCGAAGCTGACGCCGGTCCTGAAAGCGTTGCTGCACTGTGCGACGACGCGGTTTTCGATACGATTTCACTCAGACGTTGCCTCGCGACCCTGGAGGCCTGGGACAGCGGGACGGGGCGTGACGGGGCCGCTGTCGTGCGTGCCTGGCTCTCGCTCGCTCCTGCGGGACGGGCCGAGGCTATCGAGACGTTCTACGGCACGGTTCTCAACAAGACCGACGGCCAGCCAAAACAGCTCAACAACATCCTCAAGCGCGATCCTGGGTATGGCGATGCTATCGCCCAGGTAATGCAGAGCCTTGAGCGGGTGCGGCAGCAGAAGACGCTGTTGGCGCTGGTGGATCTGCTCACGCCCGCGCTCACTGTGGGTCGCCTCTTCGCATTGGCCTGGGAAAAGGCGAAGCTGCGCGAAGGACTGGTCGACTTCGACGACCTCATCCGCCGGGCCGCCGGACTTCTGAAATCGGAGAGCACTGGTCGCTGGATTGCCTACAAGCTCGACCGGCAATTCGACCACATTCTCGTCGACGAAGCACAGGACACCAACGAAGCGCAGTGGGAGATCATCCGGGCGCTGACCGGCGAGTTCTTCACCGGAGCGGGCCAGCGTGACGACAAGTTGCGCACGATCTTCGTCGTTGGTGACTACAAGCAGGCGATCTTCGGCTTCCAGGGTACGAGCCCGGAAAACTTCGAGGCCGCCAAGTCCGCCTATGCGCGCGAAATGGCCGAGCTGGCGCGCAATGCCGCCGAGTTGCGGCAGCCTGTCGTGGCGCGCGAGCTGGTCGAGCTGGGACTAGGGCGGTCGTTCCGTACCTCGCAGCCCGTGCTCGATTTCGTGGACGCGGCTATCCGGGCGATCGGCCCGGAGAACTTCGGCTTGAGGGATGTGCCCGAGCGGCATGTGGGTCACGAACGGCCCGGCCTCGTCACCCTCTGGAACCCGGTCAACTCGCGTCCGGACGACGAGGACGACAGCGAAGGGCCCGAGACCTGGCTCTCCGCTCCTGAGAGACGCATGGCCGACAAGATCGCCGACCAGATCAAGTCGATGATCGGCCGGTTTGCGCTGGCAAAGGAAGGCGGGCGCGTTGCCGGGCCGGGCGACTTCATGGTGCTGGTGCGCAAGCGGCGCGAGCTTGCTGGCCTGATCGTCGCCCGGCTCCACGCCGCGGGTGTGCCGGTAGCGGGGGTCGACCGTTTGCGCCTCGGCGCGCCGCTGGCGGTGAAGGACCTGATGGCGGCGCTGCGCTTTGCGGCGCAGCCACTCGACGACCTCAGCCTTGCGGCCCTGTTGGTGTCGCCGCTGGTGGGATGGAGCCAGGAGCGGCTTCTCGAACACGGGTATCGCCCGCCGAAAGTGCCGCTGTGGGATCATCTGCGCCGGTCGCGGCATTCCGATGTCGCTGCCTTGCGCGAGTTGCTCGACCCGTTGCTGGCAAGGGCCGATTTCGATCCGCCGCAGGCCCTGTTGCAGTGGCTGCTGGTCGGCCCGTGGCAGGGGCGCCGGAAGCTGGTCGGGCGCCTGAGCCGTGAGGCCAATGATCCGATCAACGAGCTGGTCAATGCCGCGCTGGCCTTCTCGGCCTCGAACACGCCAAGCATCCAGGGCTTTATCCAGTGGTTCGACGCGGGCGAAGGCGAGCTGAAGCGCGAGGCCGGCGGCTCCGAGAACCTCGTGCGGGTGATGACGGTTCATGGCTCCAAGGGCCTGCAGGCGCCGATCGTGATCCTGGCCGACGCCACCGGCGACCCCGACAGATCGCAACAGCGCGGCCTGTCGCTCAAGGATACCTTCGGCGAGCGGAAAATTCCGCTGCTCGACCTGAGCAAGGACCAGCGTGTCGGCCGCATCGCGCAAGCGGCCGAAGTGGCCAAGAAGGCCGAGCGTGAGGAGCATTGGCGGCTGCTCTACGTTGCCATGACACGGGCAGAAGAAGCGCTGTTTATTGGTGGCGCTCTGGGCAAGCGGGAGAAGGAACCGGCGGCGGACAGCTGGTACGCGCGGCTCGACTTGCTCGTGCAAGCAGAACCGGTGGCGGACCCGATCTGGGGTGAGCTTCGAGAAACCGGTGAGCGCGGGACGTTTGGCCGTACGCCGGTGCAGACCGAGCTCGCCATTCCGCCCGTACTGCCAGCGTGGGCGGTGCAAGCTGTTGGGCCGGAGCCTCGTCCGCCGAGGCCTTTGGCGCCTTCTTCTGCCGGGGAGGACCAGGGTGCCGATCCACCGCTGCCAGCGGAGGTGCTCGCCGTCACTGCCCAACGCGGTGTCCTGATCCACCGCTTGCTGGAGCGGCTGCCCGATGTCCCGCCTGAACAGCGCGAGGCCCGGGCCCAGGCTTGGCTGGCGCGGAATGGCGCCGCGCTGACCGAGGAGGATCGCGCGGACCTTGTCTCGCGAGCGCTTGCCGTTCTGGCGGAGCCGCGATGGGCCGATCTGTTTTCGCGCGCGGCGCTGGCCGAAGTGCCGCTCGCGGCCGTGGTCGGCGGGCAGGTCATTTCCGGCACGGCTGACCGCTTGCTCGTCGAGCCCGACCGCGTTTTGGTTGCGGACTTCAAGACGGCGCGCCGCCCTCCGGCATCGCTGGAGCAAATTCCGCTTTCGACACTTCGTCAGATGGCCGCGTACGCAGCCGCTCTCGCAGCGATTTATCCCGGGCGTAGGATCGAGGCGGCGGTACTCTACACGCAGACGCCTCAGCTATTCTCGATTCCGGCCGAGTTACTCGAGGCGCATCGCCCTGGCCTCAACGCCGGCTTGACCCCGACGCAGGAAAGCTTTGTGAATTGAGCCGTTGCCACTTGGATCAGGGTGCCTAGATAATCGATCCAAGAACAGGAGCTAAGACATGGCCACCAAGAACGTCACCGATGCCAGCTTCCAGGCGGATGTCCTCGATTCCGAGACGCCGGTGCTGGTCGATTTCTGGGCGGATTGGTGCGGCCCGTGTAAGATGATCGCCCCGGCGCTCGAAGAGATCGCAGAGGAACTCGCCGGCCAGGTGACCATCGCCAAGATGGACATCATGGAGAATCCGGAAGTTCCCGGACAGATCGGCGTGCAGTCGATCCCGCTGATGATCCTCTACAAGAACGGTCAGCCAGTTGCGCAGAAGCTCGGCGCGGCGCCGAAGAGCCAGCTCAAGGGTTGGATCGAAAGCGTAATCTGAAGCTATCTCCCCTCCCGTAAGCGGGAGGGGAACCGGCCTTACTCTGGCGGCAGGTTTGCCAGACGTTTGGCCATCTCATCCCACAAAGCCGGGCTCGCAGCGCCGATCAGGCCCTTACGAGCCCACTCGTCGACCCGATAAGGCGAGCCGTCAGGCCGCGCTGCCTTGCCGCCGGCCTCGTTGAGCCAGAGCACGCCCGCGGCGTGGTCCCAGGCAAGCGTGCGTTCGAAGATCGAGACGTCGTTCACGCCGAGTGCCAGGCGAGGGTACTGCTCGGCGGCGCAATAGGGGACGTCGACCAGGCGATAACCAGCAGCGGCCTGCTTTACCGCTTCGCGCCGCGCGCCATCCATGAAGATGAGCGAAATCGCGGCAACTGGCGGGTCTTCCCCGGTCGGCCGGGCGGTAATTTTCTCACCGTTGACGAACGCACCCTTGCCGCGATGGGCGACGCAGAAGCGATCGGTGAGGCAGTCGTAGATCCACCCGGTATGCGCCTCGCCGCCCGAGGCCATGGCGATCAGGATTCCGAACGGGGGCTGGCCCTTGGCGAAATTGCGCGTGCCGTCGAGCGGGTCGACGATCCAGCAATCGCCAGCCAGTCGATCCTGGACCGAAGCGTCGGCATGCGCCGCTTCCTCGCCGACGATCGGGAGGCCGGGGATGATCTTGGCCAGGCCCTCGGCGAGCATTTCTTCCGAGAGATTGTCGGCCACAGTGACGACGTCGTCGGCCGCTTTGGCGGTGATCTCGTCTGCGGCGAGCTTCTGATAATAGGGGGTGATCGCCTGCCGCGTGACGTTGCGCAGCAAGTCGTGCATCGCGCTATGCAGAGCGTCGGGCGTCATGAGCGATAGTCCGCGTTGATGGCGATGTAGCCGTGCGTGAGATCGCAGGTCCACACCGTCGCGCGACCGTCGCCAAGGCCCAGATCCACCTCGATCTCGATCTCCCGCCCCTTGAGATGCGCGGCAACTGGTGCCTCGTCGTAGTCGGCGAGGGGGAGTCCTTCCTTGGCTGCCCAGACGCCGCCGAAGCCGATCGAAAGCTTATCGCGGTCAGCCGGCTCTCCGGCCTTGCCCACAGCCATTACCACGCGGCCCCAGTTGGCGTCCTCGCCGGCAATGGCGGTCTTTACCAGCGGTGAGTTGGCGATGGCCAAGCCGATCCGCCGCGCGCTGTCATCGGAGACGGCGCCGGTGACTTGCACCTCGATCAGCTTCTGGGCCCCTTCGCCATCGCGCACGACCAGCATGCCCAATCTCTTGCACACGTCGAGCAGGGCGGCGGCAAAGGCGTCGCTGCCGGCGTCCTCGAACGAGGAGAGCGGCGGGTTACCGGCCTTGCCGGTCGCGAACGCCAGGACGGTGTCGCTAGTCGAAGTGTCGCTATCGACGGTGATGCAGGAGAACGTGCTCTCGTTCGCCGATGACAGGCACTGTTGCAGAAAGGCCGGCTCGACCGCCGCATCGGTGAAGATGTAACCGAGCATCGTCGCCATGTCCGGCGCGATCATGCCCGAGCCCTTGATGATCCCGCCAATCGTGACCGTACGGTCGCCGATGACAGCCTTGGCAACGGCGCCTTTTGAGAAAGTATCGGTCGTTCCGATGGTTGCCGCTGCTTCCTCCCACGTACAAGCAGGAGCTTCCAGTACCGACGCCACGCCATCTCGGGCCTTGTCCTTGGGCAACGGCACACCGATCACCCCGGTTGAGGAGACGAAGACGTCGCTGGGCTGGCAATCGAGATGAGCGGCCACCTGGGCCATGATCTGCTCGACTGCCTCGCGACCGCGATACCCGGTAAAGGCGTTCGAATTGCCCGCATTCACCACCAGACCCCGAGCGCGGCCGAGCCGTGCCTGCTCGCGGCCGAGTTCTACCTCGGACGAGCAACACACGTTCTTCGTGAAAACGCCTGCAACCGTGGTCCCTTCCGCGAGCTCGACATAAGTAAGATCGCAGCGGTCCCAGGTCTTGTAGTTCGCTCGCGCCACGCGCAGCGTCACGCCGTCGATCGACGGGATTTCGGGAAAGGGCAGCGCGAGCGGAGAGCGATCGAGGTTCATGGGCAGGGCCTGTAATACCCAGTAGTGCCCGCGTAAACGCGCATTGCTGCTGGACCTTTGCTGGCGCGCGAACTATCTTCCCCTCGATGCTTCGGAAGCTCGCCGCTCTTCTGTTCCTCCTCACGGGCCTCGCCGTTCTGGCGCAGCCTGCGCAAGCGCGCATTTTCGACGTGGAGAGCGTACGGACGGTTGATGTCGGCTATACCTGCACGTCGCAGGTCGGCGCTTCGGCAGCGCGTCTCGCAGTCCGTCAGGACAGGGACGCCTCCCAGCCCAAGATGTGCCCCCGGCCGCCGAAGATCGTGCTCATCGTTCCGACGGTGATGCTTCAGGCTGACCGCGCGCGCGAATAGCGCGCCGGTTTCCCATTTCCGTTCGGTAACTCCGGCCACGCCTCGGCGCGCGGCCGCCTTCGCTTCATACAGACAGGATTCGCCTTATGTTCGGCGCTCTCGCCAAGGCCGTTTTCGGCTCCGCTAACGATCGTTACGTCAAGTCGGTCGACAAAATTGTCGCGACTATCAATGCACTCGAGCCTCAGCTCGAAGACTTCTCGGACGCTGAACTTTCAGCCCAGACCGCCAAGTTCCGTCAACAGCTCGCCAACGGCAAGACCCTCGACCAGATATTGCCTGAAGCTTTCGCCACCGTTCGCGAAGCTTCGAAGCGCGTGCTCGGCATGCGCCACTTCGACGTGCAGATGGTCGGCGGTATCGTACTCCATCGCGGCGAGATCGCGGAGATGCGCACCGGCGAGGGCAAGACCCTGGTCGCGACGCTCGCGACTTACCTCAATGCGATCGAGGGCAAGGGCGTCCACGTCGTTACCGTCAACGACTACCTCGCCCGGCGCGACGCCGAGTGGATGGGGCGGATCCATCAGTTCCTCGGCCTGACCGTCGGCGTGATCGTGCCCAATCTGCCGGAGCATGCCCGTCGCGAGGCGTACGCCGCGGACATCACCTACGGCACCAACAACGAATTCGGCTTCGACTACCTGCGCGACAACATGAAGCAGGAGCGTAGCCAACAGGTCCACCGGCAGTTCAATCACGCGATCGTCGACGAGGTCGACTCGATCCTGATCGACGAAGCCCGTACGCCGCTGATCATTTCGGGCCCGACCGAAG
The DNA here is from genome assembly GCA_017744315.1 of Porphyrobacter sp. Classification (GTDB taxonomy): domain Bacteria; phylum Pseudomonadota; class Alphaproteobacteria; order Sphingomonadales; family Sphingomonadaceae; genus Croceibacterium_A. The sequence goes on from JAGIBN010000002.1 coordinate 271,364, forward strand.
ACAAGTCGGACCTCTACATCGCGCTCGACCAGCTGGTGAAGACGCTCCCGGCTGAGCTCTACGAGGCGGACGAGAAGACCAAGAACATCTCGCTGACCGAAGAAGGCGTCGAGCATGTCGAGCAGTTGCTGATCGCCAATGGCGTGATCACCACCGACAACCTCTACGACGTCGAGAACACGCTGGTCGTCCATCACCTCGACCAGGCCCTGCGCGGCAACGTGATGTTCAAGCGCGACATCGATTACATCGTGAAGGACGGCAAGATCGTCATCATCGACGAGTTCACCGGCCGCATGATGGACGGCCGCCGCTGGTCGAACGGCCTGCACCAGGCGGTCGAGGCCAAGGAAGGGGTGAAGATCGAGCCCGAGAACCAGACTATGGCTTCGATCACCTTCCAGAACTACTTCCGCATGTATCCCAAGCTTTCGGGCATGACCGGCACCGCCGCGACCGAAGCGGCCGAGTTCTGGGACATCTACAAGCTCAACGTCGTCGAGATCCCGACCAACCTTCCGGTGCAGCGGGTCGATGAGGAAGACGAGTTCTACAAGAACACCGCCGACAAGTTCCAGGCGATCGCCAAGGCGATCCGCGAGAAGCAGGACCTCGGCCAGCCGGTGCTGGTCGGTACGGTCTCGATCGAGAAGTCCGAGCTGCTGTCGGGCTACCTCAAGAAGGAAGGCGTCGAACATGCCGTCCTGAACGCCCGCTTCCACGAACAGGAAGCGCACATCGTCGCCCAGGCCGGGCGTCTGCGCGCTGTGACTATCGCGACCAACATGGCCGGCCGCGGTACGGACATTCAGCTCGGCGGCAACGTCGAGTTCCGTACTGAGGACGAGTTGAGAGACCTCGAGGAAGGCCCGCAGCGCGACGAGGCGATCGAACGGATCAAGGCCGAAGTCGCGGCTGAGCGTCAGAAGGTGAAGGATGCCGGCGGCCTGTTCGTGCTCGGTACCGAGCGTCACGAAAGCCGTCGCATCGACAACCAGCTGCGCGGCCGCGCCGGTCGTCAGGGTGACCCTGGTCTGAGCCGGTTCTACCTCTGCCTCGAAGACGATCTGCTGCGCATCTTCGGGCCGGACACGCTGTTCGCCAAGATGATGAACTCGAACCTCGCCGACGGTGAGGCGATCGGCTCCAAGTGGCTCTCCAAGGCCATCGAAACGGCGCAGAAGAAGGTCGAAGCCCGGAACTACGAAGTCCGCAAGCAGGTCGTCGAATACGACAACGTGATGAACGACCAGCGCAAGGTGATCTACGAGCAGCGCTCGGAAGTCATGGACGCCGAGGCGGTCGACGATGTCGTCACCGACATGCGCGTCGACGCGATCAACACCATGGTCGGCACCGCCTGTCCGCCGGAATCCTATCCGGAGCAGTGGGATATCCAGACCCTTAAGGCGAAGGTCGGAGACGTTCTCGGCATGGAGCCGCCGATCGAAGCGTGGATGGACGAAGAGGCGGTCGAGCCCGACATCATCGAAGAACGCCTGGTCGCACTCGCCGAGGAAAAGATGGCCGCCAAGATCGGCGAGACCGATCCGAGCATCTGGCGCCAGATCGAAAAGAGCATCCTGCTCGACCGGCTCGACCATCACTGGAAAGAACACCTCGCCACGCTCGATGCCCTGCGCCAGGTCGTGTTCCTGCGCGCCTATGCGCAGAAGCAGCCGATCAACGAGTACAAGCAGGAAGCGTTCGGCCTGTTCGAGACCATGCTCGAAGCGATCCGCGAGGATGTGACGCGCGTGCTGATGACCGCGCAGCTGCGCATGGCCGAACCGCCGCCGCCGCTTCCCGAGCTGCCGGAGTTCCTCACCGGCCATATCGATCCGTTCCTGGGAACCGACGATGCCGAGGGCCGGATCGTTGGCGCCGAGGCCATTCTGGGCTCGCTCGCAGGTGCTCCGCATCCAACGGTCGGTCCGGGTGGCGCGGAAGGCGACAGCAATCCCTATGCCAACCTCGACATCAGCCGTAACGCCCCGTGCCCCTGTGGCTCGGGTCAGAAGTACAAGCACTGCCACGGCGCTGCGTGAGATAAGGTCCTCCCCTCCCGCTTGCGGGAGGGGAACATCTTGCTCCCATTGTAACACCTGTTAGTAATGTCGTCGGGAAAGGGAGCCGGCGATGAAGATCACGCGCTTGCCGCTCCCTCGCTGTTCGGTGGGCGAGGGGCCGGTCTGGGACGAGAGCGAGCAAGCGCTCTACTACATCGATATCCTTGAAAAGCGGGTGTTCCGCTGGGACCCCGCGTCTGACGATCATCGCAGCTGGAGCGTGCCGTCGATGATCGGTTCGATGGCTTTGCGCGAGCAGGGCGGCGCGATCGTGGCGCTTCCCGACGGGATCCACGCACTCGACTTCGAGAGCGGCGAGGTGACGCCCTTCGCGCTGTTCGATCCGCCAGACCCTGCAGTCCAACTCGCCGACGGAAAGGTCGACCGGGCCGGACGTTTCCTGTTCGGGACGAGCCATCGCCAGGCGAAAGAGCCCATCGGCGGCCTCTACTCGCTTGGACCGGACGGCAGCATCACCCGCCTCGACGACGGTGTGATCCTGGGCAACGGTCCGTGCTTTTCGCCGGACAACCGCACCCTCTACCACGCCGACTCCATGCGCCAGGCGATCTACGCCTACGACTACGACCTTTCGACTGGCAATGCGTCAAACCGCCGCGTGTTCTTTGATACGACCGACTACGGCCCCATCCCGGACGGCGCGACGATCGATGCCGACGGGGACATGTGGGTAGCGATCTGCGAGGGCGGCGTGGTCTTGCGTCTCTCCCCGACAGGTGAAGTCAAACAGGTCATCGAGATGCCGACCAAGCTGCCCGCGAGCTGCATGTTCTTCGGTCCCGATCTCGACCGCCTCTTCGTTCCAAGCATCGACCCCACTTTCCTCGGCCGCGAGCCGGGTGAGGGTGATGGGTGGTGTTATGTCATCGACGGCCTCGGAGTGCGTGGCCTGCCGGAGCTCCGATATCGTGGATAAGCGCCTTCCTCCGCTGCTCGTCGCAGTGTTCATCAACATCGCGGGCTTCAGCCTGATCTTGCCGCTGCTGCCCTTCTACGGACAGGTCTTCGACGCACAGCCCTACGAAATCGCGCTGCTGTTCGCGGCTTACAGCTTCGGCAACGTGTTCGGGGAAATCCATTGGGGCCGGCAGTCGGACGTCTGGGGACGCCGCAAGGTGCTGGCGCTCACCACGTTCGTCGCCGGGCTTAGCTACTTTGCTTTCGCTTACGCACCAACGCTTTGGGCCGCGATCCTCATCCGCATTGTCAGCGGGTTTTTCTCAGGCACCCTGAGCGTCGCCCAGGGCTTTATCGCCGACGTCTCGACGCCCGAGCGGCGGGCCAAGACCATGGGCCTGTTCGGCGCCGCCTTCAGCCTCGGCTTTGCCTTCGGCCCGGTCATCGGTGGCCTGTTCGCGGGCGAGGAAGTGGTCGCCGCGAGCTTCCGCCTGCCAATCTTCATCGCCGGCGGGTTTTCGATCCTGGCTTCGCTATGGTGCCTCGCCGTCCTTCGCGACGCAGTACCGCCGAAGGGGAAGGGCGCACCGCTGCCCAAGTACAGCGAAGCCTTCGCCTTCGTCGGCGGGCAGCCCCTGCTGCTGAGGCTGTTCGTAATCTCGTTCTTCGGGATCGCGCTGTTTGCCTCGATGGAGGCGGTCTACGGTCTGTGGAGCGAAGAGAACTTTGGCTGGAACGCCAAGGACCTCGGCTTCGCTTTCCTGGCGATCGGTGGGGGAGGCCTGTTCAGCCAGCTGTTCCTCATTGGCCCTCTAGCGGCTCGCTATGGCGAGGCGAGGGTGATCGTTATCGGCCTGTGTTTGCTGTCGCTCTCGATGGTGTTGCAACCGATCATCCGCATGCCCATTTCGGGCGTGCTGCTGATGGGCCTGCTGATGACGGGCCACAGTCTTGCGTTCCCCTCAGCGGGCGCGCTGCTGTCGCGCAACACGCCGCCCGAGCGCCAGGGGAGCACGATGGGGTTGATGATGGCGTCGAATGCCGTCGGCCGCATTGTCATGCCGCCGGTATTCGGGCTGATCTACGGACAGGTCGGGCACGACGCCCCGTGGTACGTGGGCGCGGTGATGATCGGACTGGTGGTACTGATAGCGTTGCAGGCGGTGCGGATCGCCGACAGGGCGAAGCTGGCGACGGCCTAGGCCGCCTTCTCCTTCTTCGGCAGCGCGTGAAGCACCCCGACGATCGCGCCGCCGACGATGAGGCCTACCACAGCCGCTCCGAGTGCCTGGACCACCCATTCCACTACTCCGGGAGCAAATGAGACAGTCTCGGCGACGGAAACGCCCAGGTCATGGATGGTGTGCGGGATCACGCCGAGGCCGAATTCTTCAAGGCCATGGACGAAGATCCCGCCGCCGACCCACAGCATTGCGGCGGTACCGATGATCGAGAGAGCCTGTAAGAGGTAGGGCATCGAGCTGACGAGGCCGTGCCCGATCTTGCGCAGATAAGCTTGCGGGCGCTTTGATAGGTGCAGACCGATGTCGTCCATCTTCACGAGCAGGGCCACGGCTCCATAGACGCCCAGGGTGATTACGATCGCCACGGCGGCCAGCACTGCGGCCTGCATCGGCAGCGATAGGGGCGGCAAGCTGTTGAGCGCGATGGCCATGATCTCGGCCGAGAGGATGAAATCCGTCCGGATTGCCCCGCCGACCTGGCGATCCTCGAGCTGCTTCGGGTCGGTTATCTCCACCACTTCCGCCGCATGGCTTGTGTGGGAGAGAGCTTCCCAGATCTTCTCCGTCGCTTCGAAGGCGAGGTAGGCGCCGCCGACCATCAGAAGTGGAGTTATCGCCCACGGGGCAAAAGCACTGAGGATCAGCGCCGCTGGCAAGAGGAACAGCAACTTGTTCCGCAGCGAGCCGAGCGTGATCTTGGCAATGATCGGCAGTTCGCGGTCGGGTGACAGGCCCACGACGTATTTTGGAGTGACGGCGGTGTCGTCGATCACGACCCCGGCCGCTTTGGAGCCGGCCTTGCCCGCCGCTCCGGCCACGTCATCGATCGATGTCGCCGCGAGCTTCGCCAATGTGGCGATATCATCCAGCAGTGCGACCAATCCCCCGGGCATGAAAACTCCTGATCCCTGCGCGTTGGCGCAATATGCTGGCAGTCCATGACTTGCGATGGCATTGCAAGCCAAACAGCACCGCATGGGAGAAAGTCGATGAAGCGATTGGCATTGGCCTTGTTCGTATCCAGCCTTGCCGTAGCGGGCGCAGCGGCTGCTCAGGGGGGCGATCCCGTTGCAGCCATTGCGGCCGCAGTAGCTGATACCCAGCGGCCTGCGGCCGACACCGCGCGCGATGCAGCCCGCAAGCCCGCGGAGATCGTCGCCTTTGCCGGTGTGAAGCCTGGATCGATCGTCGCCGAGATGGCGCCGGGCGGAGGTTACTACACTCGTATCCTCGCCAAATCGGTAGGGCCTGAGGGCAAAGTCTACGCCATGGTCCCTGCGGCGGTTGCCAGTCGCCCGGGAGCTCTCGACGCGATCAATGCCCTGGCGGCGCAGTATCCCAACGTGAAGGTGGTTACGGTCGACTATGCCGACATGAAGCTGCCTGAACCGGTCGATCTCGTCTGGACGACCGAGAACTATCACGACTTCCATAATGGCCCGACGGCCAATGTCGCCGCGATCAATCACTCGGTGTTCTCGGTGCTGAAGCCTGGCGGGATATTCTTCGTCGAGGATCATGCAGCGGCTCCTGGTGCAGGAACGACAGTCACGTCGACCCTGCACCGCATCGAGCCTGCAGCCGTGGTGCAGGAAATGACCGCCGCCGGCTTCGTGCTCGACGGTCAGTCGGACCTGCTCAAGAATCCTGCCGATCCGAAGACTGCCGGCGTGCGCGATCCTTCGGTTCAGGGCGAAACCGAAAAGTTCGCAATGCGCTTCCGTAAGCCTGGATAAGGGAGGGGCTACCCGGTTGGAATTGTCACCAGGGGCGCGTTGGTGTCGCTGCTGGTATCGTTCAGTGACATCAGGACCTGGGCGATGAGAAAGCTCCGCTTCGATTCAACGTCGGTCCCATCGATCCAGAACCAGTATCCGCGATAGCGGATGGCGACGTGCGGATCGGTGGGGCGGGATTTGCCGCTTCTGATCCGAATCAGCGGTGCGCTTCCCTCGGGCAGTGATTGGGCAGCCGCAGTCTGGTCCGCGTGCTCTGGTGGAATCTCGACCCCTTGGGCCATCTCCGCGAGAATCTCGAACATCGACCGGGTGGTTATGGCGAGCTGATTGGGTTCTGTCGGCGAGGCGGCGAATATGATGCTCAACCGGCTGCCGTCGCCCGAGAGGTTCAAGGTCCGGCGGACAAATTCCAGGTCAGCACGGTCACTGTCGGAAAGTTCTGCCAAGGAGCGTGCAGGGGTGGCGACAAATCCGCCTCCGTTCGCCCTGGCCACGTCCATCGCGATCGCGCGATTGCGTTGCAGGCGCTCGAGAGCGGCGAGGACCGGCTCGAACTCTGGATCCTCTGCTTGCGCGAACAACATGGCCCGGCTGTGTTGGGTTACTCCGTTGATCGAGCGGATGCCGACCCGGAACAAGGGGCCGACTGACCAACCGGCCTCAACCATCCCGAGAAGGGTGGCGGGAGCCAGCGGCGCCAGCAAGGCACGGGAATAATGATCGCCCGACAAGGGCGTGTAGGTAATGGTCGGGGTTTCGCGGAGCAGGATCTCGCCACCGACAACTCCGGCCGAATCGTCGGGCGGAGGACTGACGCTCAGTTCCCCCCGGACCGAGCCTTCTCTTGTATATTGGCTGATCACCGAGGTGACATCGAGCACCAGCGGCGGCTCGCCGTACCGTATGGCGACTATGTTGAGGAGCAACTCCTCCTTGTCGGTCTCTCGCAGATGCTGGGCATAATCCGAACGATCGACGCCCAGTTGCTGCGGACCAAGGCTTGAGCAAGCCGTCAGCGACAGGGGCAGCGTCGCAAGGATGAGACGCGTGCGCCAAGAGAGCGCTTGGCTCATTCAGCCGCGTTCTCTTGCTGGGGGTCTCTGGCATCGGAATCCGTGCCAGTATTCGAACCAATCATCGCGTCGATGCCATACCCTTCAGCATCGAGCTTGGCATAGCTCGCCTGCGGGTCACATCAGGGTAATCACGGGTAACGGGCTTGGCCGCTCCTGCCGATGGGCAGTGATGCGCGGCAGCGGGCTATGAAATGGCTCCCCGAGTTGGATTCGAACCAACGACCAAGTGATTAACAGTCACCTACTCTACCGCTGAGCTATCGGGGAGCAGCCGCGCGGGCAGGGGTGCGCCTATATGGGCGGCCTTCCGCTTTGACAAGCCCGAGTTGTGGGAAAAGATTCAGTAGGCGAATTGCTCCGCCACGATGCGGTCGTCGAGCGCGTGTCCGGGGTCGAACAGCAGGGTCATTTCGCGGGAATTATCGATTTCCAGGCGAACTTCGGCGACGTCGCGCAGCTCCTTCTGGTCGGCCACCACCGAAACGGGGCGCTTCTTGGGATCGAGCACGCGAAAAGTGACTCGGCTGCGATCCGGCAGAACGGCGCCTTTCCAGCGGCGCGGCCTGAAAGGGCTAATCGGGGTCAGCGCCAGCATCCGCGAATCGAGCGGCAGAATCGGTCCGTTCGCGGAATAGTTGTAGGCGGTCGAGCCGACCGGCGTCGCCAGGAGCACGCCGTCTCCGGCGAGTTCGGCGATTCTCACCCGTTCGTTGACGCTGATTTCGATCTTCGCCGTCTGGCGGGTTTCGCGCAGCAGCGAGACTTCGTTGATCGCATAGAAGCTCTGGGTTTCGCCCGACTGGGTGACCGCTTCCATCCGTAGCGGCGCCACGGCGATCGGCCGGGCCTTTGCCATCCTGTCGAGCAGGCGGCAGCCCTTGGTGTAGCGATTCATCAGGAAACCGACCGTGCCGAGATTGAGGCCGTAGACCGGACGCAGCGAATTCTCTTCGATCATGCGGTGCATGGTTTCGAGCATGAAGCCGTCACCGCCCAACACGACGGCAGCATCGGCCTCTTCGAGCGGCACCCACTCGGTACAGCCCACCAGCTCTGCGGCCGCTTCCTGGGCCCGGTCCGTGGGCGAGGCCAGCAGCGCAAGTTTCTTGTAAGTAATGACGGCTTCCCCCTTAGTCGGCTTCCACAGCCTATGGTCGGCCGTCCCGATTTGCAACGCGCCCTGCAAGACAGGAGACGGACGATCAAGGATCGGTCACATGCGCCGCCATGGAAAACATGGTCTTGGGGCAGGATCGTCGAAAGAAGCCGAACCGGCGCGAGGACGCGGGGCGGTCATCCGGGGCCACGCTCGAAACAGCGATGCAGCGCGGTGAGATCGAGGTTCTATTCCAGCCAGTGTTCGCCGCGGATGGGGGCGCCTTGATCGGCGCCGAAGCTCTCGCGCGCTGGCAGCACCCCGAGCATGTCCTCATCGGAGGCGCAGAGCTGTTTGAGACGGCCGAACGGGCCGGCATCGTAGGTCAGCTGTCGCGCCATGTCGCGAAAACGGCCTTGGCCCTGGCCTCTCGCTGGGAGCGCGACCTGCGGATGTCGCTCAATGTCACCGCTGCCGACTTAGCCGAGCCGAACTTCGCCGAATCTCTGGCCGATGCGATTGCCGAGACGGGTTTTGAGCCCACGAGACTGACGATAGAGATCACCGAACAAGTGCTCGTCGCCAATCTCGAACCCTCAGCCATGCAACTGCGACAACTGGCCGAACGCGGCATCAGGATCGCGCTCGACGATTTCGGCGCCGGCTTCTGTAATTTCCGCTACCTGCAACGCCTGCCGCTGCACGGTCTCAAGCTCGACGCCAGCTTGATCGAGGGTGTCGATACGAGCTCGCGCGATCTTGCGGTTCTGCGCGGCATCCTGGCCATGGCGCAGGCGCTGGACCTGGACGTAATTGCCGAAGGGGTCGAGCGGCAGGGCCAGCTCGACGCCATCGTGGGCGAGGGCTGTGTCGCTTGGCAGGGCTTCCTCGGCGCCAAGCCTCTCACGGCCGCGGAGTTCACCGAGTTCGCTAGGCGGCCGTCTTTTTCCGCTTTGCCGACTTCCTGACGATTCCACTCAGACCCTTGGTCAGCTGGATCAGGCCGTTCAACCGGCTCTGCGGATCGCCCCACGCGCGATTGATGACGAGCTTCATATCCGGTCGCAGGCGGGCCGTGTCCTTGAGGCGCTCGACATAAGCGATGAGACCCACGGGATCGGGGAACTTGTCGTTGTGGAAGCTGACAAGCGTGCCGCGGGCGCCGACTTCGATCTTCGCGATGCAAGCCTCGATGGCCTGGTGCTTGATCTCGATCAGCTTGACCAGATTGGCGGTGGCGTCGGGCAGCGGGCCGAAGCGGTCGATCATTTCGGCGGCCATGGCCTCGATCTCCGACTTGTCCTTGGCATCGTTGAGGCGGCGGTAGAGCGCCATGCGCACGGCAAGGTCGGGGACGTAGTCGTCCGGGATCATGATCGGCGCGTCGACCGTGATCTGCGGGCTGAGGCCTTCGCGCTCACGTTCGAGGCCCATGTCGCCAGCCTTGGCCGCGAGAATCGCGTCCTCGAGCATCGATTGGTAAAGCTCGAAGCCGACTTCGCGGATATGCCCGGACTGCTCATCGCCGAGAAGGTTGCCGGCGCCGCGAATGTCGAGATCGTGGCTGGCGAGCTGAAAACCGGCCCCCAGGCTGTCGAGATCGCCAAGTACCTTGAGCCGCTTCTCAGCCACTTCCGAGAGCTGCCGGTCCTTTGGCGTCGATAGATAGGCATAAGCACGAAGCTTCGAGCGCCCCACGCGTCCGCGCAACTGATAAAGCTGGGCGAGCCCGAAGCGATCGGCACGGTGGATGATGATCGTGTTGGCACTCGGGATATCCAGGCCGCTTTCCACGATAGTTGTCGAAAGCAGGACCTCATAGCGCTTCTCGTAGAACGCGCTCATCCGTTCCTCGACCTCGCTGGGCGACATCTGGCCATGGGCGCTGACGAACCGGATCTCGGGCACGTTGGTGCGCAGCCACTCCTCGAGCGGCTCCATGTCGGCAATGCGCGGCACGACGATGAAACTCTGCCCGCCGCGATGATGTTCGCGGAGCAGCGCTTCGCGCATGACCATGTCGTCCCACTCCATCACGTAAGTTCGGACCGCGAGGCGGTCCACGGGCGGGGTCTGAATGGTGGACAGTTCGCGAAGTCCGCTCATCGCCATCTGCAAGGTGCGCGGGATAGGCGTAGCAGTGAGGGTAAGCACGTGAACGTCGGCACGCAGTTGCTTGAGCGCCTCCTTGTGCGCGACGCCGAAGCGCTGCTCTTCGTCGACGATGACAAGGCCGAGGCGCTTGAATTTGGTGGTCTTGGAGAGGATCGCATGAGTTCCGACGACCACGTCCATCGTGCCTTCGATCAACTCGTCCCGGGTGGTCTTCATCTCGTTCGCGGGGACCAGGCGCGAGAGGCGGCCCACCTTTAGCGGAAAGCCGTTGAAGCGGTCAGCGAAGCCTTGGAAGTGCTGGCGCGCGAGAAGGGTGGTCGGCGCTACCACGGCCACTTGCTGCCCGTTCATCGCGGCGACAAAGGCGGCACGCAGGGCGACCTCGGTCTTGCCGAAGCCGACGTCGCCGCAGACCAGGCGGTCCATCGGCTTGCCTTCGGAGAGGTCGCGCAACACGTCTTCGATGGCCTGTTCCTGGTCTTCGGTCTCCTGCCAGGGGAAGCGTTCGACGAACTGGTTGAAGGTGTTCTCCTCGGCTTCGAGCACCGGGGCTCGACGCAGGGCGCGGGCGGCCGCGGTGCGCAGGAGTTCGTTGGCGATCTCGCGGATGCGTTCCTTGAGGCGGGCCTTACGCTTCTGCCAGCCTTCGCCGCCAAGGCGATCGAGCACGGCGCCGTCTTCGCCGCTGCCGTAGCGGCTGAGGACGTCGATGTTTTCCACCGGGATGTAGAGTTTGTCGCCGCCGGCGTACTCCAGCATCACGCAGTCGTGCTGGCTCTTGCCAACAGTGATCGGTTCGAGCCCGAGGTACTTGCCGATGCCGTGATCGAGGTGAACCACGAGGTCGCCGCGATTGAGCGCCGAAAGCTCGGCCAGGAACGCGTCGGCATCCTTCTTGCGCTTGCGCCGGCGGACCAGGCGGTCGCCGAGAAGATCCTGCTCGGTGACGAGCTCGAGTTCGTCGTTGGAAAAGCCGGTATCGAGCGGCAGCACCATCGCCACCGGTGCGCCCTTGGCCGAAAGGCCGAGAGCCTCTTGCCAGCTTCCCGCGAGCTTCATCTCGGCCCCGCTTTCGCCGAGGATGGAGGCGATGCGGCTACGCGAACCTTCGGAGTAGGCAGCCAGCAGGGGGCGCTTGCCCGCCTTGCCGAGCGCCTTGAAGTGCGCTGCCGCTGCTTCGTACACATTCGCGCCCTGCGAGCGCTCGGGCGTGAAGTCGTGGGCTGAGCGGAAGCCGAAGTCGATGACCTTGTCGCTTTCCGGTTCGGCGAAGATCACGGCTCGGTGGACGGGGCGGGTCTCCAACGCCGAGGTAAATTCCGAGCGGGTCAAATAGAGCGCATCAGCGGGTAGAGGGCGATAGCTTCCGGCGGCCTGACCGGCCGTTTCAAGGCGTTGGCGGTGGTAATCTTCGATGTCCGCCAAGCGCTCCTCACCGGCGGAAGCAGCTGACGAGTCGATGACGATCAGGTCGGCGGGCGAGAGGTGATCGAACAGCGTTGCCAGCCGATCCTCGAACATCGGCAACCAATGCTCCATCCCAGCGAGACGACGCCCCTCACTCACCGCCTGATAGAGCGGATCCTGCGTTGCGTTGGCGCCAAAGCGCTCCCTATAGTTGCTGCGGAAGCGCTTGATCGTGTCTTCGTCGATTAGAGCTTCGCTGGCGGGCAGGAGCAGGTGGCCGTCGATAGTGCTGGTGGTCCGCTGGGTATTCGGGTCGAACAGGCGCAGCGATTCCAGCTCGTCCCCGAAGAAGTCGAGCCGCAGGCCCTGATCGAGCCCGGCCGGAAACACGTCAAAGATCGATCCGCGCACGGCGAACTCGCCGGTGTCGATGACCGTGTCGGTGCGGCTGTAACCCTGGCGCTGGAGCAACGCGGTCAGGCTTTCGTAGCCGATCTGGATGCCCGGCTTGAGTTCGCGAACCGCCTCACGGATGCGGAATGGGGTCAGGACGCGCTGAAGCAACGCGTTCACGGTCGTGACCAGCAGCTGGCTGCTGGTTTTGCCTGCCTGCAGCTGGTGCAGGGCTGAAAGGCGACGAGAGCTGACCGACAATGCAGGACTGGCGCGGTCGTAGGGCAAGCAGTCCCAGGCCGGGAATTCGATCACCTGCAGTTCCGGCGCGAACCAGCGCGCGGCGTCGGTGATGGCGCGCATGGCTTGTTCGTCGGGCGCGACGAACACCGCGCGACCCTTGGCGGCGCGGGCGAGGTCGGCGAGCACGAGCGGCTGCGAGCCGCGCGCGACGGACGTCAGGGACAGCGGCTGCCTGGCGGAAAGAATGCGGGAGAAATCGGCCATTGTGATGTCCAAGCTTTGGGCGGTCTGTCTGTTCCGGGCACGCAGCAAAGCCCAGCCGCGCATTCCGGAAAGGTTGCGCTGCCGGGTCGTTTTTCTGGCCGCTGCCCTATGCGATGGGCAGCGGAGCGCAAGTCATATGGTTACGTAGTCGAGCTTTTGCAGCGCCAGCATCTGTGGACCGACAAACCGTTCGGGTGCTGTCTGAGACCGGAGGGCCCAGGCCATGACGTCGACGTCATCCTCGTCCAGCAGGGCTTCGAACCAGATCAGCGCGGGCTCGTCCCACGAGGCGTGGTGATGATCGAAGAACCCGCCGAAGATATAGTCCGCCTCCCGCGTACCGCGATGCCAGGCACGAAATTTGGCGCGGGCGAGGCGAGGGGAGAGATCCGGATCGGACATAGTCGCCCCCCTACGCGCGCACTTCGGTTACCTCAAGCTTCCGATAGGGAGAACAACGAAGCAACCCAATGCGGCCTGACCCGCATCGGATTGCTCCGTCGCTCCTCTCCTCGCAGTGACGAGGAGTACGGCTCAGGCGGCCTGCAACTGGAGGGTTGCAAGTTTCGCTGGCGGCAGTCCGCCGTTTTCCGCCTTGGCCATCAACTCTTGTTTTCGTGCCCACATTTGATCGCGAAGGGCGACCAGGTCGACATCGGTTTCGCGGCATTGGGCGAACATGCCTTCGCCGCGCATCTCTTCTTCATGGACGTGATGCGTGATCTCTTCGGACAGCACCTTCACCTTGGCTTCGAAGAACTCGTCGCCTCCGCCGTTCGCCATGATGTCATTGATCAGGACCTTGGCGCCGTCGTGCTCCACATAGGCTTCGTCGAGCGTGCCGTCCTCGATCTTGCCCCGGAATGCAGGGTAGAAAATCTCTTCTTCGATCTGCGCATGGATCTTGAGCTCGTTGCAAATCTGCTCGGCCAATCCGAGCTTGCGATCATTTCCGCGAGCATTCTCAAACTGTTCGAACAGTGCCTCGACCTTGCGATGATCGGCCTTCAGCAGGGCGATCGCGTCGGTGAATTCCTGTTGCGCCATGTCTTGCTCCTCTTCTTCGAGACTCGAAGTCCTCACACCGCCAATCCGCCGCGGGTGCCGCCGTTCCGGCTTAAACCGATGTTAAGAGGCGAGCCGCCTTCCGGGTGGCGCAGAATGCGAATAGAGAGGGTTCATGCGCCCCGAGACGCTCAACCCGCTGTTTGCCGAAACCGAGAGCCTCGAAGGCGTCGGGCCTAAACTGAAGAAGCCGCTGGATAAGCTGGGGCTGACGCGGGTGAGGGACCTCGCCTACCATCTGCCCGACAGGTTCGTTCAACGTCACGCGGTTGCCGATCTCGACGAGGCGCAGGTGGGTGAGCAGATCATCGTGCCGCTGACAGTGGTCGAGCACCGTGCCAGTCCAAACAACAGGGCGCCGCATCGGGTGCTGACCCGCGATACCAAGGGCAATGTCTGCGCGCTCGTCTATTTCGGGAAGGCGTCCTACACCGCCCGGAAGTTGTTTCCGCCGGGCGAAAAGCGCTGGATCGCGGGCAAGCTCGAACAGTACGATCAGTGGCTGCAAATTGTCCATCCCGACCACGTTGCGGAGGACAGTGCGGGCCTCGTCGGGCATCAGGTTGAGGCGGTATATTCGCTCGCCGAAGGACTGACCCAGCCCAAGGTAGCCCATCTTACGCAGCAGGCGCTGCAGCGCACTCCCGAGTTGCCCGAATGGATCGAGCCAGGTGTGCTGGACCGCCACAAGTGGCCGGCCTGGCGCGATGCCCTGGTACTCGCTCATCGGGGCGAAAGTCCCGCGGCGCGCGACCGGCTCGCTTACGACGAGCTCCTCGCCAATAGTCTCGCGCTGATGCTGGTTCGCGCCGACAACCGCAAACGCCGCGGACAGCCGCTGTCGGGCGACGGGCGGTTGCGGGACAAGCTCTCACTGCCGTTCCCGCTGACGGGTGCCCAGCGGCGCTCGATCAGTGAGATCGAAGGCGATCTTGCGCAGACCTCGCCGATGCTGCGGTTGCTGCAGGGCGATGTTGGTGCGGGCAAGACCGTGGTCGCGCTCGAAGCCATGCTGATCGCGGTCGAAGCCGGCGCGCAGGCGGCAATGCTGGCGCCGACGGAGATACTCGCCCGCCAACATTTCGACACGCTGAGGAAGATGGCCGGCCCGACTGGCGTGAACATCGCCTTGCTAACCGGGCGCGACAAGGGTCGGGCTCGGGAATCGATCCTCATGGGTCTGGTGGATGGCAGCGTAGACATCGTCGTCGGCACCCATGCGATCTTCCAGGAGACGGTGTCCTACAAGAACCTAGCTTTGGTGGTGATCGACGAGCAGCATCGCTTCGGTGTGGGCCAACGCCTGATGCTGACGCAAAAGGGCCGGGTTACTCCGCACTGCCTCGCCATGACGGCGACCCCGATCCCGCGAACTCTGACCTTGGCCCAATACGGTGAGATGGACGTGAGCCGTCTCGATGAGATGCCTCCCGGGCGCCAGGCCATCGACACGCGGGTGATAGCCATCGATCGCCTGTCGGACGTGGCAGACGGCGTGGCGCGCCATCTTGAGACCGGTCAGCAGGCCTACTGGGTTTGTCCGATGGTGCGAGGTAGCGAGCATGAGACCGAAGACCTCGCTGCCGCTGAGGCCCGCTTCACGTCGTTGCAGGCGCGGTTCGGTGATGCGGTGGTGCTCGTTCACGGGCAGCTGAAGCCCGAGCTCAAGGATGCCGCGATGGAGCGGTTCGTGCGCGGTGAGGCGCGGTTGCTCGTCGCCACGACGGTGATCGAGGTTGGGGTCGACGTCCCCAACGCGACCCTGATGGTGATCGAGCAGGCCGAGCGTTTCGGCCTCGCTCAGCTTCACCAGCTACGCGGACGCGTGGGGAGAGGTAGCGCCAAGTCGGTCTGTCTGCTCTTGCGAAGCGAGCAGCTAAGCGAAGTTGGCCGCGAGCGCCTGGCCTTGATGCGCGAAACTCAGGATGGCTTCCGCCTCGCCGAAGAGGACCTGCGCTTGCGCGGTGGCGGAGAGTTACTCGGGACGCGGCAATCGGGCGACACGCCGTTTCGCATCGCCGATCTCGAACAGATCAGCCGCCTTCTGCCGATGGCGAGCGATGATGCCCGTCTGCTCGTAGAGCGCGACGGCGGCCTCGCCTCAGAGCGAGGGGAAGCCGCGCGGACGCTACTCTACTTGTTCGAGCGGGACTGGGGTGTCCAGTTGCTCAGGGGCGGTTGAAACCGGAATTACGGGCTGGCGGGGCTGTCGTTGCTGTCGATGAGCAGGAGGCCAGCAAGCAGGCCAACAATCACGACCACCGCAACGAGCATTGTGCTACCAGCAAAGGCGTCGCTATCGGCGACTTCGGTGCCGGTGCGAGCGATTGCTTCCGACGAGCCGTCTGCAGCTTGTGCCATCACCGGCATGCCGACCACCGAGGCCGCCAGAAACGATGCAAGAATGGTTCTACCAAGTTTCACGATTCGATCCCCTTCGTGACGGATAGCAGCGGCACGATAATGCAGACTGCCTCGCCTCCAGATCGCACACACGTCTTAATAGTTGGTAACTCCGTTTTAACGCTGTTCCCGCCGGTCGCCGTCCCGAACCACTTCATCGAATGAGCCGGCTGGGAGCGCTGATCGGACTGGCGAAACCGTGACGAGCCCCCATATCGGGGCCCGCTACGAAGCTCCGGAATTGAGAGGGTTCACCATGCACGAATATCTCAAGCACTACATCGGCGGCGAATGGGTAACGAGCACCGGCTCCGACACCAAAACCGTGGTGAATCCCGCGACTGAACAGCCGGTCAGTGAAGTCGTGCTCGGCACCGCGGAGGACGTGGACAAGGCGGTTGCGGCGGCGAAGAGAGCGTTTCCGGCGTGGTCACAGACCAGCAAGGAAGAGCGCCTCGAACTTCTTGCCAAGATCCAGGCTGAGTATGCGAAACGCATTCCCGACATCGCCAAGGCCATCAGTGAGGAAATGGGCGCGCCCATTTCGATCGCCGGCACCGCCCAGTCGGGCTCGGGCATGGGACACCTCGGCGCGACCATCGAAGCCTTGAAGAACTTCGAATTCGTCGAAAGCACCGGCAAAAACCACGTACTTTACGAAGCCGCAGGTATCGTCGCGCTGATCACGCCCTGGAACTGGCCGATGAACCAGATCGTCGCCAAAGTCGCACCGGCTCTCGCGGCAGGCAATTGCGTGATCCTCAAGCCCAGCGAGCAGACCCCCGGCAGCGCGCAGATCTTCGCCGAGATCCTCGACGCCGCGGGCGTTCCGGCGGGCGTGTTCAATTTGGTCCAGGGAGATGGTCCCGGTGTGGGTACCGCGCTGGCCAAGCATGCCGATATCGACATGATCAGCTTCACCGGCTCGACCCGGGCGGGCATTCAGGTGGCCAAGAACGCGGCCGATACCGTGAAGCGTGTCCACCAGGAACTGGGCGGCAAATCACCTTTCATTGTCCTGCCGGGCACGCCGCTCGACCTAGCCCTGCCCGGCGGCGCGGGCGGCATTTTGCTCAACTCAGGCCAATCCTGCGTCGCACCCACGCGGTTTTTGATCCACAAGGACCAGTACGACGAAGCGATCGACAAGCTTGCCGGCATCTTCGGGGCGAAAGCCGTTGATGATCCGGCGAAGGAAGGTGACCACATCGGTCCGGTCGTGAACCAGCCGCAGTTCGAGAAGATCCAGGGACTGATCGAAAAGGGCATCGCCGAGGGTGCTAAGGTTGCCGTCGGTGGTCCGGGCCGTCCGGAAGGCAAGGACAAAGGCTACTACGTGCAACCTACCGTCCTGCGTGACGTGACCAATGACATGACGGTGGCGCGCGAGGAGATCTTCGGACCCGTGCTGGTGGTTATCCCGTACAACGACGTGGATGAGGCGGTAGAGATTGCCAACGACACACCTTACGGTCTCGGGGCCTACATTGCCGGCAACCCGGCGGATGCCGGCACCGTGGCCCGCAAGATCCGCGCGGGCTCTGTGTTCGTGAACTCTGGAGGTCTCGACTTCAACAGTCCGTTCGGCGGTTACAAGCAGTCGGGCAACGGCCGCGAGTTCGGCAAGTTCGGGCTCGAGGAATTCATGGAGAAGAAGTCGCTGATCGGGGAAGTTCCCGGCATCGGCTGAGCTATCAGGGGGCCAGCCACGCGCGGATGAGGAAGGCGACTGCGCCCAGTACCGCCACGCTGGCCCCCCAGATTGCCGCCATCCACAGAAGCCTTTGCCACAACGGAGCTTCCTTGGGTTCGATGGACGGCATCAATGATAGCCGGCTTCGTCCACCTTGCCGCGGAAGACCCAATAGGCCCAACCCGTGTAGGCCAGGATCAGCGGCATGGTCAGTCCTACACCGATCAGCATGAACACCTGGCTCCGATGCGGGGCGGCGGCGTCCCAGATCGTCAGGGAGTCGGGCACGACATAGGGCCACATCGACACTGCGAGCCCAGCCATGCCGAGAAGGAAAATACCGAGCGAAAGGAAGAATGGCATCGCCTCTTGCCGCTTGAGCAAGCCGCGAAACAGCAGGAAGGCGATGATCGCGGTCAGCAGCGGCACTTGGCTGGCGAAGAGGATGTTCGGCATGGTGAACCAGCGCCGGAAATACTGCGCTTCGACGAACGGCGTGTAGAGGCTGACCGCTATGAGCAGCAGCAAAGTTGCCACGGCGGCCCGAATGGCGAGGCGATACGCGTGGTCCTGTCCGCTTCCTTGCGTCTTCCACACCAGCCAACAGGCGCCCAGCAGCGCATAGCCCGCCGTCACGCCCAGCCCGGCGAGCAGAGTGTAAGGCGTCAGCCAGTCCCACCAGCTTCCTGCATAAGCGCGGTCGACCACTTCGATGCCCTGCAAGAGACCTCCGAGGACCATGCCCTGTGACATCGCCGCGACCAGTGAACCGCCGAAGAAGGCCGCGTCCCAGAAGGGCCGGTGAGCAGGATCGCGCCAGCGGAATTCAAAGGCCACCCCGCGGAACACCAGCGCGAGCAGCATGGCGATGATCAGCGGATAAGTCGCTGGCAGGATCACTGCATAGGCCAGCGGAAATGCTGCTAACAGGCCGCCGCCGCCGAGCACCAGCCAAGTCTCGTTACCGTCCCACACCGGCGCGATCGAGTTCATCGCCTGGTCGCGCTCTGTGCCTGGCTTGAAGCTCGGGAAAAGGATTCCGATGCCGAGGTCGAAGCCGTCCATCACGACATAGGCGAAGACCGCGAAGGCAATGATGATCGCCCAGATCACCGTGAGGTCCATCACACGCCCTCCCTGTCGTCGGCCGTGAGCTCACCCGCGGCGGGAGTAATGCCGGCGGTGCGGACGGGGGCAGGCTCGCGCTCAAGCCCGGATTCATGCGCGTGGGGCGCTGCGTTCATCAGCCGCAGAATGTACCAGGTGCCCACGCCGAACACAGCGAAGTAGACCACCACAAAGGCCAGCAGCGATGCCCCGACAGCCGGGGCCGCGAGGGGCGAGACGGAATCGGCAGTGCGCAGCAAGCCGTAAACCGTCCAAGGTTGCCGTCCGACCTCGGTCGTGACCCATCCCGCGATAACGGCCACGAAGCCGCTCGGCCCCATCACCAGCGCGGCGCGGTGCAGCCACGGCCACTCGTAGAGCTTGCCCCGCCAGCGCGCGAGCAGGCTCCATAGCCCAAGCCCCAGCATAGCCAGGCCGACACCGACCATGATGCGGAACGACCAGAACACGATACCGACCGGCGGGTGCAGGTCTTCGGGTACCGTGTCGAGGCCCGCCAGCGGTGCGTCGAGCGAATGCTTGAGGATCAGCGAGGAAGCCTTGGGAATTTCGATCGCGTAGCGGATGACGTTCGCCTGGCTGTCGGGAATTCCGAAAAGGATCAGCGGGGCGCCGTCCGGGTGGCTTTGGAAGTGTCCCTCCATCGCCATGACCTTGATTGGCTGATGCTCGAGCGTGTTGAGGCCGTGCATGTCGCCAGCGAAGATCTGCACCGGCGCAACCAGGGCCGCCATCCACATCGCCATCGAGAACATCTTGCGCGCATGGGCGTTCGAGCGGTCGCGCAGCAGGTGCCAGGCCCCGACTGCGCCCACCACCATTGCGGTGGTCAGGTAGGCAGCGATGACGGTGTGAACCAGGCGGTAGGGGAAGCTCGGGTTGAACACGATGGTCCACCAGCTCGGGCCGGGGAGGAACTGTCCGTTGGCGCCAAACTCGTGACCGACAGGCGTCTGCATCCAGCTGTTCACGCTGAGGATCCAGAACGCCGACACCGCCGTGCCGAGGGCGACCATGCAAGTCGCCGCGAAATGCAGCTTCTTGCCGACCTTCTCCATCCCGAACAGCATCACGCCCAGGAATCCGGCTTCGAGGAAGAACGCGGTCAGGACCTCGTATGCCATCAGGGGCCCGATCACCGGCCCGGCCCGGTCCGAGAAAACCGCCCAGTTGGTACCAAACTGATAGGACATCACGATCCCGGACACGACACCCATGGCAAAGGTGATCGCGAAGATCTTGAGCCAGTATTTGAACAGGTCGAGATAGAGGCTCTTCCCGGTTTTGAGCCACAATCCCTCAAGGACCGCGAGGTAACTCGCGAGGCCGATCGAAAATGCCGGAAAGATGAAATGGAAGCTCACCGTGAAGGCGAACTGGAACCGCGCGAGCAGCAGGGCGTCTGCGTTCTCGAACATGGGCGGCTCCATAGCCTCAATGGCGCACATGGGCAAATTCCGCGAACGCAACAGGTGTTGCGCTAAACGCCTCGGAATCTACGTATCTCGAACCTAGTTGCCTCGATTGGCAGAGACTCCTACACCGCCTGCAGACCTAACAAGGCAAAGCGCACTCCTTGATCCTCTCCCCTTTCGAATGGACCATCGCCAAGCGCTACATGCTGCCCGGCCGTGGCGAGGCGGTTATCGCGCTCGTCGCCTCGATCAGCATCGGCGTCGTCATGCTCTCCGTAGCCATGCTGGTGATCGTGATGAGCGTGATGAACGGCTTCCGGGCCGAGCTTCTCGACAAGATCGTTGGCCTCAATGGCCATGCGATTATCCAGGCCTATGGCGGCCGGCTCGAGAACTGGGAGCAGGTGCTCGAGGACGTAAAGAAGACGCCAGGAGTGGTCTCGGCCTCTCCGTTGATCGACAAGCCGTTGATGGTCACATTCAACGGCCGCGTCGAAGGCGTGCTCTTGCGCGGACACACCGCCGAAGACATCGCCAAGTTCAAGTCCAAGGTGTTGATCGGCGACATCTCGTCGCTGCAGCCCGGTAACGACAAGGTCGCGATCGGTTCGCGGCTCGCGATGAACCTCGGTGCCCGCGTCGGCGACGTCATCACGCTGATCAATCCACAGGGTCGTTCCACCCCGTTCGGCACGGTCCCGCGGCAGGTCGGCTATACCGTCGGCGCGATCTTCGAGATCGGCATCTACGACTATGATGAATCCTACGTCATCATGCCGATCCCCAATGCTCAGACGCTGCTGCTGACGGGCAATTCCATCGAGATGATCGAGGTCAAGACTTCGGACGCCGATCGCGTCGGAGAAATCCTCGCCCCGATCGCGCAAAAGCTTCAAGGCCAGGCGGTGGTAACCGACTGGAAGACCATCAATGCGCAGTTGTTCGAAGCGCTGCAGGTCGAGCGGGTGGCGATGTTCTTCGCGCTGTCCATCATCGTGTTGGTAGCGGCGTTCAACATCCTCTCGTCACTGGTCATGCTCGTGCGCTCCAAGACGCGCGACATCGCGATCATGCGCACCATGGGCGCGACGCGCAAAAGCCTGCTCAAAATCTTTGTCACAACCGGTTCGGTGATCGGCGCAGTCGGCACTGCGGCGGGGCTGGTGCTCGGCTTCATCGTGCTCCTGTTCCGCCAGCCGATCGTGAAAGGCATTGAGCTCGTGACCGGGCAGAACCTGTGGGACCCGTCGATACGCTTCCTCAGCGAACTGCCGGCGAAGACCGATCCGTTCGAGGTGCTGCTGATCTGCCTGATGGCAATGGGCCTCAGCTTCCTCGCCACGCTCTATCCGGCCTATCGGGCCGCCGGTACCGATCCCGTGCAGGTGTTGCGCTATGAGTGAGCCCGTCGTCCGCCTGACCAACCTGACCCGCTCGTTCGAGCAAGGCGGGGTGCGCATCGATGTGCTGCGCGGCGTCAATCTCACCATCATGCCGGGCGAAATCGTTGCCCTGCTGGGGCCGTCAGGCACCGGAAAGTCGACCATGCTCCAGGCCGTTGGTCTTCTCGAAGGCGGCTTCGGCGGCAAGATCGAGCTCGCCGGTGCTGATGCGAGCCATCTTGCCTCTGGCGATCGTACGGCCCTGCGCCGCAATCACCTGGGTTTCGTCTATCAGTTCCATCACCTGCTGCCCGATTTCACGGCGCAGGAGAATGTGATGCTCCCGCAGCTTGTTCGCGGCGTGGAGAGGTCGGAGACTGTGGTGCGCGCTCAGGCGCTGCTCACGGCGCTCGGCCTCGAACATCGCATGACCCATCGGCCGAGCCAGTTATCCGGCGGTGAGCAGCAGCGTGTCGCCGTGGCACGCGCGCTGGCAAACCGCCCGCAACTTGTTCTGGCCGACGAGCCGACGGGCAACCTCGACGAGGTGACGAGCGACAAGGTTCTCCAGCAATTTCTGGATCTTGTTCGCGGGCAGGGGAGTGCTGCGCTAGTCGCCACGCACAACGAACGCCTGGCTCAGCGCATGGACCGGGTAGTGAGAATTCACGAGGGCGTCCTCGAATAGAAACTAATCGCCCCTGATCGTCGTTTATGGTCGAAAGGGAGCGTATCATGACCGATCATCCGAGCACATTCCGCGCCTTCACCACGAAGGGCGAGGGTGTCGATTGGGAAAGTCGCGCCTCGATCCACTTCAAGGACGATGGCGGTGGCGTGCTCGACGGCATGAAGGCGCTCTATCGCGGCGGCCTGGGCGAAATGGTCGGCCTGATCCGCCGGATGCCGGCTGACCAGCAGGGCCGTTACGTGATCCAGATCATGGGCGATCACCGCATCGGCATCGGTGAGATCCTCTCGCTGGCCGCGAGGCCTGATTTTCCCGGTTAGCCTGGGCGTATTCCGGGGGACAGGCAAAGGATCGCTCTTCCGATTTTCGGCCCGACGCCTAAATCTGCATCCATGCCCTTTGCCCCGTTCGTTCCGCTGCGCATTCTCTCGAGCTATTCGATGCTCGAGGGGGCCATCGATCCCAAGGCGATCGCCAAGCTGGCGAAAGAACGCGGCTACCCCGCCATCGCCATATGCGACCGCAACGGGCTCTACGGTTCGACCGCCTTTGCCTCTGCCTGCAAGGCGGAGGGCATTCAGCCGATCGTCGGAACTCTTCTGGGCGTTTCGCGAGGAGCGGAAGGGCCGATCGATTACCTACCGCTCTACGCCCAGGATGAAACGGGTTGGAACAACCTGTGTCACCTGGTCAGCCGCGCCCATCTGGACCGGCCGCTGGAGCTGGACCCGCACGTCGCCATCGATGACCTCGAGGGTCACACCGATGGCCTAATTGCCCTGACTGGCGCGGGTGAGGGCGCGGTGACGCGGCTCCTCGCAGATGGCCGGACCGAACGGGCGAGGGATATGGTGGAACGTCTCTCGGGCTTGTTCCCGGGTCGGCTCTATCTGGAAGTCGCCCGCCGAGGGAGCCAGGCGGAAGATGCGGCGGAAGACGCACTTGTCGATCTTGCCTACGCGCTCGACTTGCCGTTGGTCGCCACGAACCCGGCCAATTTCGGCGAACCGCATATGCATTCGGCCCATGACGCCATGCTGTGCATCGCGAACTCCACCCACATCGACAGCGCCGACCGCCCGCGGTCGAGCCCCGAGGCCTTCATCAAGTCGGCCGCGATGATGGAAGAGCTGTTCGCGGACCTGCCCGAGGCGACCGCTAACACCCTGGTCGTGGCCCAGCGCTGCGCCTTCGCGCCACCGAAGCGCAAGCCGATCCTCCCAAGCCTCGCGGGTGATCTTGAGGGCGAGGCGAGAATGCTTGCGGCCGACGCCAAGGCCGGCCTGCTTGCCCGGCTCGAGCCCTACGAAGGCCTGACCGAGGAAGAACGCCAGGTCTATTTCGATCGTCTCGATTTCGAAGTCGACGTCATCACCCGCATGGGCTTTCCTGGCTACTTCCTGATCGTTGCCGACTTCATCAAGTGGGCCAAGGTGCAAGGCATTCCGGTGGGTCCGGGACGCGGTTCGGGTGCGGGTTCGTTGGTGGCCTGGTCGTTGACCATCACCGACCTTGATCCCATCCGCCTGGGCTTGCTGTTCGAACGCTTCCTCAACCCGGAACGCGTCTCGATGCCCGACTTCGATATCGACTTCTGCGAAACCCGTCGCGGCGAGGTGATCCGCTACGTGCAGGAGCGCTACGGGCACGACAAGGTCGCGCAGATCATCACGTTCGGTAAGCTCAAGGCGCGCGCGGTGCTGCGCGATACGGGCCGAATTCTGCAGATGAGCTACGGCCATGTCGACCGGCTGTGCAAGATGGTGCCGAACCATCCGACCGATCCGTGGACTTTGCCGCGCGCGCTCAACGGTGTGAGCGAGTTCCGGCGCGAGTACGAGAACGACAACGAGGTGAAGCGTCTCGTCGATCTGGCGATGCAGCTTGAAGGGTTCCCGCGCAATTCATCCACCCACGCGGCAGGTGTGGTGATCGGCGACCGACCGCTGGCGCAGCTCGTGCCGCTCTATCGCGATCCCCGCTCGGACATGCCGGTCACGCAGTTCGACATGAAGTTCGTCGAGGATGCGGGCCTGGTAAAGTTCGACTTCCTCGGCCTCAAGACGCTGTCGGTCTTGCGCAAGGCGGTCGATCTGTTGGCTCGACGCGGGATCGATGTCGACCTGGGCGCGCTGCCCTGGGACGATACCCAGGTCTACGACCTGCTCAAGCGCGGCGACACTGTCGGCGTGTTCCAGCTGGAATCCGAGGGCATGCGGCGCACTCTGTCGGCTGTGAAGCCGACGATGTTCGAGGACATTATCGCGCTCGTCTCGCTCTACCGACCGGGGCCGATGGATAACATACCGCTGTTCGGCAAGCGCAAGAACGGCGAAGTCGCGATCGAGTATCCGCACCCGAAGCTCGAAGGTATCCTGGCCGAGACTTACGGCATCTTCGTCTACCAGGAACAGGTGATGCAGGCCGCGCAGATCCTTGCGGGGTATTCGCTCGGTGACGCCGACTTGCTGCGGCGCGCGATGGGCAAGAAGATCCAGGCCGAGATGGACGCGCAGCGCGCGCGCTTTGTCGAAGGCTGCAAGGAAGTCTCGGGGATCGAGAAGGGCAAGGCCAACGAGCTGTTCGACTTGATCGACAAGTTCGCCGGTTATGGTTTCAACAAGAGCCACGCGGCCGCTTACGCACTGCTCGCCTATCAGACCGCTTGGCTGAAGACGCACTATCCCGAAGAATTCTACGCCGGATCGATGTGCTTCGACATGCACCAATCGGAAAAGCTGGCGGTGTTCGTCGATGATTTGCGCCGCAACGGGTTTGTCCTCCTCGGGCCGGACATGAACCGTTCCGAGGCGGAGTTTTGCGTCGAGCAGACTGAGGCGGGATATGCCGTCCGTTATGCGCTCGCCGGCATCCGTAATGTCGGTGAGAAGGCCATGGAGCAGGTCGTCAGCGAACGGGAAGCGAATGGGCCCTTTTCTAGCCTCGAAGATCTGTTCAGACGGATGCCCCCCGGCGCGATGAATCGGCGTCAAATCGAAGGTTTGGCGAGCGCTGGTGCGTTTGACGAACTCGACCCCAACCGGGCCAAAGTACTTGCGAACGCCGACCGGCTGCTCGCGGTGGCCGACGCTGCGGTTCGTGAGCGTGCTAGCGGGCAGGGTGGCTTGTTCGGAGGATCCGACCACGCGGAACCGTCATTACTGCTTGCTGACGCCGAACCTTGGAGCCGCGCGGACCAGATGGCCGCTGAGCGGGACAATTTTGGTTTCTACTTCGCTGCGCATCCGGTTCAACAATTCCGTGCGGTCGCCTCGGCGAATGGCGCGCGCACTTATGCGGGCCTGATGGATTCCGGCATCGCCGGGGGGCGACAGTCCGCTGTTATGGCCGCGCTGGTCGAAGGCGTGAATATAGGGCGTACGCGGAAAGGCAGCCCGTTCATTCGCGCCGATTTCTCGGATTCGTCCGGACAATTCAGCGCGGCCTGCTTCGAAGAAGGACTGGTCGAGAGCTTCCAACGTTGGGCGGCGGATTCGATTTGCGTGCTGCTCACTGTCGAGCTCGATTCACCAAGTCCCGATGAACCGCCGAGGGTGACGGTCCGGGGTGCTAGGCCTTTGTCGGAGGTGAGCAATGCGGCGCGGATGGAGCTGACGCTTGACGTGCATACACTGGATGCGCTGCAGGAACTACGTCTCGCGCTGCACGAGGATGAAAGCGGCAAGGGCGAAGGCGGACGGGGTGAAGTCTTTGCCCGTTTGCATCTGAGCGAAACCGAGAATGCCTTGATGCGACTGGGTCGGGACTTCAAGCTCGACGGGGAACTGGCTGAGCGCCTGGCGCACGTTGAAGGCCTTGCGAACGTGTCCTTAACCACGCGTCGTGCACAAGCGAGTCTCAGACTGGTCGCTTAATGTCTCGGAGGGGCGAGGTCATGTTTGCGTTACTGAAAGCCATTGTGCTCGGCGCCTTCCTGGCGGGAATTGTATCGCTCTTCATCGGCTCAAGCGGTGCCACGGGCGGATTGCTCAACGTTCACCAGGTGACGTTGCAAGGGTTTCACTTCTTTTGGTCCTGGGCGATCTTCCTGATCGGCGCCGGGCTTTCGTTCGGCATCTTCCTGCTGATGGATTGACCAATCGCTGACTCATAAAGGGTCAGGCAGCGTCTCATTAGCGGCAAAAGAAAAGGCCCGGGAAGCAGTGCTTCCCGGGCCAATTTCTTTGCCTTGGTTGGTGATTACCGACCCGAACCCGGACCGTAAGTAATCTCAACGCGGCGGTTCTGCAGTTCACGCACACCGTCAGCAGTCGGCACGCGAGGCATGGTTTCACCGAACGCCTGGCTCGAGATCCGAGCAGCGGGGATGCCGCGGCCGGTCAGGTAGTTCTGCACGCTGGTGTTGCGGCGTGCCGACAGAGCCATGTTGTACTCTTCGGTACCCGAACGGTCGGTGTGACCGGCGAGCATGATCGAAGCGGTACCGCAGTTGCTGTACGCGGTGATCGCGTTGTTCAGGATCGTCGCAGCCTCGGGCGTGATGTCATACTTGTCCCAATCGAAGAACACGATGAACGGACCCTGGTTGCAGCGCGCGACCGGCGGCGGAGGCGGCGGAGGCGGCGGCGGGGGAGGCGGCGGGGGAGGCGGCGGCGGCGGAGCCGGCGGCGGCGGCGGCGGCGGTCCACCCCAGTTGAACTTGAGCGTCGCCAGAAGCGAGTGCGTGGTGAGGTTGCTCTTCACCGGCACGTCGGCAAATTCGCCGGCGTTCTGTTTGATGCCTTCGACGTTGAAGAACTTGTACTTCAGGCCGAGATCGATCGAGCTGCTGACCGGAACGCGCAGTTCGGCGACACCCTGCCAGGCAAAACCAACGTCTTCAGCGTTGATTACCTGATTGATCTCAGCGTCGACACCCGCGATGCCAAGGCCGGGACCGAAGGAGAAACCAACACCGTCATTGCCGCCAATGTCGACCAGCGTGTTGAGCATTGCGCTCATCACGGTAACATTGCCGTCGGTCACGTCGACCGTGCCAACCGGCAGCGGAGCAGTGAGCGTTTCGATGTCGAACTTCTTGTAGGCGGTTTCGGCTTCGACCCGCAGGAGGCCGAAGTCGTGGCCCACTACGCCTTCGAATTCGAGATTCCAGTTGTTGCCGGGATCGGCAGTGACAACTTCGCCGGTGTCGACGACGTTGTAATCAATCTCTCCCGGAAAGACGGCACCGATACCGATGCCAGCGTAGCTGAAGTCGTCTCTCGCGAGAGCCGGCGATGCGATGATCGTCGACGCTGTCGCGAGCGCGAGTGCTATATTGCGCATGTTTTTAAATCCCCTTCGTCGGGCCGTGTGCGGACGGATCCCTTTTCAATTCTTGGTACAAGCGGTGTGACCCTGGCAAGCCCATTATGTTGATAAGGGGCTCCCTGAACTCCGTTTATTCCCTTATTGTTGTGAAAAAGCTGCACTTCCGGCGCGTTACCGCAGTTTTGCTACAGAAGTTGCATCTGCCCGTCCAAAGAGGGGGGAACAAATTGGCCGGTATCGAGTTGGAGCCTGTCCGTTTCGATGCCCGCTCGCCTTTTTGCTATCCGAAAACGCGCCCGAAATAGGTCAGCCCAGACGCCACTAGGTCTCATCCTGCTGAAGAAACTTGGATCATTGTCTCGTCCACCGCGCATCGATTGAACGATTGCCATGACTTTGTCCCCGCGCTCGGGAAAATGGACGGAGAGCCACTCGCGAAACAGCGGTGCGACCTCGTGGGGAAGTCTCAGCGGAATCCATCCGATCGAACGAACGCCTATCGCTCCGACGCGAGACACGATGTCTTCCATGAACTCATCGGTGATGGCGGGTATGATCGGAGCGATCGAACAGTGCGCCGGCACTTTGGCCTCGACCAGCGACTTCAAGGCCGCGATCCGCTTCGTGGGAGCAGGCGCCCTCGGCTCGAGCATGCCCGAAAGCCGCGCATCGAGCGTGGTGACCGAGATAGCGACGGCTACGAGCTGAAGGCGGGCCAATTGCTCCAGAAGATCCAAATCCTTGAGGACCCTATCGGATTTGGTTGTGATGGTGACAGGATGGCGGGTCTCCAAGCACACTTCGAGCAATGACCGCGTGATCCGGTATCGCCCCTCGATGGGTTGGTAGGGATCGGTGTTAGTACCCATAGCGATGGGCTTGGGTCTGTAGCGAGGCCGGGCCAGCGTCTCGCGCAGCAACTGCGCGGCATTCGGTTTGGCAAACAGCCTGGTCTCGAAGTCCAGCCCTGGCGACAGGTCATGGAACGCGTGGCTTGGTCGGGCGAAACAGTAGATGCAGCCATGCTCACATCCCCGATAGGCGTTGATCGCGCGATCGAAGCCGATGTCGGGTGATTGGTTGAAGGTGAGTATTGTTTTCGGTCGCTCTTCGGTCACCGTGGTGCGCAGCTTGATCGGCGGACCGTCCAGGGTCTCCACGTAGTCCCGCCAATCGCCATCTTGCTCCCGTTGCGCGAGGCCGAAGCGGTCTGGGACAGAGGCCGATTGGGCGCCACGGCCCTCAACTGCAGGATCTAGCCGGCGTTCCATGGAAGGAACATACAGGGAACATGAGTCGACGGCAATCACAGAAGTTGGCCGCACGGCTGTCTTGCGTTCTTTCGACCGTGAGCCATACTCGCGGGATGGTCTGGGATCTGCGCCGCGCCATGCTCAAGAAGGAGGAGTTCGAGTCCGCTCGTCTAATGGACTTCGACTTCCGCCAGCGCGTGAGGGCCACGCGGCTGCTGGCGCGGGAGCTGGGCATCGAGGAAAGCGGCCTCGTGCGCGACACTGCGGTTCTCGAGCAGGATGCCCTGATCGATCTGACTGCCCAGAGGTCAGGGTGGGTCCGTCAGGAAGTCTCCGAACGGTATTCGCAATGCCTCTCCAGGGCGCGAGAGCAGCTCATCGCGGAAATTGGAGACCCAACCCCCAATCGCCTGGGGTGAATGGAGAGTTTTCGTTACAGGTCGAGCAGGAAAACAGGCATGGCCGCGGCGATTATAGCCAGTGCCTGCAGCGCCAGCATCTTCACCGTGCCTCTGGGATCACGCATAGACCATCGAACGGCGAACCATCCGATAACCGGCAATTGCAGGATCATGAGCAGCTGCCACAGACGCGCCGTAGCGCTCTCGTCAGGACGCGCGACACCGTTTTCGACGACCATGTAAGGTTCGTGCGGACCGGTTGCGAGATAAGTGACCAGGAGGCAGGTAGCGGCCCCAGACATCAGCAGGGGAACCCATGCACTTACTGAACGCGAGGCCAAAGCTCTCCCGCCCTCAGCACCGTGTCTTTGGTTTTGCATCGTCCATCTCCTCAATCGAAGATGGCGACTGGTGCCTTCAACTCGGCATGAGCGTCATGAGGGGAGGGTGAGGTTTCCCTGAAAACCGTTACGCCGGCGCGTCATTTCTCGCGGAGACGCGGCATCAGTTCGACGAAATTGCAGGGACGATTACGGCTGTCGAGCTGCTCTGCAAGGATGCCGTCCCACCCGTCCTTCACCGCGCCGTTCGAACCGGGCAGGGCAAAGATGTAGGTTCCCCGGGCAACAGCGGCACAGGCGCGTGACTGGACGGTGCTTGTGCCGATGCTCTTGTAGCTGATCCAGCGGAACAGCTCGCCGAAGCCTTCTATCTCCTTTTCCTTGATCCGGTTGATCGCCTCAGGCGTGACATCCCGCCCGGTGAGGCCGGTGCCGCCTGTCGAAACGATAGCGTCGACTTGAGGGTCGTCGATCCAGTTGTTGAACCGCCTGACGATCGCGTCGGCATCGTCCTTCTCGATGGCGCGCGCGGCAAGCTTGTGGCCAGCGCCTACGATCCGCTCGGCGAGGATATCGCCCGAGGTATCTTCATCCGGTCCCCTGGTGTCGGAAACCGTGAGAAGAGCGATGTTTATCGGTTTGAATTGACGCTCTAAATCGATCGCCATCAGTTGGCCCCGGCAGAAAGGTAAACGCGCCCGCCACCGCTCTCATTGCTTCCCGGAAAGGCCGGCCAGGCGTTCTGCGCCAACGCGATGCGGCTGCCGGACAAGGCTTCGGCCTGGCGTTCGTACATCCAGTAGTTCTTCATCACGATGGAGACGTAGCTGCGGGTCTCCCAATACGGAATTGATTCCATGTAGAGCAACGGATCCCCCTGATCCCGGACCTCGTAGTTCCAGCGGGTCACCGGAGTGAGTCCGGCGTTATAGGCGGCGATGATCTTGGGAAGCGCGCCGCCCGTCGCCGGACTGTCGCGCAGCATTTCCAGGTTCTGCTGACCGAACGCCAGGTTCACGCTTGGGTTGAAGATGTCCACCTGGCTGGCGCTCATGCCCAGTCCGGGAGCATGTTGGCGCACGGTGATAGGTGTGATCTGCATCAGTCCCTGCGCCTTAGCCGGGCTGACAGCCTCGGAGCGGAAATTCGATTCCTGCAGCGTGTGGGCGTAGGCCAGCGCGGGATCTACTCGCCAGCCCGTCATCGGCGCCCATTTCGGCGAGGGGAACTGCGACGC
Source organism: Porphyrobacter sp. (assembly GCA_017744315.1). Lineage (GTDB taxonomy): Bacteria > Pseudomonadota > Alphaproteobacteria > Sphingomonadales > Sphingomonadaceae > Croceibacterium_A. The sequence goes on from JAGIBN010000002.1 coordinate 302,208, forward strand.
CGGGTGGGCTTGCGCTCCGCTAGGTGCGTTGTTGGCCATGTAGAGCTGTGTCGAAGGCAGGCTCAGATCGCGGGCGAGGCGTGACAGGGCTCCGTAATCACCGGGATCACCTATCTGTGCCTGATGCAGCAGAACCTGGCTGCAAAGCTTATCGCGACCGATTTCGGCCAATGCCACAGCGACGCGAACATTGCTGATGCCACCGACGCGCTGCCAGTCCTCGTCGGAGAAATCGGCCTTGGCCTGCCGATCGGGCAGGGCAGTGCCCAACTGCTCCGATGCAAGCATCCCGTAGAGCGTTTCGTCGGCACCCGCGGAGAGGCGCAGGAATTCAGAGCTGCGGTCCGGTTGGCGGCACCGTAGGGCCGCGCGTCCGGCCCAGTAGTAGGCAGCAGAGCGCAGTTCAGTATTGGCTGCGCCGTAAGCCGCGCGCTCGAAGGCTTGCCCAGCCTGTTCGCAGTCACCGAGCCGCCACGCCGCGAGACCCATGGTCCAGTCGCCCTCGGCCACCCACGGACCAGAACCGGCCCCTACCGTGGCCGCCTGGGCAAAGGCCTGGGTATCCATGTTCTCGATGTAATAGCTCCAGGCGACCTTCTGGCGCCATTCGGCCTTCGCTTCCGGGCTGAGCTGGGCGTCGATACCGTCGAGGAGGATACGGGCCCCGTCGGGATCGTCGTTGGTAATCCGTTCTTGAATCGCGGTGCGTATGTCCGCCGGCATGGTGCCGTCTTCAATCGAGCGAGGCCGTGTCCGTTTCGAGGTGCCGCCGGTCGCATAGAAGCGTTGTTCGTACGGCAGGGCGGGCATGGCGGTAGCGCCGCGCGTACTGGCGAGGCGGGCCAACCGTTCTGCTTGTGGCAGGTCTCGCCCAGTTACGAACCAGGATTCGATCTGCGGCAGTTCAACTTTCGGCGAGTTGGCGGCCAGGTAAATCTCAGCCCGGGCAATTGGATGGAGGATACCGTCGCGCTGCGACAGCAGAGCTTCAGCGCCCGCCCAGTCCTGCCGGTCGATCGCTGCGAACACTTGCGTGTAATAATCGCGCGTCGCCTGGTCGAGCTGCCGCGGTGCCTCGCTGCGAGAGGACCGGCTCGAAAAGTACTCTCGTGTAGGCTGAGCGCTGGCCGGCACCGCGCAAACCGCGGCAACCGCGCCCAAGGCGAGCATCAGTGTCCTCATCGTGCGTCCCCGTCCGTCCATTCAAGCCATCGCCGCCAGAGCGAAGCACGCAACATGGGGTGATCAAGCAATCGCCCGGGCGCGTAGCTCGCCAAAAGCGGCAGATTGCGGCCTTGAATCGCGAATTCTCCAATTGCGGGAGTGCCTTGCGCTGGATCGTGCCCCACAAGCGGTAGAATGCCCGTTCCGAAAACGATCAGCCTGGTTGGATTGGCCAGTTCAATGTGGTGCCGGATGATGGCGCCAAGTCCTTGGGAAGACAGGCGTTCCCAATCCGGCATCTCAATATGTTGAGGCAGGGCTGAAGCGAAATAGACCTGTTCAGGCGCAAGACCCGCCGCTTTGGCGAACGACGCCAGCAGATTGCCCTGAGGACCCGCCAACAAGCTCTCGCCGTCCCCTGCTTCTGGCATTGGCACGACCATCATCACCGACGCGCCATGCTCGCCGCGCGGCGGAACACGAGGGTGGGCGCTGGTTTGGCCAAGGCTCGGTTCTTCCAACCACCATTGTTTGAAAGCGCCGAGATCCGTGGGCCAGGTCGCGGGTTCGCCGCCCATTGGCGGGATTGCCGGCTCAGGCTCAACCGGCGGGCGAACCGGTGCAACCGGCACGGGAGTTGCGGGTGTTTCCTCGGCGAGCCAGGAAACGGGTTCGTCCTGAAACACCAGGTCAACGCCTGCGTCCCGCCACCATGCTTGGGTGGCGGCGATGCTATCTGCGAGCGTCGGGGCGGGGCGGTTGTTCATGTGATGCGCTCGGGTCTTGACCTGCTGCCATGCGGCGATCAAGTCCCGAAGCCATGCTAACCCCCCAAACTGACAACCACCAATGAGCGAGCAACACCCTGAACGCGAGGCCATGCCGGTCGATGTCGTCATCGCCGGAGCCGGACCTGCCGGCCTTGCAGCGGCCATTCGCCTCAAGCAGCTTAACGAAGATCTCGAGGTCGTCGTGCTCGAGAAGGGGTCTGAGGTTGGCGCTCACATACTAAGCGGCGCGGTGATCGACCCGCGGGCTCTCGACGAGTTGCTGCCCGACTGGCGGGAAAACTGCGCGCTCGCCGAAGTGCCTGTCACCGAAAACCATCATTGGTTCCTCTCCAAAAACGGCAAGATGGGCATGCCGCATTTCCTGCTGCCACCGCTCATGTCGAACGATGGCTGCTACACCGGCTCGCTTGCGAACCTTTGCCGCTGGCTTGCCGAACAGGCAGAAGCGCTTGGGGTGCAGGTGTTCCCCGGGTTCCCGGCTTCTGAAGTGCTGTTCGACGAGGACGGTGCGGTAATGGGCCTGGCAACGCAGGACATGGGCGTTGCCGCCGATGGATCGCACAAACCCGACTACCAGCCCGGAATGGAGCTTCACGCCAAGTATACCTTGCTGGCCGAGGGCGCTCGGGGACATCTGACCAAGCGGCTCAAGAGTCATTTTGCGCTCGACGCTGAAAGTCAGCCGCAAGTTTATGGTATAGGTATCAAAGAGTTGTGGGATATACCTGCGGATCGACATGAGCCGGGACGGGTGATCCACACCCAAGGCTGGCCGCTGTCGGAGAACGATACCTGGGGCGGTGGTTTTATCTACCATCAGGCTAATGGCCAGGTCGCGCTCGGCTTCGTGACCGCGCTCGACTACGCCAATCCCTACATCAGTCCGTTCGAGGAGTTCCAACGCTGGAAGCACCATCCGGCGGTCCTCGAGGTGATCGAAGGTGGACGCCGTGTGGCTTATGGAGCCCGCGCCATCAACGAGGGCGGTTGGCAATCGGTGCCGAAACTGGCGTTTCCGGGCGGGGCGCTGATCGGGTGCTCTGCCGGGTTCGTCAACGTGCCGAGGATCAAGGGCAGCCACACCGCAATGAAGAGCGGCATGCTGGCGGCCGAAGCCATTGCGGCTGCTGTCGCGGCAGACCGCGAGAAGGACGAACTGACAGAGTATGACGGTGCCGTCCGCTCAAGCTGGATCGCCGACGAGCTCAAGCAGGTGCGCAACGCCCAGCCGTTGGTGTCTCGCTTCGGAGACGTGCTCGGCACGCTGCTCGCCGGAGCGGATATGTGGTTGCGAACCTTGAAGGTGCGTTTGCCGTTCACACTCGGCCATCACACCGACGCCGAGGAAACGCGCCGCGCCGATCTCTATCGCCCGATCGCCTATCCCAAGCCGGACGGTAAGATCTCGTTCGACCGGCTGTCATCGGTGTTCCTCTCGGGTACCAACCACGAGGAAGACCAACCCTGCCACCTCTTGCTCAAGGATCCGACGATCCCGCAGCGAGTGGATTGGCCGGTCTACGCGGGTCCGGAGACCCGATACTGTCCCGCCGGCGTCTACGAATATGTCGGCGTCGAGGAGGGCGAGCCGCGGTTGGTCATCAACTCGCAGAACTGCGTCCACTGCAAGACTTGCGACATCAAGGATCCGCCTCAGAACATCGAATGGGTCACGCCAGAGGGTGGCGGCGGACCCAACTACCCGAACATGTGAGCAGGCAGGTTGCAGCTCTCCGAAACCGCCTACGCCAAGATCAACCTCGCTCTCCACGTCCGTCGACGGCGTGAGGACGGCTACCACGAGCTCGAAACGCTGTTCGCTTTCGTGGACGCAGGCGATCGGCTTAGCGCCCGCTCCGCTCCGCAGGATGAGCTAAGGGTTGTTGGTGAGTTCGGTGGGCAATTAACTGATCCATTAGAAAATATCGCAGCGAAAGCGCTCTCGGTGCTTCCTCGGTCGGATGGTCTTTCGGTCTTGCTCGAGAAGAACTTGCCAGTAGCGGCCGGGCTCGGGGGAGGTTCGGCGGACGCGGGTGCCATCTTCCGACTTGTGCGCGACGCCTACGGATTGCCGGACGATTGGCACTCACGCGCAGCAAGGCTTGGCGCCGATGTACCCGCCTGCGTGGAAAGCGAGGCTTGCATCGGTCGCGGGACAGGCACCGATCTTGAATCCGTTGAGAATAACCTTGCAGGAACAGCGGTCCTGCTCGTGAACCCAAGAGTGCCCCTGTCTACCGGCCCTGTATTTGCGGCCTGGGATGGCCTTGATCGCGGGCCGCTGCCTGACGGTCCGGCTTCGCAGATAGCGCGGGAAGGGCGGAACGATCTCGAAGCTCCGGCCATTTCATTGTGCCCCCCGGTCGCCGAGGTGCTCGAGGAATTGAGGGCGACCACCGCTGACCTGGTGCGCATGAGCGGCTCGGGTGCGACTTGTTTTGCCCTCTACAGCAGTCATGACGTCATGCTCAAGGCCGCGGAAAACCTGGCTTTTCGCCGCCCCGACTGGTGGCAGTTAAGAGGAAGTCTGAAGTGATCGAGGAAGCCTTCCGTGTTCTGGGAACTCCGGTTGTCGGGGGCATTCTGGTGGTGTCCGATCACGCTTCGAACCGGGTCCCTGACGACATCGACCTGGGGATCGATCCGGCGCTCCTCGATCAGCATGTGGCGATCGATATCGGAGTGGCCGAGGTTGCGAAGCGTCTGGCCGAGAAGTCAGGGTTCGCGGCCTTTCTCGGCAACGTCAGCCGGCTCGTGTGCGACTTCAACCGCGAGGAAGACGCGCCTGCCGTCATCCCTCACGCGAGCGACGGGCATGACATTCCCGGCAACCTTTTCGACGTCGCCGGGCGAGAGGAAAGGCTCGCGCGCTTTCATCGGCCCTATCACTCAGCGCTTTCCGATTTGATCAAGACGGCTCCGCCAAGCCTGATCGTCTCGCTGCACAGCTTCACGCCGAAGCTCACTACCCGTCCGGAGGAGCTGCGCCCCTGGCAGGTCGGCATTCTCTACAACGAGGACGACCAAGCATCCCGCCTGGCCATTCCGCTGCTCGAAGCCGAGGGGCTAGTGGTCGGTGACCAGCAGCCCTATTCGGGCAAGCTGCTCAACGCCTCGATGAACCTCCACGCAGAGGGGAACCGGCTGCCCTACGTGGGGGTCGAGGTGAGGCAGGACCAGATCGCTGATGCCGCCGGGCAGGAGACCTGGGCCGAGCGGCTTGGTCGTGTCGCAGAGGCCGTTCGTCAGCAATTGGGCCGATAGCCGGGCTTTGCCTGCCGATGGCCGATTTGTTCTTCGACTGCCCTTCCATCTGATATAATGCGCCCGCACATCAGTTTGCGCACGTTCCGGAAAGCTTAGCCCATGCCCGCCTATCGTTCCCGTACCTCCACCCATGGCCGCAATATGGCCGGCGCCCGCGGTTTGTGGCGCGCGACCGGGATGAAGGACGATGACTTCGGCAAGCCGATCATCGCGGTAGTCAACAGCTTCACCCAGTTCGTGCCGGGGCACGTCCACCTCAAGGACCTCGGTCAGCTCGTCGCGCGGGAGATCGAGGCGGCGGGTGGCGTGGCCAAGGAATTCAATACGATCGCGGTCGATGACGGTATCGCGATGGGTCACGACGGCATGCTCTATTCGCTGCCGAGCCGCGACCTGATCGCCGACAGTGTCGAGTACATGGTCAATGCCCACTGCGCGGACGCGATGGTGTGCATTTCCAACTGCGACAAGATCACGCCCGGCATGCTGATGGCGGCGCTGCGGCTCAACGTACCGGCAGTGTTCGTCTCCGGCGGTCCGATGGAAGCCGGCAAAGTCGTGCTGCGCGGCAAGGAAATGGCGCTCGATCTGGTCGACGCGATGGTCGCTGCGGCCGATGAGCACATGTCGGATGAGGAAGTGGCCGCTATCGAGCGCTCGGCTTGCCCCACGTGTGGTTCTTGCTCGGGCATGTTCACCGCGAACTCGATGAACTGCCTCACCGAAGCGCTGGGTCTTTCGCTTCCCGGCAACGGTTCGCAGCTGGCGACCCACTCCGACCGCAAGCAACTGTTCGAGCGGGCCGGAAGGCTCGTGGTTACGCTCGCCCGCCGCTATTATGAGGAGGACGACACCAGCGTCCTGCCGCGCTCGATCGCCAGCTTCTCGGCGTTCGAAAACGCCATGTCGCTCGATATCGCGATGGGCGGCTCGACCAACACTGTGCTCCACCTGCTCGCAGCGGCGCATGAGGCAGGTGTCGACTTCACCATGACCGACATCGATCGCCTGTCGCGCCAAGTGCCCGTGCTGTGCAAGGTCGCCCCGGCGAAGTCCGACGTGCACATGGAGGACGTCCACAGGGCTGGCGGGATCATGTCGATCCTAGGCGAAATGGAAAAGGCCGGCCTGCTCAATACCGCACTTCCGACGGTGCATAGCCCGACACTGGGTGACGCGCTGGAAGACTGGGACGTGGGGCGGACGCGCAACAACAAGGTCCATGAATTCTATGCCGCCGCCCCGGGCGGGGTGCCGACGCAGACCGCCTTCAGCCAGTCGCGCCGCTGGGAAGAGCTCGATCTCGACCGTCAGAACGGCGTGATCCGCTCTGCGGAGCACGCGTTCAGCAAGGACGGCGGTCTCGCCGTGCTGTCGGGCAATCTCGCGCTCGATGGCTGCATCGTAAAGACTGCGGGCGTTGACGAAGCCATTCTCAAGTTTTCGGGACCGGCAAAGGTCTACGAGAGCCAGGACGCGGCGGTTGCGGGAATCCTCGCCGGTCAGGTCGTGGCCGGTGACGTGGTGGTGATCCGCTACGAAGGACCACGCGGCGGACCGGGCATGCAGGAAATGCTCTACCCGACCAGCTACCTCAAATCGAAGGGCCTGGGCGCTGCCTGCGCGCTGATTACTGACGGGCGTTTCTCCGGCGGCACGTCTGGACTTTCGATTGGTCACGTCTCGCCCGAGGCGGCAGAAGGTGGCGCGATCGGGCTTGTCGAGGAAGGCGACCTGATCGAGATCGACATTCCGAACCGCACGATCATCCTAGCGGTGCCGGAAGCGGTGCTTGCCGAGCGTAGGGCGGCGATGGAAGCGAAGGGCGACGCCGCCTGGCAACCCGCCAAGCCGCGCCCGCGCCAGGTCTCGGCAGCGCTGCAGGCCTATGCGGCCATGACGACCAGCGCCGCCCGAGGGGCCGTGCGAGACGTGACCCAGATCCAGGGTCGCCGCTGATGCGGAAGGCCGTGAGCGCAGCAGTATTGCTGCTCACGGCCTGCTCCGAGGGAAACGGTGCTCCACCGCCTGATCCGGAGAGCCTGATTGAATGTGCCTTGGGCGGCGCCGGCGACTTTGAGCGGACTTGTGCGGTTGAAAGCAGCCGGAAGGGCAATGAGCTGACCCTCACCGTGCTCCATCCGAACGGCGGCTTCCGCCGCCTCGCCGTCGCGGACGGGGGGCAAACGATCTCGGCTGCCGACGGGGCTCAGGTCGCGTCGAGCATCAAGAGTGGAGACGGGATCGAAGTCACGATAGGCCTCGACCGATACCGCCTTCCGGCTAAGTTCTTGAGCCATGACGCGCAATGATCAGATCCTCACTGTCGCGCACATGCGCGCGGCCGAGCAGAGCCTGATCGACGGCGGTGAAACCGTTACTTCCTTGATGGAACGCGCCGGAAAAGGCGTTGCGGATTGGGTCTGGCGGATTGCCCACGAGCGCCCCGTGACAGTGCTCTGTGGTCCTGGGAACAATGGCGGCGATGGCTATGTAATTGCTAGGGAACTCTCCAAGAGGGGAACCCCTGTCGTAGTCGTGGCACCGTTTGAGCCTACGACCGACGCCGCCAGAGCGGCTCGCGAAACCTATCGCGGAACAATCGCCTCGGCGGGGAAGGGCGGTGTCCTCGTCGATTGCCTGTTCGGCAGCGGGCTTACGCGACCCCTCTCATCGGAATTGGTCGCGTTGTTGACGCAGGAGGCCGCCCACCACTCCACGCTTGTGGCCGTGGACATGCCGAGTGGTGTCGACAGCGATAGCGGCTTGTCACTCAATCACGATCTACCTGCGAACGACATCACCCTGGCCCTCGGCGCCTGGAAGCTTGCTCACTGGCTGATGCCTGCCATGGCGAACATGGGCGAGAAGCGTCTGGTCCCGATCGGGGTCGAGCCAGTCGAGGGGGCGGCAACCTTGCTCCGACGCCCACACTTCTCGGTTCCGGCCATAGATGCGCACAAGTACACTCGGGGCCTGGTCCTCGTGGTGAGCGGAGCGATGCCTGGCGCCGCACAGCTGGCGTGCGAAGGCGCCCTGCGCGCGGGAGCGGGTTGCGTCCGTCTTGCGGCGCAGGGGCTGCATCCATCGGCTACGCCAGACCTGGTTCTCAAGCGCGGCCCGCTCGTCGACCTCCTTGCTGACGATCGCACGTCAGCCGTTCTTGCCGGCCCCGGCCTTGGCCTCGATGAAACGGCGCGGGTGAAGCTCGGCGAGGTCCTGGCGGCTGACCGTCCGACCGTACTTGATGCCGATGCCCTGACGTTGCTGCGTCCCCGTGCCTGCGACGGCCGCTCAGCCGCCTTGATCCTCACTCCTCACGAAGGCGAAATGGCCCGGCTTGGCGAGAGCTTCGGGATCGATGCAAGCAACCGGATCGATCGCGCTGCCCAGCTTGCACAGGCGGCTCAGGCCGTGGTGATCTCGAAGGGGCCCGATACCCTGATCGCTTCGCCGAGCGGCCAACTCACCATCGCCCCCGCGGCTCCAAGCTGGCTCTCGGTCGCCGGAAGCGGTGACGTGCTTGCCGGCATTGCCGTCAGCCGGCTCTCCACCGGAGCAGAGGCCTACACCGCCGCTTGCGAGGCGGTGTGGCTTCATGGTGAGGCCGCGCGCCTTGCTGGAATGGCTTTTACTGCCTCCGGGCTGGCGCAACACGTTTCGGACGCCTACGCGGCCGCGCTGTGAGTACATCAGAAGAAATCGTTCGCGTCGCCGCCAAAGGCGATGGCGTCACCGCGTCGGGCCGCCACGTCGCCTTGAGTGCGCCCGGCGACCGCGTATTGCCCGATGGCACCCTCGAGTTCGGACCGCACCACGCCGAGCCGCCGTGCCGCCACTTCGGCCGTTGCGGCGGGTGTCAGCTGCAGCAGCTCGACGAGGAAGTTCTCGCCGGGTTCGTGCGCGACCGGGTGCTCAACGCGGCCGAAGGTCAGGGCCTAGTCCCGGAAAACGTTGCACCCGTCCACCTCTCACCGCCGAGGACCAGGCGCCGGGCCACGCTTCGCGCGATAAATGGCGGTGGAAAGCCGCTGATCGGTTTCAATGAGGGCGGCTCGCACCGGGTAGTCGACATGCGCGAGTGCCATGTCCTGCATCCGGACCTGTTCGCGCTGATCGCCCCACTGCGCGAAATGCTGGCGCCGCGACGTGACAAATACGCGGTCGAGATATCGCTGACCCTCGCAGGCCAGGGTGTGGACTGCGCGATCAAAGGTCTCAAGCTCGAGGGTCTCACTCAGACGGAAGCCATGCTCGACTTCTGCCGCGACCAAGGTCTCGCCCGCTTGACGCTGGATCAGGGTTACGGGGCGGAGACTTTCTGGGAGCCGGTGCCGGTGACGGTGTCCTTCGACGGGACCGAGGTCGCGATGCCCGCTGGTTCGTTCTTGCAGGCGACGAGTGATGGAGAGGCTGCGCTGGTACAAGGGGCGCGGGAAGGGCTCGCTGGTTGCGGCAAGGTGGCAGATCTCTTCTCCGGCCTCGGCACGTTCACCTTCGCGCTCGCCGGTTCGGCCCGCGTGACGGCGGCTGAAGCTTCGCGTGAGGCGTTGCTCGCCTGCCGGTCCGCTGCTGGGCGCGCGGGCTTGTCGGTCGAGGCCCTGCATCGGGACCTGTTCCGAAATCCACTGCGCTCGGAGGAGCTTGCCAGCTTCGACGGCGTCCTGCTCGATCCACCGAGGGCTGGCGCGCGTGAGCAGGTGGTCCAGTTGGCAGCGAGCCCTGTGCCGCGGATCGTCTATGTCAGCTGCAATCCCTCGAGCTGGGCCAGGGATGGCAAGGTCCTTGCGGATGCCGGCTATCGCCTCGCGGATCTGCGGCCTGTGGGTCAGTTCCGCTGGTCAACTCACGTTGAACTGGTGAGCTTGTTCGTTCGTTAGGCGTCGGCGCTTTTCAATGCGGAGATAAGGTGCTCGAACAGCCATTCCCGGGCCGCGGGCTCGACGAAGGCATGGCTGGCGCCCGCACAGGTCGACAGGCGTTGGTCATTTCGGTCCCACGTGGCGAGGAAGGCTTGGGCAGTTCGATCGCGATCGGCGATGAGGATTCGTGCCGGGCCGGCAAACGCGTCGAGACCGGCCTTCATCTCCTGAGCCAGCCCGGTGGGCGCAGTGGGTGCAGCGGCGGCGCGCTTCAGGCCTGATGCAAGCTTGCGCAGAGAGACGCCACCAGTGACCAGACGTATCACCTCCTTCGGGTCGCGTAGCTTCTGGGCATAGCGAGACCGAATCGCCTCGGGCGGTGGGGCGCCGTCGTCTTCTTCGATGGTCCAGGGATTGGCGAGCACCAGCGCGTCACATCCGGCGCCGGAGTTGAGCATCAGGGCGCTCGCTGCATCGCAGTTGCCGAAGCCGACCAGGCGCGTAAGACCCGGTCGTTCGGCCTTGAAGGCTCCAATCGCGGCCGCAAGGTCTTCGCCGCTGTCACGAAACTCCCTGTTCTCGCCGCTGCTGTCCCCGATCCCGCGGCGGTCATAGCGGAAAACGGGGAAGCCTGCTTCGGCCAGGCGCGCTGCCAATCTAGCCTGACCCGCGAAAGAGCCGGAGCGGATCTCGTTACCGCCGCTTACGAGCAGCAGGCCCGCGGTCCCTGCGGCATCGTCGAGGGTGCCGACGAGCGTGTCTCCCTCGCAGGTGAAGGTGACATGCCGTCGGTTCATGCTGCCAGCTCCGATATGACTATCGCAGCCAGAGCCTCCGCCTGGGCCGGATCGTGATCGGGCTCGGCGCGGAGCCACAGGCCCGCCCCACCGAGGTCGCCCTGCGCGATGTTGGAAAGAGCCGCGCCATCCGAGGGTTCGCTCGTTTCAAGCTCCCGGATCATCCGGGAGCAGAGAGAGTAGCCCGCCAGTTCCAGACCTCCACGGCGGCCCAATTCCAGAAGCGCCTCCCGGTTCTCCTCGATCCCGGCTTCCTTGCTGGCGATCAAGCGAGCCCGCAGCATGGCGCGCAGGATCGAGGAACCCGTCGCGGGCGCATAGCGGATCACCGGTAATTGAAACGGTGCCACCAGGGCGCCACCGCGTATCGTCAGAACGTGCGTTGCGTCGAAGAACGAAGCCGCAGCTGTGGCCGCCTCGCGCCAGCTCTCGATCGATTGGCCTTCCAGCGGTGTCAGGCTCTCGTTGCAACCAGGCAGGTCAGGCAAGAGCGAGGCGATGCCTGCGCGTTCGAGCCGGCGCATGACCTCGACCGTGAAGTGGCGCAGCTTGTTCGCTTCATCGAACAGCGCAGGGAGGATCAGGACCCGCGTCCCGCCGACGTTGCCGAAGGTCAACGCGTATTCGTCATCGCCGGTCGGGCTGGGCCAGGCGGCGATCACTGCGAAGGATCAGCCGCCGCGGCGCTTGGTCTCGACGAAGCCGAGCAGCGCCCCATAAGTCTCGAGCATTTCTCCGTCGACCTCGTCATCCTCGATGATGATGTCGAGCCGATCCTCGATCTCGGTCAGCAGGCCTGCGACGGCCATGGAATCGAGTTCGGGCAGGTGGCCGAAGAGGCCGGTGTCAGCGGTAAAGGCATCGACGCGTTCAGGGCTGAGGCCCAGCACGTCGCGCAAGACCTCGCGCAGGATCAGGTCGATCTCGGAAAACTGGCCCATGGAAACCGGCTCGCTCGACATGCACATCGCCCCTTCTTGCGCGGCCCCCTACAGAGGGCTTGGCCGCGAAACAAGCTGGCGCAGCAGCGACTTGCCGATTGCCGGCCAGTTACGGGGACTTCCAGTGCGCCAACACGTGAGGCGATAGCGTGGACGTACCGTCTCCATCCAGTCGCGCTTGTAGGGATCATCGCCGGTGCCGAAGTCGACCCAGTCGACGCGATCGCGGTCGATAACCTGTTCGAACAGCGCAGCGGTCAGCGTCGTGCCAGCGGATAGTGGCTTGGCGCTTTCGAGGTGGGCCAGCTTGTGGATGTAGGCGGTGCCATGATCGACGGTCCACATCTGCGCGGCGACGACTTCGCCTTCGTGCGAAGCGAGGCCCAATCTCAGGCGGCCCGCTTTGCCCTCGGACTCAGCAAATTGACGTAGGAGTTCGGGATCGCCCTCTTCAGGTTTCCAGCTATGAGCATAGACGGCCTGGTAGCTATGCCAGGCATTATCCTGAAAATCAGTGAAAAGCCTAACCTCAACCTTCTTCGCTTTGCGCTTCAGAGTGGTCCGGAGAGGACCTGGACGCCCCGCAAGAAAATCGACATGAGAGCGCCCGTTCACCGGCAGGATGTGGTTCCGGTCGCACTGCTCACGGTGAACGAACCAACCGGCGTCACGAAAGGCGCGTTCGAGATGGGTGGCAGTATCGTCCTCGTCGGAAAGCTTGGAAAGCACGACGCGGTCAGTCTTGAGTGCCAGATCTCTGGCAAGCCGCTCAAGCAATAGCCCTCGCGGTGCTCCTTCGGTCACCAAGTCCGACCAGGTGAAGGCGTACCAGTTGCTGAGCGTTTCGAGCCCGTGCAAATTGCGGGACAGGGGAAGGGCGAGGGCATCCTGGCCATCGCGGGCGAGCGCGATCAGCGGCCTAGCGCCAGCCCCTTCAAGCAAGGCAAACCACTCCGGACGGCTGAACGGATTGCGGCTCTTGAAACCTAAGCCTTGCAGATCGTTAACCGTGTCGTGATAGCTGACCGCCGTCACACTTTCGCACTCCAGGAAACCATGAATTCCGTGCCCGATCCCAAGCCCCGGCCGCTCGATCATCTCGCCGAATTGGGACGGGACGATGCGCCGGCGCTGGTCCTGCGCGGAACGGTGCTTAGCTGGAAGGACTTAAGAACCCGTGTCGCCAGGATGGCCGCCTGGCTGGCGCAGCGGGTTCCGGAGAAGGGCGCGAGGGTCGCCACCTGGGCGGCCAAGGGCGAGCTGACTTGCCTAATGCCGCTCGCCGCGGCCAGGGCGGGACTGGTGCATGTACCGATCAATCCGCTGCTCAAGCGGGCGCAGATCGCGCATATTGTCGCCGACAGCGAAGCGACGCTTCTCCTCGCCACTGCTGCGCGGCTCCAGTCGCTCGAAGAGGGCGACGTGCCGGCTTCATGCGAGATCATTTCCGAGGATGTCGCGCTTGCCGCAATCGCGGAGGGCGTGGACGTACTCGAACCCTCCGACTGGAATCCCGAAACACTCGCCGCCTTGCTTTACACTAGCGGTTCGACCGGCCGCCCCAAGGGCGTGATGCTGAGCCACGCCAACATGTGGCTCGGCGCAGTCAGCGTGGCCCATTACCTGGGGCTGGCAGAAGACGACGTGACCCTGGCGGTCTTGCCGTTGAGCTTCGACTACGGACAGAACCAGCTGCTCTCGACATGGTATGCAGGCGCCTGTGTCGTGCCGCTCGATTATCTTACCCCGCGTGACGTCATCAAGGCCTGCGCGCGTCACGGCGTCACGACGCTGGCTGCCGTACCGCCGCTCTGGGTTCAACTCGTCGAGCAGGACTGGCCCACCGACGCGGTGACGCCAATGCGGCGACTGACCAACAGCGGGGGTGCGTTGACCCAGGATCTCGTTCGAGCATTGCGCAGCAAGTTCCCGCAAGCCAGGCTGTTCCCGATGTACGGACTGACCGAAGCCTTCCGTTCAACCTACCTCGACCCCTCGTTGGTCGACACTCACCCGACCTCCATGGGCAAGGCGATTCCGTTCGCCGAAATCCTCGTCATAAGCGAAAACGGTGACGTCACGACGTCAGGAGAGGAGGGCGAGCTGGTCCATTGCGGCCCCTTGGTGGCTCACGGCTATTGGAACGACCCGCAGCGCACTGCCGAGCGATTCAAGCCCGCTCCGGCGGCGTCGCATTATGGCGGCACGGCAGTATGGTCCGGTGACCGCGTGACGCGCGACGAGGAGGGGCTGCTCTATTTCGTTGGTCGCCGCGACGCGATGATTAAGAGTGCTGGCAATCGCATCAGTCCGCAGGAGATCGAGGAGGCGGCCTTGGCCAGCGGCCTCGTAGCCGAAGCTGCGGCTCTGGGCGTTCGAGACGAACGCTTGGGACAAGCGGTCCATCTCGTCGTCAGAGGGACGGGTGACGAGGAAGGCTTGCGCGCTGCCCTTCGGCGCGATCTACCCAACTTCATGCAACCGCAGGTCATACACTGGGTCGAGGCCATGCCGCTCAATCCGAACGGCAAAATCGACCGCGCCGCGCTGCAGGCGGAGCTGGCGGCATGAAACCGCTCGGTCCCATTCCCGCGGGATTTGAGGCGCTCGACGGCGAACTCGGCATCGCCGGTCGCACCGCGAGCGACTGGGCCGCGGAGGCGGGCGGCACTCCTCTGTTCCTCTACTCCCAAGATCTCATCCGGCGTCGGGTGGCCATGTTGCGGCAAGCCATGCCTGAACGGTTGCGGACACATTATGCCATAAAAGCAAATTCCTATCGACCAATCCTCGAATTGATGAGAGCTCTGGTCGATGGTTTTGACATAGCTTCTGCCGGCGAGCTCCGCATGGCGATGGATGCTGGGCAGGACCCTGCGCTCATCAGCTTCGCCGGTCCGGGCAAGCGGGATGAGGAACTGGAGCTGGCCATTCGCCACGGAGTTACTCTCAACCTCGAGTCCGAAGGTGAGGCGCACCGGGCGCTTGGTATCGGTGACCGGATCGGCATCACACCTCGCCTGGCAATCCGAGTGAATCCCAGCTTTGAACTCCGAGGTTCGGGGATGAAGATGGGCGGCGGTGCCAAGCCCTTCGGCATCGATCAGGAGCGAGTTGCAGACCTTGCTCGCGCGTTGATAGCCGCGGGCGCTGAATGGCGCGGGCTGCATATCTTCACGGGCAGCCAGGCGCTCGACGCCTCGGCTATCATCGAGACGCAGGCCAACGTGCTCGATCTCGCGGCGCGCCTGACGGGCGAGATCGGAGCACCGCTCACGCATCTCAACATGGGCGGTGGCTTCGGGATCCCCTATTTCCACGGCGATCAACCTCTCGATGTCGCCGTCGTGGGCTCGGCCCTTAGTGATCGGTTCGAAACGTTGCCGGATGAACTCACCGAGACCGAGTTTGCCATCGAACTGGGGCGCTACCTCGTGGGTGAGGCGGGCGTCTACCTGACGCGGATCATCGACCGCAAGGAAAGCCACGGCCAAGTCTTCCTCGTCACCGACGGCGGACTGCACCACCAGCTGGCAGCCTCGGGCAATTTTGGCACGGTCGTGCGTCGTAACTATCCCGCGGTGATCGCCTCGCGCTTCGGCGCAGAACCCGAGGAAGAGGCGAACATCGTCGGCTGTCTTTGTACTCCGCTCGACCGGCTTGCGGACCAGGCGCTCCTGCCCCGAGCCGAAGTGGGCGACCTCGTGGCGATCTTCTGCGCGGGAGCCTATGGGGCCAGCGCCAGCCCGTCCGCGTTCCTGGGCCAGGGACCGGCGCTCGAAAGGCTCGTTTAGAGTTTTGCCTGCCGCTGTCCCGATCCGGGACGGCGCTCTCGTAACCCGCGAAACCGTGGGCTTTCCGCGCTTAAGACTAACGCAATGTTCACGCTTTCCGGCGATGACGGGGTCTTATCCCCCCGAACTCCGGTGAGCCGGCCGTTCGCCCGATACTGCAAGGACGCAAGGCATGCGCAAGTCATTCGTTGGCCAGTCCCTCGCCATAGCTGCGAGTGCGACACTTCTCCTGAGCGGCTGCGCAAGCAGCAGTGGGGCTCAGCTGGCGCCCGCCAGCTTCGTCTCGGCCCAGGAAGGCCCGGGTGAGGAATATGTCATCGGTCCGCTCGATCAGCTGACGATCCATGTCTGGCGCAACGACGAACTGGGCGCGAAGGTCCAGGTCCGGCCCGACGGGCGGATCACCACGCCGCTGGTCGCGGACATGACCGCCGTCGGCAAGACGCCGTCAATGCTGGCCGATGACATCCGCGTGAAGCTGTCGCAGTACATTTCCGAGCCGCTGGTGACCGTGATCGTCAATGAGTTCGCCGGCACCTTCAGTCAGCAAGTGCGCGTCGTGGGTGCCACCGAAAAGCCAGCCTCGCTGCCGTACCGTGCGAACATGACGCTGCTCGACGCGATGATCGCCGTTGGCGGGCTCAGCGAGTTCGCTGCTGGCAATCGGGCCAAGCTGGTCCGCTTCGACAAGGCCAGCGGCAGCCAGCAGGAATACAAGCTGCGTCTCGGCGACCTGCTCAAGCAGGGCGACAGCAAGGCCAACGTGATGCTGATGCCGGGTGACGTGATCATCATCCCCGAAAGCATGTTCTGAACGAGCTGCGGGGAGGGGTCTGTTGAACGCCATACTCGAAGAATTCCGGGCGGCCCTCTGGACCATCTGGAACCGCCGCTGGCTGGCGCTGGCGGTGGCGTGGGGCGTCTGTGTCCTGGGTTGGCTGGCCATAGCTCTATTCCCGAACAGCTATTCCTCCGAGGCCAAGCTGTTTCTCCAGCTTGACGATGCCCTGGCCGAACAGATCGGTATCGGTGCTGCCACCCGGCAGAAGGACATCGACCGGGTCCGCGAGACGGTGACGAGCGCGGCAAACCTCGAGAAGATTGTCCGCTCGACCCGCCTCGGCGACAGCGTCACGGGCGCGAGCCAGATGGAGAAGGCGGTCAAGGATCTGTCCGAGGACATCAAGATCGTCGCCGACGACAAGAACGTCTTCAAGATCACGACCACCAGTGGCCGCAGAAGCCTCTCGGACGCCGCCAATGCGCAACTCGCCCATGAGATCGCGCAGCGTCTGGTCGACGTATTCCGCGAGGAGAACCTCGGTGGAAGCCGCGGCGAGATGCGCGAGACGATCGACTTTCTCGACCGTCAGTTGGCAGATCGTCAACGAGAGCTGGAGGAAGCCGAACAGCGCCGTCTCTCGTTCGAAGCGGAACATCCCGATCTGATCGGCGGAGCGGCTTCGATTTCAGCGCAGCTCAGCGCGACCCGTTCGGAGTTGCGGAGCGTCGAAGCGGACCTGGCAGCGGCTCAATCGGCAATGGCGGCGATTGAAGGACAGCTGGCGGGCACCCCGCGCACGCTGGTGACCAGCGGAACCGGTGGCCCTCGGGCGGCACTGGCACAGGCCGAGGCCAATCTCGCGGCGCTGGAGAGCCGGGGGCTGACCGACAACCATCCCGATGTCGTTGCGGTGAAGAAGCAGATCGCGGCTCTCCGGCCGCAGGCGCAGGGTGCGGCGGCGGACTTGGGCGGCACGCCGAACCCGGCCTTCTCCTCGCTCCAGGCGATGAAGGTAGAGCGGCAGGCCAACGTGCAGGCCCTGCAATCGCGCGCGGCTGCGCTCAATTCCGAGATCGCCTCGATCCTTGCCAGCCAGGCCCAGGAACCCGGCGCAGCGGCCGAGGCTCAGCGCATCAGCCGCGACTACGAAGTCCTACGGGCGCAGTACGACAAGCTGTTGCAGGATCGCGAGGAGCTTCGCCTGCGCGGTCAGGTCGAGACCGAGCGCAGCGCCATTAAGTTCGAGATCATCGATCCGCCGAGCACTCCGCGAGTGCCTTCCGCTCCGAACCGCCCGCTGCTGCTGTTCGCGGTGCTGGTGATCGCGATCGGCGCCGGTGGCGGTGCGGCTTTTGCCATGGGACAGGTCAACGGAACCTTCGCGACTGCCGCGAAGCTGGAGCGAACGTTCGAGCTGCCGGTGATCGGCACGGTCTCGCATACGATGACCGAGGCGACGCGCGGGCTCCACCGTCGCAAGCTGAAGCGCTTCGTGGTGGCCTCAGGCGTGCTCTGCGGACTGTTCGTGGTGCTGGTGGGTGTCGAGTTCATCCAGCGCAGCATGGTGGCCTGAGGAGCGACGGATGACCGAGCACAGCAAGATCCCGCTTCCCGGCCAACGCGACAACGGCGGTTCGCTGTTTGAGCGCGCCGAGGGGCTGTTCGGCGCACACGGCGAGCTCAAGGCCGCGCCCGTCCCGACCAACCTTGCGCCTCCGACCAATCGGGTTCGTCGGCCTGCTCCGCTGCCGACTGTTCAGCGCCAGGAGGATGCGCCCGAGCAGGTCCCCGCCGGAGCTAATGCGGTAACGCCTGCTCCTGCTTCACCGACACCGACTGTCGCCGCAAAGCGGGTGGAGTTCACCGCACCTAAGCAAGTGGTCGATCGTGCGCGGCTACAAGAACAGGGCTTCATTGTCCCCGATGGCCCGGTGACCGCGCTGCTCGAAGAGTTCCGCATCGTGAAGCGCCAGCTTCTCCTTTCGATGCGAGAAGCGCGTGCCAACGCCAAGCAGTCAGCTGAGCTGCAGCGGGTGCTGGTGTGCTCGCCATTGCCAGGAGAGGGCAAGACCTTCTGCGCCACCAATCTCGCGCTGGCGGTGACGGCGGAGAAAGATGCCGAGGTCGTGCTGGTCGATGCCGACTTTGCCAAGCCTTCGATCCTCTCGCTGCTCGGACTTTCGGGCAACAAGGGTTTGATGGACGCGCTGGCTGACCCGGCCATACGCGTTGAGGACTGCGTGGTCGCCACCGATATCCCGGGCTTCTACGTCCTTCCCGCTGGGAATCGTACCTCGTCGGATAGTGAATTCCTCGCCAGCGGTCGGACGCGAGAGGTGCTCGGCAGGCTGACGGCCGGGGCTTCCAACCGGGTGGTGATCTTTGACTCGCCGCCGGCACTGGCTGCCTCGCCGGCTGCCGAACTGGCGAAGTACGTGGGTCAGGCGCTGGTCATCTGTCGCGCGGACCAGACGGGGCAACGGGCTCTCGAAGACGCGCTTTCGTTGTTGTCGATCTGTCCTGACATCAAGCTGCTGTTGAATTCCGCCAACTTCAGCCCAAGCGGCCGCCGCTTCGGTGCCTATTACGGATATGGTGGGGATGGGGAGTGAGGCAATTCACGCTTCGCCTTGTTCTTGCGCTGGCCGCGCTCGGCCTGCCGGGCGCCGCTGAGGCTGCCGATGGCGCGCTGTCCACCAATGCGGACGGCTATCACACCGAAGTGGTCCCTTACATCGAGGCGGCTCAGGTCGTCAGCGCGCAGATCGATCCGGTCAACGATGTGGTGACCTGGACCAATTTTGCCGTTGGGCTCGACGTTTCGATCTCCGGAAAGCGAAGCGCGGCTTCGGCCGCCCTGCGTTACGAGCGCAGGATTGGGTGGAACGACGACGACGTCGACGGCGATACTGTGAGCGGTGTCGCTCGCGCCGGCGTCGCACTGGCGGAGGGCCTGACGATCGAGGCCGGTGGCTTTGCCGCACGCACTCGTGTCGAGGCCGACGGATCGACGTCTCTTGGCGGCTTCGTCAGCGACGATTCCACCAGCCAGATCTATTCCGCCTACGCGGGCCCTTCGGTGCACACGATGGTCGACCAGGTTGAGGTCGAGGGGCACTATCGCTTCGGCTATACCAAGGTCGAAGAACCCGACGCGGTCGTCGTCGCACCGGGCCAGCAGCCGGCCGACATATTCGACGAGAGCACGATCCACATGGCCCAAGCCCGCGCCGGGATCGGTCCTGACGTGATCGCGCCGTTCGGTTTTGGTGCCGGCGGGGGATTCACCCAGCAGGACATCTCGAATTTCGACCAGCGCGTGCGTGACGCCTACGCGCGCGCCGACGCGACACTACCGGTAAGCCCGAGTGTCGCTTTAGTCGGTGGCGTCGGCCTTGAAAACGTGGAAGTCTCGAGCCGCGACGTGGTGCGCGACGGGTCGGGCAATCCAGTGGTTGGTCCCGATGGCCGCTTCATCACGGACGAAAGTTCACCGCGCCGCATCGATTACCAGACCGACGGCCTCATCTGGGATGCCGGCGTCATGTGGCGCCCGAGCCGCCGGACCTCGCTAGAGGCTTATGTCGGCCACCGCTACGGGTCGATGAACTACCACGGGACGTTCTCTTACGCCCCGAATGCGCGAGAGAGCTACGGCGTCGCGGTCTATGACAACCTGACCAGCTTTGGCGGGGCGCTCGTGAACCAGCTGGCCGGGCTGCCGGCGAACTTCGATGCCTTCGTCAATCCGATCAACGGCCAGGTCGGCGGCTGTGTAGCTAGCCTCGATAGCGGGAACTGCCTCGCCGGCGCGCTGGGTTCGCTGCGTTCCTCGGTGTTCAGAAGCCGCGGCATTGTCGCGAGCCATTCGCTCAATCTCGGTCGCACGCAGGTCAGCACCGGAGTCGGCTACGATCAGCGGAAGTACATCCCCGCGGCCGGTAGCGGCGTGGACGTCAGCGGCGTGACTGACGACATGATCTGGGTGGCAGTCTACGGCAGCACCCAGCTCGATCTCCATTCCTCGTTCTCGGCCGGAGCTTCGATCAACTGGTTCGACGGTGGGTTCGAAGGCGACGGCAAGTCGACCGGCTACTCGATGTCGATGGCCTACAACCGCGACTTCATACGGGGCCTGAGCGGCGTCGCCGCTGTCGGCCTCGATGGCGTGGCGCGTGACAACGTGCCCGATTTTCTCGCTGCATCGGCCCTCCTGGGCCTGCGCTATTCCTTTTTTGACCGGTGAACCGGAGGTATCGCAATGTTTGCTGAATTCTACGGCCTGACAGGGAAGCCCTTCCAGCTTACGCCTGACCCGGCGTTCTATTTCCGCAGCGTTACCCATCGCAAGGCGCTGTCCTACCTCGGCTATGGCCTGGCACAGGGTGAGGGCTTCATGGTCATCACCGGCGAAGTCGGGGCGGGCAAGTCCACCTTGGTGGCCCACCTGATGGGCTCGGTCGATCCGTCGCAGCTGAGCGTAGCCCAGATCGTCACCAGCAAGCTCGATGAGGAAGAGATCATCCACGTCGTGGCCCAGAGCTTCGGGCTCGAGATCATTGGGCACGACAAGGCGAGCGCGCTGGGCGCGATCGAAGGCTTCCTGCACGACGAGGCGCGGGCGGGCCGGCGTTGCCTGCTGATCGTCGACGAGTCCCAGAACCTCTCGGTCTCGGCCCTCGAAGAACTGCGCATGCTTTCGAACTTCCAGTTGGGAAATCACCCGCTGCTGCAGACCCTGCTGCTCGGCCAGCCCGAGTTCCGCACGACACTGCAGGGGCATCAGTCGCTCGAACAGTTGCGCCAGCGAGTGATCGCTGCGCACCACCTCGAAGCGATGGAGGCGAGCGAGGTCGAACC
The DNA here is from genome assembly GCA_017744315.1 of Porphyrobacter sp. Taxonomy (GTDB): domain Bacteria; phylum Pseudomonadota; class Alphaproteobacteria; order Sphingomonadales; family Sphingomonadaceae; genus Croceibacterium_A. The sequence goes on from JAGIBN010000002.1 coordinate 323,468, forward strand.
CTACATCGCTCACCGGCTCAAGACGGTTGGCTGGAACGGCAGTCCGCAGTTCGACGAAGCCGTGTTTGCCGAACTCTACGAAGCCAGCGGGGGCATTCCGCGGCGGGTCAACCAGATCGCCAACCGGTTGTTGCTGCTCGGCGCGGTCGAACAGAACAACCGCATCGACCTCACAATGCTCAGAACGGTAGTCGCCGAGATGGAGGGCGAGCGTGCCTTTGCTGAGGTGCCGACGCCAGAGGTTCTCCAGCCCGAGCCGGAACTCGACCGCGTCCAAGTTACCCCGTCAGTACAGCACGTGGACCAGAGCGAGTTCGAAGCTCTCCTGGCGCTGCGCGACGCTCAGATCATTGAGCTGCAAGACGCCGTGATCGAGTTGGCCACCCACCTCAAGAACGCGACCGAAACGTCCTCCACACCGGAGGCTGTCGCCCTGAAGGATCAGGTGGCCCAGATGGAAGACCGCCTGCTCGAGCAGGAACAGGCCGTGCGCCAAACACTCGGAATGCTCATCGAGTGGATGGAAGCCGAGATGGATCAGGCGAGGGCAGCTTAATCGCTGCTCTGGACCAGGCTATCGACGTGGATGCGACATTCTCTCCCGAACCGCTGATCGACCTGTCGGATGTGCAGGCCACGATCGTCAACGGCCTGTCCGTCGACGTCGAGGACTGGTTCCAGGTCGGCGCTTTCGAAAACGTCATCGAGCGGGGCGAATGGGGCAGCCTTGCCGATCGCGTAGACCGAAACGTGCGCGAGATTCTCGACCTGTTCGATGAGGTCGAGGCCAAGGCGACCTTCTTCACACTGGGCTGGGTAGCGCAGCGGCACGGGGCTCTGTTGCGCGAGGTCGCTGCCCGCGGGCATGAGATAGCTAGTCACGGGTGGGATCATCGCCGGATCTTCACCATGGATCGCGCTGAGTTTGGCGATGACATCCGGAAGGCGCGCCAGGTCCTTGAAGACGTGTCCGGAGCGCGCGTCATCGGATATCGCGCGCCAAGCTTTTCGATCGATCGACGCACGCCCTGGGCCTTTATGGAACTGGCCGAGCAAGGCTATGTCTATTCCTCCAGCGTCGCCCCGGTTCACCACGATCACTACGGTTGGCCCGATGCGCCGCGCTTCGCGTTCCGCCCTTTGCCGTGGAAGCCTCTGCTTGAGATCCCGGTCACAACCGCCATGTTCGGCGCCAAGCGGCTTGCGGCGGGTGGAGGCGGGTTTTTCCGCGTGCTCCCTTACGCTTTCAGCCGTTGGGCGATCCGGCAAGTCAACCGCCGCGAGCAGCGTCCGGCAATCTTCTACTTCCATCCGTGGGAGATCGATCCAGGCCAGCCTCGGGTGGCGGGAGCGCCGCTGAAGTCGCGCCTTCGGCATTACACCAAGCTTGAACAGATGGCGCCCAAGCTCCGTCATTTGGTGCGAGAGTTCCAGTGGGGCCGGATGGATCTTTTGGCCCATCGTGAAAGCGCCAGACTCGATGCAGAGCGGGCGATGGCGTCCGCGGGATGAACGCGCCCTTCGCTCTGTTGACGGAACGCGTCCGTTTGGCCGACCTGCGCCAGCCGGATGAGGTCGCGCGGATCGAGGGTTTCGTTGCGGCCTTGAACGGCCAGGTGTTCCATCGTCCCGCGTGGCTCCGGGCAATCGAGCGCGGAACCGGTCAGCGCGGGCTCGGGCTCGTGGCAGAGAAGGGCGGTATACTCACCGGTTGGCTGCCTTTGAGCGAGGTTCATTCGCCGATCTTCGGACGAATGTTGGCGTCGAGCGGATTTGCGGTCGATGGCGGGCCACTCGCCGATCGGGAGAGCACCTCGGTGCTGCTCTGCCGCGCGGCCGAAGAACTGGCCACGCGATTGTCGTGCACCACGATCGAGCTGCGCGGCGGAATTGCGCCGGAACGGTGGGTTCGGCGTAGCGATAGCCACTGTGGCTTCGTAAAGTCGCTGGCGGCAGATGATGACGCTGAACTCGCCGCGATCCCGCGCAAGCAGCGTGCTGAAGTTCGCAAGGGGCTGGAGAATGATCTCGAGATTGCCATCAGCACTCGTGCACCCGAACAGGCCGCGTTCTACGCTGCCTTTTCCGAGAGCGTGCGCAACCTTGGAACGCCGGTCTTCCCGCGCAAACTGTTCGAGGCTGTGCTCGACGAGCTTGATGCCGATATCCTGACCGTCCGCCACCGCAGCCATCCCGTCGCCGCAGTGCTCACGATCTACCATGGTGAGACGGCCATGCCCTATTGGGGTGGCGGTGTTCGGGCGGCTCGCGGTCTCCGCGCCAACGACCGGATGTATTTCGAACTCATGCTCCATGCTCGGGCTCAGGGCTTCACGCGGTTTGATTTCGGGCGCAGCAAAACCGGCAGCGGTAACCACGCCTACAAGAAGAACTGGGGCTTCGAGGCTGAACCCCTCACCTATTCGAGCTGGACCGCTCCGGGTGAGAGTTCGCGGGATGCCGATCCCACGAGCAGCCGGCACGCCGCTCGGATCGCGCTGTGGCGCAAGCTGCCTTTGCCCGTCGCAAACCGTCTTGGGCCGCTGATCGCCAGGGGGTTGGGATGAACGGCATCCTTTTCCTGGCCCATCGCGTGCCATTTCCGCCGGATCGCGGAGACAAGATTCGCTCGCATCATATCCTCCGGGCGCTGTCGAACCTTGGACCGGTCTATGTCGGCTGCCTCGCGGACACCGCGGCCGAGAAGGCTGGCGAAATGGAGCTGGCCCGTGTCAGCACCGGCTATTGCATGCCGGCACGGACCAAACCGCTCCCGATGGCCGGGTTCGAAGCGCTCTGCGCGGGGCAGCCGGTGAGCCTCAAGGCTTTTCATCACCATGACTTGGCGCGATGGGTCAAGCACCTGCTCGCGACCACGGATATCGATACGATCTACGTCTTCTCCGGACAGATGGGCCAATACGTCCCCAAGGATTGGGCGGGGCGGCTCGTGGTCGATCTGGTCGACGTCGATTCCGCGAAGTTCGAGGCCTATTCGGCCGAGAAGCCCATGCCGATGCGCTGGGTCAATAGCCGTGAGGCACGCTTGCTGCGCGAGGAAGAGGCGCGACTGGCAGCGCAAGCGACGCACACCTTGCTGGTGAGCGAGGCGGAGGCCGCACTACTGGCGTCCCGACTGCCCGAGGGGCTGCAGGCCAATATCTCGGCGGTCGGCAACGGCATCGATGCGACGGCTTTCAATCCTGGGCGGGTTCGCGCTCATCCGGCGCTCGCCAAAGAGAGCGCGAGCATCGTCTTCACCGGGCAGATGGATTACCCTCCCAATGTCGATGCCGCGCTACGCATGATCGACTGCATCATGCCGCGGATCCTCGCCGCGATGCCTGAAGCTCGGCTCCACATCGTCGGGCGTTCTCCGGCCCCGGAACTGCTCGCCCGAGATGGCATGTGCCGCTCGCGAGTTTGGGGAGAGGTTCCTGACGTTCGGCCGTTCCTGTCCGGAGCGGATGTCGTACTCGCGCCTCTGACGATTGCCCGCGGGGTTCAGAACAAGGTGCTGGAGGCCATGGCAATGGCGCGGCCCGTCGTTTTGACGACAGCGGCGGCGACGGGTTTGCCGGGAAGCGACGGAACTCACTTCGCGGTCGCGGATACGGACCAGGACATTGCCCGCCGAACGCTGGACCTGCTCTCCGATCGTGAACGGGGATCGCGCATGGGCGCTGCCGCTCGCGATGTCGTAGTGGAGCAACGAAGCTGGCGGGCGATGCTCAAGCCGCTGCCGGGTATTGTCGGCAGGGAACGAGATCACAGCAGGCGACGTCATGCCGCGTGAAGCGACACTGCCAGGCGTGAGCGCCGCTGCGGTGTTGCCACGTGCGTGGCGCGGACCTCTGCAGCAACTGGCAATCGCCTGGGTCGGCTTGATCGCGCTCACCTGGGCGGACTGGGCTGAGATGGCGCACCAATGGTGGGACGTCTCGACCTACAATCATATCCTGCTGGTTCCCGCGATCCTCGCCTGGCTGGTGTGGACGCGGTGGCCCGACTTGGCGAACCTGACGCCCAAAGCCTGGTGGCCGGGTCTTGCCCTAATGGGCGCGGGCTTGCTGGCGTGGTCCGGGGGAAGCGCGGCGGAAATCAACCTCGTCAGCCAGTTTGGGGCGGTTCTGCTCCTTCAAGCGGCTGCGGTGACCCTCCTAGGCGTGCGAGTGGCAGCGGGACTGGCATTCCCGCTTGGCTACATGCTGTTCCTCGTGCCGTTCGGCGACGAGATCGTGCCGGCGCTCCAGGCGATCACAGCGAAACTGGCGATCGGCCTGACCCACGCAAGCGGTGTGCCGGCAACGATCGATGGCGTGTTCATCGACACCCCGGCGGGCTTGTTCGAGGTCGCCGAAGCCTGTTCGGGCGTGAAGTTCCTTGTGGCCATGTTCGCTCTTGGCACCCTGGTCGCCCACCTCTGCTTTTCCGGCACCAAGCGCCGCCTGGTCTGGATGACGGCGGCAATCGTAGTCCCAGTCCTTGCCAATGGCGTTCGGGCGTGGGGCACGATCTATGTCGCGCAAAGCCAGGGCGTGGAGTTTGCGGCCGGGTTTGATCACATCGTCTACGGTTGGGTCTTCTTTGCGATCGTCATGGGCGGCCTGCTCGCCTCGTCCTGGAAGTTCTTCGATCGCTCGCCTGAGGATCAGTTGATCGATGTCGAGGCGATCGAAAACTCGCCCTTGCTTATGGCCCTGGCGACGCTTGAGATTGGGGGCTGGCGAGCGGTGCTGTTCATACTGTTTGCCACGGCAGCCACCGCCGCGGCGATGGACCGCGTCGGGCTTCTGACCTAACGGTCGCTCCACATGTGCGGGATCGCTGGGATATTCCATTGCGGCACGATCAAGCCGGTCGACCCAGCGCGGGTCGAAAGGATGTGCGACGCGCTCGTTCATCGCGGGCCTGACGGCTCCGGGGTGTGGACAGCACCCGGCGTAGGACTTGGCCATCGCCGCCTGTCAATCATCGACCTTGCAGGCTCACCCCAGCCGATGCTCTCGGCCGACGGTGGCGCGGTGATCGTCTTCAATGGCGAGATCTACAATTTCCGCGAATTGCGGAAGGAACTCGAAGGCCTCGGCGCCCAATTCAGAACCAATGGCGATACCGAAGTAATTCTTGCCGCATATGAGCGTTGGGGCGACGAGTGCCTCTCCCGCCTCCACGGCATGTTCGCCTTCGCGCTCTACGACCTGCGGCGACGGACACTGCTTCTCGCCCGCGACAGGCTGGGGGTGAAACCGCTGTTCATGGCTCCGCTTTCGGACGGCAGCATAGCGTTCGCCTCGGAACTCAAGGGTCTGCTCGTCCATCCTCTCCTGAGGCGTGAAGTCGACCCGCTGGCGGTCGAGGACTACCTGACCTGGGGCTATGTGCCCGATCACCGGTCCATCCTCGCGGGCGTTGAGAAACTGCCCGCAGGCCATTTTCGTCTGCTCAGCCACGACAAGCCAGCAACTCCGCCGATCAAGTGGTGGGACGTCAGCTTCACCGAACGTCATCGCGGCTCGGAGCGTGACCTTGAGGCCGAGCTGTTGCACCACATGCGCGAGGCCGTGGCGAGCCGCATGGTGGCCGACGTACCGCTTGGCGCGTTCCTGTCGGGCGGGGTGGATTCCTCGAGCGTGGTCGCGCTGATGGCCGAGGCGAGCCGTGAGCCTGTGCGGACCTGCACGATAGGGTTCGACGTCGCTGCCGTCGACGAGACGAGCTACGCGGCGCAGATCGCTGACAAGTTCGGCACCGACCATCGCGCGCGGCAGGTGAGCTCGGACGATTTCGACGCGCTGGATACCCTTTCCGCCATGTTCGACGAGCCCTTCGCCGACGCCTCGGCTCTTCCGACGTGGCGTGTCTGCCAATTGGCGCGCGAGAACGTGACGGTAGCCCTGTCCGGCGATGGGGCGGACGAGGCGATGGCAGGTTACCGGCGGCAGGTCTTCCAGCTTCACGAGGACCGGGTGCGAGGATTTCTTCCCGCAGCATTCAGACGCAACGTGCTGGGGCCGCTCGGCCGGGTCTATCCCAAGGCCGACTGGGCCCCGCGACCGCTTCGGGCCAAGACGACATTGCTCTCGCTCGCCGGCGACAGTTCATCTGGATACGCCCTAGGGCTCTCGGTCCTGCCGCCCGGGCTTCGGGACGGTCTCTACAGTTCGTCATTCAGGCGGGAGCTGGGGGGCTATCGGGCCGAACAACCCTTGATTGAGATGATGAACCGCGCTCCGGCTCGAAGTGGTCTCGATCGAGCGCAATATGCCGATCTGAAGTTCTGGTTGCCCGGGGACATCCTTACCAAGGTCGACCGCACCAGCATGGCCGTCAGCCTCGAAGCGCGTGAGCCCTTGCTCGATCATCGGCTGATCGAATTCGCCGCTGCCTTGCCTCATCGGATGCGGGTTCGCGGGGGGCAGGGGAAGTGGCTGCTCAAGAAGGCCATGCGTCGCTATTTGCCCGACGACATCCTCTATCGACCCAAGCAGGGCTTCGTGACGCCGATCAAGGAATGGCTGCGTGGACCGCTCGCTAACGAGGCTAAGGCAACAACGACAAACAGCGCGCTGGCGCGATCCGCCTGGTTCGACAAGTCAGCGCTAAGCTCGCTGGTTGATGCCCATTTGTCAGGTCTGGCCGACAATTCTCGCGTACTTTGGCAGCTGCTTATGCTTGAGCGATCTCTGGTCCGTTTAGGCATTTTCCCCTGAGACTACGTAATACTACGTAACTTACGTCTGTGCCATTTTAGGAACATGACCGGTCGCCCCTCTTGTCCCGTCAATTAATTCGTTGCCAATGAGACAAGTGATGATAGCATCACGTCACTTCAAAACGAACAAAAGCGCTGGCACTCCAGTGGGTTGCATGGGGGTTAATTTATGGATCGGCTGTCGGGCCAGCTTGATCGTTTGAACGATAGCCTTTCTGAATCAGACGATAGCGTTATCGGCTTCGGGCCGGGCGAGGAACGTCTTGTCCAGGAAAGCAACAGGCATCTCCGTATTGATCGGCAACTGTTCGAGTTGTCCGAGCTCGATGTACTTTATCAGGGCAATCAGGCCGCTCTCTGGACTTTCATGCATCCGGAAGGCCGGCCAAGCTTTACGCCGTCGATGCTCCATGATTTCGAAGATTGGCAGAGGCTGATCGTCGAGAATTTCGGCTCGGGCCAGGTCCCGCTGCGCTACCTCATTCTCGGTAGCAGGGCGCCAGGCGTTTACTGCTTTGGCGGTGATCTGGAGCTGTTCGAACGGTTGATCCGCAACCGCGACCGCGACGGATTGGCGCGTTACGGTTATCGCTGCGTCGAAATCCTTCATCGCAACATGAACGCGCTCGACCTGCCGATGCTGACGATTGGCCTGGTCCAAGGCGCGGCGCTGGGCGGAGGCTTTGAAGCCTTGCTGTCTTTCGACCACATCATTGCCGAACGCAGCGCGACTTTCGGCATGCCGGAGATCCTGTTCGGCCTGTTCCCCGGAATGGGCGCTCACGCCATCCTGTCGCGCAAGCTCGGCAGTGCCATGGCCGATCGGCTCATCCTATCGAACCGGACTTACACGGCCGAGGAGATGTACGAGTTCGGGATCGTCCATTACCTCGTCGATGACGGCGAGGGCGTGGCCGCCTGCGAGGACTTCATCCAGAAGTCTGAAAGACGTCACCCCGGCCTGGTCAACGCGCGCAAAGCCATGCGAGTGGCCAGCCCGATCGACCTCCAGGAACTCAAGCGGATTGTCGACCTTTGGGCCGACGCTGCACTTCAGCTCACCGATGGCGATCTCAAGGTCATGGGCCGGTTGACACGAGCTCAGCAGCGCGTCGGTAATAAGGCCGCGGCCTGAGGCTGTTCCGGCGCTCGCTCAGCGAGCGTCGACCATCACCAGCTCGACGTCTTCGATCGCCTCGACCGTGATCGCCTCCTCGCCGGTGATGGCTATGCCATCCCGCGGGTTGGCTTCCTCACCGTTGATGCGGATCCGTCCGCCGGTGGCCACGAGGTATTGGTGGCGCCAGGGCGCGGCTTCGTAAGTCACCGTATCGCCGGCCGGTAGCGTGGCGGCGAGGATCTTCGCGTCGCTTCGGATAGGCAGCGAGTTGTCGCCTTCCGGATCGCCACTCGCCAGGATCTCCCAGCGTCCGGCCCGGTCTCCACGGGGAAACTCACGCTGGCCCCAGTCGGGTGCCTCCCCTGCGCGATCAGGCATGATCCAGATCTGGAACAGCGAGGTATCCTCGTCCTCGAGGTTGTACTCGGCGTGCGTGACCCCGGTTCCGGCGCTCATGACCTGCACGTCTCCGGCGCCGGTCCGTCCGGTGTTGCCCATGCTGTCCTTGTGGGTGATCGCTCCGCTCCTGACGAAGGTGATGATCTCCATGTCGCGGTGCGGATGGGGCGGGAAACCGCTTTTGGCCGCGATCAGATCGTCGTTCCAGACTCGGATACGGCCCCAGCCCATGCGGTCGAGGTCATGATAGTCAGCGAAACTGAAATGAAAGCGGGTATCGAGCCAGCCATGATTGCGATGCGCCAGGCCGGCGAACGGACGGATTTCGATCATGTCAGGTAGTCCACTTCGGCGGGGTGTTGCCGCCGGAATATCCGATAGATGAGGGGCAGAGTGTCCCGGTTCAAGCTCCAGGCCCCCGAAGGCGGGGATCGCGTCCGGCGGGCTCGTAACGGCGTTCTCCCGTCAAAGGGTCGATCCACACTTCGAGCAGCTGGCCGGTTTCGTCATCGACAAAGCGCTCGTTCGTCAGCTGCCATGCCGTTGGCGGCACGTCCGTTGGCGCTCCGGGCCTGCCGTAGCGGCCCTCGAGCGCCAGGCTGGCGATGATCACCGCGCCGGTGATCAGCAGCCAAAGGCCGCCGCCACCGCCAGCCAGCGTCATCATTAGGGTGCCGCCAGCGACTGCCAGCGCCCCGAGTACGAAGGCGATGAGGCGAGCATTGGCGCTCATTCCCGTTCCAGCTTCACCGCTGTGCCATAGGCAACGACTTCGTTCATCGTCTGGCCGATCGACCCTGAATCGAAACGCATCATAACCACCGCGTCGGCTCCCATCAGTTGGGCGTTCATGACCAGTCTGTCGATCGCGTGGCGCCGCGTGTCTTCGACAAGCGCGGTGTATTCCTTGATCTCGCCGCCAACCAGCGACCGCAGGCTCGCTACGACATTGCCGCCGAGACCGCGGCTGCGGACGACCACGCCGAACACCTGGCCGATCGTCTCGATCTTGCGATAACCCGCAACATTCTCGGTGGTTACGACAAGCATCTCATTCTCCCCCACAAGTGACTTTGGGGAGAAGCCTACACCTCGCCGTGGCCTTCCGCCATATAATCGGCGCTCTGCATTTCCTTGAGCCGGCTCACCGTACGATCGAATTCGAAACGGCCATCACCTACAGGATAGAGGCCTTCCGGCTCGGCCGCTGCCGAGGCGAGGAGCTTGACCTTGTTCTCGTAGAGCGCGTCGATCAGGGTCACGAACCGGGCGGCCTCGTTACGCATCTCGGGCCCCATGATCGGAATCCCGACCACGATCACGGTGTGATAGGTGCGAGCCACCGCGAGATAGTCTGACGCGCCGCGCGCTTCGCCACACAGGCGTTTGAAGCTGAACACCGCGACGCCCTTGAGGCTCTTCGGTACGCGAAGGGTTCGTCCGCCGCCAACGTCGAGCTCCGCAGAGGGCACATGCTCGGCATCCTCCGGGGGATAGTCGGTCAGGCGGAAGAAGGCCTCCCGCAGGTGTGCTGTCGCGTGGCCGTCAGCCGGAGAATACCAGGTATCCATGCCGCCGAGACGCTCGAGGCGATAATCGACCGGTCCGTTGAGCTCGATGACTCCCAGTTCCTTCTCGATGAGGTCGATGAACGGCAGGAAGTGCTCGCGGTTGAGGCCGTCCTTGTAGAGGTCGCGGGGAGGGCGGTTGGAGGTCGTCACAACCGTTACGCCCTCGTCACAGATCAGCGCCCGGAACAGGCGGCTCATGATCATGGCGTCGGCGCTGTTGTTGACCACCATCTCGTCGAACGCGAGGCAGCGCAGGTTTTCCGCGAGCGCTTGGGCGACCTGGGGGATTGGATCGCCGCTTTCGCTCTTGCGCGCTTCGCGTAGGCGCTGGTGGACTTCGAGCATGAAGGCGTGGAAGTGAACCCGTCGCTTGTCCTCGATGGCCAGCGTCGCGTGGAACAAGTCCATCAGCATCGACTTGCCCCGGCCGACGCCACCCCAGAGGTAGAGTCCCTTCGGGCGCTTCGGACGGGCGAAGAACCGACCGAGCAATCCGCCGGCGGGGACTGCTTCAAGCTCGCGCTGAAGGGCGCTCAGCCGTTCGGCCGCAGCTTTCTGCGCGGAGTCGGGCTGAAGCTCGCCCGCAGTTACGAGCGCACGATATCGATCGAGCAGTCCGCTCAGGCGTGCCGCTCCGCGAGCATCTTCTTGGTTTCCGCGATCGCCTTGGCGGGGTTCAGGCCCTTGGGGCAGACGTTGGCGCAGTTCATGATGGTGTGGCAGCGGTAGAGCCGGAACGGATCTTCCAGCGCATCGAGTCGCTCACCGGTCATCTCGTCGCGGCTGTCGGCCAGCCAGCGATAGGCCTGGAGCAGGATCGCCGGGCCGAGGAACGCGTCGGAATTCCACCAGTAGCTCGGGCACGCGGTCGAGCAGCAGGCGCAGAGGATGCACTCGTAGAGGCCGTCGAGCTGCTCGCGCTGTTCGGGGCTCTGCAGCCGTTCCTTGCCGCTCGGCGTGGTCGAGACGGTCTGCAGCCACGGGCGGATCGAGGCGTATTGCGCGTAGAACTGGCTGAAGTCGGGAACGAGGTCCTTCACCACTTCCATATGCGGCAGCGGTGTGACGCGGATCTCTCCGGAGAGATCTTCCATCGAGGTGGTGCAGGCCAAACCGTTGCGGCCGTTCATGTTCATCGAGCACGACCCGCAGATCCCCTCGCGGCACGAACGGCGGAAGGTCAGGGTCGGATCGATCTCGTTCTTGATCTTGATCAGGGCGTCGAGGACCATGGGGCCGCACTGGTCGAGATCGATCTCGAACGTGTCGTAGCGCGGATTCTCTCCGCTCTCCGGATCCCAGCGATAGATCTTGAACTTGCGCACGCGAGCGGCCCCGGGGGCTTTGTGCTCGCGGCCTTTGCCGGTGATCTTGCTGTTCGTCGGAAGCGTGAAGGTGGCCATCGGGAAATCCTGCTGCGTCGCGGCCTATCTAGCCGCTGTTGCGGACAGGGCAAGCGCTTGGGGTGAAACAGCTGTTGCAAGGAACGCACAGGGCGCTGCTGCGGAACCGAAGTTGGGACGATCTCGTTGAGCCCTGGACCAGTTAGGGACGCAAGACGATGTCGAGAATTCCGAATTCGGCAATGCCACATGCCTGGGTGCAGAAGCAGGCGGAAGAACGCAAAGGCAGCCGTGGCGCCGCCTCGCTAGGTATTGCCGCGCTGGCGGGCGTTACGCTGCTTGGTTGGAAGCTCTTGCGAAGCCGTCGCGGCAACGCCTGAGTAGGTCAGGCTGCGGGCGCCACCAGGCTGGCAAATTAGCCAACCCGACAGCGCCCGAACCATAACGTTATTCCCCGAAGGTGCGCTGCCACCAGCCGCGGCGCGGAGTTCCGGTAGCTTCTTCGGTCGCGTCTGCCTCGCCATTGGCATCGTTGGCGGCGTCGGGTGCCGGAGTCGGCTCAGGAGCCGCTTCGGCTTCGGCGGGCGCTTCGGCTTTCTTCCGACGCGTACGCTTGGGCTTCGGGGCTTCCTCTGCCGCCGGCTCAGGAGCCAGTTCCACGACTTCAGCGGGAGCAGCTTCCGCTGCCGCCTCAGCCTCTACGTCAGCCTTCTTGCGGCGAGTTCGCTTGGGCTTGGGGGCCGGCTCTGCAGCAGCTTCTTCAGAGGCTTCAACCGGAGCTTCGGCTGCGGTTTCCGCTTCCTCTACCTTAGGCTCGGCCTTGCGGCGGCGTCCGCGCGGCTTCGGCGCAGGGGCCTCGGCTTCTTCGGTCGGAGTTTCTGCCGGGAGCTCTTCGGTGACGGGCTCGGCAACCGCTTCGTCCGCTTCCGCTTCTTCCAGCTCTTCGGCCTGGCCTTCGGTCACGGCCTCGCCGTCACCACCCCGGCGCCGACGACGGCCACCGCGACGACGACGCTTCCGCGGACGGTCCTCGCCATCGGGAGCGCCTTCTTCGGAAGACTGCGGACGTTCCTCGCCGCCTTCGTCGCCAGCTTCTTCGCCCTCGACATCAGCAGACTGTTCGCCGCCTTCATCCTGACGATTGCGGCCACGGCCTCCACGGCGACGGCGACGGCGCTTGCCGCGGCCTTCACCCTCTGACTCGCGCTCGGGGCGAGCTTCGAAGGCTTCTTCGTCCTCGTCCTCGTACTCCTCGGGCAGGCTGTCGTCCGGTTCCTCGACAATCGGCTCGAAGCGCGGGACGGTCGTCGGGCGCGGGCCCGAGCTGCCGACGCGCATCTTGGCGCCTTCGTCTTCGCCTTCGGGAATGACTTCCACGGTCACACCATAGCGCTCTTCGATCTCGGCGAGATCGGCGCGCTTGGCGTTGAGCAGATAGATCGCCGCTTCGGTCGAAGCATAGAGCGAGATCGTCGTGCCTTTGCCCTTGGCCGCTTCATCTTCGATCAGACGCAGGGCCGAAAGGCCGGCGCTGGAGGCGGTGCGGACGAGGCCGGTACCATCGCAGTGCGGACAGGCGCGGGTGGTGGCTTCGAGCACGCCGGTGCGCAGGCGCTGGCGGCTCATCTCCATCAAGCCGAAGCCCGAGATGCGTCCAACCTGAATGCGGGCGCGATCGTTCTTGAGCGCCTCCTTCATCGCCTTCTCGACCTTACGGATGTTTGATCCGTACTCCATGTCGATGAAGTCGATGACCACGAGACCGGCCATGTCGCGCAGGCGCAACTGGCGGGCGATCTCGCGCGCGGCTTCGAGGTTGGTGTTGAGCGCGGTCGCTTCGATCCCATGCTCCTTGGTGGAGCGTCCCGAGTTGATGTCGATCGACACCAGCGCTTCGGTCGGGTTGATAACCAGGTAGCCGCCGCTCTTCAGCTGCACGACCGGATCGTACATCGCCGAGAGCTGGTCTTCCGCGCCGTAGCGCTGGAACAGCGGTACCGGATCCGCATACTGCTTCACGCGCCGGGCATGGCTCGGCATGAGAAGCTTCATGAATTCCTTCGCCGCGCGATAGCCGCCTTCGCCTTCGACGACGACTTCCTCGATCTCCTTATTGTAGATGTCGCGGATCGCCCGCTTCACCAGGTCGGAGTCCGAATGGATCATCATCGGCGCGCTTGAGGCGAGGGTCTTCTCGCGAATCTCATCCCACAGACGGGCGAGATAATCGAAGTCACGCTTGATCTCGGTCTTGGTACGCTGGAGGCCCGCGGTGCGGACGATCAGGCCCATCGACTTCGGCAGGCTCAACTCGCCGACGATCTGCTTCAAACGCTTGCGGTCGGCCGCGCTTGAGATCTTGCGGCTGATGCCGCCGCCGTGGCCCGAGTTGGGCATGAGCACGCAATAACGGCCAGCGAGGCTGAGGTAGGTGGTGAGGGCGGCACCCTTGTTGCCACGCTCTTCCTTGACGACCTGGACCAGCAGGACCTGACGGCGCTGGATGACGTCCTGGATCTTGTAGCGACGACGCAGCGCCTGGCGCTTGGCCCGCAGCTCGTCCATTTCCTTCGCCCGCGAGCGGCCCTGACGGCGCCCACGGCCACGGCGGCCGCGCGGAGCATCACCTTCAGCTGTTTCTTCGTCGCCCTCTTCACGAGCGGCGTCGGATTCCTCGTCGGCCTCGTCATCGCCGTTATCGAGATGACCGTCTTCGATTGTCGCGACATCGTCCTTCTCGCTCGTGTCGATTTCCTCGACATGCGAGTGTTCGAGATCGCCGTCGTCGGCCTCGTCATCGAACTCGTCTTCGTCGGCGCGAAGGGCGGCCTCTTCTTCCGCGTGGGCGCGTTCTTCCGCCAGCAGAGCCTCACGGTCCGCATGCGGGATCTGATAATAGTCAGGGTGGATCTCGCTGAAGGCGAGGAACCCGTGGCGATTTCCGCCGAAATCCACGAAGGCCGCCTGCAAAGACGGCTCCACGCGAGTTACTTTGGCTAGATAGATATTACCTTTGATCTGCTTGTGTTCAGCAGATTCGAAATCGAATTCTTCAATCCGGTTTCCCTTGAGCACCGCCACCCGCGTTTCTTCCGGGTGGCGCGCATCGATCAGCATGCGCGTTGCCATTCAATAGTCTCCAGGCGCGCGCGGCTGCCATGACCAGATTCCCGCTAGGAATGGCATGGGCCGAAGCGCGCCGATCTTTGTGAATTCCGTCTCTTGCCGGACGATAGCCGGTAACTCGGACGGAGATTGGATTGGCGCCCCGTGCAAACTTGTACGCCAACTCGCGTGCAATGTTTTGGGGGGCGCTGTCGAATGTGTCTGCCGAAATGGGAAGGCGCGGGGGTATTGGCTGCGCCAGAGCGACCGCCATAGCGCAACCTTGCGGCTGCGGACTGGCAATATGGCTCTTGCTTCTCATTATGGCATCAACCTGTAGGCTTTGCCGGGACCGCAGAAAGGCAGGCCGGCGTGGCCGGAAGGCTCAGCTCCCGGTCTCACGATTGCTAGCATCGGGGGAAAGCCTCGGCAACCTTATTGCGCGATGGCGCAAAATTCCCTTGTTCTCGGAATCTGGGTATCGTTATCGATTGCGCGGGAATGCCACATCGTCTGCAGATAGCGTTGATCTTCATCGCCCCGTTGCTCCTGTTGGCGGGGCTTGTGGGTGCTGGTGTGCTGCTCGGGGTGGATGCGCCTCTGCTCGGGCGTAACTACGTCGTGCGTATGGTCCTCCCGGAACCAGGTGGGGCCGTGGGCCTGCCTGAAATCCTCGGACCGGAGGACGCAAGCCGACCGCTCGTCGTCATCGACGCCGGCCATGGAGGACATGACCCGGGGGCCAGCGCCGAGGGCCTGCAAGAAAAAGCTATCGCGCTTAGTCTTGCGAAAGCGCTGCGCGATGAGTTGCTGCGCGAGGGTGGCGTTCGCGTGGCGATGACCCGCGACGACGACAGCTATCTGGTGCTTGAGGAGCGCGCGGAAATTGCCCGCCGCCTTGGCGCCGACCTGTTCCTCTCGATTCATGCCGATTCCGCGGGGGACAAGGCGGCCGTCACCGGAGCCAGCGTCTATACGCTCTCGGAC
The DNA here is from genome assembly GCA_017744315.1 of Porphyrobacter sp. Taxonomy (GTDB): domain Bacteria; phylum Pseudomonadota; class Alphaproteobacteria; order Sphingomonadales; family Sphingomonadaceae; genus Croceibacterium_A. The sequence goes on from JAGIBN010000002.1 coordinate 338,708, forward strand.
CGAGCATCGAGCGAGGCGGCAGCTCGCTTCGCGGCGCGGGAAAACAGTGCCGATACGGTCAACGGGGTCGAGCTCGCCAACCAGGACGCCGACGTCAACGCGATCCTCATCGATCTGGCGCAACGCCATTCGCAGAAAGGCTCCGACGGGTTCGCGCGGCTGATCGTGCGAGAGGGAGGCGATACTCTGAAGTTCAATCCGCAGCCGCTGCGTTCCGCGGCGCTGGTCGTGCTCAAGTCGCCGGACGTCCCGTCGGCTCTGTTCGAAGCAGGCTTCGTTTCCAATCCGGAGGACGCTGGGCGCCTTGCTTCGCCGGAGGGGCAGCAACGCTTTGCTGAGGCCATGGCGCGGGCCATCCGCATCTATTTCGCGCGCGAGGCTGGGGCGTAGCAGGGAACAAGCTACAACCTCTTTCTGGCGCATCGTTCTGGCGCACGACAGAATCCGCATGCTAAGGGGCCGCCCAATGGCCGAAACCGATCAGACCGCAGAACCTTTCCACTACCGCATCCGCCGCGAAGCCGGGGGCGTCATCACGTGGTTTCGTGAGAATTGGCGCGAGAAGCGCTGGTTCCGCCTGGCGGGATACGGGCTCATTGGGCTCGCTGTGCTCTGGTTTGCGGCCTGGCTATTCGTGGCGCGCAACCTGCCTGATGCGGAAACACTGCTCGACTACGAGCCACCGCTTCCCTCGGTTGTCCGCGGCATCGATGGCGAGGTCGTTCATTCGTTTGCACGCGAGCGCCGGGTGCAGCTTCAGTACAAGGATTTTCCGGCGCAGCTGGTGAACGCCTATACCTCGGCTGAAGACGAAACCTTTTGGACCCATGGCGGGATCGACTATCCGGGCTTCGCCGGCGCCGTGCTCGACTACGTCAGCAAGATGGGCAGCGGTGAACGCGCCAAGGGCGGATCGACGATCACCCAGCAGGTCGCGAAGAATATCCTGATCGGTAACGAGTACTCGATCACCCGCAAGCTCAAGGAAATGATTCTCGCCCGGCGCATCGAATCGGTGCTGACCAAGCGCGAGATCATGGAGCTCTATCTCAATGAGATTCCTCTCGGTCGCCGCAGCTTCGGCGTGCAGGCGGCGAGCCGGGCCTATTTCGACAAGGACGTCGGTGATCTCGATCTGCACGAGATGGCGTTCCTCGCGATCCTTCCCAAGGCCCCTGAACAATACGGTCGCGAGAAGTACAGCCAGCAGGCCCTCGATCGTCGTAACTTCGTGCTCGGTGTCATGGCTGAAAACGGCCACATCACCGCTGCTCAGGCGGCCGAGGCCAAGGCGCAACCGCTCGGGCTTATCCGCCAGCGGCCTGAGGCGAAGTCGGCCGATGCCGGCTATTTCCTTGAGGAAGTGCGGCGCCAGCTGATCGAGAAATACGGTGAGAAGGCCGAGGACGGACCGCACAGCGTCTATGCAGGCGGGCTTTGGGTGCGAACTTCGCTCGATACCGAGATGCAGGCTGCCGCAAGCGACTCCCTTCGCAAGGGGCTGCTGCGCTTCTCCGGGGGGCGGGGCTGGCATGCGATTGCCAACCTCGATCCGGGCAAGGGCGACCTGACAGAGCAACTGGCCAGCAGCAATCTCGGCATCAGCTATGAGAACTGGCGGGTCGGCGTGGTTACGGACCGTGCCGGATCATCGGCTCGCATCGGGTTTTCGAACGGTGAAGAGGCTCCGCTGATCGGCGCGCCGGACGCGATGAAGGTGGGCGATGTCACGGCCGTCTCGCCTAGCGGCAATGCCTGGGCCGTGCGGACCGTGCCGGAGGTTTCGGGCGGGTTCCTCGCGCAGGATCCGAACACAGGCCGCATCATGGCCATGCAGGGCGGGTTCGACTTCCGCCTGAGCGACTTCAACCGCTCGACCCAGGCGCAACGCCAGCCTGGCTCTACGATCAAGCCGTTCGTCTATGCGACGGGCCTCGACAACGGCATGACGCCGGCGACGATGGTCCCCGACCAGACCTATTGCTACTACCAAGGCGCAAACCTTGGCGAGAAGTGCTTCCGCAACTTCGGCGGCGAGGGCGGCGGCGTACACACGATGCGCTGGGGTCTCGAGCAGTCCCGCAACCTCATGACGGTCCACATCGCGATGGACGCGGGGATGGACAACGTCACCCGGACCTTCGAGCGCGTGGGTATCGGCAAATACGGCAACTATCCCTCGTTCGCGCTAGGCGCAGGCGAAACGACTGTTGCGAAGATGGTCAATGCCTACGCAGCGCTGGTCAATCACGGGCTGCAGCACAGCGCGTCGGTGATCGACTACGTGCAGGACCGGAACGGCAAGGTGATCTGGCGCGCCGACGAGCGCGAGTGCGTCGGCTGCAATATGGCCAAATGGGACGGCAAGGCGATGCCGCGCATTCGTGAGCAGGGCCGTCAGGTCCTCGATGCACGTACGGCCTATCAGGTCGTGCATATGCTCGAAGGCGTGGTCCAGCGCGGTACGGCTACCGTCCTGCGTGACTTGAACATGCCGCTGTTTGGCAAGACCGGCACCACCAGCGGCCCGACGGACGTGTGGTTTGTCGGCGGATCGCCCGATATCGTTGCGGGTGTCTACATTGGCTACGACAAGCCGCGCAGTCTCGGCGGATGGGCTCAAGGTGGCCGCGTGGCTGCGCCGATCTTCAAGGATTTCGTCAAGGAAACCCGCGACAAGTGGCAGGGCCGACCGTTCCTTGCCCCGGCCGGCGTGCGCATGGTGCGGATCGACCGGCAGAGCGGCAGGCGTGTCTTCGCCGGATGGCCCACGTCCGATGATCCCAAGGCCTCGGTGATTTGGGAAGCGTTCAAGCCCGACACCGAACCGCGGCGGACGAGCCGTCAGGATGATGCCGATGCGCTGCGTGAGATGGTGCTCGCCCAGCTTCGGCGTGGGAGTGGCTCGGGCCATGGCGGCGGTGATGATGGCGGCCGGTCGCAGAATCAGGAACAGAGCGATTTCGTCGAGGAGAGCGGCGGTCTCTATTGACCGTCCGTGGACTTTGTCCGTCAGGCAATATTCGGTTGATTCAGCATGCCCTTGGGCGCAGCATGAGCAACTGAGAGGTTCGATGGACTCAGTCCGGTAGAGGAAGCCAATTAAGCCATGACCAAGCGACCCATGCTTTTCGCCGCCGCAGCTGCTGCGATGCTCGTTGCAGCCCCCGCTTCCGCGACCTTGCAGGAGGGCGCGCGCGTCCCCTCGTTGATCACGCAGGGCGCGCTCAACGGGAAGGCGTTCTCGTTCAACTTGCAGCAGGAACTGCGCAAGGGACCGGTGGTGCTCTACTTCTTCCCGAAGGCGTTCACCCCGGGCTGCAGCCAGGAGGCTCAGGCCTTCGCCGCTGCCATCGGTGATTTCAAAGCTGCTGGCGCCCAGGTGTTCGGCATGTCGGGCGACTCCGTGGAAGACCTGGCGAAGTTCTCCGAGAAGGAGTGCGCCGGTGCATTCCCGGTGGCTCGGGCCACGCCGTCCAGCATTCAGGCGTTCGATGTCGCGCTGACCATGAACGGCCAGAAGAACGACAATTTGACTAGCCGTACGTCCTACGTGATCGCGCCCGACGGCAAGATCGTGATGGTGCACTCGGACATGGACTGGCGCGAGCACGTCACCTCGACGCTGGCCGCGGTCCGCGCCCTGAAGGGGTAGTTCAGAAGTTCGAACCGGCCTTGCCGGGCTGAACCGAGGCGTCTCCGGGTCGCAACCGGGGAGCGGGATGCAACGCGCCCTTTCCCTGAGGGCCCGCCTCGGCTAGGCGGGCCGCTTTCTGATGGAGACCAACTGAAATGCGTGCCGAGGGGCAGGCCCATATCGACCGGATCGAAGCCGCGCTGGCGCTCGTCAGGCGTTCGCTCGACTGGGATCGCGCGGTTCGCCGCCTCGACGAACTCAACGCCCGGGTCGAGGACCCGACGCTGTGGGACAATCCCAAGCAGGCGGAAGAAGTCATGCGCGAACGCCGCCGGCTCGACGCGGCGATCGGCACAGTGAAGGAAATCACCTCGGAGATGTCCGACGCCGTCGAGTTCGTCGAACTCGGCGAGATGGAGAACGACGAGGCCGTGGTCACCGAGGGCCTCTCCTCGTTGCACCGCCTCGCCGAACGCGCCGATGCCGACAAGGTCCAGGCCTTGCTCGCCGGCGAGGCTGACGCCAACGACACCTACATCGAAATTCACGCGGGCGCTGGCGGCACCGAGAGCCAGGACTGGGCCGAGATGCTGCTGCGCATGTACAGCCGCTGGGCCGAACGTAAGGGCTACAAGGTCGAAGTGGTCGAATACGGCGCCGGCGAACAGGCAGGCATCAAGTCCGCCACGTTGCTGGTGAAAGGCGAGAACGCCTATGGCTATGCCAAGACCGAGAGCGGCGTCCACCGCCTGGTGCGCATCAGCCCCTATGACAGCTCGGCACGCCGGCACACCTCGTTCAGCTCGGTCTGGGTCTACCCGGTGATCGATGACAATATCGATATCGAGATCAACGACGGCGACTTGCGGATCGATACCTATCGCTCCAGCGGCGCGGGCGGTCAGCACATCAACACCACCGACAGCGCGGTCCGCATCACCCACCTTCCCACCGGGATCGTGGTCGCGAGCCAGAACGACCGCAGCCAGCACAAGAACCGCGCCACCGCGATGAACATGCTGAAGGCGCGCCTCTACGAAGCCGAGCTCGCCAAGCGCGAGGCCGAAGCCCTGGGGCAGTACCAGGCCAAGACCGAGATTGGCTGGGGTCACCAGATCCGCAGCTACGTCCTCCAACCGTATCAGATGGTGAAGGACTTGCGGACGGGCGTGACCTCAACCGCTCCGGGTGACGTGCTCGACGGCGAGATTGACGACTTCATCGCAGCGGCGCTGGCCCAGCGGGTCACGGGCGAAGCTGTCGAAGTGGAGGACGTCGACTGACGTCACGCGATGGGTCTCGCTTTCGCCCGACTGGCATTGGCCACCTTGTTGCTCGTTGGCGCTTCCGCCTGCGACAGGACACCCGACGACAGCGACCGGCCTGAAACCTCACGCGAGTTTCCGCGCGCTTACCGGCCGGCTCCGCAAGGCGGCAGCGCCGCTGTTTCAAGCGAAGAGGTGCGCGACGACCGGAACGAGGCCGTTACGGTCATGGACCTGGCGAATATCGAGCCAGGCATGACGGTGGCCGATATTGGCGCTGGCGACGGTTACTACACGGTACGGCTCGCCGAGCGGGTCGGGCCGGGCGGGCGCGTGTTGGCCCAGGATATCGATCGTGATGCCCTGGCCCGGTTGGGCCGGCGCGTCGAGGACGAACGGCTCGACAACGTCTCGATCAAGCTTGGCGCGCCGGACGATCCAAATCTACCGCCGAACAGTTTTGACCGGATCTTTCTGGTAGACATGTACCACGAGGTCGAGGAGCCCTATGCGTTCCTGTGGCGCTTGCGCCCGGCCTTGGCGGAAGGCGGGCAGGTCATCGTGGTTGACGTCGGTGGCGCCGACAAGCACGGGATCAGTCCGGAACTGCTATTCTGCGAATTCCAGCAAGTTGGGTTCCGACTGGTGGAATTTGTTCGCAAGCCGGAGCTTGCCGGGTATTATGCCCGATTTGAAGCCGTGGGCCCGCGGCCGGAACCGGGCGACATTCAGCCTTGCAAGGGGCAAGGCACTAACGGGGAAGCATCGTCCTGACGGACGACGGTAGGATTTGACAATGAGTTTCAAGGGTTTGAAGCCCATCATGTACGCCGGACGGGAAGTCTGGCCGCTGGTTGAAGGCGGCAAGGGCGTAGCTGCGACCAATCACATGAGCTCCGGCGCCTGGGCGGCCGCGGGCGGCATTGGTACTGTCAGCGCGGTAAATGCCGACAGCTATGATGCTGAAGGCCGGATCATTCCGCAGATCTACGATCAGCTGACCCGCACCGAACGGCACGATCAGCTCATCCGCTATGCGATCGACGGTGCGGTTGAGCAGGTTCGCCGCGCTTACGACATCGCCGGCGGCAAGGGCGCGATCAACATCAACGTCTTGTGGGAAATGGGCGGTGCCCAGCAGGTCCTTGAAGGCGTGCTCGAACGCACCAAAGGTCTCGTCGCGGGCGTCACCTGCGGCGCCGGCATGCCTTACAAGCTGTCGGAAATCGCCGCCCGCTACAACGTCAACTACCTGCCGATCATCAGCTCGGCCCGCGCATTCCGTGCGCTGTGGAAGCGTGCTTACCACAAGGTCAGCGAGCTGATGGGCGCGGTGGTCTACGAAGATCCGTGGCTGGCTGGCGGGCACAACGGCCTGTCCAACGCCGAAGATCCGCTGAAGCCGGAAGATCCGTTTCCGCGCGTGAAGGCGGTCCGCGACACGATGCGCGCCGAAGGCATCTCCGATGACGTGCCGATCATCATGGCCGGCGGCGTGTGGTTCCTGCGCGAGTGGGAGCACTGGATCGACAATCCCGAGCTCGGGCAGATCGCATTCCAGTACGGCACGCGTCCGCTGCTGACCGAAGAGAGCCCGATCCCGCAGGGTTGGAAGGACCGCCTGCGTACGCTCGACGAAGGCGATGTGCTGCTGCACCGCTTCTCGCCGACCGGTTTCTACAGCTCGGCCGTGCGCAACCCGTTTCTGCGTTCGCTTGAGGCGCGCAGCGATCGCCAGATCCCGTACTCGCGCGTTCAGGCCGGTGAACACACCGTCCAGCTCGATGTCGGGGTCAAGGGCAAGAACTTCTGGGTCGCTCCGCGCGATCTCGTCCGCGCTCGCGAATGGGTCGCCCAAGGGAATACCGAAGCGCTCAAGACGCCCGACGACACTGTGGTGTTCGTCACACCGGCCGAACGCGCCGAAATCCGCGAAGACCAGGCCGCCTGCATGGGCTGCCTCTCGCATTGCGGGTTCTCGTCGTGGAAGGACCATGACGATTACACCACCGGTCGCCTGGCCGATCCGCGCAGCTTCTGCATCCAGAAGACCCTGCAGGATATCGCTCACGGTGGAGGCACCGAACAGAACCTGATGTTCGCTGGCCACGCCGCCTACCGGTTCAAGCAGGACCCGTTCTACTCCAACAACTTCACCCCCACTGTGAAGCAGTTGGTGGACCGCATTCTTACGGGGGATTGAGACAGTCGGGGCAGGGCGAGACGCGCTCGCACCCGCTGACGCTGCGCAACACCCTTCGTGAGTTGCTGGCTTTGCCGAAAGTGATCGGCAATCCACTTCGTCCGGCGCTGCGGAGCGCAAGCTTCGGCGCCGGACGGCCCGTCTTGGTGATTCCAGGCCTGCTTACCGGCGATATTTCGACGTCGTTCCTGCGCCGATCGCTGAGCTTGGCCGGCTTCTGCGCCTATGGTTGGGAGCAGGGGATCAATACCGGCGCCAACCCAGCCAAGTTGGCGGCGCTGGAGGCCAGGGTTTCGGAGCTCCGCCGCGAACACGGGAAAAAGGCTACCGTCATCGGGTGGAGCCTGGGCGGGCTTTATGCCCGCGTACTGGCCCAAAGGATGGAAGCTGACGTGGCCATGGTTATGACCATCGCAAGCCCGTTCTCCGGGGACCCTCACGCCAATCGAGCTTGGCGATTGTATGAACTCCTCAACGACCACTCGGTGGACAATCCGCCGTTTGCGGAGGATTTGGCCCAGAAGCCTGCTGTGCCCACGATTGCTATTTGGTCTGCCGTCGATGGCGTCGTCTCGCCGGAATGCACGCTTGGCAAAGAGAGTGAATCCGATTTTCGCATACGCGTGGATGCACAGCACTTCGCGCTGGGTTCGTCTGGATGGTGTGTCGGACGAATATTGGAAATTCTGGCTGAGTTCTCACCACCCAACGATCCGGTTAAGGATAATCCGCAGTTGAAGCTCTCACCGGGTGCTTGTTAGGGAGGAATGATGCGCCGTCTCGCCGTTTCGGTATTCCCTCTGCTGTTCGCCATGATCGCCGTTCCCGCATCCGCGCAGGATCGGGAGGTGCCCTATTGGGCTACGCTGCGGTCTGAGGAAGTGAACATGCGCGTAGGGCCGAGCGAGGCCTTTCCGATCGAGTGGGTCTATCAGCGCGAAGGCCTGCCCGTAAAGGTGATCCGCCTCCGTGAAGGATGGCGCCTGGTCGAAGATCCCGACGGCGCGCGCGGATGGATCGTCGCTCGCCTGCTCAATCCGAAGCGCGGAGCGATCGTCGTGGGCAAAGGGGTGGCGGAAATCCGCGCCAGTGCCGATGGCGAAGCCAAGCTGTTGTGGAAGGTCGAGCCGGGCAATGTCGGGTCGCTGGGCGATTGCGACTCAGGTTGGTGCCGCATGGACATCGGCGGCCACAAGGGGTGGATCCGCGAGGACCGCCTGTGGGGTGACGGCGAACCCTGAGACGGCGCAGGCCGCTGGATTTTAGCTGACCTTCTTCACTTTCACAGGATCGCCCACGTCAGGGGTGGCGACAAACGTCCCATCGGCTGCCGCTTCACCCAGGACATAGCACCGCGTGACTTCACCACTCTGGTCAGGGTCGAAACAGGTCTTGCCGTCGACTTCCGACCAGTTTCCCTCCTCGGTCTGACCGCCAAAGCGATCGACGTAGCGGCCGTCTTCAGTCAGGGCCGATGTGCCACGGGTCCCGTCCGCGAGCGTGACCTGGTAAGTGCCAATCGTTGAGGTCTCGGATGGCGGGACCTCGGCCGCGAGCGCTTCGGGCTCGTCCGATTCCTCGGCGGCCTGATCGCAACCGGCCAGAGTTCCAGCGAGAAGGGCAGCGAGAACGAGGCTCTTCATGGTTCGTCCTTACCTGGTGGCGCGACCCGTATCGGATCAGGTGACTTTGCGCACCTCAACCGTCAGGCCATCGGCCATCACGCCCGTGAAGAGGCCTTTGCTGTCCGGACGGCTGAACCGGTAGCAGCGCTTGGCGGTGCCATCGTCGGGTATCAGGCAGCCGAGCTCGCCTTCCATCGCCCATTTGCCCTTCTCGACCGCGCCGCCGGTGACGGCGTTCGAGAATGTGCCGTCGGCGGCCAGGGTGTTGACGCCTGACACTCCATCGGAGCGGGTATATGAATAAGTTCCTGCCTCTAGCTGATATGGCCCAATTGGCGCCGCGACCGCTTCTGCAGCTTCACGCTCCGCCGGAGTCTCGCTTCGTGAGCAAGCAGCCAAGGCAGCCAGTACGCAAATTAGTGCGATCTTTTTCATGGCTTGCCTCCATCTTGGAGAACCGCGCTCTTATCATAGATCGGCTCGCAAAAAGAGCGCTTTCGGAATTCTTTTCTGCAAACCCGCTACGGTTTTAGGTCAAACGACTTCACGGCGCGCTTTGCACCGTTCGGAATGAGTCTTCCTTACGAGCGGTCTAGGTTCAGCTTACCTTGCGGACTTCCACGGTGACGCCATCGGTCGTCGTTCCGGTGAATTTGCCCTCGGCGTCCGGCTGCGTGAACATATAGCAACGCTTTGTCGCGCCTTCGCCGTCCGGTATCAGGCAACTGAGGTCACCCTCTTGCGCCCATTTTCCGGTTTCCACCTCGCCCGTCGACCGAGCGTTGGAGAAGGTCCCGTCAGCGTTGACGGTGTTGACCCCAGTCAGACCGTCGGAGCGTTTGTAATCATAGACGCCGGGTTGCAGCGCGAAAGCTGCGGCTGTGGTCGTGGCTGCGGCCGCAGCTTCCGTGGTGGCCGTAGCCTCGGGCTCCGTGGGAGTATTGGATTGCGAGCAGGCGGCAAGAGCGCCCAGCACGCTAACAAGCACGATCTTTCTCATGGCATCCCTCCTGTTTGGGAGGGAGCCAGAGTTAACATGGTTTAAGTTCGAGAAAGAACGATTTCGTATCCGGTTGAAGGGCGGGCTAAATTAGCTCCACCGCCACGGCGGTTCCTTCGCCACCCCCGATGCAGAGGCTGGCAACGCCGCGCTTGAGACCCTTTTGCTTCAAGGCGTTGAGCAAGGTGACGATGATGCGTGTGCCGCTGGCTCCGATCGGGTGACCCAGGGCGGTGGCCCCGCCGTGGATGTTGATCTTGTCGTGCGGGATGCCGATGTCGCGCATCGCGAACATGGCGACGCAGGCGAACGCCTCGTTCACTTCCCACAAGTCGACGTCGTCGACCGACCATCCGGCCTTGTCGAGAACCTTACGGATCGCGCCGACCGGAGCGGTAGTGAAGTCCTTCGGCTCCTGCGCATGGGCTCCCATGGCAATGATGCGTGCCACGGGCTGCTTGCCCTCTGCCTTGGCCAGGCTTTCGCGGGTGATCACGACAGCGGCGGCGCCGTCGGAGATCGAGCTGGAGGTCGCCGCTGTGATAGTGCCGTCCTTGGCGAAGGCGGCACGAAGCTCGGGGATTTTGGCAGGGTTGCCCTTGCCGGGCTGCTCGTCGGTATCGATCGAGACTTCGCCCTTGCGCGTCTTGACGGTGACCGGGACGACCTCGTCGGCAAACGCGCCGTTCTGGATCGCCGCGTTGGCCCGGGCGAGCGACTCGATTGCGTAGTCGTCCATGTCCTGGCGGGTCAGCTGGTACTCGTCGGCGGTGCATTGGGCGAAGGAGCCCATGGCCTTGCCGGCTTCGTAGGCGTCTTCCAGGCCGTCGAGTGCCATGTGGTCGTAGACGGTGTCATGGCCAAAGCGCGCACCCGACCGGTGCTTCTTGAGCAGGTAGGGGGCGTTGGTCATGCTCTCCATGCCGCCCGCGACAACCCAGTCGACGGTGCCGGATGCGAGGGCCTCTGCGCCCATGATGACGGTCTGCATGCCGCTGCCGCAGACCTTGTTGACCGTCGTCGCCTCGACCGATTTGGGTAGTCCGGCCTTGAGCGCCGCCTGGCGGGCAGGGGCCTGGCCGAGCCCGGCGGGAAGGACGCAGCCCATGTAGATTCGATCGATCGAGTCTCCGCTAACTCCGGCCCGCTCGACCGCAGCCTTCACCGCAGTTGCGCCAAGGTCGGTCGCGTGCACATCGGCCAGCGCACCCTGCATCCCGCCCATCGGGGTGCGAGCATAAGAGAGAATGACGATCGGATCGGAATCATTGAATGAGGGCATGGAGAGGGCCTTCTGCTGATGATGGCTCGATAGGTAGTGACGCCCCCCGGCCATGGCAATCAGGGGCTTCACCAAGCGCGCCTTGGGCCGCACATTTGACGCCAAGATGTCTGCTAGTGAGAGGCATTCGCAAGTTCACGAATTCATTCACATATCGCTCCGCTGGAAGCACTTAGTAACGATCCCATTTTGGCGGAGTCCGGGCCTTGCAGTATCATGGGGCTAGGCCTAGAGGCCCAACCGAATTCCGCCCTCCGATTCAACTTCAGAGACGTCTGTGGTCGACCTCGAACAATATCTGCCGATCCTGATCTTCCTCCTCATCGCAGGGGGCTTGTCGGCTGCTTTCGTGTTTCTCCCGATGGGAGTCGCTCGCCTGACTGGTGCGCACAACCCTTCGGCAGAAAAGCTCAGCGAATACGAATGCGGTTTCCCCGCCTTCGAAGATCCGCGCAGCCAGTTCGACGTCAGGTTCTACCTGATCGCGATCCTGTTCATCGTGTTCGACCTTGAAGCAGCGTTCCTGTTTCCGTGGGCGGTCAGCCTCGATCTCACCGGATGGCCGGGCTGGATCACCATGATGGTGTTCCTGTTCGAACTGGCGGTGGGTCTTGCCTATGCGTGGAAGAAGGGAGCTCTGGAATGGGAGTGAATCAGCCCGTACCAGCGGCGCAGCCCGGAGAAATCCGCACGCCTGATGCGGATTTCTTCCATGCGCTTCAGGGAGAGGTCAACGACAAGGGCTTCCTTGTCACCTCGACCGAAGAGCTGTTCCAGTGGGCCCGCACCGGCTCGCTTTGGTGGATGACCTTCGGCCTCGCTTGCTGCGCGGTCGAGATGATCCACGTCAACATGCCGCGCTATGACATGGAACGCTTCGGCGTCGCCCCGCGCGCTTCACCGCGTCAGTCCGACGTGATGATCGTCGCGGGTACCCTCTGCAACAAGATGGCTCCGGCGCTGCGCAAGGTCTACGATCAGATGTCGGACCCAAAGTACGTCATCTCAATGGGCAGCTGCGCCAATGGCGGCGGCTACTACCACTACAGCTACAGCGTCGTGCGCGGCTGCGACCGGATCGTGCCGGTGGACATCTACGTCCCCGGTTGCCCTCCGACAGCCGAAGCGCTGCTCTACGGCGTGATGCAATTGCAGCGGAAGATCCGCCGCGAAGGAACGATCGAACGGTAATATGGCGACTGTTCTGCACCCGGCCCCGCGCTTCGCATCCAACGAAGGCGTGAAGGACGCTCTGGGCGCTGCCCTGGGCGGCATGCTGCTCGCCTCGAAGGAAGAGCACGGCGAGATCGTCCTCGGCGTTCAGCGCGAGCGGATCGAGGACGCGCTGCGCTTGCTTCGTGACGAGCATGGCTATCAGCAACTCATGGAGATTGCTGGCGTCGACTACCCGCAGCGCGATGAGCGCTTCGATGTAGTCTACATGCTGCTCTCGCTGACCAAGAACCATCGCATCCTGGTCAAGGTCCGTGCGGCCGAGAACACTCCGGTGCCGACGGTGACCACGCTGTGGCCCAACGCAGGTTGGCTCGAGCGCGAAGTGTTCGACCTCTACGGCGTGATCTTCGAAGGCAATACCGACCTTCGCCGCATCCTGACCGATTACGGCTTCGAAGGGCATCCCTTCCGCAAGGACTTTCCGCTCACCGGCTATCAGGAACTGCGCTATTCCGAAGAGGAAAAGCGTGTGGTCTACGAGCCGGTCGAGCTGGCGCAAGACTTCCGCAAGTTCGAGTTCATGAGCCCCTGGGAAGGCGCTGACTATATCCTGCCGGGTGACGAGAAGGCCGCTGTCGCGCCGCCTCCGCCGCCAGTCGCTCAGCCGAAGGTAACCGAAAAGCCTGCCGACACTGGCGCCGGAAAGGCCGCTGACGCGAAGGCGGCCGAAAAGGTCGACGAGGGCGCGCCTGCGCAGAAGCGTTCGCGCAACAAGGAGCCGGCCGCTCCTGCCGCAACTTCGGATCGACCGGCCAAGGCGAAGGCACCGGCCAAGCCGCGCGCTCGCAAGCCCAAGAAGGATGCCGAATGAGCAAGTCCATCGTTCTTGCCGCTGTTGCCGCCCTGGCGCTCGCTGGCTGCTCGCAGAAAAGCGATAACGCGGACGACGACTTCGCGTCGCGCGTTGGCGCGAACGGGGAGGCTGCTCCTGCGGCACCTGTCGCAACTACGGCTGTCGTGGGTCCGCCCCCGGCCGGGACCGATGTCCGTACGCTCGATCAGTTGGGCAATATCAGCGGCGTCGACCTGGGTCAGCGGGATGGCGCCTGCACCTTCACCAGCGAAGGGACCGAAACGTTGATCGCGGCAGCACCCGCGGATCCGGCCAGCGCCGGCCGTGCGGTCGTACGGGTCGACGGCAAGCTCTATCAACTGGCCTCTAGCGGCGGCCTTCCCGCGATCCGAAAGGGTACCCGCTTCACTGGCGAGGGCATCACGGTCGATGTTGGCGGTAACGACCAATCGGCTGTTTTGACTGTCACCGACACCGCCGGACAGGTGAGGACCATCGGCGGCAAATGGATTTGCGCATGACCAGCGGTCTGACTTTCGACCAGTCGCCCACCACGGGTGACGAGGTCATTACCAACTACACGATCAACTTCGGCCCGCAGCACCCTGCAGCGCACGGCGTGCTGCGCATGGTGATGGAGCTCGACGGCGAAATCATCGAGCGGATCGATCCACACGTCGGCCTGCTTCACCGCGGCACCGAGAAGCTGATCGAGTACAAGACCTATCTCCAGGCGCTGCCGTACTTCGATCGCCTCGACTACTGCAGCCCGTTGGCGATGGAGCACAGCTACGTGCTCGCCATCGAGAAACTGCTCAATATCGAAGTGCCGGTGCGCGCGCAGTATCTCCGGGTGCTGTTCGCCGAACTGACCCGCATCTGCAATCACATGCTCAACATGGGCAGCCACGTGATGGACGTGGGCGCGATGACGCCGAACCTGTGGCTGTTTGAAATTCGTGAGGATTGCCTCAACTTCTTCGAGCGGGCCGCGGGTGCGCGCATGCACATGGCCTGGTATCGCCCTGGCGGCGTCCACCAGGACGTGCCGCTCAAGCTCCTGACCGACATCGCCGACTGGCTCGACACTCGCCTGCCCGAGCTGTTTGAGGATGCGATGAGCCTGGTCATCGACAACCGCATCTTCAAGCAGCGCAACGTCGACATCGCCGTGGTGAGCAAGGAAGATGCGGTGGCCTGGGGCTTCTCCGGCCCGATGATCCGCGCCGCCGGCATTCCGTGGGACCTGCGCAAGAGCCAACCCTACGACGTCTATGACCGCATGGATTTCGAAATCCCGGTGGGCACCAACTCCGACTGCTACGACCGCTTTATGGTCCGCGTCGAGGAAGTGCGTCAGTCGGCTCGCATCATGAAACAGTGCCTGCGCGAAATGCCCGAGGGCCCGATCGCCAGCACCGACCGCAAGGTTGTGCCGCCCAAGCGGGCCGAGATGAAGCAATCGATGGAAGCGCTGATCCATCACTTCAAGCTCTACACCGAAGGCTTCCACGTGCCGGCCGGCGAAGTCTACGTGGCGACCGAAAGCCCCAAGGGCGAATTCGGCGTCTATCTGGTGAGCGACGGCAGCAACAAGCCTTACCGCTGCAAGATCCGCCCGACCGCTTTCAGCCACCTCCAGGCAATGGATTTCATGAGCAAAGGCCACATGTTGCCCGACGCAACCGCCATTCTTGGCGCAATCGACGTGGTGTTCGGGGAGTGCGACCGGTGAACCTGACGCAACTCGAACGCCTGTCCGTCCTCGCCTGTATCTCCGGCCTCGCGCTGGTGGCGATCTTCTTCGCGGCCGAATGGCTCGGCGCTCCGCCGCCCGAATGGCTGCCGATGGTCGTTGCCTCGATCGCCGGTTTCGAGATGTTCATGGTCTTCCAGGCTATCCGTGACCGCCGTGCCGGTGGAGGCTCGAATGGCTGAGCGTCATATCGAAGTCGACACGCCCGAACTGCGCGCGCGCTGGGGCAATTTCACCTGGACGGCCGAGAATGCGGCCAAGGCCAAGGAAATCGTCGCGCGCTACCCGGAAGGGCGTCAGCGTAGCGCGGTCATGCCGCTGCTCGACCTCGCCCAGCGGCAGGTCGGCGCAGAGACCAATACCCAGGGCTGGCTGCCCATTCCGGTGATGGAGTTCATCGCGGGACAGCTCGACATGCCGGTGATCCGCGTGCTCGAGGTTGCGACCTTCTACACGATGTACAACGTCGCGCCTGTTGGCCGCTTCCACGTGCAGGTCTGTGGAACGACGCCGTGCGTGCTGCGCGGATCGGACGACATTCTCGCTGCTTGCAAGAAGCGCGGGATGGTGAAGGGCCACACGACCGACGACGGTCTGTGGACGCTGACCGAGGTTGAATGCATGGGCAACTGCTCAAGCGCGCCGATGGTTCAGATCAACGATGGCAACTACGAAGATCTCACCGCCGAGCGCTTTGATGCGGTGCTCGACGCGTTGGCCCGCGGCGAGACGCCGAAGGAAGGCACGCAGGACCCCGCACGCCACACGGTCGAACCGGTCGGCGCGCTGAGCACGCTTACCGAAATGGCCAAGTCCAACCACGATTATCGGAGCGAATGGTGATGGAACTGTTCATCCCCATCGCCGTCGCACTGGTGGCCGTCGTGGCCGCCTGGAAGCTGTTCAAGGGCCTGATGAAGACCGCTGCTCTGCTCACGATTTTGACGCTGGCCGGGTTTTACGCCCTGGGTGGAGGGTTCGCCTGATGCTCGCCGATAAGGACCGCATCTTCACCAACCTCTACGGCTATCAGGACTGGGGCCTGAAGGCTGCACAGGCGCGCGGCGACTGGGACGCGACCAAGAAGCTGATGGAAGTCGGCCAGGACGCGATCATCGAGGAAGTGAAGGCCTCGGGCCTGCGCGGCCGTGGTGGCGCGGGCTTCCCGACCGGCATGAAGTGGTCCTTCATGCCCAAGGAGAGCAAGGACGGACGTCCGAGTTTCCTGGTCATCAACGCCGACGAATCCGAGCCCGGTTCGTGCAAGGACCGCGAGATCATCCGCCACGATCCGCACAAGCTGATCGAAGGCGCGCTGATCGCGGGCTTCGCGATGCGGGCGAGGGCGGCCTACATCTACATCCGCGGCGAATATATCCGTGAGGCCGAGACGCTGTTTGCCGCCGTGGCTGAGGCTTATGCCGCCGGCCTGCTGGGCAAGAACGCGGCCGGTTCGGGCTACGATTTCGACGTCTTCGTCCATCGCGGTGCGGGCGCGTACATCTGCGGCGAAGAGACCGCGATGATCGAAAGCCTCGAAGGCAAGAAGGGGCAACCGCGCCTCAAGCCGCCGTTCCCGGCGGGTGCCGGCCTCTACGGTTGCCCGACCACGGTCAATAACGTGGAATCGATCGCCGTCGTGCCCACGATCCTGCGTCGTGGCGCGGCCTGGTTCTCGAGCTTCGGCCGCGATAACAACAAGGGCACCAAGCTGTTCCAGATCAGCGGCCACGTGGAAAAGCCCTGCGTGGTGGAAGAGGCGATGAGCATCTCCTTCCGCGAACTGATCGAGAAGCATTGCGGCGGTATCCGCGGCGGGTGGGACAACCTGCTGGCGGTGATCCCCGGCGGTTCATCGGTTCCACTGGTTCCAGCAGCGCAGATCATGGACTGTCCGATGGATTTCGACGGTTTGCGTGAGGTCGGCTCGGGCCTCGGCACCGCGGCAGTGATCGTGATGGACAAGTCCACCGACATCGTTCGGGCGATTAGCCGTATTTCCTACTTCTACAAGCACGAGTCATGCGGCCAATGCACTCCCTGTCGTGAAGGCACCGGGTGGATGTGGCGCGTAATGGAGCGCTTGCGTACCGGTGATGCCGACTTGGGGGAGATCGACATGCTGCAACAGGTGACCAAACAGGTAGAAGGGCACACCATTTGCGCCCTTGGGGACGCGGCGGCGTGGCCAATTCAGGGCCTCATCCGTCACTTCCGGCCCGAACTGGAGCGCCGTATCACGGAGCGCACGGGCGGAATCCAAGAGGCTGCGGAATGAAGCGCCTCATCGGAGCCATCGCTGCATTGACGGCAGTCGCGGTTGCCATGCCGGTTTACGCGCAGAGCAACAACGACGACTACACGCCACTCAATTCACGCATCAAGCGCAAGCGCCAGTTCCCGACGGAGTTGCACAATCCGTGGGGCAACCAAATGACCGAGGTCGCCCGCACCCGCAGCAAGGCGATGATGACGCAGTTCAGCCGCTGCGTATATCAGCGCAGCCGTACTGGGTCGGTCGAGCTTCTCGACAAGACCGATTACGGCTTTGGCAGCTTCGAACAGATCGGGCTCGATCAGGAGCGAGCGCTTAGGATTTACGGGTTCAGCGATTGCCTTACTCGCGTCGCCAACACCCATGGAACCGGGGTGCAGCTGCGCTTCAGCGCGGGCGCTCTCAGGCAATGGTTGGTTCAAGAAGCTTACATGGATCGCTTTGGTGACGGTCCGACCTGGGTTCAGCCGGGCAATGAGGTTGCTCCACGTGAGTTTCCGCTTTCTGCTGAATTTGGGGGCGTGCAGGCTGCCATGGATCTCGCTGACTGCGTTGTCGCGGCCGATCCCTATACCTCCGACTTCTTCTTCCGGACAGGCGCAGGATCGGATGCCGAAAAGCAGGCACTCGAGAAGCTCGTTCCCGCGATCGGTCCGTGCCTTCCGTCTGGGCAGCAAGTGCAACTTCAGCCCGCAATGCTTCGTATTTGGATCGGCGAGGGCCTTTGGCATGCGGCAACGCATTCCTCTCCGGCCGCGGCCGCAAGTTCCGAGAGTGCTCACTAATGCCTAAAGTCACAGTAGACGGCATCGAGATCGAGGTCCCCAACGGGGCGACCGTGCTGCAGGCTTGCGAGCTTGCCGGCAAGGAGATCCCGCGCTTCTGCTATCACGAACGCCTGTCGATCGCCGGCAACTGCCGGATGTGCCTGGTCGAAGTGAAGCCCGGGCCGCCCAAGCCGCAGGCGAGCTGTGCTCTGCCGGCCGCCGAGGGCCAGGAGATCCGCACCGATAGTCCGATGGTCAAGACCGCGCGCGAAGGGGTGATGGAGTTCCTGCTCATCAACCACCCGCTCGACTGCCCGATCTGCGATCAGGGCGGCGAATGCGACTTGCAGGACCAGTCGGTCGCCTACGGCCGTGGTGCTTCTCGCTATGACGAGAACAAGCGCGCAGTGACCGAGAAGTACATGGGCCCGCTGATCAAAACGATCATGACCCGCTGCATCCACTGCACCCGCTGCGTGCGCTTCTCGGAAGAGATCGCCGGCGTGGACGAAATCGGCGCGCTTTATCGCGGCGAAGACATGCAGATCACCACCTACCTTGAGCAGGCGGCCAAGCATGAGCTGTCGGCCAACGTGATCGACTTGTGTCCGGTCGGCGCTCTGACGAGCCGTCCTTACGCCTACGAAGCGCGGCCGTGGGAACTGACCAAGACGCTCTCGATCGATGTGTCGGACGCGGTCGGTTCGAACATCCGCGTCGACAGCCGCGGGCGTGAAGTGCTGCGCGTGCTTCCTCGCAACAATGACGATGTCAACGAAGAGTGGATCAGCGACAAAGCGCGCTACCAGGTCGAAGGCCTGACCCGCCGGCGGCTCGACAAGGTGTGGATCCGCCGCAAGGGCAAGCTTGAACAGGCGAGCTGGGACGAGGCCTTCTCCACGATCGCCAAGTCCAAGGCTGGCAGCTCGATCGCAGCTATCGCCGGAGATCTGCTCGACTGCGAAACCATGTTCGCGGCCAAGAAGCTGCTCGGTGCGCTCGGTTCGAACCTGCTCGAGAGCCGGCAGGGTGGCATGGCTTATCCGGCGGACAATCTCGCCGCAGTCAATTTCAACTCGACCTTCGCAGGGATCGAGGAAGCCGACGCGATCCTGATCGTCGGCAGTCAGGTCCGGTGGGAGGCTCCGCTCGTCAACGTCCGCCTGCGCAAGGCGGTCAAGCGCGGCGCCAAGGTGTTCATCGTCGGCCCGCATTGGGAGCCGACTTATGCAGCCGAATTCCTCGGCGATGACGCGTCCGTGCTCGGCAACCTTCCGGCCCATGTTGGGGAAGCGATGTCGAAGGCCGAACGTCCCGCGGTGATCGTCGGTGGCGCTGGCCTCGTGGCCGGAGCGCTGGCTCCTGCGCTGGCGCTCGCGGTGCAGTGGAACCTGGTCCGCGAGGGCTGGAACGGCTTCAACGTCCTCCACATGGCAGCCGCACGAATGGGTTCGCTGATGCTCGGGTTCGCTCAGAAGGGCGGCCTGGCCGATCTCGTGGCTGCCAAGCCGAAGGTGTTGCTGGCGCTGGGTGCGGACGAGGTGGATTTCAGCCAGTTCGACGGCTCGCTCAAGGTCTACATCGGCCACCACGGTGACAAGGGTGCTCACGCAGCGGACGTGATCCTGCCCGCGAGCGCCTACACCGAAAAGGCCGGCACTTACGTCAACACCGAAGGCCGCGTGCAGTTCGCCGACAAGGCGGTGTTCGCTCCCGGTGACGCGCGCGAAGATTGGACGATCCTGCGGGCTCTCGCCGATGCGCTGGGCGTAAAGGTCGGTTTCGATAGCTTCGGTGAACTGCGCGCTGCCATGGCGGCCGAGGTTCCGGCGCTTGGCGTCGAAGGGCTGGCTGACTATGGGGCCTTGCCGAAGGGCGAAGGCGCAACGAAGACCGGGGCGAAGGCCGAGGGCACAATCGCCTATCCGATCAAGGATTTCTACATGACCAACGCCATCGCCCGGTCGAGCCCGACCATGCAGCGCTGCTCGGCTGAGCTGCTGCACGGCGAGGACTTCGCGGAGGCGGCGGAATGACCGCGTTCTTCGAATCCCTTGGCATGAACTACGAGTGGGCGTGGTTCGTCGCGACCATCGCCGGCGTCCTGCTCATCGCGCTGCCGCTGATGCTGGCGGTGGCCATGATCATCTACGTCGACCGCAAGATCTGGGCGGCCATGGCGCTGCGCAAGGGACCTAACGTGGTCGGCCCCTTCGGCCTGCTGCAGAGCTTTGCTGACGGCCTGAAGGTGTTCCTGCAGGAAACCATCATTCCTTCGGCGTCGAACAAGGGCCTGTTCCTGCTAGCGCCGATCATCACCTTTACCGTCGCCTTGATGGCCTGGGCCGTTATCCCGTTCAATTCGGGTGCGGTGCTGGCGGACATCAACGTCGGCCTGCTCTACATCCTCGCAATCAGTTCGCTCGGCGTTTACGGGGTGGTGATTTCGGGATGGGCTTCCAACTCGAAGTACCCGTTTTTCAGCGCCATGCGCGCCGCTGCTCAGATGATTTCTTATGAAGTCTCGATCGGTTTCGTACTGATCTGCGTGGTTCTGTGGGCCGGCAGCTTCAACATGAACGCCATCATCGAGGCGCAGCGCGGCCACGGCTTCGGGATCGTCAACGGGTTCTTCTTCAACCTGCTGCTATTTCCGATGTGGGTGGTGTTCCTTATCTCGTCGCTGGCAGAAACCGCGCGCGCGCCGTTCGACCTGACCGAAGCAGAGAGCGAGCTCGTCGCGGGATACCAGACCGAATATTCCTCGATGAGCTTCGCGCTGTTCTGGCTCGGCGAGTATGCCAACGTCCTGCTGATGTGCGCTCTCAACGCCATCCTGTTCTTCGGAGGCTGGTTGCCGCCCCTAGAGCTGCCGATCCTTTATTGGATCCCGGGCTGGATCTGGCTCTTCATCAAGATTTTCGCCTTCTTCTTCATCTTCTCGTGGGTGAAGGCCACCGTGCCGCGCTTCCGCTATGACCAGCTGATGCGCCTCGGTTGGAAGGTGTTCCTGCCGCTCAGCCTCATCTTCGTGGTGCTGATCTCCGGCTACCTCATGGCTACCGGACATTTCGCATGACCGTCGCGCAACTTATCAAGTCGTTCACCCTGTGGGAGTTCGTGAAGGCGCATGCCCTCACGCTGAAGTACTTCTTCAAGCCCAAGGCGACGATCAACTATCCGTTCGAGAAGAACCCGCTGAGCCCGCGCTTCCGCGGGGAGCACGCTTTGCGTCGCTATCCCAACGGGGAAGAGCGCTGCATCGCCTGCAAGCTGTGCGAGGCCGTCTGCCCGGCGCAGGCAATCACGATCGAGGCGGAACCGCGCGAGGACGGCAGCCGCCGCACCACGCGCTACGATATCGACATGACCAAGTGCATCTACTGCGGCTTCTGTCAGGAAGCCTGTCCGGTGGATGCGATCGTCGAAGGGCCGAACTTCGAATACGCGACCGAAACGCGTGAAGAACTGCTTTACGACAAGGCTAAACTCCTGGCGAACGGGGACAAGTGGGAGCGGGCCATTGCCGCGAACCTTGAAGCCGACGCGCCGTATCGCTAGGCGGCCCGCGATCCATGATCCAGACAATCGCCTTTTACCTCTTCGCCGCCATGGTGATCGCCTCGGGCGCCTTCACCATCCTTGCGCGTAACCCGGTCCATTCGGTGTTGTGGCTGATCCTGGCGTTTTTCAACGCCGCGGGTCTCATGGTCATCGCCGGGGCCGAGTTCATCGCCATGCTGCTGATCATCGTCTACGTGGGCGCGATCGCGGTGCTGTTCCTGTTCGTCGTCATGATGCTCGACATCGATTTCGCCGAGCTGCGGGCCGGGTTCATGAAGAACTTCCCGCTTGGGATCGCCATCGCGCTGGTGCTGCTTTCGGAGTTGGTGCTCGGCTTCGGTGCCTATCGCTCTGGCGCCATGCAGCTCGGCACGCCGGACGGCAGTGCCGCGCCGCTGCTTGAACGCAGCAATATCGAGAGCATCGGTGCGCTGCTTTACAGCCGCTACCTGTTCCTGTTCGAAAGCGCCGGCATCATCCTGCTGGTGGCGATGATCGGCGCGATCGTGCTGACGCACCGCGGCGCCCGCGCCGTGCGCGGACAGCAGAACATCTCGAAGCAAATCGCTCGCAAGCCGAGCGAGGCAACCGTCAATACGCGGCCCGAAGTCGGCCAGGGGGTGGAGTTGTGATCGGCATCGAACATTTCGTGGTCGTGAGCTCGATCCTGTTCGTG
This sequence comes from Porphyrobacter sp., assembly GCA_017744315.1. Lineage (GTDB taxonomy): Bacteria > Pseudomonadota > Alphaproteobacteria > Sphingomonadales > Sphingomonadaceae > Croceibacterium_A. The sequence goes on from JAGIBN010000002.1 coordinate 360,787, forward strand.
CTCGGCGTCCTCGGCATCTTCCTCAACCGCAAGAACGTCATCGTCATTCTCATGGCGATCGAGCTGATCCTGCTGTCGGTGAACATCAACTTCGTGGCTTTCAGCGCCTTCCTCGGCGATCTGACCGGCCAGATCTTCGCGATGTTCGTGCTGACCGTTGCCGCTGGTGAGGCGGCTATCGGCCTTGCGATCCTCGTCATCTATTTCCGCGGCCGCGGCACGATTGCCGTCGATAGCGTCGACCGGCTGAAGGGCTAAGACGTGCACCCTATCCTGGTAATCGTATTCCTGCCGCTGCTCGCTGCGATCGTTGCCGGCCTCGGCAACCGCATGCTCGGCAATGTCGTGGCCAAGTCGATCACGACGGCCGGCCTGTTCATCGCCGCTGGGCTGAGCTGGCCGATCTTCATCGACTTCCTCGGACACGAGGATGCCGCGACAGTAGTCCCCGTCATGAAGTGGGTCGCTTCCGGCACGCTGACGTTCGACTGGGCGCTGCGTGTAGATGCCCTCACGGCGGTAATGCTGGTGGTGATCACCAGTGTCTCGGCGCTCGTGCACCTCTATTCCTGGGGCTACATGGCCGAGGACGCGGATCAGCCGCGCTTCTTCGCGTACCTCAGCCTGTTCACCTTCGCGATGCTGATGCTCGTGACCGCAGATAACCTGGTGCAGATGTTCTTCGGTTGGGAAGGCGTCGGCCTCGCCAGCTATCTGCTGATCGGATTCTGGTTCAAGAAGCCGAGCGCCAATGCTGCGGCGATCAAGGCGTTCGTGGTCAACCGCGTCGGTGACCTTGGCTTCATGCTCGGTATCTTTGGCACATTCCTGGTGTTCCAGACGACCTCGATCCCAGAGATCCTGGCTGCCGCGCCCGCGATGAAGGGCGTTTCGCACCTCACCTTCCTTGGCACGCGGTTCGACACCATGACGATCCTGTGCCTGCTGCTCTTCGTGGGCGCCATGGGCAAGTCGGCCCAGTTCGGCCTGCACACCTGGTTGCCGGACGCGATGGAAGGCCCGACCCCGGTTTCCGCGCTGATTCACGCCGCGACCATGGTTACCGCAGGCGTGTTCATGGTCTGTCGTCTGTCACCGATGTTCGAAGCTGCACCGGTGGCGCTTGGTTTCGTGACCTTTATCGGTGCGGCGACCTGTTTGTTCGCGGCCACCGTCGGCACGACGCAGTGGGACATCAAGCGAGTCATCGCTTATTCGACCTGCTCGCAGCTCGGCTACATGTTCTTCGCGGCCGGTGTCGGTGCCTATGGCGCGGCGATGTTCCACCTGTTCACGCACGCCTTCTTCAAGGCGCTCCTGTTCCTCGGTGCTGGCTCGGTGATCCATGCGATGCACCACGAACAGGACATGCGCTATTACGGCAATCTGCGTAAGCACATTCCGATTACCTTCTGGGCGATGCTGGCTGGTACGCTGGCGATCACCGGCGTGGGTATTGCGGGCGTGTTCGGCTTCGCCGGGTTCTATTCGAAGGACGCCATTATCGAGGCCGCGTTTGCCAGCGGCAGCGAGTTTGGCCGTGCGGCGTTCTGGCTCGGTGCTTTCGCCGCCTTGCTGACGAGCTTCTATTCATGGCGCCTGATGTTCCTGACTTTCTGGGGCAAGGCGCGCTGGGCAGACAGCGAGCATATCCAGCACGCTGTGCACGGACATCACGAGAGCCCGGATGAAGAGCATGGCGACACGGCACACGCCGATGTCCATCCGCATGAGGGCACGGCGGGTTATCATCCGCATGAAAGCCCATGGCCGATGCTTCTGCCGTTGGTGTTGCTGTCGGTCGGTGCGATCTTTGCCGGTTTCGTGTTCCACCATTCCTTCCTGGAAGACCCGGACTTCTGGAACGGCTCGATCGCCTGGAACGAGCACATCATGCACGCGATGCACCAGGTTCCGACCTGGGTGAAGTTCACCGCGACCGTCGTGATGTTGATCGGCCTTTCGCTTGCCTGGCTGGCTTATGGCCGCGAGAGCTCGCTGCCTGGCAAGACTGCCGAGCAACTCGGTCCGGTCTATCGGTTCCTGTACAACAAGTGGTATTTCGACGAGCTCTACAACTTCCTGTTCGTGCGTCCGGCCTTCTGGCTCGGCCGCCAGCTTTGGAAGCGCGGTGATGAGGGTCTGATCGATCGTTTCGGCCCCGATGGAGCGGCCTGGGCGGTGGAGAAGGGCGCCGTGGGCGCACGCCTGGTCCAGTCCGGCAACCTGACCACTTACGCATTGGTCATGCTGCTCGGCCTTGTCGCCGCGATCAGCTGGGTGCTCGTCTGATGGAGGGTTTTCCCATTCTTTCGCTGATGTTGCTCGTCCCGATGGTGGGGGCGGCTGCCTGTCTGTTCGTTGGTGACAAGGCGGCGCGCACGATCGCGCTGGCGGCCACGCTGATCAACCTGGCGCTGGGCATCGCCCTCTGGGCCAATTTCGATATTGGCGGGCCGCAGTGGCAGTTCACTGAGCGGGCGCCGATTTTCGCCGGCTTCAGCTGGGCCCTGGGCATCGACGGCATCGCGATGATGCTGATCGTGCTGAGCGTGTTCCTGATGCCGATCTGCATCCTGGCGAGCGCCTCGATCGACAAGCGCGTCGGCGAGTACATGGCTGCGTTCCTGTTCATGGAAACGCTGATGATCGGCGTGTTCGCCGCTCAGGACCTGTATTTGTTCTACATCTTCTTCGAAGCCGGCCTGATCCCGATGTACCTGATTATCGGCATCTGGGGCGGGGCGAACCGGATTTACGCGGCCTACAAGTTCTTCCTCTACACGCTGCTCGGCTCGGTGCTGATGCTGATCGCGATGCTGTGGATGGTGAACGAGGCGGGCACCACCGACATCCCGACGCTGATGGCCTACGACTTCCCGGTGAAGGCGCAGACCTGGCTATGGCTGGCCTTCTTCGCGAGCTTCGCGGTGAAGATGCCGATGTGGCCGGTGCACACCTGGTTGCCTGACGCCCACGTGCAGGCGCCGACGGCGGGTTCGGTCATCCTGGCTGGCGTTCTGCTGAAGATGGGCGGCTACGGCTTCATCCGCTTCAGCTTGCCGATGTTCCCTGAAGCCAGCGCCCAACTAATGTGGCTGGTCTTTGCGCTGTCGATGGTCGCCGTGGTGGTCACCAGCCTGATCGCGCTGGTCCAGCACGACATGAAGAAGCTGATCGCCTATTCGTCGGTCGCCCACATGGCTATCGTGACCGTGGGCCTGTTCGCGTTCAACGTGCAGGGCCTCGAAGGCTCGATGATCGTGATGCTGAGCCACGGCCTGGTCTCTGGCGCGTTGTTCCTCTGCGTCGGCGTGATCTACGATCGCCTGCATACCCGCGAGATCGACCGCTACGGCGGCCTTGCGATCAACATGCCGAAGTACGCGCTGTTCTTCATGCTGTTCACCATGGCCAGCATCGGCCTTCCGGGTACGAGCGGCTTCGTTGGTGAGTTCCTGAGCCTTGCGGGCATCTATCAGGTATCGAGCTGGGTGGCTTTCGTCTGCACGACCGGCATCATCCTCGGCGCGGCCTACATGTTGTATCTCTACGCTCGGGTAGTGTTCGGGGTGCAAAAGAATGCCGACGCGGCTGCCATGCCGGACCTGTCCTGGCGTGAGTGGCTCATGCTCGGACCGATCGCTGCAGCGGTGCTGTGGATGGGTGTCTATCCGGAAAGCTTCCTGGCGCCGATGCGTGCCGACATCCAGGCACTCAACGCTCGTGTGGCTCGTGCTGCACCGGCCGGCGATGCTCGCCTGGTCATAAGCAAAGCGGCTCCGGCCAAAACCGAAGCGACAACTGAAGCGCACGAGGGGGCGCACTAATGGATTTCGTGGCCTCTCTTGGACTGATCCTTCCCGAGTTGATTCTCTCGATCACGGGTCTCGTGCTGCTGCTCGTCGCGGCCTGGGCCGGTGACAAGGCGTCAAGCGCGATCAGCATCGCCGCCTGCGTGGCGTTGGGCGCCTGTTTCTTCATCGTCGCGCCGGCCGTTTGCTCCGGTGCTTCAGGGGCCGGTACGGTGGCGTTCTTCGGTCAATTCCGTGCAGACGCGTTCGCCGGCTTTGCCAAGCTCATGATCTACGCCGCGAGTGGTGCCGCGTTGGTCGTGGCACCGGCCTTCTTTGGCCGGACCGGCTCGATGAAGGCGGAATATCCGGTGCTCATCCTGTTCGCGACCGTCGGCATGAGCCTGATGGTCTCGGCGGGCGACCTGCTGACGCTGTACATCGGGCTCGAGATGAACTCGCTCGCCGCCTACGTCCTCGCTGCCTTCCTGCGCAACGACAGCCGTTCCTCGGAAGCGGGACTCAAGTATTTCGTCCTCGGCGCGCTTGCGAGCGGCATCCTGCTGTTCGGCATGAGCCTGACCTACGGCTTCACCGGCACGATCAGCTATGAAGGCATTCGTACGGCTGTCAGCGGCGGTCTCGTCGGCGGTACTCTGTTCGGCCTCGTGTTCGTGTTCGCTGGCCTGGCGTTCAAGATCAGCGCCGTTCCGTTCCACATGTGGACGCCAGACGTCTACGAAGGTGCGCCGACGCCGGTGACCGCGTTCTTTGCCAGCGCGCCCAAGGTCGCGGCCGTTGCGCTTACCACCCGCGTGGCGATTGAGGCCTTCGGATCGCAGGCCGACGCGTGGCGCCAGGTGGTCATCTTTGCAGCGCTTGCATCGATTGTGATCGGTGCACTGGGCGCGATCGGGCAGTCGAACATCAAGCGCCTGCTCGCCTATTCCTCGATCAACAACGTCGGCTTCATTCTCATCGGTCTGGCCTGCGCCACGCCCAAGGGTGTGAGTGGCCTGCTGGTCTATCTGGCGATCTACGTCGCCATGACCGTCGGCAGCTTTGTGGCCGTTTTGATGATGCGCGCTGAAGACGGTACTCCGATCGAAGGGATTGCCGATCTGGCGGGGCTCTCACGGACGCGTCCGGCTTTGGCCTGGTGCCTCGCGATGCTGATGTTCAGCCTCGCCGGCATTCCACCGCTGTTCGGCTTCTGGGGCAAGTTCGTGGTGTTCCAGGCTGCGGTTCAGGCCAACCTGATCGCGCTGGCAGCCATCGGTATCGCCGCCTCGGTGATCGGTGCGTTCTACTACATCAAGATCGTCAAGATCATGTTCTTCGACGAGCCGGCCGACACCATTCGGGGCAAGAGCGATTGGGCGCATTGGGCCTTGCTGGCAATCAGCGCGGTAGTGATTTCGCCGCTCGGATACCTGCTGACGGCCTGGCTCGGCAAACTGGCCGATGGTGCGGCCGCGGCGCTGTTCCTCCTTGCCTGACAAAGCCCTCCGCATCGAGCTCATCGAAAAGACGGGTTCGACCAGCGCCGATCTCCTCCAGCGCCTTTCGGCGCTGGACCCGGTGGAAGAGGGCGCCTGGTTGGTAGCGGAGCGGCAGGTTTCCGGACGCGGCCGCCAGGGCCGTTCATGGCTGGATGGTCCGGGCAATTTCATGGGCTCGACCACGGTCCACCTTCACCCGCAGGATCCGCCGGCGCAGACCCTGTCGTTTGCCGCAGCCCTCGCGACTTACGAGGCGGTCGTAGCCCATCTTGCCGTACCCCAGGCCTTGCAGCTCAAGTGGCCCAACGACCTGCTGCTCGGTGGAGCCAAGATCGCGGGCATCCTGCTCGAGAGGTCCGGAAACGTCGCGGTCGTCGGGATCGGGGTGAACCTGTCTGTCGCGCCGCATCTCGGTGAAAGAGCGACGGGCTATCTCGCCCAGCGTGGTCCAGCACCTGACCGGGATGCCTTCGCGCGCGATCTTGCAGCTTCGTTTGATCGCGAACTAGGGCGCTGGCGGCAATACGGCACCGAAGCGTTGTTCAAGCGGTGGCTCGCTGCTGCTCACCCGCTCGGATCGCCGCTTGCAGTGCATAACGCCGAGGGTGTGCGCGAGACGGGCGAGTTCGCTGGGCTTGAACCCGACGGGGCACTTCGCTTGCGTCTTGCCGACGGCACGGTGCGTGTGGTTCATGCCGGTGATGTAACGATCGAGGGAGGCTGAGCGATGCTGCTCGCGGTCGATGTCGGAAATACCAACGTGGTCTTCGCCTTGTTCGAAGGGCGCGAGATCCGCACTCGCTGGCGGATCGCGACCGATCCCCGCAGAACCGGTGACGAGTATGCGGTCTGGCTGCTGCAACTCATGGCCATCGAAGGGATCGATCGGAACGCGGTGACGCAGATGATCGTCTCGACTGTCGTTCCCAGGGCGCGGCATAATCTCGAAGTGCTGGGCGAGAAGTACTTCGGCCTGTCTCCACTGATCGCGGGTGAGGGCAGGGCGTCGTGGGATTTCCCGATCGATGTCGACGATCCCCGCACGTTGGGGGCCGATCGCGCCGTCAACGTGATAGCCGCCCACACGTTCTGGCAGGGTGATCTTGTGGTCGTCGACTTCGGTACGGCGACCACCTTTGAAGTGATCGACTTCAACGGCGCCTACAAGGGCGGCATCATCGCGCCCGGCATCAATCTCTCGCTCGATGCACTGGTCAATAATACAGCCAAGCTGCCGCGTATTGCGATCGAGACACCACGTAGCGACGCCGTTATCGGGCGGAACACCGAGGACCAGATGTTGATCGGTGTGTTCTGGGGTTACGTTGCGATGATGGAAGGGCTTATCGCGCGCCTCCGTTCCGAAATCGGGCGCCCCATCAAGGTGATCGCAACCGGTGGTCTGGCGCTGCTGTTCGATGAACACACTGAGATTTTTGAAGCTGTTGAGCCGGATCTGACGCTCAAGGGCATGGCCATACTCGCCGAAAGGGCCGCATTGCGTTGAAGAAGAATTTCGCACCTGAAGACGAACTGCTGTTCCTTGCCCTTGGCGGGTCGGGCGAGATCGGCATGAACGTCAATCTCTATGGTTGCCGCGGCAAATGGCTGATGGTCGACTTGGGCATGAGCTTTGGCGCCGCCGAGTATCCGGGCACCGAGCTGATCTTTGCCGATCCAGAGTTCATCGAAGAGCGTGTCGAGGACCTGCTGGGCATCGTTCTCACCCACGCGCATGAGGATCACATCGGCGCCGTTCCCTACTTCGCGGCCGATCTTGGCGTCCCGCTCTACGCGACGCCGTTCACCGCGGAGCTGGTCCGCCGCAAGCTCGACGAGGCCGGGATCACCGACCAGGTCGAATTGATCGTGGTCGAAGAAGACCATGGATCGATCGCCCTCTGCCCTTTCGAAGTCACTTACATCCCGCTCGCTCACTCGATCGCCGAGGGCAACGCGCTTCTGATCGAGACCCCGTTCGGGCGGGTGTTCCACACCGGGGACTGGAAGCTCGACGAGGAACCCTTGATCGGGCAGCCGGCCACCGAAGAGGAACTGACGCAGCTCGGCGACGAGGGTATCCTGGCGATGGTCTGCGATTCGACCAACGTCTTCAATCCCCTGCCGTCAGGCTCCGAGGGCGCGGTCTATCGCGGGCTTTTGGAGGAAGTGCAGCGCCACGCAGGCAAGCGTGTGCTGGTCACCACTTTCGCCTCCAACGTTGCCCGCTTGCAGACGCTGGGTCGCGTTGCGCGGGAGACGGGGCGTCAGTTGTGTGTTGCCGGTCGCTCGCTCGACCGGATGATCGAAGTCTCGCAGGCCAACGGCTATCTGGGCGACCTGCCTGAACCGGTCGATTTCGATACGGCGATGGACTTGCCGCGGGGCAAGGTGCTGATCATCGCAACTGGGGGCCAGGGAGAGCCGCGGGCCGCGCTGGCCCGCATTGCCGACGACAGCCACCCGATCAGCCTGACCGAGGGCGACGTGGTGCTGTTCTCCAGTCGTCAGATCCCGGGCAACGAGCTTGCCATCGGTCGGGTCCAGAACCAGCTCGCCGAGCGGGGCATCCAGATGGTTTCGGACCGTCAGAGCATGATCCACGTGTCCGGCCACCCGGGCCGCCCGGAGCTCGAAGCGCTTTACGGTTGGCTCAAACCCAAGATCCTCGTGCCGGTTCACGGAGAGATCCGTCACATGCACGAGCAGGCTCGCCTCGGCAGTGCTAGCGGAATTCCCGACACGGTGTTCCAGAAGAATGGTGACATAGTCCGCCTAGCACCGGGCAAGCCGGGGAAGCTCGCGTCGGTGCATACTGGCCGGCTCGTGCTCGATGGCGACATTGTCGTCCCCGCCGATGGAGAGGCGATCACGACCCGCCGCCGCCTGGCCCGCGATGGGCTGGTGATCGTGGCTCTCGACGGGAAGGGCAGGGCCCAGATCCATGGCCTGGGCCTGCCTCTCGACGAGGACTACGATGAGTTCGTCGCCGAGGCCGAGGCGGATGTGGCCGAAGCTCTCAAGCGCCTGAAGGGCGCTGCGGCGCGTGACCGGGATGCGATCTCGGAAGCCGCGAGACTGGCTGCGCGCCGCGCGGCCCAGCGCTGGTCGGGCAAGAAGCCGCAGACCAAAGTTATCTTGCCGGCGGAGTGAGGCGATGAACTGGACGTCGGTGGTCGCGATTTACGCGCTGTTTTGGGTGATGAGCGCATTCTTGCTGCTCCCATTCGGGATCAGGACGCACGATGAGGCAGGGCTCGAGAAGATCCCTGGGCAGGCGGACAGCGCGCCGGCCAACTTTCGCCCTGGCAGGCTTGCCGTGAGGGCGACGATCCTCTCGGCGGTCCTCTGCGGTCTCTATGTCGCCAACTACGTCTATGGCTGGATCGAGCCGTCGGACCTCGACTTCTTTGGGGAGTGGGTCGGCTACCCGGACGAACAGCGGCCTGCCGACCCGCAGTAAGCCTCAGGTCCGCAGGCGCTCGATTGCCTGTGCTAGCGCCACGTAGAGCTTGCCCATATCCGACGACAGCAGGGTTACCGCCATCGCGTGACCGTCCCGCGTGGACAGCACGTTACGCAGCATCGCCTCGAAGTCGTGGATGTAGCGATTGACCGTTTCGCGGAAATCGCCGTCTTCCTGATAGATGTCCGCGATGGCGCGGACTTCCTGTGTGTTGAGCAGGCGCACCGCGCGTCGGGTAAAGATACCGCGATCACCGCGCAGATAGCTGGCCCAGGCGGTGTCGGTGACCTCCGTATCGAGCGACTTGGCAATGTCGATCGCGCTCGAATTCAGGCTTTCGGTGATCAGCGCCATGCGGCGGGCAAAGTCGTTGTCCACCTGCTCTTCGGCACGCTGGCGTGCGTGGGCGACGCGGCGTTCGAGATTGCCGGCCAGCTCATTGACGGCCGCCAGCTGGTCGCGAAGCTGAACCGTCGTGGCTCGGCCGGATTCGCTGGCCTGCTTTGCGGCTGCCTGCAGTTCCTCGATCGCCCCTGACGCGTGGACTCGCAGGGCCTCGTCGATTGCGGCGCTGCTCTCGCTGCCAATCCGTTCGGCGAGAGCTCTTACAGCCTCGGAATGCTGCCCCTGCAGGTTCGCGACGACCCCGCCGGTAGCCTTCTCAAGCGTCTCAATCGCCGCCACGAGTTCGTCCCGGGCGTGATCGGCCAAGCTCTCGGTCGCTCCCGCCAGGTCGGACAGGCGGGATTCGAGGGTCGAGAGCTGGACCAAGGTCGCCGAACCCTGTTCCTGGGCGGTCGCCACGTGATCCACCAGCGCCGCGCCCTTGTCGCCCGCTTCGTTGATCAGCGCGGTCAGTGCAACTGCCTGGGTCTCAAAGGTCTGGAGGCGCCGCTCGGCCTCGCCGAGAGACTGAGGGAGTTTCTCGCCGCTGTGTTCGGCACTTGAACGGATGAGTTCGAGCAGGCGCACGCTGTCGTCGGTGAGGCGGATAAGTTCCTTGCCGCTGTTCGCGATCAGGCCTTGGCTTTCCGCCAGTCGCTCGACCAGACCGGCTGCAGCTTCGGTCAGTCCGTCCTGGGTAAAGCGGCCTTGCCGTTCGAGACGCTCCATCTCCGCACTGAGGCCCGCCAGGCGTTCTGCAAGCGCATCCCCGCGTTCGGCAAGGCCGGCGACGTGGGCAAGGTGCTCTTCCTGCCGTTCAGAAATCTGTGTGTCGAACGCAGACAGGCGTTCCTGCATCGAGTTCAGGGCCGCGGTCTCTCGCTGCGATGCTTCGACGTGACGTTGCTCGAGATGCTGCTGGAAGGCCTGAACGCGCTCCACGATGGTGGCGTCGATCCGTTCAGCTTCGGTGCTGAGCGCGGCTAGGCGGCTCTGGGCATTTTCCATCGCCTTCGTGTCGACGTCGCGGACGCGTTGAATTGCCTCGACCATCCGCTGTTCGAGCTCGGTTACGGCGTTCTTCCAGGACAAGACCGCGTCGGCCTCGCCACTGCGCAAGGTTTCGGCCACTCGGGCGCCTTCGTCGCGCAACAGACTCATGCGTTCGCGCAGCGCGGTCAAAGTGGCGTCTTCGGCGAGATCATAGTCGTCGCGGCGAGCCTGTAGCTCGTTGCTCAAGGTATCAGCCCGGCGCCGGATCGCTGCGAATGCTTCGACCTCGCGGGTATCCAGATCACTTCGGAACGCGGCGCTACGCTCAGCCAGGGCTGCGAAGCGGTTGGCCGCAATCTCGTCGAGCTGGGCGGCCTGGGCCGTGAAGGCCTGCAGGGCCTCGTCGACCTTTCCACGCAAGCTCAGGACCTGCCGGCTGCTGGCCTCGCCAAATTCGTTTAGTCGGTTGAAGCCCGCGACCAGTTCGTCGAGCTGATCCTTGGCCACTCCACCGGCATGGCCGATCTGGCTGGCCACGTCGCGGGCAGAGTTCGAAATGACCGGCAAATCGTCGCGCAGACGGTCCATGTTCTCGAGGGCCGTGGTGCTTACCCGCCCGATAGCCTCGACCTGGGTGCCGTTGTCCTGGATCAGGGCCTGCAGCCGGTCGGCATTCTGCGACAGACGGTCGCTCGCTACACGGCCAAGGGATTCGAGGTCGCGCGCTTGAGCGGCGATGAAGTCGCGCGCCAGGCTAAGTTCGCGATTGACCATGGCCAGGCGCCGTTCGAGCAAGGCTGATTCCTGCGACAGGGCCTGGGCGGCCTCACCAAAGCGAACGGCCTCGCGCCGGCTGTTCCGCATGGCGAGCAGCCACGCGCCGATAACAAGCACGACCGGGACGGACCAGTCGACGATCCACTCGGACCATTGGGCAGGGCTCGCGCCGGCCAATAGAGCCTCTCGGTGAACCCATCCGAAGAACCCAGTCCACCCCGCGACGGCGAGACCTGCAATTACAGGAGCTATCCAGCCTATGGCGCCGAAATGGCGCGGCTGTTCGTCTTCGACCCACTCTTCGTCGAACGCGCCCGCAAGGTCATCGGCGCGAACTTCATCTGCCGATTGCGCATCCTGCGCGATCTCAGCCTGGTTTTCGAGTTGGGCTTCCGGGCCAAGCGCCACGAGGTTTTTCCTGCCTGCCATTTTGGTAAACTACCACAGTGATCTGAGTGATAAACCCCGCCTTAACCATCTTCCACCATGGTGGACAGATGGCTTACGCATCTGGAGATTTTGACTCGAACCTGGCCGCCGCCGCGGGCGATGACCTTGCCCTGCGTGAGGAGCTTCGCGCCGCGTTTCTTGAGAGCCTGTCACAGCAGATCGACTTGCTCGGCCGTTCACGTTGCGACGGGAACTGGGAGGTTGCGGCAATGCGGATTATAGGGCTGGGCACCAGCTTCCATGCGCAGGAACTTGTGGACCTAGCCAGCGAGGCACTCGACGGGGCCCCAAGCGACCCTGCCGCCGTTCGCAAGCTCAGCGCGCTATACAATCGTTTCGCCGACGAGCGTCCTTCCTGATATTCTCCCAGCTTGGCAGGTTCGTAGCGACCGCGTAGGTCGTACCCGCCTGTTGCGGGGAGGTGGAGGGTGCGCGCTGCCCTGATTTCGATTACCGGACAGCCGCGCGATCGGAGCGGCTCAGCCTTGTTGGTGGCGGGAAAGTCCGTCGCCGAGAGGCAACTTGAGTTTGCGCTCGCCGCAGGCTGCGAGCGGATTATCGCGCTCGGCAGCCTTCCTGACGTAATCGCTCTTCGCCATGCCGCCGAAGACGCCGGTGCCCAATTCCTCGCCGTAGGGAACAGCCACGGCTTGCTCGGTACGATCCGCGCGGCGGACGAGTTGATGGTTATCGCGCCAGGACTGCTTCCTGACGAACGAGCTGCCTTGCCAGTTTTGGCCAAGAGCAATGTCGTGCTCGTCTTGCCGGCGACTTCCGGCGTTGCCGCGGGTTTTGAACGGATCGATCTCGAGCGAGCCTGGGCCGGCGCGGCCGTTGTTCCTGGCGGGCTTGTTGAGCGGTTGGCAGAGTTGCCCGCGGACGTTGAAGTGACCTCGGCACTTTTGCGGGTGGCACTGCAGTCGCGAGTACCAGAAGCTCGGCTTTCGGATCGGGCGATCACCGATGGATCCTGGGTGATCGTGGAAAGTGGGGATGCCGAAGCGGTCGGTCAGGCGTGGCTCGATCGTCGCTTGAATGCGAACGCGTCGCAGGGCCTGTCAGCCTTCCTGGTCGGAAAAGCGCTACGTCCACTGGCACCGTGGTTTCTAGAACGAAAGCAGTCGTTTGCAGGCCTCGCTGCCGGAGCGGTCGCGCTTCTGGTTGGTGCCGTTACCGCCAGCTGGTTCGGCTATGCGCCGCTCGGTCTCTTGCTCGTGGTTCTTGGCGCTTTGGTGATACAGTTGGCGCTCGGCCTATTGCCCCTGCTCGACGGGCGTTTTCGACCGCCGCAGCGGAGAGCGAGCCTGATCCTCCCCGCACTTGTCGACGTGGCTCTTATCGTTTGTTCGGTGCTCGCCATCGAGGGGACTTGGCTACATCGCCTGTTTCCACCCGCCGTCTTGCTGGCATCGCTCTACTTGCGGGCTCCAGAAGGCATGCCACGGCTCGCCCATGCAGTCGGCGACCGCGCGCTCATCGCCGCCGTTTTCGCCGTAGCCTCGGTATTTGGCTACTCGGAACCGAGCATCATGGCCGCAGGATTGTTGGTGATTGGCCTGAAAGCCGCGCGTTTAGGCGCAATGCACGGCTAACGCGGGCTTAACCCTATGCGGATATGGCGAACGGATGAACGATGCTCCCTTCGCCGGGCAAACCGATGACTCGGTCCAGCACGCGTTGCGCGACGAACTCGTGCGCGGCGATGCGACGCTAGTGCGGGCGCGTTCGGTGCTGCTCAATCTGCTGCAGATCGAAGGGCAGGAACTGTTTAGCGACGAAGTGGTGGCCCGGATCCGGGGGATGTCGCTCGACGTGGCTGCCCAGGTGCTGGCTGCCGAGCTTGACGAGACAGTCGAGGCACCGAGCATTCCCGACGCCCTACGGCAGGATGCACTGGCTCTCGCCCTCGTGGAAGATCCAGCTTTCCTCGCCCACGTGCACACACTGGTTCTCGAAGCTCAGCTCTCCGAGCGCCTGCAGTATCGCAGCGGCCTCGATCCAGTCACACCCGCGTTGATCCAGGACCTCATGGCATCAGGTAATCCTGAGAAGGCCGTCCTGGCCATGACGGTGCTCGCGGCTCAGGCGCGCTTCATGCAGCAGTTCCGCCGGATGGAATTGCCCATCGGGGAATTGCCCGGTGATCTGTTCCACAGGGCCCTCATGCTGGGTCGCGCCGTTCCGGACGTGGCCGGTGACGGTGAACGAAAATTGCGCGCGGCCTATGATGAGGGTGCTGGCCGCCTAAGTCTGCTAACGCGCCTGCTCGTCGGCATCGGAGACGAGGCGGACCGGGCACTGAGCGTCGATCAGGCTGGGATCGCGATCTTTGCCACGGCGCTGGCTTATCGCTCTGAGCAGGATCGCAGTCTGGCTGTCGTCTCGATGGTGGATCGGCAACCTGCTCGGCTCAGCCTGGCGTTGCGGGTAGCCGGGCTTGGGGCCCGCGAGGTGCGCATCCAACTCCTGTCGCTACATCCAGAAGCAGCCATGCCAGCGGGAGTGGAGACGATGCCCGCCGAAATCGCCGCGCTGCTGCTCTCGGCGCCGACTGCGAGCGCGGCTTTCTGACGTGACCGTCCGACGCTCTTCCTTTGTTGCTCGTGCGCGGACCGATGGACGTGACTGGCTGATCGAGGCGGAGGAGCCACTCGCGACTTTGCAGCTTCGCAGCGGCGGCGAACTGCCCGGCATCATCGCGACGCCCTCCTTGCTTGAACTGGTCCGGAAGGCGCGACTCTATGGCCTGAGGCTCGCCAGGCCGATCCGGGCGCAGGACGACCACGAACAAGTGACGGCCTGGGTTGAAATCTCGCCCGATCCCGAAGGGGAGGGGTGCCTGATCGGCGTGTCGAACTGGCAAGTCCTTCCGCTGCAGGATACCGACGGTCGCGAGGCCTCCCAGCGACGCAATGGCATCGCCCGACAGATCGCCGAGCTGACTGCCCGACTGGGGCCGCGGCAGGACTTGCTCTCCGTCGAAAGTCAGGCGCCCGAACTCGTGTCCGTCGTTGCGAAGATGCGCGAGGGCATCGGCCGACCGTGGACGGAGTTTGTCGAACTCGAGGGTAACTCGCACGAGCAACCGCTGCACTGGCGCCTGCTCGACGGTGCCCGCCTGCGGATTCCTGGGTCCGTACGGCATTGGAAGGCGCACCTCATCCCTCTCGGAGCTCCCGAGCCGGGAAGCAGCGGGTTTGAGCTCTATTTCGTTGCAGAAGAACGGGATGAGCCCGTGGCTGCTCAGGTTGCCGATGCTCCGGCCGCGTTCAGCGCGGCGATGGGCGGAGAGATCGCCCCGGTTCTCCGGCAGCCAATCGCCCGGATCATCGCCAACGCCGAGACCATCCGCTCGCAGCTCGCAGGCCCTCTGGCCGAGGAGTACAGCAACTACGCCGCGGATATCACGTCGGCAGGCGAACACCTGTTGGCCCTGATCGACGACCTGACCGATCTCGAAGTGGTCGAGGACGAGCAGTTCACCACAGCGCCGGATAATGTCGACCTCTCCGACCTCGCCAGGCGGGCGGCGGGGATCCTTGGCATGAGGGCTCGCGAGCGAGGTATCCGTATCGATGCGCCGCAGAAGAGCGAGAAGGTGCCGGCGATCGGGGAGTTCAGGCGTGTCCTGCAGATACTCCTGAACCTGCTCGGCAACGCAATCCGCTATTCGCCGGAGGGTTCGGTCGTGTGGCTTCGGGTCGAGACCGAAGGCGAGATCGCTCGCATAGTCGTGGCCGACCAGGGCGAAGGCCTGGCGGAAGCGCAGCAGGCCCGGGTGTTCAATAAGTTCGAGCGGCTCGGCCGCAGCGGCGATGGTGGGACCGGCCTAGGCCTCTACATCTCACGCAAACTGGCACGCGCTATGGGCGGAGAGCTGAGCGTCGAAAGCGCGCCCGGGCAAGGGGCGCGCTTCGTGCTCGATTTGCCGGCGGATGTACCGCAGGCCGTGGATTGAGCTCTTAGTCCCTCTCCCCAGGGGGAGAGGGTTTAGAGGTCAGCGCTTTTCGATCGGAATGTAGTCACGTTCCGTCGGGCCGGTGTAGAGCTGGCGCGGACGGCCGATCTTCTGGCCGGGATCCGAGATCATCTCGTTCCACTGCGCCACCCAGCCCACGGTGCGGGCGAGAGCGAACAGGGCGGTGAACATCGTGGTCGGGAAGCCCATCGCCGAGAGGATGATGCCCGAGTAGAAGTCGACGTTCGGGAACAGCTTCTTCTCGTGGAAATAATCGTCGTTGAGGGCGATTTCCTCGAGCTGCAGCGCGGTTTCGAATACCGGATCGGTGACCTTCAGCGCTTCGAACACCTCACGGACGGTTTTTTGCATCACCGTCGCGCGGGGATCGTAGTTCTTATACACGCGGTGACCGAAGCCCATCAGGCGGAACGGGTCGTTCTTGTCCTTCGCCCGCTCGATGTAATGCTTGATCCGATCGGGCGTGCCGATCTCGCGCAGCATGTTCAGCGCCGCTTCGTTCGCGCCGCCGTGTGCCGGGCCCCACAGGCAGGCAATGCCGGCCGCGATGCAGGCGAACGGATTGGCACCCGAAGAACCTGCCAGTCGAACCGTCGAAGTCGAAGCGTTCTGCTCGTGGTCGGCGTGGAGGATGAAGATGCGGTCCATCGCCCGCTCGACCGCCGGATGCACCTCGTAGGCCTCTGCCGGAACGCCAAAGGTCATGCGCAGGAAGTTGGCGGTATAGCTGAGCGAGTTGTCCGGATAGAGGAACGGCTGCCCCACCGAATACTTGTAAGCCATCGCCGCGATCGTCGGCATCTTCGCGATCAGACGGTGCGAGCTGACCTTGCGGTGATGCGGGTCCGAGATGTCGGTGCTGTCGTGATAGAACGCGCTCAGCGCGCCGACCACGCCGCACATGACCGCCATCGGGTGCGCGTCGCGACGGAAGCCGCGATAGAACGTTGCCAGCTGCTCGTGCAGCATGGTGTGACGGGTGATGGTGCGGGAGAATTCGTCCAGTTCCTGGCTGTTCGGCAGCTCGCCGTTGAGCATCAGGTAGGACACTTCCATGAAGCTCGAATGCTCGGCCAGTTGCCCGATCGGGTAACCGCGGTGGAGCAGGATGCCTTCTTCGCCGTCGATATAGGTCAGCGAGCTTTCGCAGCTGGCGGTCGAGGTGAAGCCCGGGTCATAGGTAAACATCCCGGTCTGACCGTAGAGCTTGCGGATATCGAGCACGTCAGGGCCGGTAGTGCCCTTCAGCACCGGCAGATCGTAGTCCTGGTTCCCGATCGCCAACTTTGCCTGGTTGTCCGCCAAATTCTATCTCCTTGCGATCGTTTTGTCTGTCAGCCGGCAGCCTGCGCGTCGATCCGCGCGAGACTTTCCTCTTTGCCGAGGAGGGCCAGCACATCGAAAATTCCTGGCGACGTGGTTTGCCCCGTCAGTGCCGCGCGAAGCGGTTGTGCCAGCTTGCCCAAGCCCAGGCCCTGCGCTTCCGCGTAGGCCTTGAGATTGGCTTCCAATGCCTCGGTTGTCCAGCCTTCTTCAGTGCTGAGATTCGCCGAAATCCGAGACAAAAGAGCTCTGGACTCGTCGGTCAGCAAGGCCTGGGCCTGCTCCGTGAGTGGCAGCGGCCGGCTCTTGAACAAGAATGCGGCGCCATCGGCCAACTCGTTCATGTCACGCGCCCTGGTCTTGAGCACCGGCATGGCCTCGGTCAGCAGCCCGACATCGGCTTGCGGACCAATCTTCGGCGCTATGATCTCGGCCAGGCGCCGATCGTCGGCAAGCCGGATGTAGTGCCCGTTGAGACTGAGCAGCTTCTTGATGTCGAAGCGGGAGGGCGCTTTGCCGACACCGCTGAGGTCGAACACCTGCGTGGCTTCGTCGACCGTGAACTCTTCCTGGTCGCCGTGCCCCCAACCGAGCCGCAACAGGTAGTTGAACATCGCCTCGGGAAGGATACCCAGCTCGTCGCGGTAGGCATCGACGCCCAGCGCGCCATGACGCTTGGACAGCTTCGCACCGTCCTGGCCATGGATCAGCGGAACGTGGGAATAGATCGGCTCCGGCCAGCCCATGCCCTTGATGATCGCCAGCTGGCGGAAAGCGTTGTTGAGGTGATCGTCACCGCGGACCACGTGAGTGACGCCCATGTCGTGATCATCGACTACCACGGCGAGCATGTAGGTCGGCGTGCCGTCGGACCTCAGCAGGATGAAATCGTCGAGCTCGGCGTTCTGGACAGCCACGCGACCCTGTACGAGATCTTCGATAACGGTCTCGCCCTCACGGGGAGCCTTGAGCCGGACGACGAAGGCGCCTTCGCCCTCACGCCCCTCGGCGTCACGCCAGGGGCTCTCGATGCGGAAGGGGCGGCGTTCGGCCTGGGCCCGCTCGCGCTGCGCCGCGAGTTCTTCCTGCGACATCCAGCAGCGATAGGCGTGGCCGCGCGCTAGCAGCTCGTGCGCCACTTCCGCATGGCGAGCCCAGAACTGCGATTGATAATACTCGTGCCCGTCCCAATCGAGGCCGAGCCACTGCATCCCGTCGAGAATCGCGGCGATGGCTGCATCAGTCGAACGCGCGCGGTCGGTATCTTCGATGCGCAGGAGGAACTTGCCCCCGTTACGCCGTGCATAAAGCCAGTTGAACAGCGCAGTCCTGGCGCCGCCGATATGCAGGAATCCGGTCGGCGAAGGCGCGAAGCGGGTGACGATCGGCCGTTCCGGCTGCGTCCCGTTGTCGCTACCGCTTGCCATGATCAACCGCTTCCTCTTCAATGAAATCAATGGGTTCGCCACAGCCATCGCCATGGGTGCCGCTACAGGGCGGCCCTGAAGATGCTGCGTTGCAGCGGTCGCCTTGGCGAATACGCGCAAACTTGTCCAGCGTGGGCGATAAGCTCGACGCTATTCTGGTCCGCGCGGGCTTCGATAGGGGCCCCTGGCTAGCCATCGCGTTCGGCGGAGGAATAGCCTTCTGGTTCGTGCTCGACCAGGCTGCCGAGTGGCTCCTCGCCCTGTTCTTGAGCGGAATGACCGTCTTGGGCGCAACCGCCCGTTGGAGGGGGAATGAGCGGCGCACTCAGGTGCTTGCCGCTGTGATTGGGCTGGGTGTGTTCTTCGCGTTGGGTCTGTCCTGCGCGTGGACGCGATCGGCGCTGATCGGGGCGCAGCCTCTGGCACGCCCCGTTTCCGCAATGATCGAGGGAAGGGTGCTTGAGCGGATTGAGCAACCCGCAGAAAAGCGGATTCGTCTGGTCCTGGCCACGCGTGAGCCGGGGGGTACGCGGGCGATAAAGGTCCGGATCAACGTACCGATCGAACGCGATCTTCCCGGGCTCGACGAGGGTGCGCGAATACGGGTGCAGGCGAGATTGATGCCGCCGCAACCTCCGATGCTGCCTGGAAGCTATGACTTTGCGCGCACTGCGTGGTTCCAGGGGCTGGCCGCCACCGGAAGTGTTCAGGGCAACATCGAACTGCACCAGAAGTCAGATCGCCCGGCACCTTTGGCGACTCTGCAACGATCGCTCTCTGATCACGTGCGGGCCCGTCTGGACGGCTCGCCTGGCGCCATCGCCGCCGCCTTCGCCAGCGGGGATCGTGGCTCCATCGCGAGAGCAGACGAGGAGGCCATGCGTGACGCCGGGTTGACCCACTTGCTGTCGATCAGCGGATTGCATGTCAGCGCAGTGATCGGGGCGGCATACGTTCTCGCGATCAGGCTTTTGGCCTTGTGGCCGTGGCTGGCGCTGCGGGTCCGGTTGCCACTCGTTGCAGCGGGCGTGGGGGCCTTGGCCGGTATTGGCTACACCTTGCTGACAGGAGCGGAGGTGCCGACGGTCCGCAGCTGCGTCGGCGCCTTACTCATCCTTTTTGCCCTGGCGCTTGGGCGTGAACCTCTATCCCTGCGCATGGTGGCTGTCACTGCAGTTGCTGTACTCGCTGTGTGGCCTGAGGCGCTCGCCGGGCCGAGTTTCCAGATGAGCTTTGCCGCGGTGGTGTCGATCGTGGCGCTGCACGGCGCTGCACCGGTGAAGGCGTTCCTGGCCCTGCGAGAGGAAGGCTGGCTTGCCTGGACCACGCGAAGGGCCGCCATGCTGTTGCTGACAGGGCTCGTGATCGAGGTCGCGCTGACGCCCATCGTGCTGTTCCACTTCCACCGTGCGGGCATTTACGGAGCTTTGGCCAACGTCGTCGCAATCCCGCTCGTGACATTCGTGTCGATGCCGCTGATCGCCCTAGCGTTGGTCCTCGACCTTGCCGGGGCAGGAGCGCCGGCCTGGTGGTTGGCGGGACAATCGCTGGAGCTTCTGCTCCAGATTGCCCACTTCACCGCCGGTCAGCCCGGTGCAGTCAAGTTGATGCCGCAGATGACCGGGCCAACCTTCGCGCTATTCGTGGCCGGAGGACTTTGGCTTGCACTTTGGCGAGGGCGGGCGCGGCTCTTGAGCGTGATACCGACGCTTGCCGCCACAGCGCTACTGCTGGCGACTCCTGTTCCCGATCTACTGATCTCGGGAGACGGGCGTCATGTCGGCATTACGGGGGAGGGTGAGCAGCTGTTGGTACTGCGAGAGTCCCGCAGTGACTTTGCTCAGGAAAACCTGATCGAGCTGGCGGGAGTTGCCGGTCATCCGGTTACCCTCGACCAGTGGCCACGCGCCCGATGCAGCCGCGACTTCTGCGTCGTTACGCTCCGTCGCGGCGAACGCGATTGGCGCATCCTGATGAGCCGCAGCCGAGAGATCGTGACCGAACGAGAGCTCGCTGCTGCATGCGAGCGAGTCGATGTGGTGATTTCCGATCGCTGGCTTCCCACAGGCTGCCGGCCGAGTTGGCTAAAAGCCGACAGGCGAATGCTCAGTGAAACCGGCGGGTTGGCGATCAGCTTGGAGAGACAGCAAGTCACCAGCGTCGCCGATAGCCAAGGAAAGCATGGCTGGTGGCGTGGAAAAGCTCCCGGGCCTCGATAGGCTCAGGAGCCTGTCGTGTCAGTGATAGCGGCGCAGCAGCCCGGCGAGCTTGCCCTGAACCTGGACTTCATGGGCAGGGTATATTTGCGGATCATAGGCACCATTGGCCGGATCGAGGCGAACCATACCGTTCTCTCGGCGAAGGTACTTGAGAGTGGCCTCTTCGTTGCGGACCAATGCCACCACGATGTCGCCGTCACGGGCAACGTCGGTGCGCTTCACTAAGGCAAAGTCGCCGTCGAAGATGCCGGCCTCGATCATCGAGTCCCCGGACACCTCGAGCGCATAGTGCTCACCAGCACCAAGCAGTGCAGCGGGAACGGGAAGGGTAGCCTGGCCCTCGAGCGCTTCGATCGGCACGCCGGCGGCAATGCGTCCGTGGAGCGGAATTTCGATCACGTCGTTGGCCGGTTCTGGCCGCGAAGCCGGTGGGGGAGTGCGGCCGATTACGTCATTTGCAGGGGCAGCCCGAGGCGTGGACGAGCCCACATTCTCCGGCTGACGCAGCACTTCGAGCGCCCGCGCCCGGTTCGGAAGCCGCCTGATGAAGCCGCGCTCTTCCAACGCAGAGATCAGCCGGTGGACACCGGACTTGCTCTTCAGGTCGAGCGCTTCCTTCATTTCCTCGAACGAGGGAGAGATGCCGGTCTCTTCCAGTTTGACCTGGATGTAACGAAGAAGCTCGTGCTGCTTGGCCGTCAACATGGAGGCACTCCCCTCAAATGTTCCACTTCGGAACGAACAAGGAACAAGTAAGCAACTTTCGCGAACCCGTCAACCCATCCCACCATTTTGGAGCCAATAGACCGAGACTTCATCTCCAATGGCTGCAGCCGGCGCTCCTATCGGTCGCTCGATCAGGGCGTTGGCCAGAGCCAGAGCCCGCAATCCACTCGAATCCTGCTGATCGAGCGCGGTGACGGTGCTGCCCACCAATTGCGCTCGGATCAGCTCGAGCCTCAGACCACCGGGCGGCAATGCGGTGGCGGTTCTGGCCGAAAACTTGATCGGCAATGTCTCGCCCGCGCCTGCAAGTCGCCGCAGGAGCGGAAGAAGGAACAAGAACGCGGTGACGTAGCTCGACACCGGATTGCCCGGCAGGCCAAGCACGAACGCTTCACCCTTGCGCGCGACGAGCAAAGGCTTGCCTGGCTTCATCGCCACGCGCCAGAAGTCAATCGAGGCGCCCCATTCCTCAAGCGCGGGCCGAACCAGATCGTGATCGCCGACCGATGCGCCACCGGAGGTGACGATCACATCGGGATCGCTCGCCGCCGCCAGAGCCTCGGCCAAAGCTTCCCGACGATCGGGCACGGGTCCGAGCCGTTGGATCGACGAGGAGAGGGGCCGCACCATCGCTTCGATCATCGCGCCGTTGCTGGCGGGGAGACGGTGATCGTCCCAATCATCGGGATTGACCGCTAGTTCGTCTCCATTGTCAATCACCGCGACGCGGGGCAGTCGCCCTGTCTCGAGTCCCCCGGCCCCCAGGCCTGCAGATACTGCGAGGGCGAGTTGCGCTGGAGCGATGCGGGTCCCGGCTTTGAGGACCGTGTCGCCACTTGCGAAGTCAAAGCCCTTTCTGCGGATATGCCGCGCTGCGGCTTCCCCATCAGGCGCGACGGTCAAGTCGTTCGCCTCGCGGAGAGCCTCTTCCTGCAGCAGGACAGCAATCGCGCCGGACGGCATCAATGCGCCAGTGCTGATCCGGACAGCTTCGCCGGGTTGGAGGTGCCCATCGAAGGGTCGTCCGGCGGCACTCTCGCCCACAATCCGCCAGGGGCCGTCCAGAGGCCCGTGCACGGCGTAGCCGTCCATCGCTGAGAGGTCGGCAGCGGGCTGAGTCCGGCGAGCAGTAAGATCGCCCCACAGGTACCGCCCCGGCGCCTGCTCGACCGGCACTGTCTCCGGACCGAGCGGCCGCGCCAGTTCCAGCAGCCGCTGTTGCGCTTCAAGCAAGGGCAGGGGTGGCGTCATGCGCCCGTGCCCTCGGCCCTCCACGTGCCGCTCTTGCCGCCGGTCTTTTCGAGCAGGCGAACCTCTTCGATGACCATGCCTTTGTCGATCGCCTTGGCCATGTCGTAGATGGTCAGGAGGGCGATGGAGGCGGCGGTCATGGCCTCCATCTCGACACCGGTCTTTCCGGTCAGCGAGGCTTGTGTGGTGACGCGAATGCCGTCGCCTTCAAAGGTGAAGTCGACCGTAACCGCATCGAGGGCCAGCGGGTGGCACAGCGGGATGAGGTCACCGGTCTTCTTCGCGGCCATGATCCCTGCAATACGCGCAGCGGCAAGGACGTCGCCTTTCGGCCCGCTACCGTCGCGGATCGCTGAGAGGGCATCCCCCGACATGCGAATTCGCCCGGCCGCGGTGGCGCTGCGGGCCGTCTCCGGTTTGCCGCCGACATCAACCATGCGGGCCTGGCCCTGCGAATCGAGATGAGTGAGTTTATTCATCGGATCACGCCCTTTCCTGACGAGGGGTGACGGGGTGACAGGGTTCTGGCGGCAAGGTGACACTTGCCCCCCAGACCAGGGAAAACCGCCGAAAGTCTGCACTGTTTGCCTATGCTCATCACGCCCCCATGGCAGAACCGGGGCGTGTAGGACAGGGCCGGCCGTCAACGCTTTCGCGTGGTGCTCCAGATCACCTGGCCGACGCCAAACAGCGCGAGAATTGCGCCATAGACTGCCCATTGCGGATCGTTCGCCATGAAGCTGTCGAGGAAGGCGATGTTGAGACCTTGCAGGACCCAGATGCCCCCCATGCAGATCATCAGCAAACCCAGCAGAGTGCTGACCGTCTTCATGACTAAGTAAAAGGCGCCGCCCATAACCAATTTCCCCCTAGTGACCCGCTGCGACGTTTACGCCACTCGGGAAGTAAACGCCATTCGCGTGAAGGATTAGATCAGGCGGCTATCGTAAGCCCACTGCAGCAAGGCCTGACGCTGCCTCGGACGGCAGAAGGGATCGCCGGGTTCGCAATTGGATTCGACCTGGCGGACATGGCGGCGAAAGGCCCGCCAGCGAGCGACCTGCCGTTCGTCTTCCCCCTCTAGTCGGCGTCCCGAATAATAGCGGCAATACCACTGAAACCACCCGCGCGGATCGTCAGGGTGAAGCCAGCCTTTCTTTCGCCACTCGCCAAGCGAGCTACCGGCCCGAACGGCGAAATAGTTCAAGGAGCAATCGGGCTCGGCGACCGCGAGCTTGGCATTGGCAAACCAGTCGGCGGGAAACTCCGCACGGCAGTCGGTCATGTACTTGCCGCAGAATACGCCGAGTTCGAGCATTTCGGCCGGCGTCAGCTGCGGGTGAAAGTCGGAATGAAAGCCCTCGCCGATCGGGCGAGTGCGAACATAGCGATAACCGCTTTGCATAAGGTCGTTGACGACGACCTCGCGGTTCAAGTCAGCTTCCCAGCAACTCGCGGGTGGCCGCCGTCACGTCGGGCTGCCTCATGAGGCTCTCACCGACCAGGAAGCAGCGCACATCGCTTTGTGCGAGCCGTTCCAGGTCAGCGTGGTGATTGATGCCGCTCTCAGCGACCAGCAGCGTGCCTTCCGGAGAGAGCTTCGCAAGGCGCTCGGTTGTCCCAAGGTCAGTGCGGAACGTCCGCAAATCGCGATTGTTGACCCCGATCAGGCGCGACTTGAGGCGCGTGGCGCGCTCCATCTCTGCCTCGTCGTGGACTTCGACCAGAACGTCCATGCCGCGCTCGATCGCAGCGGCCTCGATCTCTGCCATTTCGGCATCTTCAAGCGCAGCGACGATAATCAGGATCGCGTCCGCTCCGATGGCGCGCGCCTCAGCGACTTGCCAGGTATCTACCATGAAGTCCTTGCGAAGCACCGGCAGCGAACAGGCCGCACGCGCGTCCATCAGGTAGTCTTCGTGACCCTGAAAATAGGGCGCATCGGTGAGCACCGAGAGACAGGCCGCACCGCCTTGCTCATAAGCGACGGCATGTTCGGCGGGCCGAAAATCGGCGCGAATCAGACCTTTTGACGGCGAAGCTTTCTTGATCTCTGCGATCAGCCCGAAGCCTGCTGCGGCTTTCGTCTTCAGGGCGGCGTGGAATCCCCTAGGAGCGGATGCAGACGCAGCTGCCCGGTCGAGGTCGTCCAACGTTGCCAGCGTCTTGCGGATGGCGACTTCATCGCGCTTGGTCGCGCAAATCTCAGCAAGCTTGTCGGTCATTTCGTGTGAGCTACCCAGCAATCCAGCAGTGTTTTGGCCAGGCCCTTGTCGATCGCCTCGGCAGCTTCTTCGACACCCTCCGCCCAGGTCGTCACCTCGCCCGCGACGATCAAAGCGCCCGCTGCGTTGAACAGCACGGCGTCGCGATAGGGGCCAGGCTCTCCAGCCAGGAGCTTGCTGAGCTCGGCAGCATTGTGCGCTGGATCTCCGCCCCGAATGGCATCGACCGGAGCGGTGGCCAAACCCGCCTCAGCAGGCTCGACGCGCTTCATTCGCACTTCACCGCCGCGCACTTCGGCCACTTCGTTGCCACCGGCGAGGCTAAGCTCGTCGAGGCCTTCGTCACCCGAGATGACCATCGAGTGCTCGGTACCGAGCCGCGCCAATGCCTCAGCGTAGATCGGCACATAGGCAGGGCGGGCGATGCCGACGAGTTGCCGACCCACGTTGGCTGGATTGGCCAGGGGACCCATAAGGTTGAAGATCGTTCGACGGCCGAGCTGCCGACGGATCGGCATGATCCGTCCCATCGACGGATGATGCTTGCCAGCGAAGAGGAAGCAGATGCCGAGGTCGGCCAGCGATTCTTCAGCGGTTTCCATCGCCCGATCGAGGTTCAGCCCGAGCGCTTCGAGCGTGTCGGCTGCACCGGCTTTCGAGCTGGCGGCGCGGTTGCCGTGCTTAGCCACCGGCACTCCGCACGCCGCGACGACCAGCGCCACGGCCGTTGAGACATTGAGCGTGTGGTGGCCATCGCCGCCCGTACCGCACACGTCAATCGCGTTGGCCGGAGCCGCAACGGGCACCAAACGCGCCCGCATGGCACGAGCCGCACCGGCAATCTCTGCGGCTGTCTCACCACGGTCGGAAAGGGCGATCAGGAACTGCGCGATGTCCTCGTCCGACAGCTTGCCGTCGAGCATGGCGCCGAACGCCGCTTCGGCCTCGCTCTCGTCGAGCGGGCTATCGACCGGGGGCAGTGCGTTCACGCGGGGACTTTCGCTCGGATACCGCAGATCTCGAGGAAATTAGCGAGCAGGGCATGGCCGTGCTCGGTAGCAATGCTCTCAGGATGGAACTGCACCCCATGGATCGGAAGGTCGCGGTGGCGGAAGCCCATGACGGCCGAGCCATCGAGACCGGGCGTTTCGCTCTGCGCGTTGACCACCAGGGTCTCGGGAATGTCCTCGACGATCAGCGAGTGATAGCGCGTGGCGATGAACGGCGAGGGCAGGCCGGCGAACAGGCCAGTCCCGTCGTGAGTCACCGGCGAGGTCTTTCCGTGCATCAAACCGCCGCGGGTGACGCGGCCCCCGAAGTGCTGGCCAATCGCCTGATGGCCGAGACAAACCCCAAGCAGCGGCTGCTTGGCCTCGGCGCAAGCGGCCACCAGTTCCAGGCTGATGCCGGCTTCGTTCGGCGTGCAGGGGCCCGGAGATATCAGGAAACCCTTGGCGCCGCTCGATAGCGCCTCAGCAGCGCTAAGCGCGTCATTGCGAACGACTTCGACCTCGGCGCCCAACTCCATCAGGTAGTGGACCAGGTTGAAGGTAAAGCTGTCGTAGTTGTCGATAACCAGGATCATGGCGTCGCCATAGAGCCAGTCCCGCCAGGAGGGAAGTGGCGTCACGGAGCTGATTTTTCTCTCCCGCGCTAGGTCACCCTTTCCCAACGCTCGAACGCGGATCACCTGACACGAGGAAGAACAAAGATAGAATTTGGGAGAGGTCTCGACCGAAAACGAGACCATCATTTTAGTTTACTATTTCACGGATCGCCATGGCTTACTAAACATCACTTTAAGTGTTATGAATAAATCCTCGAACCGACTCTTTCATGCGCCGAGGTAAACATGGCCAAGAAAGTTGCGAGCAAGCCCAGCAAAAAATCCCGGAAACCGGTCGAGCAACCGCCGACCCTCGTCCAATGTCTCTTGCAGATACCCAAGGACAAAGCGGACGCGCTCATCCCACACCTCGGGATTGCGCTCGATTGCGGCAGTGCGTCGGTTCGGCGCAAGCGCGATATGATCGAGGTCGAGACGGTACTGGATGTCGAAGCCATCGGTGACATCGTTGAGAAAGGCGTCTCTGTCCTGGTGACCAAGCGTATCTCCATCGCCCCGGTCCCGTCTGAACTTTTCAGCGACCTCGATGAATGGATACGGGAAGTGGAGGGCAGCAAATGAGCTACCTCGGCCACAGCAACTACGGCATTGCGTTGGCGATGCTGGCCGCGCTCAAGCATGACGGGAAAGCGTTCTGCTCGACGTTCAAGGTGGGGACCACTCACGAGAGCCGGAAGATTCATGGGCTTCGGATCTACGGTGGACGCTTGAGAACACCGCGAGCTGTTCTCATCGTTGGCGGGGCTCATGCTCGTGAAATGATCCCACCGGAATCCGTGCTGCTGTTCGCGTGGAAGATCTGCAGGTCATACGCCAACGGCAACGACATCACGTTTGGCGGAAAGACTTACCCCGCGAGCATTGTCGCCCTCTTGGTGGAATCCCTCGAGATCATCGTCGTCCCGCTTGCGAACCCCGATGGGCGGGCCTGGGTCGAAACGGCTGACCAGAACTGGCGCAAAAACCGGCGTCCACCCCCTGCGCCAGGTGGGTGCCGTGGGGCGGATACTAACCGGAACTACGATTTCTTGTTCAGCAGCGGGCTCGGCACCAGCACCTCACCTTGCGCCTACGAAGTTTATCGCGGCCCGAATGCTCAATCCGAGCCGGAGGTGAAGGCTCTTCGCGACCTCATCGACCGCCAGCCCAATATCCGGGGCGTGCTCGACGTTCATTCCTATACCGGTCTCATCCTCTATCCCTGGGGCGACGATCAGAACCAGTCGACCAATGCCGCCATGAGCTTCCTTAATCCCACGTTCGACGGACTTCGCGGGATCAAGGGCGACAACTATCGCGAACACATCCTGTCTAGCGACTGGAAATGGTATCAGGAAACCGCGGCTCGGATGCGAGACGGGGCCCACGAGGTCGCCCAGCGGACTTATGTCCCGACCCAGGGGATCGACCTCTATGCGACGTCGGGCACGCTTAGTGACTATGCCTATTCCCGCCACCTGGCAGAGCAAGCTTTCCCGAAGATCCTGGGCATGGCCGTGGAGATCGGCTTCGCAAGTGACGGCCAATTCCGCCCGACCGGAAATGCGGCAAAGGTCGTTCGCGATGAGGGCGTCGTGCTGATCATCGAGTTCTGTCTGGCGATGATCTGCACCGGAGACGCGGTTCTGTCCTCCTCCCGTGCCGCGAGGAAGTTCTCTGACGAGCTTCGATCATTACGCGCGGAACTCAAGGAAAGCCCTGCCGGCCAGCGATACGTTGAATGGTCCACCAGTCTTGCAGGCCGCATCCTGGTCAGCCTTGCCGATCCCCACGTCGCCAAGGAATTGCCCGGGTTGGTCAAGGAATTCAGGGCCTGGTGGAACGCCAAGAACCAACCGCTCAGCGATGAGGCGGCCAAGCTTGCTGGGGACTTTCTCGCCACGCTTCGCAAACGCGGACCTGCCGAGCTTGCCCCTGCGATCGACGCCTTCATGGCCGATATTGAACGAATGACCGGAAACCCAGCCTCCAAGGCAATCCGAACCATTCGGGCCAAGCCGAAATCCGCCAGGACCACTAGCTAGATCGGTTACCGATGGGCCCAAATACGTGGGTCATGTCGGTAGTTCTCCCGATGGTCAGAGCTGGCCACAAGAGCCTAACGTCCCATTCGGTCGCTGAGGTTCCGTGTTCGGATAGGACATCCGGAATGCGGAGAAGGAGCTGCTATGCTTCGACGCTGCCACCGCCTGTCAAACGCCGGCATCGTCCACTTCACGTCAAATGATCCAAGATTAGCGAAGACCGATCGGGAGAGCAGCGCCAGGTTCGGCGTGGCCTTCGCGACTCAAACGTCTCTGACCGCCTGCACGGTCCATACCATTGGCAAAGCAGGAGGAAACGATGACGCGTTCTCGCGATCAGATCTTCAGTGGAGCGCCAAGGTTTTCTGCATGGCAGTCTAAGTCCCGCCGGCGCCGGCGCTTTATCGCCGCGCTGTTGAGCACGGCTCTACTGCTGCCGGCCACGCCGGCGCTTGCTGATGGCAAGGGTGGCGATAACGCCGCAGCGCTGGGCGGCAATGGCGCTTATGGCGGAGCGGGTGGAGGCGGTGGCACCGGAGGCTTGGGCGGCGCGGGCAGTGCGCAGGTTGGCCCTGGCTCTCCTGGCTCCAACGGTAATGGGGGTAACGGTGGGAGCGGGGCTGCCTTGGCAGGCGTCACGCCCGGTGCGGCCGGTACCGGAGGCTCGGTAGGCAGCGCTGCCAACCCTGTCGGTGGCAACGGCGGCGTCGGCGGAAATTCGTCCGGCGGTGGCAATGCGGGCGGCGGCGGCGGTGGCGGCGGTGGCGGTGACGGGTTCAACGGCGCTACGCTAAGCGGCGTGACCGCCCCGATTGTCGGCGGCAATGGCGGCAACGGTGGCAACGCTACCGGTGCGACCGTTGCCGCCGATGGCGGCAGCGGCGGCGGGGCCGGGGCGGGTGCCGTACTCACCGGCACCGGCAGTACGAGCACGAGCGTCAATGTCACCGGCGGCAGGGGGGGCAATGGTGGAGTTCCGCTAACCTCTGGCGGGGCAGGCTTCGGCGGCGGTGGCGGTTCGGGCCTCGTCAGCAATGGAGTGAGCCTGTCGAACGCTTTCACCATTCAGGGCGGCAACGGCGGCAACGGTGGCAACGGTGTCCAAGCCACTCATGGACGAAGCGGTGGAACTGGTGGAGCGGGTGTCAGGGGAACCGCCATGACGCTCACCAACACCGGCACCATTCAAGGCGGCAACGGTGGCACAACGGGCCTCAACCCCAATGCCGGAGCGCCTGGCGCCATTGCCGTCGGCGGAGCGGGTGTCGTGGGATCCAACCTGCAAATCGTCACCGGGGGGACCATCGCCGGGGGCATGAACGGCAATGGCACGGTGCGGGCGAGTGCGGTCGCCTTTACCGGTGGAACCAACAGCCTGACGTTCCAGCAGGGCTGGAACCTCGTCGGCAACGTGACCAGTAACGGCGGCGGCACAAACACGCTGGTCCTAGGCGGCGATACAACGGACGTTTCCAGCAATCCTTTGGGTACATCGGTCTCGACGGTGTTCGATGTTTCGCTGCTCACCAGCGCATATCAGGGGTTCACCGGCTTTCAGAAGACCGGCGCCAGCACCTGGCGGTTGGTCGGAACCACGACTGCGATAACCCCTTGGACGGTCTCGGGCGGTACCCTGCAAATCGACAGCGAAGCTCGTCTGGGAGCCGCTAACGTGATTACGCTGCAGGGCGGCGGGACGCTGGGTACTACGGCCAGTTTTACTTTGGCGCGCCAGACGTCGCTTGCCGGAGACGGCGCGTTCGACGTCGCTGCCGGCACCACGCTCACTTCTTCCGGCGTGATCAGCGGCGGCGGCGGTCTTACCAAGCTCGGTACCGGCACGATGTTGTTTACCACTGCCAAGACTTACACCGGCGCGACTGCGATCAACGCAGGCGCGCTTCAAACGGGAATCGCCAACGCCTTCGCACCAAGCAGCTCGGTTACGGTGGCGGGTGGGGCGATACTCAATCTCAACGGCTTCAATCAGCTCGCCAACAATCTCTCGGGGGCCGGGAACATAGCTTTGGGGGGGGCGACGCTCACGGCGAATATTGACGCGCCCCTGACATCCTACAGCGGCATAATCTCCCTCACGGGCGCATTCGTGAAGACCGGGGCCGGCACCCTAGTGCTTTCAGGCCTCAGCAATTTCACCGGCAGTACGACGATCAGCGCCGGAGCCCTTCAATTCGACGATACCGGCAGCTCGGCCGCGCCGATCGCGGGCAATATCCTCAATAACGGCATCCTGTTCTTCAACCGCGGCACGACACCCACGACGGTAATCTATGCTGGCGAGATCAGCGGCACTGGCTCGCTCATCAAAGATGGAACGGGGCGCGTTCATCTTAGCGGCGCGAATACCTATTCCGGGAACACCTTCATCGATGGAGGCGTGCTTCAGATTGGCAATGGCGGTGCGACCGGAAGCATAGCAGGAAACGTGAGCATCGCGGGCGGCGCGACGCTGTCTTTCAATCGAACGGTACCCTGGAACTACGGTGGCGAGATCAGCGGCGCCGGAGCGGTAATTGTGGGCGGCGGTTCGCTGATCCTGACTGGAACCAATACCTATACCGGCAACACCACCGTTGTCGGGGCCGTTCCGGGGACTCTGCAGATCGGGAACGGCGGAACAACGGGCTCGATCGTGGGCAATGTCACCGGAACCGGCGCACTGGTATTCAATCGCTCGGACACCGTGACCTGGGCAGGCTCGCGCCCCGCGGGCACGACCGGTTCGTTGACCCAGGCCGGCACCGGTACGCTGATCCTTACCGGAAACCAGTTTCATACCGGCGGCACCACGATCGGCAGCGGGACGCTGCAACTGGGGAACGGCGGCACAAGCGGGAGCCTTCCCGGCAACGTCACCGATAACGGCACGCTGGCCTTCAATCGCTCGGATGACATCACTTTCGACGGGATCGTCTCGGGCAGCGGTTCGCTGGTGAATACCGGAAGCGGCACCACCGTGCTGACGGGTAGCAATAGCTACGCCGGGTCTACCGGGGTGCTCGGCGGCCGACTCCTGATCAATGGCGACCAATCCGGTGCAACCGGCCCGACTACCGTAAGTACCGGCGCCACGCTGGGCGGCATTGGGATCATCGGGGGCAGCGTGACGGTTCTTGATGGGGGGATTTTGTCGCCGGGCCAGAGCCCGGGCACGCTGACGATCGGCGCCGATCTGGCGCTCTCCAGCGGATCGGTGCTGGACTTCGAGTTCGGTGAGGCAGGGGTGGTCAACGGGCCGATCAACGATCTCGTCGTTGTCGGGGGCAATCTGGTGCTCGACGGGACGCTCAACGTGACTGTGCCGAGTGGGGGAACCTTCGGCCCCGGCTTATACCGGGTGATCGATTACGGCGGCGCGCTGACCAATAATGGGCTGGTGCTCGGCACGGTGCCTTCGCCCGATCTGTTTGTGCAGGCTTCGGTTCCGGGCGAGGTCAACTTGATCAACACCGCTGGGGCCACGCTCAACGTCTGGGACGGCCAGGGTGCCCGTAACGACGGCGTGATCAGCGGCGGCGTCGGCACCTGGCAGGGCAGCGGGGGCAACGACAACTGGACGACGATCGACGGGACGCTCAACGCGCCGTTCTCCGACGGGGCCTTTGCGCTGTTCGAAGCCGCGCCCGGCGTGGTGACGGTGGACACGGGCCTGGGCGCGATCACCGTGTCCGGGATGCAGTTTGCCGTGAGCGGCTATTCGGTGACCGGTAACGCGCTTGGGCTCGTGGGCCCGCAGGCGGAGATAAGGGTAGGAGACGGTAGCGGGGCGGGCGCCGCCTTCACCGCGACGCTCTCGGCGCCCCTCACGGGCGGCAGCCAGCTGGTCAAGACCGATCTGGGCACGCTGATTCTGTCGGGAGCGAACAGCTATACCGGCGGGACCTTCATCGATGGCGGCGTGCTGCAGATTGCGGTCGACGCCAACTTGGGTGCGGCCGCGAGCTCGCTCGACATCGATGGCGGAACTCTGCGCACGACGTCCACCTTCACCATGAGCCGCGCGGCCACGCTGGGGGCTGGCGGCGGCACCTTCGAAACGACGTCAAACACTTTCTTGACGCAAGCGGGGGTCATCTCCGGAAGCGGAACTTTGACCAAGAGTGGCAGCGGCGAACTGATTCTGACCGGCGCTAACACCTACACTGGAGGAACGATCATTGCGGGCGGCAGCCTGCGACTGGGCAGCGGGGGCACTTCGGGGTCGCTGGTGGGCAACGTGGTCAACAACAGCCAACTGGTGTTCAATCGCTCGGATACTCTGACTTTCGACGGGGCGATCTCCGGCGTAGGTCCGGTTTTCCATACCGGCACGGGCACTACGATCTTGACCGGCACCAATACCTATTCGGGTAGCACGGTGATATCGGCCGGACAAATAGTGGCGACCCATGGTGGTGCTCTGGGTACCGCATTTGTTCAGAACAATGCGGGCCTAGAACTGGCCTTTGCAGCGGATTCGACCCTGATAAATACCATGGGCGGGTCAGGATTGCTCACGAAGAGCGGCGTGGGCAATGCCACACTGACCGGGGGCGGCTCGGCCGCCAGGGTCCAGGTGCAAAGTGGCACCCTGACGTTTGCGCAGCCTGGTACGTTCACGGTTGGTACGTTCTATTTGACCCAGGGCGGCGCGACGACCTCCTTGACCGGCCTTGGCCGGCTCGCAGTGGGGACCTCGTTCCTCCAGGTTTCGGGCGCGAGCCTGAACGTGGCGATTGGCGCGGTCGAGCCGCTGATCACGGCAGGCAATGCCCAACTGGGTGGGACGCTCAATGTCACCGGTTTTACCGGCACGCCGCCTGCTTCTGCGAGCGCCTTGCCGACAAGCCGGTTCACCGTGATCAGCACGACGGGCGGGATTACGGACGACTTCGCGACCGTGAACTTCGGCGGCTCGTCGAGCCCGGTGGACTACCTGACGCTGACGGGCGCCGTGAGCCCTTCTGGCCTCGATTACGACGTCGGCTTCGGCCTGACCTGGCTGGCCGGGACCACCAGGGGCAACGGCACGTTCACGCTGGGCGCGGGCCAGACCTTCGATGTCGACGTGTCGCTGAACGATCAGGCGGCCTCGGCGACAGGATGGAACGGCACAACGCTCACCAAGCAAGGTCAAGGCACGCTGATCCTCTCGGGCTTGAACAGCTACACTGGTGGCACCGCGATCAACGGCGGTGTGCTCGATATATCGAGCGACGCCAATCTCGGCGCGGCCACAGGTGGCTTGAGCTTCGATGGCGGCACGCTGAGGATCGCGAACGGCATAACGATGGCTCGTGCAACAACGTTGAATGCTGGCGGCGGCACAATCGACGTGGCGGGCACGTTCACGCACGGTGGCGCGATCTCGGGCAGTGGAGTCTTGACCAAGACCGGGGGTGGCACCGCGATACTGACTGGGAACAACAGCTACACGGGCGGCACCACGATAGCCTCGGGTGCCCTCCAAATCGGTGAAGGCGGAACCTCGGGTTCGATGGTCGGCGATGTGGTCAACAACGCCAACCTCGTATTCAACCGGTCGGATTCTCTGGCGCTCAGCGGAGCGATTTCCGGCACCGGCACAATCATCCAGGCGGGCTCTGGCACCACGACCTTGAGCGGCGCCAACAGCTATTCAGGCAACACGCTGATATCGGCCGGACGAATAGCGGCGACGCATGGCGGCGCTCTGGGAACCGGCAGTGTTCTGAACAACGGGACGCTTGAATTGGCCTTTGCGGCAGATTCGACGCTCGCGAACAGCCTCAGTGGGTCGGGATTGCTGGTCAAGACAGGGGCGGGCAATGCCACGCTAACCGGCGGCGGCTCTGCCAACACGGCGGTGGTGCAGAGCGGTACCCTCACCTTTGCACAACCGGGCGTGTTTAACGTCGGCACGTTTTATTCGACCCAGGGTGGTGCAGCGACCGCGCTCAACGGC
This sequence comes from Porphyrobacter sp., assembly GCA_017744315.1. Classification (GTDB taxonomy): domain Bacteria; phylum Pseudomonadota; class Alphaproteobacteria; order Sphingomonadales; family Sphingomonadaceae; genus Croceibacterium_A. Next base: position 394,898 of record JAGIBN010000002.1, read on the forward strand.
TCCGCGCAGCTCGCGGTGGGAGGCCCGTTCCTCCAGGCTCCGGCTGCGACGCTGGCCGTCACGATCGGAGCGACCGAGCCCCTCATCACCGCCGCAAACGCGACGCTTGGCGGGACGCTCAACGTTGACGGATTTGCCGGTGCTCCGCCGGCATCGGCAAGTGCGCTGCCGACTACTGAGTTTACGCTGATCAGCACCACGGGCGGGATCAGCGGCGATTTCGCCACCGCCCACTTTGGCACCGCGAGCCCGGTTGACTATCTGACCTTGAACGGAGCGGTGAGCGCTTCGGGCCTCGACTACGATGTCGGTCTACGGCTGACCTGGCTGGCCGGGACCACCGCTGGCAACGGCACGTTTACGTTGGGCGCAGGCCAGGCGTTCAATGTCGACGTTCCGCTCACCGACCAGGCCCCGTCGGCGACGGGTTGGGATGGCGCAACGCTCACTAAACAAGGCCCTGGCACGCTGATCCTTTCCGCCGTCAACAGCTATACAGGGGGAACGGCGATTAATGGCGGAGTGGTGGAGATCGGGGCCACCAGTCGGCTTGGCGCCGCGGGGAATACGCTTAGCCTGGATGGCGGGACTTTGCGTACGACGAATTCCCTGACCATGACGCGGGTCACCACACTCGGACCGGGTGGCGGTACCTTTGAAGTGCTGGGCTTTTCGCTTGGCCTGAATGGTGCGATCGGCGGGAACGGGGCGCTGACCAAAACCGGACCAGGCAGCCTGATACTGACTGGAACGAATACCTATTCGGGCGGCACCACGATCGCCACTGGCATTGTGCAAGTCGGCGCGGACACGCCCACCGGTTCGATCACCGGTGACGTGGCCAACAATGCGCGATTGTATTTCTACCGGCCAAACGACGTTACCTTCTCCGGTGCGATCTCCGGCAGCGGTACGCTCTCGCAATTCGGTTCAGGCACCCTAGTCTTGACCGGAGGCAGCACTTTCACCGGCGGCACCACGATCGCCGCCGGTACCTTGCAGTTGGGCGATGGGGGTTCCACCGGTTCGATCACGGGCAATGTGGCGAACAGCGGAATTCTGCGTTTTGACCGATCCGACCGGCTGACGTTCGATGGTGCGATTTCGGGCACAGGATCGATCGAGCAGTCGGGCGGCGGCACGACGATACTCACCGCGGCAAACAGCTACGCCGGCACGACGGTGGTTTCGTCCGGTACGCTCTACGTCAATGGCGACCAGTCGGCGGCAACCGGACTGAGCAGCGTATTCTCGGGCGCGAGGCTGGGCGGCAGTGGTATAGTCGGTGGCGATGTGGAGATAGCCAGTGGCGGCACGCTGGCGCCGGGCCAGAGCCCGGGCACGCTGACGATCAACGGAAACCTAGCGTTAGACTCCGGCTCGATCCTAGATTTCGAGTTCGGCCAGTCCAACGTCGCGGGAGGCTCTTTCAACGACCTGCTCAACGTCGGAGGCGACTTGGCGCTCGACGGAACTTTGAACGTCACCGTATCCGCCGGCGGATCTTTCGGGGTCGGGGTGTACCGGGTGATCACCTATGCCGGGGTTCTGACGGACGGCGGTATGACGCTCGGCACGGTCCCTGCGCCTGATCTGTACCTGCAGACCTCGGTCGCCAATCAGGTCAACCTGGTCAACACCACCGGCCTGACACTCAATTTCTGGGATGGCGATGCAGGCGCTCGCAACGACGGGCTGATCACGGGCGGCACCGGGCTATGGCAAAGCGGTAACGGGAACGACAACTGGACTACGGTCGATGGCGCCATCAACGCCCCCTTCAGTGATGAAGCGTTCGCCGTCTTCTCTGGTTCGCCAGGTACAGTGACGATCGACGACAGCCTCGGCGCTGTGACGGTGTCCGGGCTTCAGTTCACGGTTGGCGGCTATCTCGTGGGGGGTGATGAGCTGCGGCTGTTGGGGCCGAGTGCCGAGATACGCGTGGGCGACGGGAGCACGGTTGGGGCAGGCTACACTGCCACGATAATGTCGGCCCTGACGGGTACGAGCCAGGTCCTCAAATCCGACCTCGGCACGCTGATCCTGTCCGGCACCAACAGCTACACTGGTGGCACCGCGATCAACGGCGGTGTGCTCGAGATCGCGGCTGACAGTGGGCTTGGCGATGCAGCGGGCGGACTGAGCTTCGATGGCGGCACGCTGCGGATCGCGAGCAGCATAACGATGGCGCGGGCGACAACGTTGGGCCCCGGGGGCGGAACGTTCGAGGCGCTCGGTCAGACTGTTCAGAACGGGACGATTGCGGGCAGCGGGTCGCTGAACAAGGCCGGTGGGGGAGTGCTGCTTCTTACTGCCGATAACAGCTACGCAGGTGGCACCACGATATCGGCCGGCACGCTGCAGCTTGGGAATGGCGGCACCACAGGTTCAATCCTGGGCGATGTGACCAACAACGGCGCACTGGTGTTCGAGCGTTCGGATGCGCAGACCTTTGGCGGGGCGATCTCGGGCCCGGGAACCTTGACCCAGGGGGGCGCCGGGACGCTGATCCTGACCGCCGCTAACAGCTATGCGGGCGGCACCACGATATCGGCGGGCACGCTTCAGCTCGGCGCGGGCGGGACCAGCGGTTCGATCGTGGGCAGTGTTGCCAACGAAGGGACGCTCATCTTCAACCGGTCCGACGATGTGAGCTTTGCCGGGTTGATATCGGGCAGCGGGTCGCTCGAACAGGCGGGGAGCGGGGCGACCGAGCTTACCGCCGCGAACAGTTATCTGGGCGCCACGACGATCAGCGCCGGGACGCTCAAGATCAACGGCGACCAGTCGGGGGCGACCGGGCTGACCACGGCGATGAGCGGCGGAAGGCTCGGTGGCACCGGGATCGTAGGAGGCGATGTGGTGATCGCCGATGGCGGCACGCTCGCCCCGGGCAACAGCCCTGGCACCTTGACCATCAATGGCAGCCTGACACTGAGCGGCGGCTCGCTGCTCGCTTATGACTTTGGCCAAGCGGGCGTGGTCAACGGGCCGATCAACGATCTGACCGTGGTTGGCGGCGATCTGGTGCTCGACGGGACCTTGAACGTGACGACGAGCCCGGGCGGCTCGTTCGATCCCGGGATCTACCGGATCATCGATTACGCCGGGGCCTTGACCGATAACGGGCTCTCGATCGGCGCGATCCCTTCGCCCGACTTCTTCCTGCAGACCTCGGTCGCGCACGAGGTCAACCTGATCAACACGGCCGGGATCGAGGTCAACTTCTGGGACGGGGCCAGCGCGACGAGGAACAACGGCACGGTCGATGGCGGTGACGGGGTCTGGCAGAGTGCAGCAGGCAATGAGAACTGGACCGGCCCCGATGGTGTGGTCAACGCGCCTTTCGCCGACGCTTCGTTTGCGATCTTCGAAGCCGCGCCCGGAACGGTCACGGTCGATACGAGCCTGGGCGCTATCAACGTCGCGGGCATGCAGTTCGCGAGCAACGGCTATCGCGTCACCGGTGACACCATCGGGCTGGTCGGCAGCGCGCTTGACCCTGCCCATTCTCTGATCCGCGTGGGCAACGGCAGCACCGCGGGCGCTACCTATGTGGCGACGATCGAGAGCGCGCTTGGCGGGTCTTCGGGGCTCGAGAAGGACGATCTTGGCACGCTGATCTTGACCGGCGCGAACAGCTATGCCGGCGCGACGCTGGTGTCGGGCGGAACGCTGTTGGTGGATGGCGACCAGTCGGCCGCCACCGGCACAACGAGCGTGGTCGCCGGGGCGACCTTGGGCGGTAGCGGGATCATCGGCGGCAGCGTCGAGATCGGCGATGGCGCTACGCTGGCGCCAGGCAACAGCCCCGGTACGTTGACGATCGCGGGCGGCCTGACGCTCTCATCGGGCTCGCTCTTGAGCTACGAGTTCGGCGAGGCCGGGGTCGTGGGCGGAGCGCTCAACGACCTCACGGTAGTCGGCGGCGATCTGGTGCTCGACGGGACCTTGAACGTGGCGGTGTCTGCGGGCGGGACCTTCGCGACAGGCCTCTACCGGGTGTTCGATTACGCCGGCACGCTGACCGACAACGGGTTGGTGCTTGGGACGGTGCCTTCGGCCGATGCCTTCATCCAGACTTCGATTGCCGGACAGGTCAACCTGGTCAACGCTACCGGACTGGTGTTCCGCTACTGGGACGGCGCAGCCGGGCCCAAGAACAGCGGCACGATCGATGGCGGTGACGGGGTGTGGCAGAACGCGCTCGGCAACGACAACTGGACGCTTGATGACGGGACCATCAACGGTCCGTTCGACGATGGCGCCTTTGCGGTGTTCATGGGCGCGCCGGGCACGGTCAGCGTCGACAACAGCCTGGGTGCAGTGACCGCCTCGGGCTTGCAGTTCATGGTCGATGGCTACCTCATCGATGGCGAAGCGCTGACGCTGACGGGCCCGGTCTCCGAGATCCGCGTAGGTGACGGGACCGCGGCCGGAGCCGGCTACAGCGCGACGGTCGCGGCCGAACTGGCCGGAGCCGTCCAACTCGACAAGACCGACCTTGGCACGCTGATCCTGACGGGTGCCAACAGCTACAGCGGCGGCACGGTAATCTCGGCCGGCACGCTGCAGCTGGGCGCTGGCGGGACAACCGGCTCTATCGTGGGCGACGTCGCGAACACCGGCACGCTGGTGTTCGACCGCTCGGATACGTTGACTTTTGCCGGGGCGATCTCGGGCTCAGGCGCGGTCACTCAGGCCGGTTCGGGGACCACGGTGCTGAGCGGGGCCAACACTTATACCGGAGCGACCACGGTCAACGCGGGAACCTTGCAGGCCGGCGCAACAGGCAGCTTCAGCGCGGCTTCGGTCTATCAGGTGGCCTCGGGGGCGACGCTCGCGCTCGGCGGCTTTGGCCAGAGCCTGGCCGCGCTCGCCAACGCGGGCAGGGTGACCTTTGCGGCCAACGCTACTGCGGCCCCGGGGACCGCGCTCGATGTGCTGGGCGACTACCAGGGGCTGGGCGGGACACTGGTGTTCAACGCCGTGCTCGAAGGCGACGGCTCGGCCAGCGACCGGCTGCGTATTGCCGGTAGCAGCAGCGGCACCAGCCTGGTCGAGGTGAACAATGTCGACGGGGGCGGGGCGCGGACCGGCGAGGGGATCAAGCTGATCGAGGTCGGCGGCGCCTCTGACGGGGTGTTCGAGCTGGTTGGCGACTTCACCACCACCACCGGGGAGCCTGCGGTAGTCGCCGGGGCCTATGCCTATACGCTCAACCAGGGCGGCAAGGCCGATCCGGCCGATGGCGACTGGTACTTGCGCTCGGAGCTGACGCTCGAACCCTCGGCCCCTGAGCCGTTGTTCAATCCGGGCACGCCGCTTTACGAAAGCTATGCCCAGACGCTGTTGACGATGAACGCGCTGCCGACCTTGCGCCAGCGGGTCGGCTACCAGGCGTCGAGCGATGGCTCGGTCCCTGGCAGCTCGGTCCAAGACACGCGGGCCGAGAAGGGCTGGACCTTCTGGGGCCGCGCCGATGTCGGCATCGGCCAGGCCGAGGGCGATCACTCGACCACCCACACCACCCGCAACGATGACCTCTACGCCTTCAACCTCGGCGCCGAAGTGACGCTGCAGGAAAGCGACGACGGCTCGCAGCTCGTCGGCGGGCTCACAGCACGTTATGGCTTTGGCCAGTCGGACCTGCGCTCGATCGAAGGCGTGGGCGAGATCGAAAGCCATGGCCTCGGCCTCGGTGCGACCCTGACCTGGTACGGCGCCAGTGGGCTCTATGCCGATGCCCAGGCCCATTACGACTGGTACGACAGCGACCTCACCTCGCACACCGCGGGCCAGGCCATGATCGAGGGCAACAACGGCCACGGCTATGGCCTGTCGCTCGAAGGCGGTTGGCAGAGCGAGATCGGCGGCGGGTTCAAGCTGACCCCGCAAGCCCAGCTCAGCTACTCGAACGTGAGCTTTGCCGCGTTCGAGGATCCGTTCGGCGCTCTCGTCTCAGGCGGCAAGGGCGAAAGCCTGCGCGGGCGCCTGGGCCTCGCGCTCGACCGCGAGACTTATGCCACCGACAGCCGCGGACGGCAGACAAGCTCGCACCTCTACGTGGTGCCCAACCTCTACTATGAGTTCCTCGACGGCGCCCAGGCGACCGTCTCGGACGCCGACGGCGACAACCCGGTCCTGTTCACCAACCGCCCCAACCGCTTCTGGGCGGGCCTGGGCCTGGGCGGCGCCAACTCCTGGAACAACGGCCAAATCACCGCCTTCGCCGAAGCCAACCTCGATACAAGCCTCGATAACCCCGTCGACAGCTATGAGCTGACCGGTCGCCTGGGACTGAAGATCAAGTGGTGAGGGCCGATGCCTGCGAGGCGTGCGCCTCATGGATCGTCAGTCTGACGCCATACTGTGATTCGAGCGGGAAATGGTGCCTGGTGACCCCTACGGGAATCGAACCCGTGTTTCAGCCGTGAGAGGGCCGCGTCCTAACCGCTAGACGAAGGGGCCACGCCTGTCGGCATAGCACCTTCGGTGGTGACCCCTACGGGAATCGAACCCGTGTTTCAGCCGTGAAAGGGCCGCGTCCTAACCGCTAGACGAAGGGGCCACGCCCGAAGGCGAGGCGCGCACTTAGTTGGGGTCGCGAGCGCGGTCAAGCCCGCTGCGAGCCAAAATTCAACTCTTGCAATTAATCTGCCCAGGCAGCGTCCTCGAGATGCAGTTCGGCTTGGGCTCGATTGCCCCAATCGTCGATCTTGGCGCGTCCTGCGAGCCATAGGCGACGCCCCTTGGAACCATGGAGCAACGCCTGCCCAAGTTCGCTGTCCGCCATGCGAAAAGCGATCGCCTTGAATGACCCGCCATCCTGTCCACCAGCGACGAGGCGCAGATGATTGTCACCCACGATGTCAGCCTTGATCAGGTGCACCGGTCCCACAGCGACGCGCGGCCCCGGCCAACCCACGCCAAAGGGACCGGCGCTGTCCAGTGTCTCGACGAGTTCAGGGGTCAGGCCCCGCGGAGCCACGGAAATATCGAGCAGGGTCGAGCGATCGAGCGAAGCGGCGGCCACGGCCGTGGAGAGGCGATCGTCGAGCCATTCGCCCAACGCCTCGACCTTGTCCGCCTCCACCGTTAGGCCCGCCGCCATCGCGTGACCGCCCCCGGCGACGAGCAGCCCGCTGTCACGCGCTCCAATAATCGCAGCACCCAGGTCCACGCCGGCAATCGATCGACCCGATCCCTTGCCCTGGCCGGTTTCCGGATCGAGCGCGATTACCAGAGCCGGCTTGCCGGTCTTTTCCTTGATTCGGCCTGCAACGATGCCGATTACGCCGGGATGCCAGCCCAGACCGGAAAGGGTCAGGACCGCACGGTTGTGCTGCGCGGCCATGGCTTCCTCGGCTGCTTCCTGCACCGCGAACTCGATACCGCGTCGTTCCTCGTTGAGCTGCGAGAGCTGGCTAGCGATGGCGCGCGCTTCGTCGGGATCCTCCGTGGTCAGTAGGCGCACACCCAGTGTTGCTTCGCCGACTCGACCCCCGGCATTGATTCGCGGTCCCAGCGCGAAGCCGCAGTCACTGCAGCTTGGAGCCCGATTCAGCCGGCTTGCGTCGATCAACGCAGCCAGGCCTACGTTGGCTCGCCGTGCCATGACCTTGAGGCCCTGGGCGACAAACGCCCGATTGAGCCCGTGGATCGCCGCTACGTCGGCCACAGTGCCAAGCGCAACGAGGTCGAGCAGTGACATCAAGTCGGGTTCGGGGCGCCCTTCAAAGAAGCCGCGCCGCCGCAAGGTTCTGACCACCGCCACGGCAAGGACGAACGCCACGCCGACAGCGGCCAGATGTCCATGAGCGGCTGCCGTCTCGTTCTCGTCGAGCCGGTTGGGATTGACGAGGGCCAGGGCCTTTGGAAGCTCCGCAGCGCACTTGTGGTGATCGACCACGATCACGTCGATGCCTGCCGCATGGGCCGCTGCCAGCGCGTCGAAAGCCATCGCGCCGCAATCGACTGTTACCACCAGGCTCGATCCCTCGGATCCAAGCCGCACCAGCGCCTCGCCGCTCGGCCCATAGCCTTCGAGCAGGCGGTCGGGGATGTAGTGCCGCGCCTGATGGCCGAGCATGCGAAACAATCTGATCAGCAAGGCCGCACTGGTGGCGCCATCGACATCGTAGTCGCCGTAGACCGTGACCGATTCGCTGCTGAGTACAGCCTCCGCAATCCTCTCGGCTGCCAGATCCATGTCATTGAAGACCGAAGGATCGGGCAGAAAGCTGCGAAGGTTGGGGCTCCGGTGCCGCGCTAGGTCATCGCGCGGAACCCCTCGGGCAAGCAGCAGCTGGGTGACTACATCGTCTTCGAGCCCAGACACACCGCCGCCCAGCTCCATGTTGCCACCGCGCCAGCGCCAAGCCTTGCCGGTGAGTGATCGTTCGACACCGAAAACTGCAGGACGGGTTGCCATGTGGGCTGCCTAGACGACCGGCGGGCGGCTTGAAAGGACCGGGCAGGGGCAATCGACAGCGCCGAGCGGTCAAATGATCCGATACCGAGTCATCTCCTTTGACGCGGACTCGATCTTCGCCCGCTTTCACGCCAAACAGCTTCAGGATCATGGCGCGAGGCACTTCGATTTCGGACCCGCAGAACAATATCGCCCCAAGGCGGGAAAGTGCCGCTTCGTTGCTCTTTATGCCCGGGGAGCGGCCCGACGCTTCTGCGATTGCCAAGCTCTCGCGCGATTCTCGGGAGTTCTCGATCAGCTTCGATCCCGCGGCGGGGGACCGGGCCACCGACGCCCTTGCAGCCGAGGAGGGAGCATCAAGCAATTGGCTGGAATTGCTCGCCAACGGGCTGACCTTCGATCTCGCCGGACTCGCGCCAGGGGCTCCCAGCACACCCTCGGCGAAACGTCACAGCTACGGATTACCGCCGCAATTCACACCGGAAACTCTTGAAGCAATAACCTTGAGACCGGGACCTCACCTTGCAGGAGGTGGCACGATACGTCCGATAGTGCGCTCGCTAGCTGGGCTCACGGCGCAGTTGGCGAAGCTTCCGGGCGCGAGGGCGATCGCATGGCACTCTGCTGGTTGTTGGTCGGCGCCCGAGCCGTTTCGCATCTCAGTGCTGGACTGGATCGATGGAGGCCCATTTCCGATGTTCAGCCTTGCCGCGCTTGCGCCAGGACCGGACGGTGGCTTCCTGAGCGACGGATTGAGCCTTTTCACCGACCAGGAATTGAGCGCGGACCAGGACCTGGAAGCAGAAGCGGCGACTTGGCCGAAAACGATGCTGCGCCTCGCCCACTGGCTGGTTGAGCACGGACGCCTGACCCAACCGGAGGTCGTCAGTGCACCTGACGGTCGCAAGTTGCGCCTTGAACCGTCCTCCGACTATCTTCTTGTAAATGTGAGGGAACTTTAGGCATTCTCGTCTGGGCGTCACAGGCAATGAACGGGAGTGAGCGATTCTTCGCCATCGCGTGCCATTCAGGGCAGTCAATCGCCAGGGCTTTCCAGGCTATGCATCGGGCATGCAGCGGCATCACCTGCTTCCGCGCCAGCTCTTGTCCCATCGAGCCTTCGGACAGTTCCTGGACGCTGTCGGCCGAAGCGAACACTCGTTCGATGACTTTCGGCGCAATGGCTTGCTCCTCCCGGCAACCGGCGAGTCCGCCTTGCGTCTTGGATTGCCACTCCATCGAGGGCCGCATCGCCGCTACAATTCAATGGTCATGGAGCGGGTTGGTCAGATCGAGGCGGAATGGTCCCGCCTGCGTCCGCGCTCTCCCGAAAACGCCCGGGCCCAGGCTCTGATGCGGATGGATCTCCTCCAGCGTGCGCTCCGGAGACGGCTGCTTCAGGACAGGCGACCAGCGGTGCGACTCAACCGGCTAGATCCTGTGCAAAATTGGCCAGACTTCACCGCGTTGGACACGTTGGCGCAGGAGCTATGGTCGGAAAGCGCCGGAGCAATTCGGGAGGCTTGAAGGAATGGATGCCAAGGTAATCGCCGTCGCGCTGGATTCCCGGCATCGGTTCTCCAAACCGTCGTGCGAAGTCATCCGGTTGCTTCCCGGTCTTGGCGTAGCGGGAGATGCCCACTGCGGTGCGACTGTGCAACATCGCTCCAGGCTTCTTGCGACGCCCGATGCACCGAACTTGAGGCAGGTCCACCTCATCCACGCCGAACTGTTCGTCGAAATGGCTGCGGCCGGATTCGATCTGGGGCCAGGGATGTTGGGTGAGAACGTAACGACGCAGGGCATCGATCTGCTCTCGCTGCCAACTGGGACCCGACTGGGCCTCGGGCAAGAAGTCGTCCTGGAACTGACGGGCTTGCGCAATCCCTGCCGTCAGATTGACGAGAACATCGGGCCGGGCGCCATGGCTGCCGTCCTGGGCCGGGACGCGGACGGTGCGCTGATCCGCAAGGCGGGGGTCATGGCGATCGTGATCGAGGGTGGAGATGTCCGACCCGGCGACACGATCGCCATTCATTTCCTGCCGGACGACTCCGGCCCCTTGGAACCCGTTTAAGCTTCGGCCGCGACCGCAGCGTTGGCTGCGCTGAGGATAGCTCTCACGCTGGCCGTAGCGACGTCCTCGTCAATGCCGACGCCCCAGACGACCTTGCCGTTGGGGATCGCGCATTCGAGATAGGCGGCGGCGCGCGCATCGGTGCCTTTGCCGAGAGCATGCTCGGTATAGTCCAGCACCTCGATTTCCAGGCCGAAGGTCTGCTGCAGCGTCGCCAGGACCGACGAAACGAGGCCCTTGCCGCGGCCGCTTACGCTCTGCTTCTTGCCGCCAATGGTGATCGTGCCGCTGAACAGCCGGGTACCGTCATTCGCGCGCGATTCCTCGTAGTCGACCAGTTCAAAGGTCGCCCCCTGATCGGTGAGGAAATAGGCATCCTGGAAGCTCTGCCAGATATCGTCCGAATTGAGTTCGCGACCCAGTTCGTCCGCCATGCGCTGGACGTGGCGTGAGAAGTCGACCTGAAGGCGCTTGGGCAGTTTCAGACCCTGGCCTTGCTCCAGAACCCAGGCAAAACCGCCTTTGCCCGACTGGGAGTTGACCCGGATCACCGCTTCGTAGTTGCGGCCAAGGTCGGCAGGATCGATCGGCAGGTAAGGCACGCGCCACAGCTCGTCGTTGCGCTGCTCCTGCGCCTCGAAACCTTTCTTGATCGCGTCCTGGTGGCTGCCGGAAAAGGCCGTGAACACCAGTTCGCCGCCATACGGATGGCGCGGATGGACCGGGAGTTGATTGCAGTACTCAACAGTCTCGATGATCTGGTCGATGTTCGAGAAATCGAGCCCTGGATCAATGCCTTGCGTGTACATGTTGAGACCAACTGTCACCAGGCAACAATTGCCAGTACGCTCGCCGTTGCCGAACAGACAGCCTTCGACACGGTCAGCGCCCGCCATCAAGCCGAGTTCGGCTGCGGCGACCCCGGTGCCGCGGTCATTGTGAGTGTGCAGGCTGATCGCTGCCGCCTCGCGGTTCGGAAGGTTGCGGCAGAAGTACTCGATTTGGTCGGCGTAGATGTTCGGCGTGGCCGCTTCGACCGTTGCCGGCAGATTGAGAATCAGCGGCCGCTCCTTCGTGGGCTGCAGCACATCCATCACCGCCTCGCAGACTTCGAGGCTGAAATCGATCTCGGCGGTTGAGAAGGTCTCGGGCGAGTATTCGAAGTGCCAGTCGGTGTCGGGCCGCTTCGCTGCCTCATCACGCAGAAGCTTGGCCGCATTGATGGCGATCTGCTTCACCTCTTCGCGACTCATGCGGAAGACGATCTCGCGCCAGGCCGGGCTGACGGCGTTGTAGACGTGGACGATCGCCTTCTTCGCGCCTTCGAGGCTTTCGAACGAACGCTTGATCAGGTCCTCGCGGGCCTGGGTCAGGACCTGGACGGTGACGTCATCGGGAATGCGACCCGAGCAGACCAGTTCCTGGATGAAGTCGAATTCGGTCTGGCCAGCGGCCGGAAAACCGATCTCGATTTCCTTGACCCCGACTTGGACCAGCAGGTCGAAGAAGCGGTTCTTCTTCACCGCGTCCATCGGATCGACGATCGCCTGATTGCCATCGCGCAGGTCGGTGGAGAGCCAGCGCGGCGGTTGCGTGATGGTGCGGTTCGGCCATTGCCGGTCCGGCAGGTTGATTTGGGGGAAGGGCCTGTACTTGCGGCCCGGTTCCTTAAGCATGCTCATGTTCGTGCCTTATCGCGTGAACGCCGCTGGGCAAGAGCCGCGGCATCGTTTCGACCGATGGTGGTTCGAAAAACCCTTAGGCGTGTGCCCGCGCCAGACGCGCAGGCGGAAGACGCGCCTAAGGGCGCGTAAGTCGAAGCAGCGAAAGGAGCTCGCGACGTTCCATGGGGCGAGCCTATGCGCGAATGGTTACCAAATGTCCACCCTACGCCTTCGACAGGTTCAGGTAAGGCGCCTGCCGCCCCCTGAACCTGCCGAAGTGTCCCTGCGAAGTCTTACTGCTTTTCGAAGGCGACAGTGATGTTGAGTTCGACCTCGTCCGACACCATCGGCACGAAAGTGGAAATCCCGAAGTCCGAGCGCTTGATCTTCGCTTCGCCTTCGAAGCCGATGGTTTCCTTCTGGTTCATCATGCCCTTGCCGGCACCAGTGAACTCCGCGTCGATCGTGACCGGCTTAGTCACGCCGTTCAGCGTCAGGTTGCCGCTGATCTTCGCATCGTGGCCGTTGACGGCAACACCGGTGGAAACGAAGTGAGCCGCGGCGGGGTTGGGGCCGAAGAAGTCCGGCTTGCCGCCATTCTGTCCGGCGCGCAGCAAGTGGTCGGTCAGGCCGGCGTTGGCAGTGGTGACTTTGGCCACCGGAATAGTCACATCGACTTTGGCAGCCGCGAGGTTGGCCGGATCGATCGTGAGCGTGCCATCGACATCGCCGAAGATGCCGAAGTAGTCGTTGAACCCGAAGTGATTGACGCGCCAGCCGACCAGCGAGTGCCCTGGGTCGGTCTTGTAGGTTCCGGCGGTCACGCGGCTCGGATCCATTTGGCCTGGCAGCTGCGGCGGGCCACCCTGGGCCTGCAGAGTACCGATCGTGAGGGCCGCCACGCCAGCAGCGGCTAGGGTAAGTGTCAGTTTACGCATGAAGAGTCTCCCCGGGGTTTGCTTGCGCGCAATCTGGCGCGACTGCTTCGCAATGTCCACTGGGAAGCGCAGGGAGGATTGCGTTCGTTGGCGACGGAATTCTAGCCGCAGTGGAAGCGCTTTATTCGGCCGTCCGCTCCGAGCTCGGCATTCAAGCGCTCTTCGCTGAAGTCCATCGTCAGGGCATCGTCCGGCCCGTAGTATCGGATCACCCGCTCTCCGACCGCCGAGGTGATCTCGGCCTTAACCGTGTCAGTTGGCAGGACATTCAGCCAGCGATCGAGCTTTACGGCGCCGCATTTATCTTCGGCCTCCGTGTCAGCAGCCACGGGCGGCACCATTGGTGTCACGGTGGTCGCGGCGGGTGAGGGGGCAGCCTCGGCCGGCGGGCTCGTCTCTTCCGATTGGCTCGGTGAATTCTCGGCCTGGCAGGCTGCAAGCGAAGTGAGCAGACATACGGCGATCAAAGCTCTCATTTCGGACCCTCAGCTGTCTGTCTGATCCAACTGAGGCAGCGCATTGGAGTTCCGCGATGGAACCAGACGGGAGATCGGGGCTTCAACCTTGGATGGGGATCTCTCGCGGCCGTGGCCCAGGGCGCGATCCACACGGGAATAGCCATGCAGTTCAGTCTACTATCGAGCCATGTTTTGGGTGCCGCGACGATCTCCGGCATGTTGTTCTCTCTGGCCATACCGGCAGCGGCCTGTACTCGCCTTGTCTATCACGGCGTCGGCGACAACGTGATCACGGCACGCTCGATGGACTGGAAGAGCGACATCCTCAGCAACCTGTGGATCCTACCACGGGGCATGGAGCGCAGCGGGCAGGCGGGGCCAAATTCGATCAAGTGGAAGTCAAAGTACGGCAGCGTGGTCGTCAGCGGCTACGATGTGTCGACCACCGACGGGGTCAATGAGGCCGGGCTTCAGGCCAACCTCCTCTGGCTGGTTGAGTCCGAATACCCGCCATTCGACGGGACGGGAAAGCCTGGCCTGACCATCGCCGCCTGGGCTCAATACGTGCTCGACAACTTCGCCACCGTCGCTGAAGCAGTCGCAGCGCTGGAGAATGAGCCGTTCACGATCGTCACCGACAACGTGCCGGGCGAAGATCGCCTCACGACCCTCCATCTCTCGATGTCGGACGCCACGGGCGACAGCGCGATTGTCGAGTATATCGGCGGCAAGCAGGTCATCCATCATGGACGCCAGTATCAGGTGATGACGAACTCACCCAAGTTCGACGACCAGCTCGCGATCAACCGCTATTGGGAAGCCATTGGCGGGACGGTCATGCTGCCGGGCACCAATCGGGCAGCCGATCGCTTCGCCCGCGCCTCGTTCTACGTGAACGCGATCCCGAAGGACGAGGATCCGAACCGCGCTCTGGCAAGTGTGTTCAGCGTGATCCGCAATGCCTCTGTGCCGTTCGGTCTGAACACTCCGGAGGAGCCGAACATATCGTCCACGCGCTGGCGGACCGTGTTCGATCACAAGCGGAAGCTCTACTTCTTCGAATCCGCGCTGACGCCCAACACCTTTTGGGTGGACCTCAAGGGTATCGATTTTTCGGAAGGGACCGGCCGAGTGAAGATGCTCGATCTGGGACCCAACCAGGATCACACCTTCTCAGGCAATGCGACGAGCGAGTTCAAGGACAGCAAACCGTTTGAATTTCTTGGGCTGCAGTAAGGATTTTTTGAGAATCCTCCCTTTCGCGCAGCGATGGACGGTCTGTGAAAAGAATGGAGGAGGGGCTGGCGTTGTGCCGCTAGCCCCTCCGTCAGCCCGCCGGGCTGCCACCTCCCCATGAGCTTCCGCTCACAGGGAGGAGTTTCAGCTTAGTTCTTTTCCTGGTCGACCAGCTTGTTGGCGCCGATCCAGGGCATCATGGCGCGCAGCTGAGCGCCGGTCTTCTCGATCGGATGCGCCGCGGCAGCCTTGCGGGCAGCCTTCAGCTCGGGCTGGCCAGCGCGGTTATCGAGAACGAAGTTCTTCACGAAACGGCCCGAGGTGATGTCGGCCAATACGCGCTTCATTTCCGCCTTGGTTTCGTCGGTGATGATGCGCGGACCGGTGGTGATGTCACCGTATTCGGCGGTGTTCGAGATCGAGTAGCGCATGTTGGCGATGCCGCCTTCATAGAGCAGGTCGACGATCAGCTTGGTTTCGTGGAGGCACTCGAAGTAGGCCATCTCCGGCGCATAGCCGGCTTCGACCAGGGTCTCGAACCCGGCCTGGATCAGGTGGGTGATGCCACCGCACAGAACGGCCTGTTCGCCGAACAGGTCGGTTTCGCACTCTTCCTTGAAGTTGGTCTCGATCACGCCCGAACGGCCGCCACCGACGCCCGAAGCGTAGGCGAGGGCGATGTCGTGAGCATTGCCGCTGGCGTCCTGGTGAACTGCGATCAGGCAGGGCACGCCGCCGCCCTTCTTGTATTCACCGCGCACGGTGTGGCCCGGGCCCTTCGGCGCGATCATGATCACGTCGATGTCTTCCGGGGCTTCGATCAGGCCGAAGTGAATGTTCAGGCCGTGGGCGAAAGCAAGGGCCGAGCCCTTCTTCATGTTGCCCTTGAGGTCGTTTTCCCAGATCGCGGCCTGGTGCTCGTCAGGGGCCAGGATCATGAGGATGTCGGCCCAACCGGCCGCTTCCTTGTTGGTCAACACCTTGAAGCCGGCAGCTTCGGCCTTCTTGGCCGTTGCCGAACCCGGGCGCAGCGCGATGGCTACTTCCTTCACGCCGCTGTCACGCAGGTTCTGCGCGTGGGCGTGGCCCTGGCTGCCATAACCGATGATGGCGATCTTCTTGTCCGTGACCAGGTTCAGGTCGGCGTCGGCGTCGTAATAAACCTTCATTTTCGTTCCCTCGTCACCCCCGCGAAAGGCGAGGGGCAGATAGCTGTGCGTCCTACGGGACGGCGGAATAGGCTCCCGCTCGTGCAGGAGCGACGGAAATTTTCTACGGTCGGCTCAAGCGCCTTCGGCACCCCGCATCATACCCACGATGCCGGTGCGACCGACTTCGACCAGGCCCAGTTCGCGCATCAGCGAGACGAACGTGTCGATCTTGCTCGGATCGCCGGTCAGCTCGAAGATGAAGCTTGAGGTCGTGGTGTCGACCACCTTGGCGCGGAACACATCGGCCAGGCGCAGCGCCTCGACGCGGTTGTCTCCCTTGCCGGCAACTTTCACCAGCGCCAGTTCACGTTCCACATGAGCACCGGACTCGGTCAGGTCGACGACCTTGTGCACCGGCACCAGGCGCTCGAGCTGAGCGGTAATCTGGTCGATCACAGGCGGCGGACCGTTGGTCACGATGGTGATGCGGCTGAGCGCGTGGTCCTCGCTGATGTCGGCCACGGTCAGGCTGTCGATGTTATAGCCGCGCGCGGTGAACAGGCCGGCGATCTTGGCGAGAATGCCCGCTTCGTTATCGACGGTGATCGTCAGAACGTGACGCTCGGTGTCTCGGTGGTGGATTTTCATCAAACGAGCGCCTTCGCTTCATCGTCCATCGTTCCGGCGACCATGTCGCCGTAGAGCAGCATTTCGGTATGCGCCGCCCCGCTCGGGATCATCGGGAAGCAGTTGGCCCCCTTTGACACCTGGCAGTCGACGATGACCGGGCCATCGTGCGCCATCATCGCGCGGATGCCTTCGTCGAGCTCGCTTTCCTGCGTGATGCGAATGCCCTTCCAGCCATAGCTTTCGGCGAGCTTCACGAAGTCGGGCAGGCTGTCCGAATACGAGTTCGAATAGCGGCTCTCATAGGTCAGTTCCTGCCACTGGCGGACCATGCCCATGTATTCGTTGTTGAGGATGAACACCTTGACCGGCAGCCGGAACTGGCTGGCAGTGCCGAGCTCCTGGATATTCATCTGGATCGAGGCCTCGCCGGCGATGTCGATCACCAGCGAATCCGGGTTACCCAGCTGGGCGCCAATGGCTGCCGGCAGGCCGTAACCCATGGTGCCGAGGCCGCCGCTGGTGAGCCACTTGTTCGGTCCGAAGAAACCGAAGTACTGCGCCGCCCACATCTGGTGCTGGCCGACTTCAGTGGTGATGATCGGATCGACGTCACGGGTGAGGGCGAACAGCCGCTCGATCGCATGTTGCGGCATGATCTCGTCCGAACGCTTCGGATAGGCGAGGCTGTTACGGCCGCGCCAATCGCTGATACGAGCCTTCCATTCGCCAAGATCGCGCGATTTGCGGTCGCCCCAGGCAGCGATGAGCTGCTCGAGGACGGTGGCGCAGTCGCCAACGATGCCGAGGTCGACCGTCACGACCTTGTTGATCGAGGCGCGGTCGATGTCGATGTGGATCTTCTTCGAGTTCGGCGAGAACGCGTCGAGCCGCCCCGTGACACGGTCATCGAAGCGGGCGCCGATGTTCACCATCACGTCGCACTGGTTCATCACCAGGTTGGCTTCGTAGGTGCCGTGCATGCCGAGCATGCCGAGCCAGTCCGCGTGCTCCGCGGGGAAGGCGCCGAGGCCCATCAGGGTCGAGGTGACCGGGGCGCCCGTCAGCTGCTGGAATTCGCGCAGCAGTTCGGTCGCGCGCGGGCCGGAGTTGATCACGCCGCCGCCGGTATAGAGAACAGGACGCTCGGCCTTGGCAATCAAATCGATGGCTTCGGCGATCTCATCGGCTGCGGCAACCATGCGCGGCGAATAGCGCTTGGGACGCTGCGGCGGCGCGTCGCTGAGCGTGGCGGTAGCGACCTGGACGTTCTTGGGAATGTCGATAACGACAGGACCTGGACGGCCCGTGGTCGCGATCTCGAAAGCTTCGTCGATCGTCGCGGCCAGTTCCGAGGGGTCCTTCACCAGGTAGTTGTGCTTGGTGCAGTGGCGCGTCAGGCCAATGGTGTCGGCTTCCTGGAAGGCGTCCGTACCGATGAGGTTGGTGGCAACCTGCCCGGTGATGACGACGAGCGGGATCGAATCCATGAACGCGTCGGCAATGCCAGTGATGGCATTAGTCGCGCCGGGGCCCGAGGTGACGAGAACAACACCGGGCTTCCCGGTCGAGCGAGCATAGCCTTCCGCTGCATGGGCAGCGCCCGCTTCATGCCGCACGAGAATGTGGCGAATGCGGTTATCGGAGAACAGCTCGTCATAGATCGGCAGGACCGCGCCGCCCGGATAGCCGAACACGAATTCGACGCCCTGACGGACCAGACTTTCGATCAGTATCGCAGCGCCGCTGCGTTCTTCGGACACGGTACTTTCCTTCCTTTGGCCGCCTGTCGGCCTTCCTCAAAAAACGGACCCGGCGCGATTGCCTCGCGCCGGGCCGCTCCTCTCGAGATCGTTGAGGACAATTAGCCTCATGCGGGATGGCTGCTACGAGACATGAAATGTCATGTCAACCCCAAATATCGGAATAATGTTTCAAACAGATCGGCCTTGAAGGAATTTTCGTTCGCGATCCTTGGCCATTGTTCCGGAGGCTGGTTGCGGAACCAGGTATATTGCCGTTTCGCGTAGTTTCGCGTCGCCTGCCGCCCATGCATGATCGCCTCGTCGAACGACTGCTCACCTCGCAAGAGGCTGGCGATCTCAGGTACCCCGATTGCCCGCATAACCGGAGTGAGCGGATGGAGGTCGCGGGCAAGAAGAGCCTCGACCTCCTCGATCGCTCCACCCTCGATCATGCGGGTGAACCGCAGGTCGCACCGTTCGTAAAGCCGTTCACGCTCGGGCAGGAGGATCAGCGGAAACAGTTCGATTGCCTCGCCAATGCCGCCTTCGCGATGAGCCTGCCAATAGGCGAGGGGCTGACCGGTAGAGCGGACCACCTCCAGGGCTCGGGCGATGCGCGTGGTATCGGCCTGATTGAGCGCGGCGGCTCGCTCCGGATCTTCGACCAGCAACGCGGCGTATGCGTCGGCGACTTTGAAAGCGCGAACCTCCTCGCGTACTGCTGGATCTATCGGCGGCATCGGAGCGATGCCGTCGAGCAGTGTGCGAATATAGAGCCCGGTTCCGCCGACGAGGATTGGGACTGCTCCTTCCGAATGTGCCGTCGCGATCTCGCGTCTGGCGTCAGTGGCCCAGTCGACAGCGGAGCAGGGCTGGGCACCGTCACGGATCCCGAACAGGCGGTGTTCGATCCCGCGCATGTCCTCCTTAGTGGGACGGGCGCTCAGTATCCGGAGGTCGCGGTATACCTGCGCGCTGTCGGCATTGATTACCACGCCCCGCTCGCCACGCCTTTCGAGCTCAAGTGCAAGCTCTACGGCCAGATCGCTCTTGCCGCTGGCGGTAGGCCCTGCAATTAGCGCGACCGCTTTTCTAACCGGAGATTGTCCGTTGCTCATCGCAAGGCTGATAGCAGACCCCGACACCCTTGAAACAAGCCTCGATGCAGCGACCGCTGCTTTGGCTGAAAAAGGGTTGGCCGTGGCCGACGCACAAATGCTCAACGCCTGCAGCGACGTACTCGAACTGATGCTGCCAGGTGACAACGTAGCGGCCCTGCGCGAAACGCTTGATGCTCACTTCCCGCGGTCCGATGCGATCATCGCGCGAGGCGAGTTCCGCATCCCGAACCTTTTCGTGTCCGACATGGATTCGACCATGATCGGCCAGGAATGCATAGATGAACTGGCCGACTTCGCTGGGCTCAAGGAAAAGATCGCCGCAATTACCGAGCGCGCCATGCAAGGCGAACTCGACTTTGAAAGCGCATTGCGCGAGCGCGTCGGCCTGCTTGCCGGTCTGGACGAAGGCGCCATCGCAACCTGCCTCGCCGACCGTATCGTTCCGATGCCGGGCGCCCGCACGCTTGTCGCTACGCTTAAGCATCGTGGGTGCCGGACGGTGCTGGTGACCGGTGGGTTCCATCACTTCGCCGATCCGGTAGCGGCCGATCTGGGCTTCGAACGCGTCGTCGCCAATCGACTGGCCGTTTCTGAAGATCGACTTTCAGGTCAGCTCGTGGGCGGGATCACCGATTCCTCGGTC
This sequence comes from Porphyrobacter sp., assembly GCA_017744315.1. Taxonomy (GTDB): domain Bacteria; phylum Pseudomonadota; class Alphaproteobacteria; order Sphingomonadales; family Sphingomonadaceae; genus Croceibacterium_A. The sequence goes on from JAGIBN010000002.1 coordinate 414,992, forward strand.
AAGGCACGAGTGCTTCAGGAGGAGATGTCGCTCCTCGGTGACAATGCCGTCAGCCTGGCGACCGGAGACGGGGCCAACGATATCCCGATGATCGAAGCGGCCACCTATGGTGTCGCCTATCACGCCAAGCCCAAGGCTCGCGCAGCTGCCAATGGTTGGATCGACCGCGGCGACCTGACCAGCATCCTGAAGCTGCTGGAAATTCCCGAGCGCGATTGGGTGATGGGCTGAGCCTCCCCGAAAGGGGGAGGCCCGTCGCTTACTGCTCCATCCAATCCTTGAAGAAGCTCTCGTGCGCGGTGCGGAGCTTCGTCAACGACACCCCGAACAGGCTGTCGCCAGTCACAGTCCCGATCCGGCGAACACCGGAAGAGGCTGTGTCCGCGTCGCGTGTGCCCTTGGCGAGTTGGGCCTGGAAGGCGTCAACGTCGGGCACTGTCAGCAGATAGCGACCCTGGTCTTCGCCGAACCACCATGCGGTCGGCGAGTAGTCGGGGTGAGCCTCGACTTCGGCGCCGAGGCCGCTGGACAAGGCCATCTCGGCCAGCGCGACAGCAATGCCGCCGTCCGAAACGTCATGCACCGCGCTGACCAGGCCCGCCTCGATAAGCTCGCGGACGAACTCGCCCGAGTTCTTCTCCAGCGTCAGGTCGACCGGCGGGGCATCCCCGTCCTCGCGGCCGTGGATCTCACGCAGCCATAGCGACTGCCCGAGGTGGCCACGGTCCGGGTTCGGTGAAGCCCAGCCTTCGCGGCCCATAAGGTAAATCGCCTCGCCTTCGGCCTTGAAGGCGATGGTCGCCGACTTGTCGTAGTCCGCGAGCAAGCCCACGCCGCCAATGGCCGGAGTCGGCAGGATCGCACTGCCACCGCCGGTCGCCTTGCTCTCGTTGTAGAGCGAAACGTTGCCGCTCACGATCGGATAGTCGAGCACCTGACAGGCTGCGGCCATACCTTCGAGGCAGCCGACGATCTGCGCCATGATTTCCGGACGCTGCGGATTGGCGAAATTGAGGCAGTTGGTGATCGCCAGTGGCTTGCCGCCGACGGCCGAGATGTTGCGGTAGGTCTCAGCCACCGCCTGCTTGCCGCCTTCATAGGGGTCGGCATAGCAGTAACGCGGTGTACAGTCGGTGCTGATCGCCAGCGCCTTCTTCGTATTGTGAACGCGCACTACGGCTGCGTCGCCGCCAGACTTCTGCAGCGTGTCCGCGCCGACTTGGCTGTCGTACTGCTCGTAGATCCAGCGACGGCTCGCGAGGTCGGGGCAAGCCATAAGCTTGAGCAGGTCCGCGCCGATGTCCGCGCTTTCCGCCACTTCGCCGAGCGGCTTCACCTTGGCCCAGGCCTTGTATTCCTCGGGGCTGACGTAGGGACGCTCGTAGAGCGGAGCTTCGTCGGCGAGCGGAGCGAGCGGGATGTCGCACACGACTTCGCCGTTCCACTCGAGCACCATGTGCCCGGTGTCTGTCACTTCGCCGATGACCGCGAAGTCGAGTTCCCACTTGTGGAAGATCGCCTCCGCCTCGGCCTCATGGCCCGGCTTGAGTACCATGAGCATGCGCTCCTGGCTCTCGCTCAGCATCATTTCGTAGGGCGTCATGCCAGTCTCGCGGCACGGTACCTTGTTCATGTCGAGCCGAATGCCCGCGCCGCCCTTGCTGGCCATTTCCACCGAGGAGGAGGTCAGTCCCGCGGCGCCCATGTCCTGGATCGCGACGATGGCGTCGGTCCCCATGAGTTCAAGGCAGGCTTCAATCAGCAGTTTCTCGGTGAACGGATCGCCCACTTGCACGGTCGGGCGTTTGGCGTCCGAGTCTTCGGCAAAGTCTGCGCTGGCCATGGTCGCGCCATGGATACCGTCGCGGCCGGTCTTCGATCCGACGTAGACGATCGGATTGCCGACGCCGGTCGCGGCCGAATAGAAGATCTTGTCGGTATCGGCGACGCCCACGGTCATCGCGTTGACCAGGATATTTCCATCGTAGGCCGGGTGGAAATTGGTCTCGCCACCCACAGTCGGCACGCCCACACAGTTGCCGTAACCGCCGATGCCCGCGACCACGCCCTGGACGAGGTGCTTCATCTTCGGATGATCGGGGCGGCCGAAACGCAGCGCGTTGAGGTTGGCGACCGGACGCGCGCCCATGGTGAACACGTCGCGCAGGATGCCACCGACGCCGGTCGCGGCGCCCTGGTAGGGCTCGATGTAGCTCGGGTGGTTATGGCTCTCCATCTTGAAGATCGCAGCCTGACCGTCACCGATGTCGATGATGCCGGCGTTCTCGCCCGGACCGCAAATCACCCACGGAGCGCTGGTAGGCAGCTTCTTCAGATGGAAGCGCGAGCTCTTGTAGGAGCAATGCTCGCTCCACATGACGGAGAAGATGCCGAGCTCGACCAGGTTGGGCTCGCGGCCCATTGCCTTCAGGACGTGCTCGTACTCCTCGGAGTTGAGGCCATGCTGTTCGACGATTTCGGGGGTGATCTGAGACATGGTTGGCCCGTTAGCGTCGGAGCCCCGACGATGCTAGTCCGAACGCTACCTTCTCTAACGCAAACGTTTGGTTCGGGTCTTCACCCGTAAAAACGTGTCAATAAGTCTTTAGCCGAATTGTCGATGTCTCGAAGCCTCGCTAGACGCGGGTTATTGGCGTATTTCCAGTAGTTTTGGTGTCGCTTTGGAGAAATCGATGAAGAAGTTTTCGGCCGCATTGGCCATTGTTGCGGCCTTTGGTGTCACCGCGCCGGCGTTTGCGGCAGAGGTTAGGGCGCAAGATCCCGCATCGGTCGTTTCGGCGTTGCAGAAGGGCGGCTACAAAGCGCAGCTAACCACCGACAGCTCGGGCGATCCCTTTATCCACAGCGCGACGAATGGCAGCGATTTCGAGATTTTCTTCTACGGCTGCACGGACAATCGCGATTGCCGGACGATCCAGTTTCACAGCGGGTACCAGGACCCGGCGATGACCTTGCAGTCGATGAACTCCTGGAATGCGGAACATCGGTTCGGTCGCGCCTATCTCGATTCCAAGGGCGTGGCCCGGATCGAAATGGACATCGATCTCGACGATGGTGGCATCAGCCAGGAGCTGTTCGAGGATAATGTTGAGTTCTGGACATCCGTGATGGCGGACTTCGAAGAGCAGGTGTGGGGTTCTTGACCCTAAGCTCCATCACAGCCAAACACGGCCCATGGAGGAGCAGGGACCCGATATCGCCGCGATGAACTTCGAAGACGCACTGTGCGCGCTCGAAGACGTCGTACGCAGGCTTGAGACGGGCGATGTTCCGCTCGAAGAATCGATCAGCCTTTACGAGCGTGGAGAGCAGCTGCGTCGGCATTGCCAGGCGCGGCTCGACGCAGCGCAGGCGCGGATCGAAAAGATCGTGGCGGGACCGGACGGCAAGGCCGCCGGGACCGTGCCGTTCGACGCCGGTTGAGGACAGGACCGGCCATGGGACTCGTCCTGGCAGACAGTTTGCTCAAGCAAGGACTGGAGCGGGTCCAAGCTGACGTTGATGGGGCGTTCGATGGCCTGCTCCCAGTTCCTGAGGACAATCGCGGGCAGCTTGTTGAGGCAATGCGCTACGCCGTAATCGGGGGTGGCAAGCGTGTGCGTCCGTTCCTCTTGATGACTACGGCGGAAATGTACGGCGTTTCCCGAACGGCGGCGGTACGCGCTGGGTGCGCGATCGAGGCGATCCACGCCTATTCGCTGGTGCACGACGATTTGCCCTGCATGGACAATGACGACATGCGCCATGGCAAGCCCACGGTTCACAAGGCGTTCGGCGTGGCTACCGCGGTTCTGGCTGGCGACGCGCTCCATGCGCTCGCGTTCGAGATTCTTGGCGATCCCGCGACGAGCAACGATCCTTTCACCCGGGCCGAACTGGTCCATGCTCTCGCCATCGCCAGCGGACACAACGGCATGGCCGGCGGGCAGATGATGGACATGTCGGCAGAGGGCGCCGACTTCGATCTGCGAACCGTGACCCGCCTACAGCAATTGAAGACCGGAGCTTTGTTGAGCGCTGCGGTCGAAATGGGCGCGATTCTCGGGAAAGTTCCGGAGGAGGGCAGGGGTTATCTTCGTGCCTATGCCCGCGATATCGGCCTGGCGTTCCAGATCGCCGACGACCTGCTCGATCACGAAGGTGACGAGGCCAAGGCCGGCAAGACGCTCCGGAAGGACAAAGATCAGGGCAAGGCTACGTTCGTTTCGTTGATGGGCGCAGACCAAGCGCGGCAGCAAGCGCAGGCATTGAGCGATCAGGCGGTCGGCCACCTCGCTAACCACGGGCAGGAAGCGGACTTGTTGCGCGAACTTGCGCGCTTCGTGGTGGAGCGGGATCGATGACCGGCCGAGTCGGGCTCTATCCCGGAACCTTTGACCCGGTCACACTGGGTCACACGGACATCATCCGGCGCGGGGCGAAGCTAGTCGACCGCTTGATCATCGGCGTCACTACCAATCCTAGCAAGGATCCGATGTTCGCTCCCGAAGAGCGGATCGAAATGGTCCGCGCAGAGGTTGCGCGCCACGGCCTCGCCAATGTCGAGGTGAAAGGCTTCGATGCCTTGCTGATGAAGTTCGCCGAGCATGAAGGCGCCAACGTAATCATTCGCGGTCTGCGCGCGGTCGCGGATTTCGAATACGAATACCAGATGGCCGGCATGAACCAGCAGCTCAACGACCGGATCGAGACCGTCTTCCTGATGGCCGACGTGTCGCTGCAGCCGATCGCCTCCAGGCTGGTGAAGGAAATCGCCTTGTTCGGTGGAGACATTGCGCCGTTCGTCAGCCCGGCGGTGCGCGAGTTGGTGAATGCTCGTGTCGCAAAGCTCGGTCGCAGGGGCGAATTCTAACCCACAGCCGTTCCCTAAGCCGTTCATTGAACTGTCAGCGGCTTATGGCTAGACGCTGCCCAATCTTCAGGAATTGTCGGACCAAATGACAAATCGCCTTCTTGCTGCGGCGCTCGCCTTCATGGCCGCTTCTGTCCCCGTTTCGGTGCTAGCCCAAGATCAGGCCGCGCCAGCGGCTCCGGCTCCCGTCCAGTCGTTTCCGCTTTCGGCGAACATGGACCAGTCGGTGGACAGGGAGAACATCCTCTACCTCGACCTGTCGAACAACCAGCGCGTGGCCATCCGCCTGGTGCCGGAATGGGCACCGCATCACGTCGAACGCATCAAGCAGCTGACGCGGCAAGGCTTCTACGACGGGATCATCTTCCACCGCGTAATCGACGGCTTCATGGCGCAGACAGGGGATCCGACGGGTACCGGCCAAGGCGGTTCGGACCTTCCGGACCTTCCGGCCGAGTTCAACCGGTTGCCGCACGTTCGCGGTTCGGTGTCGATGGCGCGCGCCCAGTCGAAGGACAGCGCGAACAGCCAGTTCTTCATCGTGTTCTATCCGCGCTTCTCGCTGGACAAGAACTACACCAACTTCGGACGCGTGATCGCCGGAATGGACGCGGTCGACGCCATTGAGCGCGGCGAGCCGCCGGAGCATCCGACTTACATCGTCCAGGCCTCGATCGCTGCTGACAACAAGCCGCCGAAGTTCGCCCCAGCTCCACAAGTCGAGCCGCTGGCGCCAGACTTGAACCAGCTCGATCTGCGCAACCCGACATCGAACTAGGCCTCGACGGTCCGCGGTCGCCCGGTTAGGGCGCCGGGCATGCGTGTTGATCTGTTCGATTTCGAGCTTCCGCCGGAGCGGATTGCTTTGCGCCCCGCGCGCCCGCGGGACGCGGCGCAAATGCTCTTCGTTCCGAAGGAAGGCGCGTTCGACGATCTGACCGTACGGGACCTGCCCCGCCTTCTGCGGGCAGGCGACGTGCTGGTCTTCAACGACACCCGAGTAATCCCGGCCCAGCTTGAGGGTCGGCGAGGCGAGGCCCGGATCGGCGCCACACTGCACAAGCGCATCGACCTCCGTCGCTGGCAGGCTTTCATCCGCAACGCCAAGCGGTTGCGCGAAGGCGACACCGTGGAATTTGCCGCCGGAGTGGCCGCGATGGCCGAGGAGCGCCATGCCGATGGCAGCTGGACCTTGGCATTCGCTGGCGAAGAGCCGGTCGAAGTGCTGCTGGAGAGGGCCGGACAGATGCCGCTCCCGCCCTATATCGCCGGTAAGCGTCCGACCGATGAGGCGGATCTCGAGGACTACCAGACGATCTTCGCGCGCGAGGCCGGGGCCGTAGCGGCACCGACTGCGGCGCTCCACTTCACCCCTGAACTCCTCAAGGCATTGGATGAGGCCGGGGTTGCCCGCGAGACCCTCACACTCCACGTCGGGGCCGGGACATTCCTCCCGGTCAAGGCCGACGATACCGAGGCCCACGCGATGCACGCGGAATGGGGACGGATCGATGCTGCGACTGCGGAACGCCTCAACGCCGCACGGAAAGCCGGCGGACGCCTGATCGCGGTCGGTACGACCAGCCTGCGCCTGATTGAGAGCGCCGCGGCCGAAGACGGAACTATCGAGCCGTTCGACGGCGACACTTCGATCTTCATCACTCCTGGCTACCGCTTCCGCGCGATCGATGGCCTGATGACCAACTTCCACCTTCCGCGCTCGACTTTGTTCATGCTGGTCAGCGCGCTAATGGGTTTGGAGCGAATGCAGTCGGCCTATGCTCACGCTATTGCAGAGGCGTACCGCTTCTACAGCTATGGCGATGCAAGTCTGCTACTTCCCGGTGAAGAATAGGAAGTTTGGCCGGAAGTATGGGTTGTAAAAAGTAACCAGCGCGCCATCTTCGCCGGGCTTTGGACAACCCGATTCTCGATATCCGGAACCTTTCCAAGACCTACAAGGGCGGCACCACCGCGCTTGCGGGCGTGGATTTGCAGATCCGCAAGGGAGAGATTTTCGCGCTCCTCGGCCCGAACGGAGCCGGGAAGACGACCTTGATCGGCGCGGTCTGCGGATTGTTGCGCCCGACCAGCGGTACCATCGAAGCCTTCGGCAAGGACGCGACGCGCTACTGGCGCGACGTTCGCCGGCGCATTGGGCTGGTGCCGCAAGAGTTGGCGTTCGACATGTTCGCCCAGGTCGATCACTCGGTGCAATACTCGCAGGGCCTGTTCGGCTCACCGCGCAACGACGCCCACATCGAGGAAGTGCTGCGGTCCCTTAGCCTGTGGGACAAGCGTACAGCAAAGATCCGCGAGCTCTCCGGTGGGATGAAGCGCCGGGTGATGATCGCTAAGGCACTGAGCCACGATCCCGAACTCCTGTTCCTCGACGAACCCACGGCCGGCGTCGACGTCGAGCTGCGGCGCGACATGTGGCGGCAGATCGGTGCCCTGCGTGACCGCGGCACGACAGTAATTCTTACCACCCACTACATCGAAGAAGCCCAGGAAATGGCCGACCGGGTGGGGGTCATCAACAAGGGCCGGCTGCTGCTGGTGGACGAGAAAGCCGCGATCATGGCCAAGCTCGGAAGCACCGAGGCCCGTATCACCCTCTCACAGCCGCTCGACATAATTCCCCCGGCGTTGGCAGCTTATCCGCTGTCGCTGGAGAACCACGGAACCACCCTGATCTATCGTGGAGGCGACGGCACCGGGAAGGGCAAGCGCGAGGTGGCAGAACTCGTCAGCGCGCTGGTCACCCAGGGCATTGCCTTCGAAGGCATCGAAACCCGCGAATCCAGCTTAGAGGACATCTTCGTCGATCTAGTCGAGCGTGGCGAGGTCACGGCATGAACGCGCGCGGCGCCTTTGCGATCTTCCACAACGAGCTGCTGCGGTTCTTCCGCACGGCGTTCGGTTCGATCGTCTCCCCCGTCCTCACGACCTCGCTCTATTTCATCGTCTTCGGCGCAGCGATGGGCAGCCAGATCAAGGAGATCAACGGCGTACCCTACGGGGCCTTCATCGTTCCCGGTCTGCTGATGCTCACCTTGCTCAGCGAGAGCACCTCGAACGCCAGCTTCGGCATCTACATGCCGCGCTTCACCGGCGCGATCTACGAGCTGCTGAGTGCGCCTGTCGGGGTCGCGGAGACCTTGCTCGGTTTCGTCGGCGCGGCAGCGATGAAATCCTTGATCATCGCCGGGATCATCCTGCTGACGGCGCTGCTGTTCGTCGACTACACGATCGTCCACCCCGTCTATGCCATCGGCTACGTTGTCCTCGTCGCGGCGGCCTTCTCTCTGTTTGGCTTCATCCTCGGCATTTGGGCTGACGGGTTCGAGCGGCTGCAGATCGTTCCGATGCTGATACTGACGCCTCTGACGTTCCTTGGCGGCACGTTCTATTCGATCGAGATGCTGAGCGAGCCATGGCACACCGTCGCGCAGTTCAATCCGGTCTTCTACCTGATCAACGGATTGCGCTGGACTTTCACCGGCGTTTCCGACGTGCCGATCGGGATAGCCCTGTCGGCAACCCTCGGCTTCGTAGCCCTGTGCGTGGCGGTGATCGCCTTCATCTTTCGAACCGGTTGGCGCCTGCGCGGGTAGGCCTGAGCCTACTGATTTTCCGCTAGCCGGGTTCGGGTAACGCCTGATGTCCCAGTACCTGTGAGCCGCTTAGCAGTGACGTATGGGCTGCAGGGGGACCCTCCTTCGCGTGACCATCGTCGCCGCTGCGCTCGCTGCCGGCGCGTCGGCGCGCGCCGAAGTTCCGGAAGCCGTGCGAAAGGTTATCTCTGCCGCGGAAGCCACCGGCGACGCAGCCAAGACCAAGACCGTCTACGAAATGGTTCGCGCGGCCTATCCCGAGCTCAAGGACGAGCTCGATCTGATGGAACAGCAGGGCAAGACGCGGGTCGTCGCCGCTGCCGAGGAAAAAAAGATCCAGGCTCGCCAGGAAACGACCGAATCCGGATTTCTTACCCACTGGGATGGCCGGGGCGAGATCGGGGCCAAGCATTCGACCGGCAACAGCGATGAAGTCGGTCTGACCGCATCGTTGCTCCTGCGCCGCACGGGGCTGGTCTGGCGACACAAGCTGACAGCGCGGGCCGAGTTCGAAAGCACCGACGGCGACACTACCACCGAGAACTACTTCCTCGCCTATCAACCCAGCTACGAGATCGGCAATGATCTGTTCGTCTACGCCCTGGCCCAGTACGAGCGCGATCCGATCCAGAGTTTTTCCGCGAGATATTCAATCTCCGGAGGGCTGGGCTATCGGCCGTTCGAGCGACCCGATTTACGCATCGAGCTGAAGGCGGGCCCGGCCTGGCGGGAGATCAACTACATTCCCGAAGGCAGTGCATCGCATTTCGCCATCCATGTCGCAGCAGATTTCGAATGGCGGATCGCCACCGACCTCAAGGTCACCGAGACGACCGGCGCCTATCTGCAGTCCGGCAACCAAACCTTCTATTCGCACACCGGTCTTGAGACTGGCGTCGGCAAGGGCCTGAAGGCGCGCCTTTCCTACAGTTTTGAGTATGACACCGCGCTGCCCAACAATGTGAAGGACGTCGATACCCTGTCGCGCTTCACGCTGCTTTACGACTTCTGAGCCCGCGCTTTGTCGAACTCGGGCGTGCTTTCATCCTTGCGGGGCTAGCGGCTACGCGATTGAGGCGTTAGCAGGCGGCAGATGAGCACGCGTGCTTTAATCCCCGCCGCACTTGTCCTTGCATGTGTTGGAACGCCGGCTTCGGCCGAGCTGTCCCCGCAGGTACGGAACATGATCGATGCCGCCATTGCCTCTGGCAATGAGCAGACGGCAGCGGCTGTCATTGCCATCGCCAAGCAGACCAACCCAGACGACCTCGCCGAAATCGAGACGGTCGAAGCTTCCTACAAGGCTACCCTTGCCGCGGCACGAGCAACCAAGGTCGAAGCTGAGCAGGCAGCAATCCGCAGTGCCGGACCGCTCGATAGATGGAAGGGCCGCGGTGAAATCGGAGCCTTTCGCTCAGCGGGTAATACCGACAACCTCGGCGTGTCCCTTGCTCTCACGCTTGACCGCAAAGGCGTCGACTGGACGCATAGGTTGCGCGGTACCGTCGACTACCAGCAATCCAATGGTCAAACGACGCGCGAGCAGTTTTTCGCTTCCTATGAGCCGCGCTTCCAGATCAACGATGGCCTGTTCAGCTACGGCCTGGCGCAGTTCGAGCGCGATCAGTTTCAGGGTTTCAACGGGCGCTATTCGCTCTCAGGTGGGCTGGGCTATCACGTGATCAACAGCAACGCGGTCAACTTGTCCGTGAAGGCCGGCCCTGCCTACCGTCGCACCGAATATGTCCTGGGCGGCAACGAGGACAGTCTCGCTGCCCTGGCAGGGCTCGATTTCGACTGGAAGATCACCGATCGGCTGAAGCTGACCCAGGACGCCAATGCGGTTGCGGAGTCCGGAACAGGAGCAGCAGTCTTCATCAGTTCGTCCAACACCAGCGTAAATCTCGTGACCGGTCTCGATGCCAAGGTAAGCGACAGGTTGAGCACGCGCTTCTCTTACTCACTCGACTATAACAGCGATCCGGCGCCTGGGGCCGTTTCGACCGACACTCTCTCTCGCTTCACACTCGTCTATGGCTTCTGATCCCGCGCGTTTTGCATTCACCGTCGAAGCGCGCGACGGGAAGGCTCGAACCGGGCGCATCGAGATGCGTCGGGGCGAAATCCGTACGCCGGCGTTCATGCCAGTTGGTACCGCAGCAACCGTCAAGGCGATGAAGCCTGAGGCTGTGCGCGCGACCGGAGCCGACGTGATCCTCGGCAACACCTACCACCTGATGCTGCGGCCGGGCGCGGAGCGCGTGGCCAAGCTCGGCGGGCTGCACAAGTTCATGAACTGGCAGCGACCGATCCTCACCGATAGCGGCGGCTATCAGGTGATGAGCCTGTCTGACCTGCGCAAGCTGACCGAGGAAGGCGTCGAATTCCGCAGCCACCTCGACGGATCGAAACACATGCTGAGCCCGGAACGGTCGATGGAGATTCAGCGCTTGCTGGGTTCCGACATCGTCATGTGCTTCGACGAATGTCCGAAGACTGATCGGCCCCGTGATGAGATCGCCGCGTCGATGGAACTCTCGATGCGCTGGGCCCAGCGCAGCCGTGACGCGTTCGATGCAGGCGGTGAGCACGCTGCCAGTGCCGCTCTGTTTGGGATCCAGCAAGGTGCCCTTGATCAGGAGCTGCGCGGGCGCAGTGCCGAAGCTCTCCGCTCGATCGGCTTCGATGGTTACGCCATTGGAGGGCTGGCCGTTGGGGAAGGTCAGGAGGCGATGTTCGCCACGCTCGACTTTGCTCCGGGCCAATTGCCCGAGGATGCGCCGCGCTACCTCATGGGGGTGGGCAAGCCTGACGACCTGGTCGGCGCGGTGGAACGCGGCGTCGACATGTTCGACTGTGTCTTGCCGACGCGGTCGGGCCGCAATGGCCAGGCCTTCACCTGGGCAGGCCCCTTGAACTTGCGCAACGCCAAGCACGCCGAGGATACGGGCCCGCTGGACGAGCGCTGCACCTGCCCCACGTGCGCGACCTACTCGCGGGCCTATCTGCACCACTTGCAGAAGTCTGGTGAGATCCTGGGAGCCATGCTCGTGACCGAGCACAACCTGAGCTTCTACCAGCAATTGATGGCCCGGATGCGCGAGGCGATCAGGAGCGGGCAATTCGCCACTTTTGCAGCCGCCTTCAGGCGCGACTACCGGTCAGGCTGAGCGGGCGCCCCGATTTCCGAACAGGCAACACTAAGGGTATCTACAGCTTGTCACCGAGGCTGACCTTGGTAACTGATCGAAGGCAGGCGCGACCCGTTACGGTCCTCAGCTGCTGTTCCGGAAAGGCCGACTTGGTGCTTGAAAATGCTGGGGCCAAACGACCCCGCCTGACATTGCCCGAGGCCGTGATCTTCGACATGGACGGTCTGATCTTCGACAGCGAGACTCTTTACGGCGAGGCCTTGCTCGAGCTCGCGCGCGTCAAAGGGCTCCCCAACATCGATCTCGCCGTGGCGCGATCGATGGTTGGCCGCTCATGGACGGGATCTCGCTTGGTCCTACAGGCGCTGCTACCTGCGCATGAAGATGTCGACGAGTTCAGGTCGGAATGGCTGACCGCTTATGACGAACTTGCTGAAACGCGTCTGGTGATGAAGCCTGGCGTGCTCGAGCTGTTGACCCTGTTCGAACAGAGCGGGGTGTCCTGCGGTATGGCGACCGGATCCAGAAGGAGCGTCGTTAGCGCGCATTTGGCCGCCCATGGCCTGACGGACTTCTTTCCCGTCATCATTGCCGCGGAAGATTGTCGCGAAGGCAAGCCTGCACCCGAGCCTTTCCTCAAAGCCGCCGAAGCCTTGGGCAAGCATCCTGGTAATTGCTGGGCGTTGGAGGATTCGGTGAACGGCGTCATTTCCGCATCAGCGGCGGGCATGACGACTTTCATGGTCCCCGACCTGATCGAGCCCGATGAGGAAACCGCGGCCCGTTGCACCGCAGTATTATCCAGCCTGGTCGAGTTGCACGCCTGGCTCAGCCGATAGGCTGGCCTTTCAAGTACACTCGGGCTGAGTTCGCGATCTGCCGCCAACCACCGTCTCTAATCGCGTGCCCGGATAGGCGACGAAGCGACCGCTGCGGGTGTCGAGAAAGCCGGCGCCTATTGCGCTGGCGAAACGCTGTGCGAGACGGAGGTCACTGTACCATTTGCCGATACGGTGGGGGGTCACAAAACGGAACTTGGTCATGATGCCGGGAAAACGGTTGGCTGCCGGGCTCGTTCCGTAACTGCTAAAGATCAATCACATACGAAAAGGGCGGCCCCGCGGGACCGCCCTTCTGGTGTTTCGTAACCGAAAACCGATTAGCGCGAGTAGAACTCGACGACCAGGTTCGGTTCCATCGTGACCGGGTAGGGCACTTCGTCGAGCTTCGGCACACGGGTGAAGGTCACCTTGTCGGTACCGTCGGTCGCGACGTAGTCGGGAATCTCACGCTCCGGCAGGCTCTGCGCTTCGATGATCAGCGCCATTTCCTTGGCCTTGGGGCCCAGGCTGATGACGTCGCCCGGCAGAACCTTGCGGCTGGCGATGTTGCACTTCACGCCGTTGACGCGAATGTGGCCGTGGCTCACCACCTGGCGGGCGGCAAAGATCGTCGGCGCGAACTTGGCGCGGTACACGACCATGTCCAGACGCTGCTCGAGCAGGCCGATCAGGTTCTGACCGGTGTCGCCCTTCATCGCAGCGGCCTTCTTGTAGGTCGCCTTGAACTGCTTCTCAGTCACGTCGCCGTAGTAGCCCTTGAGCTTCTGCTTGGCGCGCAGCTGCAGACCGAAGTCGCTCATCTTGCCCTTGCGGCGCTGGCCGTGCTGGCCCGGGCCGTACGAGCGGCGGTTCACCGGGGACGACGGGCGGCCCCAGATGTTTTCGCCCATGCGACGGTCAAGTTTATGCTTGGCGCTTTTGCGCTTCGACATTCAGTCGTACTCCAATTTGCTGTCGCTACCCCAGTGGCAGCGCTTCAACCCGGTATCGCACCGACAGGCCTGTTGCCTGCCGCGGCCGCCGCTTCACCGGGATGCGGGGCCAATCGCGAGCGGCGCCCTTGGCCGCTCGATCAGGAATTGTCAACCGATACGGCTTACTACCCGCCCGCACCGGCGTTGTTAACGATAGCCTGGCCCCCGCTTGCGCTGCCCTGCATCTCGTCCACGCCCTTCTTGGTTCGGACTGAGAGTTCGCGCCATTGCGCAGCGGTCAGGCAGATGCGGCTCCTACGGGTGAGCGAGCCGGTCATCTTTTCCGTACGGCAGATCTTCTTGTCATCCTTGGCTGGCTCGGCCTGCTGCTGCTCCTGCGCAGCTGCCGAAACACTTGCCAGCGTGACCAGCGCAGCCGCTGATATCCAAATAGCTTTCATCAAAATCCCCAATCTCGAAATTATGCCATTTTTCCCTTCGCGAACGGGGATACCGATTTTGCGACAGGTGGCAACGGACTCGTCCCTGGGTGGGCGAATCAGTCCTTGGGGGTAGATTTCTCGATCGCCGAAAGAACTCCGCGCAAGGTCCGCACTTCGAGGTGGTTCCAACCCGGTTTGGTGAGCACGTTCCGCAAAGTCCGGCGAGTGGCAGCCGCCCTGCTTTCGGGGAAGAAATAGGCGCGCGGTTCGAGCAGTGCTTCGAAATGAGCGATTAGCCCCTCAAGTTCGTCTTGCGGGGCAGGGGGAAGCAGCTCCTCCACGGTAGGCTGTACGAGCTCTCGGCCTCGCGACCATTCGTACGCGCAAAGGATGACCGCCTGCGCAAGGTTCAGCGAGCCAAATTCGGGATTGATCGGAACGGTTATGATAGCCCGAGCCACCGCGACGTCGTCGGTTTCCAATCCCGAGCGCTCGGGCCCAAAAAGGATCGCACTACGTCCTTCGTTGACATGCATCTCGCCAGCGGCCTCATGAGGCGTCAGCACGGGCTTGGTAACGCCCCGCTTACGCACGGTCGTCGCATAGACGTGAGCGCAGTCTGCGACGGCCTCAGAAACGGTCTGGAAGACCTGAGCGCCAGCGAGCACCACATCCGCGCCTGAAGCTGCTGGACCTGCGGACGGATTGGGCCAGCCATCGCGCGGGGAGACGAGGCGCATCTCGGTCAGGCCGAAGTTGAGCATCGCCCGCGCAGCCTTGCCGATATTCTCGCCCAGCTGCGGCCGTACGAGGACGATGACCGGAGGCTCAGGAGTTCCCGACATCGCGCACGCTGCTGGCAAACTCTTCGAAATCGCGCGCTTCCGAGAAGTCGCGATAGACGGAGGCGAAACGAATGTATGCCACGGAGTCGAGCTGCCTCAGCCCCTCCATGACCATCTCGCCAATCTGGGAGGAAGGAATCTCGGTTTCGCCAGCGGTTTCGACCTGGCGCTGAATCCCGGAGACGAGCTGATCGATCCGCTCCTGCTCGACGCTACGCTTGCGGCAGGCGAGGGCGACCGATTGTTCGACCTTGCTGCGGTCGAAAGGTTCGCGCTTGCCTTCGGTCTTGATCACGATGACTTCGCGCAATTGAACGCGCTCGAAAGTCGTGAACCGGCCACCGCAACTGTCGCACTGACGGCGACGGCGGATCGCAGTGTTGTCTTCGGTAGGACGCGAGTCCTTTACCTGGCTGTCGTCATGCGCACAGAAGGGACAACGCAATTACGGTCGAAGCCTCTTGTAGAGCATGAAGCCGGCGCCGGCGATCAGGCCGAGCGGCCAGGTCACCACGGGAAGCACTGCCCCCGCCACAGCACCGACGGCAGCGCCGACAACCACTGGCTTGGTCGAAGGATGGGCTGCGCCCTCCTTGGCCATGGCCTTGATCTCGGCAGTCGCGTCGGCAATCAAATCTTCGCCGCGCTGTGGCTGGTTGGGATCGGACATTGCTTACCTCCCGGGATAGACTGGGAACGCCTCACAAAGTTCACTCACGCGGCGGCGGACGGATTCTTCCACCTGCGCATCGCCTACATCGCCATTCCTACGCATGCCTTCAAGGACTTCGGCAATCAGACCGCCAACCTTGCGGAATTCGGCCGGGCCGAAACCGCGGGTCGTGCCCGCCGGAGTGCCCAGGCGAACGCCCGAAGTCTTGGTAGGCGGAAGCGGATCGAACGGGATCGCGTTCTTGTTGCAAGTGAGGAAAGCTCGGTCGAGGCCGGTTTCGGCGCCCTTGCCGGTCACTTCCTTCGGGCTCAGGTCCACCAGCATCAGGTGGTTGTCGGTGCCGCCAGAGACGATGTTCAGACCATGCTCTTCGAGGCTGGCGGCGAGTGCCTTGGCGTTCTCAACTACAGAGCGCGCATAGATCTTGAACTCAGGACGCAGCGCTTCGCCGAAAGCGACCGCCTTGGCGGCGATTACGTGGACCAGCGGGCCACCCTGCATGCCCGGAAACACAGCGGTGTTGAACTTCTTCGCCAGCGCCTCGTCATTGGTGAGGATCACACCCGAACGCGGGCCGCGCAGGCTCTTGTGCGTCGTGGTGGTGACGACATGGGCGTGCGGGAAGGGGGTGGGATGCGCACCGCCGGCGACGAGGCCGGAGAAGTGCGACATGTCGACCAGCAGGTACGCGCCCACTTCGTCGGCAATCTCGCGGAACGCCGCAAAATCCCAGTGGCGCGGATAGGCGGTGGCGCCGGCGATGATGAGCTTGGGCTTGTGCTCATGCGCGAGGCGACGGACCTCGTCCATGTCGAGCCGCTGGTCTTCGCGACGAACGCCGTAGGGCACCGCGTTGAACCACTTGCCGCTCATGTTGACGGGTGAGCCGTGAGTGAGGTGGCCGCCTGCAGCGAGGTCGAGACCCATGAAGGTGTCGCCCGGCGTCAGCAGCGCCAGGAACACCGCCTGGTTCATCTGGCTGCCCGAGTTGGGCTGCACGTTGGCGAACTGACAGCCGAACAGCGCCTTGGCGCGCTCGATCGCCAGGGTTTCGACCTGGTCGGCGTACTCGCAACCACCGTAATAGCGGCGGCCAGGGTAACCTTCGGCGTACTTGTTGGTGAAGACCGAGCCAGTCGCCTCAAGCACCGCCGGGCTGGCGATATTCTCGCTGGCGATCAATTCGATCCGGTCGCGCTGGCGGCCAAGTTCGCGGCCGATGATGGCGGCGACTTCCGGGTCGGCATCCTCAAGGCTGTCATGCCAGAACCGGTGAAGCGGATCGGCATGGGCGGCGTTGGTGGCGGAAGTCATGTGTCAGGCGTCCTGCGGCAATTTCGAGAGTTTTTCGACACGCCGAACGTGGCGGTCTCCGGCGAATGAGGTGGTGAGGAAGGTGCTGACGCAAGCCTTGGCCATCTCGATCCCGATCAGGCGGGCACCGAGGGCGATCACATTGGCGTCGTTATGAGTGCGCGAAAAACCGGCGGACACCGGCTCTGACACCAGCGCGCAGCGGATCGCCGGATGGCGGTTGGCCGCGATCGAGATACCGATTCCGCTGCCGCACAGCGCAATGCCGCGCTCCGATTTACCTTCGGCGACGTGTTCGGCGAGCTTGTATCCGTAGTCCGGATAGTCGACCGAATCCGCGCTGTTGGTGCCGAGGTCGGCTACCTCGTGGCCCTGTTCGGCCAGCCAGGCAGCGAGTTCCACTTTCAGTTCGAAGGCGGCGTGATCAGAGGCGAGGGCGATTTTCATGGGTGGCACATAGTGCGTGCCCGCCCGCCGTTCCACCGCAAATCCGCTTTCTCCCCATCCAGCGCTGCTATAGTCACCTTCGGATGACAGAGGACGACTATCACCGTTACATCAACGCCTTCAATGCACGGTACTATTCCGAGCTCGAGACGTTCTTCGCCGACGACTTCGCACTTGAGAATGCGGGCTTCCGAGTGGAGGGAAAGAAGGCCTTCCGCGAATTCTACGCCTTCTTTCACGAATATTGCCGGGAAGAGGTGATCTTCAAAGGGTTCTATCCGGGCAAGAAGGGATTCGTTTCGAACGTCGTCATTCGTTTCACCGGCCTGAAGGACCTTTCTCCTGAAGTACTGGCGGAGAAGGGCTATTCCGGAATGACGCCGGTGCCCGCCGGCGTGTCAGTCGATGTCGAGTTCCTGATCCTCTACCTGCTCGATCCGTCAGGACTGATCCGCTTCATCAAGGGCGCGGTGTGGGTGCCGGCTGCCTGATCCTGGGAATCAAAAGCCCCGGCGCATTTAAGCGTCGGGGCTCCTGATGGCTTCTTCAACTTAATGAAGGAGCTTCATCATCATCAGTTGATTTCACATCAACTGGTAAGACAATCAACGGACGTGCGCGGGGATCGTTCCCTCCCGCCCAGAATTTTTTGTCCAGGAGTTTCAATGGCCCAGGTCGTCGTATTCCGTAGCGAGCATTTCGACGGCGTGCGGGAGTTGTGGGAAGAGGTCTTTCCCAACGATCCGCCCTGGAATCGCGCGGATCGCGCTCTGCCGGAGAAGCTCGCTGTGCAGCCGGAACTGCTACTGGTCGCGACGCAGGACGAGACCGTGATAGGCACCGTCATGGCTGGCTATGACGGCCATCGAGGGTGGCTCTATTCCGTAGCCGTGAAGCCTTCACACCAGCGTCAGGGGATCGGCTCGATGCTGCTGAACGATGCCGAGCGGCGGCTTGCCGATCTCGGCTGCGGCAAGATCAACCTGCAGGTGAGGGCGGGGAACGAGGCTGTGACTGCGTTCTACCGCCGTCATGGATACGAGGTGGAAGAGCGCGTCAGCATGGGCAAGCGCCTCTCCAATTGAAGCGCCAGCGGCGGCAAAAGAAAACCCCGCCGAAGCGGGGCTTTCAAACTTACTGATCGAGGAACGAGCGCATCTTGCGGCTGCGGCTCGGGTGCTTGAGCTTCCTCAGCGCCTTGGCCTCGATCTGACGAATACGTTCGCGGGTAACCGAGAACTGCTGACCGACTTCCTCGAGCGTGTGATCGGTGTTCATGCCGATGCCGAAGCGCATGCGCAGCACGCGCTCTTCACGCGGGGTGAGCGACGCCAGGACGCGGGTGACCGTTTCCTTGAGGTTCGCCTGGATCGCGGCGTCCACCGGAATGACGGCGTTCTTGTCCTCAATGAAATCGCCCAGGTGGCTGTCTTCCTCATCGCCGATCGGCGTTTCGAGGGAGATCGGCTCCTTGGCGATCTTCATCACCTTGCGGACCTTTTCGAGCGGCATCGAAAGACGCTCGGCCATTTCCTCCGGCGTGGGCTCGCGGCCCTGCTCGTGGAGGAACTGGCGTGAGGTACGCACCAGCTTGTTGATCGTCTCGATCATATGGACCGGGATACGGATCGTGCGGGCCTGGTCGGCGATCGAGCGAGTGATCGCCTGCCGGATCCACCAAGTGGCGTAAGTCGAGAACTTGTAGCCGCGGCGGTACTCGAACTTGTCGACCGCCTTCATCAACCCGATGTTCCCTTCCTGGATCAGGTCGAGGAACTGCAGGCCGCGGTTCGTGTACTTCTTGGCGATCGAGATCACGAGACGGAGGTTGGCTTCGACCATCTCCTTCTTCGCGATGCGGGCCTCACGCTCCCCCTTCTGGACCATGTTCACGATCCGGCGGAACTCGTTGAGGCTCATGCCGGTCTGGCTGGCGATGTCGGCGATCTCGGCACGAATGCGTTCGACCGGTTCGGCTTCCTCTTCAGCGAAAGCCGCCCACTTCTTGTCCTTCTTGGACATGGCCTGGAGCCAACCTTCGTCGAGCTCGTGGCCGACGTACTCGCTCAGGAAGTCGGCACGCTTGACCTTGTGGCGCTCAGCCAGGCGCAGCATCTGCCCACCGAGCGTCGTCAGGCGGCGATTGAAGGCATAGAGGTTGTCGACCAGGAATTCGATCTTGGTGGCGTGAAACTGCACGCTCTCGACCTCGGCCGTGAGCTGCTCGCGCAGTTCCTCGTACTTCTTTTCCTTGGCCTTCGGGAACTCTTCACCGCGACCGAGAACGTCGACGCGCTCGGCCTGGATCTTCTCGAACTTCTTGAACAGGTCGGTGATGCGGCCAAACCGCTCGAGCGCTTCCGGCTTGAGGGCAGCTTCCATCTGGGCGAGGCTGAGGGTGTTGTCTTCCTCGTCCTCTTCCTCGCGACGACGCTGGCGGGGCTCGCCATCCTCGTCGACGTCGCTCTCTTCCTCTTCTTCCTCGACCTCTTCTTCTTCCTTGTAGGTCGGGCCGGCGGTTTCTTCGCTGATTTCGCCGCTGTCGTCCTCGTTTTCCTCTTCCATCTTCTCGACAGGAGGTTCCTTGGACAGCATGGCATCGAGATCGAGGATCTCGCGCAGCTGCATTTCGCCGTTGTTGAGCGCTTCAGACCAGGTGATGATGGCGTGGAAGGTGATTGGGCTTTCACACAGGCCCATGATCATCGTGTCGCGACCGGCCTCGATCCGCTTGGCGATGGCGATTTCGCCCTCGCGGCTGAGCAGTTCGACCGCGCCCATCTCGCGCAGGTACATGCGGACCGGGTCATCGGTGCGCTCGGTGGTTTCTTTCTTTTTCTTCTCGGGGACGTGGCCGGAGGCATCGACGTCGCCGTCATCCTCATCGTCCTCGGCTGCAGAAGAATCGTCGGAGCCGCCCTCTTCCTCGGCCGCGTCATCGTCGTTCTCGACGATGTTCACGCCCATCTCGGAGATCGCGGACATCACGTCTTCGATCTGCTCGCTGGACATCTGGTCCTGCGGCAAGGCCTCGTTCAGCTCGTCTACGGTGATGTAGCCGCGGCGCTTGGCCTTCGCGATGAGCTTCTTGATCGAAGCCTCGTTGAGGTCGATCAGCGGTGCGTCATCGGTGTTGGTGGAGGTGTCTTCGGACGACATAGTATCCAACTTAACCCATTTCCTTTTCGTCGGACTCGGTTGAATCCGGGCCGGCCGCCTGATCCTGTAACGCCGCTGCGGCGGCGCGTTTCCGGGCCATGTGCCCGAGTCGCGATTCGATTTCCAGCTTTCGTTCACGTAGCCGCTGCTGCTCGGCAAAGGCACCTTCGGGATCGGTGTCGAATCGGGCCGTCGCTGCGACGATCGCAGCTTCGAGCGCCGGCTTCTCTACCAGCAAGGCAACAGCTTCGGCGAGTTCCTCGCGCGCGGCCTGCGGATCAGTGCCTTCCACGAGGAAGGTGTAGGGTGCGTCCGGTGGCGGCGTCTGGATGCCGGAGCCCGATATAGTGCGGCCGCGCCCCGCTTCAAGCGTGTCAGACAGTTCAAGCAAAGTCTCGATCGCGCCAGCCAATTTTGGCTCATGAGCGGAGAGGCCGAGAAGCGCCTCGGCATGGCGAGCGATCTGGTCCGGATGGCGCACCAAACCGGCGACAACAGCTTGGGCGAGCGTATCGCGACGGTTGGCTTTGGCAGTACGGCGAAGCTCTTCGGATGCGCCTTCAAGTGAAGGGAACTTGGCGTTCTTTCCAAAGGGCCTGCCGCGATTGCCGCTTTCGCGCTTTCCCGATTCGCGACGGGGAAAGGCGAACGCGGAGAACCGGTCGAGCAAGTCGCGCCGATAGAGCGAGCGGATATCGGTATCCTGGATCGCCTCGGTGTGCTCGATCAGCCGCGCCTTCAACCCGGCCTTGTCCTCGGGCGAGGAAAGTGGCGCTGCCTCGCGTTCGTGATCCCACAGCGTGTCGAGCAAACCGGCAGGTTCTGCCAGCAGGCGGTCCATCGCCTCACGGCCCTTGGCGCGAATCAGGTCGTCGGGGTCCATGCCGCCCGGGAGGCTGACGAACTGGAGTGAATGGCCCGGGCGCAGCATTGGAAGCGCGCGAGTGGCCGCCCTCATGGCCGCCCGCCTGCCCGCGGCGTCGCCGTCGAAGCACAGCACCGGCTTGTCGGACAGGCGCCACAACAACTCGATCTGCTGTTCGGTTAGCGCAGTACCCATCGGCGCGACGGCGTCTTCGATTCCGGCAGCGGCGAGGGCGATCACGTCCATGTAGCCCTCGACCACCACGACTCGGTCCGACTTTCGCGAGGCAGGTCCGGCGCGGTTCAGGTTGTAGAGCGTGCGTCCCTTGTCGAACAACGGTGTGTCGGGGGAATTGAGATACTTCGGGGCGTCCTTCTTCTCCTTGTCGAGAATGCGGCCCCCAAAGGCGATCACCCTCCCACGCGGATCCTGGATCGGCAGCATCAGGCGGCCACGAAATCGGTCGTACGGCTCCTTGTCATCGACCAGGATGCGCAGACCCGCCTCAATCAGCATGGCCTCGTCGAAGACCGACAGGGCCTGCTTCATCGCTGTCCTGCTCTCCGGAGCGTAACCGAAGCCGAACCGCTCGATCGTGTAGGCGTTGAACCCGCGCGACTTGAGATATTCGCGTGCCCTGGCTCCGTCCGGCGACTGGAGGTTCTCCACGAACCACGCCTGTGCCGCCGCCATGACGTCATGTAGACCGGCGCGCTCTTCGGCCCGCTGCGCCTCGCGCGGATCGGGGCGGGGGACTTCCAACCCGGCTTCCGAGGCCAACTCCTTGACTGCATCCATGAACGAGAGGCCGCGCTGGTCGGTCATCCAGCGGATCACGTCGCCATGAGCGCCGCAGCCAAAGCAGTGGTAGAAGCCCTTCTCGTCGCTAACGGTGAAGCTCGGCGACTTCTCGTTATGAAACGGGCAGCAGGCCTTCCACTCGCGCCCGGCCTTCTGCAATTTGGTCGTGCGCATGACCACGCTGGACAGCGTGACGCGCGACCGCAGTTCGTCGAGCCATTGGGGTGAAAGCGCCATGAACCACGGAGTCTACGCCCCGCGGCCGATTCTCGCCAGCGCGCGGGGGCCAAGGGGCCTGTGGATACGGGGGATTAGGCGAGGCTTTCCTTCACCCAACCACTCGCCCGGGCCATGTCGAGCACGGTGCCATGCCGGGCTTTCAGCTCCGCCATCACTCCGCCCATGTCCTTCATGCCGGTCGCGCCGAGTTCGGCCTTGATCGCTTCGATCGCGGC
This sequence comes from Porphyrobacter sp., assembly GCA_017744315.1. Taxonomy (GTDB): domain Bacteria; phylum Pseudomonadota; class Alphaproteobacteria; order Sphingomonadales; family Sphingomonadaceae; genus Croceibacterium_A. The sequence goes on from JAGIBN010000002.1 coordinate 437,392, forward strand.
CTTGGTTTCGGCCTCGTCCATTTGTTTGGGCAGGAATCCCTCGATCACCGCCAACTCGCCGCGTTCGACCGCAGCAAGTTCCTCGCGGCCGCCCTGTTCGAACATCTGGATCGATTCGCGGCGCTGCTTGGCCATCTTCTGCAGCGTGTCGATCACCAGCGCGTCATCCTCCATCGGCTTGGCGGCGGTGCGTTGTTCGATGTCGCGGTCCTTGATCTTGGCCAGGATCAGGCGGACAGCAGCGAGGCGGTCCTTCTCGCCGGCTTTCATTGCCGAAATCTGGGCCTGCTTGAGATCTTCGCGGAGCATGGTGCTGGTCTTTCCGGTGCAAGAAACAATGTCAGGGCCGATTAGCGACATATTTCGTCTCTGCACAGGTTGACGCGGAAGGGGGTGGGGTCTAGCGGCCACGACTTAGCACTTACTGCCGGAACGAACTGAACTCGGAGAGCCCATGGCCCAGTCCGCCCCTTCGCATGCGCAACCGAAAGGCGCGACTGGAGTCCTTGTCCTCGCCGATGGAACGGTGATCTGGGGCAAGGGCTTCGGCGCGTCCGGAATCGCTGTAGGCGAAGTCTGCTTCAATACTGCGATGACCGGATACCAGGAGGTGATGACCGATCCCTCCTATGCGGCGCAGATCGTCACTTTCACTTTCCCGCACATCGGCAATGTCGGCGCCAACCCCGAGGATATCGAATCGGTGGTCGAAGGCGCTGTCGGGTGCGTGGTGCGCGAGGAAGTCACTCGCCATTCGAACTTCCGCGCCGAGCGTGAGTTCGTCGAGTGGATGGCCGACCATGGCAAGATCGGCCTCTCGGGCGTCGACACCCGTGCGCTCACCCGCCGCATTCGCATGCAGGGCGCCCCCAACGCGGTGATCGCCCATGATCCCAACGGGAAGTTCGACATTCCCGCGCTGCTCAAGCGTGCGCAGGAGTGGCCGGGCCTCGAGGGCATGGACCTCGCCCGCCTCGTCAGCCGCGATAAGCACGAGGGCTGGGAAGGCGGCCCCTGGGCGCTGGGCAACGGCTTTGGCGCGACTACCGACGAGGGCAAGCCGCACGTCGTCGCGATCGATTACGGCTCCAAGGACAACATCTTCCGCAACCTGGTGAAGGCCGGTGCGCGGGTGACGGTAGTTCCGGCGCAGACCGCGCTGGACAGCATCCTCGAACTCAAGCCCGACGGCGTGTTCCTCTCGAACGGCCCGGGCGATCCGGCGGCGACCGGCGAATATGCCGTGCCGACGATTCGCGCGCTGCTCGACCAGGACATGCCGATCTTCGGTATTTGCCTTGGCCATCAAATGCTCGGCCTCGCGGCGGGCGCCAAGACCAGCAAGATGCACCAAGGCCACCGCGGCGCGAACCATCCGGTCAAGCGCCTGTCGGACGACGTGGTCGAAATCACGAGCATGAACCACGGCTTCGCGGTCGATAACCAGTCACTGCCGGCGAACGTCGAGGAAACCCATGTCTCGCTGTTCGACGGTTCGAACTGCGGCATTGCGATCAAGGGCAAGAAGGCGTTCGGGGTGCAATACCACCCCGAGGCGAGCCCGGGCCCGCACGACAGCTTCTACCTGTTCGAGAAGTTCGTAGGGATGTTGGAGAGGCAAGCATGAGGACGATCGTCGGAAACTCTGCCCCTAATGCCCCCCAGATTGGATCGAAGCAGCCCTAATGCCCAAACGCACTGACATCTCCTCGATCCTCGTCATCGGCGCCGGCCCGATCATTATCGGCCAGGCGTGCGAGTTCGACTATTCCGGCACCCAGGCGATCAAGGCGCTGAAGGAGGAGGGCTACCGCGTGGTCCTCGTCAACTCCAACCCGGCGACGATCATGACCGATCCGGAATTCGCCGACGCCACTTACGTCGAGCCGATCACGCCCGAGATCGTCGCCAAGATCATCGAGAAGGAGCGCCCCGACGCGCTGCTCCCCACCATGGGTGGGCAGACCGCGCTCAACTGCGCGCTGGCGCTGTACAACGACGGGACGCTCGACAAGTTCGGCGTGACCATGATCGGCGCCAACGCCGATGCGATCGACAAGGCCGAGAATCGCCAGCGCTTCCGCGAGGCGATGGACAAGATCGGTCTCGAGAGCGCCCGCTCCGGCCTCGCGCACACCGTCGACGAAGCTTACGAGGTGCTCGAACGCACCGGCCTGCCCTCGATCATCCGCCCGAGCTTCACGCTCGGCGGTACCGGTGGTGGCGTCGCCTACAATCGCGCAGAGTTTGAAGCGATCGTCCGCTCCGGCCTCGACGCCAGCCCGACCACCGAAGTGCTGATCGAAGAATCGCTCCTCGGTTGGAAGGAATACGAGATGGAAGTCGTGCGCGACCGGCACGACAACTCCATCATCATCTGTTCGATCGAGAACGTCGATCCGATGGGCGTCCACACGGGCGACTCGATCACTGTCGCGCCGGCGCTGACGCTGACCGACAAAGAATACCAGATCATGCGCAGCGCGAGCCTTGCCGTACTGCGAGAAATTGGCGTCGAAACAGGGGGTTCGAACGTTCAGTTCGCAGTCAATCCGAAGGATGGCCGCCTGATCGTGATCGAGATGAACCCGCGCGTGTCGCGGTCATCGGCGCTGGCTTCCAAGGCGACCGGCTTCCCGATCGCCCGCGTCGCCGCAAAGCTGGCGGTGGGCTACACGCTCGACGAGATCACCAACGAGATCACCGGCGCGACCCCGGCCGCGTTCGAGCCGACGATCGACTACGTCGTCACCAAGATCCCGCGCTTCGCGTTCGAGAAGTTCAAGGGCGCCAAGGCGGAACTCTCCACCGCTATGAAGTCGGTCGGCGAAGTCATGGCCATCGGCCGCAACTTCAAGGAGAGCCTGCAGAAGGCGCTCCGCGGTCTCGAAACCGGTCTCGATGGCTTCAACCGTGTGCTCGAGCTGGAAGGCGCCGGCCGCGAGGAAATCGTCGCCGCGCTGGCTCAGCAGACGCCCGACCGCCTGCTCAAGGTGGGCCAGGCTTTCCGCGAGGGCTTCACAGTCGAGGAAGTGCAGGCGGTCACGCACTACGATCCGTGGTTCCTGCGCCATATCTGCGAGATCATCGCTGAAGAGGCTGTCATCAGCCGCGAGGGCCTGCCCAACGACGCCGACGGCCTGCGCCGTCTCAAGGCGATGGGCTTTTCCGACAAGCGCCTCGCCACGCTGGCCGTGCGTTCGGTTGGCGTCGCTGGCGGCCTCGCCGAGACCCAGGCCCGGCGCTCAGGTCTGCTGCACGACGCGCTCGTTGCGATGGCCGGTGCGACGAGCGAGGACGAAGTGCGCGCACTGCGTCATCGTCTCGGCGTTCTACCCGTGTTCAAACGCATCGACAGCTGCGCTGCCGAGTTCGAGGCGATCACGCCTTACATGTATTCGACCTACGAAGCCCCGAGCTTCGGCGAGGCCGAGAACGAGGCCGACCCCAGCGACCGTCGCAAGATCGTGATCCTCGGCGGCGGCCCAAACCGGATCGGGCAGGGCATCGAGTTCGACTATTGTTGCGTGCACGCCTGCTTCGCGTTGAGCGAAGCCGGGTTCGAGACCATCATGGTCAACTGCAACCCGGAAACCGTCTCGACCGACTACGACACCTCGGATCGCCTCTACTTCGAGCCGTTGACCGCCGAAGATGTCCTGGAGATTTTGCGCGTCGAGCAGTCGAAGGGTGAACTGGTCGGCGTGATCGTGCAGTTTGGTGGGCAGACCCCGCTCAAGCTCGCCGATACGCTCGAGGCCGCAGGCATTCCGATCCTCGGCACTTCGCCCGATGCGATCGACCTTGCTGAAGATCGCGAGCGGTTTGCGCAGCTGGTCGACAAGCTCGGCCTCAAGCAGCCGATGAACGGCATCGCGCGCAGCCGCGACGAAGCCGCCGCGGTTGCGGCGCGGATTGGCTATCCGGTCCTGCTCCGTCCGAGCTACGTGCTCGGTGGACGGGCGATGGAGATCGTCGATTCCGAAGCGCAACTCGATTCCTACATCGCCACGGCGGTGAACGTTTCGGGCGACAGCCCGGTCCTCATCGACCAGTACCTTCGCGATGCGATCGAGGCTGACGTGGATGCCTTGTGCGATGGCGAGAAGGTCGTCGTGGCCGGCGTCATGCAGCACATCGAGGAAGCCGGCGTACATTCGGGCGACAGCGCCGCTACCCTGCCGCCTTACAGCCTGTCCGACGAGATCGTGAACGAGATGGAGCGCCAGGCCGAGGCGCTGGCCCTGGCTCTCGGGGTCATTGGCCTGATGAACGTGCAGTTCGCGGTCAAGGACAACGTCGTCTATCTGATCGAGGTCAACCCTCGCGCAAGCCGTACGGTCCCGTTCGTCGCCAAGGCCATCGGCCTGCCGATCGCCAAGCTGGCGTCGCGCGTCATGGCTGGCGAGAAGCTGGCCGACCTGCCGCCGATCGACTGGCGGATCGATTACATGACCGTGAAGGAAGCGGTATTCCCGTTTGCGCGCTTCCCGGGATCGGATCCAGTGCTCACTCCGGAGATGAAGTCCACCGGCGAAGTCATGGGAATCGATCGGGATTTCCCGACAGCCTACATCAAATCGCAGCTCGGCGAGGGCACCGTGCTGCCCGAATCCGGAACGCTGTTTGTGTCGGTCAAAGACAGCGACAAGCCGCATATCCTTGGTCCGGTGAAGCAGCTTGTGGAGCAGGGCTTCGATATCGTCGCGACCGGCGGCACCGCGGTGTACCTCGCTGAAGCCGGAGTGCCGGTCACTCGCGTCAACAAGGTCGCCGAAGGCCGACCGCACATCGTCGACAAGATCATCGATGGCGACATCGCGCTGATCTTCAACACGACCGAAGGCTGGCAGAGCCACAAGGACAGCCACTCGATCCGCGCCTCGGCGCTGACGGCCAAGGTTCCTTACTACACGACAGCGGCCGCTTCAGCGGCGGTGGCGCAGGCGATCACCTCGGTCAGGGTGAGCGACCTTGAAGTGCGATCATTGCAAGACTATTATAGCTGAGACGTTTCCCCCGACATTCGAAACCTGGCGAAACCGCCCATCGTGCGGACAAGGGTTTCTTTGACGGGGCAATGAGGACGGACAGGGAAGACCATGGAAAGAGTGCCGATGCTGGCGGAAGGCTACGAAAAGCTGACCGCCGACCTCCAGGTTTTGCGGCAGGAGCGGCCGAAGATCGTCGACGCGATCGAGGAAGCCCGCGCACACGGTGACCTTTCGGAAAACGCCGAATACCACGCTGCCAAGGAACGCCAGGGCCAGGTCGAGGCGCAAATCGCCGAGATTGAAGACCGTGTTTCGCGCGCGCAGATCATCGATCCTTCGACGCTTTCGGGTGACCGGATCGTGTTCGGTGCGACCGTGACGGTGTTGGACGACGACGACAAGCCGCAGCGCTACCAGATCGTCGGCCAGACTGAGGCCGACGTGCGTCAGGGTCGCATCTCGTACGATTCCCCGCTTGGCCGTGCGCTTATCGGCAAGCAGGTGGGTGACGAAGTCGAAGTGACGGTGCCTTCGGGCGACCGCTTCTACCAGGTCGAAAAGATCGAATTCGTCTGATCGAATTTCCCTCCCACCTGTTCGACAGGAGGGAGGGCAAATCCGCTTAGTTTCCCGGCAGCTCGGGTTCGAGCAGGCGGTGGAGGTGGACGATCACGTACTTCATTTCCGCGTCGTCAACCGTGCGCTGCGCACAGGCACGCCAGGCTTCCTCGGCCGCAGCGTAGTTTGGGAAGATTCCCACGACGTCCAGTTCATTGAGGTTCTGGAACTCGACACCCTGTGGGTCGACCACTCGTCCGCCCATGACCAGGTGTAGAAGTTGCTTCCCCATCAAAAATACCCTTTCACCCAGATGACTCGGTTTCACGCGTTACTGGGGGCAGGGGGGCGCCGCAACCCGGTCAGTTCATCTCTCGCGCCAAGCCTGGGTCAACCGCTTGCCGGCATCGCGAGCGGCCATCGCAGCACTCTCTCCGATCTTCCCAGCTTTGCCGGCGGCATCACGCCCGAAATCGAGAGCACCATCGCCCACGCCATCGAACTTGTACGCGCCAGCCTTGGCCGCCTGACTGGCCGCCGACATCGCCTGCTGGGCCAGGGTTAGCGCCAGCTGCGCGCCGACAACCGCCAAGCCCGAGGCCCGGCCTGCCGCCTTGGTCGCGACCTCGCGCGTCGGAGAGCGCTTGAACAGGGTACTGACCAATGCGCCGACCACGACCGCACCGGCCACGGTGGCGATCGGGTGTTCCTTGGCAAAAGTGAACACCTTGTCCTTTGCTTCGATCGCCTTCTCTCCGGCGCGATCGACGATGGTGGTGGTGTTATCGCCCTTGGTCCGCTGTTTGACGCGCGCCTGTCCGGTGGCGACCTTCTGCTTGAGGGTCTGGCGCTTCGCATCGGTCATGTTCTGGAACTCCCCGTGAAATCTGGTCTTAGGCGGAACGGCCATCCGGCTTAACAGGTTCCGCGTCTTCCTCTTCGCCGTCATCGAACAGGCGTCCGAGCGCGTCTATGATCGGGCCGCGGGCAAACCACAACACTACTGCAGCGACGACCGCAGCGATTTTGCCGCGGTTTTCCTCGGCATAGTCGACTGCGTCCTCGATCATGTCCGCGGTGCCCTCACCGATGCGGTCCTTGATCCGTGTGCCCACACCTCGTTCGGCGATGTCGGCACGGATCAGGGCAAGATCGGCCTTGAACAAGCCGAGTGCGGCGTCCCGCAGCATGCGGTCTTCATCCAGGCGCCGTTCGATATCGCTCATGACCGGTCCCCTTCGGGACCTTCAATTGCCGCCATGAGCTTGCTCCAGCGCTTTCCGGCTGTCCTGACACAAAGCACGGCCCCGACCAGCAGCGCCACGACGACAACGGCGCTTGCACCCCACGCCGTGATCAACGGAGTAAGCGCAATGATCAGCCCGACGGTCAGTCCAATAAGGGCGAGGAAGGCCAGCACCGCCGCGATGGCGCCGAAAATGACGGCGCCCTTCGCCCGGTCCGCGACATAGGCGGCCCGGGTCTTCTGAAAGACCAGCTCAGCTTCGAGGTACGTCCTGCCGTCTTCGATCAGCGCTTCCAGGTCTTCGCGGAGCGAGCGGTCATCCGGCTCGCCGACCGCACTGTCTTGCGCCTCGTCGTCCAATGGCAATGGCACGTCCTCGTCCCGTTCGACCGGGACGAGTTCTTCCCCACCCCCCGGTTGGTTCACCGCCGAAACAGACGTGCCAGCAGGAAGCCCACGCCTGCCGCGATGCCGATCGCGACGCCGGGGCTCTTGCGCACGAACTCGCGCGCGTCCTCGCCCAGCTGGTCGAGGCTCTTTTCATCGAGCGCCTGGCCGGTTTCCTGGAGCTTCTGAGATGCCGTCCGGGCATAGTCACCATACTTGGCGCCGAGGTTCTGCTCGATCGTGCCGGCATTGTCGGCGACCAAACGGCTCAGGCTTGTCAAAGCGCCGCTGGCACCCTTCTTGCCGTCATTGGCAAGTTCGGTCGCCTTGGTCTTGGCGTCAGCTGCCCAGTCGCCACCTGTAGAGCTGGCCTGGCTGCGATAGGCATTAGCCCGATCGCGTGCCTCGTTGCCCAGCGCTACAGCACCTGCGCGTGCCTCTTCGAGCGCCGCGTTGAAGCGCGACTTGGCTTCTTCGGTGTTGGAGGCCGCGAGAGTCGTGCCGTTAGTTGCGGGCTTCTTCGCCGGGCTCTTGCGCGGCTTGGCGGTGTTGGCAGCAGTCTCGGCCATGGTTTCCCTTTCCGTTCGCCCAGATACTGGGCAACTCTTATCGAATTCTTGGCGGGTTTGCGATCCCTGCCAGCTCCGGAATCGAACGCGGCTTGCACCTCTTGGTTCCGCCGCATAGGACGCCTCGGCCCCCTCGATATTGGGGGTGTCTTATTGAAATGCAACACCCGAGCCAACGGAGCTTCGAATGACCGCCATCCTCGACATCCACGCCCGTGAAATCCTCGATAGCCGGGGCAATCCGACGGTCGAAGTGGACGTATGGCTGGAGGACGGCAGCTTCGGCCGCGCAGCGGTGCCTTCGGGTGCTTCGACCGGCGCGCACGAGGCCGTGGAGCTTCGTGATGGCGACAAGGGCCGCTATCTCGGCAAGGGCGTAACCAAGGCGGTTGGCCTGGTGAATGGCGAGATTGCCGAAGCGCTGTTGGGCTTCGATGCTGAAGACCAGCGCGAACTCGATCTGACCATGCTTGAACTCGACGGCACGCCCAACAAGAGCCGCCTCGGGGCCAATGCGATCCTCGGAACGAGCCTGGCCGTAGCCAAGGCCGCGGCGAGCGCCCGGGGTATGCCGCTGTGGGCCTATGTCGGCGGGGTGTCGGCGCATGTGCTGCCGGTGCCGATGATGAACATCATCAACGGCGGCGAGCACGCCGACAATCCGATCGACTTCCAGGAATTCATGGTCATGCCGGTGGGCGCCCCGACCTTGGCCGAGGCGGTGCGCTGGGGGTCGGAGATCTTCCACACGCTCAAGAAGGGCCTGCACCAGAAGGGCCTCGCGACCGCTGTCGGAGACGAAGGCGGCTTCGCGCCGAACCTCGCCAGCACGCGCGACGCGCTCGACTTCATCATGGCCTCAGTCGAGCAAGCGGGCTTCAAGCCCGGGAGCGACGTGGTTCTCGCACTCGACTGCGCCTCGACCGAGTTCTTCAAGAACGGCAAGTACGAGATCAGCGGGGAAGGGCTCAGCCTCTCGCCGACAGAGTTTGCCGATTACCTCGCCGACCTCACCAAGGCCTATCCGATCCGCTCGATCGAGGACGGCATGAGCGAGGATGACTTCGAAGGCTGGAAGGCCCTGACCGACAAGATCGGCGATCGCGTCCAGCTGGTCGGTGACGACTTGTTCGTAACCAACCCTGAGCGTCTGCGCATGGGTATCGGACAGGGGCTGGCGAACTCGCTGCTGGTCAAGGTCAACCAGATCGGCACGCTGACCGAGACGCTCCAGGCGGTCGATATCGCGCACCGCGCGGGATACACCGCGGTGATGAGCCATCGTTCGGGTGAGACCGAGGATTCGACCATCGCCGATCTCGCGGTTGCCACCAACTGCGGTCAGATCAAGACCGGCTCGCTCGCCCGTTCTGACCGGCTCGCCAAGTACAACCAGCTCATCCGTATCGAGGAAGAGCTGGGCGAGAGCGCGGTCTACGCCGGAGCAGGGTGCTTCGGGCGGCTCGCCGTTTAACTTGCCAATCGCCAGCGCTTGACGTCTAATCTCCCGCGGGACGCGGGGGATTGGCGTATGGCGTCAACTGCTTCGACCGGCGTGGTGCCCCGCACCCGCGGGGACCGTTTTCTCGACACTGTAGAACGCCTCGGAAACTCGCTGCCTGACCCGGTAGCGATCTTCGTCATCATCATTGTGATCCTGGTGGCCGTCTCCGCTCTTGGGTCGGCCATGGGCTGGACCGCCGTAAACCCCGCGACTGGCGAAGTACTGGCAGCCAAGAGCCTGCTTTCGGAAGAGCTCGTCCGCCAGCTGCTGACCGAAATGCCGCGGACCTTCACCGGCTTTCCACCGCTGGGGCTGGTCCTGACAATCATGCTCGGGGCGGGGGTGGCGGAAAAGTCGGGTTTGCTTTCGGCCCTGATCCGCAAGGCGGTGCAGGGAATCCCCGACCGCCTCCTGTCTCCTGCAGTCATTCTGCTCGGCATGCTTACCGTGCACGCTGTCGACGCGGGCTATCTGGTTTACGTCCCGCTCGCAGGAATCGTGTTCGCCAATGCCGGGCGCAATCCGGTGCTCGGGCTGATCCTCGGCTTCGTCGGCTGCAGTACTGGCCTCGCCGGTAACTTGCTCCCCGGGCAGTACGACGTGCTGATCCTCGGGATCACGCAAACTGGCGCGGCCCTCCTCGAGCCGAGCTGGACTATGAACCCCCTCGGCAACTGGTGGTTTCTGGTCGCGATCGCCGTAGCCTTCGTCAGTCTGGGCTGGCTCATCGCCGCCAAGATCGTCGGACCGCGCCTGGAAGCATGGAGCGGTGAGGAAAGCGAGGTCCAACCGGCGCCATCGGAGCTCACGGCCGAGGAACGCAAGGGTTTGCGCGCGGCTGGTTTGACCGCGCTCCTGGTGGGGCTGGTCACGATCGCCCTGGTGTTCACGCCCGGCTACGCCCCGCTTTACGATGCCTCGGCCGAACCCGGTGAGCGGATCGTTCCCTTCTACCGGTCGATAGCCGCGATCCTGTTTGTCCTTCTGCTCGGCTGCGGTTGGGCCTTCGGCAAGGGGGCGGGGACGATCAAGAGCCATCGCGACGTCATTCGGTTCATGGCCGAAGGGCTTGAGGGGATGCTGCCGTACCTGGTGATCGCCTTCTTCGCCGCGCACTTCGTGGCGATGTTCGGATGGTCGAACCTCGCCCCGATCACGGCCATCAACGGGTCCGAGTTCCTGCGCTCACTCAACGCGCCACCGGCCTTGCTGCTGCCAATGCTGACCACGGCGTCCGCCTGGCTCGACTTCCTGATCGCATCCGGCTCGGCCAAGTGGACCGCCATGGCCCCGGTCGCAGTGCCGATGCTGATGCTGCTCGATATCTCGCCGGAAATGACCACCGCCGCTTATCGGGTGGGCGATACCGTGACCAACCTGATCTCGCCTCTTAATCCGTATTTCGTGCTAGTGCTGATTTATTGTCAGCGCTGGAACTCGAAGATGCGCCTCGGCACGTTGTTGTCGGCAACGTTACCCTTCGCGATCGCCTTCTACGTGGCGGGAAGCTTGATCGTCGCCACCTGGGTAGCGCTCGACTTACCCTTGGGGCCCGGAACCCGCGTCGGTTTTGAACTCGCGCAAGGCGGCTAAACTATCGACCAAGGACCCATCGGGGTCGACAGACGTTTCTTGCCGCAGTCGCAGTGGAATTCTATGCAGTTCCATTGGAAACTAAAATGCGCTTCGGTCGCGCCTCACGGGAAAGCACTTCATGAAAACTCGTCTCGCTGCCGCCCTCATGCTGGGCGTTGCCACTCTTACGCTCGGACCGGTCGCCTGCAACATGGCGGAAACCGAGACCGAAGCGGCGGCTCCCGGAACCGAAGTTGGCATCAACCTCCTGGCGATGAACAAGGCGATCAAGCCCGGGGATGACTTCTACGGTTACGCCAACGAAGGTTGGATGAAGGCCAACGAGATTCCCGCCGACCGTTCGAGCATCGGGGCCTTCTGGGTCGCTGACCAGCAAACTGAGAAGAACCTTGAGGCCCTGCTCGCGGACCTCGAGAAGTCGGAGCCCGAGGCCGACACCGACGCCGCCCGCGTGAAGGCCTATTATGACGCCTTCCTCGACATCGCCACGATCGACAAACTCGGCATGGCACCGCTCCAGTCAGACCTTCAGCGGATCGCAGCGATCAAGGACAAGACGACGCTCGCTCGCATTCTGGGCGACAACGTCCGGGCCGATGTCGATCCGCTCAACGCCACCAACTTCGAAACCGAGAACTTGTTCGGCGTGTTCGTGACCCAGGCGCTCGTTGGTGGTGAGGTCATGCCCTACATCCTCCAGGGCGGCCTCGGCATGCCCGAGCGCGAGTACTACTTGTCGTCCGAGCCGGACATGAAGGCCAACCAGGCGGCCTATCGCAAGTACATCACCGACCTGCTCACCGCGGCCGGTATTTCCGATGCGGCTGCCAAGGCCCAGCGGATTTACGACCTCGAGGTCAAGATCGCTCGCGCTCACTCCACACGCGAAGAAAGCGACGACTGGCAGGTCGCCAAGGCCGTCTGGACTCCCGCCGATTTCATTAAGAAGGCGCCGGGCCTGGACTGGAAGACCTTCTTCGATGCGGCGCAGCTCGGCAATCAGCAGAAGTTCAACGCCTATCACGCCAACGCCATTCCCAAGATCGCGGCGCTGGTCGGCTCGGAACCGCTCGACGCGTGGAAGGACTGGCTGATGTTCCATCAGATCAACCAGAACACCTCCGTCCTGCCGAGCAAGCTCGATCAGTTGAGCTTTGCCTTCTACGGCACCCAGCTGACCGGCGCCGAGCAGGCCCGGCCGCGCGAGAAGCGCGCGCTGGCCGCCGTCAACGGCAACATCGGCGACGCGCTGGGCAAGCTCTACACCGACAAATATTTCCCGGCCTCTGCCAAGGCGGAGATCCAGGCGATGGTCGAGAATATCAAGACGGCCTTTTCCAAGCGGATCGACGCCATCGAGTGGATGGCACCTGAGACCAAGACCGAAGCCAAGGCGAAGGTGGAATCGATGGAGGTCGGCGTCGGCTATCCCGACACCTGGACCGACTATTCCTCGCTCAAGCTCGACCCGGCCACGGCCTATGCCAACAAGCAGGCGGCTGAGAAGCTGCGCTACCAGCAGCAGCTCGCCAAGATCGGTAAGCCGCTCGACAAGCGCGAGTGGTGGATGAACGCCCAGTTGGTCAACGCGGTCAACCTGCCGGTGCAGAACGCGCTCAACTTCCCGGCGGCGATCCTGCAGCCTCCGTTCTTCGATCCCAAGGCTGACCCGGCTTTCAACTACGGGGCCGTCGGCGCGGTGATCGGGCACGAGATCAGCCACAGCTTCGACAACAACGGGGCCGAGTTCGATTCCACCGGTGCCATGCGCAACTGGTGGACCGACGCCGACCGCGCGCAGTTCGACAAGGCCGGCAAGGCCTTGGCCAGCCAGTTCAGCCTCTATGAACCGTTCCCCGGTCTCAAGGTCCGCGGCGACCTGACGCTGGGCGAAAACATCGCCGACGTTGCCGGTCTTGCGGCTGCGTACGATGCCTATCACGCTTCGCTTGGCGGCAAGCCTGCGCCCGAGATCGAAGGCTTTACCGGCGACCAGCGGTTCTTCATCGCCTATGCCCAGGCCTGGGCGACCAAGATGCGCGAAGCGGCGCTGCGCCAGCGCATCGCCACCGACGGACATGCACCGGGCCAGTACCGCGCGTTGACCGTCCGCAACCTTGACGCATGGTACGATGCGTTCGGGGTGAAGCCGGGCGACAAGCTGTACCTGTCGCCAGAGCAGCGTGTCCGCATCTGGTAACACTGCTCAGACCCCAACGGTCTGAGGGTAACTGCCTGTTCCTGCGGCCCTGTCCTTCTGCTACCCTTAGAGGGCTGCAAGACGGACAGGGCCGTTGAAAGGCTGACCGAAGCGATTGATGCTGTGGTTGATTGCACAATGGATCGCTGCCGGCGCCGCAGTCTTCGCCCTGGGCGTGCTGATTGTCCGTCTCGCCAATCCGCTTCCTCCGCTAGAGCCACGACCGACCTCTCGCCATTTCACCGAAACGGCTGACACGCCTCTTGGCATAGGTGTCGCCAACATTCGCGCCGGACATGGCGCGGATTCGGGCGTTCACATGCTGATCGATGGCGACGACGCTTTCGCCGCCCGCGTCCTTCTCGCACGCGCGGCCACCCGTACTCTCGATGTGCAGTACTACATCTGGCACAAGGACCTCTCGGGTACGCTGATGCTAGAAGCCGTGCTCGACGCGGCCGAGCGGGGGGTGCGGGTGCGCATGCTGCTCGACGACAATGGCATCGCTGGGATGGATCACGTCTTAGCCGAGCTCGACCGCCATCCGAACATCGAGATCCGGCTGTTCAATCCCTTCGTCATCCGCCGTCCGAAGATGATCGGCTACGCCACGGACTTCTTCCGCCTCAATCGGCGCATGCACAACAAGGGCATCATCGCCGACAACCAGGCCGTCGTGATTGGCGGGCGCAACGTGGGCGACGAGTACTTTTCCGCAGCCGAGGGCGGCCTGTTCGCGGACCTCGATGTGCTCGCCATCGGGCCGGTGGTCGATCACGTCTCGGCGGATTTCGACCGCTATTGGGCCAGCCAGTCTGCCTATCCCGTCGAGCGCATCCTCTCTCCGCCGTCGGATTCATATCCCGACATCATCCACCGCGACGCTTCAATAGTCGAAACGAACGCTTCAGCCCGCGAGTACGTCGCGGCGATTAAGGACCTGCCGTTCATCGCCCAGGTCCTGGACGGAACCCTGCCGTTCGCCTGGGCGCCCGTGCGGATGCTGAGCGATGATCCGGCGAAGGGCGTGGGCAAGGGCAGGGAAGACGGGCTCCTGATGAACACGCTGCACAAAGCCGTGGGTGATCCGAACAAGGAACTGCGCATTATCTCCGGCTACTTCGTACCCACCCAGGCCGGTGTCGACGAACTCGGGCTCCTCGCCGCACGTGGCATCGATACGGCGGTTTTCACCAACGCCTTCGAGGCCAGCGACGTGTGGATCGTCCACGCCGGTTACGCGCACTATCGGCGCGAGATGTTGGAGAAGGGCGTTCGTCTGTTCGAGATGCGCGCCAGTGCGGTGGAGGGGATCAGGGATCGCCGGCGGCGCCTTACCGCGATGGGTTCAGGCAGCGGTCGTCGGTCGGACGGCGGACCGGTTCTGCGTTCGTCCGCGACGACACTTCATGCCAAGACCTTTGCGGTTGATCGGGAGAAGTTGTTCATCGGATCGTTCAACTTCGATCCGCGCTCGATGCACCTCAACACCGAGCAGGGCTTTGTGATCGAGAGCGCCGCTCTCGCGGGAGCGGTCTCGGATTCGTTCGACAGCTTGATCCCGACCAACGCCTACCAGCTCGTCCTTGGGGACGACGGCGAACTCAACTGGATAGAACGCCGCGACGGCCTCACCATCGTCCACACGAAGGAGCCGGGAACGACCCCGTTCCAGCGAGGCGGGATCTGGCTCTTGTCCCACTTGCCGATCGAGTGGCTGCTATAGCGCCGCTCAGAACAGTCGGGTGAGAAGGTAAAACAGCGCGCCGACCACGCCCGAGGCCGGGATGGTGATTATCCAGGCAACCATCACGTTGCGCGCAATGCCCCAACGGACCGAAGACGCGCGCCGGGCCACGCCCGCGCCGATGATCGAACCGGTGATCGTATGGGTGGTCGACACCGGAATGCCGAGCGTCGAGGCGGAGAACACCACTATCGAGCCGGCCAGCGACGCGCTGAAGCCTTGGTGCTGCGAGAGCTTGGTGATGCGCGATCCCATCGTCTCGATGATCTTCCAGCCACCGGTCATCGTGCCGAGCGCGATGGCGATGTAGCAGGAGATCGCGACCCAGTGGGGCACTTCGAATTCGCCGTGGAGATTGCCCGTCGAATAGAGCAGCACGGTGATGATTCCCATGGTCTTCTGGGCGTCGTTCAACCCGTGGCTGAGCGAATAGGCTGCGGACGAGACCAGGTGCAGACCGCGAAAGGTTCGCTCGGCATTGGCAGCCGTGGCCTTTTGTAGACCCCAGCTACTGGCGAGCATGACGAACATCGCCAGGAACATGCCGATCGTCGGTGAGAGCACGATGGCGAGCAGGGTCTTGTTGAGGCCTGACCACTGGATCCCCTCGATCCCAGCATGCGCGACACCGGCGCCCACGAGACCGCCGACAAGCGCGTGGCTGCTCGATGAGGGAATGCCCTTGAGCCAGGTGACGACATTCCAGAACATTGCCCCGATCAGCGCCCCGAAGATCACCGCCGGGGTGACGACATCCTTGTCGATCAAGCCCTTGCCGATGGTTTCGGCCACCGCGTGCAAGCTCGGGATTGCGATGGTGAGGAAATAGGCGGCGAAGTTGAAGAACGCCGCGAACAGCACCGCCTTGACCGGCGATAGCAGCCGCGTGGCCACCACGGTCGCGATCGAGTTCGCGGCATCGTGGAGCCCATTGAGGAAGTCGAACGCCAGCGCGACCAGGATGAGGCCGACGAGGAGCGGAAAAGCCAGTTCGTGCATGGCGTGTCAGCCTGTCAGGCGTGTTCGATCACGATGCCGTCGATCTCGTCGGCCACGTCCTCAAAGGCGTCAGTGATCCGCTCGAGGTGCTTGTAGACCTCGCGATCGGTCACGAACTGCAGGGTGTTGCTGGTACCATGCTCGCGCAGGGCGCGTTTCAGGCCGGCCGCGTGGATGGCGTCAGCGTGGCTTTCCATGCGCACCAGGCGCTCGGTCAGCTCGTGAAGGCGGCCGGCGTTCCTGCCGACATCGCGTAGCAGCGGAATGGCTTCGGCAGTGACACGGGCCGCGTCGACGATGATCGCGACCATGTCCTTCATTTCCTGCGGGATCGCCTTCACCTCGTAGAGGCCGATGGCGTTGGCGGTCGCCTGCATCTCGTCCACGGTGTCGTCCATCGCGCTGATCAGCGAGGCGATCGATCCGCGGTCGAACGGGGTGAGGAACGTCTGGCGTACCGTCTGCAGGACCGTGCGGTTCAGTTCATCCGCGTCATGCTCACGCTCGTTGATCTCGCGGATGTGATCCGGCTCGGTCGGGTTGTCGAGCAGGCGCGCCGTGGCATCCGCCGCGGCGAGGATGATCGCCGCGTGGGCTTCGAACATCTCGAAGAAGTTGCCTGTCTTGGGAAGCAGGCGTTGGAACCAGCCAAACATGGTATCCATCCTTGATTTGCGGACTACGGTATCGAGCAGGCTTGCTCGCCGGGCCGCGGCCTTGAATTCGGCCGGGGCGAAAGATTTGATAAGATTGCGAAGGTCTTCCTCTTCGACGACCTCAGCGGCTTCGTTGAGACTGAACCAGCGCCGCTCGCGCTCGTGCTGTTCTTTCCAGCTGGCGAGCTCTTCGGTGACGGCGAGGGGAAAGACATCGACGTCCAGCATAAGCGTGGCGCCGTTGCGCTGCCGCTTGCGGTAGCGGTAGCTGCCAAGCGGCGTGGGACACGCAGCTCCGCGGACACCGGCCTCGTCCTCAGCTTCCTTCGCGGCGCTTACGTGAGGCGCATCGCCGCTCGTATTCCCTTTGGGAATCACCCAACGCCCCCGCGAACCGCGCGTCGTCACCAGCATCAGCCGGACAGGCGAATCCGCCGCCGGTCCCTCGATGAGGTAAGGCAAGGCTGCAATCTGGCGAATGGGTTGGGCCTCCTGTTGCGCAGCCGCTTAGTGTCACACAGCTGTCACATCAACTCGGGACCGCACTGCAGGAGCATCATTTCCACTATTGAGTAACGCTCGATGGCGTCAATTTCTTCGCAGTAGGCGCCTGATAGCGCCGAGCGATCCGCTCTCGAACGGCCGTTTTCATTTCATTCGCCGGCCAGCAGCGCCGTTCAACTTGTCGCGGCAGTCAACCTGTCGAGCTGATCCTGCGTGAGCTGCAACTTCAACGCCTCGAACTGCACGTCGAGTTGCTCCGGCTCCCGCGCACTGGCGATGGGCGCCGCAATGCCGGGTTGCTTGAGCAGCCAGGCGAGAGCGACCGCGCCATGGCTCGCGCCAGTCTCGGCGACCACGGCATCGAGTGCCGGCAAGACCGTCAGGCCCTTGTCGAAAAAGCGCTCGATGCTGGAGCCGCGGTTGTGCCGCTCCAGATCCTCGCGCGTGCGGTACTTGCCCGTGAGGAAACCTGCGGCGAGACCGAACCAGGGAAGCATCGCAATCCCGCGGTCCAGGCAGAGCTGCTGCAAGGCCTGGGGATATTCTTCGCGCATTACGAGGTTGTATTCGTTCTGCAGGACCGTGAAGCCGGTCATCCCATTGGAATGTGCGATGTCGGAAATTGTGCGGAGGCGGTCGGCGTTGAAGTTCGAAGCGCCGAGCTCGCGCACCAGGCCCTGCTTGACCAATCCGTCAAAGCCGGCCGCGACTTCCTCCTGCGGCGTTTCTGTCTCGTCCCGGTGAGCGTAGTAGAGGTCTACATAGTCGGTCTGGAGCCGTTGCAGTGACTTGTGCAGTTCTTCGGTGATTTTGCCGGTCGCCAGGTCACCGGCGTGGCCAAACATCCCGGTCTTGGTCGCGATCCGCATCTCCGAACGGACACCGCGGCTCTTGAGCCAGTTGCCAATGACCGTCTCGCTCTCGCCGCCGACATGGCCCGGAGCCCAGACCGAATAGCCCTGCGCAGTATCGACCATGCGCCCGCCGCCCTCGTAGAAGCGGTCGAGGACCGCAAAGCTGGAGCTCTCATCCGAAGTCCAGCCAAACACGTTGCCGCCGAGAACGAGCGGAATCCCCTCAATCGACCAATGGCTTGTCATGCGAACTTCTCCCGGATTGCGAGCAGGGCCAGAGCCGCTTCGGCCGCGCCGGCGCCCTTGTTGAGCTGGGCAGGGTCGGCGCGCACGATCGCCTGCGCTTCGTTCTCCACCGTGAGGATGCCATTGCCGACGGCGAGGCCATCCATGGTCAACGCCATGATCCCGCGCGCGCTTTCGCCGGCGACGATCTCGAAGTGATAGGTCTCTCCACGGATCACCACGCCAAGCGCCACGAACCCTTCGTAGCGCCCGCTTTCGGCGGCGGAGGCGATGGCGCCGGGAACTTCGAGCGCGCCGGGAACCGTCAGCACTTCGACCTGGTGCCCAGCATTCTCGAGCGCCTCGCGCGCGCCTGCAATGAGCATGTCGTTGAGGTGGTCGTAGAAGCGGGCTTCAACGATCAGGAAACGGGCCATCGTTACTCCGGAGCTAAATAGACTGGGCCACCGAGCCGCACCGAAAGCGCGGATCGTGCGTCACCTCCTTAATCGCCCCGGCTGGCGGCACAAGCTCCGCGAGGCGTGCTTCATCCACTTGTAGACGAAGGCCTCTCAACCGCGCATTGTGTGGGGCCGGGGCACGGCACCGGCATGTCCCGCGACGGGGGTACCGAGTTGCAGCGCAAGACGCAGATCGTCGTTGTCGGAGGCGGCGCGGGCGGCCTCGAACTGGTCCGCCGTCTCGGCGCCCGATATGGCCGCAAGCGTCACGACATCATCCTGCTCGAGAAGAACCGCACCCACATCTGGAAGCCGTTGCTGCACGAAGTCGCGGCAGGCTCGCTCGACGCCAACCTCGATGAAGTCGGCTATCGCAGCCATTGCCATCGCTGGGGCTACCGGTACTTCTTTGGCACGCTTGAGAGTGTCGATCGGGCCAACCAACAGGTGATCGTCGCACCCATGCTCGACGACGACGGCAGCGAGATCATCGCGCGTCACACGATCCGTTACGACTACCTAGTGATCGCCATAGGCTCGGTATCGAATGACTTCGGCACCCCGGGCGTGGCCGAAAATTGCATGCGGTTAGACGATCGTATCGGCGCAGACCGTTTCCGCTACCGCCTTCTCGACCATTGCCTGCGGGTCTCGCGCGAGATGAGTGCAGACCCCTCCTGCGATGCCCACGTCAAGGTCGTCATCGTCGGTGGCGGAGCGACCGGCGTGGAACTTGCTGCCGAACTCTACAATGCGGCGGCAGCGCTGCGGTACTACGGACTGGAAGTCTTCGACGAAAGCCGGCTTGAAATCACGTTAGTCGAGGCGGGGCCCCGCATACTACCGGCTCTGCCCGACCGTCTGGCAGAGGCAGCGCAGGCCGAGCTCGAGGCGCTCGGTGTCCGCGTTCTTTCCGGTGTCCGCGTCACGGAAGCCAAGCCCCACGTCATCGTTACGGAGAGCGGTGAGAGAATTGAGGGCGACCTGCTGGTCTGGGCGGCGGGCGTAAAAGCCTCTCCGGTGTTGGCTGATCTCGACCTCGAGACCAATCGGATCAACCAGCTCGTCGTCAAGGACACTCTCCAGACGACCCGAGATCCCAAGATATTCGCCATGGGCGACTGTTGCTCATGCATTTCGCCAGGACGAACCGCCCCCGTGCCGCCGAGAGCTCAAGCGGCGCACCAAATGGCGCGGACCGTCTTCGACAATCTGGTCCGCGACATGGACGAAAAGCCGCTCAAGCCCTTTGTCTACCACGATCACGGGTCGTTGGTGTCGCTGAGCCGCTTCTCAACCGTGGGCAGTCTGATGGGCAGTCTTGTCGGCGGTAGAATGGCCATCGAGGGACGCCTGGCCCGCCTGGTCTATACCTCACTCTACCGCATGCACCTGATCGCGATCCACGGCTGGCTGAAGGGATGGGCGCTCATCCTGGTCGGTCAGGTCAATCGTATCGTCCGCCCGCGGCTCAAATTGCATTGAGCGCGCGAGCGGCTGCGATTGAAGATCACGCGGGACCGATTGGCCTCTCCCCGACGATCGACAGGTCGTAGCCCTCAAGCCCGACCAGCGAGTGACGAGTATTGGTGAGCAAGACCATGTCGTGCACCCCAAGCTCGGCGAGGATCTGAGCGCCGACGCCGTAGTCGCGCTGTTCCGAGGGCATGTCGCCTTCGTCCGCTGCTGGTTCAGAGCGGTCGCGGTCGAGTTCGCGGATGGCGCTGCTGGCGTGGCCAGGGGAGGGGCGGTTGATCAGGACGACCACGCCCGCGCCTTCCTCGCCGATCATGCGCATCGCCCCTTCGAGCAGGCCTTGCCGCTCGGTGTCGTGCGCGAAAACGTCATCGAATACGGAGAGCGCATGCATCCGGACCAGCGTCGGCTTGGCGGGATCGATGTGTCCTTTCACCAGGGCCATGGTCTCACCCTTGGTGGCCTTGTTGTAGAAGCTGATCGCCCGCCAGTCGCCGCCCCACAGGCTGGTGAAGCGGCTCTCCGCGCGCTTCTCCACCAAGTGGTCGTGGCGGCGGCGATAGGCGATGAGGTCGCGGATCGTACCGATCTTGATGCCATGCTTGCGACCGAAGCCGATCAAGTCGTCGAGCCGGGCCATCGTGCCGTCTTCGGCCATGATTTCGCAGATGACGCCCGAGGGATTGAGCCCGGCGAGGCGCGAGATATCGACAGCCGCCTCGGTGTGCCCGGCGCGAACCAAAACGCCGCCTTCGCGCGCGACGAGCGGGAAGACGTGGCCGGGGCTGACGATGTCGTCGGCGCCTTTGCCGGCATCGATAGCCACCGAGATGGTCCGCGCGCGGTCGGCGGCGCTGATCCCGGTGGTCACGCCTTCGCGCGCCTCGATCGAGGTGGTGAAGGCGGTTTCCATACGGCTGCGGTTGTTGCGGCTCATCGGCTGCAGCCCGAGCGTTTCGACGCGCGGCTGGCCGAGGGCGAGGCAGATCAGGCCACGCCCATAGGTGGCCATGAAGTTGATCGCATCGGGCGTCGCCATCTGAGCGGGAATGATCAGATCGCCTTCGTTCTCCCGGTCTTCGTCGTCGACCAGGATAAACATGCGGCCGTTACGCGCCTCGTCGATGATCTGCTCGATCGGTACCAGGATCGGCGTTTCGTCGTTGGCCGAGAGAAATCGGTCGAGCTTGCCAAGCGTATCCGCGGTCGGATTCCAGGTCGGCTCCGTACAGTCGCGCAAGGTGTTGGCATGAAGGCCGGCTGCCCGGGCCAGTCCAGCCCGGGTCATCCGGCCCTGGCTCACGAGATCGCGGACGCGATCAATGATTGAAGCGTTCATGACTTCGATATATCACATCGTAATGTGATGGCAATCATGTACATCACATTTCATCCACTTTAGGACCTGTTCAAGTGGCGGGCAAATTCGAGTGAATCGCAAGGATGTTCGAGTTGAAATGTGTGACAGTGCAAAAGCCGTGCAATTGCCGGGATATGGCTTCCAAAGTGCCCGAGCTTGCGTGAATGGTGTTACCGCCGCATGGAGCCAAAGTGACCGAGCTTAGCCAGACCCACGAGGATCTCCTCGATTCCTTCCGTTCCGCGATGCGGCACGTCGCCGCCACCGTCTATGCGGTCACGACCGGGCATGGCGGTGATCGTTATGGCATCCTGGCGACTGCGGTCAGTTCGCTCAGCTTCGATCCGCCGTCGCTGCTGGTTTGCGTCAATCGCACTGCCTCGCTCCATGCGCCGCTCGCGACGGCCGAGACCTTTTGCGTCAACGTGCTCGGTCTTGGAAACCGGGACGTGGCGGAGCATTTCATGAAGGATCGCGCGCTCGATCGCTTTGCGGTCGGTGCCTGGGAGGAAGCTTATGGCGTGCCCGTCCTCGCGACGGCGCAGTCGAGCATCGTGTGCCGCCGGGTTCATTGCCATGATTTCGGTACGCACTCGATCTTCATCGGAGAGCTGATCGCCGCCACCCACCGCGAAGACGCCACACCGCTGACCTACTACGACAGGCAGTATATCGACATCAGCCAGGCTCCCGAGCGAGGCTGCGCGCAGGGCTGACTATTCGAACGGCTGATCCCGCCGGGCCAGCAAGTGCCCCGGGTAAGTCGGTCCAGCGCCACTGCCGATATAATCGGCGATTTCACGTTCGATCAGCGCGGCTCTGGCCTCGGCCGAAGGGTAGACGCGGCTACGCGTCAGGCCGCCCGAGGTCCGTTGCCCCAGACTCGATCGCCAAAATTTCGGAGCAATCCGGGGATCGTAGCCGGCATTGGCGAGCAGGTGGACCGCCATCCGGTCAGCCTCAACTTCGACCTGCCGGTTGAGCTGCTGGTTGCGGCCGAACTCGCCGAAAAAGCCTTTGTCGACGCCCGCGTCTTTCAACCGGCGGCGATGCTCGAGCACGACGTGGGCGAGTTCGTGGGCGAAAACAACCGCCAGCTCCTCATCGGTGGCGACGGTGGCCAAGCCGTAGTTCACCTGGATGACCCGGCCATCGGATCGGCCGTTGAGCCCATCGGCGACCTTGATCTCCACCAGCACCCTGCAGCCCGGCCTTGCCTCGACCGACACGGGGCGCTCCTGACCGTCACGGACGATCTTGAGCTGCACAGGTCCCTGCGGCGGCTGATCGGCGAGAGCCGCGAAGACGGCATCCCGCACTGGGGACTTGCCGTCCGCCTTCATGTCCGACGTGGGGGTCGAGCCAATGGCAGCGATGCCGTCCCGTGGCTGAAGCACTGCAGCGGCCGGTGATCCGGGGATCACCGCCGAGACCGCGATAGGGCCATTCGCGAACGCCGCGTCCTGGCCACCCTGGGTGTACTGGTCGAGACTGTGCATGATCATGCCGGTCAGCGGCATCTGCTGTCGGCAAAGCGCCTGGTTGGCACCCATCATGCGCTCGGCAATCGTCGCCAGCCTGACGTCCTGCTGCAGCAAGGCGTCGAGCGAGCCGGCTTCCTGCGCGACGGCCTGAGAGCCACACGCAAGCGCAGCGGCAACGATCAGCAGTTTCCGGGAAATGCGCATCAATCGAGCAAGGCCCTGACTTCGTTCAGCGACCGCGCCCCGAGCATGGCCATGGTCCGCGCGGTTTCCGCCTTCAACAGCTCCAGCGCCCGCGTGACCCCGGCTTCACCGGCGGCACCGAGGCCATAGAGCGGAGCTCGTCCAACCATCACGCCGTCAGCCCCGAGCGCCACGGCCTTGACGATGTCGCTCCCCCGCCGAACGCCGCTGTCGAGGAATACGGTCATCTTCCCGCCCACGACCGAGACGATCTCGGGCAGGGCGTCGATCGAGGCGATCGAGGAATCGAGCGCCCGTCCTCCATGGTTGGAAACGACAACACCGTCGGCCCCTAGCGCGAGCGCATGACGCGCGTCTTCGGGGTGCAGCACACCCTTGAGGATCAGCTTGCCCGGCCAGCGATCACGCAGGTCTTTCACGCCTTCCCAATCGAGATCGTCCTGCTTGAACAAAGCTCCGGGAGGCGCGCCCTTGGTGATCTTGGCCCGCAGGCGGTCGGGCAGGTTGGCTTGCGTCGGGATGCCACCGCCGAGCGTGTAGCGCCCCATCACGCCGGCCAGCCAGCGCGGATGGGTCAGTACGTCGAGCGTGTTGCGGGCGTTGAGCTTGAAGGGCGTGCCGAAACCGTTGCGGTGGATATATTCGCGGTTCGGCGGGACCGGCAGGTCGAGCGTGACGAACAGCGCCTCGCATCCAAGTTCATGTGCCCGCTGGACCACGTCGAAGGACAGCGAACGGTCCTCCCACAAGTAGAGCTGGAACCACAGTCGGCCACCGGCAACCGCGATCTGCTCCAGATCCATCGTGCTGGCGCTGGAGATGGTGAAGGGCAGCCCGGCCTTGGCCGCGGCCCGTGCCAGGGCCAGGTCGCCCTGATACCACATGAGGCCCGCGGCCCCGGTCGGCGCGACCGCGAGGGGCAGGGGCGTGGCCTGTCCGAAGATCTCGGCGCTCGTGTCGATCGCATGCACGCCGCGCAGAACGCGGGGGCGAAAGGTCACCTGCTCGAACCCGGCACGATTGCGCGCCATGCCAGCTTCGTCCTCGACCCCGCGCTCGAGGTACTCCCAGATCCCGTGCGGCAGGCGCCGCCGGGCCCGCTCGCGGAGATCCGCGATGTTGTAGCAGGCGAGATCGCCTTTCACGCCAGGCTCAGCCGCGCCCGAGGAACGGCAGGTCGATCTGGACGACCATGCCCTCGTAGAAGTTGAGGTGATCGGGGATATCGCACATGTGGATGATCACGTCGGCGATATCCTTGGGGGATGCCGCGAAGTTCTCCGGCAGCTTGACCGCACCCGGCGCGATCTCGGTTGCGACGATGCCCGGATGGAAGATCGAGGCGGCGATGTTGTGCTCGCGCCCGTCGATCGCGAGTGAGCGGGTCAACCCGTCGAGGCCCCACTTGCTCGCGGCATAGGCCGGACTATGCGGCCGCGGCACGCGTGCCGAGATCGAGCCGATGTTGATGATCCGCCCGCGGCCCTTGCCCTTCATCACGCGGAACGCCGCGCGGCTGCAGAGGAAGGCCGAGGTGAGGTTGGTCGAAAGCACCTGCTCCCAGGTTTCGAGCGTCATCTCGTCGACCGGGGTGCTGTCGGCGATGCCGGCGTTGTTGATCACCACGTCGACCGTGCCGAACCGCTCAACCGCCTGAGCAAAGAGGTTGTCGACCGCTGCCTCACTGGTGACATCGGTAGCGACGGCCAGCGCTTCGCCGCCCATCGCCTCGATCCGCTCGACCAGCGAGGTCAGCCGCTCGACCCGGCGGGCAGCGAGCACGACCTTGGCGCCCTTCTCGACAAATGAAATCGCACAGGCTTCACCGATACCCGAACTGGCGCCGGTCACGACCGCGACCCGGCCCTGCAGAATGCTCAACAGTCATCCCCTTCATGAAGTTCTATCTGCTGACCGCTTAACCAAGCGAAGCGCCGAGCGGAACCTCCAAAAGCACAGGCGGAGAATTCCGGGGTTGCCTTCCGGGCCGCATGCGTCAATCTTTGACGCAGGGATCGAACCTTGGGCTCCGCGACGGGAGGCAACCAAGGAGAGGATCATGGATGCCATCGGCAGCGGTGCGAGAGTCATCGCGCTTGTCGGCCCCGCAGGCGCTGGAAAGACCAGCCTGGCTGAAGCCCTGCTGCACGCGGCAGGCGCCATACCCCGGCTCGGATCGGTCGAAGCGGGCACGTCCCTGGGCGATGCGAGCGCCGAAGCGCGAGCGCGCGGAGGATCGACCGAGCTCAATCTAATGCGCTTCAACTGGGCAGGCGACGACTACATCATCCTCGACGCCCCCGGTTCTGTCGGCTTCGCCGCCGAAGTCGATGCCGCGCTCGATATCGCGGATCTCGCACTCGTCGTCCTTCCACCCGAACCCGAACGCGCGGCTCTCGCCGAACCTCTGCTTCGCGACATCGAGGCGCGAGGCGTGCCGCACGCGATCTTCGTGAACAAGATCGACAAGGCCCACGGGACGCTCGAAGACTTGCTGGTATCGCTTGAGCCGGTAAGCAAGGCGGCGCTCGTCGCCAGACAGATTCCCATCAGCAAGGGCGAGGACGTTATCGGCTTCGTCGACCTCGCACTCGACCGTGCCTACAAGTACCGCGCCGGCCAGGCCTCCGAACTGGTGCCGCTGCCGCCCGAGCTCGAGGAGACCGAGGGCAAGGCGCGCTTCCATATGCTCGAGCAGTTGGCGGATCATGACGATGTCCTGCTCGAACAGCTGCTGTCCGACGAGACACCCGACCTCGCGACCGTGTTCGGCGACCTCAAGCGGGAGACGGCCGAAGGGCTCGTCGTCCCGGTCATGTTCGGATCGGCGATCAACGGCTTTGGCGTGAGACGCCTGCTCAAGGCGCTACGGCACGACACCCCACCTGCCAGCGCGACGGCGGAACGGCTCTTGATCGAAGGCCCGGTGATCGAGGTATTCAAGGTCTCGAACGAAACTGCGGTCGGCCGCCTCTCGCTTGCGCGCATTTTCGGCAAACCGCTCAATGAGGGTACAGAGCTCAATTCCTCGGCAGGTGACGGCCATCGCGCCGGCGCCTTGTTTGGGATCCATGGCAGCAACACCGTCCGGCTCAAGAAGGGGGAGCCGGGCGACGTGGTCGGAATAGCCAAGGCCGATGCGGTTCATGCGGGGCACCGTCTGTCCGAAGGTTCTGCGCCCTCGGCGCCGGAACAGCGAGCCAGGCGTACCGCCAATTCCGCGCTCTCCATCGGGGTCAAGGATCACAAGGACGAGGTTCGGCTTTCGACCGCCCTTGCGAAGCTGCTTGAAGAAGACCTGGGATTGGCATGCGAGACCAACGAAGAGACGCACGAGACCCTGCTGCGCGGGATCAACGAGGAACACCTCGCGCTTGCCCTCGACCGGCTGAAAAGGCGTTATGGCCTACCTATCGATGCCAAGCAGGCCGCTGTCTTGATCCGCGAGACGATCCGCAAGAGCGCTACCCAGCGAGGCCGGCACAAGAAGCAGTCCGGCGGCCATGGCCAGTACGGTGACGTGGTGATCGAAGTGCATCCGCTGCCAAGGGGCGAGGGCTTCCGTTTTGAGGAGAAGATCTCGGGCGGGGTGGTTCCCAAACAATGGATTCCGGCGGTCGAGCACGGCGTGCGCGATGCCATGCTTAAGGGGCCGCTTGGGCATCCCGTGGTCGACGTTGCCGTGACCCTTGTCGACGGCTCGTACCACAGCGTCGACAGCTCCGAGCTGGCGTTTCGCATGGCCGGACGGATCGCCATGTCCGAAGCCCTGGCGGCGTCCGCGCCCTATCTACTCGAACCCGTCGACCAGGTGACCATCGAAACGCCCGGAAGCGCGACTTCGCGTATCACCTCAGCACTCGCCAGCCACCGCGCGCGCGTCCTAGGGATGACCCCGCGAGAAGGCTGGTCGCGATGGGACACCATCGAGGCGATGGTGCCCGAAGCGGAGCTGGCGGCGCTGCACAAGGACATCCGCGCGCTCAGCCAGGGCATGGCGACTTATGACGCGCATTTCGACCACCTCGAGGAAGTCAACGGAAGGTTGGCAGAAGCAATCGTGCAGAGAGCCAGCGAGCCGGCCTGAGGGGTTGGAGGGAGTGGGCTGCCGAAACGCAGCCGCTCGCTCTCAATCTTCGGTTTTCAGAAGGCCTGAAGGGGAAGGGATGGTGGACGCACTTGGGCTCGAACCAAGGACCCGCTGATTAAGAGTCAGCTGCTCTACCAACTGAGCTATGCGTCCATTCTCACTGAGAGAGGCGCCCCTATAATCGCCCCGAACGCGCCGTCAAGCGATTCGCTTTGCAAAATTTGTGCGGCTGCAAAACGAGAGGAAAACGGGTGATTTGCCCTAGTTGAAATTCGTGCCTCTGGAGCGCTGGCTCCACCGGTCGATCATCATCAAGGTGCCGATGCAGATCATGTTCGTCAGCATCGAGGAACCGCCGTGGCTCATGAACGGCAAGGGAATACCGACCACGGGAGCCAGGCCCATGACCATCAGCAGATTGATCGCGACATAGAAGAAGATCGTCGCCGTCATGCCCCCCGCGAGGAGCTGGGAGAAGCGGTCGGGCGCGTTGCGTGCGACGGTCAGGCCCCAGCGCAGGATGATGCCGAAGATCAGCAGCACGAACAGACCGCCGATGAGACCCCACTCTTCGGCCATCGTGGCGAAGACGAAGTCGGTGTGGGGTTCTGGCAGGTAGTTGAGGTGGCTCTGCGATCCTTCGCCAAAGCCCTTGCCGGTAATGCCGCCGGAGCCGATCGCGATCTTCGATTGGGTGATGTGGTAGCCGGTGCCGAGGGGATCGCTTTCGGGATCCATGAAGGTCGTAACTCGCGCCCGCTGGTAGTCGTGAAGCGCGAAGAAATAGGCGAGTGGCGCGATGACCAGGGCGGCAGCGCCAGCCCCTGCGAACCACTTCCACGGGAGGCCGGCGAGAAACAGCAGGACGCCCGCGCCAAAGCCAATGGCGAGCGCCGTGCCAAGGTCGGGCTGCAGTAGGACTAGGCCCATCGGCAGGCCAACCAGCACCCCGGCGGGGAGGAGGGCTCGCCAGGAACCGGTCATGCCCGGCGGAAGTGCGCCGTAGAACGTCGCTAGCGTCAGCACGATCACCGGCTTCATGAACTCGGACGGCTGCAGCACGATAAAGCCGAGGTCGAGCCAGCGCTGGCTGCCGCCGCCGATGGCGCCAAGTAGCTCCACCAGGATCAGCAACAACAGGACGCCCACGTAGGCGGGATAGGCTGCCCACACGACCAGTTCCCGCGGCATCAGCCGGATGATCAGGGCCATGGTAAGAAACACCGCGAACCGGATCAGGTGCGAGCCCGCGAAGGGTGTGAATGAACCGCCGGCAGCCGAGTGCAGAACGGTGGCGCCAAAACACACGAGAATGACCAGCGGCAGGATCACCCGCCACGGAATGCCTGCGAGAGGCTCGGGAAGAACGGCCAGTTTCATCGCGGTTCCGGACCCTCCGGTACATCGGGTTCAGGACGCGGGGCCACGGCCTCGGTCGCGACGCCAGCGGGCTGGGCCGCCGCGGCACGAGCCTCGGCGTCGACGAGGCGGGCGATGGTAGCCTGGTCTTCAGGCACCGGGGGCACGTCTATACCGGCCGCGGCCGCACGTCGGGCGTATTCGGCATCGAACCGTTCCTTGGCGGTGCCGCCCCACTGCTGCTCCATCGCGTGCAGCGCCTCGAGCCCCTTCGCCGGATCGAACAGGAAGGTCATAACGTCTCGCGCGATAGGGTAGGCGGAGCCGGAGCCACCGCCGTGCTCGATCACAACGGCACCCGCATAGCGAGGCTTGTCGAACGGCGCGAAGAAGATGAACAGGCCGTGGTCGCGGTGCTTCCAGATGCCGCCTTTGCCGCTGCCGATGTTAAGCCCGACGACCTGCGCGGTACCGGTCTTGCCCGCCATCAGCACGTCTTCGATCGGGAGCCTGGCTCTGCCGGCGGTACCGGGGCCGTTTACAACGTCGCTCATCGCCTTCTGGATGATCTGCACGTGATCGCCGTGGAAACCCATGCTGTCGAAGTGCGGCGTCTTGCCGTCCAGGATCAGGCGGGGCATGATCTTGTTACCGGTCGCAAGACGCGAAGCCATGATCGCGAGCTGCAACGGATTGGCGAGCATGTAGCCCTGGCCGATGGTCGCGTTGACGGTGTCGTAGGACTGCCAGGGCTTGCCGTACTTCTTGAGCTTCCAGGCCGGATCGGGGACGGTGCCGAAGAACTGGCTCGCGACCGGCAGCTGGAACTCCTGCCCCATGCCCAGGCGTTTGGCCATCGGCGCGATCACGTCCATTCCGAGCTTCTGGGCGAAGTGATAGAAGTAGACGTCGCAGGACTGGTAGATGCCCTTGGACATGTTGACCGAGCCGTGGCCGCGTCGGTTCCAGCAGTGGAACACGCGATTGCCGACGCGAAGGCCGCCGCCACAGCCGACCGTTTCGTTGGGGTCGAGTCCCGCTTCGAGGAAAGACATCGCCACCATCGGCTTGACGGTGGAGCCGGGAGGGTAGAGCCCTTTGAGCACCTTGTTGCGCAGCGGAACACGCTCGTTCTCGCTGAGCATCTGGTACTCGACGCGCCCGATCCCGTCCGAAAAACTGTTCGGATCGAAGCTGGGCATCGAAGCCATGCACAGCAGGTCACCGCTGGCACAGTCGATCACCACGACCGAACCGCTCTCAAGGCCCAGGCGGCGGGCCGCATAGTCCTGCAAGGGGCCGTCGATGGTCAGCTGGATCGGTTTGCCCTGGACATCCTCGCGAGTGTCGAGATCGCGGACGATACGACCTGAGGCCGTGACCTCCACACGGCGAGCGCCCGGCTCACCGCGCAGGACTTGCTCGAACTGCTTCTCAAGCCCGTCCTTGCCGAGCTTGAAGCCTGGGGTCACGAGCAGCGGTACCGGATCCTTTTCGTATTCTTCCTTCGAAGCCGTCCCGACGTACCCGATCAGATGGCCGACCGACGGCCCGGTCGGATAGAAGCGTGAGAACCCGCGCTGCGGCACAACGCCGGGAAGTTCCGGCAGCCGCACGCTGACAGCCGCGAACGTGTCGTAGTCGAGACCATCGGCAACCTGGACCGGCTGGAACCCGGCGGCCTTGTCGATCTTGTCGCGCAAGTCCTGCAGTTCGACCGGGGTGAAGTTCAGCAGCTTGCCGAGCGTGGTGATCTCGGCGTCGGCGTCCTTGAGCCGGTCGGGAATGATGTCGACCCGGAAGTCCGCCCGATTGGAGGCGAGGGGGGAGCCATTACGGTCGAGGATCCAGCCACGGCGAGGCGGAATCAGGGTGAGGTTCACCCGATTGCTCTCCGCCTCCATCTCGTACTTCTCATTCTCGGCGACGGCTATGTAGCCCATCCGCGCGGCGAGCAGCAGGCCAACGCCTCCTTGCACCGCGCCGAGGACGAAGGTCCTGCGGTGGAAGGATTCGGCTAGCAATCGTGATGAGAACTTGGGGCGCATACCTCAGGCAATGCGCCGCACGCGCATCAGGCGCAGACGATCCAGCAGGGCGACCACACGGGCAACGATGGGAAACAGCATGATCGTGATCAGTAGTTGGGGGCCGATGACTGTAAGTTGTACCATCGTCATCTTGGCTCCGGAAACAAGCGCCGAGATGGCCAGGTAGGGCACGATGATCGCGGTGGCGGTCAACCAGTCGAGCCAGAAGTTCCGCCACGGAAAGCGGATTTCGACCAGCTCGATGACGAACAGGGCAACGGAGAAGAGGAGAATTCCGCTACCAAACGGCTGGCCGGAATAGAGATCGTCAAACAAACCGAGCGGAAAGCCGGCCCAGAGCGGCAGAAGGCCCGGCCGAAGCAGCCGCCAGGCGAGCATCAGCATCAGGCCAAGCGGCGGCAGGACTGGCGCCGCCGAGATCACCGGGAGCCATGGGGTCAGCGATCCCAGCAGGATCGAAGCCCATGGCAGCCCGTAAGCGAGAATGGGCGACTGGTCCCGGTTGATGCGGCTTCCGAAAGGATCGCGCCGCGACTTGGGATTGAGGGTTTCCATCAATCCTCCCGCGCCGCCTTTTCCTCCATCGCGTCGGCGGCATCGATCGCCTTCTTCTGCCAGACCGGTTCAACCAGCACGACATCGGTCGCGGCCGGATTGCTCAGCAGTTGGGCGATCGCGCCATCGCGGGTAATCTCGGTCGCCAGAGCCACGGCAATTCCTGGGCGAAACAGTCCACCCGCGCCGGAGGTAACGAAGACATCGCCCTTCTTGATCGGGTTCACCCCGAGGTTGACCAAGCGAAGGCGCAGCGATCCGTCGGACCGGCCTTCGGCAAAGGCGACCACGTTGTCAGTCGCGCGGCGTACGGGGACCATGCTCTCGCTGTCGGTCAGCAGGAGCACTCGCGAACTCATGGTGCCTGCCTCGACCACCCGGCCGACCAGCCCCATGGGCGAGGTGACGGGCATGCCCGGCTCCACGCCGTCGCTGGTGCCGGCAGAGATATAGGCAATCCGCCGGGCGCTCGACGAAGTCGATCCTATCAGCCGCGCTGTCGCCACAGGACGGACATCGCCTTCCGACATGCGGAGCGCGGCCTTGAGACGGGCGTTCTCCTGCCGCAGCGCCTCAGCCTCGGCCAGCTTCACCCGAGCGATCTTGGCTTCTTCCTCGAGCTTCGCATTGCGACTGCCGGCCCGATAGTAGCCGGCCACCGCCTCGAACACGTTCTTGCCGCCAGTCCGGCCCGCAGCGCCAACCTCTCCGACCGGTGCCGCGGCGTCCGATGCCATCGAACGAAGGCCGTTGAAGGTCTCCGGGCGCAGCAAGGAAATGGCCAGGAGCGCGGCACCCACAAGGATGCCGACCCCCGCCAGGACATAGCCCGTGAACAGGCCGAGCTGGGCCTTCTTGTTGCTTCCGGAACGGCGGCTTGAGGGCGGTGCCATTGCCGCCATACCCCTCTAGTTCGCAGTGACGATCAAGCGGTCATCAGCACGCCACGATAGACCGGGTCTTCCATCGCACGGCCAGTACCCAGGGCGACGCAGGACAGCGGATCTTCCGCGACACTGACCGGCAGACCGGTCTCTTCGCGCAGGTGATCGTCCAGACCGCGGATCAACGCGCCGCCACCGGTCAGGACAATGCCCTGGTCGACGATGTCGGCTGCCAGTTCCGGCGCAGTGTTCTCGAGCGCGATTCGCACGCCTTCGACGATGGCGCCGATCGGTTCGCTCAGCGCTTCGGCGATGTTCGCCTGGTTGATCGTGATTTCCTTCGGCACGCCGTTCACCAGGTCGCGGCCCTTGAGGGTGATCTGCTCGCCCACGCCGTCTTCGGGAACGGTGGCGATGCCGTAGTCCTTCTTGATCCGCTCGGCGGTCGCTTCGCCGATCAGCAGGTTATGATGTCGGCGGACGTAGGAGACGATCGCTTCGTCCATCTTGTCACCGCCGGTACGGACCGAGGTGGTGTAGGCAAGGCCGCGCAGGCTGAGGACGGCGACTTCGGTCGTGCCGCCGCCGATGTCGACGACCATCGAGCCGACCGGCTCGGTCACCGGCATGTCGGCACCGATTGCCGCAGCCATCGGCTCGAGGATCAGGAAGACTTCCGAAGCGCCAGCGTTCGAAGCCGCGTCACGGATCGCGCGGCGTTCGACCGAGGTCGAGCCCGAAGGAACGCAGATCACGATCTCCGGCGGGCTGAACATGCTGGTGCGCTTGCCCGTCACCTTGCGGATGAAGTGCTTGATCATCTCTTCGGCGATTTCGATGTCGGCGATGACACCGTCACGCAGCGGGCGGATCGCCTCGATGCTGTCGGGGGTCTTGCCCATCATCAGCTTGGCATCGTCGCCCACGGCCTTGACCCGCTTGACGCCGTTGATCGTCTCGATGGCGACCACCGACGGCTCGTTCAGGACGATGCCGCGATCCTGCACGTAGACCAGCGTGTTCGCGGTCCCGAGGTCGATTGCCATGTTCTGAGAGCCGAATTTGAACAACCTGGAAAAGAACGATCCCATCGAAAAACCCGTGCCTTGCCGCTGGAGTGGAATGACTGATCCGACGGACGGGGCGGTGTGCGCCAGCCGGAAGTGCGGGGTGCTTAGCTTGAAGTCGTAACAAAGGCCAAAAATTTGTGGCGTTACCCACGCGGTTTTGCACTGCTTGGCTCGAATTGCTGCCGATCGGACGCTACGGACCCGTAAATGCCGACGATCCGCCGCCTGCCTGAAGCGCTGATCAACCGCATCGCCGCGGGCGAGGTGGTGGAGCGGCCGGCCTCTGCCCTCAAGGAACTGGTCGAAAACGCCATCGATGCCGGCGCGACCCGGATATCTGTCAGGATCGAAGAGGGTGGTCTTGCTCTGCTGGAGGTGACCGACGACGGTTGTGGCATGGGGCCAGACGAAATGGCCCTGGCGCTCGAACGTCACGCCACTTCGAAGCTGCCCGATGAGGCCATCGAACAAGTGACGACACTCGGTTTCCGCGGAGAAGCCCTGCCGTCGATCGCCAGCGTCGCCCGCCTGACACTCGAAAGCCGGGTGCGCGGCGTAGAGCAAGGCTGGAAGCGTGTGGTCGATCACGGGGCTTTGGTCGAAGAAGGCCCAGCCGCCTTGCCCCCAGGCACTCGCGTTCGCGTCGAGCAGCTGTTCGGCAAAGTGCCGGCCCGCCGCAAGTTCCTCCGCTCGGCCCGAAGCGAATATGCCGCGTGCCTCGATGTCGTGCGGCGCCTGGCGATGGCCCGGCCGGATGTCGGGTTCACGCTTGAGCATGGCGGACGGCGAATCCTCGGCCTGCAGAGCGGGGAAGGGCTGGAAACCCGCGTTGCGCAAATCGTCGACCGGGGACTCGCCGACAACGGTGTGACAATCGCGCTGGAGCGCGGGACAATGCGTTTGCGCGGTGTGGCAGGATTGCCGACCTTCAATCGCGGCGTTGCCGATCACCAGTACCTTTTTGTGAACGGCCGTCCGGTGAAGGACCGGCTACTCATCGGGGCCGTTCGGGGCGCCTACTCGGGCATGCTGGCCCACGACCGGCACGCGGTGCTGGCCCTGTTCCTCGAGCTTGAGCCCGAAGATCTCGACGTCAATGTGCATCCGGCGAAAACCGAGGTGCGCTTTCGCGACGCACCTTATGTTCGTGGCTTCATCGTCTCGGGCCTGCGTGAGGCTCTGTCGACCGGTGACAAACGCAGCGCGCAGGCGCCAGACGCCGGTGCCATGGCGCGCTGGCAAGTAGAGCCGAGCGCTGCCGAACCGGCGCCCGCCTTGCGCTCGATGTTCAGCGGCCGCGACTGGTCGGCACCGCAATCCTCGGTTCGGCAGCCGTCGCCAGTGTGGAACGCCCATGTGGCCGAGATTTTCGACGCTCCGCAGGGAAGAGCAGAAGCCGCCGAACCCCTGTCGGAGGAAGCCGAGGATTTTCCGCTCGGAGTGGCTCGCGGACAAGTGGCCCAGACCTATATTGTCGCAGAGGCGCCGGACGGCCTGGTGATCGTCGACCAGCATGC
Organism: Porphyrobacter sp.; assembly: GCA_017744315.1. GTDB lineage: Bacteria > Pseudomonadota > Alphaproteobacteria > Sphingomonadales > Sphingomonadaceae > Croceibacterium_A. The sequence continues at coordinate 471,942 of JAGIBN010000002.1, forward strand.
CGCGCATGAACGGTTGGTGCTCGAACGTTTGCGAGCGGCTCGGGAGTCAGGGGCCGGCGCCAGCCAGGCGCTGCTGATACCCGAAGTGGTCGAACTGGACGAACCCGCGTGCGACCGGCTTGAGGAAAAGGTCGGCGATTTTGCCGAATTCGGCCTGTCGATCGAGCGGTTCGGCCCAGGAGCGATGCTCGTGCGCGCTATACCCGCGATCCTGGCCAAGGCCGATCCCGCGGCGCTACTGCAGGATCTCGCCGATGATCTGGCCCAGCATGGGGAAAGTTTGCTATTAGGGGAGAGGATCGAGCACGTGCTGGCCACGATGGCTTGCCACGGTTCGGTTCGGGCCGGACGGACCTTGTCGGTCCCGGAGATGAACGCGCTGCTTCGTGAAATGGAGCGGACGCCTCGTTCCGGGCAGTGCAACCATGGCCGGCCTACTTGGGTGAAGCTGTCGATGGGGGATGTCGAAAAGCTGTTCGGGAGACATTGATGCGGGGTCGATTGGCGATTGTGGCGGCAGCAGTGCTGCTGGCCGGGTGTGGAAACAAGGCCACTCCCGAAGAACAGGCGCTGAAAGACGCTCGCGACGTGGCCATGGTGGAAGCCGCGAACAAGGCCGAGCCCCCGCTCGAACTCGTGACGCCCGAGCCGATCCTGCTCCCCGATATCGAGCGCTACGATCTCTACGGCGAGGCCTGCAACTACGCGCCGGGAACTAGCCTCGGCACCCGCGTGGTTGCCCGGGAAGTCGATGCCTTCATCAAGATCGACGGAGAGGTCCAGCGGTTTGCCGCGGACCCCGGTTCACGCGAACTCCCGCTGGGCACGCGCACGCTCTACAACGGTAAGGAGTATTCGCTCCAGCTGGACATCAAGGACGACGGGGAACCGACCGCCGACGGCAAGGTGAACTACGAGGGTACCGTGACCTTGCGCGATCCCCACGGGAGACCGGTCTACGAAGGAACCGGCCTTGCCCAGTGCGGCAAGAGCTAGCTACCGCACGCGCTTGACGTAGAGATGATTGTCGCCGCGCCGCTCAAGCTTGAAGTTGTCGCTGGCCGCTTTCATCAGATCCGACAGCCGCTTGAACCCATGGTTGCGCACGTCGAAGCTTGAACGGTTGCCGGCAATCTGGCCGACTTCCTGCAGGCGAGCATAGCCGTTCTCGTCCCGGCTCGCGGCCTTCCACGCATCGCCGAGCAGTTCGATCAGCTCGCCATCGATCTGCTTGCTCTCGGCCGGTGGCGTATCGTCCTCGTGCTCGTGAGTGCGGATCAACTGGTCGACGTCGATGTAGCGGGTGCAGGCGGTCTTGAACGCCTCGGGCGCCTTGTCGCTTCCGAAGCCGTAGACGATCAGCCCGTCCTGCCGCAGCCGCGTGACCAGCGGAGTGAAGTCGCTGTCCGAACTCATGATGCCGAAGCCGTCGACCTTGCCGCGATAGAGCAAGTCGACCGCGTCGATGGTCATCGCCATGTCGGTGGCGTTCTTGCCCTTGGTCAAGTCGAACTGCTGCATCGGCTGCAGGCCGTAGCGATGGGTGATCTGGTTCCACTTGGCGAGCGCCGGCTTGGCCCAGTTGCCGTAGGCGCGGCGGATGTTCACTTGCCCAAGCTCCGCCAGAACGGTGAGCACGGGGTCGATCCCCGCGTGACTCGCGTTGTCGGCGTCGATCAGCAGGGCGATGTTCTTTAGCGGGGTCTCCAACATCGCGCGTTAATGAGCCGCAGCCGCTTCGGGCGCAAGTCAGGCCGGAGAGAACTTGCCGGTGCGTTCATCCAGCAAGTGCAGGACACCGTCCGAAATGGCGAAGAACGCTCCGCGCAAGGTCAGGTCGTGCCGCTTTTCCTTCTCACGCACACAGGCAAAGGTGCGCAGATTGGCCAGGCTGACCTTGACCGCGGCCTGCTCCATCGCCCGCTCGGCCTCCCGGCCTTCGGTGCCGAGTTCCTTCGCGATCGGGTCACGGGCTTCATCGAGAAGTTCGATCCAGTCCGCGATGAAGCCGCCCTTGCCGGGCTCGGTGCCGCGCAGTTCCTGCGTCAGCGCCGCCTTGCACCCACCACAAAGGCCGTGGCCCATGACGACGATTTCACGCACCTTGAGCACCTGCACCGCGAATTCGAGCGCAGCGGAGACCCCGTGATGGCCCGGAGTCGTCTCGAACGGAGGAACCAGGGCGGCGACATTGCGCACCACGAAGATTTCGCCCGGCCGCACGTCGAAGATTTGCGAGGGGTCGACGCGGCTGTCGGAGCAGGCAATCACCATGACTCGCGGTGATTGCGATTCCCGCAGAGTCGCCCAGCGTTCTCGCTCGGGCTTCCAGCCATGTTCCCGGAAGCGGCGATAGCCCTGGAGGAGCTCGGCGAGTTCGGTTGTCGGCACGATCATGCTCGCCCCATGCCGCGCGCCATTGCCAGTGGCAAGGCACATGCCTAAGTGCGCACCCTATGAACGACCTTTCCGCCGCTCCCCGCCCGGAACGTCAGCGCAAGCCCGACTGGATCCGGGTCAAGGCTCCCGTCAGCAAGGGCTATCACGAGACGCGCACCCTGATGCGGGAGCTCAATCTCAATACCGTCTGCGAAGAGGCGGCCTGTCCCAACATCGGCGAGTGCTGGACCAAGAAGCACGCCACGGTGATGATCCTGGGCGATGTCTGCACGCGGGCCTGTGCCTTCTGCAACGTCAAGACCGGGATGCCGCGCAAGGTCGATCCGCTTGAGCCTGAGCATGTAGCAGCCGCTGCAGCTCGGCTCGGGCTCGAGCATATCGTGGTCACTTCGGTCGACCGCGATGACTTGCCGGACGGCGGGGCAGGGCAGTTCGTCAAGGTGATCGAGGCGCTGCGGCGGAACACGCCTTCCACGACGATCGAGATTCTGACGCCCGACTTCCGCGGCAAGATGCGCCCCGCAGTCGAGGCGATTTGTGCCGCAGGTCCCGATGTTTACAACCACAACCTCGAAACCGTCCCACGTCTCTATCCGACGATCCGCCCGGGCGCGCGCTATTACGCTTCGCTCCGCCTGCTGGAGGAAGTGAAGCGCCACGATCCGATGATCTTCACCAAGTCGGGCATCATGCTCGGCTTGGGCGAAGAACGGCTCGAAGTGCACCAGGTGATGGACGACATGCGCAGCGCAGAGGTCGACTTCCTGACCATGGGACAATACCTCCAGCCCACGCCGAAGCACGCCAAGGTAGCTGACTTCGTTACGCCGCAAGTGTTCGGGGCCTATGGCGCGATCGCACGGGCCAAGGGCTTCCTCCAGGTCGCCTCCAGCCCGCTGACCCGGTCGAGCTATCACGCCGGCGACGACTTCGCTCAGATGAAGGCGGCCCGCGAGGCCAAGCTGGCTGCTCGAAAAGCCTGATGCCCGGTATCCGCGAAACCCGCACGCTGCCTTACAGCGCAGAGCAGATGTTCGACCTCGTGGCCGACGTCGCAAACTATCCGGAATTTCTGCCCTGGGTAGTCGCCACCCGCGTCCGCTCTGACGACGGCACGGAAATGGTCGCCGACATGCTGGTCGGCTTCAAGGCGCTGCGCGAGAAATTCACCTCGCGCGTGATCAAGGATCGGCCGGGCCGGCTCGAAGTGATCTACGTAGACGGGCCGATGCGCGATCTCGATAACGTCTGGCACTTCCGGTCAACGCCGGACGGCGGCTGCGAGCTCGATTTCTGCGTCGAATTCAGCTTCAAGAACAAGATGTTCGAAATGCTGGCCGGCCAGTATTTCGACCGCGCCTTCCGCAAGATGGTCGCCGCGTTCGAAACTCGCGCCGCCGAACTTTACGGCAGCAGCAGCTCGAGCGCGCAAAGCGTCGCCTGAAGCCGCACGCCGCCGCGGTCCTGGTTCTCGTAGAATTGTGATTCGGCATCGGGTGTGTCGTTGCCGCGTATGGCGCGGGCGAAGACGACCGTGCCGACCGGCTTCTGCTCGGTGCCGCCGTCCGGACCGGCGATGCCGCTGATCGCTACGGCCACATCGGCATTGCTACGCTCCAGCGCGCCGCGCGCCATTGCGAAGACGCACGCGACCGAAACCGCGCCGAACGCGTCGATAATGTCGCTGGCGACGCCCAGGGTCTGTTGCTTGGCCTCGTTCGAATAGGTCACGAACCCGCGGTCGAGCACCCTGGACGATCCGGGAATTTCGGTGATCGCTGCGGCGACAAGGCCGCCCGTGCAGCTTTCCGCAACCGCGACCGTGCGGCCGAGCGCAGCGTTCTCGTCCACAACCCGGCGGGAGAGGGCGGTGATCTCGTCAGGGAGGAGGAACTCGCTCATGACAGGCGCGGACACACTGGCAGCTGATCGGGATCGACCAGGCCAACCACGGCGCCAAGCACGCCGCCCGCGACTTCAGGATCGATCGGTGCCATCGCCTCTATTACCCACTCGATGCGGCTGCAGTTCCTGGCCTCGATCTTGGCCGAGACTTCCTGCACGATCAGGGCGTCAACCAGGGGACGCACGGCGTCATCCGGGAGGTTGGCGATCGTGTCGAGGCCCTGGCGGCTCTGGGCCGACCCCTGCCGTCCGCCGAGCCATTTGATGAGGCCGGATTTGGCCTTGGGCCACACGCGCGTCTGAAGCGCGGTGTAGCGACGGCCAAGCGCATCGCCGCTGCGGGCAAGATAGCCTCTCTGCGAAAGCTCGTTGCCACACTTGAGGCGTACCGCCTGCAGGACGCCCGGCGTGCTGTAGATGGCGATCGCGCCGATTTCCGCCTGGGTCACGCAGGGCTGTTGCGCGCTTGCGAGCGTAGGCTGAACCGCCAATGCGGCCGCAGCAGCCAGAGCTGCCAGCCTCTTTCCACCAAACATTCGCCTCAAATCCTTTCCAGCGGGACCAGCGTGGCGACCGCCTGGGCCGCGATGCCTTCTCCGCGGCCGGTGAAACCCAGTCGCTCTGTCGTCGTGGCTTTCACGCTGACCGCCTCTATCCCGACCCCGAGCAATTCGGCAAGCCGCGCCCGCATGGCGTCACGATGCGGTCCCACTTTGGGAGCTTCGCATATTAGGGTGACGTCGACATTGCCGATTCGGAATCCGGACCGATGTGCCAGGTCGACCGCGTGATCGACAAAGCGAGACGATGTCGCACCCCGCCATTGCGGATCGCTCGGGGGAAAGTGCATCCCGATGTCGCCTGCACCAACGGCGCCGAGCACTGCGTCCACCACCGCATGCAGGGCAACGTCCGCGTCGCTGTGGCCGGCAAGGCCGTGGGTATGCTCGATCCGGATCCCGCAGAGCCAGAGCTCTTCGCCCTCCGCCAGGCGGTGAACGTCGAAACCGGTGCCGGTACGAGGATAGGGAAGGGCGGTCATGAAATCCTCGGCAAATGTGAGTTTCCTAAGCCGCTCGTCGCCCTCGACCAGCGCCACCGCAAGCCCTGCTGCACGAGCGACCTGAGCGTCGTCGCCGGCATTCGGTTCATCCTGCCAGGCGCGATGCGCGGAGAGGATCTCTGAATACCGGAAAGCCTGCGGTGTCTGCACCCGCCGCAACTGCTCGCGCGGCGCGCTTCCGGCCATCAGCCCGCTCGCGTCGATTGCCAGGCTGTCGACCACCGGCAGGACCGGTATCGCGCCCGGCCGACTATCGAGAGCCGAAAGGAGTCGCTCAACAACCTCTGGCGGGCAGTCGGGCCGAGCCGCGTCGTGGATCAAGACCGCGTCGGGAGCGTCCGATGCCATGACTTCAAGTGCTGCCTTGACCGAGGCCTGCCGAGTTGCGCCGCCTGCCACCAGCTTGATGTCGGGCAAACCAGCCAGCGCCTTCGCGGCCTGTTCTTCATGGCCAGCAGCTATCGCCACAATGATCGGAGCGGCGCCTGCGACCAGCAAAGCTTCGGCCGAATGCCGCACAACCGGCTTTCCCCGCCACAAGGCGAACTGCTTCGGCACCGGCTGACCGGCGCGAAGTCCCTGACCGGCGGCGACAATGACCGCGGCGAAGCGTTCGTTCGTGGGGGTGCCCATCGTAGGGCGGGCCGCTAGCGGGTTGCGGCACCCGTCGCAATCCACTATGCGCTGCCTGATTTTTAGGCACACACTCCTGCGATGACGACCTTACCTACTCCTCCGGCGCTCAAACCGATCGATATCGGCCCGGTGCGGATCGATTGTCCGGTGATCCTCGCCCCGATGACGGGCGTCACCGACATGCCGTTCCGCACGCTCGTGCGCCGTTATGGCTCGGGGCTCAACGTGACCGAGATGATCGCCAGCCCGGCGATGATCCGCGAAACCCGCCAGAGTCTGCAGAAAGCCGCCTGGCATCCGATCGAAACCCCGGTTTCGCTCCAGCTTGCCGGCTGCAGCCCGACGGAGATGGCCGAAGCGGCCAAGCTCAATGAGGATCGCGGCGCTGCGATCATCGACATCAACATGGGCTGCCCGGTGAAGAAGGTGGTCAACGGTGAAGCGGGGAGCGCCCTGATGCGCGACCTGCCGCTGGCCGCCAGCCTGATCGAAGCAACCGTCAAGGCAGTGTCGGTTCCGGTCACGGTCAAGATGCGCATGGGCTGGGACCACACGAGCCTTAACGCCCCCGAACTCGCCCGGATTGCGGAAGACCTCGGCGCCAAGCTGATCACCGTGCACGGCCGCACACGCAACCAGATGTACAAGGGCGAGGCCGACTGGGCGTTCGTCCGCAAGGTCAAGGACGCGGTTTCCCTGCCGGTCATCGTCAATGGCGACATCTGCGGCGTCGAAGACAGCGCCCGTGCTCTCGAGCAATCGGGGGCGGATGGTTTGATGATCGGCCGTGGTGCCTACGGTAAACCCTGGTTGCTCGGTCAAGTCATGCACTGGTGGCGCACCGGGGAAGCCGTGCCGACACCCGGTATCGACGAGCAGTACGCGCTGCTGGTCGAACACTACCGCTCGATGCTGGATCACTACGGCGCAGAGACCGGCGTCAAGATCGCCCGCAAGCACCTGGGATGGTACACGAAGGGGCTGCCAGGATCCGCTGAGTTCAGAAATTACGTGAACTTCATCGATGATCACGAACAAGTGCTTGGGGAACTTGCCCGCTTCTACGAACCGTTCCTGCGCCGGGAAGCCGCGTGATCCAAGGCGAGCCGGGTACGCCCGATCCGCGAGAACAAATCGCCGGCCTGACATTCGGGCTGCTGCTGCTCGAGCCCGATTTGACGATCGCGCAGATCAATCCCGGTGGTGAAAATCTCATCGGCCGCAGCGCGAGGAGGCTGGTGGGCGTTTCCTTGCTCGATGTCCTCTCGTTTCCCGACAGCCAGATCGGTGAGAGGCTGCGCGGCGAGGAAGCCCAGCTTGTCGCCCGCGGCGTGCCGATCATGGTCGATGGCCGGTCGGCACTGATCAATCTGACCGTGTCGGCCCTGCCGGCCCATCCCGGCTGGCGAGTGGTGACACTCTCCGATGCCGGCCAGGAAGAGCGTATGGGCGAAGAAGACCGCGGCGTGGCCCTGCGCGGACCGGCGGTACTCGCGCACGAGATCAAGAACCCCCTTTCCGCCATTCGCGGAGCTGCCCAGCTCGTCGCCCGCAAGCTGGAAGAGGCCGACCGCAAGTTGACCGATCTCATCACTGACGAGGTCGACCGCATCGCCCAGCTCATCGACCGGATGCAGCGTCTCGGCCGCGAGCAGCCGGAGCCGGTGGCGCCATTCAATCTCCATGCAGCCGTCAGGCGGGCCTGCGACACCGTCAGCGCCGCGAGCGATCAAGAAATCCGCATCCGCGAGGAGTTCGATCCGTCGCTACCGCCGGTCCTCGCCAACGAGGGTGCCCTGGTGCAGGTGCTGATCAACCTGATCGGGAATGCCCGTGACGCCTGCCAGGGCCAGAGGGTGCCCGAGATCGTGATCCGCACGCGCTTTGTCAGCGGACTGGCGCGCAACGTCATGCGCCTCGGCCGCCCAGTCAAACTGCCGATCGAAGTCCAGGTCAGCGACAACGGTCCCGGCATCGATCCGGCCTTGCGCGACCACATTTTCGAACCGTTCGTCTCAAGCAAGAAGAACGGGCAGGGCCTCGGTTTGGCGTTGGTCAACAAGCTGGTGCGCGACATGGACGGACGCATCGGTCACGAACGCGACGCCGCCGGGGGCTGGACGCATTTCCGCGTGCACCTGCCGATGGCGAAATAGGGAAGGGGTAAGCATGGCGAGACGCGCCCTGCTGGTCGAAGACGACGTATCGATCGCGACGGTCATCACCGCCGCGCTCGAGGCCGAAGCCTTCACTGTGGATCGCTGCGACAGCATCGCCGGGCGCGACAAGCTGCTCGGAAAGGGCAGCTATGAGGTGATGCTGACCGACGTCGTCCTGACCGACGGCGACGGAATCGAGACCTTGGGCGACGTCCACCGGGCTTATCCCGAGATGCCGGTGATCATCCTCTCGGCACAGAACACGCTCGATACCGCCGTACGCGCCACCGATACCGGCGCCTTCGAGTACTTTCCCAAGCCCTTCGATCTCGACGAACTGGTCCGCGCTGCCTGCCAGGCCGCCGACGCCCGCGGGAGCAGCGGGCCAGGTAACGATGAGGCGGGCGAAGGTTTGCCGCTGATCGGTCGTAGCCAGGCGATGCAGGACGTCTACCGGATGATCACCCGCGTCCTTCGCAACGACCTGACCGTGCTCATTCTCGGCGAATCCGGTACCGGCAAGGAACTCGTGGCCGAGGCCATTCACGAGCTCGGCTCACGCAGGACCGGCCCATTCGTGGCGGTCAACACCGCGGCGATCCCGCGCGAACTCATCGAGAGCGAGCTCTTCGGGCACGAGAAGGGCGCTTTCACCGGCGCAGTCAGCCGCTCAATCGGCAAGTTCGAACAGGCCAACGGCGGAACGCTATTCCTCGACGAGATTGGCGACATGCCGCCTGAAGCCCAGACCCGATTGCTCCGTGCGCTCCAGTCCGGCCGAATCCGCCGCGTCGGTGGTCGTGAAGAAATTGCGATCGACGTGCGTATCATCTCTGCGACCAATCGCGACCTCGTGCCGATGATCTCGGCCGGAAGCTTTCGCGAGGACCTCTATTATCGCCTCAACGTCGTGCCGATCGACCTGCCACCGTTGCGTGAGCGCAAGGGCGACGTCGAACCCTTGGCGCGGCACTTCCTGCGTCAAGCGGCGGAGGAGGGCCTTCCCGCTCGGCGGCTTTCGAAAGAGGCTGCCAATCTCCTCGAAATCCAACCGTGGCGAGGCAACGTGCGCGAGTTGCGCAACTTCGTATTTCGCGCAGCGCTGCTTTCACGCGAGGAAGAGCTCGACACGGCAATTGTCCGCCAGCTCCTGGCCGACCGGCCTGCTCCCGAGCCAAGCAAGGAAGCGAGCTTCGACAGCGCGCTCGCATCGTGGCTGACGCAAGGTAAACCAGCGCCCGGTTCGCTCTATCACGAAGCTCTGGCGGCCTTCGAAGTGCCGTTGTTCGAGCACGCGCTGCTGGAAACCGGCGGCAACCAATTGCGCGCGGCGCAACTGCTAGGGATCAACCGAAATACGCTTCGAAAACGGCTCGATGACTTGCAGATCGATCCGGAGCGCTTCTCCCGCCGGGGATAGCCTCACGCTTCGGCGAAAAAGCCCTTGCATTTTTGCAACAGGACCGTTGTAACTCTGCAACGATGGACGAACCCCCAGGTCCTGTACCGGGCTCCGAACGGCCCATTCGCGTCCCTCGCTGGTGGCGGCGGGGGATGGTCCATGCGCGACGTGTAAACGTCTATCTTTGGCTCGAAGTCGTTTTCGCCGCGACGCTAGTCGTCATGCTGGTGAGTTCCTGGCTGGCGCTGAGCAACTCAAATCAGGACCGACTCGTCCCGTCGGCCCAGGCGGCTGCCATGCTGGTGGGCTCGTTGATCCCGGCCATGGCGCTGCTGGTCCTGTGGGGGCGTCGCCTGGCGATCCGCAGGGCGGGGGACACGACCGCCCGGCTGCACGTCAATCTGGTGTTCTTCTTCTCGTTGGTGGCAGCGCTGCCGACGCTGTTCGTCGCGGTGTTCGCCAGCGTGTTGTTCCAGTCCGGCGTGGGCTTCTGGTTCTCCGATGATTCCCGCGGCATGCTCGAGAACGCCAACCGTCTCGCGCGCGGCTATTACGAACAAAACCAGGAGGAGATCGGCAAGACGACGGTCGCGATGACCGACGACTTGCGGTACGTCCTTGGTCGCGTCGCCTTCAGCAGCGACGATTTTGTCGAACAGTTTTACCTTCAGGTGCTGGCGCGCGAGCTGAACGAAAGCGCGATCCTGCGGCTCCAGCCCAATGGCGAGCTTATCACCGAAGTGATCGCCGATCCTGACGAGGACACCGCACGGCAGCGCATTTCGCCCGAGACGTTGAAGCGGCTGACGAGCGGCGAACAGGTGGTCGTCACCGCCCGTCAGGATAGCATCGAGGCGGTCGCTCCAGTCGATCTCAAGGCAGGCATATTCCTCTATGCGGAAAGGAACTTACGCGCCGATGCTATGAGCCAGTGGCAGCAAGCGCGGACCGTTCTCAGAAATTACGAAGACTTCACTCGCCGTGCCCGCGTGCTCCAGGTCCAGTTCAACCTTGCCTTGTTCGGGATGTCGCTCGCGCTGGTCGGCCTGGCGGTATGGTTCGCGCTTCGGTTCGCAGATCGGCAGGTCAAGCCGCTTACGAAACTGGTGGCTGCGGCGCGCGAGGTTGGCGGGGGGAACTACTCGTTGCGTGTCGCCGGGCGCACCGGACCCGACGAGATTGGCCTTCTCAACCGTGCCTTCAACCGCATGACCGAGCAGATCGAACGACAGACGACTGCCCTGATGGGCGTCAACAGTCAGTTGGCCGAACGGCGCGCCTTTACCGAAGCTGTCATCCAGTCGATCACGGCTGGCATCGTCTCGGTCGATGCCGAAGGGCAGGTCGCCCTGATGAACAATTCGGCACAACTGATCCTGCTGGATCACGTCGGCCCAATGCCACTCGGGGTAAAACTCGCCGAGGTTGCGCCACAGATCGCCACTCTCTTGAGGAGCGGGGCAACGAGCGGCGTGGTGCAGTACAGCAAGGGCGGGGAGCTGCTGACTCTTGCGGTCAAGATCGCCCCGACCGCGGACGGCCATGTGATCACGTTCGAGGACATCACCCGCCAATTAATCGATCAGCGCCAGGCGGCGTGGTCGGATGTCGCCCGGCGCATCGCGCACGAGATCAAGAACCCGCTCACGCCGATCCAGCTTGCCACGGAACGTATCAAGCGGCGCTATCGCAAGCAGATCGAACAGGACGGCGAGCTTTTCGAAGAGCTGACCGGCACGATTATTCGCCAGGTCGGCGAGCTTCGTCGCATGGTGGACGAATTCTCCTCTTTCGCTCGTCTACCCAAACCGGTCTTCCGGCAAGAGGACGCGGTGGATCTCGTCCGCCAGGCGATGTTCCTGCAGGAGGTTGGCCACCCAGAGATCGATTATGCGTTCTCGCTGTCCGGAGAGGTTCCGCCGATCGCGTGCGACCGGCACCAGTTTGGCCAGGCCATGACCAACGTGCTCAAGAATGCCGCCGAAGCGATCGAAGCGAGATCGCGCGAGGCCGGGCCGGATTACCGCGGGCGGATCGCGGTCGCGGTGGAGGACGGCGAGCAGCAGGTGACCGTTCGCGTCAGCGACAATGGCATCGGGCTGCCGCAGGGCGGCGAGCGGATCATGGAACCTTACGTGACGACGCGCGAGAAGGGCACCGGGCTCGGGCTCGCGATCGTCAAGAAGATCGTCGAGGAACACGGGGGCGAAGTGAACTTCTCTTCCGCATCCGACGGCGGAACTTGCGCGACGCTTCGCTTCGCGCGCGACCCGATGGCGGCCGGCGCCGGAACCGAGGCCGCCGAATGAGCCTGCAAATGGAGATAGACTGATGGCCCTCGACATCCTCGTAGTGGATGACGAACAGGATATTCGTGAACTCGTCGCGGGCGTTTTGTCCGACGAGGGGTACGGGTGCCGAACGGCCGGCGACAGCACCACGGCGCTGCGCATGGTTGACGAGCTGCGTCCGAGCCTGGTGCTGCTCGACGTGTGGCTCCACGGCAGCCCGATGGACGGGCTCGAAGTGCTCGACGCAATCAAGGCTCGCGAGCCGCAGTTGCCCGTCATCATCTTCTCGGGGCACGGCAACATCGACACCGCGGTGTCCGCGATCGGTCGCGGGGCGGTGGACTTCATCGAGAAGCCGTTCGAGGCCGAGCGACTGCTGCTGCTCGTGGCCCGAGCAACCGAGACTGAGCGCCTGCAGCGTGAGAACGCTCGCCTGCGCGAAGGCATCGCGCTGGCCGAAGAGTTCAACGGCAATTCCAGTGCGATCAACCAGGTGCGCGCGACGCTCAAGCGCGTCGCCAACACCGGCAGCCGGGTGCTCATCACCGGTCCCGCGGGGTCGGGCAAGGAAGTGGCCGCCCGCTTGCTCCACGCCTGGAGTCCGCGCGCCGACAAGGCCTTCGTTACCGTAAATTCCGCGCGCATCACGCCCGAACGCTTCGAGCAGGAGCTGTTCGGTGAAGAGGCCGATGGAAAGCTCGTCCGCGCCGGACTTCTGGAGATGGCGGACGGCGGCACGCTCTACCTCGATGAAGTGGCCGACATGCCGATGAGCACGCAGGCCCGCATCCTGCGTGTGCTGACCGAACAGAGCTTCGTCAGGGCCGGAGGCAATCGCCAGATCAGGGTCGACGTCCGCGTGGTCTCCTCGACCGCCCGCGACCTGGAAAAGGAAATCGCCGAAAAGCGGTTCCGCGAAGACTTGTTCTATCGCCTCAACGTGGTTCCTGTCGGAGTTCCCTCACTGTCCGAACGGCGGGAAGACATTCCGGTGCTCGCCGAGCATTTCTTCACGCGCTATGCCCGCGAACAGGGCTTGCAGGTGCCGGCGATTTCGACCGAGGCTATGGCAGCGCTCCAGGCTTACGATTGGCCCGGCAACGTTCGCCAGCTCCGCAACGTCGTCGAACGCACCGTAATCCTCGCTCCGCGCGACCGGATGGAACGGATCGAGCCCGACATGCTTCCCGGCGAGATAACCGGCGGATCGGCCGACAACGGCTCAGGCATCTCGACGCTGATGGGCGTCCCATTGCGCGAGGCGCGCGAGAGCTTTGAGCGCGAATATCTCCGGATCCAGATTCGGCGCTTTTCGGGGAACATCTCGAAGACCGCGGGCTTCATCGGGATGGAACGCTCCGCCTTGCACCGCAAACTCAAGCTGCTCGGAATGAGCGAGCGTCATGAAATTGAAAACGAGTGAAAATAGCTGTCACTAGGTGAAAGTTGGTATTTACGGGGCGACGAAGTCCCGCCTAGGTTAGTCAAAACTTGTCGGCAGCCGTTTCGTTGTCACGATCGGTAGCCAGAACGTGGACCGCAAAGCGGCCACCAACAAAATTGGAGTCAGTTGAATGGCCAAGGAAAAGCTGAGCGCTCGCCCCCGAGCTGTACCGGAGCCGGCGCCCGCCCCAGCAGCGACCGGAGTGAGGCCGGCCAACCTCCAGGACCAGTTCCTCAATAACCTCCGGCGCGAAAAGACGCCCGTGACCATGTTCCTGGTCAAGGGCGTCAAGTTGCAGGGCATCGTCACCTGGTTCGACAATTTCTCGATCCTTCTTCGCCGCGATGGCCAGTCGCAGCTTGTCTACAAGCACGCGATCTCGACGATCATGCCGGGGCAGCCTGTAGACGCGTCCCAGTTTGAATCTTCCGGTGACGGTGGGCGCAAGCAGCGCCTGTTACAGGACGTTTTCCTGTCGCGCGTTCGCGATGCCGGGGTCCAGGTCACGATGTTCCTGGTCAACGGCGTCATGCTGCAAGGGCGAATCGCTGCGTACGATCTCTTCTGCATGCTGCTCGAACGCGAAGGCTATGTTCAGCTCGCCTACAAGCATGCGGTTTCGACCATTCAGCCGGCCGCGCCGGTCGATCTCACGACCGATTTTGACGGCGACGAAGACTCGGAGGCCTAGGCCTGGCGGCCTGGGACCCATTCTCTGATTGTCGATGACGAGTTCGAAGGCGAAGTAACCCGCGGAGCGCGGGCCCTGGTCGTTTGTCCGGATATCCGCCGCAAGGGCCGCCAAGCCGAAGACCCCGAAGCTCGCTTGGAAGAGGCGAAGGGCCTCGCAATGGCGATCGGTATCGTCGTGGTCGAGGCCTTCACCGTCCCGGTGCGCGACGTGCGGGCGGGAACGCTTTTCGGTGAAGGTCAGATCGAACGTATCGCCACGGCCTGTGAGCAGGACCAGGCCGAACTGGTCATCATCGACGGGGCGCTATCCGCGATCCAGCAGCGCAACCTCGAAGAAAAGCTCAAGCGGAAGGTCATCGACCGCACCGGCTTGATCCTCGAAATCTTCGGGGAACGCGCTGCCACCGCCGAAGGCCGGCTGCAGGTTGAACTGGCCCACCTCGACTATCAGCAAAGCCGCCTCGTCCGCAGTTGGACCCACCTTGAGCGTCAGCGCGGCGGCTTCGGCTTCCTCGGCGGCCCGGGTGAAACCCAGATCGAAGCGGACCGCCGCCTGATCCGCGCACGCATGGGTAAGCTGCGCCGCGATCTCGATCAGGTGCGCAAGACCCGCGCGCTGCATCGGGAGCGGCGGGGCAGGGCGCCCTGGCCCGTCATCGCACTGGTCGGCTATACCAACGCTGGAAAATCCACGCTTTTCAACCGCATGACCGGTGCTGACGTCATGGCGGAAGATCTGCTCTTCGCCACCTTGGACCCGGCGATGCGAGCCGTTCGGTTGCCCGGTATCGACAAAGCCATCTTGTCGGACACGGTGGGATTCATCTCCGACCTGCCGACCCAGCTCGTCGCTGCGTTTCGCGCCACGCTGGAGGAAGTGACAGCCGCCGATCTGATCGTGCACGTTCGCGACATGGCCAATCCGGACAACTCCGCGCAGAAGGGCCAGGTCCTCCATGTGCTCGAGGAACTCGGCGTCGTGGGAGCCCAGGAAGAAGGGGCAGGGGGCAGCATCCCGATTATCGAAGCGTGGAACAAGCTCGACCTGCTCGATGCACACCAACGGGAAGACCTGCTGGATGCCGCCGAAGAGAATCCTGACGTCGTGCCGATCTCGGCGCAGACCGGGGAAGGGGTCGACGCGCTAGAGGCACGGGTTGCGTCACTCTTGACCGAAGGGCACCGGAGATACCGCCTCGAGTTGCCGCTGTCGGACGGAGCGGGAGCTGCGTGGCTGCACCAGAACGGCGAGGTTCTCGAACACGGCATCGAGGGCGACCGCGCCTGGTACGAAGTGCGGCTTTCGCCGGGAGACATGGAACGCTTCAAGGCACGCGAGCGAGCGTGATCCCGACCGACCACGGATACGAAGCGAAGTTCGATTTTCCTGATTGGCAGGGTCCGCCCACCATTCCCTATCTGCTGGCGACGGTTCCGCGTTCCGGAAGCACCTATCTCAGCCATCTGTTGTGGCAGACTGGTTGTCTGGGGGCGCCACTCGAGTACCTCAATTTCGATCCGACAGGTCCCTATGGCCACGCCAGTGAGGCGCCAGTCGAGCAGACCAAGCTATGGCGCGCGGCATTGCGTGGGAGAACAGCACCGAACGGTGTGTTCGGTCTCAAGGCATTCCCCGCCCAGCTTGCGGCCTTGCATGGCTCAAACCCGTCCCTGCTTGGCGAAGTGATGCGCGGCATCTTCCAGTCACGCCAAACCAGTCGCGTGGTTTGGCTCCATCGCCGCGACTCCACCGCTCACGCGATTTCTTACGCCAGGGCCATCCTCTCAGGCGTATGGCGCAAGGAGCAGGAGGCCTTGGGGAGGGACGAGCCCGAATATTCCGCGATCGCCATTGAGCGGGCGACCCGTCTGATCG
Organism: Porphyrobacter sp.; assembly: GCA_017744315.1. GTDB lineage: Bacteria > Pseudomonadota > Alphaproteobacteria > Sphingomonadales > Sphingomonadaceae > Croceibacterium_A. Next base: position 487,811 of record JAGIBN010000002.1, read on the forward strand.
GGGACGCTGAGGCCTCCTGGAGCGCGATGCTCGCTGATCTCGGCATAACACCGCTGGAGCTCTGGTACGAAGATATGGTCGAGGATCCTATTTCGGCCGTTCAAGCAGTCGCGGCTCACCTCGGGGTGACACTGGATCCGAAGGCAGTCATCGAAGTGCCTGAGATTACCCAACAATCGCAAGAAGGCGCGAAAACCTGGGCTGATCGGCACTCAGCCAGCTAGCCGTCCTTCTCCGCGCGTTTCACCTGCTGCCAGAGCTCTTCCTGGCGATCGAGATCGAGTTCGGCAAAGGTACCGGCGGACAGATCCTCCATGGCCCGATAGCGGCGCTCGAACTTCGCGTTGGCCTCGCGCAGGGCTTCTTCGGCCGAAATGCCGTAGGCCCGCACAAGATTGACCGCCGCGAAAAGCAGATCGCCGGCTTCCTCGAGCTGCTTGTCGGCCGGAGCGTCCCGCAGTTCCTCGATCTCTTCATTGAGCTTGGCCACCGGACCTTCAACATCCGGCCAATCGAAGCCTTGCCTTGCAGCTCGCTTCTGCAGCTTCTCGGCCCGCATCAGGGCTGGCAAGGCCAGCGCCACGCCGTCCAGCGCGCTTTTGGCACCCTTATCGGTCCGCTCTGCGGCCTTCAGCGCCTCCCAGCCAGGACGGCTGTGGTTATGGTTCGGATCTCCGAAGACGTGCGGATGGCGCGCTTCCATCTTGTCGGAAATAGTCCGAGCGACATCGTCGAACGCGAACAGTCCAGCTTCCTCGGCCATGCGAGCGTGGAACACGACCTGCAGCAAAAGATCGCCAAGTTCGCCTGGCAGTTCCGCCATGTCGTCGCGGGCGATGGCGTCCGCGACTTCGTAAGCTTCTTCAATCGTATAGGGAGCGATTGTCGAAAACGTCTGCGCAACATCCCACTCGCAACCCCTCTCAGGATCGCGAAGCCGGGCCATGATCGAGAGGAGGCGGTTGAGCTGGTCTGACATCTTGGGATGATAATATATATTATGTTAAGGAAGGACTGCTTCAGAATGTGGACCTAGGTACATAACAGTTCGGTCCAGAGACGCGCAGAGACCAAAAGTTCCGCGCGGTGGAAAACATCGCAGCTCATGCGGCCGCGCAGCTAGCGGTAGTGGACCAACCCCAGAATTGCGGCGGCGACACGCTCGAAAGCGGGCGAGCCGACCACCGCTTCGTGCAGCGCGCCTTCGGCGACTATCCAGCCCGCGCCGAGCAGCGACAATGCGCCAATGCGGCCGGTCGTGCGCCGTTCTTGCAGGAGGATCGCCGCCGCCATCGACCACAGTGTCAGGTAGAGCCAGAACGTCGGCACCGGATCGTCCAGCCCCAGCGCATTGGCCCAGAAGCGGTTCACGCCTGGCGGGATGACCGGCAGTATGGCGAAGAGGATCATCCGGCGGTGGACGTCCGGCCTCGTCCGGTTGCCGATCGCCAGGGCGAACATCAGGGCAAAGCCTAGGAAGGCGAGCAGCCCGAGGTAGAGCCCGTCGGTCCCGGCTGGTCTCCCCGCGGCGTAACCGCGGCCCGAGGCGATCAGTTGCATCATCAGGCCTATGAGAATGGTCGCGGTGCCTTGAGCGATGCCCCAGGTGCCGAGCGCGCGGTGCAGCTTCGCATTCCCGGAACACACCAGCGCCGACTGCACCAACAGCAGCAGCATCCAGGCGACGAACACCACGCCGTGCAAGTGCACTATCGGCGGTGCAGGCGGAAAATTGCCCTGGAGAGCGGGCAGGAAGGAGTGCATTCCGAAGCCCGCGAAGACGAACAGGCACATCGCCAACGTCATCCAGAAATAGAACGAAGGCCTGAAGCGGCTTCCAACAGGCGTCAAAGTCGCGGCGGCGACGGATGCGGTCATGACCCTCTCCCCGTTCTCGCAGAATGACGCCAGCCTTCACCAACCGCAAGCAGGTTCCAAACGGGTGGATGCCAAGTTACGCAAAAGACCGCTTACGACCCACTGCGGCCTAGAATTGCTTCGCGCCCGCAAGCTGGCTACCCCTTGCCCACCAGAACGCCAATTCCCAGAACTTGGGCTTAACGGATCGGGCCCCACCCTTTCCTCCATTAGCTCACAGGCAACTCCGAGCCGAGCATATCGACGTCGGTGTAGTCACCCTCCACGTGCTTTCTGTGCTTCCCTCTCAGCAGAAGGTGACTGATCGCCGGGAGGACGAACAAGGTCAGCAAGGTCGACGTAATCAGCCCGCCGATCACGACGACGGCGAGCGGCTTTTGCACCTCGGCCCCGGTGCCTGTGGCCAAGGCCATGGGCACGAAGCCGATGGCGGGAACGATGCCGGTCATCAGCACCGCCCGCACGCGTTCCATGGTGCCTTTCTGAACCGCCTGGTCGACGGCCATTCCTGCATCCAACCGGTAATTGATGCTGGTCATCACCACCAACCCGTTGAGGACGGTAACACCCGACAGGACGATGAAGCCCACCGCCGCCGACACCGAAAACGGATGGCCGGTAAGCAACAATGCGAACACCCCTCCGGCGAGCGCAAGCGGAATGGCCGAGTAGACCGCCAAGGCTTGGCGTACCCCGCGCAAGGCCAGGAACAGCAATCCAAATATCGCAGCAAAGATCAGCGGGATCACCAGCGACAGCCTTGCCGAGGCCGCTTGGAGATTTTCGAACTGGCCGCCCCATTCGATGAAACTGCCAGGCGGCAGTGTCACCTCCCGGGCCACCTTTTCCTGGGCCTCAGTCACGAACGAGCCGAGGTCGTTGCCCCTAACGTTGGCCTGGACCACGACACGTCGCTTGCCGTTCTCGCGGCTGACCTGGTTAAGACCTTCTGAGAAGCTGAACCGGGCCAATTCGCGCAACGGAACCGATGCGCGATGTGCGTCTTCCCCTGGAAGCATGACCGGCAGAGCTCCAACGGCATCGAGATCGTTACGAGTGACCGCGTCCAACCGAACGACAACATCGTAGCGACGGTCGCCTTCGAACACGATGCCTGCCTCCCGGCCTCCCATCGCCGCCGCGACGGTGTCGCTGACGTCCTTCAGGCTAAGGCCGTACCGAGCGATCGCGTCGCGATCAAACTGCACGTCTAGCACAGGGAAGCCCTCGGTCTGTTCGACTTTGACGTCGGCTGCGCCCGGAACGGTGTCGAGCACCGCCGCGATTTCGTTCGCCGTCCGGCCCATGGCTTCGAGATCGTCACCGTAGACCTTCACGGCGATGTCGCCACGAACGCCGGCAATGAGCTCGTTGAAGCGGAGTTGGATCGGTTGGCTGATCTCCAGCGCGTTCCCGACGAGCGGTTCGAGCTTATTCTCGACGCGCTCGATCACGTCATCCTTGGTGTTCACCCCATCAGGCCATTCGTCCTTCGGCTTGAGGATGATGAACGTGTCAGATGCGTTGGGCGGCATCGGGTCACTCGCGACCTCAGCCGTGCCGGTCTTCGAGAACACGAAGGCCACCTCGGGCAGTGTAGCGACGGTCTTTTCGACCTGCTCCTGCATCCTCGTCGACTGCGCCAGCGAGGTTGAGGGGATGCGCACCGCTTGCATCGCCAGGTTGCCCTCGCCCAGCACGGGCAGGAACTCGCTGCCGAGCATGGTAAAGACCAGAGCTGCCGCCGCAAACGTTCCGGCACCCGCGCCGATCCACCGCCACGGGCGGGCGATGATACGGCGGAGCACAGGCTCGTAGCGTCTCTTCACCCACGCAACTGCCTTCACGTCCTTCTCGGCCACCTCACCGCGAATGAGCAGCGCAACCATCGCAGGGACGAAGGTAAGCGATGCGAGGAACGCCCCCGCAAGCGCTAGAAGCACCGTGATTGCCATCGGAGAGAAGGTCTTGCCCTCAACACCCGTGAAGGTGAGCAACGGAATGAAGACCAGGAAGATGATGGCTTGGCCGAACAGCGTGGGTCGGATCATCTCCTTCGAGGCTTCAAACACCTCGTGCAGCCGCTCATCGCGCGAGAGGATACGTCCTTCCTTCTGTTGGCGATGAGCCAGTCGCTGAAGACAGTTTTCAATGATGATGATCGAGCCATCGACGATCAGCCCGAAGTCGAGAGCGCCCAGGCTCATGAGGTTACCGGATGTACCGGTGAGATTCATGCCGGTGCCCATGATCAGGAACGAGATAGGGATGACCAGCGCCGCAATGACCGCGGCACGAAAGTTCCCGAGCATCCAAAACAGCACCCCGATCACGAGCAGGGCCCCGAACAGCAGGTTCTCTTCAACGGTGCCGATAGTCGCATCGACCAAGTGCGAACGGTCGAGGACCGTCGTGACCTGGATTCCCGGCGGCAGGGAACCCGCGACCTCGTCCAGCCTCTCAGCTGAAGCGGCAGCGACGATGCGGCTATTGGCGCCCGCCAGCATCAGCACGGTACCCACCACAACTTCCTTGCCGTTCTGGGTGGCGGTGCCCGTCCGAAGATCGCCGCCGATCGTGACCGTTGCGACATCTCGGACCTGGACTGGAACGCCCCCTCGCGTGGCGATGGTGGCACGATCGATTTCGTCGAGATCACGAATCCGGCCATCAACACGAACGAGAAACGCTTCGCCTCCGCGTTCCACGAAGTTGGCACCGACCGAGATATTGGCCGCCTCGAGGGCTTCGGCGAGCTCGGTGAACGAGATGCCATAGCTCGACATGCGCGCCGCATCGGGCTGAACGACAAACTGCTTCTCGTAACCGCCGATGGAATCGATACCGGCAACACCGGAAACGGAGCGCAGTTGTGGCCGGATTACCCAGTCCTGGACCGAACGCAGGTAGCCCTCTTTCGCGATGTCGTCGGCGAGGATTTCTCCCGACGGTGTCATGTAGGAACCGTCCGGCTGGAAACCCGGGCGCCCCGCGACGCGCGGATTTTCTTTGGTATCAGTGGGAGCAAAGTCCACGACGTACATCAGGACTTCGCCGAGTCCGGTTGAGACCGGGCCCATCTCCGGCTCTACTCCCTCGGGCAGCGTACCCTTCGCTTGATTCAGCCTTTCAGCGACCTGCTGGCGGGCGAAGTAGAGATCAGTGCCGTCTTCGAAGACAACGGTGACCTGGCTGAAGCCGTTGCGCGAGATCGAGCGAGAGCTTTCCAGTCCCGGGATACCGGCCATCGCTGTTTCTACCGGGAAGGTGACGAGCCGCTCCATGTCGAGCGGCCCGAGGTTTGGCGCGGCCGTATTGATCTGCACCTGCTTGTTGGTGATGTCGGGAACCGCGTCGATCGGCAGTTTCAGTAATTGGAAAACGCCAAAGAAGGCGATGATCATGGTGATGATCACTACCGCCCATCGGAAGCGGATCGAAGCGTCTAGGATGCGTGTGATCATCTCAATGCTCCGCCTCGCCCTTGCCGAGTTCGGCCTTGAGAAGGAAAGCTCCGCGCGTTGCGACCACGGAGCCGGTACGAAGGCCTTCGACTATCTCGACGCGTCCATCGCCGCGTTGGCCCGCCACGACATTGGTGGCCTGGAAGCCGTTGGCAGCCCGTACGAACACCACATCGCGTCCCTCGAAGCTCTGCACTGCTTCCTCGGGCAGCGCGATACGGCTGGTGTCAGCACCAGCGGGCTGAATTCGAGCGCGCAGTCCCTGGCCCTGGCTGAGTCCATCTGCACCTTGGGGCTCAAGAACAACCGTGGCTGTCTTGCTCTCTGGGTCGAGACCCGGCGTGACCGAGCGAACCACCGCCCCGCGCGTTTCGCCATTGGCGAGTTCGATCACTGCGCTGTCGCCAGGTCGCACTCGGCGAGCATCGGCCGCGAGGACCGACACGTTGACCTGGATGCGGTTGGGATCTGCTACACGAAACAGCTCGGTCCCGGCCGGAACGAATGCGCCGAGTGTTGCGTCGGCCTTGGTGATGCGACCGGATATCAGGCTGACCACAGCCAACGTCCGCCCATCGCCGCTGACCTTCGAAGCGCTGGCGGCTGCACGCGCACGACGCGCCTCGGCTTCGGCTTGCGAGAGCGCGGCACGCGCCCCTTCAAGATCCTGTCGCGCGGTGACCTTGGCTTCGTAGAGACGCTGCTCGCGTTCATAAGCGGATCGGGCCAGAGAAAGTTGGGCCTCTGCACTGCTGCGCTCCGACGAAAGCGCCGCCGCATCGCGGCTTTCCATCGTCGCAACTGACTCCCCTGCCCGGACATATTCACCGAGGCGCCGGTTGATGCCCACGATCGCTCCGTCGGCGCGGGCGGTCAGTACCGCCTCGCCGGCAGGCGTGGGCGCAACCACACCTTGCGCCAGGATCTCGGAAGCCAGCCCGCCGCCCTGGACTTGCTCGCTGACAATCCCGGCGGCCTTGGCGCGGTCCGCCGTCATGGCGACAAAACCTTCGGGACCGTGCTCTTCCTCTGCGTCCTTTGCAACTTCAGTCGAAGCCACATTGGATGCTGGAGTGGTTGAGCGGCCTAGAAAGTAGCCGCCCGCGACCAGAACCACCGCCCCGGCAGCGCTGATCGCGATCACTTTGTTTCTGTTCGATTGGAGTTCCATGTACGGGATTCCTTGTTGCGCCCTCAGGCGCACGAATGGGATTGGGCTAGCGAGCCGATCGATCGGCTGCCGCCAGGCGGATCAGCAGTGCGGCCGATCTGCCCTGAGCTTCACGTGCGTCGATCAGCGCGCGACGAACTCCGTCGCGAGCGTCACCCGCAGCCAGCAATTCAATCAGCTCGAGCTTGCCTTCGCGGTATCCGATCTCAGCCAGGCGCAAGGCTTCTTCGGCCTGAGGCAGCGACTCCGCTTCAAGCGTGTCGGCTTTGGCTTCGGCGGCCAGGTATTCGGCCCGGGCTTCCGACACCGTTTGGCTGTAGTCGGCCGCAGCAACCGCTTCCCGAGCCGATGCTGATCGGACACGAGCCTGGGCTGCCGAGATATTGCCCTGATTTTGATTCCAGAGAGGCAACGGCACTGCGACGCCCACGACCAGCGCCTGATCGTTGCTTGCGTGAAACCTGCGCACCCCGGCTGAAACGGCAAGATCGGGCGCACCCAGCGATCGCTCTCGGGCAACACCCGCTTCGGCTGCTTGTCGCTCGGCAGACGCGAGCTTCAGGTCGAGGCCTTCATAGGACGACAGCAGTTCGTAAGGTGGCCGCAGCTTCGGGAAGGCGTTCGTCGGCGTTGGAGCCGATTGATCGGACCAAAGAGCACCTAGTGCGAAACGGGCAGCGAGCGCGGTTGCCTGCGCAGCCTTCAGTTCCGCCTCAGCCTCAGCCAATTCCGACTGAGCCCGAAGCGCGCGAAGCGGAGGCTCGCGTCCAGCCTCCACGAGCACGTTTGCAATCCGCGCCAATTCACGACTTCGGTCGTAAACGTCTTGTGCAAGAGCAACACGCGCCTGCGCAGCAACCGCCGAGACGTAGCGCTGTCGGACCATCAGCCCGATGTCGGCCACCGCGAGCTGCTCTCGGAGCTGCGCAACCGCCAAGTCCGCTTTGGCAGCCCCCGTCCGGGCGTTACGTTTCCCACCGAGCTCGAGCGGAAGCCCTGCACTCAGCGTATATTCGGACGACTGAAGACCCGAATAGTCTCCAGTTCCGGCAAAGTTCTCGACTTCAATCGAGAGTTCCGGGTTCGGACGTAGCCGCGCTTGCCTTATCAGCGCTTCGGCCGCCTCGACATCTGCACGAGGACCCATCGCCCTCGGATTCTGTGTTTCCGTCCCGGGTTCATTTGAAGCGCCGGCGAGGGCCAGGGCCTGTTCTAAAGTTAGTGACCCACTATCCTGCGCCGCGACGGCCAGCGGCGCGATCGCGCAGCCGGCGCCCGCCAGGAGGGCACCGCACAATAAGGATTTCATGATTCATTCCGCTCAAAGCCTGTTGATCATCGATGCGCCAGGTCGGCGCGCGACGATCAGGCCCTGGGCGGGCGTTTGAGGGAATCAGGCGTAATCGAGGCCAAGCGGAGCTCGCCCGATGGCTGGTGCACAACCAGGACAAATAGCGCTTCTACTTGAGCCGCCAGAGGAGGTACCTGCTGGGCTCCGTGATGGCAGTGGCCATGGAGGCATGCGCCGTGTCGGTCATTGTCGGGTTCTTGTTTGGAACCAGTTTGATCAACCGCAACAACCTCAACAGCTGCTGCCTCAGTGGCTGGCCCGCAAGCGACAGCATCCACCGATCCGACGAACAAGACGCCGAACACCAGCAAGATCAGCGCAAGCCGACCGAAGTTTCTGATTGGCGGGCCAAACACCATACGATGTGGCTCATACCCATGTATCCTACCTCAGTCACGCCACTTATGACGGCCGCGTTCGTCGCGAAAGCGGCCCGGGCTGTCCCGCTTTCCGTGCCAAATGCTGTTTGCGGATGGCCTGGCTCAGTGCCCTATCGCCGCGAAGAACGCCGCCAGAAGGAGGAAGATAGCTCCCCATGCGAAAGCCATGACGACGGTCTTCTTCGCACCGATGCGATGCGCCCGATAGGAACCTGCCGCCAGGACGAGCCACCCGGTCAGAGCTATCACTGATACCCACGCGTATCCGCTCATGCGATCAGTTCCATGCCGTCGTATCCCACCAGCACGCCCGCCGGCACTTCTTGAGAAAGCTCCGCATAGTCCATGCTCTTGTCGAGATGCGTCAGAACGGCGGTCTTGGCGCGGCAACGTTCGAAAAGCTTGAGCGCAGTCCCAAGTCCAGCGTGAGTTGGATGCGGTTCGCGACGCAGGCAGTCGGTTACCAGGATGTCGATCCCGTAAAACAGGTCGACCATATCTTCGGTAATCTCTGCGAAGTCTGTCGCATAACCGATTGATTTTCCATCCGCCTCGAAACGAAATCCCGTGCTGGTTATCGGCCCGTGCGGCATCTCGACAGAGCCGATGGCGAAACCCTGGTGGATCTTGACCACATCGAGCGATTCAAGCTGGACGATCGTCGGATATCCGTCCCGGCCAGAGAACACATAGCCAAACCGCTGGCGCAGGCGGCGCGCGGTCTCGACAGAAGCGAAACCAGGCAACGGAGCGCTCCTGTGAAAGCGCATCGGACGCAAGTCGTCGATCCCATGACAATGATCGGCGTGGTCATGCGTCCAGAAAACCGCGTCGACCTTGTCGATATTGTTACCTAGCAACTGATGGCGCAAGTCCGGCGAGGTATCGACAAGCAGTCGGGCCCCGGCGTTACTCTCAACGATGATCGAAACGCGCGTCCGCCGGTTTCTCGGCTCGTTGGGATCGCATTCACCCCAATCATTCCCGATGCGCGGAACACCGGTCGAGGTCCCGGATCCGAGCACCAGCAACTTCACGGCGCGGCCTTGCTGAACAGCGAATAGAAATTGCGCGTGGTATTGGCCGCGAGCGTTTCGAAGCTCTCGCCCCGAAGCTGGGCCACGAACTTCGCCGTGTCGCGAACGTAGGCAGGCTCACACGCCTTGCCGCGATGCGGAACCGGCGCGAGGAACGGGCTGTCGGTTTCGACCAAAAGTCGATCCGCTGGAATTTCCTTAGCGAATTCCTGCAGATCGCGAGCATTCTTGAATGTGACTATACCCGAAATTGAGATCGTCAGGCCCAGCTCCAGCACCTTGCGACCGAAGTCCGCCGAGGCCGTGAAGCAATGGATCAGCGCCGGGAAGGCGCCCTTCTCCATTTCGTCTGCCAGAATGTCGCTCGTGTCGGTGTCGGCATCGCGGGTGTGAATGATGATCGGAAGACCGGTCTTCCGCGCGACGGCAATGTGGGTCCGGAACAGCGCTTGCTGCACCGCCCGATCCGACTTGTCGTAGTAGTAGTCGAGCCCGGTTTCCCCGATGCCTATGACCCGCGGGTGGTTAGCGGCCTCCAGCAAGGCAGCCTCGCCCAGGTCGGCGTGCTGATCGGCCTCGTGCGGGTGAATGCCAATGCTGGCCCAAACGTCGGGCTCGCGCTCCGCCGTGGCGACAATGGCTTCCCATTCCCGCTGCCGAGTGGAGATGTTGAGGAACGCCTTCACACCGGCCTCGCGCGCACGCGCGAGAACCGCTGGCTGATCTTCCACCAAGCCCTCGTAATTGAGGTGGCAGTGGCTATCGATCAGCATCAGGCCTCCGCCTCTTGAGGCAGCTCGAGCCGCGGGAACACCGGCGTCGGGTTGTCCACGCGGATCGCTTCGAGCGCCGGATCTCGAGCTAGAGCAGCGAAGTCGCGAGCGTCCGCCGGGATCGACAAGGCATCCAGCATCTTGGCCGAGGCCCGGGGAGTTACTGGCGAAATGGCGACCGCCAGATCCCGAATGCAACCGCACAGCGTGGCCAGCACTCGCTCCATCCGCGCCGGATCGGTCTTGCGAAGCGCCCACGGAGCCTGCTCGTCGATGTAGGCGTTGCAGGCGAACACAGCTTGCATCCACGCTTCCAAGCCCGCCGCAAATGCCAAGGACTCGAACGCCTCGGGCAATTCCACCGAACAGGCCCGCGCCACCTTGTCGCGCAAGACCTGATCGGGCTCAGTTACCGGAGCCTGTGCGGTGAAACCGCCGTCGCAATTCTTGGCGATGAAACTCATCACACGCTGCGCCAGGTTACCGAAGCTATTGGCAAGTTCGGCGTTGTTGCGGTTCACGATCGCTTCGTGCGACCACGACCCGTCCTGCCCGAAGCTGAACTCGCGCAGCAGGAAGTAGCGCAAGGTGTCTACGCCGTAGCGGTCCGCCAGCTCGCCGGGATCGGTGACGTTGCCGAGCGTCTTGGACTCTTTCACGCCCCGGTTGAGCAGGAAGCCATGGCCGAACACACCCTTGGGCAGCGGCAGACCAGCGCTCATGAGGAACGCGGGCCAGTAAACCGCGTGAAAGCGCACGATGTCCTTGCCGATCAGGTGCAGGTCGGCCGGCCAGTACTTGCGGAATTCCTCGGTGTTGTCGGGATAGCCGATACCCGTGAGGTAGTTGGTCAAGGCGTCCACCCAGACGTACATCACGTGGTTCTCGTGCCCTGGAACCTTCACGCCCCAATCGAAGCTGCTCCGACTGACTGAGAGATCGCGCAGACCGCCTTCAACAAAGCGCAGCACTTCGTTGCGACGGGTGTCCGGGCGGATGAAGTCGGGATTGGTACGGAAAAGCTCGAGCAGTGGCTCCTGGTAACGCGAAAGCCGGAAGAACCAGCTCTCTTCCACGGTCCACTCGACGGGCGTACCCTGGGGCGAGAGCTTTTCGCCCTCCTCCCCTGCGATCAGTTCGCTTTCGTCGTAATAGGCTTCGTCGCGGATCGAATACCAGCCTTCGTAGCGGTCGAGGTAGAGATCACCGTTGGCCTCCATCGCCTTCCACAGGGCCTGGCTCGCGCGGTGGTGATCGTCCTGGCTCGTGCGGAAGAAGCGATCATAGGTTATGTCAAGTTTATCGAACAAATCACGGAAATAACCGGACATTTCGTCCGCGAGCTCGCGCGGCGTTATACCCAGGTCCCGGGCTTTCTGCGCCATCTTGAGGCCGTGTTCGTCGGTGCCGGTCTGGAAACGAACGTCCCGGCCGCGCAGCCGCTGAAAGCGGGCCATGACGTCGGCCGCGATTGTTTCATAGGCGTGCCCGATGTGCGGGCGCCCGTTGGGATAGTGGATTGCGGTAGTAAGATAGTAGGGCTCAACCATAAGTTGGCTCACTAGGGACGGCGAGGGAGGCGAGCAAGGTGCCGATTTCCATCACCAGAAGTCCCGGATCGAAATTGTAAGTCGGCGCCTGCGCTCCCAGGCGCACCAACTCCGCATGGACTTCAGTCAAGACAGGGATCGAGCCATGGCTGGCCCTGGCCAGCCTCTCGGCGGCCACTGCGCGCGCGAGATCGACCGCCGCGAGTTGCCGCCTGCGGTCAGGGCGTGAGCCCAGGGCCTCGGCCAACCTGCCTCGGCGTTCAAAACTCGCGTCCCCCCTCCCGGCGATTTCCCGCATGAGGCGATACATCGCGCCGAGGTCCAACTGGACGAACTCCAGTGCAGCACCGGGCGATCCGCCAGAAGCTGCAACCGCGGCCTCTCGTGTCGCCGGATCGGCTTCGGGAGCTTCGCGGGCGACGATCGAAGACACCTGTTCGTTCGCTAGTCTCGGAAAGAGCAAAGTCCTGCATCGCGAGCGTATCGTGGGCAGGAGGCGCCCGGGTCGATGAGCGATGAGCATGAAGAAGCTTCCCGCAGGCGGCTCCTCTAGGCTCTTGAGCAACGCGTTTGCCGCCCCCTTCTCCAACTCGTCGGCAGGGTCGATGATTATCACCCGTCGGTCGCCGAGCGTGGGCCGCGTGGTCAGCCGCTGCTGCATCCCGCGAACCTGCTCGACGGAGATATTGCGCTTGGTCTGGTAAGGCTTCCCTTCGTCCCGCTTCTTCTCGTCGTCGGCGGTAGCCGGCAGCGGTTCGAGCAGGATGATATCGGGATGATTGTCCGCAGGCTGCGGGCTTCCCGGCTCTGCCACCAGTTCGCGGGCAGCTTGAAGAGCAAATCGAGCCTTCCCGAGCCCCCGGGGACCCGCCAGGATCCATCCGTGGTGAAGGCGCGGGCCGGCAATCGCCGAGCGCCACTCGCGCCAAGGCTCCTCGTGTCCCGCCAGGCTCATCGATCGTCGTCCAGCAACGATGAAAGAGCCTGCATGACCTGCAGGTGCGTCTCTTCGAGAGTGCCGTTTCCGTCGATCCGCGCGAAGCGCTCGGCCTCAGCATCGGCTATCCGGGCAAAGGCGGCGCCTACTTCGGCGTGGAAGCTCGCGTCCCGTCCGCCGATCGCGTCTGCCTGACCACGGTCGCGCCTGTCCAGGCGTGCAGCGACCTCATCGGGCAGGACTTCGATCAGCAGGGTCAGATCAGGCAGAAGACCGGCGGAGCCGATCCGATGCAACGCGAGGATGTCCTCGTCGGGCAGGCCCCCTCCCCCGCCCTGGTAGGCACGCGAGGAATCGAGAAACCGGTCGCACACGACCCATGTGCCGGCCTCAAGCGCTGGCCTTATCACCTGCTCAACGTGATCGGCCCGTGCCGCTGCGAACAACAACGCCTCGGCCCTCGCCTGCCATCCTTCGCCGGGGGGATGCAGCAACATCTCGCGAATGGCCTCCGCCCCTGCGGTACCACCTGGCTCGCGCGTCTGGATTACCTCCAGGCCCTGTTCGCGCAGGGCATTTGCCACGAGCTTTGCCTGGGTCGATTTGCCGGCCCCTTCACCGCCCTCGAACGCAATGAAGCGGCCGCGCTTCACGTCGCGAGTCCGGCGATGCCATTGACCAGACGGCGAAACACGCCGGCCTGCTCTACATCCTCGGCGGCAACCAGCGGCACATCGTGCGGCTGCTGGCCAGGAAGCGTGACGCGAAGCCAAGCCACCTGCTGCCCGGCCTTGATCGGCGCTTCGATCGGACCGCGGTAACGGACTGCCAGCGAAGCGTTGGCCTGACTGCCGTTGGGAACACTGGCGAGGACCGGTCCTTGCGTTTTCAGCTCGACGGCGTCGCTCGACCCGTTCTGGACTCGCGCTTTCCCCACAACCGTGCTGCCGGGCAGAATCTCGCGGCTCTCGAAAGCGTCGAAGCCCCAATTCATGAGGCTTCTCGCGGTGGTATTGCGAATGTTGGGCGTGGGCGCCCCCGCGATCACCATGACCAGCCTTCGCCCATCGCGCTCAGCCGAGCCGAGGAAGTTGTAGCCGGCCTGGCGAGTGAACCCGGTTTTGATCCCATCCGCGCCCTTGACCACTCCGGTTATCGGATCATGATTGGACTGCGTGATCTCGCGATAGCTCATGCCGTGATGGCCGATATATTGATGATATAGGCCCGGATATCGCGTGATCATGGCCTCCGCCAATAACGCGAGGTCATGCGCGCTGGTGTAAGTGCGCCCTTCATCCGGCCACCCGTTCGGGGTGCCGAAGTGCGTGTCACGCATCCCCAGTTCGGCGGCGTTCTCATTCATCTTTTTGAGCCACGCATCTTCCGTGCCGGCCGCAGCCATCGAGAGGGCCACGGCCCCATCGTTGGCCGAGACCGTCGTGACGCCTAGCAAGAGCTGACCGATGGTCACCACGTCCCCGGCCTGGAGGAACATCGACGAGCCCTCGCCGGACCATAGCTCGGCCAATTCCTTGCTGATCGTGACAGGCGTGTCCGACTTGAGCTTGCCCTGGGCGAGAAGACCGAAGGCCGTATAGGCCGTCATAACCTTGGTGACCGAAGCGGGGACGAAACGCCGGTTGGGTTCCCGGGAGTAAAGCGTTTGCCCGCTCGACATGTCGATCAGCAGGACGACCGGTATCTCTTCATGAACCGGTGCGACCACCGATGAAGTGAGAACCAAAGGCGAAGCAGGCTCGTCGAGCGAGGCCGCGGGGAAAGCGGTGCAGACAAGCGCTGCACTTGCAATCAGTCTTAGAGTCGAGAGTTTCAAATGCGCTCCAACCGCCGGAGCGGGAGGCGCCATGCGCATTCAGCCGCTCGTCCAGATTCGGGCGTTCCTATAACCTGTGGCCCGAACCTTTACGAGCGAGGCTTCGGCTTCTCCACGGCAGGAGAACGAGGAACTTACCAAAGGTGCTCCTATCGAGCGATTTCGTCCGCAAGCAGCCCCACGCTCATCGCGTAGTAGTTCGAGCAATTGTACTCGAGGATCACGCGATAGTTCTGCGTAATGAGGTAACTCGGCGCGGCGGGTCCGTCAGGCTCGAACAGAGACGCCATGACGTCATCGCCGATGGGTGCCTGCGGGATGACGCCCAGTTCGCGCCACTCTCGCACCGTCTTCCATTGACTGTGACGAACATGGACGCGCGGGCAGATCGGCGAAACCATTCGGGTCTGCAGCGAGGACCGGTCAACGCTGTTGGGAGCGTAGGCACGGACGGCCCAAGGCTCACCTGGACGCCAACCGGCATCGCGGAAATAGTTTGCGATGGAATGAAGCGTGTCGACTTCACTGGTCCAGATGTCGCGATCGCCGTCACCGTCGCCGTCAACCGCAAGGCGCAAGTATACGCTCGGCAGGAACTGCGGATTGCCGAACGCGCCGGCCCAACTGCCGACGAGAGTGGACCTGGGAACACCGGTATCGGCGATCTTGAGAACATCGATCAGCTCGCGCTCGAACAACTCGCGTCTCCGCCCTTCCCAGGCCAGCGTTGCCAGCGAGCGCACCAGATCGAAGCTGCCACGCACCGCGCCGTAGCTGGTCTCGTGCCCCCAGATGGCGATCACGATCGGCTCGGGAACGCCATAGCGGGCCGTTACGTCAGCAGCGTAGGGATAGAGCCGCGCGTAGGCTCGGCGCCCACCCTCAATTCGCGCCGTCGTGTTATGGTCGCGAAGATAGGGAGCGAGCGGCGGAAAGGTGTTGCTCGTCGCCCCACCCGAAACGTTGTCGCGATCGAGGGCGATGACCCGCTCGTTCGGCGTCAGGCCGGAGAGCATGCCGATCGAGCGCTCGCTGACCCCTTCGGCCCGCGCCCTGGCGGCCACCTGCTGCATGTAGCTTTCGAAGGAGCTGTCCTGAGCACAGGCCGGCAAGGCGGCAATCAGGAATGCCAATGAGGCGGAGAGAGCGGGGAAAAAACGACGCATCACCATGGACCCATCTTTGCATGGGTAGGCGCGTAAGGGAATCCCCAAAGGCCGGCGCCACGACGGAATGTTCCGCCGCGGCGCCGTTTACCTCTTTGGCTTATTTCGATTTCACGACCGGCAAGTGGTCGAGATTCGGCCACATGTTGGGATTGCGCTTCACCATTTCGGCAAAGGGCGTGAACCCGCAGTTGTTGTCACCCTTGCAGTTGGTGACGGTGTGAATGAAGCGGATCTTTCCGTCCTCGATGCGGAAAACGTGCGCATCGGGGCGCTGGTTCGGCCCCATCTTGAGAAACACCGCCACCGAGCCGTAGACCGGGTCGATCACATAGCGGCGCTCGACCATATCGATGTTCTCGGGGACGCCCACGTTGCAGGTATCTTCGGCCGTGCCCTTACCGGTGTAGACGCTGCCTTCCAGTCGAGCGCAGGGCGTACCCCATGGGACCTGCACGCTCTTGTCCTTGAACAAATCCAGGTAGGCGTCGGCCGCCGCCTTGATCTCCTCGCGGGTATTGCGCCGTGCTTCTGGGATCTCGCTCCAGTCCTCGCGCTGCGCGTAGTAGAGCGTCTTCTCGGCGTTGAAGAGCCAGTCGTCTTGGTCGGCCACGATCACGTCGAAGCCGTTGATCGTTCCTCCGCGGGAATTGACGATCGTCGCCAGCACATAAGGATGCTCGGGATTGGTGATGATGCTCTCGACATAGACCGAGCAACTCGCCGTGTCATAGAACGCACGGTCCCAGTCGACCTTCTGCGGCGTGGCAATCACGCCGCCATAGGTCATCGACGAGAGTTCGAAGTTCTCGTTGTAGTTCACCCACTCGCCCATGGGCCGCATGTGCATGATCGCCTGCCCGCTAGCTTGCGCCGCGCGGTACTGTTCGGCCACTTCGACCAGGCGTTCACGGGTGCAGCCGGCCTGGGCAAACGCCGGGCTGGCGGCCGATACAGCAACAAGCGCGCCGAGCGCACCAAAGACCAAACGCTTCATGATGATCTGGCTCCCCTCAATCCCTGCCAGTGCCCAAGGCCCGGCTACTTCTCTCTTTTTGTCTGACTATCGTATGGTTGCAGTGGAGTCACGGGGTGACAGGAGCAACAATCGACGCTAGCCGGGCGCAGCCGGACAGGTGGCCGAGTGGTTTAAGGCAGCGGTCTTGAAAACCGCCGTGGGTGCAAGCCCACCGTGGGTTCGAATCCCACCCTGTCCGCCAAGATGTTGTCCATTGGTAGGCCTATGGATGAGGGCGCGTCCGCGACGGAGCCAACACGCATCGAACTCACCCTCCTGGGTCACCCACAAAGGTCTGATACCGCCGGACGCTGAGATTGCTGCGCCCGATCAAGGCAGCGGCAGGCGGACGAAGTTTCTCCAGAAGGTCTCAATGCTCTGATTGGCGCCGAACAAGGTGGTGAAGTGCGTCAGGTCTACGAGGATGATATCACCGGCACGCCCGCCGTCGGGTGGCATCCACAGCACAGCGTTGAACTCGGTTGCGCCCGCTGCAGTGAAAGGGTGCGGCCGGCCCAGTTCAATCGGCTGGCGGCCAAGCACTCGCACCCTGTCCCCAGCACTTTCTGTCGGCTCGTAATGCGGCAGGTGCCGGTGGAAGCTGAGTGTGCTGACGCCTTCGAGCAGACCGATCGCGTCGGCTTCAGCAAGCTTCGTCAGGGGGGCGATCTTTCCGTCCACACGCGCGGGGCATAGTCCCCAGATGTTCCTCACGGGCACGTCGAGAGCCGCCATCAGGTCGCGCGTGTAGCTGGTGAAGCGCTGCTGTCGGGGGACCAAGGCGTCGCCGTGGTGCAGGTACTCCTGCTGCCGCTGCTCCAGGTTGTCGGTGAAACCGACATCGTGATGAGGGGCGAGCAGAAGGCATGTTCCGGGCCGCTTGAGCCACTCCCGGATCGCCTCGGCCTCGCCTGGATCGAGCGTCAGGCCGGAGGCCAGGTGATCGAGGCCGAAGACCATCAGCGTATCGCAGTCGGATAGCACGCGCTCGTCGATCGGAAGGCGGAAGCCGGCCTGGTCGACGCGCTGAAACACCGCCACGGGAAAGTCCGTCTCCTCTTCGGCCAAGCGCTGAAAGCCAAGTGTCGAGATGTGAAACAGCTCGAGTGTACCGTCGATGCCCTGCAGGAAGCGGTCGGCCTGGTATTCGGGTTTCTCGTAAGCCGGCCAGACCACGTTGCGGACCTCGGTCATCGTGGAGAAGCGGTTCTCCATCAACGCCGGGTCGCGCTGGGCTTCCCACGGATAGCTCCAGGTCCAATAGATGCTGATCCGCCGCTTTCCGGGCGTGAACGGCCGGGCCACGTGTGTCTGGTTGTAGGTCCTCGCGGTCGTCATCACTTCGCTCCTTCGAGGTGCGCGTCTGCCTGCGCGTTGCCGCCGAGACCGGCGAGGTAGTGCAGCGCCTTGATGCCGGGCAGGAAGAAGTAAGCCCCGCCGCGCAAAGTGGTGAACGCGGGCAGACCGGTGATCTTCTTGCGGATCGGCCGCTTCGGGATCTTGAACTCGAGCGTGCCGTCTTGCGTGCCGCAGAACGGGTCGCGCTCGTTGCCGAGGTCGTGGAAGTTCTTGTCGTTGATCCACACGTTCTGGGCGAACTCGAATTGGCGGATCAGGTTGGCGCAGACGATGAACGCGGCGATCCCCCGCTCCTTGCCATCGTCGGGCTGACCTTCGGGTAAGTGAGGACCGTAGGTTGCACCACGACGGATCATCCGGCGTCGGTTCATGTTATGCGCCGTGTCGCGCGGGTTCATCCGGCGGATGTGCGAACCGAGCGGCACCGCGTAGCCGTGGGGGTCCTTCTCCTTGTAGTCGAAGTCGTTGTTGCGGTGCAGGTCCTTGCCGAGTTCGGGATCGTCCACTTCGGGACACAGCGTCAGCGGGGCGCCGCTGCGCCAGCGCCCCATGAGCTTGGCGGCGACCAGTTCCTGCTCTGCAGGAGTCTCGCCGTGCTCGGCCAGGAAGTCGCGGAACTTGCCGACGTGCTCCTCCAGCCTGCGATAGGCGAAATAGCTGCCGTTGCGTGCGATCCGCTCGTCCGGCATCGGGTAAGGCAGTCCGCTCTCGTCGGGGTAGCCGAGGATAAACTCGCCCGGCTTTAGCGGTCCACCACTGCCCTTGTAGGGAATGTCCTCGGTGCCCTCGATCACCGGCTGCGACAACCGGTCGCGGTAGCCGAAGTGATCGTGCGCGTGATCGAACGGCGGGATCGCCTCGAGCTCGAGGCTCGATATCACCCTGACGCCGGGGCAACGGGTGAGCAGACCCTCGTGCTCCATCTCACACCGGCCGCGCTCGGCGGCGTCGCGCGCGAACAGGATGGCGATCGCGTGAAGGTCGGGCCCGGCAGTGCCGTCCACCCAGTTTTCCGGCGCGTTCTCGCCGGTATCGCCGAGCATGGCGGCACGCGCTGCCATGCCTTGCTGGAACTCGGCCGGAAACGTCGCCAGCGTCTCCTCGTCGAGGCCAAGCGCGCGCATGCCGTTCCAGGTCAGCGCCACCGTGACCCAGCTGCGATCATCCTCGGTCACCCCGACATCGGCAGCAGAGCGGACCGTTCTGAGGATCTCCCTGAGCCACGCCCGTCCCGACTCCGCGTCGGCGAAGCTCAGGAACACATACCGCCCCGTCAGCGCGGGCGTGCGGGTCAGCAGGATATGCTGGATGTCGTCGAGTTCTAGCATGCAGTCAGCCCGCCTTTCCCTTGGCCCAGGCCCAGGCGGCGATGCGCCATTCGCCGCCTTCCTGCTTGAGCGCGAATGTGAAGGTCGCTCCGGTCTGTGTGATCCGCTGCCCACGCAGGTCGAAGGTCATTGCGGCCGGGACCACGAGATAGGCCGCATCTCCGGTCACCACGTTGTGCGCGGGCTCGCCTAGCGTGGCGAAATAGCCGCCCGCCCCCAGGTGCTCCCCCTCTTCCAGCACGTCACGGTACCAGTCGGAAGGCGCCGAGCCGCCGAGCCACAGATGGGGCGCCATGCCGTCGAGGATCGAGCCCTCGATAGCGAAGCATGCGACCATGCCCGCTAGGTCACCGACATTGAACGCGTCGACATACCGCTGCACGGTCGCCAGCGGATCGCGAGAGGGCGTCATCGACCGCCTACTCACTGCATATTGTCGAGGACTTTGGCGAGCCCGTCCTTGACCGCCAGCGCACTGGTTATTTCCCGCGAGGTCACGTAGGCATGCTCCGCATACTCCATGAAACTCGGCCGGTGGTACTTACGCGCATAGGCAACGAACGCCGCGGGGTTGGTCCGCCAATCCTCTGGGAAACCCTCGAGGTTTTCGAACACCGTGTTGAGACCTGTCGACGAGAAGATCGCAACGGCGTCCTCCGTGTACTTGTCGAAATCGGTGTCGAAGACGCCCTGGTACATGAAGTAGGTCTTGCCCTCGATGTCGAACAACGCCCACTTGAGCGTGTTCAGCTTGAGCACGTCGAGCACGTGGGGATTCTCGGCCACCGCTGCCTCGATGTTGCGGGCATAAGCGTAGAAGTTTTCCTCAGTGCCCGGCTTGATCGGAGCGATGATCGTGAAGCCGTAATTGAGCGGGCTGCGCGGGAAAATCGGGCCGTAACGTCCCTGCTCGACCCGGTCGGGAAAGACTCCCCCAGGCGGGATCAACATCGCCGATTGCCGGCCTTTCACCTGCTCCATCGGGAGCGCCTTGGATTCGTGCGGCTTGTCAGCAACTGTCGCCATGGTCGTACTCCTTTTTCAAAAAACCGTGCCAATGATCGCCCGAGCCAGCCAGCCGTTGGGCCCGTGTTCGTTGCGGTCGACGATGCCACCGCCGGAGAGGCGGAGAGATACCGTGTGCGAGAGCGAAACCGTGGCGGTCGCGCCAAGCGCCAGCGCACGCTGCGCATTGTTGGCGTCGATTCCGTCGAGCGCGGTCTCGCCACCCTTACGCCACAACAAGTCGAGCGATCCCCACAGGCCGGGCACGAAGCCCCGTGTTATATGGCCCTCGACGATGAACAGCGGATTCTGAGTCATGCGGTCGGCGCCGTAAGGATCGTCGTTCGCGCCGTAGAACGTGACTGTTGGCATGATCTCGAGCGTGGTCAGGTGCGGATCGGCCATGCGCTCGCCGATTGCGTAGACCACCGGCACGCCGAGCCGCACCGCGAAACGATTGGCGCCAATGTTGGTGGTGCGTGTGTCGCTATACTTGCCCGTCGGCAGAAACAGCTTGCCGAGCAAGTTCACCGCAAGACCCGGCTTGTGCGCAGCAAAGTCCGCCGCCTGAAGCGAAGGCGTTCCGTAGATACCCGCCACATAACCGAGCTGGATGTCGCCCAGACCACTGATCGAACCCGGCGGGTCGCCCGGCGCGAGACCGAGGTCGGAGTGGATCCTGCTGCCCGGGATCACCGCGAAGACAAAGTGCTGCTGTGACCGGACGTTGAACTCCTGGACGAACTGCAACACCGCCAGGGCTGTCTCGAGATCCGGATCATCGGAGACCGTGCCGGTATCGGTGCCAAGATTGCTGTTGAGCGAATGGAGCCTCAGCGAGGCGACCGTCGTATCTGCCGGGGCCATCATGTAGAGCCGCGCGCCATCGTCTTGCGCCGCAGCGGGCGCTGTGAAGCAGAGCAACGGCAACAGGGACATTGCCATCCAGCGTCCCAAAAATGCGGATGCGGCCCTGATCACTGTCTTGCCATCCCACCCTCGTAGCCTTTGGAAAGTATCCGAGCCTCCAGTGGCGAAGGATTGGGGTTAACCCGGAAGGGCAGCGGTGAAGTCCCGCAGAACTGGCATGCGGCCGGCATCGGCCAAGTTTCCCGGCGTGATGACTTGCAGCACCGCCTGTCCGAAGCAGTCATTTGGGCAGACCAGGACGTATGCCAAAAATCCCCTTTGCAGACGCGCTACATTTGTGACACGCTACAAATGTAGCAGCGAGGCAGAGGGGCCGATGTTGAAGAAGTTGCCGCCGCGCGAACGCGAGATTGTCGACCTGCTTTACGAGCGGGGCGATCTGACCGTAGCAGAGATCTCAGAAGCCCTGCCTGGGCAACTCAGTGGCTCGGCAGTGCGAACGATGCTCAGCCGGCTCGAGCAAAAGGGATTCGTGCGCCGCACAGACGGTTCGAAAGGCCATCTCTACCGACCTGCCGTGCCCGACAGTCAAGCGCGCAAGTCCGCACTCAAGGAACTGGTGCGAGTATTCTTCCACGGCTCCCCCGCGGGCGCCGCGACAGCACTGCTCGGCATGTCCGAACGGCTTGACGAGGCCGAACTCGACGAGCTTGAGGCCCTGATCGCCCAGGCCCGCGACGCCAGGCGCAAGAGCGGCAAGTGATGATCGTCCTCTTAGCCGCGAAGTCGGTCGTGATCGCCGGAGGAACCCTGCTGGTACTGCGGCTGTCGCGCGGCCGCTCGGCCGCGGATCGGAGCTGGATCGCGCATCTCGGCCTGGCGGCGCTTGCCACGCTGCCACTCGGATCGGTGCTGTTTCCGCCGCTCGAGGTGGCGACCTCCTACACCTCTGTGCTGGCCGAGGCCGCGACGGCAAACTCTGGTGCCGCCCTGATCGCGCCTATCGCGCCTTCGCCACTTCCGCCTGTTTCGGAGTTGTACGAGGCACAGACGACGGGCTGGCTGCTGCTGGCCTACGCCGTGATCGCACTGTTTCTCATCGCCCGCACGCTGTTGGCGTTGCTGCGGCTTGTGCTGCTGACCGCGCAGGCTCGCCCCGTGACTGACGAGCACTGGCTCGAGGCGCTGGCCCGGGCCCGGCGTCGGACCGGATTCATGAAGAGCACCGCGTTGCTCACCAGCAGCGAAATCCCCTCTCCGGTAAGCTGGGGCATGCAGCGGCCCAAGATCCTGCTCAACGCCGATGCCGTCGCGGCGCACGAGGACGCGGACGCCATCGTGGCGCACGAGCTGGCGCACGTAGCGCGGGCGGACTGGGCCAAGCTGGTGCTGGCCCGCGTGAGCGTGGCGTTATTCTGGTTCAATCCTTTTGCCTGGCTGTTGGCGCGAGAGGCCCACCAACTACGCGAGGAAGCCGCCGACGACGCAGTGCTGGCCGCGGACGTCGAGGACACGGCTTATGCTAGCTTGCTGGTCAGCGCCGCCCGCCTGCAAAGCAAAAGCCTGCTGCTCGGAGCCCATGGCGTCGCGCCTGTGCGAAGCTCGCTCGCCCAACGTGTCCGGCGGGTGCTCGACCGTGGCTTGAACCGCGCGGCAGGCGGCGCCCGTTGGGCTGTGGCCATGGCGGTCGGTGCGGCCGCCCTGACCGTGCCGGTGATGACCTTACAGTTCACCGATGCCTCGCTCGCTTCCTCGATCTCTGCGCCATTCGCGTCAAACGACGATGCCAATGCGATCGTGTTTGATCTTCGAATCCCACCTCGCGAGCCCGTGCCCATGGCGAGATTGACGCAGGAGGCGAGCGGACAGCCCGCGGTCGACGGTGAAAGTCTGGCCGAAGCCGTGCCCACAGATAGCAAGAAAGCTCTTTGAACCGGATCCTGCTGAGGGGTGATCGCCAGATGACCGACGTCAGAATCTCACGCGCGATTGGGGTGGTTCATCGCGTCATTGCCGCACTCGTTCTTTTCGCCACGCCCCTTGCCGCCGCCGCTCAGGATGTTGAGCAGCGCGCCAGGGAAATCGTCGAGGTGCTGCAGGGAAAGGCGATCTATACCGAGGTGTTTGATGAAACCTTCACCTCGCGGGTTTCGCAGGAGCAGTTTTCCGCGATCTTCGATCCGGCCAAAGGCCAATATGGTCCGCTGGTCGGTCTGGATTCGGTTGAACCGACGTCACCAACCGCCGCGAACATCGCCATCCGGTTCGAGCGTGGGATCGCGTCGGGCGTGTTCAACCTTGCTGGCAAGCCCCCCTATCGCGTCGCCGGCATCCTGGTGACCAATGTCGCACCGGCCGATGACAGCACCGAAAAGCTCTTGGCCGATATCCGGGCATTGCCGGGCGAAACATCGATACTCATCACCCCGCTCGACGGTGGCAAGCCTTTGCTGTCATACAATGCCGACCGGCATCTCGGCATCGGATCGGCCTTCAAACTCTATATTCTCTCCACCCTCGCCCGCCAGGTTGCTGCAGGAAAGCGAAGCTGGAGCGATGTGGTCCCCATCACCACCAGGGGCCATCCATCCGGCGCATCGAGGGACTGGCCAGAAGGTGCGCCAGTCACTCTGCACACCCTCGCCACGCTAATGATCTCGGTCAGTGACAATACCGCCACCGACAATTTGCTCTCGGTAGTGGGGCGCCACTCCGTGGAGGCAGAGGTCGCCGCTTCGGGGCATTCCGATCCCGCCCTATTGGTTCCCTTCATGTCGGCGCGCGAAATGGGTGTTCTGAAGACCGGCGGCGATATCGAAGCCTATCGGACTGCCGACGCCGCCGGACGCCTGGCCTTGTTGGAGGCCACCGCCGACAGCGAAATGGACATGTTCGAATTCATGACAGTGTTCACCGGCCCGCCCATCGCGCTAGATATCGAGTGGCTGGCGTCGGGAGAGGACATGGCCAAACTCATGCGCCGCGTCCGTGAACTCGACGATCCCACGGCGCGCGAGATCATGGCGGTCAGTACCTCCGTTCCCGACAATCTGCGCGGGGACTGGCGGTATATCGGCTTCAAGGGTGGATCGGAGCCCGGCGTGCTCAACTTGAGCTGGCTGCTGCAGGACAAAGGCGGCGAATGGCATGCGGTGACGCTAAGCTGGAATAACTCCGCTGCGGAGGTCAACCGCGAGGTCTTCAAGGCGCTCGCCATGCGCGCCATCGCGCTGGCCCGGTCAGAATAGCCCTCATCCTCAATTGAGCATTAGGCCATCCTCAAATCGCCCATCGGCCGCCGTCGATGGTCATAGGGGTAGCGTCAGACCAAATGGACCTCAGGAGTTCCTGAACGCCGGGGCTTTTCCAGCTCTTGCCAACTCGTTAGGCCGTCACTGAACTTAGACCCTAATCCGTACAATTAGCGTGTACGATGGGGTGATTACCTGATGGCATGACATAGAAACTGCCGCGTAATCGCAAGAATAGCTAAAATTTGAGAGGAGTTCACTGACATGTCAGTGAATTCGTCAGGTCAAGTGCGGCCCCAACCGATCGGCGAAACCCGCCTTACCTTGCTTTCAGGAACCTCTGCCCTCGCCCTAGCAGTGGGGTGCCTGACCAGTGCCTTCTTCATTCGGCCGGTACAGGCACAAACCTGCCCCACGCTTAGTCCAAACAATCTCGAGTGCACAATTCCCGCCGGTACCGTCGTCACGGTGACCACTGCAGGCGGGACAGGCATCTCCAACAGCGGCGCCAGTGGAGATGTTACGGCAGACGGCATTACGATCAACCTTCAGGCAGGAAACTCGACAGGGACTATCCTGCAAACTGGCGCGGACATCACAGTCACCAACAGCACGATCAAAACCACTTCAACCGCGACTGCGACGATAAGCGGTCAGACCGGCGCCCTTGTCACAGGCGTTGGAAGTCTCGCCAGGATCACCGGTGGCAGCCTGACCTTGGGAAACGGCACGACAGCGGCTAACAACCTCACCGCGATCCGTGTTGCCGACGGTGGTTTCGTCACCCTGACGGCGTCGACCGTTCAGATGCTGGGCGGAAATAGCGGGACCGTCAGCTACTACAATCACGGCCTGGTCGCCTCTGGGGGAAACAGCCGGATCGAAATGGCAGGTGGCTCCGTCGCCACAACCTCCCGCGCATCGTTCGCGGTCCGGGCGGAGAACGGCGGCACGATCACCCTGTCACAAGGTGCAACGATTGCCACCACCAACACGACCAGTGCTGCCGCCGCTGTACCTGCCAACACCAGCAGCTACGCCCTGACCGCTACGGGAGCCGGTAGTTCAATCGTTGGCCGGGACATCACCGTCACAACGGCCGGGGCCTTTGCCAATGCCGCACGCGCAGAGAATGGTGCCGCTATCGATCTGGGGACCAGCAGCCTGTCCACCAGCGCGGCCAACGCACATGCCTTGTTTGCGACAGGTGCGACCACTCGAATTGTCGGTCAGACGCTGACGGTCAACACAACGGGAGCGACATCCAGCGCGGCGAAGAGTGAAGCGGGCGCCGCGATCGAATTGACAGGAGGCACCTACACCACAACGGCTGGGGCCAGCCACGCCCTGTACGCTACCGGCGCGGGCAGTTCGATCGTCGGAACGAATGTGGCGGCCAGCGCTGGCGGTACCGCGACCAATGCAGCCAGAGCCGAAGATGGTGCGAACATCCAACTGACGGGAGGCACTCTCCAAACCACGGGCAGTGGCGGGTCGGAGATTCTCAATGCCGCGGCGGCTGATGTTCGCACCGGCGGTACGATGACGCTTGATGGGATAATCATAAGCACGTCCGGTGGTCGCGGCGATGGACTGCACGCTGACGGTGCCGGCTCGCGAATTGACGCGAGCAACATCACGGTCACCACGAGCTGGACCCAGGGAAATGCGGCTGCGAACGCGATCGACGTTCAGAGCGGTGCAGTAGTCAGTGTTGTTGATAGCAGTCTGACGTCGGTCGTGACGGCGGTCGCGGTAAGCGTGCTCGGCACCTCGGGCTCCAGCTTCTCCGCCACCAATACCAGCATTACGGCGACCGGCCCGACGGCCCCTGGCGTGCGCGTGTCGAACCAGTCGACCGGTATGTTGAGCGGCGGATCGATCACCACGAATGGCATCAATTCAGCGGCGCTGGAGGCAGGTTCTTCGACGATCGACGCAACCAATGTCGCCATCTCGACGACCGGCATGGGCCGGTCTTACGGCGCCGTCTCCGGGGGCAACAGCACGATCACGCTGACCGGCGGATCGATCACCACGACCGGGGATGCTGAAAATCCATCAACAGCGAGCGCCCGACGGGCGCACGGCATGACTGCATACAACTCGGGCGGCCTACTTAATTCCACTGACACGACAGTCCTCGTCACCGGGTTGGAAGCCTTCGGGGTCGTCGCCGACGATGGCGGGATCATCACACTCGGCGGCAATACGATCGAGACCCGGGGAGCAGCCGGCATAGGCCTCTATGCGGGCATCGACCAGGAAGGTGCACAGTTCTTGGTCGACCTCACTGGGACAGACCTCGAGGTCACGACCGAAGGCCAGCGAGCCTATGGGGCCTACGTTTCACGCGACTTCCACATCGCGACGGCAACGATGGATCTGACGGGGATTTCGATCACCACGGCGGGCAGCGATGCTGCCGGTCTACGCGCCATTGGGGGCGCTCAGTTGACCGCGCAGGATGGGCAGATCGTTACGTCAGGTGCGGGAGCATACGGCGTGCAATCGCGGTACTTCGTCAATGCGGTCGTGCCCGACAGCCGCAGCGAAACGACGACAGTCGCTTTGGATGGATTGTCGATCGAAACGAGCGGTGTCCTGGCGCATGGCGGCGTGGTCCAGAACGGGGCTCGTTTATCGGGAACAGATGTTTCAATCGACGCTACAGGCATTGGCGCTGCAGCCCTATTTGTACTCGGCGATTTCGGGCCGACCTCTACAGCGAGTTTCACTGACAGCGAGCTTACCAACGCAGGCGGAGCAACCGTTATTGCAGCTGGAAACGCCGACATCGTCTTGCTCCGCTCGACGGTGGGTACGCAGCTCGCCGACGGTGGGAACGAGCAGTGGTTGCAGGTCGCGACGTCGGACGACTTTGTTCCGCTAGATGGCAGGGCGGCGCTCAACGAAGAACACGATCCCGAGGTCGTCCCGGTCTCCGCCCTAATTTCACCAGCAGCTTTGGTCCCGGCAGCAGCACCTGGCCTCGCAAACATCAGCCTGATCGCATCGCACGCGACTGGCTCGGCGCTGACGGCGTCCGGAAGCGTGTCCAACTTGGTTTTGAGCCAAGGCAGCTTGTGGGACCTGACTGGCAATTCGAACCTCACCAGCGTGACGAACGACCAGAGCAGCATCATATATCTTGCGCCTGCAGGCGACCCGACGCTTCTCGCGAGTTACAAGACGCTGACGGTGGTAAACTGGATCGGCCAAGGGGGTGTGCTGGGCCTCAACACGTATCTCGGCACCGATGGTTCACCTTCCGATTTGTTGATCATTGATGGCGGAACTGGAACGGGGAATACCGATCTTCGCATCATGAACACTACCGGTCGTGGTGCCGTCACAACCGGCAACGGCATTCTGGTGGTGGACGCGATTGATGGCGGGACAACGGCAGTCGGCGCATTCCACCTTGGCGCCCCGGCAATAGCTGGCCCCTACGAGTACCTGCTCTATCGAGGAAGTGTCGATTCGAGCGGGCCAGATAGCTGGTATTTGCGGTCTACGCTGGATTGCACTGTTTCAGGTGCGCCGTCACCCCCGTGTCCAACGCCAACACCAACACCAACGCCCACACCCACACCCACACCCACACCAACTCCGACTCCAACGCCAACGCCGACGCCCACACCAACGCCAACGCCAACGCCGACACCAACGCCGACGCCAACACCCACTCCGACGCCGACGCCAACGCCCACACCCACACCCACACCCACACCCACTCCGACACCCACTCCGACACCCACTCCGACACCCACGCCGACGCCGACGCCGACACCAACGCCCACTCCGACACCAACTCCAACTCCAACTCCAACTCCAACTCCAACTCCAACTCCAACTCCAACTCCAACTCCGACGCCGACCCCAACGCCGACCCCTCCTCGCCCGCTTCCCCTGCCGAACTATCGTGAGGAAGTGTCGCTGATCACGGCGATCCCGACGGCCGCATTGTCCTATGGTCGCGGCATTCTCGACACGCTGCACGAGCGTGTCGGGGACGAGGAGCAATTGCGCGGCGACCCCGAGCTACGCGACGACGAGAACCCCAACGGCGTGTGGGGGCGCCTCATCGCCAAGGATGTGAGGCATCATACCGATCTTGGCATCTACGGCTCGGGCCCGAGCTACAAGATGGACAGCTGGGCGCTGCAGGGCGGCATCGACTTCTACCGCGAGGAAGACGACGACGGCGATCGCGATCATGCCGGCAT